>CAVREJ010000011.1:0-360120 GCA_963720135.1 uncultured Acidobacteriaceae bacterium
TGAAAACCTGAGAACACCCCGCAGGACTGCCATTCTGCAAGTCGCTAAAAACAAATCAATTCGCTTTCGCTAAGAGACGCGCAGGGTCCGTTCTGAGCACAGCCAAATGCTGATGAATAACGGCGATTAACCGTTGTTTTGGCCACAAAATGGCCACAGTCGTTCGATTCAGATCGGGGGAGGAGCGTGTGAGCGAGCCGTCTACAATTACTATTGCGAAACAGTATCCGTTGCGGCCCGGAGTGTCTCCACATTTTCTGAGAAAAAAATTAGCGTCCTTGCTTATTAAGACATACTGCCATATTCTTTAATAGCGTAAGAGCTTATGAAAGGAACCATTAACACCATCAGTGGCCACTGAAAACGAGCCGAGGCTCGGCACCTACACCACCACCAGCGTGGCCGGAGAGCCAGTGAAGGCGTTTATCCCTCCGACTCTCCCACCCGTTCCGCCGTTGGAGTTGGGTGCGCTGTACCAACATCTTGACCGAGCCAACCAGGCGTTGGGCCGACTCGATGGCTTCACAACCTTGCTCCCGGATACCAAGTTCTTTCTTTATCTGTATATCCGAAAAGAGGCACTGCTGTCGTCGCAGATAGAGGGGACACAATCCTCGTTTTCCGATCTTTTGCTTTTTGAGAGTGACGCAGAGCCAGGTGTTCCGATTGATGATGTCGAAGAGGTCTCCAATTACGTCGCCGCGATGCAACATGGGCTACGACGGATCGCAGGCGGTTTCCCTCTGTCTCTCCGGCTGATTCGCGAGATTCACGCCATCCTGTTGCGCGGCGGGCGCGGAGCTAACAGCACTCCGGGCGAGTTTCGACGATCACAGAACTGGGTCGGAGGGTCTCGTCCTGGCAACGCCGCATTTGTTCCGCCTCCGCCAGAGCGATTGACGGAGTGTCTCGACAATTTTGAGCGTTTTCTGCATGACGAGAAACATAAGCTGCCCGTTCTGGTTGAAGCCGGATTGGTGCACGTGCAGTTTGAGACGATTCACCCTTTCCTCGATGGCAACGGCAGACTTGGGCGGCTGCTAATTACGCTCTTACTTTGCTCGAAGGGGGCCTTGCGCGAGCCGCTTTTGTACCTCAGCCTGTACTTCAAAACAAACCGCGACCAGTACTACGATCTGCTTCAGCGTGTCCGGACAGAGGGCGCCTGGGAAGAATGGCTGGCGTTCTTTCTCGAAGGGACGGAGATTACGGCCCGCTCGGCCGCTGAAGCAGCAAAACAGATTCTGGCACTTTTCGCTAAAGCTAAAGACCGAGACCGAATCCAGACCATCGGGCGGGCGGCATCTTCCGCGCTGCGCGTTCATGAGTACATGCAGAAGAAACCACTTGCCGGCATCGGTGCTCTGGCCGAAGCGCTCAAACTATCCATTCCCACGGTGACTGTTTCCCTGAACCACTTGGTTCGCCTCGGCATTGCCAAGGAAGTCACGGGAAAGCGCCGAGCCCGCCTCTTCGGATACTCTCGCTATCTGAAGATCTTGAGCGAAGGAACAGAACCTATTCAGCAGTAGCAGAGAGAGATTCTTATCAGCTCGAAGCGGATGAGATCGCCGAATTTGCTCCACCACTCGGAAGCCCGGTTCATACCCTTTAGGAGCACGGTTCCCTCCAACGAAAAACCCGCCGAAATAGGCTGATTCGCTGATTGCTAGCCGTTGCAGGCGTTAAATATTACTGGGTTTTGAAGTCGTGAACAGTGTAGGTTGCGGCGGCTTCCACCAGGCAATCGCCAACAGGATTACGACTGCGGTGACAACTATAGCGAACTGTTTCATTTGAATCTCCAGTTCTTTGCCATTTGGGCTACGGGTGCCAATGACCCCGATTCTTCAACAAGCTCGGTAACGCCAGCATGATTTCTAGTGCACTTCAGTCACCATTTATCTGAGGTCTTTGCTCTCCGCTTGTTCAGTAACTTAACTCTTCGACCTTCGAGCTTGGCGATTCGGGCATGCTACCTCATGTTATTCAATCATCCCGCAGGGCACCTAGCAATTTGGCCTGCAAAGCACATGCCATCTACGCCAATCGCAGCAATCACGACAACCTCTTGCAATTATGCAATTACGCATACTTTCGATACGCCGTCCGAACTTTGATCGCATGACGAATTGGCGTTATTTCGTCCGTTAAGGCAAGCCGCACCAGCCTTTTCATCGGGCTGTTGTTTTTGGCTGCAAGCTGTTGTTAGGTCACGAAGCGGGTACTTGGGCTGCCGTCGTGCGGGAGAGTCTTACGATTGCCGGATGGGTCGCCATGTGGCGACCGATGCAGATCTATCTTTACGATTGGTGGCCTCTGCTGCGACTGAGGCGAACTTATACCAAGCTGAGCCAAATGCACGTGGAACTCGTCCAAAAGGGCAAAAGGTGAGTAGTCTTCCTTTCCGTCAGATACTCACTGGCGCGCGAACGATTTCTACAGAGCACTTGGCATGCGGAGGCATCAACAAGATTGCGTGCTTGCTGGTGTTCACGACCGAGAACAGAACAACCAGCGGATGTCTGATATCGCAGCAGGAAATCAACCTTCGCTGAATTCGGGCCTTCGCCGCGGCTAATCAGGAGAAAGCTGATTCGCGAGGTTCGGTCGATATCTTCCGGCGTCAATTGGCCAGCCAGCGCGGGATCTGTGGAACGCACATCCGCACTCAACATCGGCGTTGCCGCTTTGAATTGGACTTGTGCGGAAAGAACAAGAGCCAAGCCGACGCCGTGCCGACGAATCCTGAATCACGGCTTCCCGGACGGAGCAAAACTCTTGGCGATGCCTACCTCCGAACCGAAAACGCCTCGAGAGCCATTGTGGGCAGTCGTGGGTAAATTTGCAGTCCGCTCCGCATCTTCGGTCAAGCGGACCGCCTCCTTCATCTGTTGCAGGGAGACGAGCATGGAGTTCCTTGAGACGCGGCGCACGATAGGATTAACCACCCAGCGTAGCATAGTAGGAACGTCGCGACTCAAGGCAATCGCCTCGACTTCCACATAGGTTCCGCCGTCTCTTTGCTCAAACCTGGCGACGCTGTACAGGCGCCAGATGTAGCCGCTGCCATGATCCGGCGGAAGCTCCTGCTCGTCCGGGAGGCCCAGATGCCGGATCTCCTGCACACGCGTGGTGTGCGTGGTGCTGTACCATCGCCGGTCGTCGATTTTAAAGTAGCAGGTCTCGTACTCCATATCGAGCGCCGTTTGGGCGACGACTTCCTTGTTCACCACGCGCATGGAGTACTTCTCGCAGGGCCCGTCGCTGCCCAGCAACCTGGAATCAACAACCGTGGGCTTGTAATACTCCTTGTAGTTGCTGTAATCACGCGCGGCGGACAAAACGTCTTTGATACTAACATTGGGAAGAAAGGCCGCGCCCACCCAATCGTGGATCAGCCCTGAGGCCACCGGTTTTGGGTTTTCCTTCCCGGCGGACGAGACCAGAATTTCACCATCACGGACATGCTGAAGGCGCTCGGGCTTCTGGTCGACCCAAAGAAAGGGTGTTTGGGAGGTCATCTCTGGAAGGGCAGCATCGAGGTACGCGTTCCAATAGACCAAAGTGTTTTGCTTCAACTCAGCCCCATGAGAGAGCGAGGGCGCGACGAGACAGCCGAAGTATACGAGCGTGACGATAAAGGCTCGGAGTGTGCGGAAGCTGTAACGACTGCCAAAGCTCGTCTGTCTTGCTAAAGTTTCTTTCATGGGTGACCACCTCTTCTTCTTCGTGCAAGCGATGGATTCGAACAACAGAATCTCCAACTTGCGGGCTACTCCTCTAAGAGCAAGGCAGATGCCAAGGCGTGATCAATGTAAGTGCTGATAAATCAAGGCGTTGACGAACTGAGACTGGACAGTCTGTCGAAACTGTCGACCGTAGATAGGCAGTGTCGGCTTTTTGCCGACATTTGGGCATGTCGCCGGGGACTGCACCGCCTCCAGCGAGGCAGGGTTCGGTCTAGCCAATGAATTTGTCTAGGTGAGTGTTGAAGATCGAAGCGCAGGGATCGATTGAGCAACAACGGGCAGAAGCAAGCTCGAGGGCCGCCGTTTCTTAGATCCCGCCGCAGATACGCCTCAGCCGCCCCAGGCGAATTAGGGCTCACTGGAGTGTCGAGACGTGCACTTATGCAAGACGAACTCTTGGACGATGCCGAAGGCCATACGGCCGCCGATGCCAATCAAGGCACTGCGAGCTACGAGTTCAGCGCCACGGTCCTGGCTCGGATAATAGGCATTCGCAATCGCTCCGGATGCCAAGTCGCCAATGATATTCGAATAATTGATCTCACTTCGCCCGTCGTCTCCTCTCGCGACAAATGGAGTTGCCAGCGCGTGCAGAAGGCGGGACTTCGTCGTGCCGGTGCCTTGATAGAAGTAGCGGGGGTCTTGGTGAAAGAGGGAGGGCAGTAGCGCATCGCCAATCAAGATGTTGGTGTACCCGCCGGCAGAGGTAGCGCCAAGGCGCTGACCATAACCAGCCGCACCCTGACGGTAGCTCGGGTAATCGGCCGCCTGGTAAATTGCGGCGTTCAGGGCGAAGCCACTGATCGTGACCGGGTCCGTTAACGCCTTCATTGCAAGCTGAAACTTTAGTTTTGGTGTCAGCGGTGCAGCATCGTGCTCATAGGTCACATAGAAATTGGGTACGACGCCGAAGACGCGCTGCTTCTCTTCGGCTTTCACCTGTTCGGCGGCCATTTGCTCCGGGGTAACCGCGTTCACTGACTCTTCTACGGGTTCGACCGCGAGGGTAACGCCAGTCATTATGAAGAACTGCCCCGACTCGAGAATAATCTGGTTGGAGGTCCAGCTCTTGAACCCAGATGCAGTCACGAGGATTCGGATTGGTGTTCCAGGGTTAATACCATCGAACTTAAAGAAGCCGTTATCCCCTGTCACAACGGTGCGATTCTCGTTCGGCCCTTGTGAGACAACAGTCGCGTTCGGAACCGTGCCGCCGGTTATATCGAGCACCGTTCCCAGGATCGTTGCCGGCGGCGCCTGTGGCAGAGGTTGCTGAGCGTGACTGAGTGTAGCTGCCCAGAGCACGACGGCAAGGGCGCACGCTGACTTAATGATTCCAAGGGTCATGAAACACTCCTGCCTTCTACATTGCAAGCGCCATGCCAAAGCGAGTCCAGCGTAACTGTATGTATTCAGGAGGCCTTCGGAGTGCTGAGGTGCCAATGGGCGCGGCAGTTTGACGTTCCGCGGGCACTTACACTGGCAAGCGACCCCATCCTCGTGCTTTAAAGCAACGGGAATAAGAAGGCTTGCCAAGATCAGGAGCTGCACCTCACAGGCAGGAGTTGTCGTCTGCCAATCTCCTGCTCGCCAGCATCGAAACCAAGAACTTGGTGCAAGCTACGCCACTCTGAAACCGCGTGTCGTTGTCCAGTGCCGATGCAGACATGTAGTAATCCCCCAGCTGCATTTGTCGGTTGGCGTCCATCAGCCAATCGGTCCAGACTTGCAGCCGACTGTTCTGGTTTTCCAACTGCTGCAACGCTTGTCGATCAGCATCGTTGGTGACGGAAAGAGCTGCCAGCCTGAGCGAATCGTCGACCTCTTCAAGGTCGGTTTGAATCCAGAACTCGCCGAGCGGAAAGCCCCGTCGGATGGAGTTTTCGATTTTGCGCTCTGTCGATTGCATCCTGAAGGCGGCGGTCAATGCGGAAGCAGCGAAATCTGTTGATAGTTGCTTACGTTCCATCTCGTTTGCCGTGCCTGCCACCGATGTGGCAGAGGACCACACATTAATCACGATGGTCTCGCCGGCATTCGCGCTACTGGGTTGTAGATGTCCTTCCACATCGCGCAATTCGGGCGGCACTTGTGTTTGCGGTGGACGGATGGGCTCGCCGTGCGGCTGCTGCTGCACAGGCGCCATGGCACGGTTGCTACTTTGTACGCTACTGCTCTCTTGGGCATTGGCCGAAGGCAGCAGTCCACCCGTGATTAACAATACGATCATCAATCGTGCTTTCACATCGATCTCCAACGCGCCATAGAAAGAAGTACTCGGTTCCAATCCAGCGCTGTGATGAGTCAGAGCAGTAGGATCCGTTTTACCGCTCGGCAAAAGCCGGCTTCACCTCCGAATCGAGACTCTGGCGCAATACTCCATCGACCTTTCGTTGTTGCTCGGTGGTCAACATGCTGTAAAGTTTGATCTCTAGCTGCGAATTAGCCACAAGGAGCTGCTTGATAATTCCCGACTGCTCTGCCGCGAGAGCTTGAACCTCCTTGCCATCAAATTTTCCGCTCAGTTTGATCGAGATCTCCTTGCGACGGCTCTCTTCCAGTCGCTCCATCAGTGGTTGTACCTGCTCACACTGGGCAGTCACCTGCGCCCGAATTTCCTCCACCTGCCGCGGACTTAGCTCGAGGTAGCTAACGAGCTGTTCGGAAATATCAGGCGAGCAAGTTCGCGGCGGGAGAATGACGGAAGCATTGGGAATCTGGGGTGCTGGATTCGCCTGCGCGTACGATTCTGCCTGATTGTCCTGCGGCGGATCCTGGTACAGCGTTCGCAGGAACTGAAAGCGGGTCAATGCCACGTAGTATCGTTCCAGGCTGAGGTATTCCGCTTGATCGCGGCTGATCTTGCCTTCACGAGCGGCCTGTGCAATTTCGCCTAACTCTGCCGACATGGCTCCCAGAACCTGCTCCAACCGTTCTGGATAGCTCCCGGCATCCTGCAATCCTGCAGGCGCTTGTAGTTGCATAGCAGGGCTGGTTGCGCCGCCGAGTTTTGCCGCGCGAGATTTGCGATTGTGCCTTCCGCGGTTTGCACGCCGCTATTCTCTTGAGCATTGGCGAAAATCGCCAGCGCACACGTTAGTAGGAAGCTGATGATCCAGTGTGATTTCACTTTGTCTCCTCTTACTTGCCGGCCTGCGGCGGATAGTTCTTAAAAAGCTTGGCCATGGATTTCTGCAGGGTTCTGTAGTTCTTATCAGGGTCTTTCTTAAGGTCAATGGTTTTGGTGCCGTCTCCGCGCCAGACCAGCTGCTTTCTTGCAGGATCGTACAGGTCTACCAGCAGCGTTCCGACAGGAATAGTGGACGTTTGGCCGGTAACGGTACCGCTATTGAATCCGCCCCAACCGCCGCCCCATCCCCAGGGGCCGCCGCCGTCACCAAATGCCGACAAGTTGATGCTTTTTTCCTCTCTGACAATGGCGTGATAGCTGACGTAGAGATCCGCGTCCTTGTCGGCCCTGGTCAGGCCTTTCTGCGCGAGTTGTTCGTCCACTGCACGCTTAATGGACTGATCGATCAACTGATCCGGCACCGCCCCGCCCGGGCCGGGGAGGTCTACCCACTGGTAGGTTTTGTAGGCTGCAAAGTTCGCGCCGTGGTCGTAGTTGTAGTGAACATCCTGTGCATAGAGCAGAAGTTATGAAAACGATGAACACGGGTAAGAATGACAGTCGTTGAATAAATCTCATTGAGATTCCTTTTCCGTTCAATATGCTCTGCTTCGTACGAAGCAGAGTCATCGATTGATTAGTCTTGAGATTTGAAGGTGCCGGAAAACGGGCTTCTGCTTATGATCGGCACTTCGTAAGACCGGCCCAGGATGTCGTTCCATGTAATTGTGTTATCGCCTACGTGGACGAGGACTTCACGGCCAACTGCATACCGTATTGCTCCCGACGGTAATGGCGACGGGGTCAGGACAACGTAAACTGTACGCCCTACTACCGCCGACACCTCGTAAAGCGCGTCATCGGAGTTAGAGGCTCCTGGAGACTGATGCGGCCTGACGTCGATAATGGTCGCCGGCTGGTATGTCGATGACGTAGGTAAAGATTGACCAAACGCAAGGACTGGCAAGAAAAATATCAGTATTCCCACGAAAAGTTTCGGCATTGTGTTGCTCCTGTATGAGATTCCTCATCTTCGAAATAGTCGGGCTCCGCCGCGTGTGTGCCGCAGGACCAGCTGGCCCTCGGGACTGTCATAGTTGCATCTCCCCGTCGTTAGGCGACCGCATGGCTCACGCCTCCGACAAGGCGTGGCGGGCGGGTAGCCGCGTTTGCTGGCGACTTAATCGACATGGTTTCCAGCGAATAGTCGAACTCTGCGCCGCAGTCACAGCAAACGCAGTATGTCCGTCTGCTTATGGTGAAGACACGGCTAAGATTGCTGTGACGACAGCCAAATAAAAAGTTGAAAAACTTTGTGACGTTCGGCATAAAACCTCGCATGGCGTTCGCCATTGTGGGAGAGTGCACGTCTAATGCCGAACCTGATGATGGCTAAATGGTTGATTAGCAGTCGCATTAGGGACTCGGAAGGGACAGTTGCCCGCCCTGATACGGTCACTGGCAGCATAGGGTCGCGAAACAGATGTTGCAGGATTGGATCCGACAACCGCTAAAGCCGGCGGCGAAGATTACTTCATCCTTCAGTCCGCACCTTACGGCGCGTCTTTTGGCCAAGTAGGACGCCCGCGGACGATGCTACCTAACCCCGGGGGCACCGCGAGTGGTTGGTGTCGGAACACCAGGCGCCCTCAAGCAGTCGAATCGGCGAGCGTTCGTTCGTTGTTAGTGCGAGTCGCCGGAACATCTGCACTGCATAGCACCCCGTCGGAGGCGAGTTCGAGAGCGTCGAATGCAACACAATATGCTGCTTCGACGGCGCTGCGGCTGACCCCGAGCTGCGCGGCAACTTTGTCATAGGAGTCATTTGCAATGCCGCACAGTACGAGCACGAACCGGCAAAGTACGTCCAGGCGAGCATGAATGTTCTCGGCATTCTTAATCAGCAATAGAAAATACTCAGGTGAAAGCGCGGGATGCTTCAGATGGGCTGGTTCACTACTTTCATATTTGGGGGCAAGCTCCGCAATGTTCGCCTGCTGAATCTGGAGCGCGTATCCAATCGTGGCACGGGCGCCCCAGTATACGAGCCATTCGTGAAAGTCTGGAGTTTGAGTTTCGGCAATCGTGCAGGCATCGACGATACAGCCGCCGGCGAGTTTCTCGTCTCCGATCAGGAAGCCGGTTAACCAGCGCAGCAGGTTGTGATAATCGCCGAAAACCTTGCGGATGTCGTCTGGTGTCGCACAGCGGCGGTTTCCCGTGATCTCCTCTAATAACGTCGCGAGTTTCATTACTTCTTTGCCCTCAAGCACTCGATTATGGGAACGCAACCCGACGTCATACGTAGATACGACATCGCTCTCACGTTAGGGTAACAACCATAACGGGATGAGACTTAGCTGCAGCCATGCCGCTCAACAAGGCCAGGCTCTGTAACCCAGTTCTCCGATCAGCGAACGCATAGGCATAGAGGCCCTTGGCCACATTGTTGCTGGCGATGGCGATCAAGATGCCCTTGGCCGCCAAAGAACCTGGCGTGAGGGCTCCGGCAGACTGGGTCATCCCCAGGATAAAAGCGTCCACATCGATGAGGCCGGTAAGGCTTGCAAGACCATACATTCCCGTGTTGCCAAAGTGGGTGATTACGAGGCGGGAGATAACCAGAACTGCAAGAAAAAGTGCCGCAAAGAAAATCGCGGACCGCATTTCCAAGGGATTTCTCGGCTCGAACCTCGCCGCGGGTTTCCGCCGGTTTCTGCTGCTGAAGACGGTGACCAGAGCCATCCCGTGATCCCGGCTACGCACCCAAGAACGAGAAGCGGTACCGCCAGCATATGCAGAAGTGTGCGACTAAAGAGCATCAGAAGAACTGTCATGCGGAGATACATCATTGCTGAAGCAACGAGGATCCCACCAGAGAACAGGTATGCAGCCCCTTGACCAGAAGCTTTCTTGGCCAATGCAACCGTGGTCGCGGTAGAGGAGTAGACACCTCCCAGTGCTCCAGAGAGAAGTACTCCTTTCCTCTGCCTGGACAGGCGGAGGAGCACGTAGCTTCCGTAGGAAATTCCGCATACGGCCACAATCAATAACCACGTCTTGAATGGGTTGATCCCGAATTGAGTGAAGGGAGTGTTGGGGACCGTCGGCAGGATCACGGCCGTAAGAAGCAGGAACTTGGTGAACGTCAGGATCTCGTGCGGCGCGAGTCGTTTCGACAAACCCTCCAGCACTCCCTTGAGCTCCAACAAGAAGAGGCTAAGAACGGCGATGGTTGCAGCAATCCAGAAATAGCCGTTGCGAGACCAGCGCACCGAGCACGTAGGTAGTCAAGCCCGAGATTTCAGTCGTAACACCGGGCGAGTCAGCGAGCGCCTGAGCTGCAGACAGCTTATGCCGGTATGACATCAAGAGAAATGCACCCACCACCGCGAAACCAATGGAGAGGGGCAGCTAGTTGGTCCCTTGATAGCAGAGCCACCGCGTATCCGACGAGTCCTATAAGCGGAAATGTCCGCACCCCGCCGAAGGAATAGTCGCCGTCCGCCTTGTGCTCCTCTCGCTCCAGCCCAATCAGAAAGGACAGCACGAGCACGATGAGGATTTTCACTGCCTCGGGAGGCGGCAACAATTGAGAAAAGTTTCCGGCCATGACTAGGGCCTCCCGTTTTGCAGCAACCGGCGGGCTTCTTCAAGCTGCTTCTGTTTCTGCGGGTCCACCGTGGGATAGGACAAGTCCAGCCCTTCCAGCGTGTCAACAATTGCGGCCGCAACCACGATGCGCGTAAACCACTTGTGGTCGGCCGGAACAACGTACCAAGGGGCCCATGGCGTGGCTGTATGCCGGATCATGTCCTCGTAGGCCGCCATGTAGTCGTTCCAGGATTCGCGTTCGTTGATGTCGGAGGCGGAAAACTTCCAGTGCTTTTCGGGCTGCTCCAGCCGTGCCAGAAACCGTTTGGACTGCTCAGCCTTGGAGAGATTTAGGAAGAATTTGCGGATCACGACTCCGTTGTGACTGAGATAGCGCTCAAAAGCGCAAATGTCCTCGAAGCGCTGTTTCCAGATACCGTTGTGGATCAGCGATGGCGGGATTTTCCGCTGTTTCAACAGATCGTCATGCACCCTTACGACCAATACCTCTTCGTAGTAGGAGCGGTTGAAGATCCCAATGCGGCCGCACTCAGGGAGGCGCAGGGTGGTTCGCCACAAGTAATCATGGTTCGACTCGAGTCCATTTGGCGCCTTGAAGGAGTAGACCTCGCAACCTGCCGGGTTCACTCCCGACATGACGTGCTTGATGGTGCCGTCCTTGCCGGCTGCATCCATAGCCTGGAAGATCAAGAGGACGGCCCACTGGTGCTGGGCGTAGAGCTTGTCCTGCCACACGCACAACTGGTCAACACCTCGTTGCAACTCCGCGGCAGCTTGTCGCTTTGACCTGATTTTGCCGGTATCCCCGGAATCAAAGTCCCGGAGACGGAAATGCTTGCCATCTTCTACTCGATACGGCTTAGCCAATTGCTCCTAGCTTCTTCATCGCGCTTTTTTCTCCAACGCTCATGAAGTTGCATTCACGTCGCCAAAGCTTTAGAGCGGCAAATCTATATTTCTAGGGCACCTGTTCTCGAGTGACTACCGAAGATCTGCCCAATATCGCGACAGTGCCCTTAGATGGGCAGCGCAGTGGCCGCGAAAGAGATGACAGCCTAGTCGAGCCAGGCCTGAAATTCATCTCATCGTTGGGAGGGTCGGGCCAGAGAAATTTCTCCGGTATCGAGGGGGGATGTTTAGACTCGCAGTACTGGTGAAACCAACATTTCGAAGGTCGCATTCCGGCGTGATTAGCGGCGAGAGACGCGCTTGGGTGTCCACCCAATTACGACAGGTTCGACGAAGCTCGAACCGGCTTTCTCCTTACACCTTCTCTGGCACTGGACATGGTTGCACGTTCCAGATTTCGGCTGCGTACTCGGCGATGGTACGGTCGCTTGAGAACTTGCCCGAACCCGCCACATTCAAGATGGCCTTGCGCGCCCATTCGTCGGGATCGGCGTACAACGCGCGCAGCTGCTCGTCGGCCTCGAGGTAGGACTTCAGGTCCGCCAGGTGCATGTAGTGATCTCCATGGGTTAACAACACGTCGCGCAGTGGGGCGAAGACGCCGGGTTCATTGCGGCTGAAATAGTCGGAGAAGATCAAGTCCAAGGCATTGCGCGTCTCGGGCTCATGTTCGTAATGCCAGCTTGGCTTGTACCATGCGCGGCTACCGATCACCTGCTCCGCCGTCAGGCCGAAAAGAAAGAAGTTCTCCTCGCCCGCCTCTGCGGCCATCTCAATCGTTGCGCCGTCGCGTGTGCCGATTGTCAAGGCGCCATTCATCATGAATTTCATGTTGCTTGTGCCGCTGGCTTCATAGCCCGCCGTCGAAACTTGGTTGGACACGTCACTGGCGGGGATGAGGTGCTCCGCCAGAGAGACGCAGTACTCGGGCAGGAATATCACTTTAAGACGCCCGCGTACTGCGGGATCGCCATCAATCGTGCCAGCCAGATTGTTGATGAATTTAATAATCAGTTTGGCAAGCCGGTAAGCAGGGGCAGCCTTGCCGGCGAAGAAAAAGGTCCGTGGATGCATGTCCAATCCAGGGTTCTCGCGTAGGCGGTTGTAAAGCACTACGATCCTCAGGGCATTCAGTAACTGACGTTTGTACTCGTGGATGCGTTTAATCTGACAATCGAAAATCGCATCCGGATCAAGAATCTGCCCTGTCGACCACCTGAGCCAATCGCAAAATCTTCGCTTGGCATTGCCCTTGGCCTTCAGGAAGTCCTCACGAAAGGTTTTGTCGGGCGTGATTGCTTTCAGCTCGCTTAATTGACTTAGGTCACTGATCCAGCCGTCTCCAATCGCATCAGTGATCAGTCTGGACAGCTCAGGATTGCACAGTAGCAACCATCGCCGGGGCGTGATCCCGTTGGTTTTGTTGTTGAAGCGCTCGGGGTAGATCTCTGCCAAGTCCTTGAGCGTCGTCTCCCGGAGTAGGTTCGAATGAATTTCCGCCACACCGTTCGTGCTGTGGGAACCTACGACCGCCAGATGCGCCATCCGAACCTTCTTAGCGGCGCCCTCTTCCATGAGGCTCACGCGCTGAATGCGGTCTTCATCTGCCTGGAAATTGCCTGCGAACATCACCCAGGAAACGTCGATTGATTTCGTAGATAATCTCAAGCTGTCTGGGCAGCACGTCTTCAAACCACGCCACAGGCCACTTTTCGAGCGCTTCGGGCAACAAGGTGTGATTCGTGTAGCCCAGCGTGTTCTGTGCGATATGCCAGGCTTCGTCCCATCCAAGGTGCACCTGGTCCACCAGGATTCGCATGAGTTCCGGCACCGACAAAGCCGGGTGCGTATCGTTCATCTGAATCGCCACTTTGTCTGCGAAGAAGCTGCCAATCCGCGTTGCCGCGTTGGAAGCGGCGTACCGCATCGGCCAGCGAGCAAGCGACAAGGAAGTACTCCTGCAAAAGGCGCAGCGCCTGCCCTCTGAAATCGGAATCGTCGGGATAGAGGACCCGGGTCAGTGTTTCAGCCGACAGGTTTTGGGTAAACGCCTCTACAAAATCGCCACGAGAGAACTCTGCAAAGTCGAAGTAGTCCGGTGCGGCCGCGGCCCAGAGGCGGAGCGTGTTGACGGTTGAACCGCCGTACCCGATGACGGGACGGTCAAAGGGGATGCCGATCAAAGTTGATGGACGCCCTGGCACGGGACGCAGACTGCCTCCGCTGAGCTCGAAGGAGCAAGCCAGGTTGACTTCCACTCTCTCGTTCGGTCGTGCGATCTCCCACGGATCGGGAGAACGAAGCCAGTTGTCCGGAGTCTCCTGTTGCCATCCGTTCTGGATTGATTGCCTGAAGATGCCGTACTCATATCGCAGTCCATAACCCATGGCCGGGAGCTGCATGGTCGCGGCGGATTCCATGAAGCAAGCTGCCAAACGTCCAAGACCGCCATTGCCCAGGCCTGCATCCGGCTCCTGCTCCAATGTCTCCAGAAGGTTAAGTTTCTTGTCCTCGATGATCTTGTAGGCCAGCGGAGCGAGCAGAAGATTCGTAACATTATTTTCGAGTGAGCGGCCGATGAGGAACTCCATCGAGAGGTAGTAGAGCCGCTTGGGATTTTGTTGTTCGTAAGTCTTCTCGGTTAGGAGCCATCGCTGAGACAGGATGTCGCGTACCGACCGGGCGAGCGCCTCGAACCGATCGCGCGCCGTCGCCGCCCCTATAGCGACACCGCTGTCAAACAGGAGGTGTCGTTCGTACAGTGCTTCGTCCGTTCCGGCGAACTGCACTGGACCGCATCCATATCGAGGGTTAATGAGTGTGGCAGCATCCAGCAATGCCTGCCGTTTCGGTACAGTCTTAGTGCTCATAGTCAAATCCTTCAACGATCCTGGCAGGAATTGGCGACGCAGCCTTCGCATCCCATCGCTTCAGCTGTTGTGGTCCGCGCACGCCGAAGCTCGCGCGTTAAGCCGACGCCAGCGAACCAGCTTGCGGATGCCGTAAATAGCGAGTACACCCAACGCGAGTCCCCCCAAAAGTGTTCCCGCTCTGCCAGCGTAGGCAGCAACGCGGTCCAGGTCATGGCTGAAGACATAGCCGAGTCCGGCATACACGCATGAATAGAGAGCTGCCCCAGTTGTCTCCAGCGTCAGGAATCGGAGACGGCTGGTGCGGGATGTCCCGGCCAGGGGAGGCGCTACCGCGTCCAGTCCCGGGACGAACTTGCATAAGACGAGAATAGGAGGCCCGTACTTCGCAAAGGTCTTTTTCGCCCTCTGATCGGCGGCGTCGGGGTCTGGCGCGAAGCGGTGAATCAAGTGCAAAACCTTCTCGCCCCGCAGCCGGCCCGCCTCGTACCACAACCAGTCAGCCAGCACGCAGGCAACCACAGCCAGGCCGAGCGCGGCGGCGAGGCCCAGCTTCCCGGCGGCGGCGAGCGCCCCGGCCGCGAGCAGAAACAGAGGTCCCGGTACTGGCAATCCTATCTGGTGCACGAATACTGCACCGAACAGGACTGAGGTAGCCATGCTTCATGATGAACTCGACGATAACGTTCATGATTTTCCGCGGGACATCCCGAGATGTCCCTATCTAGACTTCAGTGACACAGCCACTGACTCAGCTGTCCAGTTGCGGAGTCGGTTGTGGAATACACCGTGGCCTGTCGAGGGCAGTTTCTTGGTGTCGGCTACTAGGTTGGCCGCAAATTCTGGATCGCCAGTCAGCGCCAGTGCGAACCAGTACAACTCTTCCATTTCAGTCATTTCACTTTGCAACGCCACATCAGTTGTTGAAATTTGGCGTCGCTCTGTCGGGTTTGGGTAAAGGGACTTCATAACTACGTTTCTCCTTGAAGTGGGACGTGAGCTTGCTCGTTGCTCGGTTCGCATCCAGGGGCACGCCTGCGAGTTCTGTGACGTACGTGTTGAGAGCCTGCCGACCGGTCGCCATCGATCGGCAATTGCAGACATTCGCAGACATGGCGGGCGTAAACAGACTCGGCGGCAAACTTCACCCCGATTCCCTTGAACCACAGCAGCACTTCTTCGCCGACTGCGTCGACGAAACTCACCTCCGACAAATCTACGACCAGGTTCGAGGGAACGACGGAGCGTCCGATCAGCGTTCGTGCGTGCTCGGCAAATTCTCGGACGAACCGGCCTTCCAATTGCATCTTTATGCCGTCCGGGAGTTCATAGAATTGCATTCGCAGCATCTTGCTCTCCGTTTGTGCCAGGGGCTTCTCAGCCTCCGATAGCACTACGTTGCAGATGGCGTACCAGACTACAGGTGCCGCAAGCTATTGAAACTACTGGAGAGAAGTCAAATGCAGTGCCGATGCCTAGCCCTCATGCGGGCATTGCCGCCATTCTGGCAAGACGGTCGAGGGATCATGCTGGACTTAGTTCTGAGAAACGGTGAAGTGGTTCGAAATGTTCTTCAAGAACATCAGCTGAGACTGCGTCCCACTCCTATCCCAAGAGCAAGTGCGGCAATAGCCCGGCGGCCCCTGCCGTTGAGCGACCGTGTGATTGTTTTGCTCAAGGCCGTTCAGCAAGAACAATCAGAAAAGCGGGGATCTCTTCTATCGCCGTTGGCTAATGTACTGTAGGAATAAGCTGCATGCGATAAAAATCCAAGCCAGCCTGCATCATGTGCTTCCACATCTCCTGCGCGCGCTCATCCCGATTGAAAAATACGAGAGCTTGTTCTCGGCTTACAGGGCAGCCGTTTTCGATGGCCAGTCGCATCAGATGAGAAACCGTGATTTCGGCAATCACTTTGTCTCTGTTCCTCTTCTCAGTCATTTGGTTCTACTCCTCGGTCCGGGAGCGTCAAAATCCGCTATTGTTAACGCTATGTAGTGCATGGCTACAGTCCCTGTGTTCGACCTTAGCGCTCTAATTCTAGAGGCAATGCAATGCTAAGGATGAAAGCCGGCTAGCATTGGTACTGTGCTTTTGTGATGCCGAGCCGACGCATTTTGTGTTGCAGAGTCGTACGCTTCAATCCGAGCCGTTCGGCGGCTCCCCCATCGCCTGCTATGCGTCCCGACGCGGCTCTCAAAGCTTCGATGATTACGTCCCGCTCGGCTTCATGGAAGGTACACGCTGGGGCAGAAACTGTGCGAGAGTTAGAGACCAAGAGCTCGGCCATTGGCACTTCTAATTCCTCGCCACGGGAAAGTATGACTGCGCGTTCGATAAAGTTTGCTAGTTCCCTGACGTTGCCTTTCCACGGACAGTTCGTCACGATCTCCATCACTCGCTGGGGGATAGAGCTAATCTGCTTCCGCATTCTTCGTGACAGCTCCGACACAAAATAGTTCACCAGCAGCGGAATGTCCTCGCGACGTTCCCGAAGGGGCGGGATCTCGATCGGAAAAACGTTAAGTCGATAAAACAGGTCCTCGCGAAATTTCTCCTCCCGAACCATGGCTGGAAGGTCGCGATGGGTCGCGGCAATTATGCGCACGTTTACCTGGATCGTTTTGGCACTTCCCAGGCGCTCGAACTCCTGCTCCTGCAACGCACGCAGTAATTTCGGCTGCACCTCCAGGCTGATATCGCCGATCTCATCGAGAAACAGCGAGCCCCCGTCCGCCAGCTCGAATCTGCCCTTTCTTTGCATCAGAGCTCCCGTGAATGCACCCCTCTCGTGCCCGAACAGCTCGCTTTCCAGTAGTCCGGATGGAATGGCAGCGCAGTTCATGCGTACATAGTCGCGCGCGCGCCGGGAGCTGAGGTTGTGAATGGCGCGCGCGATCAGCTCCTTCCCCGTGCCCGTCTCACCATAGAGCAGGACGCTGGCATCCGTCGGCGCAACAATGGAGACTTGCTCCAGCACGTTCTGAATGGCTGGGCTCTTTCCGATGATGCCTTCGAAGCAGTACTCAGAGCTGAGTTCAGATCCCAGATACAGTTGCTGGTCTTCGATCCCGCCCACGTTTGGAAAGCTTGTTCCTGCGAGCCCTTCCAGTTCTGTGAACGCAACAGCCGCGTACCCCATATCATCCTGCCTATCTATCACTCTACATAGCAGAGTGACTACATAACGAATGAATAGCTTGGGTCTCAGCAAGCAGCTGAAAGCTATCTTTGCTAACGGTGTGCTCCCATGCCAGGAGCGATGCTATGTACTCTGCTCTCTGCTGCGAACAGTTAAGCCTTTGCTGCACTCTGTTTGCCAGTGCATAGATCCTATCCAGTCCATAGGATCTCCTTACAGGCTCACGCCCAAGGCGTGGGCTGTAATGCCGTCATAGTTGTTAGCGGTTAATAACTCAAACGCTTCTAAGGCAATATCCTCTTCCAGGAAGTCGCTCGCCTTGGCAAGTTCAAAACAATGCTGAGCGGACTCCTGAAGGTTCTCTATCTCTGGCATAGCGTCTCCTATCCCGGAACCCCAAGCTCTTGTTCAACCTCTTGGCTTGAGCTTTGAATTAGAGCCTTTCGTTCCGTCGATGAGCGGATTATCCGACAAATGCCGTTTGCGCACAGCCCCAGATCGGGACAAATCGCAAACTCCAGGGAGGCGAATCGCGGCCCTCTTTTGAGTCAGGAACTTTGGGAGGGTAATAGCTTAAGGAGAGTTTGAAACGGGCTTACGAGGTGGGACTTCTACCCGCTTCCATCCGAAGAGACGAGCATCGACCGACCACAAACCTGGTCCTAGCATAGCGAGGGCGCCGCTGACGGCCGCCACCAACAGCCAAAGCCATCTGTCTCCGGGTAGCGTCAGGATCTTCCACGCTTCAACCAGGGCCACTAGGCTTCCTGCAATGGGAGTCCATAAACCGACCGTCAAGAGAATCCCAGCTACCAGGAGGACCGCGGACATTACTGTGATGTTAAGTGGAGGGTCGCCCCACAACCGCAAGCCCGCGCGCACAATCAGTACGGAACCGACAACCAAGCGCATCAGGAGCAAACCTGTACCTGGCCAGCCGCCAGCGAATGTGGAATATAACCGTCGCAATACGCACCCTTACGGACGTTACTAGAATGTGACATTGTGAAGGCAAGTCGAAACCCCAAAAAGAGGCGAAAGGGTCACTCTTTCGAGTTAGCAGAATCGTTGCTCGCCCTTCGCTGTTCGCTTTTCGCCATTCATGAAAAGGTGTCTTGCTCCTGCGCTCGCGAAGAACCGCGAAGCCCGTTTGCGGCCCGGCAGGCATGCGGGGAGGGAACTAGAGTTCGATGATTCCTCTCTTCAAACCGATCATGGCGGCGTGCGTCCGGTCGTTGGCGCCTAATTTAGAAAGGATGTTCTTGACCCGGCTCTTAACCGTTTCCTCAGTGATGGAAAGCTGATCGGCAATTTGCTTGTTCGCATTGCCGGCTGCGATCAGTCGCAACACAGCGATTTCTGCCGGTGTCAGGGCGTCATCCGTCGCATGCTCGGCGACTTCGTACGAGGCCTCTGGGGAAAGCGCCTTCTTTCCGGCATGTACTGCACGGATCGTCTCCAGCAGTTCTTTATGCAAAGTATTCTTAAGAAGGTAGGCCTGAGCACCGGCCTTAAGCGCACGGACAATTTGCACATCACCTGCATAGGTCGTCAGCACAATAACTTTTGCTTCGGGAAATTCATTGCGAATAGCAATGAGCGCGTCGAGCCCACTCATCTCCGGCATTTGCAAGTCCATTAGTGTGATGTCGGGATGATGAGTGCGGAATTGCTGAATGGCCTCGCGACCGGTGGACGCTTCCGCAACTAAAGTCATGTCCGGCTGGACTCCCACCAGACCGGCGATTCCTTGGCGTACGAGTGGATGGTCGTCCACTCCGAGAATTCGAATTGGCGAGATATCGGCGCTCATGACGTGGCTCCTAACTCATGCCTTCGCCTTCGCGGCAAACTTTTGTGAAAATTACGAGCTTCTGCAAGCTGTCCCGTAAGCGGTGCTGGCAGGAATGCGCAGTTCCACTTCCGTACCTGCATCCACTTCGCTCCGCATTGTGAGCTTAGCCCCCATAAGTGTGGCGCGTTCCTGCATTCCGGGCAAGCCGAAGTGCCCCTTACTGCCATGGCCCGAGAGAACCGCTGCATCAATGCCCTTTCCATCGTCCCGAACACGCATTAGGAACTGCTCATCTTCATAGCGGATTTCAACCTCGACACGCCGTGCCTGGGCGTGCTGAAACGCATTGCGCAACGCTTCGGCAGCAATTCTGTAGATCTCGTCGCGAAGGATGGGATGCAGATCCCGCGACTCGCCGTCAACCGCCACACGGAATGCGGGTCGATTGTTGTTTGAGTGCGTTGCCAGTTCTTCTCCGAGAGTGCTTATGGCCGGGGCGAGCTCGTTGCCTTCGACTGTGGAGTCGCGCAGTCCCTGCACCGCATCCCGGCCCTCGGTGATTACCTCGGCGGCCTGTTCGATTGCGCTTCCCAGCTTCGCTTTCGCCTCCATCGGGCGCTCTGGCAGCAACTGGAAAACAGTCTGGAATCCCAGCAGCAAACCATGGAAGCTTTGAAGCAGGGTGTCGTGAAGCTCCCGCGCAATCCGTGTGCGCTCGGCGACACGCGCCGCCAGGGTGATCTCGAACTGGTGACGCAATTGCCGCGCCGCATGGTTGAAGGCTCTCCCCACGACGCCCAATTCGTCATTTCCAGTGACATTGACTTCATGCTGAAAATCGCCGCGCGCCAACGCTTGGGCCCCCGAGGCGAGTTCAGCGAGCGGGACAGTAATAGTCCTGGTGACGTACCATCCCAGCGCGGCGGCCGCGAGCAAAGTCAGCAACCAGGCTAACGGGACTACTATGAAAAGGCGATGGCGCACCTGCTCGGTCTCTTCGTTGATTCTTGCCCGTTGTTGAAATACCCGTTCCTCCACTCCCTCTACCAGGGATGAACTCAGATCGATCAAATCCTGGATTTGTCCCGTCAATCGGAGTTGAATCGCAGGCCAATCGCCAGCGTTTGCCAGTTCGATCTCACTGTCAATCTGAGAGGGCAGCGTTGTTCTCAGAGTCTTCAGTGTGCTTGAGATCAAACCGCCCTGTGTGATTTCTGGCGACGAACTGAGCGCTTGCTCTGCGTCTTGAAGATGCCGCAGAAACGTCTCTCGCACCGAAGCCGCTTCGTCTACGAATTGACGCGCGTCGTGACTCCGCGTCAGAACGGCCACCTTACCGCTAAAACTATTCACGTCGAGGTGCAGACGTACAATGGCCGACGATGCCATATCAGTTGTATTCAGCATTTCCGTGTGAGTAGCCAATTGACGGAGCTGCCAAATAGCTACCGCGTCCGCAGCGATCATCAATATGACAATTGCCAGAAAACACGCAGTCAGACGTACCCCTATCGTCAAATGGCTTCGACGAAACAGATTCGCGAATGTGCGGCGCGTGTCTTTCACAGTTCTAAAGATAATGGATTCATGCTGAGGCCTGCGATTCGCCTTAAACAGTATTTCTAACGTCGCACAAGCCCTGGCTGTTGGTAAAGACGTGCGTTCGCGCGGGTCGCAGATCTTTCGAGTATCTTCGCCAATTCCTCTTGCAAGTCAGCGGCGGCTTGTGAGGCGGATTTTTTATGGCTGAGCACGGCATGGACTTCTTCAAAGTACGTGCGCGAGACATCTGGGTACGCCTTACCGGCTACGGTAGACGGCCGGACCGCTGCACCTTGGCGAAACACCAGCAATACTGTGGAGAAATATGGATTTTGGGCCAGAACCTCGGAATCCTGGTAGAGCTCAGGTATGGTCGGCGGCCCAGCGGACGTGTGGCATCTCCTGGCTTGCTCTTTGCGACTAGTCAGAAAGCGAACCAACATCGCCGCCTCACGCGGGTGCGACGAATAACGCGAAACACCGTAGCCTTGTCCTCCCAAAGTTGCGGCCGGCCCTGCCCTCCCCGCCGGCAGAGGCGCGATATCGAAGTGATCCCTGGTAGGCGAGTTTTCAGCACGCGCCGCCACGTACGCATTCGGCCAGTTGCGCATGAAGGCAGCGTTTCCCGCTTGCCAGATGTTGAAGGCATCCCACTCCTTGTAGGCGGTTACTCCCGGCGGCGAGATCGACCCAACCCAGCGCATAGCCCTGTTCCAGGCGCCAATGGCCTGCGGATTGTTTACCGTAACCTTCCTGTTCTCATCGAGAATGGTCCCACCGCCCTCTGAAACCTGCCATTCCAGAGCGTTGCAGGTCAGAGCCTCAGAAGGCGCCCCTTGCCACACATAACCCCAAAAATCTTTATTCCCCTTGGCGCGCTCACCAGCCTGAATCCGCTTCGCCATCTTCTCAAGCTCTTCCCATGTTTTCGGCGGCGCAGTGTAGCCGTACTTTTGCAACAGGTCGATCCGATAAAAGAGCAGGCCTTCGCCGAGGGAGTAAGGCAAAGCCACGAGCCGGCCGTTTACGGTATTGTTCTTGATCAGTTCCGGAAAGTGCGCTGCGATTTCCTGCTCAGGCACGTAGGCTTTGAGATCGACGAGGTTGTCTGCCAGAATCCCAGGCCAGATGACGTCGATGCCGTAAACGTCCGGAACCTTCGCCCCGCTTTCCAGCAGGTTGCGCCACGTTTCCAGTTGGTCTACTGCAACTTCCGGTGCGGGCATGACCTGAACCCGAATTCCACTCTCCTGGGTGAACTGTTTGAGTTCTTCACCGAGGCGCGCCTGAGACTCCTTGTCGACCCACGATTGGTCGATGATTGTGAGTACCACGTCCGGAGCAGCTTGGTTCTTCTTATTACAACCTAGCGCTACCGAAAGGACAAAGACACAAGTCGCTCCGAGAATGACGCAGCCAGCCCACTGGAGACGAAGGTGCAATGACCTGATGAGGCACACCGGCCCCGGCGTCGATCCATTTTCTATTCGCGAGGAGATAGGTATGCTCTGGGGGACACGTTTGTCTGGATCGAAGGCGTGAACCGCCCCTGCCAGCATTGATGCGCAAGCGAGATAACGGCGCAAAACTGCCGCAAGGGTCTTGCGACACCGGTCTAATTCAACCCGAAGCTCCGTACGAGAGGCCATTCTTCGCATATCCCGGGCCGGGCAGCAGCATACACTATGGTCCCCGCTCAAGTGCTCTTATTCGTAAACGTCGTCGATCACGAGGATTCGAATTTGCGAGATATCGGCGCTCGTGACCGGTCTCCTACTTCAAGCCTTCGTTGCAAACTTCTCGGCCAACCAGGAACGTGTTCGAGCGGTGGCGTAGGCGGTGCTGGCGGGAAGGCGCAGTTCCACTTCGGTTCCGGCATTGACTTCGCTCCAAACGGTCAACTTACCTCCAATAATGGAGGCGCGCTCCTGCATCCCGGGCAATCCGTAGTGTCCCTCCCGGCTCTGAGCCGAGAGAACCGCTGCATCAATGCCCTTTCCGTCATCCCGCACGCGCAAGCGGAAGCGCTCATTGTCATAGCGGATTTCGACCTCGACCTGCTTTGCGTTTGCATGAAGAAAAGCGTTCCGAAGTGCTTCGGCAGCAATCTTATACACTTCGTCGCGGAGGATGGGATGCAAATCTCGCGACTGGCCCTCAACGGCTACACGGAACGCAGGGCGGTGGCCGGTTGAGTCCGCTGCGAGTTCTTCTCCGAGGGTGCTTATCGCGCGTGCCAGGTCATTGGTTTGAATTGTCGAATCGCGCAATCCCTGCACCGCATCCCTGCCTTCCGTGATAGCACCGGCGGCCTGGTCGATCGCGTTGTCCAGCTTCTCCTTCGCCTCGATCGGTCGCTCCGGCAGCAGCTGGGAAACAGTCTGGAAACGAAGCAGCAGCCCGTGGAAGCTTTGCAGCAGAGTATCGTGAAGCTCGCGCGCAATGCGTGTACGCTCGCCGACGCGCGCGTCCAGCGTCATTTCGAACTGATGACGCAATTGCCGCAGACGCCACTGGTAGGTCGCCCAAGCTAGGGCCAAGAACGCGATCGCACACAGGGCGCGGAACCAGTTCGTCTGGTAATACGCAGCGGTGACAGAGAAATCCAGCTTGGGGCCGTGTTCGTTCCAGACGCCGTCACTATTGGATGCGATCACGCGAAACGAATACTTCCCGGGAGGCAAATCCGTGTAGAACGCCTGCCGGCGCGTGCCAGCCTCGTGCCAATCACGGTCGTAATTGTCAAGCCGGTAGCGAAAGTTTACCCTCTGCGGAATCGAAAAAGTAGGTGAGGTGTAATCAATTTGCAAGTCCCTCGGATTCGGCGGAACCTTGAGGTTGGGCATTGCCTCGAACTTTTTTCGGTCAGCGACGAGCGCTTCGATGTATGTCTGGGCCGGGAGCGCTTCTTGCGAGAGCCTGACCGGATCTATCATCTGCACCACAACTCCGCTGGTAAACCACACGCGCCCATCCGGGGAGCAAGCCGCTGAGTTAAAAGCAGGGATGTTGGGCTGAGCTCCGTCGAATGTGTCATAGACGTGGTTCCGAACAATCGCGTCAGGGTTGGTCCACCATCGCTGGAGTTCAGAATCTGAGAATTCGACGATGCCGCAACGGGTGTAAAGCCACCACCGTTTCTCTCTATCCTGAATAAAGGAGATGACGAAGTCGCAGGGCAGCCCGTTTTTCGTCGTCATCCGCTGCACCTTGCCTTCGCGGAATCCCACCAGCCCGTCGTCGAAGGCAGCAAGGACAGAGCTGTCCGGTTGTGCCTGGATCGCACGGGGCGCCGGGTTTTTAGCATTCGGATTCAGCGGGAATTTTCGCTGAATGCCTTGGCTGAACTGTACGAGGTCTCCTTTTCGAGTCGCTATCCAAATTCCCCCATTTGGATCCGGAGCCAGCTTCCATGCAGGCGGAACCTGCGGCGCAGGAAACACTTCACGCACCTGGAAATCGCGGATGCGAACAAGCTTTTGGGGTTTGCCTCTACACTCTGCCCAGATATTCCCCTCGATGTCCTCGATCAACCCAATCACCATACCAAGCGGCTGATGATTCGGTTCGGGGAGGCGTCGGAATTGCCCGTTCTTGAACAAATACAGACCGTCGTCCACTCCCACCCATAGGTTGCCGGCTCGGTCTTCCAGTAATCGCGTGACTTGGTCACCCGGAAGACCCTTCCCCGCGCGAATAGATGAGACGTTGCCGTTAACAATGTGATCAAGCGATCCGGCGTTTGCTACCCATATCGTGCCATCTCGGCTGGCCAGGATGCCCGCTGGTAAATCCGCCCCCAATCCTTCCACCTGCGAGAACGTGACGACGGGCGGATCGCGAAAGCTGTCGACTCCGCTTGTAGTTCCAGCCCAGACGATCCCCTCTCGGTCTTCAAAAAGAGCATACACAGAATCGCCGGATAGGCCATTGGTATGGTCGTAGTGCTCCACCGTATTTCCATGGATACGAAAAAGCCCCTTTGCTTTCGTACCGACCCAAAGATTGCCGTCATGGTCGAACATCAGAGTGCCAATATCGAAGCTACTTCCGTTGAACGTGGGGGTCACGAAAGGTTTGAGATCAGCGTCCTTCAATTGTTGAAGCCCCTTCCCTGGACCCTCTCCCGATATGCCCACCCATAGAGATCCATCGGGACCACGCGCCAAGCTAAAGACCTCGTTTCCTACGTTGTACTTCTCCGAAGTGCCGGCATGCCAGTGGACAAGACCTCCCGACCGCCCTCCCAGCCAAAAACCGCCGTTACCGTCCGCCAGAACAGACTGGATGTCGGAAATCGGTATTCCGTCTGCCTTGCCGAAGCACTTGACTGAATCGGTAACACGGCAAAGGGGCGAATCCGAGTTGCCGCTCAATACCCACAAAAAACCGTCCGGCGCCTCAGTGACGCTTTGAAACATCCCCCCTTCCAACTGGAAGTGAGAACTGACAGCCGCGCCTTTCATTCGAACGATGTCACGCGGTCCCAGTACCCAGAGCCCACCCGCGTGGTCGGCAAAGATGTTTATTGATCTATCGATCGGTACACCGGCAGGCAAGCGCCAGGGCAGAAACCGGATGCCGTCGAACCTGTAGATATCGGCGGGAAGAGATAAGAACCATAGGAAACCGTCCGAGGTCTGAACAATGTGATACATGCCGGCTGGCAGTGAGCCATCTTGTGTTCGCCAAGCCGTGTGAATGTACTGGGTGAGACGTTTATTGGGATCGAGGGCGTGGACCGAGCCTGCCAATAACAACACGCAGGTGAGACAGGAACCCACCACGACCGCAATCGCGCGGGCCCACTTGAAACGAAGCAGAAGCGGTCGGCGAGAAGCTATCTTGCCCATGTTCGTAGCCGAACAGCGTCAGACAGTATGGTCCCGTTCAGTCTTACACGGGTTACTTGTCAGCTACTGTAGCACTCTCGCTGTCGCTTGTCAGTGGGTCCGTTCTGCTGTCAGTGCCACGCAACATTCCACTCAACGATAATCTTGTGACCTCACCTAGACAACTGTGGCGTCCAAATATCTGAGGGGAGCGATTACACGTGCGTCCGCAGCTTACACGGCAAGGTATTACGTAGGTAAGCGCGCAATTCCGAGCTTGCGCATTTTGTTCTGCAGCGTTGTGCGTTTCAGTCCCAAGCGCTCCGCTGCGCCGCCTTGTCCTGAGATTTTCCCCTGTGCAGCTTTGAGCGCTTCGACGATCGCCTGGCGCTCTGCTTCCTGAAAAGTCGAGCCGGATGTGGTGCTGGCGACTGACGGTCTCTTCAACTCCTTGAGCGGCACCCGGAGCTCGCTGCCTGGAGTCAGTATGACGGCCCTTTCAATGAAGTTTTCCAACTCGCGAATATTGCCTGGCCAGGGTGCATTCGTCAGAGCCTCCATGGCTTCTTTGGGGATCGACTGGATATGCTTCTGCATCTTGCGAGACAGGCGAGAGACGAAAAAGTTCACGAGCAGTGGAATGTCATCACGCCGGTCCCGAAGCGGCGGAATCTCGATGGGAAAAACATTCAGCCGGTAGAACAAATCCTCGCGAAATTGATTATCGCGCATCATCAATGGCAAGTCGCGGTGAGTCGCGGCAATCAGTCGGACATCGACCCGAATCGTCTTCGCGCTGCCCAATCGCTCAAATTCGTGCTCCTGCAAGGCTCGAAGGAGCTTTGGCTGCAGTTCGAGGCTGATGTCCCCAATTTCGTCGAGGAATAGCGTGCCTTGATCGGCGATTTCGAATCGTCCCTTCTTCTGTATCAGCGCGCCGGTGAATGCACCCCTCTCATGGCCGAAAAGCTCGCTCTCGACTAGGCCGGAGGGAATCGCTGCACAGTTCAGGCGAACGAATGTGCGGTTCTGCCTGGTGCTATGGCTGTGGAGGGCGCGCGCGATCAACTCCTTTCCGGTTCCCGTCTCCCCGTGCAACAGCACGGTCGAATCCGTGGGCGCGACAATTTCGATTTGCTGTAGGACTTTGCGAAGTGCCGCGCTCTTTCCCACGATGTCTTCGAAGTTGTATTCGGCCCGAATCTCCGACTCAAGATAAAGGCGCTCCTGCTCTATCACATTTCGCGAGGCATTCAGCTTTTCGTAGGCAAGTGCATTGTCCAGTGCCAGCGAAATCTGGGTCGCAATCTGCCCCAGCAGATCGAGATCGTCGCGGCGAAAATGATCTGGCCTCTTGCTCCCCAACGTCATCACACCAAGAGGACCATTGGGCGTGCGCAGTGCTGTGACCACCATCACCTCGAGGCCCTCGGATAGAAACGGGTCACGGACCGTTGCTGGAAGCGCTTCCAGCTCCGCACGGGTCCACAATTCGGGCTGGCGGGTCCTCATTTTATGGAGATCCTCACCGGTAAGTGCGGGCATCGTGATGTCATCCAGGAAGCCGCGGCTGGAGGGGAAATCCATGGCGGCACATTCCAGGCGATTCTGGTCCCTGTCGATGATCCAGACCGCAGCGTAGTCGTTGTCAAAATATTTGCGGAGTGAGCCGCAGGCAGCGCGAAACAGGGCCTTCACGTCAAGATGTGTGATGACGTGATTATTGATTTCGAGCAGCAGCTTCCACCGGTCTCGCTGGGCCACCAATTGCCCCTGATACGACGCCGCGGCATCGCTTGCCATCGCGCTCTCGAGGGCCGTTGCCACATAAGAGGCGACAGCTTCCATGAGCGCGATATCATCCGTTCCAAGTTCACTCTCTTCCCGAGTCCCAAACCACAGCACGCCAAGCCTTCGTCTGGGAGTGGAAACAGGCACCATGTATGAGGCCCGTAGTTCGGTGGTGCCGGCCTGTGACGCGGTCTGCGGAAATCGTGACATCTCTTGCCGGATGTCACGAACGAAGACTGTCCGTTGTTCTTCGATTGCACGACCAGCCGCGGTAGCTTCGTGAGGAGCCTCAGCACCAACGTCGACGTGAGGTCCTGCCGACCCTCGTTCAAACGCCACGAGCCGCAGTGACCTTCGATCCTCCGTCAACAGCATCAAGGCAATGCCGGCGAAGTGAAGAATTGCTGACAACAGCTTATGCAGGCTCTTCAGGACGGCCTGCACGCTTGTCTGTTTATCGATCGCAGTTGCTAGTTCGAGCAGTCTGCTATAGCTGGCATCTGGCGTTTGCATCTGTGATCGCTGCTCTGTTGTGAAATCCACTGACACTTCCGCCTTTCTCTATCCGTAGCTCGCCCGTTCTCTCACTTCGTCGTTGTCAGCACCTACCCGCAGTTTCGGGTCTTTGGCGACGAGCTGTGTAATAAGCGCAAACAGCAGGCTTACGGATATACCACACATCAGTACTCCCATCATGCTCTCTAACGGTCCTAGCAGCCGCCATTTCAGCGGGACGACAACATCGCCGTATCCAACGGTGGAATAACTGGTTGCCGAGAAGTAAAACGCAGAATTCCAAGACCGAAAACAAAGCCAGCGATAGCAGCACGCCCAAAGCAGAATGATAATTCCCTGCAGGATGACGATGGCTATTGTGGCTCGCATGACCAGCGCCGCAGAGTATGACATCCGAAGCTCCTGAATTTCACCTAACGCTACTGTCCTTAGCCAGCTTATCAATGCAGCAACCCCGGCACACTGCAGACATAGCGTGAGCACCACTAGAATAACCGCTGCGCCAATCTGTTGAACCCAAGTCATAGTTTCAGAACACTCCGTTTGGTGAAGGACAACTGCAGGCCTCCCATGTCGCCGGTTAGCTCTGCCAACCTCCGCCCAAGTTTCTTAGGTTCATGCGCCTCGCGGAAGTTCGCTGGGTGATCAATCCCTTGGACTTGGGGGGAACTTTTCCAGGAGCCAATCGAAAACGGCTGCATGTAAGTCAGCACAGAGTAGCCACGTTTAAGCGCTGCCTCGGCGAAATTTGGATAGTATTCTTCCAGAATCGAGTCGAAGCCGCCACCAAACATGATTAATGGCTTAGTCTCAGCCCCTCGCGGCCCCGGGAAGTGCAACGCGCGGAGGCTCCCCGCGCCGTACGGTACGGCGATGCGATCGTATCGGACGCCGAGCGTGTCCAGGCCCTTGAGGAAATAGCTCCCTGTCCTCTCGAACGATTCTGGACGCTTGGGATCGTCGGGCGGGATCAGAAACTCAGCCGTGCGCTGGTACGTAGAAGCGCGCATATAGGCCCCACCTTTGCTGAGGGAATCTTGTGTGCTCTGCCAGCGCGAGTACGCGATCGACCGTAGCCTTCCACGCGGTATACCAGCTCTGTACATCGCCTTCAGCGATGACCTTCACCGTTTCTAGAACCTCGCCAAGGTCGGCGCAGTTGGCGAGGATGTATCCCGCATTCCGCAACGTCTCATAGTGGAACGTCGGGGTGGTGAAGAAACGGCCTCTTGGGCTGGCCGCTTGCGCGGCGCCTGCTTCTGCAACTGCGCTTGCATTCGTCATGGAATTCTCCTTTTGTTTTAAGTTTCAAAGCAGCAAACGGTCCGCAACAAGGATTCCGGCCTGCCTAATTGTGATAGGCCTTCAGGGATTGGCGACAGTTTCTCCAGAGCCCCTCGACTCTAATGGTGTGATCCGCACAAGCCGGATTCGCGCGTTAAGCGATGCCTGCGAACCACTTTGGGGACGGCATACGTAAGCAGTACGGCGAGCGCAAGCCCCGCCAAAACTGTGCCCGCTCTGCCCGCGTAGGCCGCCACGTGCTCCAAGTCATGACTGAAGACATAGCCGAGTCCGGCATAGGCGCATGACCAGAGGCAGGCGCCACTGGTTTCAAACACCAGGAAACGGAGTCGGCTGGTGCCGGATATCCCGGCCACGGGAGGCGCTACCGCGTCCAGTCCAGGGACGAACTTGTCAAGAACGAGAATCGGAGTCCCATACCGGGCAAAGGTCTCTTTCGCTCTGCGATTATGGGCGTCAGGGTCTCGCGTGAAGCGGTGAATGAAGTGCAGGACCCTGTCACCCCAACGCCGACCGGCCTCGTACCACGGCCAGTCACCCAACACACAAGCAGTAATAGCCAGAACGAGCGCGGCTACGATGTCCAGCTTCCCGGCGGCTGCAAGCGCACCGGCCGCAAGCAGAAAGAGAGGCGCCGGTATCGGCAAACCAATCTGGCGGGCGAATACCGCAGCGAACACGATGGAGTAGCCATGCCGCAAAACGAACTGGAAAATAGCATTCATAGTTTCCAGTGCGGGACATTCCGCCGAGCACTTCATCCAGGATTGTGGTCCGCTACTAAGCCTGCACCATTTGTGTTTCCGGCAAAACGGTTTAGTCCAGCAACCTGCTATGTCGCCGGTTAGCTCTGCCAACCTCCGCCCAAGCTTCTATAGAGATCCACCAAAGCAAGAAGCTCATTGAGCCGAGCTTGCGCCAGTCCCAGCTCAGCATTGAAGTAATTGGTCTCATTGGTCAACACTTCCAGGTAGCTGGCTCGACCGCCGCCATACCGCACTTCGGAGAGACGTGCCGAATCCTGAGCGGCCACGGTCAATTGCTCGTGATATTCGCGAAACTCACGGTCCTTTTGGTAAGCCACCAGCGAGTCTGAGACGCCGAGAAAAGCTTCCTGAATCGTCTTTCGATACATCAGCAGGAATTCCTGTTTTTGCGCCTCCGTGTACCTGATGCCCGACTTGATTCTGCCACCGGCGAATATGGGTTGCGTTAGTGCGCCTCCGAAAGCCCACCAACCGGCTGGGCCCGTAAACAAGCTAGTCAGCGCTGAGCTGGCATATCCAGCATTAGCGGTCAATGAAATATTGGGGTAGTAGGCGGCTTTCGCTACTCCGATTTGCGCGTTGGCAGACACGAGTTGCTGCTCGGCTTCCCGGATGTCGGGCCGCCTCTCCAGCAAGCTGGAAGGAAGTCCGGGCGGCACCTCTGGCGGATGCGGCTGCTCGATCAGCGGTAGGCCGCGCGCGATTGGGCCAGGGTTGTTCCCCAGCAGAGTGCTGATGTAGTTCTCCTGCTGCTGAATACGACGTTCGAGATCTGGAATATTTTCAGCCGCGGCGGCGACCAGTTGCTCGGCCTGGCGCTGGTCAAGCATGTTGCTCGCGCCACCGTTTACCAGGGTCTGGGTCAGCTTCAGCGACTCTTTGCGAGCAGCCAAGGTTCGGCGCGAGATCTCCAATTGCAGGTCCAGTGCACGAAGCTGGAAGTAGGAAGCAGCGACATCGCTCACCAGCGTAGAAATCACGTACTCCCGCGCCCAACGTGCTGCAACCAGATTTGCGCGCGCCGCTTCCGTGGCGCGGCGGTATTTGCCCCAGAAGTCCAGTTGCCAATTGAAGCTGGCACCAACTGCGTTCACATCCGACTCGGTGTTGGGAGTGAACTTGTTTTGCGGCGCATCGAAATTGATCGCTGCCGCGCCTACGCCCACTGTGGGCAGTTGGTCAGCACGCGTGATACCTAATTGCGCCTGGGCCTTCAGAATGCGCGCCGCTGCGATATTCACATCGTAGTTATTCTTCAGCGCAGTCCTGATGAGGTCCTGTAGTTCCTTATCCTGAAAGACTTCCCACCACTTCTCCTCTCCGAGAGACTGCGCTGACGGCAACGCCTGGCCCGCAGCTTGCGCGTTCTTCTGCTCGCCAGTCTGAACGGTAGCTTGTGGCGCTTCGGCAGATGGCGCTGCGCCGCGGTAGCCTCCGGGTACATCCACGTTGGGCCGTTTGTAGTTGGGACCGACCGTGCAACCGGTGGCCACTAACATCAGCATTGCAATTGTGGCTAGTCTTTTCACGTTAGTCCCCTTCCACCGCAACCGGTTCCGGAAGCGCAGGAGCATGCTCCTCCTGTTTCTTATCCGCACCCGTGAGACGTTCCACCAGCACGTACAGTGCCGGGATAATGAAGATGGCAATGCCGGTTGCAGCCAGCATCCCGCCAATTACGGTGGTGCCCATGATTTGCCGGCCGACGGAACCTGCGCCGGTGGCGATGAACAAGGGCACGCAACCGAGAACGAATGCGAACGAGGTCATCAGAATTGGCCGCAGCCTCAGTCTGGCGCCTTCGAGTGCAGCGTCTACCACCGGCTTGCCATAGACTTCGTGTTGTTCCTTGGCAAACTCAACAATCAAGATCGCGTTCTTCGCAGCCAACCCGATCAGCATCACGAGTCCGATCTGCGAGTAAACGTCGTTGTCGATCTGCACCATGAAAGCCGGGAAGATCATTCCGAGCACGGTGCGCCGCAGCCACAGCAGGCCGAACGCGCCGGCAACAGCGACCGGCGTGCTCAACAGCACACTGAACGGCAGCGACCAGCTTTCATACAGCGCCGCAAGGATGAGGAAGACAAACAGCAGCGAGACAGCGAAGATGACCGAGGAGGGAATGCCCTCGCGCGCCTTTTGCTCTTGCCGTGACATGCCCATGTAGTCGAAGCCCATCTCCGGCGGCATCGTCTGGTGGAAGACCTCTTCCAGCGCATTCGTAGCCTGCTCTGAGCTGTAGCCCGGTGCGGCGCTGCCGATAATCTGCGCTGCGGAATACTGGTTAAAGCGCATCTTGAATTCCGGGCCATAACGCGACTCGAATCGGGTTAGCGCCGACAAGGGCACCATTTCGCCCTTGCTATTCCGAACGTAGAACTGTCCCGCGTTGTCCAGATTGGAGCGGTAGGGTGCTTCTGCCTCTACCCGAACTTGCCAGGCGCGACCGAAGTCGTTGAAGTAGTTGACAAACAACCCGCCCATGAACGCCTGAAGAGTGTCATAGACATCGCTGAGCTTAACGCCCTGCTTCAGTACCTTCTCCTTGTCCACGTACACGAATTTTTGCGGCGTGCTCGGTATATACGTGGTGGCAACCATGCCGATCTCGGGCCGTTGGCGAGCGGCCTCGAGGAACTTGTTCAGGTTGTTCACCAGGAATTCGGGGTCCTTTCCCGCGCGGTCTTCCAGCACAAATTGGAATCCGCCCGAGGTGCCGACTCCCGAGATTGCCGGTGGAGAGAAGGCGAAGACGGTGCCCTGGGGAAGGGTAAGAAGCTTAAGGTTCAGCTTCGCCTTGATGACCTGAAATTGCTCGTCAATGTGCTTACGGTCTTCCCACGGCTGGAGCGTCACCCAAAAGAATGCGTTGTAGCTGGTGCGGGTGAGGCTGAGCAGGCTGAATCCCATGACGCTGCTGGTGTACTTCACTCCCGGTGTGGCCTTCAGGACAGCTTCTACCTCGCGCGCTGCGTCCGACGTTGCCTGAAGGGAAGACGCTTCGGGCAGTTGCATCTGGATGTACATGTACCCCTGGTCCTCGTCAGGCAGGAAGCTGGAGGGCAGCATCTTCCCAAAAAAGACACCGGCTACGCCAAATGCGGCGACTGCCACCAGGGCCAACGCACTCTTCCGAATCAGCCCGCGGCACGCGCCCACGTAGAAATTGCTACCGGACGCAAACATGCGATTGAACAAAGCGAAGAATTTCGCCTGCGGCCCATGACTCTCTTTCTTGGGCCGGAGAAACAAAGCACCAAGCGCCGGGCTCAAGGTCAGGGCGTTGAAGGCGGAGATAATGACGGAAATTGCGATGGTTAACGCAAACTGCTGATAAAGGCGGCCAGTGATGCCGGGGATGAATACGGTCGGCACGAACACCGCCGAGAGCACCAGTGCTATACCAACCACCGGCCCGGTCAGTTCCTGCATGGCTTTGCGAGCCGCTTCCTTCGGAGTCAGACCTTGTTCGATGTGGTGTTGTATTCCTTCCACTACGACGATGGCATCGTCCACCACCAGGCCGATAGCCAGCACGAGCCCGAACAGCGAAAGCGTATTGACCGAAAACCCGAACAACGGAAATACAGCGAACGTGGCTACCAGCGAGACAGGGACCGCGAACATTGGAATGATGGTCGCACGCCAGTCTTGCAAGAAGATGTAGACGACAAGAATTACCAGGAGAAAAGCCTCCAGGAGAGTTTGGACGATCTCGTGCATTCCCGCCCTGACGGCGTCGGTCGTGTCCAGGGTAACGGCGTAGTCCACGTCCGCCGGGAAGCTCTCCTTCATTTCGGCCATCAGCTTCCGGATGCCCTTTGCCGATTCCACCGCATTGGAACCGGGCAATTGGTAGATACCGACAATCGCGGACGGCTGACCGTTGAGTCGCGTTAACCAGCTATAGTCTTGGGATCCAAGTTCTACCCGGGCCACGTCCTTCACGCGCACTACTCCGCCATCGGCGCTTTCGCGGACCACAATGTCGCCGAACTCTTCCGGCGTCTTCAGCCGCCCCTGGGCACGTACCGCATAGGTGAACTTCTGCCCTGTTTCGGCTGGTTCACCTCCGACTTGGCCGGCTGGATTTACCGTGTTCTGGGTTTGCACCGCATTAGCAATCTCGTTCACGGTGATGCCCAACTTCGCCAGTTGATCCGGTTTCACCCACAGCCGCATGGCGTACTCGCCGATGCCGTAGATCTGAACTTGTCCTACACCGTAAGAGCGGGCAATCGGCTCCTTAAGATTGATATAGCCGAAATTCGACAGGAACTTCGCATCGTGAGTGCCCTTCGGTGAATACAACGCGACCAGCATCATCGGCGAGGTCAAAGACTTCTTCACGTCGATGCCGATCTGATTGACCTCCTGGGGAAGCTGGCCATTCGCCAGTTGCTGGCGTGACTGGGTGAGGATGAGGTCCATGTTTGGATCGGTCTTGAGATCAAAATCGACCATCAACGCTGTACTCGAGTTGTTGGTCGAGTTCAGCGAGTACATGTAGTCCATGTTGTCCACGCCATTGATCTGCTGCTCCATGGGCGTGGCTACGGCTTTCTCCATGGTCTCGGCGTCCGCACCCGGGTAAATGGCCTGCACCCGTATCTCGGGGGGAGCGATGTCCGGGAACTGCGCGACCGGCAGGCTGACGATGGTGATCGCGCCAATGATCACCATGAGGATCGAGATGACGATGGCGACGATCGGACGCCGAATGAAAAACTCAGACATGACTACCGCACCTCCGCCTGAACATTCGCGGCCTTCGGAATCACAGGTGTTCCGTCCTTCACCTTCTCAATGCCTTCCACAATCACCTGGTCGCCTGGCTTCAGGCCCTCGTCAATCACCCACATCGTCCCGACCTTCTCTCCAGCCTTCACTTGTCGAATCACGGCCTTGTTGCCGGGGCCGAGAAGCGCTACCTGGTAACCGCCCTGAAGCTCTTTGACCGCGCTCTGCGGCACCAGCAGCGCATTCTGCTCGATACTGGTTTGTATCCGCACACGCCCATATTGGCCGGGGCGCAGTTTGTTGCCAGGATTGGGGAATGCGGCAACCAGTCGAATGGTTCCGGTGTTGGGGTCGATTTGACGATCCGTTAGCAGGATTTTGCCCTTATGGGGGTACACCGTGCCGTCGGCCAGGATCAGATCAGGGGAGCTTTCGAAAAGGTTGATCTGCTGACCTCCTGTGGTGATGTGCTGGACTCGCAGATACTCCTGCTCGCTGACTGGAAAATAGACCTTGATCGGGTTCACTTGCGAAACGGAAGTCAGGTGAACCGTGGGGCCCACCAGATTGCCTATCTGTACTTCGGCGATCCCCGCCACACCATCTACCAGCGAAGTGACCTTGGTCCAGCCGAGATCGAGTTGTGCGCGCTCGACAGTCGCCTTTGCCGACTCGACGGCTGCCTGTGCCGCGAGTCTGGCCTGGATTTCGGTATCGAGTTGGGCCTTCGCAATGGCCTTTTGCTCAGCCAGCGGAGTATCGCGCTCTACGTCGAGCGTTGTTCTGCCCAACTCGGCCTGCGCCTGGGCCAGATGTGCCTTGGCGCTGTCAAGAGTAGCCTGGAAGGGTCTTGGGTCGATCTGGAACAGGACCTGTCCTTTGCTGACAGCCGATCCTTCTTTGTAATTCTGGCTGATGATGTAGCCGGACACCTGCGGCCGTATCTCGGCGTTGACGTAACCGTCCAAGCTCGCGACCCATTCACGCTGGACTGGGACGTCACGCTGAATAGGTTGCGCGATTAATACTTCGGTCACTATGTTTGGCATGGCGGCATTGCCTTTGCTGCATGCAACCATGCCTACGCTCAGTATTCCGAGAGCCGCAGTGATGATGATCCGACTCATCCGTGCTTTTTGTTTCTTAGGAGTTTTGCAATACATTCCAATACCTTCCTGCTTACAAGTGCCCAATCAAGTTGTGCTGACGAACAGCCTGACTAGTGCATGAAGCGTGCCAACCGGCCTGTGAGTCTAAGCTCCACGATGCAAAGCACTTACCCGAGCGTGCAACTGCCCACGAACTATGCTCGGGCAGGTTCGCTGCCCGCATACGGGCACCACACTCTGTTCGTGTAACGGGAGAGCTCCGGAGGGACACCAGCGACGGCGGCTTTCACTGCGATGGGTGTTTCGGAAAATCGGGGTTCGTTTCGGGTGGGAGAGAGCCAGCCCAAAGTCGGTCTGAATGGAGCAAAGCCCCGCGAGCCAGGCGTGCCGCATTCGGGCATTGCCGCCGGCTAAGCGAGCAATATAACGTAGCCTCTGGGCTGAGTTTCGAATTTCGCTGTGTAGTTACCTCTAGCCTGGATGAGCGGTTATCCTGCCCAAAAGCAAACGGATTCGCATGAGGCGGTGGCTGGAGTTCACTTTAAATGAGAAAAGGTCCCGCGCCTGAGGAGAATGCGAGACCTGAAGAAGCTCATTTGCAAAGCTGCTGCCTTGGGAAGATCAACTGAGTATCAGGAAAAATCAACCGCTTTCCCCTGTTCGTACCTAGTCGCCTGCTGCCAGTATATTGGAGGACTTGGGCGCGCTCAAGTAGCCGGTTACCTCGTTCTTTTCCGTCGTGAAGATGACCACCTCATAGAGTTGGCGGTCTCGGCCGCTGTAGAACTGCAAAGGTTCGGCAAGACCGCGATCTTTCTTCTCGATGGTGCGATCATCAGCGATTACATTCAGAGTATATTTGTTTTTCTTGGGATCGACCTTCTTCAATTGCAGGCTCACAGTAGAAACGGGAGTGGGAGCCGCACCTTTATGCAACGCGAATTCGTAGTAGTTGCGGTCACCACGGTGCCTAAGTTCCTCCAACTCCTCCCGAGTGCGGGCAATCAAGTGACTTTGTCCGTTCAGGTCACCGATTGCGTGTTCGAGCTTAGCGTTCGTTGATGCCAATTCGGTGCGCGTTGTGGCAATGTCCGTTTTTGCGCCGCCGAGTTCAGTTCGAATAGTAGCGACTTCACCGGTGAACTGCCCCATCTGCTCCTGCTGCTGATCGACCTCTGATTGCAGCGTTTTTGCCAATTCCCGCTGCTGCCGGTGAAAGTTACCTGCCTTGGCGTCGATCTGAGACTGAAAGTCATGCTCGTCCAAACCCAACCGCCGCGCCAACGCCTCTGTGGAGGCATCCAGCTGGGTCTGGGTATCGAGTTGCCTCTGCCGTAGTTTCTTTATCAGCGCCTGTTGGGATGCCTGATTCTGCGCCAGCTGTTTGCGTGTGTGCACGATGAGTGCCAGTGAAACAATCATATAGATGACGGTTACGGCCACGAGCATACTTAAAACAAGCTTGTTCGATCGGTTGGATGAAGTGGTTACAACATTTTGCTCTTGTATGTCAGTCATAGTGGTTCCTTTTCAAGTGCTGCAGCGTTTCTCTTGGCGATGCGCCGCAGCAGAGCGTCTGTAGTGTCTTCAATACGGGTTGCGGGCTCGTGGAATTTTCGGGTCGCCGTCGCCAGCACCCGGCAAAGCATATATCGATTGGGTAACGTACGCTCGGCCGCAAAAACCATTTCAGATCTCACTGGATTTGCTCTCCTTCAAAGGGGAATTGCACTGAATGTAGTTCACGCCGCGCGGAGTTCCATGGACCGTGCGGTGCGGCGAGACGGCCGGATCTTTGGATCCGGCCGCTGTGCGGGTGGGATGGCGGGCAGTGAGTAGAGGATCGGCGCAGGATGCCAGGTACTTCCTACAGCTCTGAGCCGTATTCATATACTTCTTTCACTTGCATGCGTATCGCCAGACCTAACAGAGCGCAAATGCAGAGCTACCAATCACTCAGCAGGCCGGAATCTTGACAGTAGACGAAGTTCATGACCGGATTCGAGCAGGAGACAGCCTACGGGCACGAACGGCCTATCTGGCGTCGCGACGGGTTGGAACGATCCAAGTTAGAAATGATCACATCCCTCCCATTTTGATGGAACGTTGACCCGCCCGTATTTGGACAATGCCCGGATGGAGGCAAGCAACGCATCGGAGCTTGCAATGCCGTGGTGTCTCACAACGAGATAGCGTTGGCGAGCTTGGCACAGCAGTTGCGTATTAACTGGTGGTACAAGCCGACTGTCGGTACGGAGACACAGATGTTCCGAGCACAGATTATTCAACTAGCGAACGGTCCGACTCTAAAGATGGAAGGCTGTCTGGTCGCAGAATGGGCACAAGAGGCTAAATCCTTGATGACGAGTGGTCCTGTTCCGAAAGGCCTCATCGTTGACATATCGGATGTAAGTCATATCGATTCAGTGGGCGAACAGGTTCTGGCCTGGCTGGCAAGTATTGGCGCATCCTTCATGGCTGGAGGGGTGTATGCTGCTTCGGTTTGCGAGCGACTGCAGCTGCCTTTCTACGGCAAGCGAAATCGCCGAAAACAACCCTAACGTTGCCATCCCGACTTCGGCGATCAGTCTTTCAGAAGTCGTCGTCTATGCTTGGGTACGATTAGCAATCGCGGTTATTATGAGCGAAAACACGCCTGCGGTCGCGGTCAGGTGATGTGCAAGGCAATCGATAGCGGGTAATGATCTGAAGCAGCAACGCTGTCGTGCAACTCGGGCCTGCCATAACCTAGCGGGCCGCCAACCAGCATCCAATCAACAGCTCGTGCACGGCCTAGCTGCGGCCGCGTTATGGTGGGACGGCGATTGCTATGGTTGAAAGGACTTAGCAACCGCGCGCCATTCACGACCGAAATAGCCGGTTCACGCGAAAGCTCGAAATTGAAGTCACCGCCTACTACGACCGGCAGACCCGAGCCACATTGATGAATGTCCCTAACAACCTCGGCTAATTGACTGGCCCGAAGCCGGTCGCTCCCGCGGCTTTCCAAGTGAAGGTTGTACACGAGCAGCCGCTTTTCTGACCATGTGACGTGACTTACGAGCGCCATCCTACCTCCCAGTCGTCGCTGTGATTTTTCCAGCTGCGGAATGAACCAGCGCGGGCGCCAAAAACCTGATTGCTTGCCAAAAGTGAGTATGCGCGATGACAGAATCGGAAACTTTGAGAGCGTAGCCTGGCCGTGGTAAGCAGGCGAGCTGTGATTGCCTTGTGTCAGTTCCTGGAACTCGCGTCCGAAAACATAGTTCATCCGCAACGCCAGCGCGATTTCACGGGCGATGTTGCGGTACTGCGTCCGCCGGGCATTAACATCGGCTTCCTGTAGCAGGATCAGATCCGCTGACGCTTTGCTGAGAAACTCTATGATCCCAGGCAGCTGCAGTCCGCGATTGATGTTCCAGCTGATCACCCGGATGGTAGATCCGAGAACGCAGGAATCGGCTGCTGCAAGGAACGACCCTGTTTCAATCTGTTCCATCACGTCTCACCCGGACTCGCAATTTCAAACCAGCGTAGCCTCTGTATCCAGCAAATTGCCCCTTTACAGCCTTGCCGCAGCCGCCGAACTAGCCGATAAGGTGCCCGGTTTCGGTTCCTTGGGCGAAAACGCTATCAGCGAATACGCGCAAATAATCCACGCCAGGGTCGCCCCGACTGCTCCCACACAGATCGGTATCCACGTCAGATTCAAAAGCGCAAACGCGAGAAGCGCATAAGGCAGGAAACAACGACGGATAATGAACTCGAGATGTCGGCCGATGTATGCGAGCGGATTCGACATTTGGCTTTCGGCCTTCTTCTGCCACACCGCGAGATACTGCTCCGGACGCTGTCCCGAGAGCCGTTTGCGTCCGATGGAGGCCAGAACGAACATAGCGATGGCGCCCAACAGAAGCATTCCTCCCCACGTTAGGTAGCTCGTCTTTCCTGTGCTACGGACCAGTCCAACGGTCATTCCGACAAAGATGAAGATGTAGTAGAGGTAGTCGCAAATCGTATCCAGCCAGCACCCAAAGTCCGATACTTGCAGTTTCAGGCGGGCAACCTCGCCATCGCAGCCATCGAGAATGCTAGCCCAGACCGACAATACGGCACCGATGAGCGCGTTCCAATATCCGCCTAACCCGAAGTACAGACCAGAGGCAAAGCTCACGCCCAAGGTGAAAAGGCTTACCATGTTCGGAGTAATTGGGAACTTGATGAGCTGGCGGCTGATCGGTATGGAAACTTTTCGATTCATTCGTGCGAAGATCCCATCCGTAGGCTTGACGAGCCAGCTCTCAAGCTTTTTTTCCGCCACAAGACGGTCCTGTTCGTTGGCTACCTTTTGCCAACTGTCTTGCGGCGCAGTCTCGCAGTACACAACGGTCGGTCCAAACTTGCCTACATGACGCGTGCGGATCCATTCGTGTAGCTCCTCTATGCTCCCAATCTTCGAGTTGCTATCTCTGACGAGGTCGAGTGCTAGATCCCGAGACAGAGCCGTCAATCCAACTAAAGCACCGCCCGAGACTAGCTCCAGCGCACCGTCACCATCCCATTCGCTGGCCGTCCGGTATAAAGAAGGCTGATAGCTGCAATCTCCTCGTACCAGAATCACACGACTAGCGTCCCGAACAACGCTGCCCAAAACTGCGCTAACAGCGGCAATGTGCGATGGCACCTCGACCCACTCGACAGATGAAGGCAGACGTCCAGTTCGGGCCAAGCTCTGGCGTATGCGAGCACCGTTCACCGGGTCAACCACGACCACCACGCGATCGGCGCCTGCGCTGCGTGCGCTCACGATCGCACGCAGCACAAGGGGGAGGGCGCCGACTCTTGCCAACGCGGAATGCGACAACTCCGAACTTGAGGCCGGCTCATTCGCGAGTACGACCGCGACTTTCAACGAGAGCGCCGTGCTCTCGTCATTCTGTCCTGTTTCCTGTTCCAACATTTTCGACTCCGTTTTCTTGCCCATGCTTTGGTTCGGTTGCGAGGTCTTCTTCAATCGAGAGAAGTAGAGTAGGCAGATGCCACCGATAATCGCCCAGACGATGCTCCTGAAGCGGCGGCATAGTCCCAGGGTCAGACCCTCGGCCGGTGCCAATCCCAGCAGTTTCACGATGGCCATGTTGCCGCCCTCATAGGTGCCGACGTTTCCGGGATTGATGGTTCCGACGGCGTTGATGAGCTTGGTAAGGGCCTCGAGCATCAGTGCGCCGGTGAGAGTGACCTTGCTTCCCACGAGTAGGAGGATCAGGTAAACCTCGGCGATCGCCAGCCCATGCGCTACGAAATTGAGGAGCGTGCTGGCCCAGAACGCGCGCGGTGCCTGCCGGTGGAACGTAAGCAACTGCTGCTCGGCCGACAGGATCACGGCCTCTTTGCTGTGCAGCCAAGTTTTGAACCAGGGTATGCGACCTGCTAGCCGTGCACTGCGCGACAATACAGGCCAGCCGTTCTGGATAGCCCACACAGACAAGGCGAGGAGAGCGACTAATACCACCGCGAAGAGGCTGGCGTAGAGTCGTAATCTTCCAGGGATAGCCGGCATGAAGAGCAGCGCCGCAAATCCCGCAATGGTGACGATAAGGCCGGTGCCCATGAACAGCCCACGATCGAGCGTCACCGACGAGATGATGCCGGAGGCAGGCAGGTCGGAAGTCAGCAGGGACCCCCTGGTCGCATCTCCCACCATCTGTCCCACAAAACCCAACTGTCCCATCGCCTCAGATACAAGCCGCAAGCCAAGTGTGCGTGAGAAGGAAACTTTCTTGAACTGGCCCGGGAGGGTGAGCCGCCAGGCCCAGGTCTTGACGAGGTGCGAGATCCCGGCCAAGCCGAGGACCAGCAAAATGCCCCAACCCATCTGCTTTACGTTGTCGAGCAGCTTGTCAGTCCCGGCCCGCAAAATCAGATAGCTGAGGAGTGCCGCGCCCATCAGGGCGGCTGCAATCTGCAGATAACGTCTCGCTCGTGGCGTGAAATCAGGCATAGATGACCTGCGGCAACGCTGAAGTTGGAACCCTCACTGGTGGGAAAATGTCGTTGGCATAGTCCAGGGCCTCGGGAGTATCACAATCCTGCCAGTGGGCATCTCCAATGTCGAAGCCCTTTGAACTTCCCGGCGCGCGCCATGAGGCGCAGCCCATCCGACAATGAGCAGTTCCAGTTGAACATGGCGCTTTCGAGCGCCTGGAACAGGGCCGGCGTGCAGTGAAACATCCCGGTATCCAGGGCGTCGTACAAGGCAAGCTCCTTTCCAATATTCACGATCCGGTCGCCGTCCATTCTCACCTTGGTCGCATCGTCGAGGTCGAACACGGAATCGATGTTCTTGTCGACACCGAGAATGACTTCGCCCTCTTGCACTGGTTGGTGCAGAAGAGCTCGTGCCGTGTGGGGTTCGAAGATGTGGTCAGACATCAGCAACAGAAATGGCTCGTGGATCTCCGGCTTCGCCCGCAACACAGAAACGCCGTTGTTCTTCAGATACTCGGGGTTTTCCACCCAGGTCACTGGCAGGTCACGCACCGGACTATTTTTCCACCACTGCTGAATCAGGTGGCCGCGATAGCCGACTACGATGACGAAGCGTTCGATTCCCGCCTGGTGAGCGCCACGCATGACGTGCTCCAGCAGCGGCTTGCCATGTAATCGTACCAGCGGCTTGGGAAGTTCTCCTGATCGGGCTGCGAGCCGGCTTCCATTTCCGGCAGCGAGGATGAGAGCGAGCTTAGTGTTGGACATAGTGTGCCTCAAGGGGGACTGAATTGCTTTGTTGTTGTGGATAGGCCGTGACCGGCCTGTAGTCGAAATAGCGAATATTTACATCCGTAGTTCCAAAGATCCTTGCGTCGGTAACGCTGGTCGTTGAACTTGGAAACCAGAACGGACCGCTCTTCTGGTATTGCGCGACGAAGTGAGTACTGTGGATCCAGAAGGACGGGGTCTTTGCCGGTTGGCCCTCGATGCGCACGACGGCGTAGTCCTGGGCATCGACCCACACACGTCCACGAAACAGGTACTTATCGCTGCGCTTAGGAAGAGCTTCGACTACGTAGGCCGGCCTGCCCTCTACGTAGTCCGAACCCACAAGATTGAATTCATAGTTTTGCGGGACCAGCCTTGTTTTGGGACGGCTATTTGGCAGCGACGTTTCCGTCTCAGAATCCAGCATCTTGTGAAGTACATGCTTGTGGGCCGACTTCCATCCATGTTCAGAGACCACTTCGAAGTGCTTGGTGCCGTCGGGATCGCAAGACACTGTCACCTGCATCTCGGCGTGTTTGTCCATGCGATGGTTCTCCAGGACATATTCGCGCTTCCCGGTATAGCCACCGCCCATGGCCTCCCGCATGGTGTCTTTGGCGAATACCCTCGCCATCACTTCGTCTGCGGTGAGTGCGTTTACAGCAGGAGCCTGGGCAAATAACGGTCCTGACGCACACGCTAGGAGAACGGTGATGAGTAAGTGCTTTTTGATGGCTACCATTGGAAGATCAGCTTTCCGCGGAATGTTCTCCACGCATCGTTGTAGAAATCGCCATAGTGCGAACTATTGACAATGGTTTGCACGTCGCGAGGATTGTCGTGATTGAAAATGTTGAATACGGCGACGCCGGCGCGCATTTTGAGCTGCCGCTCGCCCCTGTGAATTGTGAAGGGCCGGGTCACTTGCACATCGGTGGACGAGAAACGTGGGTAACGGTAGCTGTCACGTTGTCCGATGTACTCGCGGTATTCATCCTGTGCCGAGTACGGGAATCCGGTATGAATATCCCACACCGGCGTAATGTTCAGCTTCCAAGGTCCTGTAATATCGCCCCAGAACATAACCCTATTGGGCGCGTCGAAGGATAAGCGGCCCTGGGCATCTGGCTGAATGACCGCCTGGGGGTAGTTGCCAAAGAATAAGAAGGGGTCATTCAGGTTGCCATATGCCCGGGACCGCACGTACGAGCCATTCAACAGGAACCGGCTGGTGTGATAGCTGCCTGTGACCTGGAACTCGCGGTAGGAATTACTACCCCCATTAGAAAGAGTGATAATTCCGGAATCATTTTGCGTCAGGGGTGATACGACGAAGTCCCGCGTGGTGTTGCGCGACTCATACCCGAGACGAACTGTAAAGCTGTTCGTGACCTGTCGCTCCAGTTCCACGTTCCATGCCGTGCTGCGCGGATTCTGCAGCCCGCCCGTGATGCGGTTGATGTATGCCGTGGAGCTGACTACTCCGCCGCTTGAATTGAGCAGTGATACGGTGCGGTCAGGGAAAGACTCGAACACCGGAAACATTAGGGGTACACGATCGTAGAAGATCCCACCGCCCCCCTTGAGCAGCGTCTTTCCATCTTTGGTCAGCGCTAACATCACTCCACCGCGGGGCGCAACATGTGTACTGTCGGTAACGCTGTCTGTGTCAGAACGAAGCCCGAGAGTGAAAGTAAGGCGTTGAACCGGGGTCCACTCATCGACGACATAGAACGCCGCCTCGTTCTGGTGAACGCCAAAGGAATTTGGTTTTGTGAAGGTAATTCGCTCGACAACCTGGTCCGAAGAGCCTACCAACGCGACAGGAAGAAAGGTTTCGCGGCCGTCGAATCCCGAGCGCGAGTAGTCCATTCCTGCCTTAAATTTGTGCGATCCGAGGAATTGCTTCGGGGCAAACGCATAGTTCTCCTGCCAATCGAAACGATTGGTCCGTCTGTGCTGCTGGTTGAAGAATGCCCCTTGGGTGGTGTCGATCAGTAGCTGATAAGCGCCATTACCTTCCGGAGTGGTGTCGGCATCGTAAGTCTTATAGCTGAGCTGTGACGTCAGGGCACTCTCTGGCCCCGTCAGATAGCGATGTTGTCCGTAGAGCTGATAACCGGTCTGGTGATAATCAGCTGTCGAGGGCTGGGGTGTGAAGGTATTCAGCCCCATATACTCCAGCTTCTGTGGATAGACTGCGGCTGAAACAGTGGCAGTCTGCTTGTTGCTGATGTTGAAGTCCAGTTGAGTGTAGGAATTGAAGCCTTCCAGCTTCTGGTCGCGCTCCAACGGAGGCAGGCTGGTAACGGGAGTTCGTACAAATCGATATTCAAAAGATTCGGTGATGGCAATCTTGTCTTTAACCAGCGGGCCTGTAAACGTCATCCGCGGAGTTGCCGACTCGACACCCATCAAACTGCCGTCACGGAATCGCGGCCGCGGCATTATGTTCTGGATGGAGAAATGTGGCTGTTCATAGTTGCTTGTTTTTGTTTCGACGGTCGACACTGCGCCCGCGAGCTTGCCGTACTCTGGATCGTAGGGATTGGAGATGACCTGTACCGAGGACACCACGTCGATCGGCAGGTTGATGGCCGGCTGTCCGGTGGCCGGATCGGTTACGTTCGCGCTGTTCACGAGCGCGCCGCTCTGGGTGTTGCGTGCGCCCTTCATGTTGATTCGTCCGTCGGGACCGCGTACCACCCCTGGTACCAAGGGCAACAAGCTTTCAAAGCGCTCGTTTACGTTGGGAGCATCAGCAATGGTTTTTTCCGTGATGGTTTCTATAGTGGTCGGCGCATTCGCGTCGTTGTAGGTCTCGTTTACTGTGACGGATGTCTCGACGGCAACGGGGGCTAGTTGTATGTCTAGCTTAAGGACAATACCTGCTTGGACCACGACTTCCTGCTCAGCATGAAGGCCAGGAAATGTCGCTTGGAGTTTGTAAGTTCCTGGCTCTACTTGGGGAAACTTGTAGCTGCCGGTTGCATCTGTCGTCGTCTCTAGCGTTCGTGGACCAGTGAGGACTACGCCGGCGCCGGGCACGTAGGACGGTCCGCTCGAGTCAACTATAAACGCGCCGCCTTCAACTGCTCCTACAGTGGTACTGTTCTGAGCTCCTATATACCCAGGACCTATCAACAGGAAGGCCAGCAGACATGGAATTACGCAGCCAGCCCTGCGAGTCAGAGTCCGCATCGCGTTCCGACATCTCAATTCATCGCCTTGTACCTTGGCATTCATACTTTCCTCGTTAGCGCCCACAGACTCACGGCAGAGGCTTTGGAGACTCATAAATCTTGGGTCTGAGATAAAGAACAGCCCGACTGGTACGATCAGGTTCGGTCTGCGGTCAGGCTGTTCTATCGCTGTTCACGCCTGTGGAAGTGCATGCGAGTTGCCAGAGTCCAAAAGATGTAAGTCTTTGTATTTCCAATGTTCTGTATTCTGCTTGCTTCGGAGTTCTGCCCGCAGTTGGGCAGTGGCAGCGACAGTGCGATGCCCAGTGCCGATTACAAACATTAATTAGTAATGAGGATTCGGTTGGACGAATTCGCAGCCTGGGAAGTGGTTCAGCAATGCGAGGTCGAAGAAGTCTCACGATAGGGAATGAAGTGGGCCCGTGAGCGAAAATGATTTGCATCTACAAAGATCACTCCGCTCGTGCCGCACTCATGTCGTGACAGTTGGTCAAAAGAGAATTCGCCAACTTGCGGTTGCGGCGAGGTATTCGCCTTCGATTGGGACCACCAGTCGTCTTTCTCGGCTTTCTGTTCAGCCTGCTGTTCTCCCAGTCCGGGCGCCAATCTTTCCGACAAAGGCCCTGGCACTTGAACTCTTTGGATGGTTCACCGAGCGGGCCGCCACAGCTAGGGCAGATCAAGTTCAGGATAGAAGAGATGTCGTTGGCAGTAAGTAGGGTATCGGGCAGTGTGATGGAGTACATGGCTTCTCCCAACAAGAAAGATGGATCAACACTCCAATAGCAATCGTTCTTCCAAATTCCTCCAACTGTATCTGCTTGAAGAATGTTCCCTTACCTGTGAGCCCTCCGCCGCTCATGACGATATCCGGGCACTGACCGAAACGATGTGGCAACTGAGCCGGATTTCCCTCGATACCGAACGATCAAAAAGGGCGCAGAGCCAGGCAGGGGATTAGACTTGCGCAGACTGAGGACTCGTAAGCATCAAACGAAGCTGTAGAGGGGTCGTCCGTCGTTGCCTCTCGAAGGCCTGTTGGCTGCGGGGATATTTGCTTAGTCTAAGAGCTCTTGAATGCAACCCAAGGATTTTGACGCTTGACCTCGGTGGATTTTGGGCGCGGCGACACGCGATGCAGGAGGATCTGAGCGAGCTCCCGGATAATGGGGTCTCTGTCATCAAGAGCAGCAACGAGTTCGCCGTAAGCTGCTAGATTTTGGTGGTATCGCCATTCCAACTGGCAGAGGAGCAGGTAGAGTGGATCACGATCAGACATTTTCTCAAGTTCGGCCTGTGGGCCCCCTTCAATGCGCGGCTTGATCCTATCCTCCGCACTGTTGCGTGCTGGAATCGCGGCCGCTTGCGCGGCTACGACATGATGCAGCACCAATCTCCGACAAGCAAACAGTCAGGTTGTGCTCATTCTGCGAAAGCTAGAAAGACGGTCACCAGATCCCCTATGGCAAGCAAGAAGGCAGCCCCAACCAGTGCGCTCGCTCCCACCAGCGTTGATTGGTCATCGCCTGCTTGGCAGTACAAGCTGACCGGGTACAAAATCACTAGTACATTGACGAGAGCCAAAATCACCCACTGTTTCGGATCACGTTTCTTGTTATGCATATCGCCACCTCCATCAAAAGCCGTTACAGTCTTCCTTGAGAAGACTTCTCGCCCATGTAAGTAGCACGATTGTTGCCAACTTCTGTTCCACTTTGACGCTTCCTAGATTGGGAGCGCAAACACGGTTCGCTGGGCCGGCGACTTCACGGAGTGCACTTGCCTGAAGACTGAATCGCCTTGTAGATCATTATTCGCACATAGCTTACCGCCCAAGTACCTCGACGCTGGGCGAATTAGTCGTATGTGCCAACGCAATGCCGATATCGCGCTCCTTGCGTTGCTGGCCAGGTAGCGACCTCCGGCCCTCATGATTCCCACGCCCGGATATGGTCAGTGCCGCCATGCGGGCGGAGATCAGGATCGAACGACAGTCTGTCGTCGGTGGTGAGCCACCCGGGTTTGCTTTTGTTGTCGTTATTGCCTGGGGGAGGGGGTTGCCTCAATGGAATTAGCGAGGCGGTGACATTGGACCTTTGCGCATATGCACAACAGTGCCGCCCTCCTCGAATGAAACTTCATCCATCAGAGCTCGCATCAAGTAAATGCCGCGGCCGTGATTGGACATCAGGAACTCTGGGGCAGTGGGATCGGCTATGCATCCGCTGTCGAAACCCGCACCCTCATCCTGAATTGCGATCCAGACTTCTCCGTCTGCACGGCAGCGGCCGGTGAGGTGAACGTGCTTGTAAGGATCTTCCATATTGCCATGGATGACGGCATTCAAGAGCGCCTCCCGCAAGGCAATTTCAATATCAAGTTCGCTGCCGTCCGTGACTCGGAGGCCCTGAATCGAGCGCATCACTTGATCAATGAACGGCGACACCATGGCGACGTCACTAGGGAGAGAATACCTAAACTCCACAAAAGCCTCACAACGAGGTGGGTCACGCCGAAGAGCGATATTAGTCATTTGAGCCATTTCGAATTCGCACATAGTCATGTCCTGCTGGTGTGAAATTAGTCGTAATAATCCAATCCAAGATGCGTAATCATCTTCTCGCCCATCAGCTGGCGCAGCGTGTTCTTCAGCTTCATCGACTGGATGAACAAATCATGCTCTGGATACAATCCCGGCACCGTCATGGGCGACTTGAAGTAAAAGCTAAGCCACTCCCGGATCCCGAGGCAACCCGGCGGGCGATGATCGAGCGGTTCTCCCACGGGCCTGCCTCTGTGCATGGATTGACGGAACCGTTTGCTCTGTCGCAGCAGATGATTTCAAAACATATTGCCTACCTGGTGAGGGCGCGGATTGTGATCAAGACAAAGCGTGGACGGGAGAGCGTATGCACGCTTAGGCCCGAGGCGAGAAAGGGCTGCCTCGGCTTCACACGATGGCGATCGATTCAGCGTGACTCACCCGTAATTCTCAATTGCCTTCAGCCGTGACCTTCCGATGTAGGCCACGGTCGTGCCCCGCTTCGGATCAGCACGAATGCCGGCGTGCTGTCGCCGAACGATGCAATGTCCCTTCCCAGGTGCTCTTGATTGAGAGAGGAAAACTGTTAAGGCATGAGCCAAACATTAGTGTGCTTTCGGCATCTATAACACTTGGGATCACTACTAACCTTCGGCCAGCGTTGGACTTTATGCTACCTTGCTCGGGCAGCACCATTCGTTCTTGGCTGGATTGGCTGCATAGCGCCGATCCAACCAGCCACAGACTCACGCTAAGTGACTTGGCTCGGCACAAGTAGTTCCTCAGGAGCCGGTTTCTGGACAGTGAGATCGATGAGCCAGATTTCTAGAGCTGATTTTCAGGAATGGTCGGCGTCTTCGGTCACGGTTCTGGGCCTCCGGGTTCTTGCTGACAACCGTCCGGAACCAACGTCAGATCGGCATCGTATGAACTTGCAAGGAGACTTGCGGACTGTATGCTCGAGGCAGAGCAATCGCTGAGCCCATCTGTCTTCCATCGTGTGTTCTACGGCCCTTCGGAACTCCGCGCCGGTTGGCGGCTGTTCATCTTCCTAGCTATCGTCATCGCCGTGATCAACGCCAAGAACCTGATAGTTCGCCGGCTGCTGCACGGTGTGGACGACACCGCCTTGTTTTTCGTCCGCGAGGTGAGCGACTTTCTCATCTTCCTCCTCGCCAGTTGGATTATGGGGAACATCGAAGGCAGGACCATTGCCGATTACGGCTTGCCCTGGCGCAGGATGTTCCGCGTTCAGTTCTGGCAGGGTGCTCTGCTCGGCTTCGCGGCCATCACTGGTTTGTTGGTTACCATGCGAGTCGTTGGAGTCTTCTATTTTGGAAGCGTCGCACTGCACGGCGCCAACATCTGGAGGTGGGCCATCGTCTACGTGTTCGTCTTCATCCTTGTCGCTCTGCGGGAAGAGTTCCGAGCTCGTGGATACGGACTATTCACACTATCGGCGGGCATCGGTTTCTGGCCCGCTGCAATTCTCTCGGCGGCATTTTTCGGCTATTCTCACCACGGCAACTCGGGAGAGGATTGGGTCGGATTGTTTAACGCCGGCGCCTTTGGATTGCTGGCCTGCCTCTTGCTGCGTAGAACCGGCAATCTCTGGATGCCGATCGGACTTCACATGGCCTTCGACTGGGGCGAGACATACTTCTATGGTGTGGCCAACAGCGGCCATAAGCTGCCCGGTCATCTTCTGAATTCGAGTTCGTCCGGCCCGGCTTGGCTGTCCGGCGGTACTGTCGGTCCTGAAGGCAGTCTGCTCTGCACCTTGCTGATTGTTGTGGTGTGGTTGATCTGCGCAGTTTGGCTGCGAGAGGTCAAATATCCCAAGCTCGCCCCGGTCGAGAATTCCCGCGGCAGCCTTTAACGACCTCACTCATGCATCTTTCCCGTCGGATGCTGTTCTGAGCAGCCGGTTCGGCCCGAGTAACGGGCAACTCTGAATGTATGTGCCAGGACGGACTCCGGTCGATGCGGGCCAGCGGTCGGCTTCTGGTGCATCACGTTATTGGCGAAAACCTGGTGCGGCAAATGTCCCAGAAGGCGAAAGAAGTCGAGGAGTTTGGCTTCCGCAAACTGAGAGATGCGAGTAAGGCTCGATCGAACTATAATTCTCGGATTGCTGGCGACTCTTCTGTAATCCGGTCAGCTTCCTGCCGGTCTGTCAACCGACCGGACGGACCAGATTTGACGACCTTTTTTGGAGGACGATGCCGCTACACTGGCAAGCCGTGCGTACTCTTGGGCTTGCTTGAACGAAATCAAACATCAGGTTGATTGGAGGGTCCATGCCCGCACAATCTATCGATCAGATGAAGAGCCTCCTTCCATGGGGAACTTATCCAGCCCGCGGACGCCGCCTACGATTCAGCGCGCAAGGTGTATAACGGCATGATCGACAAACGGCCGCAACTGATCGCGCGCTGCGTCGACGTTGCCGACGTAATGGCAGCGGTGCAATTCGGGCGCGATAACCAAATGCTCACAGCTATTCGCGGGGGCGGCCACAACGGGCGCCGGCCTCGGGACCTGCGACGATGGCCTAGTGATCGACCTCTCGCGCATGAAGGGCATTCGGGTGGACCCGGCGGCGCGCGCTGTCCGCGTTGAGGCGGGTTGCGTATGGGGAGACATCGACCACGCCACTCACGCCTTCGGAATGGCAGCGCCCTGCGGCTTCATATCCACCACTGGCGTGGCCGGACTCACTCTCGGCGGAGGCATCGGCTACCTCACCCGCCTGTACGGCCTCACCATCGACAACCTGCTCTCGGTTGACATGGTGCTAGCGGACGGCAGTTTTGTAACCGCCAGCGCTGACGAGAATAATGACTTGTTCTGGGCTGTCCGCGGCGGCGGCGGAAACTTCGGCGTGGTGACCTCCTTCGAATTCCGTCTGCATCCGGTTAGCATGGTGAATTTCGGACCCACGTTTTGGCCCCTCGAGCAGGCTGCCGAAGTCCTCCGTGCGTATCGACGGTTCATCGTGGATGCGCCCGAGTACGTGAACGGGTTCTTTGCTTTCCTCGTGGTTCCCCCCGCCCCCATGTTTCCCGAGCACCTGCACCTCAAGAAAGTGTGCGCGATCGTGTGGTGTTGCACCGGATCTGCCGAACAGACCGAGGCGGCGACCAAGCCCATGCGCACCCTGGGTCAACCGCTTCTCGATCACGTTGGTCCCGCTCCGTTTCCGGTCGTGCAGAGCATATTCGACGGCCTCTTCGTGACTGGCCTGCAATGGTACTGGCGAGCCGACAACTTCACCGAATTGACCGATGAAGCCATCGGGCGGCACGTGGAGCATGGGTCGAAGCTCCCGACCATGCTTTCGACCATGCACCTCTACCCCCTCAACGGCGCCGCCCAGCGCGTGGGCAAGACGGATACCGCCTACAGTTTTCGCGAGGCGCTCTTCGCCGAGGTCATCGTCGGTGTCGATCCCGACCCCGCCAACGCCGATAAGATCACAACCTGGTGCAAGGAATATTGGGACGCCCTTTATCCCTTCTCGGCGGGCGGCGCGTACGTTAACTTCATGATGGACGAGGGTTCCGTGACAACTACAGCCGCCTGGCCACTGTCAAGAAGAAGTACGACCCCACCAACTTTTTCCGGGTCAACCAGAATATTCGGCCGGCCTAGTTCTTCCAACGTCGCGTGTGCTGGTTGTGGCGGAGCATTTTCGTCCGTCGCAGCCAGCGCGCATCGGGCTCGTCAGGTTCGTGGTTCCCCGAGGTTATCCAGAAATCTCCCCAGAAACTCCGATTCGGAGAAGCTAGGTGTTTTAGGCTGCAGCTTCAACAAACGCGAAATCCCAACTTGGTGGCTTTCCATTGGAGCTGTCTGATCTGTCGTTGGCGGTGTTGGGCCTCGTAGAATTTCGCTCCCTGGTCCACGTATTTCATCCCGTAGCGGAGCATGCGCGCTCGCCGGAATGCTGTGGTCCAAGCAGTTCTTCTTCTTCGACGTGGACAAATGGCTTGAGGAACACGGCATCAATCCGATCAAGCCAGGTGGGCGATTCATGCGGAAGCCAGGGCGCTGCGCAAGCTGCGCCAGCCCTCGCGCTGCGGCCAGCTCAAGTCATTTCTAGAATACGGACACGAATGACGCTGCCATAGCTTCACTTACTTGGCAGTACCGTGTGAGCCACTGATGTGTTCCGTTTCTAGCACAATACTGTAAGTAAACCTGCGAGTTTTTCCGCTACCTGCCACATCCGACAAGAAATGAATATCATGCAAGCCTAAGAAGGGGTAGAGTGTCGCAAAGAGATCTCCACACAGCCGATCGGGATTGCGCCCCGAAGCACGAACCGTCTACCAGATGTATAGTCCTAGCCTTGATCGGAACTGTCTCGGGACAAGAGGTTGATGCAGAGCCGCGGACCCGCTAACATCGGCACATCACACGGTGACCGGCGGAAGTTCACAAGGCGCATGCAGATGCATCGACTCAATCGGCTAACAAATGCTTTCTCGAAGAAACTGACGAACCTAAAAGTCCCTTTCCCTTTGCACTTTGCGAATTACAATTTCTGCTGAGTTCATTCCTCGTTGCGAGTAACAGTCGCAATGCCGGCCGGCGCTGAGGAAGCTGTGTGGCCTTTAGATAATCTGGCACCTCCCGCCTGGCAGAGGGGACAATCGTGGAAGCAAAACCAGAAAAACTGAAGCAGGTTCTAAGTCTAATCTTTTCGCATCTCAAAGCTCTTGAGACAGAGGTTTTGGCACACCGTGCTGTGTTTGCGACTGTGAAGCGGCTGGGAGTGATGTCGGATTTAGACGAGCGCCTTCACGCGGCGACACTGACGGCGGAACAAAAGATGAGTGCCAAATACGATGCTCAGATGGACAATGCTCTAAAAAGAATCGATGAATCTGCCTTTGATGAGTTGCTTGTAAAACTGCTGGAGAAATGGAAGCCAACCGATCCAGTAAATTGACTAGGACCGAGTTCAATGCAGCAAGGACAGCCGCGCGGCTCCCTTTCAATGCAGGGACCGGAGGGCGGACTGCAGCGCGACAGATCGCCGGGCCCCGCATGCCCAACACTGGTCCACTGACGATTTTCTGTTGTACCCCTGGCCTGTCGAGAAGAAGGTCGAATGATCGGAAATTAGGCCGGTATTGCTGGAATCGGCGAATTGCAAAGTGCCGCCAGACTCATGCTGCGTGTGCTCAGTTTCATGCGGTCAGCCCTGTTTTGCTAGGGCGTGTTAACACTAAATAGGTATCTGAGGGCTTCCACGATCAGGGCGAAGTGAAGGAAGCCCAGGAACACAAGATCGAGCTTGTCGAAGCGCGAGAAGATGCGGCGAAAGCCTTTGAGCCGGCGGAACAAGCGCTCGATTTCATTGCGTCGCCGGTACATGGCTTTGTCGTACTGCCACGGCTCCAAGCGGTTGGATCGGGGCGGAATCACGGGGATAAAGCCGAAGTCCAGAGCCAGTTGCAGGGTTTGATTGTCCTCGTAGGCTCCGTCCATGACCAAGTGCAGCGGGACGGGCAGGGGCCCGATGCCGCCCAGCAGTTTGCGGCCTTCGACCGCGTCGGAGGCTTGCCCCGGCGAGAGGGCAAAGGTTATAGCCGTTCGAGCATCTGCGGCAACCATATGAATCTTGGTGGTCCATCCGCCGCGCGACTTGCCAATGGCTTGGGGGCCGTTTTTTTTAAAGCGCCGGTGCCGTCGGGGTGGACTTTGACCGTGGTGGAATCCAGGCTCACGGCTTCGATGCGGATGCGCACAATCTGCTCGCGCTGCAACTGCTCGAAGACCTGATCCAGTACCCCGTTCTTGGACCAGCGATTCATGCGGGTGTAGATGGTATGCCAATTCCCGAAGCGTTTGGGCAGTCCACGCCACTTGCAGCCGTGCTCGGCGACATAGAGCAGGGCGTTGAGCAGTTGCAGGTTGTTCAGTTTCACGTTGCCGCGCTGGCGGGGAAGACTGGAGGCAATACGCTGGTACTGCGCTTCGGTGATCTCCATGCATCGCAGAGTATCACGAAATCACGACTTAGTGTTAACAGGCCCTAGACAACCGATCGTCGAGCAGAATCTTGTCTGCGGCGCGCTTTCTGGGCCGCTAACAGTTCCTTGCGCAGGTATGTCGTCCGATTTCGCAAGGAGCCGTCACTCGGATCGGCTTGGCGAGCCCGCGCATCAGTTGCCGGTACTTCTTGCTGCGCGGATCGCAGGGGTTGAGACCGGCGCGAGTAGCTGCTTGATCTTCGCCAAAAGCACCGCGGGACCTTCTCCTTTACTTATGAAACAATCGACGCAGCCAAGAGACCGTTCCTCAACAACGGGACTCGCTGAAACGATGATTACAGGCACGCGCGGGTTGTCATTCTTGATTTCCTGGGCGACCACTCCCCCGTTCATTCCCGGCATTACATAATCCAGGAGGACGAGGTCCACGGGCTGTTCGGCAAACATTTGCAAAGCCTGCTCGCCATCGGCTGCGCTCAGCACCTCGTAGCCTTCACTCTCTAGAATTAATTGCCGCGAGACAAGAATTCCTGGCTCATCATCGACGGACAGAATGAGTCTGGTGCCGTTCCTCGCAACGTGCAGAGGTGAGGAGTTCATGTTGTTCCACTATGCGCCCCTGGATTCGTTAACGCTAGTGCGGGAGAGCTGCTGCCGTCTGTCTGCTATCAGACTTAAAGCAAGGCGAAGCCGCTGAAACTCATCCCGCACGATGCCGTAGCATTCACAGGCCGCGTTCTCGAGTTCTGCGCGGTTCTTAATGGTCACCACGCCCCGTGAATAGTCGATCATGCCCGCTCGATGGAGGAGTCCTGCTGCCAAAGTCACCGTGGTGCGGGGTGCACCCAGCATCTGTCCGAGAAAATCATGAGTCAGATGGAGCTGGTCAGATTCCATCCGGTCGCGACAAGATAACATCCAGCGGGCAAGCCGTTCTTCGATATTGTGGAGGCGGTTGCAGGTGGACGTTTGGGCCGATTGCACCATAAAGCCATGCATGTATCTTTGCAGATGGCGACGCAGCTCTCCGGGACGCTCAAATTCCTCTTTCAGAATGTCTGCGTTGATGCGGAAACCCGAACCCGCGATCTGAATGAATGTCCGCCCAGGGGCTGTGCCGGTGCCGAGCAGAATGGGAAGGCCGACCACGCCGTCAATTCCGATGATGCCGACCTCAACCGTGTCTCCGTTGGCAACGGTCATCACCACGGACGCAATGCCGTCTTCCAGGAAGTAGCCGTACGGAGCCTTTCCGTCGAGCAGAGTTTCCTCTTGTACTAGAGTCACCGGAGAAAGATGAGGTTTCAGGCGATTGATTTCAGCTTTCGGCAGGGCTGCTAAGATTCGGTTCTTGAAGTGCCGTGCAGGCGGGTTCATGCTGCCTCCTTCGTGGGCGAAAAACGCCGCATCAGGATGCGCAAATGAACCAGCCCCTTGGCCGGAGGACGTGCGTATGGAGATGTAACTTAATTGTACGCTTTCTAGGACAACCGCGGACTTGTGTCTGGTATCAGACAAAGAGTATACTGCCACGCATTGAGACTGGCCGGGTTCCCAGGTGTGCGTTGGGTGTCGAAAAATCAGAACGAGTTAGAGCACCCGCAGAGGGTAGTGCGCTGGGTGCCTCTTTGGCCCACGAGATCAACAATCCCCTTGATTCGCTCTTGAATCTCCTCTACCTCGTTGAAGCCGAGGCCACGCCCATGGGTCGTCATTACCTGGCGCTCGCTGAGGAAGAAGTACACCGCATTTCCCAAATCGCACACGGGGCGATGGATCGGTTCCGAAGTCCTGTAGGTCCACAGGACACCAACGTACCGAGGTTGCTCGGCTCGGTAGTCGATTTTTACATGTCGCGACTCGACTCTCAGGGTATCCAGGTCGAGACTCGCTACTGTTCTGGTGAAGACCTTCCTGTTGATCCCGGTTCCTTGCGTCAGGTGTTCTCCAATCTGTTGCTAAATGCTGCTCACGCGATGCCTGGAGGGGGAAGAATGCAGGTCAGGGTGTCCAGGGCGCTCGAGTGGACAGGACTCAAGAGACACGGATTGCGGGTGACCTTTGCGGATAACGGCTGCGGGATAGCCACGGCGGACCTGCCCAGAATAACTGAGCCCTTCTTTACGACCAAAGGAACTGCCGGCACGGGCTTAGGACTCGCACTCGTGAAAGAGACGGTCGAGAAACATCATGGCGTCCTGCGAGTGAGAAGCAGCACGAAACCAGGCCGAAACGGCAGCGTTTTTGCGATATTTCTTCCCGCTTAGAGAAGCCAGCGTGTTTCCTTGCACCGTTGATGAGGGCGTTGGACGGTTCTTTCTGCCGAGATGGAAGGCTGTCGCTTACTGGTGGGAATGGCTGATGAAACGAAAAGACAAGAGCGGACAATGCTCACGAGGGTCGCAAGTTTTTAACCTAATCACGATCCGTTGTTTCTCTGACGATCTGCGCAGCAGCTTGGTTCATGTCCTAGCTCGTTTGACCGGGCTTGTGGGCTCGGCTCAGATGATCCGCGAACGCCACACTCATAGACGGTTTCTCGTCTGACTGGAACGGGTATCCGCAAACGGAGCAGCGCTTGAGGCTACCATCGGCGATCAAGTGCGGTTCTGACGCTGCTTTCTTGCCATCCGCAATCCTCTGCTCTCTGACCTCGCGGGCATGATCAATAGCGTGCTGAGCCTTGTCGTGCGCGTCTTGGGCGAACGAGTCAAACGGTTTCGTGTGTTCCATTGCGCTATGTTGCGCCAATTATCGGGGTGGCGCAAGGGGCAATCCTAATTCAAACTGCCGCCCTACCGACGATTGCGTTTTGGATTCGCACACTTTGCTACCATTTCAGGCTCCCAATCGGCGACCTACGTTAAGCTGGTTCGTGGTCCTAGTTCTTCGGGGTATGGCCGCCGTCGGCGGACGACGTCGACGAGTTTGTGAGGTGCTGAGTAGCCGGGCAATCTCGTCCAAGAGCACCGTAGGGCTTTGTCCTTTGTCAATGCGGCTATCCACACAGGTAAGTGTCGCTAGCTCAGTCGCAATTGCCGACATAAGGATGATGGGCAAACCTGGCTTGTATCGCTTCATCTCTTGAGCTACGATGCCGCCATCGCTTCCGGGGAGTAAATAGTCCACCAGCACGAGGTCGATGCAGGCGGAGTACGAAGCGAAAATGTGCAGAGCTTGCTCACCATCGATCGCATTCAGCACATCGTAGCCGGCGTCTTGCAGGATGGCTTGACGTGAATAGAGAATTGCTGCCTCATCGTCGAGCGACAGAATGAGGCTAGCACCTCTTGAATGCTGCCGAGAGGAAACCTCGCGGTGCCACGTTTGGAAGTTCATGGCGTTACCACCACTGGCCAGAAAGTTGCAACAAGCTTCTATGAAGGCGTTGCTATTGTCGGTCTGCTATCAGACACAAGTCTTTAAATATTCACCCCAGTCTCGCCCCGCGATCAAACGGAGACAGTGCCGCCCCCGCCTAGAACTTGATTGACGACTCTTGCTGGTAGGCACGAACCGATACTTCAAGCATGGACGCAAGGCTCTCTCCGATCTCGACTAAATCGGCAATAAGCGTGCTCAGCTCCACGCCGAGAAGATTGGCTTGTACGGTTGAGGTGACCCTGTGCTGGAGTATTCGAGCCTCCAGAACGATTTGCGGTATCGAGTAACCCTGCCGGTTGCGAGCCTTGCCGTGTTCCTCGGCTGCGGAGACCGCCTTTTGACTTGTATCCTCAGACGTCGCCTCGACTCGCCTTACCAACTCATCAAGTACGGACGGAACGTGATCGATTCGATCCGTCTGGGAGAGAGGAATTGCCGCTAATTCCGGATTCCGAGATATCTCTTGCAGCCATTGGTCGCAGATTAGGCGAGCATTCTCGCGAAGAACATCTGAAACTCGTTTGAGTGGAACCTGGTGCGTCCTTGGCTTCCCACCAGCGAGACGTCTGGTGATTATGTCAATCAGAGTGTTTATATTTGCCGGCTTGGTAAGGTAGTCATCCACCTGATTTCGGATGGCCAGAAGAGCAGATTCGAAGTCCGGATACCCGGTCAAAATGAACGTGGCAGCCTCAGGCTGTACCCGCCTCATGGCACTTACTACCGTGAATCCGTCTCCCGGTTCTCCGATGTTAAGGTCAGAAATCAAAACGTCAAATTTCTCCGCATTAATGAGATTCAGCGCCTCTGGAACTGAGGCGGCGCTGACCACGTCAAAACCCTTCTGCTTGAGAATCGCAGAAAGCGTCACCCGGATTGTGGGCTCGTCGTCGACGAGCATGAGGCGAATCGGTCGCATAAGGGAGGTCCTCACGGGCCGCAAAATCGCTCGTACCGCGGCTCTATGTCGTACTTGGATGCGAGCACCCGATTTGTGAGCATTCCGACTACGCACGTCAGGCGAGGCGCTAACGTGCTGGGGTATCCTCTGGGGATTTTTGTGCGTCCATAAAGCAAAACGCGTCTTAGCGGTTGGTCCGTGCCGCGCCCTATGTTTTCGACGATAACGACTTTCAAAGGCAGGAATAAACCAGGCCAGTTCGGGCACTCGCTGAATTCAGCGACAGGCGAGGGGTTAAATCAAGGAAACTTAGACCAACCTCCGTCAGGCTTCTCGCATCTCAAAGCGCTAAGTAGTACCAGGATTCGCGTACGCGACTCTCTCTCGCTGACGCAGAACCCAAACCCACCAAGTTCATCTACATCGGGGGACGGGAACCAAGGTGAATCACGAAGTCGTTGGGGGTTTACAGCGCGTGCACCGCCTTTCTATACGACCTTTTCTCCCTGGGTGGAGGTGTGCCGTGAATCGCGGAATCCGGCGATTCCGTTTTTGCTGGTGGCCTGTCGCAAAAGGTCTTCGCTTCTCCAATTCACGACCGGAGACTCTGGGCTTGAAATATTAGTGCGAGGAGTAAGGCTCTTTGCCAAGGATTTCCTTGGCCTCCTGCACCAATCTGCTCTCGCGAAGGTCAGCATCACTCTGGTTCGCTTTGTGGAGGCGATCCTTGAACGCCTTAACCTTGTGGTGTACGTCTATGAATGGATTTGTGTACGTCTGATCCTTCAAAATGTATTACCCCTATTCGAATTCTACTCTTCGGAGCAATGCGAACATCCGGTTGTCGTGTGGCTGGGACTTGAGATGGGTAGAAGGAGGCATGCTTGAACTTAAAGAAGAGAAAGGGGGCTGGAGGTGGGTCATCTTGGCAAATGTGTGCGGTTTCTTGCTCCTTGCTCTCTGCTTCCGTCCGGCATCGGCACACTCTTAGAAAGCAGGTCATACAGATTGACTCGATCATGCCGCTGGCGATAATGCGGTGCGCGAACCCTTTTTGGGATTGGACTTCCACTGCTCAGTAAACCTTCAGCCACTCCGAACAGGTATGAGCAAGTTCTGCCCTTAGCAAATTGTATGCGTCGGAACTCGCACCAATAAATAGGCCGCAGGCGCGGCAATAGGATTCAATCACGATTGGTCTTCTCTGGTTGGGGAGGCGCTCAAAGTTAGAAGGTAGTTCGGGCTCTGCCATGTCTCGGCCTCAGATGAATGCACAACCCGTGGAGACCTGAATGTCACGTAGCCGCTTGGAGGGGTTCCACGGGCTGACGGGAGATTGCACTTAAAAGTAGATTACGTTGGTAACCACATCGTTGTCTGTCCGGAATCAGACGAAATGCCTACCACTTAAGGCGCAGACGCAAGCAACAATGACACAGAGGCTCCCTTGAGCCCCTGCGCGTGACTCGGCCTTAGCCGCTGCCCCGCTACTGCACGAGAGCCAAACCCTTCAGTGCCGCCTTGTTTCGTATGACTAGGATTGAGCCCTTGGTCTGTACGATCTGCCGCTTCTTCAGGTCGGTCAACAAGCGGGTCACGGTTTCTCGGGAAGTGCCGATCATCTGCGCCATCTCGTCATGGGTGAGCGCCAGCTTCACTCGCGGCTGAGGCTTAGTCGCTTCCCCGTTTTGCTCGCTCCAGTCGAGCAGGAGCTTCGCCAGTCTTTCGGTTGCGCAGTGGGGTAGGCAGAACGCACGAAGGTCGCGGCAGGCTGCATTGTACTTGTCGCTCAGTTGTTCGGCGACATGTAGGCAGACATCGCTGTGCTCCCTCAGTAAGCGTTGAAAATCGTCGAGCTTCACGAAGTTTACCTGGCACGGACCGAGAGTTTCTGCCGTCAATTCGTAGGGCGTTCCGCTGACGGTAGCGCTCAGTCCCAGAACTTCCCCGGCCTCGGCAATCTTCAGAATTAAGGTTCTGCCATCGGAAGAGCAAGCGGAAAGCTTGACTCGGCCCTTGCATAACACAAAGATGCCACGCGGTGCCTGACCTTCGACAAACAGTACAGCACCCTTGGGATACTCGGTGGCATACTTAACAGCTTCGAAAGTCTCCAAGGCAGCAGCGGGAAGATTACAAAAGAGATGTTCAACTCGTATCTTGCAACTCAGGCAGCTTTCTACGATGTCCAATCCGTATGGTGTAAGCACGACGACCCCACGATTCTTGTCTCTTTTCTTGTCTACACACCAGCCGAACACCTCACGTCACTTGGAACAAGGGCAGACGTCACTCCAGGTTGTGACGTAGAGATTGAAAGTCAAGGATTACCATGACCACAAATGGGTTCACCGACCAGCAGGTGTGCGGTCAGAACTTCCTCCGCGTCTGCGTTCTCACCTTATGAGGGCCCAATCTCATCTCATGGGTCCAGAAGAAACGATGGATATATAGCGCATCTCGGCGGAAACCAGATTCTTGACCGCCGGCATCAACTTGATACCGATGTCAGTATTGTTGGTGTTCCGTGGACATTCTGACGTATTGGGCGGCCTGCATAAAGCCCTCCTTCTTAGGCGTTGCGGAAGCACTGCGCCCTGTATCGCCTATCGGCACGCCCTCATGGAACTTTAGTCCTGTAGTTTCTCTTCTTATCATTTCGTCTGGCGCAAAGGGCTTCTGCAGCTAGGGTCTGCCAATTAGGCGCACTGGTTACTTTCGTAAGCAGGAATCAGTCTGTTGTCACTGACAACGCATTTCAGAAGGAGCGAAGCTAGGAGAGCGTCGTATCTTCTGAAACTGGGACAGAAGGTGTGCCGCAACGCCGTCGCAGAGTTCGGCCCCTTGTGGCGGTCACGATCTTATGACTTGGTAGCTCGTATCGCTGGTTGTGATCCTCGAACTCGACCTATCACAAGGCCGGAGTTATGGCGGTACGGGATGGGGGTCGTTCTCTCCTAGGAGGAAGAACGGCCCTCAAGTGAATGAGATTTGGAGGACGCTCAATGAACGCACCGGGAATGTGTCCGATCTGCGGCATGAAGTCAGAATTTTATTTTCGATTGATGATCGAGGATCAATCGAGTTAGGCACCTCCCGTGTATGGATCCGGAGCGACTCCGCTAAAGACAACTCTCGCTTACGTTTCTTGTTAACGCGCCTGAGGAAAGCGCGGAAGAGATACGACTGGAGATCCCGAATGGGATGCTGGCTCATCTCTTTTGCGCTCATGGCGCGCGACACCGTCGCTGCCGCCTCTTCGAGCAGATTTGCTGCGATAGCAGGATCGATGAGTAGCCGTTCGGCATGGCATAAAGCACGTTGCCCGATCTCTTCAGCGGCGTTGAGGACAGCTGGGCTGATTCGCCGGCCGCGACGGTCCACCGGATTAACCCGAACCCCGCCTTCGCTGGGATGCGCTTTTTCAGCCATTGGGCCCCACTGCACTGGCGACAACTTATCCAAACCGTCCCGACGAAAGTCGCAGCACCTAGTCCTGACGCCGACAATACCCCTCACCGAGAAAGAGTACCGCCTTGCGCCAAAACCTCAATAGACAACCGTCCGTTTCGATTCCGAGGCAGCGAGACACTAGCCCATGCATCCGCCGGCAGTCCACTTCGAATGGCCGCCAGCAGACACACGCAACAAATTTTGGCCTTCGCGGACAGGGGTGCAGCTTCTGGCCCGCTGTTTAGCCAGTAAAGACGATTGGCCCCCTGGGACACCAATCCTCACCGACTCAAATACCGGACCCGCTGATAAAGAATTTTTCAAAACATCGCGAATGGCGCTGACGTTGCGGCTTTCAGACATTTTACGGGAAGCACACTGGAATGCGCCATGCGGCGTTTTGGACTTCTGCAAGACGACCCTATAATGCCCGCCGAAAGTATGTCTTCGACTTCCTCCATTTCGTCCACTTCCATCTGTTGGGAGCGAGTGGTGAGTGTCCAGCGGCAGGAGAACCCCGCTACCTGTGTGTTCGCGAATCGATCCAAGCTCTTGGTGTCCCGTTTTCTTGCATCTTATGTGACCTTCGGCGACGTCATCGCTTTTCCCGTCTCCACGGGAGATGCGGCTGGTACAGAGATTTTAATCACCAAGAATGGTGGGTCTAGCCCTAAGCGTTATCTCTACTATGTGCCAATCGGCTACGTGAGCCAGCCCAAGCAGGACAAACGAAATCAGCACTTCGTTTCGGCCGGAGTGCACCATGGAGGTCTCGGCATCAGTGCGGTTTTCCTGCCCTGCGAGGTGCTTTGCGATTACTTCTATCGTTTGCCCCGTGCCGAACGCAGAGTCGATTATCCGACCCTGTACGAAATCCTGCATATTCCGGCGAGCGCTTCTCAATCTGAGCTGCGCGTAGCTTTCAAACTACGCGACTTGGAACTTCAAACGGCAGGAGCTGCTCGCAGCCAGCGCGTAGCGCTGGAACGGGCCTTCAACATCGTCGGTGAGCCTGAATTGCGCGCCTGCTATGACGCGCTGCTAGCCGATCCCGACGCACCGGCCATATTTCCGTACGGGGGATTTGGCTCACTGCTGGTTGATGGTGAGCCTTCTCGTGACGGACAAACATTCTTCGCTCGCCGCATCCTCGCGTTTTCACCGGATCTCCGGCGCCGGCGGTTCCATGTGCCACTGCGTAATTGCGATTTTTATGAGGATCGGGCAGTGTGTCGCGATGTGCGTCGCAAGCTGGAGTTCTGGCTCGATCCAGCCACCCTACACACATTCTGGGACCGCACTTGGAATCAGTGGAAGCATCTGTTGGGAACCAAGATCGACGTCGAAGGCACGTTCGTACAAACTGGCAAATACCGCAAGCGCCGCGGGAATTGGGAGTCTCGTTAACTGGGAAACTGCGTTGCCAAGCCGGCTAGAAGTCAAATTGCCAGCCGATTTCCAGCAGCAAATGGAGACGGCGAGGGAGACCTATCACCGCTTTGGGCAGTACTCGCGATCTTTGGATCAAGTCCGACTGTGCCTGGAACATCAGCCGGTCGAGAAAGCCCAACTAGAGCAAATGTGTTCAGAGTTACGCATTCCTGGGGACTTCGACGTTGCTCAGATCAACTGGCGTCCTGATTACGATCCATTCTTTTATCACCAGCTTTCCCGCCGGGCGCGCCGGATCTATTTGTTTCGCGATGAATACATCTTCGACGTTGAGAAAGCCGTCGTTGTCGAAACCCCTCAGCTCGGCCACGCGACCTACGTGTTCGCCAAACCCCGAAGCATGGAGAGCTTCCTCGCCCTGTACACCAAGCTAACGAAGGACGACATTCGCCGGAATCGCGACAATGCCGCCGAGCGGTTGGGCTTTCTCGGCCGCGTGATTCACGGTTCGAATCCAAGGGCTTGGCACGAAGAAATGCGGGAACGGGTTGGGGAAAGGACGGAATACTCGACGGCGGCGCTACAGTGAAACGGCAGTCTGCTTCTTACCACCGCATCGGTCCTTCTAGGTTCCCAGCGTCGTCCTGGCTCAGGCTTTGGTGTTATGAGTTCGCCGGCACCAGTCAAACTGCGATTGGTAGAAAAATAGTTGTGATGATGACGGGCAGGCGCCAGCAACGGCATTGCTTTTCCTCCAGGGCTCGACTGCGGCGTTTTCGGCAGTAGCTCGCCACATCTTGACAGAGAAGTCAAGGGCAGCAACATTTCCGAGTACCCCTGAAAACGACTGCGTGCGAATGCACACTTTGTTCAGCACTTTGAGTTTTTGACACAAACCGCAACAACGCTTATGAGGAAGTATGAGTTCAAAGCAAATCCAACCGAACGGCTCAGATACTGCCATACAGGCCGGCGCACCCTTCTTCCGTGAGGAGCTGCCCCTCACGGTTCGAGAGGCGGCTGTGTACCTGGGAGTCAGCATGCAAACGGTGTATCTTTGGGTGGAGCGAAAGCAGATACCCCATCTCCGCGTAATGGGTCGGAACATCCGGTTTTTGCGATCGGATCTCGAGCCGTTTCGCGCAACTTTTAGACAAGAGGTGGGAGATGGCAAGACCCAGGAAACATGATGGCGTCGTGTACAAAAGAAGCGGCACCAAAGTTCTCTGGATGTGCTATCTGGATCGAGACGGGAAGCGCATTCGAGAGTCAACCCTAACCCAAGACTGGCAGGAAGCTAACCGGAAACTCCGTGAGCGGTTGCTCGCCAGGGACGATAAAGTTCTCGATATCGTCCGTAAAGGCGAGCAGTTGGAGTTCACGGAATGGGCAGACTTCTTCCTGGAAAACTATTCCAAACCGCCTATGCGCGCTGCCAAGACTCACAATGCCAACATGCGAGCCAGCAAACATCTGAAGAATGCCTTTCGGTCTCGCAAGTTGGCCGATCTCAATGCAGATGAAATCGAGCTGTACCTGCGCAAGCGCCTTCGGGACCGCGTGCGCGTCAGGACTGCTGCCGGATACATCGAGCGTCAGGAGCTCAAGCCAGCAACGGTGCACCAGGAGCTACGAGTCCTACGGCGCATGCTAAATGTCGCTGTAAGAAAAAAACTGCTCCCCTCAAACCCTTGTGCGGGAGTTGAATTCCCCGTCGCTGTGAAAGGTTTGTTCCGCCCGCACTATGTCACGTGGTCGGAACAGCGGAGAATCGAGGTCCATGCTCCCGATTACTTGCGCAACATCGTGCGGATCATCACTGAAGCGGGGTTGCGCGTGTACAAAGAGCTGATGCCGATGAAAAAGGAACATCTGGATCTTGAGAACGCGGTAGTGTGGATTCCTGATTCCAAGACGCCCAACGGAGTAGCGGAAGTGCCGTTGACGCCCTTGGCGGTGGAAGCATTTCGGGACCAGCTTCGCCTGTCTCCGTGCAGTCCGTATCTATTTCCGAGCGATGAGAATCCGAGTGGGCACCAAAAAACTCTGAAGACGGTCTGGCACGCTACTCTGCGGCGGGCTGGTATTCCGTATTTCCGCATCTACGATCTGCGATCCACCTACGCGACGCGACTGAGTGCCGGCGGCGTTGCAGACGAGTGGGTCACGCAGCTGTTAAGGCAAGGAGATGCCAAGGTCTTCAAGAAGTACTCTCAGATGAAGCTGCAGATGAAGCGCGAAGCTTTAATCAAGCTGAATCGGCAGGCGAACGAACAGGACATCAGTTTTGACACAGCGAGAGTCAACTGATGGGGTTTTGGCACAGTTTTGACACAGTTTTGGCGGAGTTTGCACCGAAAGGTGGCGTAGCTCCGTGGTTCCGTTGGTTGAAGTGGTTTAGAATCAGTGAAGCAAAACAGTCGGGGCGTAGCGCAGCCTGGTAGCGCACCTGCCTTGGGCGCAGGGGGTCGGAGGTTCAAATCCTCTCGCCCCGACCAACTAACCCTCTGCGACGCACGCGGATAGCAGACCTTTCGACGTAGCCTCACCATCCTGTAATTCAGCACCGTGCCCAATTTTGTGCCCACCCAGCCTAGACATGGCCGATAGGACGGCATCCTCTGAGGGGTGAACGTAGCGGCTGGAGATCGCGATAGAGCTATGCCCAGCGATGCGTGCCAGCGTCCAAGCGTCACAGCCCGATTCGCCCAGCCGCGTCAAGAAGGTGTGGCGGAGGCTGTACAACACAAACGGACGGACGCCAGCGAGTCGCAGAGCCTTTCTGTGCTGCTTCTTGAGACTTGACGGCTCGACGTGCCCACTCAAAGGTCGCAGCAGGCCATAACCAGCCCTCTAGAGGCCTCCCTGTGCGCTCCCAGCGGTTTCCTAGAATTGCTCTGACCCTTGGGGTCATCGGGAGTACACGGCGGGCAGCAGCAGTCTTTCCATGCGTGACAAGCAGCGTACCGTTGCGGCCATTCACCCAGGTGATCGACTCCCAGCGGAGGCGGTAGCATTCTTCGGGGCGCACCCCTGTATCGATCAAGACAGTCGCTATTGAAGCCAGCAACTCGGAGGCAGCGGCGAGATAGCGTGCCTCTTCGTCGTAACTGACAACACGTTCCCGATGGCGCTCGCCAGGTAGCCGCTTGATTGTCAGCACGGACTGCAACTCACCCCACTCGGCAGCCAGTCGCAGCATGCGCCGTAAGACGCGGAGCGAACTATTGACGGTGCTCATTTGTAAGCCTTGCGATTGGCGATACGCCACAAACTCCGCAGCTCTTTCGCTCGTTACCTCGTCCAGCCGAAGGCTTGCAAGGGGTCTGTAGTTTCGGGCCGCACGCAGGCCAACCCGGTAGAAGTCAAGCCAAGTCTTGGGTGACGATTTCCCGAAGGTCGCCTTCGCCCATGGTTCGAACCGGTCGTCGCAGAACTCGGCAAGCATCATCGCAGGTTTCTTATCGCGTATTCCTACTTCCCCCTTCGCCAGCGAGGTCCGGTGCGCCGCTTCCATCTGGCGCGCCACCTTGTCATTTCCTTGTTTCGTGGACTCCCGTACCAGTTCGCCTTTCCACATGAATTTGTACCAATAGACATCACCACGCTTGTAGATACTCATTTCTTGCCGCCTTTCTTCTTGCCACTGCCTTTCGGACGCCCGCCCAGTTTGCCCCATTCCTGCATCCGCCGGACGAATTCTTTCTTGCCCCACTTCTTCTCTCGGGCCTCTGCGCTGCGACGGCCCATGAGACTGGCTGCGCCGCTGGCGTCCTCCGGTGTTTTACGTTTCATGCCCTAATCATATCCTAACGTTAGGATATTGTCAAGCAGAGTATTCCCGCAGATTCGACGACATTCGTGCTCTGGCGGCCCTCCCCCTCCGAGTGGGGTCAGTTTGCATTGACTACGCATCCCATTCGCCGCTAGCATCCAACCATGTTCAAACTATTGCCAGCGCCACCTATCCTCGAAGGCCCGATACGCATCCATGAGTGCAATGCGCGAGACCAAGACTTGGCTGCTAGTGGCTGCCGTTTGGCGCGATCAGCTTTTCCAGCGCCGGACGGCACTCCCAGACGGCCTAGAATGCGGCTGTGCGCTGAGGTGTTGTGCGACTGGAACGGCAAGCGGCGCTATCACCGCTTATCCGAAGCGGATTGGGGAACAGATGAAGATCGAGATCGTTCACTGCCCGACGTGACAAAACAACAAGGCAAAGGTCGCGAGTCTCGTGACCCTCATCAAAGAGCGGCTCAATATTGAAGCCGTCCTGACGCCTGGCAAGATTGGTCAGTTCGAGGTGATCGCTGACGGCAAAAGGATTGCGGAACGCGGTGGGAACTGGTTCACACGGAGCTTTGGCGCTGGCTATCCTGATTTGGAAGGCGTGGTCGAGCAACTCAAGAAGCACCGTGGAAGAGACGCAGCGCGGTAGAAGAGGTCGCCCTTACCGTCGTTGGCCGAGTCGTAAGTGTAATCGCCTGTGGGTGTTGAAAAAGTCACTTTGATTGGCAGGTAAGTCGCGGTACAAGGAATCATTCCTTCCATGCACTGCGCGATGTTCACCCTCGGAGGCCTGCCGATCATGATGGGGCAACAAGTCCGTTCGGAATCGCTGTTCTACTACTTCAAGCTTGACGATTACCTTCCAGAAAACCATCTTCTGCGGCTGATCGATCAACACATCAGCTTTGCCTTTGTCCGCGAGCGACTCAAGGACAGCTACAGCGAAACCGGGCGGCCCTCCATCGACCCCGAACTGTTATTGCGTATTTTGCTCATCGGATATTTGTACGGCATTACCAGCGAGCGCAAGCTGGTGGAAGAGTTGCGCATGCATCTGGAGTGGCGCTGGTTCACCGGTCTGGGTTTCGACCAGGAGATCCCCCACCACTCCACCTTCTCCAAGAATAGGCACGGACGGTTCCAGGAGTCGAAGCTATTTGAGCAGCTGTTTGAAGAGATCGTGCGGCAGTGTGTAGGTGGGGCTGGTGCAAGGCAAACACCTCTCGGTGGACGGCAGCTTCGTCGAGGCGAATGCGGCCAAAGAGAGCCGGATTCCACGCGAACAGTTAGCGCAAGCAGCCCAAGTCAACCACGCGGTGAAACGGTATCTGGCGGAACTGGCCGAACAAAACCCGGTGGAAGAACCGGTGCATCAGCAAGAGCAGGTCTCGACTACCGATCCGGATTCGACCTATGCCACGAAAGGCGGCACGCCGGCCCGGCTGGGTTATTACGACAACTATCTGGTGGACAATCCAAGCTGCGTGATTGTGGGAGTGCAAGCCACGGCAGCACGCATGAGTCAGGAGACGGTGGCCGCCCAAGACATGCTCACCCGTTTCACGCAATGGCAAGGCGGAGCACCGGAATCGCTGGCGGCTGACACGACCTACGGCAACGGGGAGTTCCTGCAATGGTTGGCGGATCGGAGCATCACTCCTTACATGCGAACCCGCGATAGTATCCACAGAAAGAACAGCCCGTTCTATGGCCCGGAGCGGTTCACTTATCAGCCGGAAAGCAACAGCTATCGCTGCCCCGCAGGTCAGCAACTCAACTACGGCCGTCGGAGTGATCGCAACCGCACCTATACCTACATCGGAACCCGCAAGCGTTGTGGGGCATGCTCACAAAGACCACAATGCACCAGCGCAGCCTTCCGCTGTCTTGCCATCCACATGCATGAGCCGGTTCGGCAACGGGCACGCGAACTGGCCAACACGCCAGAGTTCGCTAACGCACAACGCCAAAGAAAGAAAGTGGAAGCCCTGTTCGCGGAACTCAAGAATCAGATCGGACTACGCCGCCTCCGCCTGCGCAGACTGAAGTTCGTGCGCGAGCAGTTCTTCCTGGCAGCTGCGGCACAGAATATCAAACGGCTAGTCCGCTTCCTCAGCAAAGCACCAAATCCGACATCCGCTGCAGCCGCTTAATCAACTGACAAAGAACATACAAGAGCCCAGTCCCAGTCCCACCTAGGGAGTGTCATTTCTGCCGAAGAGACTTTTTCAACACCCACGCCTGTTCACGCCAGTAATCTGTGAAAAGCCCAGCTTCGATGCCCGTCGGCCGCCACGGTAAGCACCCTCGGCGGGTCGAGAGGGACTGTCGAAATCCTTGCCCTACTTAGCGCGGCTATCCAAAATTTGGGACGTCGGATTCTACGACTTAGGATCACATAGCGATGTTGAAGTATGGTCCTCCGGCGATGGCCTGGGCTGTAGTGACGACAGCATCGGTGCTCTCCGGACGGGGTGCGTCATAGAGACAAATTTCAAACTGAGGCGCTGGCTAGGTGTCTTTGTGATTGCAAAAGTAAGGCAAGGGTGCTACCGTTTCCGGCCACCAATGGGGGATAGCCCCTAGTACCGTTTTCCCACCGGCCGACTCAGAAAAGAGGACATCGTGAAAAAGCACTCGCCGACCTGCTGGCGCCAATTCCTAGGCGCGGCGGAGATACTGTCGTTTGTCGCCTTACTTTGCTTCGTGGGCGTAAACGCTTCGGGCCAACTTTCACAACCTGCCGTAACACTGGGCCTCGCCAAAACCACAGATGCGAGCGCAACTGGGGTCAGAGCCGATGTTTCGCCGGATCCGGCTTCGCGTTCGCGACTGGTCGCGGCCTACGGCAAATTGCCGTTAAGCTTTGAGGCCAATCAAGGCCAGACCGGCGCCGAGGTAAAGTTCCTCTCGCGAGGCCGCGGATACACACTGTTCCTGGCTGGCACTGAAGCGGTGCTGGCGTTGAACAAGCCAGAAATTGGCGGCGAAAGTCGAAAATTGGAATTCCAAACTCGTCGCTCACCGCTTGCCACCCGCCATTCGGCGTCGGTTCTGCGGATGAGCCTGGTCGGTGCGAGCGAGGCGGCGCAAGTGAGTGGCCTGGAACAGTTGCCAGGCAAGAGCAACTACTTCATCGGCAATGATCCCAAGAAGTGGCGGACGGACGTAGCGAATTACGCTAAGGTGCTATACCAGAACATCTATCACGGCGTCGATCTGGTCTATTACGGCAACCAGAGACAGCTCGAATATGACTTTGTGGTGGCGCCGGGTGTGAACCCTGATCAGATCAAGTTGGATGTAAGGGCGGACCTGGGTGTCCGCCCGTCGCCTGCGGCTGACGGGCGCAAGCACGCGCATGTAGGCTCGCCTCTTCGGATCGCAGCGAATGGTGATCTGGTGGTGAGTCTTAACGGCGACGAAGTCCGCTTTCACAAGCCCGTGGTTTATCAGGAGGTAGATGCGGGTTTGTCCAGCCAACAGCGAGATCGGGGCATAGACTCGTCTCTACAACGCCGATATTCAGAAGGCCGCTACATGCTGGAGGCCGGCAACCAAGTAACCTTCCAAGTGAGCGCCTACGACAAAACAAAACCATTGATCATCGATCCCGTGCTGACGTATTCCAGCTATCTTGGCGGCAGCAGTTACGATGAGGGGCACGCCATCGCTATCGATGCCTCAGGTAATGCGTATGTAACGGGCCTCACCTACTCGCTCGATTTTCCGCGGGTGAATCAGACGCCGGGCGCCTGCGAGGGAACTTGTGGTCAAGGTCCCTATACCGACGTTTTCGTGACCAAGATCAACGCATCCGGCACCGCACTGGTTTACTCCAGCTATTTGGGCGGTAGTGGTGGCGATATTGGGTACGCGATCGCCGTGGACGGCTCGAGCGAAGTCTATGTGACAGGCCGGGCTGGCTCGATCGACTTTCCCCGGGTAAACCAGATTCCAGGTGGCTGCGTGGGAGGGTGCGCCAACGGGTTCAATTACGACACCTTCGTGACCAAGTTCAGTGCCGCGGGCGACGCGGTGGTTTACTCCAGTTTGCTCGGTGGCAGCGGTGACGATTCTGGGGGTGGCGTCGCTGTGGACGGCGCTGGCAATGCTTATCTCACGGGGGTAACTATTTCCGCTGACTTTCCGCGGATCAACCAAATCTCGGGTGCCTGCCAGGGGAGTTGCGGTAGCGGTTCCGACTACGATGCCTACGTGATTAAAATCGACGCTGCGGGCGGCAGCTTTATCTATTCCAGCTTGCTTGGTGGGAGCGGTCAGGATTATGGCGGCCAAAACATTGCGGTGGACGGCTCGGGCAACGTCTATCTTACGGGCCCCACGGATTCAACCGACTTCCCCCGGGTGAACCAGATTTCCGGGGCTTGCCAGGGAAGCTGTGGCAGTGGCTCCGCCGACGACGCCTTTGTGACCAAGATCAATGCTGCGGGCAGCAGCCTGGTTTACTCCAGCTTGCTCGGCGGCAGCGGTGAAGATTACGGATCCAATATCGCCGTGGATAGCTCGGGCAACGCCTATCTCACGGGCCACACCTCCTCGGCCGATTTTCCCCGGATAAATCAAATCCCAGGCTCCTGCCAGGGGGGGTGCGGCAGTGGGAGCAGCTTCGATGTTTTCGTCGCCAAGATCAACGTTGCTGGAAGCGCTCTGGTGTATTCGAGCTTGCTCGGCGGCAGCAGTGACGATGAGGGGACCGGCATCGCTGCGGATGGCTCGGGTAATGTCTATTTGATAGGAGGTACCGATTCGAACGACTTTCCGCGAGTAAACCAAATCCTGGGCGCCTGCAACGGAAGCTGCGGCACCGGCGCCAATGCGGACGCGTTCGTGACCAAGATCAATGCTGCGGGCGACTCGCTGATCTACTCCAGCTATCTGGGCGGTAGCGGTGATGAGAATGGCGGTTCCCTCGTCAGGAATTCTCGCATCGCCGTGGACGGCTTCGGAAATGCATATCTGACAGGCACCACCGATTCACCCGACTTTCCCCAGATGAATCAGATATCAGGCGCCTGCAACGGAAGCTGCGGCGGCGGTGGCAATTCGGACGCGTTCGTGACGGAGATCGCGCCATCGTCTAACGTTGGCTTGAATCCTGGCGCCTTGAGCTTCGGTTCCCCGGGGATGACGAAAACGATCACCCTAACGAATACCGGCGAATTACCTTTGATGATCGACAGCATCGCGATCACCGGCACCGATCAGGCCGATTTCGAACAGTCGAACAACTGCCCAATCAGTCCGCAAACGCTCGCGCCGGGAGACCACTGCATCATCGCGGTAGCCTTCACCGCGAGGGGCACAGGACAGAGAACCGCGAACGTGACCATCACAGACAATGCCCCGGATAGTCCGCAGATGGTTCCGCTTACTGGTATGGGCGCGAGCGCCAGGAGCTCTCTGAAATGAGCAATCTGGCTGATCTGGCAATCAGGGTCAAGTCAGCGCACTAGCTTGGACCCGTCATGCTGGGACGGCACTAAACCGTCCCCGGATTTTCATTCCAAGCAACTGTGCTCAACACTTCGGTTCGAGCCAGGTGCGACCCCGATTGTCGGCAGCGCGGAAAGTGCCTCTGCACAATGACTCGGATAGCTGGCGTAATATCGCCATTACACAAGTGATGCAGTCGGCGGCGACGTATAGCCTGTTATCAATAGTAATCTGCTGAGCACCTCAGTTTTGCATGGTTCTTCATCGGAAGTTGAGTTACTATTGCGCTACTCTGCTGGGCCTTCCCGCCATGTGAATCCGGAGGCACTATGAAACGCCTGTCTAGCACCGCGATCGTTTTTTCAATTGCCATTTTGATCTTCTCGCTCACTGGCTTTGCCGCAGGCCAGGCAGGCCAGGCATTCTGGTCGCAGTGGGGCCGGAATGCGCAGCACGAAGGGATGGTCAACATTGCCGGGCAACCGCTGAACAACAAACTTGCCGATATCGTGTACGACCCGTTCGTCCTTCAGGAACAGAATGAGTCTGGGGGTGTGCTGCTTGCGCACTATCAGTCCACTCTTATCGATGGCGACAGCTTTTACATGATGCAAAAGAGCGGGACCTATCCCTCCTGCAATCCGCCAGGTCTCTGGATCTACGGTTACCCTTGTGGACCCAATGCGTGGAACCAGATTCAGTGGAATGTCGTGCGGCGCGACTGGCAACAAAACAATCCGGTTGTCGTTTGGACCTATCCCACCGATTGGAAGCCCGAGCCGAATGCCACAAACGTGCAGCTGGGGTTTGGTGGCTTGGAAGGATGGGAGCCGGTCTTTCATCCCGCCCTGGCAAATGGATTTCTCTACGTTCCCGGTGCCGCAGGCACGATATGGAAAGTGAACACCAACACCGGGCAAACGCAAGCGCACATCAATCCCTTTAATGGGGGATCGATCACGGCCGCCAACACATTTGTTTCCGGCCCGCTGACCACGGATGCCAACGACAACATCTACTACAACGTCATCGAACTGAACATCAATGGCAATCCCTGGGGGCAAAATGATGTTGTCAACGCGTGGCTGGTGAAGGTCACACCTGGCGACACGGCTTCCACCGTAACCTACGCCACTCTGGTGCCGAATGCGCCTCCCGGGAATTCGACGCACTGCGAAGGCGGTTTCTACGATCTGCCGAACGGTGGATCCAGCCTCCCATGGCCGCCTCTGGGAGTTGCCGGCCCGCCTACTCAAATATGCGGTTCGCAGCGCCCGGGAGTAAACATTGCTCCTGCGGTTGCGCCCGACGGCACTGTTTACACGGTAAGCGTCGCTCACTTTGACTCACAGGTCGCTTACATGATCGCGGCGAATCCCGACCTCACGCCGAAATGGGCCTCCTCCCTACAGTATCGGTTGACAGATGGCTGCGGCGTGCTCTTGCCGATCGCTCAGCGGGGAGTGAACAATGAGCCGAATTCTTGCCGCTTTGGCACTGCGGTTGGAGTCGATCCTACGACCAACGCGAAAGGATCGGGTACCGTCATCGATGAATCGTCGTCGACGCCAACAGTCCTGCCCGATGGATCGGTGCTCTTCGGCGCCACCGACAATTACAACTACCAACGAGGACATCTCTTTCATTTCGATACCCATGGAAACTACGTCAACGCTTACGGCTTCGGCTGGGACTCGACGGCGGGGGTGTACCAGCATGGCGGCACGTATTCGGTTGTGATTAAAGATAACCACTATCCGTCGCCCGCATACTGTTCATACAATAATCCGGTTTGCACGCCAGTACCGGCAGGGCCGTATCTGGTTTCCCAGCTTGACGCTAATCTGCAGGTGGAATGGTCATTCCAGAACACGACCATCGACCCGCAGCATCCCAACGGCTACGAATGGTGCGTCAACGCGCCGGTGATCGACGTCAACGGGTTGGTCTACATCACTAGCGAAGACGGAAACATCTATTCCGTTCCGCAAGGACATCACGGGACCTTTACGCAATGGCAGCAAAGAATATTCCTGCTGGAAGCTTTGGGCGCTGCATACACTCCACTTTCGATTGGCCCCGACGGCAAAGTCTACAGCCAGAACGACGGCAATCTGTTCGTGGTCGGTCAGTAATTTAGAAGAGGTCCACGAGCCAAAGTTCGGCCATGCCAAGATCGTTAGAGAGAAATCGCCATCACCCAAGCGACCTACGCCAAATTGCCCGTTTCGGGATTACTTGTGTAATCGCCTGTTAGCGACATTGAGTTGGCACAACAGGCGATGCTGGGCCGGCCCGGCAAGCGCACTGGCCATCAGGACTCCTATTCGAACTTATGGAATAATCAGTCGCGATGGAGCCCTCAGCGCAGCCCGAAGGAGTGCTTGCTCCCTTCGCAGCGTCACTCAGAGCAGCACTGCTGCAGCCTTTTCTCCGGCTAGAGTTCGCAACGCTCTGGGTCCGGGATCAGGAGCGCAGTCGGCGGTTCTTTGTGGAAAAGCTAGCTTTCGAGGCGATTGTGGACGCACCCGCTCCCGAGGGGGGCCGGTGGATCATTGTCGCTCCGCCCGCTGCTGGCTGGCTGCCTGAAACGGCAGGCGCGGGCTTTCCCGGCCTCGCCCTCTGTGTTCCACCCGAACGATCCGCAGAGCAGCAGCGCATCGGCCAACCCACCGGAGTTGGCTTTCTTACTGAAGACGTGCGTAGCTTGTACGAAGAATGGTCGAGACGCGGAGTCCGTTTCCCCCTTGCACCCAGCGAACCTCCCTGGGGAAGTGGACAGGCGGCGTACGCGGTTTTTGAAGATGTGGACGGCAACAGTTTTTTTCTGATTGAGTTCGATGAGGCGACGCGCACGCTGGAAGCAGAGCGCCGCGCCCAGGCTGCCAAGTTGCAAGCAGAGCGACAGGCTGCGCGCGAGATGGCCATCGCCAAGCAAGTGCAGACCCGCCTGTTTCCGCAACACCAGCCGCTGACTCGAACGCTGGTCTATGCCGGCGTTTGCCATCCCGCTCGGACGGTCGGCGGAGACTATTACGACTTTCTTGATCTCGGCAGCGGCAGGCTTGGCCTGGTAGTAGCGGACATAGCCGGCAAAGGCATCGGAGCCGCTCTGCTTATGGCCAATCTCCAAGCCGCTCTGCGCAGCCAGTGCGCGACGGCTGGGGAACAGCCCGAGCGGTTTCTTCGCTCGGTGAATCAGTTGCTTTACGAAAACACAGCAGGCGGGGATTACGCTACTCTCTTCTTCGCCGAATACGATGATCGCACCCGCAAGCTGCGCTACTCGAACTGCGGCCATCCGCCTGCCTTGCTTTTGCGCGGCGACGACACTGTGGAACGGCTCGGCGCAACCTGCACGGTGGTGGGCCTGTTCGAGAAATGGGATTGCGCCGTGGAAGAACGCGAACTGGCTCCAGGCGACGCCGTCCTGCTTTACACCGATGGTGTTACGGAAGCAATGAATGGCGAGGGAGAGGAATTTGGCGAAGAGCGCCTACTGGAAGCCGCCCGGCAAAATTGTCGGCTATCCGTGCCGGAGTTGCTGGTAGCAGTTGCGGATCAGGCTCGGAGATTCAGCCCTCAGGAACAGACCGACGACATCACCTTGATAGTCGCGAAATGCGCATGAGGCCAACCGCCGCTCCTTCAGTTCGGTGCTTCTCCCGCCGCGCCAGTTCTTGGCATATGACCTTGACCCAAGTGCCAACAGACGACGCAATAGGTTCGCAGGTTCAAGCCGCCAGCCCTTGGTTACAGCCCTCTTAGAGCATTTTCATAGTTAGTGTAGACCGTAACCGCAATGGGAGAACCAAGCCATAGCGTTCGCCGGAGTGATCGAACGCAGGGCCTCAGCCACAGCCGTTTCCAGAGCCTCGAGGGTGCGTGCCTTGAGCGAACGCAGAATCTGTTTGACCTTCGACCAGGCCTGCTCGATCGGATTCAAGTCCGGCGAGTAGGGCGGCAGATACATCAGCCGGGCGCCGGTGGCCTCGATCCGTTGGCGCACTCCCGCCACTTTATGAGCGGACAGGTTGTCCATGATCACCACCTGACCGGGCCGCAGCTGAGGACATAAAACCTGCTCCAGATAAGCCAGAAAAATGTCGCCATCGGTGGGCTCGGCAATGGTCATGGGCGCCTGCAGACCTTGGCTGGTAAGCGCGGCCAGCATGGTCAGTATCTGCCAATGGCCTTGCGGGGTCGCTTCTTTCACCCGCTGCCCACGCGGAGCACGAGCATAATTTCGTGTCCTCTGGGTGGTGGCTCCACTCTCCTCCAGAAAAATCAACTGCTCGATTTCGATCTGACCGATCTCCGCCCGCCACGCTTGCCGCCGCTGTTGCGCTGGCTCGCTGTCTTGCTCTTGGGCGTAGAGCGATTTTTTTTAAGCGCCAACTGCAGCCGGCGTAAGGCCCACCAAATCCGTGTCGTACTCAAGCGCACGCCCTGGATCTCTGCCAGTTGCTCCCCCAGTTCCCACAGCGTGATATCCGGTTGGTGGCGAACTTGCTCGCGCATCCACTCGGCCATCGCCTCCGTCACCCGGCTCGCCGGTCCATGCCGCCACTGCGGAGCATCGCTCTCTCCGGTCCGCGTTCGCCGCGCCGAAATCTTCTTTGCCCAACCCACACTGACCCGAAATCGTTCCGCTAACTCCTCTAGCGTTCCCTCCCCCTCGTCATACGCCTGAAAAAACTTCCGCCGCAGATCATTCGAATACGCTTGCCCCATGCAGGTTGAGCGGAGGATCGCCATCTGCAGCTTACTTCAAGTGATCTCCGGTTTATAGTAACTAAGAAAATGCTCTAGAAAAATGATTATGATCTTCCCTAAACCAGAAAATTTATGTGAGGCCCCTGCGACCATTACTCAACCCGAAAAAAATGATGAACATCCGCCAGCCAGAAAATTTTATGTGAGGATGTTGCGACCACGATTTCGGCGTACCCTCCGAGCGCGTGGGGTGCTTGACCTCGCATGGTGGGGTGGGCGCGAAAAGGTGACCCCCGCGAAGTGAGGGCCACCGCGGACCACCGCGGGGAAGAGCGAACCGCGACTGTGCCCAGTTCTGTGCCCACCACCAAACCCTACCAAGTGTGACAGAGTGTCTTGCGGCACTGTGGATACCTCGGAAAGCCTTGATTGGCGAGGCATCTGTGACACTCCGTCGCATTTCGTATCACGCCATGTAAGTTGTTGATTCTTCGTGCGTGCAATCCTCGGGCGCAGGGGGTCGGAGGTTCAAATCCTCTCGCCCCGACCAATCCTTTCAAGCGGTTGTGATTTCCATTGTTCTGTCTCTAAGGGTCGCGTCCACACAAACGTCCACACGCCCTCGCAATCACTCGCCTCGGGAGCGGACGAAAGCTGACGCTTCCGCAGATATAGTGGGACCGGAATAGGTTTGGCGGTGGGCCCAAAACAGGGCACAAGCCAGGAATTACACGTCGGGGAGGATAGGGTCTGAGAGCGTCGGCGCCGAGCGACGCGGAATCCCTCAAGCCGTTGCCAAGAGACCGAAACCAAACCGCATCTCTGTTCTTGTCTCATCGCCCGCTCCGAGTCTAAGACCTGGACTGCCGGATGCGAGCGGCCGCCATCTCCGCTTTCCTTTGGATAAGTTCCTCGGTGTCCACCGTTTTTCGCATCCTGGTCCACTCTGGCGGATTCTGTGCCGTCATCGTCCGCGAGACTATCAGAAACCCCTCGCTAATCATGCCGGTGTCCACCACCACGTAGGTCATGCCTGTGGAGTCCAGTTGCAGCACGTCGCCTACGCTTGCGTCGTTCCACTCCTCAGTTGTCATCGCCATGTGCTACCCCCCGGCGCCGTCCGCGCCTGATGTTGACCCTATAATTCTCAATCGTTCCGCGTGTCGCCCACTCTTTGCCGTCCACCAGATAGAGCGGACTAGCTGCACTATCGCATACGAACTCGCACAAATCGCTAAAGTCTGCGAATCCCCCAGCATACAGATCGCCAAGATAAGCACGAACATTTACACATTTTGCGGTGCAAACGCTAGCGGAAGAAAATGAATCCTGCTGCAACTGGACCGGCAGATTCAAGAACCGGACAAAGTGCGCGCGCGTTTCTACCCGGTTAGCGGCCGACCAATCGGTCATGCAGCGGCTCCCTGATTCCATCCTTGCCCAGTCTGTCTCCGGATCATGTCGGGGCGCCCGCCGGCACGAGTTGAGTTAAGCGAGAAAATCTTGCCGATTTTTCTGTTGAGCAAGTCGTAAACATTGTAAACATATCCACTGCCTGCGACGACTACCTACGTGCCGACCATGGTTCATTTGCGGTCCTTAACTACGCGAATGGGAGCAGTGTGGGACTGGGGCTGGGGCACATGAAGCCCTTGTGCCAAGGTCTGAGCCCAACCATAGAACAAATAGGTGCGCCGCCATCCCTCGATGGGTATATATTGGGGCAGTCGGGAGCCAAAAGGGAAATTCCAAGGAAGAACAAGCCTGTATGGCCGCATCGAAGCGAAGCAGAAGGATGAAAGTGCCGATCGAGCTTCTACGCTTTGCCGTGGTCTCAGTTGCATTTTCTGTCGCCTATTTGGCGGTACTCACCATCCACGAGCGAATGGCTAAGCGCCAACGTCCCACCGTGAGCGCTATCCTGAACGGTCCCTATGTTGGGTTCGTCGGGTCTTCATCGTACAAAGATCTCCCGGCATACCACGGCGCAACTAGCCATCCTTCGAACGAAGCATCGCCGCCAATACAGGTCGGCGAGTATTTCCGGCTTTACGGCGAAAGACAAAATGCTTTGCTCGCAAGTGATTCTACCAATCTAAATCCCGAAGCAGTGGAACGCGCAGGCGACTGGAAACGCGCAGGCGATTGGGACCAAGGCTTTCTGCAAATGAACGAGACGCTCAAAGCCAGAATGGATCCAGCATTACCACAAGCCGTACCTTCTTTCCCAGTACCTGGCTTCCAAGTACCGCCCGTCCAAATACCAGTCGTCCCCTAATTGCTGCGTTGCACCTTAGCCCGACCGTTTCGATTGTGTCTACAGGTTTTCCCTGCGTGGACTTTGCATCCTCTGTTCGCATGCACACGCCACGGTTCTCAGGAACGGCCAGTCTAATTAGACAAAGAACAAAATGTCGCGCAGCGGCCCCGCCCCACACAGCGTACCATTTGGCTATGAGCGAACTCTGTCCCAGATGGCCTGCTGAAGCCACCTATCGCTGGCTAGCCGCTGACCGCCTCATCGCCCGAGACTCAGACAACGAGAAAGAAGAGAACGAGGAAGAGGAAGAAGAGCAGGAACCAGACGAGGAACAGGACGACGAAGAAGAGGACACTGAAGGCGAATACGACGGCTACTCGGAGTGACATACGATTGCTTCAGGGAAACAAAGCAAGATGTTTTGTGCTACGGTCAGCCTCTCGGTCAGAATTGCCGCCTAGTTCGTCTCATCGTTTTCGCGCCCCGTGCCCAGCTCCGTACACTGTGACCTTTCCATCAACCGCCACCGCGACAAATTTATTGGTTTCCACGTCCTTGAACTGAACAACTTGATAGCCGCTCCTCGCTAGCCGCCCCCAGCGGCTCGGCTTCTCAGCATTCTGTTCGATAGCCTGATAGTCCCGCCCATCCATGATGAATGCCAGCGTCTTGAGTCGATGCCCACTGGTGCGACGGACGGGCACGGGCTTTCCGTTCACGTCAACTGTGTTGCCGCTCATCATCTGCTGGGCGATTGATGCCAACAATGCCGTATCCATGATTCCCCTCCACGCTAGCATTTCGAGCCCCGCGTCACGAACCACGATTCGTGCGCGGCCAGTCGATCCGCCAGCGCCCGTCCGCCGCTGCCACCCAGAACAGTCGCTTTAGGGGGGTTCCCCGCGCATGGTGGTACAGCGCAGCGGTGCGCTCGTAAAAGCCGCGTGTATGCCACGAGTCAGCGAATCCGAACCGCTGAAAATCGAGATGGTGGCAGAACTCGTGGCAGAGCGTGCTCAGGAATGTTCCAAAAGAAGTGATCTCCTTCCGCACCGCCGTGCGCATCCATACCCGAATCAGCATGCTTTCGGGGGCGTAGTCTCCAAAAAGCTCTGTAACCGAATGTTCTCGAACGCGCAGCGGTCTCGATGCCAGTACGCGGATACCACAGGGTTGCACCCGGTAGAACTCTGATGTAGAAGCCAGAAAGGCAAAGCAAGCGCGTCGGACAGCCGCAGTCGTCCCGTCTGTCATTGCTAATTCGATAGATTTCGCAAGGGGAAGGAATCGCCCGTCTTGCGGCAGGTCAAGCGTCCTGATCCGATCACTTTCGAGAAAGCCATCACGGTTCGCATTGCGCGGTGGGGCATCCGTCAGCATCTCATCCCCAGCGGTTCGTAAATAAACTTAGAAAATAATCTCGTCCGCAGGTTTGACCCTAACCGTGTGATCTCCGGCACCAAAACCATCGAGCACGAAATTGTGGTGGGCAATGATACTCGCAGCGGTCAACACTTCGTTGTCTCTCGTAAAGTGGGCATCACCAGCAAGCGTAACGTTGTAACCTACACTCGCAGCACGTCGGCAAGTAGTGTCCACACAGTACTCAGTCATGCCTCCCGCAATGATGAGGTGGGTAACTCCTCTTTTCTCAAGTTCTCGTTGAAGCGTCGTTCCGAAGAACGAGTCCGATTCTCGCTTCCGGATAACGGGCTCCCCTTTGTTTGGCTTGAGCAAGGGGTAAATTTCCCAGCCTTTTGTATGGGTTTCCAGCGGATGCCCTTCTGAGCCGTCATGCTGAATGTAGATCACAGGAATTGCCGAAGCGCGTGCTTTCGCTATGAGGGTTCTGATTCTGGGCAGAACGCTCTTCTGGACTTCGGCGGGCATCAGTTCCACCAGCCCGACTTGAGCATCAACGATCAGCAATGTTGTCGGAGTGCGGGACAAACGACGTTTTTCCATACTGGTCATCGACAAAATTATAAATTGTGATCTCTTGCAACCCACCAACCGCGACCGACTCGGCTTCTCGGCATCCTGTTCGGTGCTCCAAAGAGTAGAATCCGAGTCAGGGGCGAAATATCGTGGAAGATCAGCAGTACACAAACCCATTCGTAGACGTACACCGGAAAGCTAAGGCTTTCAAGGACCGCGCTCGCGAAGCGAACAAGAATGATGCGGAGCTTCGCAATCGCAAGTTGGTGCAAGAAGCCAAGGAAATCCTGGATAAAGAGCCTAACTCCTCACCGTAGCGTTTCAGGCCAAGAGCCTTCGTCGTAAATTCCACCAACACAAGACGTTCTTCTACCTGCGGCGGCAAAATCGCGCTAGAATTTCTGACCGCACACCTGCGCTTCGTTGAGCGCAAGCGCGGTCACATAATCCTGCATCCTCAAATCGTCGATGAAGCGACAGCTTTGCTGCGTGACCTCGCTTGCTTCCGAGATGCTACGGATGATCTTGGAAGGCCACACTGTATGCGACCGCGCCCAGTCAGTCAACGTGGATCATCACGCGGAAAACCAGGTGATTCTAGCGCGGACGGCGTTCGCGGGGGTGAGTTTAGATCTCGGGAGGAAAAGAAAATCCCCGCCCAAGCAAAGAAGCTTGGACGGGGCATTCGGCTTGGCGGCTCTGGCTACTACCACTGATGAAGATTTCTGGCTTACTATTGCCGAAGATGGCACTCTCCGAAATCCGTATTGTGGTTCGAAAAATATCTACGTGTCCAGGTGTGCCGTGGAACTTGGCCGGCGATCTCTGGCGGTCCCCGCGTGATTGTAAGGAACTCAATCGGGTTACGCCATTTCTTGCCAGCACTTTTTGCATAATGACAATTGCGTTATATCCTGTAGATAGAGCAGAGAAATACGCATTTACCCAATGAAATTCTGAACCCAGTCTGAAGGAGAAACTCGCGAAATGGAAAAGGCACGCTGGCGCCTCGGGACGAAGATTGCATTCCGATTCGCGTTCGTATATTTCTTGCTGTACACACTAAATATATCTTTGCGTCTCGTACCTATTCCTCCCTTACCGCAGATATTAGATAAGTACAACTCTCTCTGGAATGCGATCATACTCTGGGTCAGCAATGATGTGCTGAACCTACGACATGACTTCGCCACCGGCTACCTCAACACCTCCGGTGGCAGCAAGGACACGACCTACGTTTACGTTCAGGCGCTATGTTACTTCGTGATTGCGGTGTTGGGGACTATTGTTTGGTCGTTGCTCGACCGCAATCGTCCAAACTACGAATGGATGCACAAATGGTTCACGGTGTATCTGCGTCTAGTCTTGGCAGCCGGAATGATCCCCTACGGTGTCCTTAAACTGTTTCCCTTGCAGTTTCCCGAGCCCAGCCTCTCAAGGTTGCTGCAGACCTACGGTGATTCGTCTCCTATGGGTCTGATGTGGACTTTCATGGGAGCTTCTCGAAGTTACAGCTTTTTTGGCGGGGCCGCCGAAGTGCTTGCGGGAATCCTGCTCGTCATTCCACGACTGGCGACGTTGGGAGCGCTGGTTTGCATGGCTGTCATGAGCAACGTCTTGATGCTGAACATCGGATACGACGTACCGGTAAAGCTCGGCTCGATTCATCTGCTGGTGATGGCTGGGTTTGTAGCCGCCCCCGATTTGAGGAGATTAGTAGACTTTTTTATCCTCAACCGCAGAGTGGAACCTGCGATTGCTCGTCCGCTCTTCCGGCGCAGTTGGATGAATCGTTCCGCGATCGCTCTGCAGGTAGCATTTGGTGTGGTCTTGTTGAGCTATAACCTTTACCACAGTGATCAAAGGACGAAGCAGTTGGCCGAATTTCGCGAGAAGGCGCCTCTATATGGCATCTGGTCGGTCGATCAATTCAAGGTTGACGGGAAGGCCGAGGCGCCACTTCTTGCCGATCAAGATCGTTGGCAGCGCGTCGTAATCGAATCAGCCACGGACGGAATGGTCGAACCGGTGATAGGTTCGAACCAAGCGCTCTTGATGCATCTCGATCCCCAAAAGAAGGCGTTCAGCATGACCAAGCCCGATGATTTTAATTGGATTGCTGAATTCACCTACGAGAAGCCACAGCCCGATATCCTGATCTTGACCGGCAAGATAGGAGGACATCCAGTTGATGCGACCCTGCATAAGGAAGATGAGTCAAAGTTTCTTTTGAGGAACCGCGGATTCCATTGGATTCAGGACTTCTCCTTCAATCGCTAGACAGAAGAAAGCGGAGCCGCTGCGGCGACTCGATCCGAGTTTGCAATCGCGTCGCAGGGCGTGTACGACGCACCCAAACCTACCTTACCCAATCTTCACCTGGTTGTGGATCACAGAAGGAAAGGCGAGCGACCCTGCATGGCGGCCTGTTCTTGGCGCTACGGTGGGTAAGCATTGGAGCTTGATTTCGAAGGCAGCGGGGATGTAGGGTTACTGGCTCGGCTTTGAATGATCACGTGGAATACCGTATCGGGAGATGCAGCGAATGCCAAGACACAAGCCTGTGCGAGCTTCGTCAGGCCACAATCATGTTCCGACGATCGCTTGTTTTAATCGCGCGAAAACTCCGCTAGGCGCGGATTTTCATGCCCTCATCGAAGCCATGCAGAGGTTTGTGGACGAACACTTGGCGCCCGTGTGGGGAACGCCGGCCAAACTTGTGAAGTCAACCGGCTTTATCGAGGGCGCATGGGCCATCACGTTTCTTGAGAATGCCGATGATGCGAACACCGAAGGCTATCATGACGTCACTCCGGAAGGATTGCCGATGGCCAAGGTGTTCGTGCGGACCACCATCAACCTTAAGGAGATAGTCAGCGTGGCGGCATCCCACGAACTGGCCGAAATGCTTGTCGATCCGGGTACCAATCTTTATTCGGCTGGGCCGAAAAAGAGCCGATTATACGATTACGAGGCGGCGGATCCGGTTGAAGAGTTGTCGTTTGACGTGAATGGAATCGCCATGAGCAACTTCGTACACCCGGAGTACTTTGAAACTTTTCACAAACCGGGTTCGGTGCTTTTCGACCACATGGGAAAATTGAACCGTCCCTTCCAACTGGCCAAAGGCGGCTACCAGAGCTTTTGGGAAAATGGCAAGGAGAAACAAGTTTGGGGTTCTCTGGCCAAGAAGGCCCGCTTTCAAAAAGAAGATCGGCGCGGCCACCGCAGCACCTTCCGCCACCGGGCAAACAAGAAAGTGTCCGCACCCCATTGGGGAGTGGCGCTCGGAGCGTAGACTCCAGATTCTCAACTCCGCCGCAGGCTACGGTTTGCTCTCCGGCTTAAAGATCATGCCTTGGCTGGTCTTGCCGTTCATCATTACCACTAGGGGCGTTGCGAAATGCAAGTGACGGACGCAGCCGTGTTCCTCGACGGCAGGTTGGGCGGCCAGCCAGTCCCAATCGACAAAACCCTCGCCTGCGTCAGGATTAACGGTGAAGTAGCCGATCTGGAACGCAGTCAGGTTCTGGAAGAAATGACTGCCCTGCGAGGGAATCACGCGCAGGTCGCGGAAGCCCGACTCCACAATGACTCGTGCTCCTGAAATCTGGTCCCAAGCCACGGGAATTCCGAGCCATGTGTCGGTCGATCCCCAGCGGCCCACGCCGACCAGCAGATACGGAGTATTCTTCTCGGAGAGCTGGGCGTTGAAGTGGGCGACACTTTGCGCCACTTCAACGCTGCGAGCGCGTTCAAAGCGATGGAAGTCAACCACGATAACGTCGCGCAGGTCTTGCAATCGCCCGTGTCCCAGCACCTGCGAACTCTGGCACACGAGGCGCTCCGCTGCCACATCCTCCAGGCGAATGTCCTCGCCGCCGCGGGAGAGCACCAGGGGACGCAGCTGAAGGAAGCTGAAGTCGGCAGCTTCGGCGGAGTCCCTTGGCAACCGAACCGCAAACTCGATTTCCACCGGCCTTCCCATGGCTTCTTCACCTATCCTCATTAACTCATCGAGGATGGCGGGCAGCGGAAACGCGCCATGCTTAAGAATGGGGGCGAAACTGACTATACGCGGGCCGCTCCGGCTTAGCCCATCGTAGACCGCGTGATTGTCCACTGAGTAGGTAGACCCCAACATCTGCAAGGTCCCGTCGGCTTCGGCCGCATCCAGTCCAAACCCCACTTCCCGCAGTCCGGCAACCGGATCGGCCGGGTCGGCCGCATGATCCAGGGTGAGCGCCCAAAATTCCGTCTGCGAGTTTGCCAGAATGTCTTCCACCGACGAAAACTGTAGCAGGTGCCGAGGGTGGCGCGGACTGAACGTCAGTGACTTTCCCCCGCCGACCACGGCGCGTCCCAGGCCCAAGGCGACGGCGGCAAATCCATCCTCAACCTTGACCGGTTCAACGGGATAAAAGTTGCGCGATCGCACCACGCCGGAGAAATCTGGATAGAAGCGGTTGCCATGGGTTGCGCCCGCTACCCGTTGAACCAGGACTGCCATTTTTTCTTCTTCGAGGCGATACGGCGTGGCCCGCACATAGGCTTTGGCATGCCGGCTGAAGGTCGAGGCATACACTCGCTTGATTGCCTCCATCAGCTGCTCCAGACGCAATTGAATGTCGGCTTGATGGTTCCCCAGCATAAAGGTTTCGTACACGCCGGAGAACGGCTGGTATTGCGAATCCTCGAGCAGGCTGGACGAGCGAACCGCCAGCGGATACCGCACTTCATTCAAGAAGCCCAGAAGTTTATCGATCACAGCGATCGGTAAGGGGGCCGCCAGAAAGCGCCGCTCGATCTCTTCGTCGTCGGTGCCGTGGATCGCGACATCGAGCAGATTGTTTTCCCGCAGGAAATGGTCGAACAAGTCTGTGGTAAGCACCAGTGTGGGCGGCACAGCAATGCTAATACCGTGGAACCTGCGCATCATGCCGCGTTGGTGCAGCAAGTGCCGCACGAAGGCGAGGCCGCGCGCTTTACCGCCCAGCGAACCGCCGCCGATCTGAAGGAAGAAATTGTCGTCCGGTTGGAATGTTCCCGGATTAAATTCGCCGATGAGCGTCTGACTTTGGTCGCGGCGATAGTCCGCGATGGACGCAATAAGATCACGGCGCAAGTGCTCGGTGTCTTCGAAGTCGGAAACTTTGCGTGGCCGTAGCTTCTGCGCCAAAGCGAATTCGGTCCGCGTGATCAGCCAGTGCGAGAAATGGTTGCGCTCGGCGTGGAATTCAATGCTTTCCGCCGGAACCGTCGCCAGTTGGGTCTCCAGTTCGTTCAGGTTGCTGGCGCGTCCGACCTCGGTTTTGCCGTCGGCGAGGCGGAAGACGAAGTCGCCGAAGCCCGCCTCGTCCACCAAGATGCGCCGCAAATCGCCCAGCAGGGTAGGCGAACGCTTTTGCAGGAAGCCAAACCCCTCGTCGTAGGCGCGCTGCATGAACTCGGTGCGGCTGGACTGCAGCACGATGGGCACATCCGGCACGATGCCGCGAATCATGCGCGCCAAGTGGAATCCGGCTTCCGGCGTGAGCCCGTGATTACGCGGAAATTCCACGTCCGAGACCACGCCCAGCAAGTAATCCCGGTACTTCATCACTTCCCTTTCGGCGTCCTCGTAATTGGAGCAGAGCAGTATCTTCGGGCGGGCTCGCATGCGTACCAACTTGTGCGCGACATTGAGACCCTCGCTGAGCAGGCGGCGCGACTGGCTGATGAGCTCGGTGTAAATCACCGGAAGGAAAAGGGAGTAATACCGGATATCGTCCTCTACCACCAGCATGACGGGAACGCTCATGGCGCGAGTGTCATGCAGGACGTTGCGCTTGTCCTCGATGTACTTGACGATCGAGATCAAGATGCGGCCGTTACCCTGCCACAAAAATATGCGCTCGATATCGGTTTGCGGATTGCGCGCAACGAAGTCCTTAATCTCTCGGTAATCGTAGGCCAGAACGATGACCGGGACATCGAGATTGGCGGCTTTGACTTCGCGCGCCAGTTGAGCGGCATCCATGTCCAGAACCTGCAGGTTGGTAACGATCAGATTGAATCGGGACTGGGAGCGCGCCAACTCCAGCGCCTTTGCTCCGCTTGGGACGTGGGTGATGCCGGGCACCTGATGAATGTCCAGTTCCAGCGAGTCGCCCATCAATAGCTCGTTCAGCCGTCCGTCCTCGCGCAGAATGAAGGAGTCGTAAAGGCTGGAGACAAGCAGAATGTCGTTCACCCGGAACGGCATCAGATTCTCGAAGCCTTCGAATTGGCGTTCCGCGTGTGGTACGGGATCGAGAGTTGAATGAGTAGTGGTCAAAAAATCACCTGTAAAAAAGAAACGGGGGAGGATTGCTCCACCCCCGCATGATACTCACGTCTGCAGCCGGAGACTACACCAGTACCTTGTCCAGCATGGCATTGGCGACTTTCACCCTCTGGCGCTCATTCCCTCTCAGTTTGTCCACCCTGCCCTGCAGAGCCTCTAAACTCCAGATCCATCGTTCGCACCGCAGCGGCTTCGATGCGTGGATCGGTGCTTGGAGACAGCGCCCATTTGTGAAATTCCGCAATCAAGGTGGCTTCGAATCTCTCTAGGGCAGTGTCCAGTTTTCGATTAGCAATTTCGGAACGCGTCGAAACTCGCGTGTGTTGTTGGTGACTAGCGTCAGGCCAAGACTACGAGCATGGGCAGCGATAAACAAGTCGTGTGCGCCGATCATTGTCCCACCGGATTTCAATTGGGCGCGAATCTCCGCATAGTGAGGGGCGGCTTCGTCAGCGAAGTCCAATACCTCTACATATCGCAGAAATCCGTTGAGGGCCGTCTCGTCCTGCTGTCGTCGCGGAGAGACCTCGACGCCATACAGCAGCTCCGATTTCGTAATCACGGAGATGCACACGTCATTGACGGGAGTCTTCCGCAGGCGTTTGAGGAGGGCATTGTTTGAGCGCTTCATGATGTAGGAGCAAGTATCGGTATCCAGCATGAACCGCGGCATTACCGCTCACGCTCCTGTACCGGGAGTTTTTCCACGTCTTGCATGAAATTCCCTGAGGCGACAGGGCCCTCGGCCAAATACGACGACCAGTCCAAGGGCCGAGGCGATAGGACCACATCGCTCCCCTCTTTCCGTATAAATACTTCCGGCGTGTTGAACTGAAACTCCTTAGGCAAGCGAACGGCTTGGCTACGATTGTTCATGAAGATTTTGGCGGTTCGTGGCATGTTCAACCTCGTCGCATGGAGTACCGGCCCCTTTGGCATATACATAAGTATATGGCATGCGTTTGTTGCGCGCTAGGGATGAGCGGGGCAAGCCTCAGGCGAGCATCATCCGCATCGGTTGCAATGTGCGGGTGAAGGGATTCAGCACCAGACCAAGCTCTTCCAACGTAATTGCACCAAGCAGCGCCTCATCACCCGGTTCGCCGAGAATGACGGGCGTGTGCCCTTCGCCTTGGGGGAGTGCGAGCTGGCATTCCGAGACACGGCGTTCGATTGTGGTTCCGTCAGCCAGGCTGAAAGCGACGGTACGTTTCGGCTGCAAGCCGAGTACTCGTGCCTCCTCGGCGGGCACGAGGGTATAGGTCACGCCACTGTCCACAAGGAAATTGACCTTGGCCTGTGTTCCGGTGGGGCCGGTGAGCAGACCTTCAATATACGTAAGGCCCACGCAAAACTCCTCTAAGAAATATGCGAGTTGCCCGCACACAGACGCGGGGTGGATGAGTCCACCCCGCATTCTGTTCCAACAACATTGTACTCGCGATTACACCAGTCCTTGGTCCAGCATGGCATTGGCGACCTTCAAGAAGCCGCCGATGTTGGCGCCGTTCACCAGATTGCCCGGGGTACCGTAGGTTTCGGCAGTCTCGAAGCAGGTCTTGTGGATGGCGATCATGATGTTGTGCAGCTTCTGGTCCACTTCCTCGCGAGTCCAGCTCAGCCGTGCGCTGTTCTGTGACATCTCGAGGCCGGAGGTGGCCACACCGCCCGCGTTCGCAGCCTTGGCCGGCCCATAGAGGACTTTCGCCTCCAGGAACAGCTTGGTGGCTTCGAGCGTGCTCGGCATGTTGGCGCCTTCGGCAACGACCTTGACCCCATTGTTGATGAGGTTGGTCGCGTCCTTGGCGTTGATTTCGTTCTGCGTCGCGCTCGGGAAAGCGCAATCAGCTTTGATGTTCCACAGCGGGTTGTAGCCCAGCTTGAGGTCGGTGGGCATGAAGATGGCTTTCTTGAACTGGTCCGTATACTCACGAATACGGCCACGCTTCGCGTTCTTCAGTTCCATGATCCAGCTGAGCTTCTCATGATTGATGCCGTCGGGATCGTAGACCGCGCCATCGGAGTCAGAAACCGTAACCGGCTTGGCGCCCAGGTGCAGCAGTTTCTCGATGGTGTACTGAGAGACGTTGCCGCTTCCCGATACCAGGCAGAGCTTGCCTTCCAAGGTGTCCTTGCGGGTCTTCAGCATTTCCTGCGCGAAGTACACGCAGCCGTAGCCGGTGGCTTCGGGACGAATCAGCGAACCGCCCCAGTTCAGGCCCTTGCCGGTCAGCACGCCGGTGAATTCGTTCCGGATGCGCTTGTACTGGCCGAACATGAAGCCGATCTCGCGTCCGCCTACGCCGATGTCGCCGGCCGGAACGTCGGTGTCCGGTCCGATGTGGCGGCAGAGTTCGGTCATGAAGCTCTGGCAGAAGCGCATTACTTCGTTGTCGCTCTTGCCTTTGGGATCGAAATCGGAGCCGCCCTTGCCGCCGCCCATGGGCAGCGTGGTCAGCGAATTCTTGAAGACCTGCTCGAAGGCGAGGAACTTCAGGATGCCGAGATTGACCGAGGGATGGAAGCGCAGGCCGCCCTTGTAGGGGCCGATGGCGCTGTTCATCTCGATGCGGAAGCCGCGATTGACCTGGATATTGCCTTGGTCGTCAAACCACGGCACACGGAACATGATGAGGCGCTCCGGTTCTGTAATGCGCTCAAGGATGCGCGCCGAGATATATTCCGGGTGGCGCTCCAGCACCAGGCGCAGAGAATCGAGTACTTCGTGCACTGCCTGATGGAATTCAGGCTCGGCTGGGTTCTTCGTCTTCACCAGCGTCATAACATCGTTAATGTAATTGCCCGGAGTTTTGATTCCAGGCTGGGATGTAGTTACGACACTCATAGAGGTCCTCCTCGAACCTTGCTGCTTGATTTCTAGGCCCGCACTAAAACTGAATCGTTCCTAATTCGAAATTCGATCGAACGATTATTTTGAGGCCGGTTCTATTTCAGTCCTACCGGGACAATCCTGCCGTGACCCCTATCACCCGAACGGGTGATTAGCCCGGCGATATGGTACCTCCTTCCAGCACCCTACGGGCTGGAAATAGTTGCGCCGGTGCATACCCAAATAACAGTAAAAGAACTTGTACTGCCGATTACAGATAACATACATAACGATATGACATGTGACCCCGGATACGTCGTGTCAGAGGCGGCACTGGAACGTCTGCTCGACGAGGTCAGGGCTTCGGCAGCTGGCCCGACGCACGGAATATTTGGCCCCACCTCAATCAGTTGGAAGGTCAATCGGGAGTCAGCGTTGTTTCTTGCGGCAGGTCGAACGGCTTTGCTGCAGTTGGCGCATCCCTGGGTCTCCGCCGGCATTTGCGAACATTCCACTACTCTCAGCGATCCTATCGGGCGCTTTCATCGGACATTTCGGGTGATGTTTACCATGGTCTTCGGTTCGCTCGAACAGGCGCTGGCGACCTCGCGACAGGTGCACCGGCGCCATTCCGGCATCCGCGGCAAATTACCGGAAGAAGTGGGGCGTTTCGCCAAGGGCTCCGCTTATGAAGCGAACGAAACTGCTGCCCTTCGCTGGGTTTACGCAACCTTGGTGGATAGTGCTCTACTCGCTTACGAGCTTGTACTGCCTTCGTTGACCGAGACAGAGCGCGACCGGTACTACGAGGAAAGCAAGACCGTCGCTGCACTCTTTGGCATACCCCGCAACCACCTACCCCCTAACTGGCTGGACTTCAAGGCGTACTTCCACTCCACCTGCGAATCCAGTTTGCTGGCTGTCAGTCCGAGCACGCGCGACATGGCCCAACAGCTTCAACGGGGTGCGGAATCATGGCTGCGGCCACCGTTCTGGTATCGCGCGCTCACTACACATCTGCTTCCTCCGCGTCTGCGCGAAGAGTTTCAGCTCTCCTATGCAGAACGTGAAGAGCGTGCCGCCGTCCGCGCACTCCACTGGCTTCCAAAGATCTATCGGCGACTACCGGACAGCGTTCGCTTCGTTGGCCCTTATCAGGAAGTGCAGGGCAAGCTGGCTGGAAGATTTTATCCGGATTTGATGACGCAATTGAGCAATCGGTTGTGGGTAGGCGCGCCAGCACTTCTGCACTTTGATGAGTCTGCGGAGAAGTTGGCTGAAACGCCAGAAGCTTTTGGAGATAAAATAGTGCCATGAGTCCTGACGTTTCCAACTTGCTTAAGAAGGCGCTCGCGCTCCCGCCCGAGGCATGCGCCGCATTGGCCGGCTGCCTTCTCGAAAGCGTCGATGACACCGTAGACCAAGGCGCCGAGGATGAATGGAACAAAGAGATCGCGCGCCGTATAGGGGAATTGGATTCTGGCAAAGTGAAACCTGTTCCGTGGGCTGAAGCTCGCCGCCAAATCTCAGCCATTCTCAATGGCCGCTAAGACACTTCAGTTCCATCCCGCAGCATTGGCAGAATTCAAGGAAGCACTAGCCTGGTATTTGGAGCATAGCGAAACTGCAGGTCTCAATTTTGTTGCCGAATTGGATCGTGCGGTCGATTTAGTGACCAAGTCACCGCGACGATGGCCGGTTGGTGAGCACGCAACTCGAAAGTCGTACTGAATCGGTTTCCGTTTGCAGTTATTTACCGTGAAAAAAAGGGATCTATCCAAGTGCTGGCTGTCGCGCACGGTCACAGACGACCCGGATATTGGAAAAGACGACTTTGAAATTTGATCAAGACTGGCTAAGCAGCAACCCTGAATATACTGTTCGACCTCATCCAGTTCTTGCCGTCAATTGATGCCCCTTTCGGTGTAGCATGTATGGCAACCGGATGTTCCAGATCGAGGGGACCGTCTTAACAGCTGGAGCCGAGCCATGAATGTTCTACTTCTTTCCATGCCCGACTCGTTCGAGCACATGCCGACGGTCGCGGTGCGGATGCCCAATGGAGCGCTGTGTTCCTTGGCTGGAAACATCGATCCACATCACAAAGTGGCGGTTGCCGACCTAATCCTGGTTCAGAGCAAGGTTCGCCAAACGGTGGAGCAACTGGTCCGCGAAAATCAACCGGATGTAGTGGGTCTCTCCGTCATGACTTTCCAGCGCAAGACGGCGCTTCGCATCGTCAAACTGGTGCGTTCACTGCGACCTGGTGTTCGCATCGTCGTAGGGGGTTATGACCCGAGCCTCGCACCCGATGCTTACATGGATGAGGGATGCGGCATCGACTACATTGTCCGCGGCGAAGGTGAGCTTACCTTCCGCGAGCTGCTGCGCGCGATCGAAAGCGGCGACAGCTTCGCTGCGATTCAGGGACTGTCGTATCACGCAGGCGATGGCTGGCATCAGAATCTTCCCCGCCCAGTGCATACTCTGGAGGGAGATGAAATCCGTTTGCCGAAGCGCGCCGCCCGTGTTCTTAGCGGCTACACCATGCTTGGGCGCGGGGTGGATGTGGTGGAGACCTCCCGCGGATGTACTTTCGATTGCGGCTTCTGCTCGATCATCGAGATGCGCGGCCGCAACTTTCATACTTACTCGTTCGATCGTGTGCTGGCTGATATCCGCGATGCCAGGAACCACGGTGCACGCGCCATCTTCATCGTGGACGACAACATCAGCCTGAACATCCGCCGCTTTGAAGCGCTTTGCCGCGCCATTATTGATGCCGGCTTAAACGACATCGATTACACCGTTCAGGCAATGACGTCGCCCATCGCCATGCACGGAGAAACCCTGGCACCGCTGATGCGCCAAGCCGGATTTCGCTACGTTTTTCTTGGCATCGAGAACATTCTTGAAGACGATCTCCACTTTCTGAAAGCGGCGGCCAAGAATGAATTTCGCGAAGATGGCCGCGCCACCGGCAACGCTTCGCTCCGCGCCATTGAATTTCTGCACAAAAACAAAATGTACGTGGTTGGTGGCCTCATCGTCGGCAATCCCGATGATACTCGCGAATCCATACGTGCCAACCTGGAGTTTGCCAGCAAATATGTGGATTGGCCTTACATCCAGCATCCCACTCCCTATCCCGGTACGCCAATGACGAAGGACTTTCGTGCACGGAATTTAATCGTCATCGACAAAATGGAGGAGTACGACGGCACCACCGCCGTGGTGGCCACGCAACACTTGCAACCCGAGGAAATTGAGTACGAGAGGTGGCGAGCCGAGCGCTGGATGAAGACGCGGCACATACCAGCGGTGATCGCGCATGAACCGCTATTCGTTCTGCGCAACTGGTGGAAGATGCTGTCCCACACTTTCCGCGGAACCTCAATCAAATCGGCGCTGGGTCTGGAAAGCGACCAGAGGGTCTTCCAGCGCTATCGAAACCTGCGCAGCTCGGAACGCGTATATCTGTGAATGCTCCAGGGTTTCACAGCGATTTGCTTTTCTCAACTCCAACCATTTCTGCTGCCCCAGCATGCGGAATCGCTGTATAAGTAAGAGCAAACAGGATTTGACGTCATGCAGTTGAGTGCCCTCATTTCCGACAGTAAGGCCGGCCTCTCCTATTGGGCGCAGCGCACGCTCGAAGAGTGCGACAAAGCGAGCCACGAGTTTGCCTCCGATCCCGTGCACGATCTCCGCGTTGCTATTCGCCGTTGCCGCTCGATGGCGGACGGCTTTCTCTCCGTAGATCCGGATCCCGCATGGAAGGAGATGAAGAAGTTAGGCAAGGCCCTGTTCAGCTGCCTGGGCGATCTTCGCGATGTGCAAGTCATGTCGGAATGGGTCACTCGCCTTTCAGGCCCTGACGATCCAGTTCGCCAGCTTCTGCTCGAAGGACTGCGCCAGAAGGAGAGCTTGCTCAAGGCCGCCGCACAAGAAACGCTTGGCAACTTCGACCGCAAACGATGGACCGCGCTGACCGGGCGTTTAGCGCGGCGCGCGCATAGAGTGCCCGTGGAAGGGATGGTGTTTCAGCATCTCGCGTTGGAGCGCTGGATGGAGGCACATGAACTGCATCGGCGGGCACTGCGGAACCGGACGCAAGTTGGCTATCACCAGTTGCGAATCGGCATCAAGCGGTTTCGTTACACGTGCGAGAATTTCCTTCCGCAGCGCCACGAAAAGTGGGCTAAGGACCTGCGCCAACTGCAGGACGCTCTCGGCGAGGTCCATGATTTCGATGTACTAAAGGCAGCGATAAAGGCGCATCCTGGGATCGAGGCTGGAGATCGCGCGCGTTGGAACCAGCGAATTGCCGAGGAGCGGCAAAAGCGGCTTGATCTTTATCGTCAGAAGATGTTGGGCAAGCATTCACTCTGGCTGGTATGGCGGGCTGAACTGCCGAGCGGTTCTGAGTTGGAACAGGCCGCCATGGAGAAGTTGCGAACCTGGGCTTCGTTTCTTGATCCTGACGTGAACCATTCCACGCATGTGACGCGGCTCGCGCTGCAAATCTACGATGGCCTGTCGAGGCAAGGCAGCTTAACTGCCGAAGCAAAGTACCGCCGCATTCTGGAGGCAGCCGCCTTGCTACATGAGGTCGGACGAAGCCGCGGACCTGAAGGCCATCGCAAACATTCCTATTCGCTGATTCGCCGGCTCAAGCCTCCCCTGGGATGGAGCGCGGAAGAACTCCAATGTGTCGCTGTGATTGCTCGCTACCATGGCGGTGCGCTTCCCCAAACCAGCCATTCCGCGTTTGTGGGACTTGTCCCTAAACGGCGAAGGGCCCTCTTGCCCATCGCGGGCATTCTAAGGCTGGCCGACGCCTTTGATTTTTCTCACGACCGAGCGATTGATCGGATTTCCGTCGAGGGACGCGACGGGATGGTGGTTATCTACGCACAAGACCTACAAGAAATAAGCCCTGTTGGAGAACGGCTGGCCCGCGCTCGCTATTTACTGGAAGCTACCTGCGCATGCCCGATCATGATTCGCCCCCAGGTCATCAAGCCGGCGACTGCATCTCACGTTGCGGGACATGCGCGTGAAGTGGCCGCCGGTTCGTAAGGACCCATCTCGGATACCGAATCAGGCAGCCGTTTTTTTCTTTTTGTAAGGGTCTCCAACGATTACGAAAGGATACTTGCGGAGCGCCTGCACATCACCCGCGGCGGCGTAGCCCTCAACTTCTGCCATCAGCTTCGCAACCTCTTCCTGAGGCATGCCCTTGGTGGCTCGCCAAAATTTATCCGGGAAAAACCATATACGCTCGCGGTGGTCCGGTTCTGAAGCAGGGTCTGAATTTGAAATCATAATCTCTCCCCCCACAATGTGGGATATGAAAAAAAAATACAATGCATTTGAAAAGTTAGTGCTCGTTCGAATAATTGCCCAAACACGATTATGTACTCCGGCCGTCCGATTGTAAACTCCGAGCAGAGCAGGACCGGAGCGCGGATTCGTGGCTAAGGGTGTCCATTGAATTTCGCTCGCTGTCTAAGTTCAAGAAACTACAAGTACGGAACTTGAGAGGTGCTGAAAAGCGACCTCGCGAAGATGGAACCAGCGGCGCAGCCGCCTTTTTTTGACCGAGAGAATTCCTTGTCTATGATCTTCCAGACTTGGGATGGCGCCCGCGCCTCACGCTGATTGCCAGCTATACCACATTGTGGGATATTGCGACCGAGAGGCGTTACGTCGATGTTCTTGGCCATAATGCAACACGGCACCTGCTGTTCAGGGCAGATGCCGTGCTCACACACTTCCAATTGTCGCTTTACACCCGACTTCAACGGCAATCTACTCCACCGTCGAGGTCGCCACCGCCAGACGAAGCCAGTCCGCTAGGCGCGGAACTTGCGGCGAATTACACCAGCGATCCCGATGATCCCGCTCCCGAACAGAACCAACGTTCCCGGCTCGGGAGTCGTTAGGCTTCCCGGGGTCACGCTCACATTATCCAGGAACCAATAATCTGGGTCGTTACGAAACGTGAAAGTTAAGACCGTTGTGGTGCTGGTCGCCGTTCCGCTGAACTCGAATAAGGCCCATTGAAACGTCCCAGGAAAGTTGTTCAAAGCAATGCCGCCGCTGCCAAATGTCGCACTGAAGAAATTTGGCGTCCCGCCATTTGGGAGGGCCAGATAGAAGCTGACCAGGTACGAATCTCCCGGCACGGTGGTAATGTTCTGTCTAATGCCTCCAGTGTCACCTACTGGGCCAAAAAACGCCGAGTAGTTGCCGGCGAAGGGGATTTCGCCGTTCGGGCAGGTTCCCGACATGCATACTCCGTTGAACGTGGTGTCGCCAAACTGTGTCCAGTCGGAGAAGTCTCCTGTTTCGAAACCACCGTTCATGACGAGGTTGCTAGCATGCGACAATACGGTGGTTCCCAATGACAAAAGCGCGACGGCCAGAGTTACGCGAAGCAATTTGTTGATCAAGCGAGAGCCCTCCTTTGGGATTCGTCAAAGCGGCTACCTAGTAACATGCATTCGAATTACCAGAGGCCATAACCGCAAAGTACTGAAAGCAAATGATAGAAATTCCGCGAGAATCGACTAGTGTGCATTATTTTGCAGTCAAAGGAGAAGTGATTTCCCTTCGCATCGTCTTCTCGCACAAGGACTTACGCAGCACAAAGGAGCCATGCTAATCCCCTTTTTGGGAAATCAATTCTAGTCAATCGTGGACAACATGTCAGGATCGCGAATATTCGGGAGTTATTTCAACAGTCGCTTAGTAGTCCAGCTCGGCTGGGCGCCCGGTAAGCCTCTCGATGCGCTTGGCGATCGGTGGATGGGTCGAGAACAAGTTCGCAAAGCTCACACCGCTGAGCAGCGGCGCCACGATGAAGAGATGTGCGTTCGATGGCGAAGCCTGCATCGGAATGCGCTTCGAATAGGCATCGAGCTTTTTCAGCGCACTGGCCAGCGCATAGGGATTACCGGTGAGCTGTGCTCCGGTCGCGTCGGCCTGGTATTCACGTGACCTCGACACCGCAAGCTGGATCAGAGTAGCCGCGATGGGGGCGAGAATCAACATCAGCAGAGCAACGAATCCACCGCCGCCGCGATCGCGATCGTCACGGCCGCCCATGCCCCCGAAAAGCGAGGCCCAATATCCCATCCGAGCTAACATCGTGATGGCGCCAGCCAGTGTTGCGGCGATCGAGCTGATGAGGATATCGCGATTCCTTACGTGTCCGAGCTCATGCGCCAGGACGCCTTCCAACTCCTCGTCGGTGAGGAGATTCAAAATCCCTTCGGTGACGGCCACCGACGCATGTTGCGGGTTGCGTCCCGTGGCAAACGCATTGGGCGAATCCGTGGGGATGACATACATCTTCGGCATGGGGATGCCGATCTTCTGCGTCAGGCGCTCGACGACTTGGTAGGCGCGCGGCAGCTGTTCGCGAGTGACGGGCTGCGCGTGGTACATGGCCAGGGCGATCTTGTCGCTGAAGAAGTACGAAACGAAATTCATGACAACGGCCAGCCCGAGGGCGAGTTCCATGCCACGCTGACCGCCGAAGATCTGCCCCATGAACAGCAGAAAAACTGTCAATGCCGTCAGCAGTAACGCAGTCTTAAATGTGTTACCCATACGTATAGAGTAGATGATAGCGACCGTTGCCGGTTGCGGGAAGTTGCATCGAAGGATCGGTAGTATGTCAATTTGAATTTAGGCCTTGTAAGTCCAGTCAGCATAAACATTTGACCTTTGACCGCCAACACTTCAACGAAGAATCGGACAAAAGGTACGGGCAACCCCGTTTTCGAGTTGTCGCGAAGGAACATGGCGGCTAGCGATTCGCGACAGTAGCTGGCTTACCGTTCTGAGTTTGGCCATTGTTGGTCTCATCGTTGTCAGTCTTCGCTTTCTTGTCCTTGTTTCTCTTCAGGAAACCAAATAATCCTCCCTTTTTCTTCGTGGTCGTATTGGTTTGGTTATTCGCGGTTGCCTCAGTCTCGGTGTTCTTTGCTGGTGTCGCAGTTTCCTTCTCCGGTTCCGTTGCGTTGATCGGGTTGGGTTTTTCCAGCAAGCCGAGAACCTTATTCTTCTGAGCATGCTCTGTGTTCGACGTCCGAGTTGCTTTCGAGATCCCAGCCGCTTTGAGCGCACCCTTGGCGATGAGATGATTGTCTTTCTTGGCCACGGGTAGAGCGCGATTGTGTTTCTGACTGTCTTTGGTTGTCGCGAGAATGGGTTGTTTATGCGCATCACCCAGGCCAATCGTCACCGTTGCCGCGGGCACGACGCTGGGGACAGGGGTAGGCGGCGGCAACGTCGCAGTGGTCACCCGGGCCGGCGCTACGGCGGAAGGCGGCCGAGTAGCTGCACGAAACCGGCTCACGACGTGATAGTGAGCCCCCGCCCCAACGGCTGCAGTTACGCTTGCACTTACGGAGATCGCGATCAGGACCTTCGACGCTAAGGTTGCGGCGGCAGACTTGGCGTCCGCTTTGCCGAACATATAATCGAGTATCCGTTTGAAAAGATCTCTTTCAAGTTCAAGGTTCGCCTGGTGCCGGTCATAGCACTCTAACGCAATCAGCCGGAACCGGGACCGCTCCGCCATCAGGTTGAGGGTCGTCTCGAATGTCAACTCGTCAACTTCTCGCAGCAGTCGCTGACGTGCCTCGAACGAAGACGCTTGGGCAGAGAGCCACAGTTGCCGAAAATGGGGAACTGCATCAGAGAGCACCTCAGTCAACTGCTCATTCGTCATACACTGAACGAGGCTAACTACGTCTTTCCGAATGGCAGCGAGGTCCGGGCTGTGAGCTGCCTTCTCTACCACGCTATCGCTCAGTGTCTCCTTCGTGCTTATCGCGTTCTGCATGAAACTCCGAAATGGCGAATGTCGATAAGTACATGCCCTCACAAAGGTTGCCTCCCGGTCGTCACCGAGTTGTGACATGTGGGCGCGAAAACGATCACAGAACATGGTGAGAAAAGAAGAACATTGGGACGGTGAAGCGGCGCTTTGCATACAGAAACTCCTGGCGCAAAGACCTACTGCGGCCGGTGGTATAGCAGCAATTCAAGAACCGTGTGTTATTGTTTGTCATTAGTGCCCCTAAGTCACTGCAAGCACATGACTTAATGGCTTGGCTATTGATTGTCCGGATCGTCCGCGTCTATCCAAAGTCTATCCAAAAAGATAGACGCCTAACACTTTGGATAGTTGGGACGGGCGGTGGCTCACTCAAGCCTTCTGTTGGCTTGGGTGGGGGAAGTTGGCGAGCGTAAGCTGGGGTCGTGCCCTAGGGACTCAAACGTTTTCAGCAATCGCGGCAGAGCCACTTCGTGATCTTCTGCCGCTGCCATCGCCGTCCCTTGCTGACCACAGCAGCCAAACGAGTTTTCAAAAGCGCGCTGGAGCTGGGTGCGGCGCACTTATGGTTTGCGGGTGTACGGCTACGCGGTCATGCCCGAGCACGTGCACTTGCTGCTCAGTGAGCCCCAACGGCAAACGCTGGCCGATGCGTTGAAATCACTAAGACTAAGGTGTATCGCGACGGCTGATCCTTGACGCCGGGCACTTCTGGCAGAAGCGTTATTACGACTTCAATGTCGATAATGATCGGAAGTTTGTAGAGAAGCTGCGCTACATTCATCGCAATCCCGTCAAGCGCGGCTTATGCGAGCGTCCGGAGGATTGGGAGTGGAGCAGTTTCCAGCAGTATGCCACGGGATGTGAGGGACGCGTGGGGATTGAGTGCGAGTGGACAGCCAGGAGGCGCGAGCGGGCACTGGGTGGATTATCCCCGGCCGTGGAAGTGCCCCACTCAAAGCCAACAGAAGGTTTGAGTGGGCCACCCGTCGGCCTACCGAGCGGTCAAAGCTACCCGGACGACTGACAACTGGCACCGGCAACTGTAATATTCCATCATGGCTCAGTTGCCAGTTCTCCATCCCCGAGTACACGAAGAGCTCATCCTGATTGGCTTTCGGGTGGACGCCCGCCACGATGGTCCGCAGTTTTACACTTTGCTCGCAGTGGGGGGCGATGATGAGCGGCCAATCACCTCCGAGGGACGCCTCGTATTCTTTGTTCATCCTAAGCTTGCCGCTAAAACGCTAGCGCTCGATCCCAGCATGACGCGGCTCGGCCCTCCACCGGAAACTATCGAGACTTTTTGCGATGTTGCCGAGGCACTTTATCGCATCAACTCACAACAGAGTGACCCGGAGGGCGTGATTCTGGATTGCCTCCTGGTCTTTGACGATCTGGTGCGCGCCACCAAGCTGCACATGCCGGACCGCTATCAGGGCATCTTGACCGAGTTGGCCGCGCGGCTGACGGAAGGCAATTCACTGCGCAATATCTTCACCAATCAGTCGCTGCGCGAGCACGTCGAAGACGCGCTGCTGTGGTGCGTAGGTGCGGTGACGGTGAAAGCGTCGATGGTCAACCAGTGAACTCGGCAGCGACGGCCGATAGTCCCGGTCTCGTGAAGGACCGGAAATTCTCTCACTCCCGCTCTTCGGTTGTGCTTTCCTACGCCATTCTCGTGGCCGGCCTGCTGACTGCGTGCGCCGCCCTACACATGGTCATCGCTAGCTATTCCAGCCTTCCATCCACCGACGGATGGGAGCAGATCGACACTGCTATGCGAGGCGTTAATCCGTTGTCTCCCGCCTGGCTATGGACGCAACATAACGAACACAGGATGGTGATTTCCAAGCTCTTCTTGGCGACCGACCTCCTTCTATTTGGAGGCACACAGAAATTCTTGCTCTCCAGCATTCTGGCAACACAGTTCTCGCTGTTGTCGATGCTGAGCTGGAGCATGCGAGTGCTGGGCGGTTGGCGCGGAACCGTGTGGCGTACCGGCGTCGGCATTGCAGCCTTCTGCCTTTTCTGGCCCACGCAGTGGGAGAACCTGGTCATCGGCTTTTCTATCTGCTTCATCCTCCTGGAATTCTTTGCCACGCTCTCGTTCGTTGAGCTCATGCTCTACTGGCAGCGTTCCCGGCAAGCTGGCAACCAGCATTCATGGATTTATCTCCTGTTCTCGGTGTTGGCAGCCCTGGGGGCGACTTACTCGCTGGCGAACGGCAATCTCTTGTGGCCCCTGCTGGTAGCCACGGCCCTCTTGCTTCGGTTACCTCGCGCAGCTGTGCTGAGTTTCCTGATTACAGGAACAGTCAGCACGGCGTTGTATCTTCACAACTACCATCGTCCACTGGGCCACGGCAATCCAGCCTCATCAATCCAGTCGCCGCTCGAAATCGTCCAATACATCGCCACGTACTTCGGAAGCCCCTGGGTGCGACACGACGTTCCCCTGGCAACCTTGATTGGAATGCTTGGCTTGGGGGCTGCGTTCTTCGTGCTGTTCCTCGTCCCCGCCTACATCCGCGCCGGCAATCCCTTTCCAATTCTCCTTTTGCTAATCGTGGCGTTCTGCCTGGGAACGGCTTTCATTACTTCGTTAGGCCGATTGAATTTCGGCATCCGGCAGGCCTTCGCCTCGCGATATCACACGTTTGCTCTTCTGTTCTGGTGTTGCCTGGCGTTGCTGCTATTGATGTCTGATGTAGTCATGACGAAGAAGCAGGTACGTTTTGTGGTTGTCCAGATATGCTGCCTCGGCATCATCGCCTGGTCATCCCACATCACCCGCAACGACGTGCGCGGCGCAAGAATACGGGGATTCCAGATCAATGTGGCGGCTACTGCGCTGTTCGTAGGGGCGCGCGATGACGTGCAATTCGCCAAGGCAGCCATCACCAATCCTGGGGCTGTGGCCGCTGAAGCTCAGTTCATGCAGAAGAATGGGCTGTCGGCTTACTTCGATAACGCTTATACGCAACTAGGCAAGCCTCTGCAGTCGGTCTACCAGCTGGCTTCTTCGGAGAAATGTACCGGGGCTGTGGAATCCACGGCCACAGTTTCAGGCAGTGGCCAATCGCAGGCCCTTCGCGTTGCTGGTTGGGTTTGGGACCGCGAGCACCAACGCCCTCCATCTGCAATTGTGATCACCGAGGATGGGATCATCGCCGGTCTTGGTGCCGTTGGCGGGTGGCGTCCCATGACCCTGGTGGACAACCGCCAGATCAAGGATGGCTATATCGGCTATGCGGGGTATGCAAGAGTGGCTCAACCCAACACGCCGATTAAGATTTATGCCATCCTGCGCGGCGACCCACAATCGGCGTGCTATTTCGCGACGGCAGAATCGTTCCAATGGTGAGGAGTGTGAGCATGTGGCGTGCCGCTGGCGATTCGACGTCACTCCGAGGTGAAGTAGTCCACGGTGATGGGATTCTCGAACAGCGAGTAATCGCGGGTCACCACCGTGATGCCGCTGTCAGTCACGTGATACTTCTGGCGGTCGGCTTCGGTGTCGTAGCCGATAACCGTCCCCTCGGGGATATCCACATCGCGATCGATGATGGCCTTGCGAATGCGGCAGTGCCGGCCGACATTGACATGGGAAAAAACGATACTGGTGTCAATCTGCGAGTAGGAGTTCACGCGCACATCAGGGGACAATACACTGCTGCGCACTGAACCTCCGGAGATAATGCAGCCCATTGAAACGATGGAATCGTGTGCTTCGCCTTTCCGGTCGGGATCGTTGAAGACGAACTTGGCCGGCGGATACTGCCGCATATGAGTGCGAATCGGCCACGCATTGTCATACACGTTAAAAACCGGGGCCACCGAGACCAGATCCATGTTGGCCTCATAATAGGCTTCCAGTGTACCGACATCGCGCCAGTAAAGCGCTTCCTTCCGGTTCTCGTCAATGAAGTTGAACGAATAAACTTTGTAGTCGTCCACCATGTGAGGCAGGATGTTATGTCCGAAATCATGGCGCGAAGTCTGGTCTTCCGCGTCTCTCAGGAGCGCTGGAATCAGCACATCGGTGTTAAACAAATAGATGCCCATCGAGGCCGAAACCATTCGCGGGTTGTAGGGCGAGCGCAAGTCGGTTACCTCGGGTTTCTCCTGGAAACCGACAACTCGGCCGGTACGATCAATTTCGACCACTCCAAAATGCTTGGTCTCTGCCGGATCGACCAGAATCGTCGCGATGGTGACATCCGCGCCCGAATCCTTGTGCTGACGCAGCATCAGGTCGTAATTCATCTTATAGATGTGGTCGCCTGACAGGATGAGCACATAGCGCGGCTGCTCGGAGCCAATCGAATAGAGATTCTGATATACCGCATCCGCCGTGCCCATATACCAGTTCTCGCTGACCCGTTTCATCGGCGGCAGGATCTCGATGAACTCCCCCAGTTCACGTCCTACAATGTTGCCCCAGCCTTCGCGGATGTGCCGGTTCAGTGACAGAGCCTTGTACTGGGTCAGGATATAGACTTTTCGTAGATCGGAGTTGATACAGTTGGAAAGCGTAAGGTCAATGATGCGGTAAATGCCGCCGAAGGTGACGGCGGGCTTCGCGCGATCGCGCGTCAGCGGATATAAACGCTCGCCCGCTCCTCCCGCCAGTAAGACTCCGAGGGTCTCTCTCATCCTGATGGTTTCCGCCTACGAATTTCCCGACGTATCTAAGAGCGCTGGTTTGCTGGAGGGCTGACTGCGCCTTGGTGGCGCGTGCCGACCCACAGGCGAAGTGGAATGTTAGCACACCGCTTGTGGTTCGGGAGATGTCAGCCCAGATGCCCGAACTTTGACGTTACTTCTCGTCTTCGACCTTAATGTGAAGCGATTTCAGAAACTTCACATCCTGCGACGTCACCTGAAAATTGGCGGATGAGAGCTGCTCATTGAGTTCTGTCGGGTCGTCAACTTCCTCGCGCTCGTTGAATCCGATAGTTGCCTCGAGTACAAGAAATACATCGTAGCCGCCGGACTTAATACGAGTAATGACCTCCGCGATCTGTTCGGAATCGGAAAGCGAATTGTTGATCGCTTCACCCAATTGTTCCATCAAACTTTTTAGTCGTTGATCCACGATTGCACCTTTGGCCCGCGCCCACGTTATCGGGCTTTAACACATATTGGATGCGCGCTCCGGGGTCGGAGTTTTGTGATTACCGGGCCCAGAGGTCCGCTATCACCGGGGCTTTCTTGCGAAATCCGCTGATAGAATGAAGGGTTATCGCGTTGTCGAAATTCTGCCAACAGGCGAGCGAAAGGTAAAAGAGTGTCGTCCCGAAATTTCGGTACTCAGGGCCGGGCATTTCTGCGCGTTGCGGGCCGCAAGAGTGGCGAGAATCGCTGGATCCGAGCTTTTTACCGGGGAAGTAGGGTCACGCTCGGCAGCGTAAAGCATGTGCTGCACGTGCTCTGGCTGGAAGTGACCGGCCTTCTGTTCCTTTTACTCGCGTTCGTCGGTGGCACAGCTGCCATCCGGGAATATCATCGTTACGCGGTCGGCAATACGGGGCTGGGTAAAATGCTTTTGGCGGCTGTATTCGCGCTGGCTTTTCTATACTTCGGAGTGAGCTCGTTCACCAAGTCTCGCCGCAAGTCGCGGGGGTAAGACGCCCCGGGCAGCCGAACGTCGGCCGGTATTGGCCTGGCAAATTGTGACCGGCGTCATAGCATCCTCCGCCATCCCGGGTCATACTTAGAGGTCTCTATATAGACATTGAGGGCCCAACCTATGCCCGAAGACAAACACAAAGCAGCGGTGGCCACCAAGCTGGCGCCCGAACAAGAAACCTCCTCCCACATCAGCGTTCACCCTCTTTACACGCCCGCTGATCTCGAAGGCTGGGACCACGACCGCGATCTCAACTTTCCAGGGCAGTTCCCCTATACCCGGGGCGTGCAAGCCACAATGTATCGGGGCCGGCTTTGGACCATGCGGCAGTACGCCGGCATGGGCGATGCCGAAGAATCGAACCGCCGCTATAAGTACCTGCTGAGCAACGGCACGACGGGATTGAGCGTGGCGTTCGATTTGCCGACACAAATCGGGCTCGATTCCGACAACCCGCTCGCGATGGGAGAGGTGGGAAAGGTCGGCGTTGCCATCGACTCCATCGAGGACATGATGCGCCTCTTCGACGGCATCAACCTGGAGAAGATTTCCACCTCGATGACAATCAATGCCACGGCTTCCATCCTGCTGGCGCTGTACATCGTGACCGCACGGCGCACTGGCCGCGACGTACGCAAGCTATCCGGCACAGTGCAAAACGATGTGCTGAAAGAATACATTGCGCGCGGGACTTATATTTATCCGCCGTCGCAGGCGATGCGCATCATCACCGACATTTTCTCCTACGCCCACGAGAACGTGCCCGAGTGGAACACGATTTCTATTTCCGGTTACCACATGCGCGAAGCTGGATGCACGGCCGTTCAGGAAGTGGCATTCACGCTGGCCAATGGCATCAGTTACGTGCAGGCGGCCATTGACGCCGGTCTCGGCGTGGATGATTTTGCGCCGCGGCTGTCGTTCTTCTTCAATGCGCATAGCAATTTTCTGGAAGAGGTGGCGAAGTTCCGCGCCGCCCGCCGCATGTGGGCACGCATCATGCGCGATCATTTCGGCGCCAAGAACCCAAAGTCCATGATGTTGCGTTTCCATACCCAGACCGCTGGTTCGACGCTGACGGCGCAGCAACCCGAGAACAACATCGTCCGTACCGCATTGCAGGCCATGGCGGCGGTCCTGGGCGGAACGCAATCGCTGCACACCAATTCGTTTGACGAAGCACTGGCATTGCCCACCGAACAATCGGCACGTATCGCACTCCGTACTCAGCAGATCATCGCCTACGAGTCAGGTGCGCCGCAGACGGTCGATCCCTTAGCTGGCTCTTATTACATCGAATCGCTGACCAACCAGATCGAAACTCAGGCGCGCGAATATCTCGACAAGATCGACGCCATGGGCGGGACACTGAAGGCGATTGAGCGGGGATTCATTCAGCAGGAAATTCAAAACGCCGCATACGAATATCAGCAGGCTGTCGACCGGCGGGAGTCAATCGTGGTGGGCGTGAATGCCTTCGAACTGCAGGAAGAAAAGCCGATTCCCTTGCAGCACATTGATGAATCACTAGAGCGCAAGCAGGTGGAGCGTTTGCGTGCAGTGCGCGCCAAGCGCGATCAGACAAAATGGCACGCGGCATTAAAGAAGGTGGAAGATACGGCGCGAAGCACGGGAAACCTGATGCCCCCAATTGTAGAAGCCGTTGAGGCAAACGCTACGGTGGGTGAAATCTCCGATGCCATGCGCCGTGTTTATGGCGAATATCATGAAACTGTAGTGATCTGAGAATACCCATCGGGTTTCGACTCCTGTTGTTTCTAGTTGCGATCACTGCTCGGGCCTCCCCTTCGCCAAGTTTCGAGCGATGATGCGGTGTTCGCGACGACCGAAATGTATTAGTCCCACACGGACCGGCACCGCAAGCATCTGCCACGCAAACTGGGTCCGCAGTGCAATTGGCAACTCGCCCGATGGCGCTCGGGGGGCACCCTCTCACATTTTTGTTCACTTTGCGCTGCTGTTATTTATAATCGTCGCCCAATAGCTTCTGACCACAACTGAGGCGAATCATGAACTGCAAGCGCTTCGTGTTTCTCGTCCTGGTGCTGCTACTGGCAGCTATTTGTGTTTCCGCGCAGACCTTCCGCGGCACGGTTCTCGGAACAGTTACAGACACTTCTGGTGCCGTGGTTTCTGGCGCCACTGTCAAAGTCCGCAATGTCGACACCGGATTGGAGCGCACCACGCAGACGAGCGCCGATGGTACATACAGCGCTCCCGAGCTGCCATTCGGAAAATATTCCGTCACTGTTTCACAGAGCGGCTTTCAAACGTCGGTGACCAGCAACGTTGCGGTTGATGTTGCTAGCGACCACCGCGTGAATGTTGTGTTGAAGCCAGGCGAAGTGGCAGAGCGTGTCGAAGTGACAGGCGAAGTGCCGCAGGTGGATACCACGAACGCGGAATTGGGTGGCATACTCACGTCACAGACGATCCAGAACATACCTGTCAACGGCCGCGATTACACCAAACTTATCTATCTCAATCCTGGAGTAGCCGGCTCGCCCGACCAGATCAGCGACTCGCCTGGTTCTTTTGGTGAGTTCTCCATGAATGGCTCCCGCGGACGGTCGAACAACTACCTGCTCGACGGGACCGACATGAACGACGGCTACCGCAATGATCCGGCGATCAATGAAGCCGGGGTGTTTGGAGATCCGGCAACCATTCTGCCCATCGACGCCGTCGGCGAGCTGCATGTGCTTTCCAACTACGAAGCTGAGTACGGACGCAATAGCGGCGCCATCGTCAACATCGTCACCAAAAGCGGCACGAACCAATGGCACGGCTCGGCGCTAGAGTACTATCGCAGCGGCGCGTTTGGCGCCCGCAACTATTTCAATTTCGTCGGTCAGCCCAAGAACCCTTTCACCAACAATCAATTCGGCGGATCGTTGGGCGGTCCCATCGTGAAAGACAAGGCATTCTTCTTCTTCGACTACGAAGGTCAACGGGAAAGCGGCGCGCAAGCTGGCCTGAGCTGTGTTCCCGATCCGGCTCTGGTGGCGCAAACCATAAAAGCCCTCGGCAGCAACGTCAGTCAACCTATGCTGAACCTCCTGGCTCGCAACCCCTGGCCATCGCCCAACATCGCCGGCGCAGCAAGCGATCTCACAGGATGCACCTCGCCTAACCTGGCTACATCCACACGATTTCTTAATAATGTAGATAGTCTCATCGCCAAGGTTGATTACAATCCCAACTTGGACAACAACATTTCCGGCCGCTACTACTACGGTAATAGCAACCAGAGCTTTCCTTTCGCACAGCTGGCGGGCGGTCTTCTGCCAGGATTCAATACAGTTACGCCGACGCGCGTGCAGTTGGTCGCACTGTCATGGGTGAAGATTGTTAACTCGGCACAAGTCAATGAAGCGCGCTTCGGATGGAACCGTTTCGCCGAGGGGTTCTTCCCGGAAGATAGTAGCTTCGATCCCGCCACCATCGGATTGAATACAGGTACGTCCTCGTTCGATGGAGGTTTGCCGCTCATTTCGGTGGGAGGCTTTTCCAGAATTGGCGCTAGCGCTGGCGTTCCCCGGCAGCGCGTAGATACCAACTGGCACTTCATCGACAACTATTCGTGGAAGATTGGCCGTCACGATATCAAGTTTGGATACGAATTTCGCAGGACGTCGATTGCGATCGTTCAGGACTCCAATTTTCGCGGCAAACTCAGCTTCGACGATCTCACATCATTTCTGGAAGGTCTTCCCTCTGGTGGTAGCCAGGCCGCCGGTAACACTGATCGGCACGAGTACGAGAATAGTCAGGGGCTCTACGCTCAAGATAGTTTTCGGTGGACGGCGCGCCTGACGTTGACCTTTGGGATGCGTTGGGATTACTTCGGCGTGCCCGGCGAAAAGAACAATCTGTTCTACCGGCTCCTTCCCGCGAACGGTGGGACCTTGGTCCAAGTCGGAGCTTCTGGTGGTCCCTCCAGTCTCTACAACCCTGACTACAACAACTTCGCTCCGCGCTTTGGCTTTGCGTACGACTTATTCGGCAATGGGACCACGGTAATCCGCGGCGGGTATGGCGTCTTCTACGATGCCTTCTCGCAAGACATGTTCCTGGGCCACATCCCCTATAACTGTACGTTCTGCCCTGGGCCCGCCTATGTCGGGATCGGGGTGGCTCCGATTACGTTTGCCAGTGCGACCTCAGGTCCAATTACTGCCGGCTCGCCGGTGTATGTCAATGCTTCGCCGCTTGGCAGTTTCTTCGGCGTGGACCCGAACATACGTACTCCTTACGTTCAAAACTGGAATTTAAACATTCAACAAGCGATAACCAACAAGATAATGTTTCAACTCGCCTATGTCGGTTCGAAGGGGACAAAGCTATTCCGCTTTCGCGATATCAACCAGCCCAGCCAGGCGCAGATCACCGCCTACGATACGAGTCCGACAGGAGGTTGCGCGGGTGGATTTGTCCCTCCCAATTGTCCGATCGCGGGTTTCGATAGTGGAGGCAATGTTCCTCGGACCGCATTCCCGAATTTCTTCTACGTGAACCAGGAAGAGTCAACCGCTGGATCGACTTACAACTCGCTCCAGGCCAGCCTGCACGTGACTTCCTGGCACGGCCTTTCGTCCCAGGCAAACTACGTTTGGTCGCACTCCATCGACAATGCCAGCGACCTGGAAGACTTCATTCCCAATGCTTCGCAGCCTAATAACAGTTTGGATCCACAGGCCGAGCGCGGCAATTCCAACTTCGACATTCGCCAACGATTTAGCTGGAATTTCGTTTACCAGTTTCCCAAGTCGACTGGGTCATATACCAAGCTGAAGAATGGTTGGGGTTTCGACGGAGTTGCTACTGTGCAAACCGGCCAGCCCTTTACGCTGAACTACAACTTCGAGGGTGACTACTCGGGCTCTGGAGAAGGCTTTGACCGTCCCCAAATCGTCGGGCCAATTCAGTACGGCAACGCTCCTAACAACTTCCTCAATCTGGCGAACTTCCAGGTTCCGTGTACGTTCGGAAATACGACTGCGACCACGTCCACCGGCGACAGCAATTGCCTTGCTGGCACTCGTCACTTTGGCAACCTGGGGCGCAACTCTCTAGTTGGACCGAGCTTCAAGGAGTTTAATTTCTCGGTCTTCAAAGACACGGCAATCACTGAGCGTGTCAACCTTCAGCTCCGTGCCGAGTTCTTTAATCTCTTCAATCACCCTAACTTCGCTAATCCGGAATTACCCAACTTCATCGCCGATCCCGGCGTCAACGGAATTGCCAGCAATGGGCGCGGCGTCGGGTACTACGCTCTTACGGCTACAGGTGATGTCGGTATCGGCAACCCGTTCCTCGGAGGAGGCGGCCCGCGCGGCATTCAGTTTGCCGCCAAGTTCACGTTCTAAGGAAACTACTGCCATCAGCGAACCATCGTTTTGTAAATCGCAAACTCGTGGGTGCGATGCACAGCTTGCAACCATTCCTGCGCGATGCGCCAGGATCGTTCACCAGAGTTTTTTAGCAGCCTGCGGAAGCCGTGCCCTTTGGAAGCGCGAGGGGCCAAAATCGAGCAAATCTGGCTTTTCTGCTGCACCCGAAGTTCTGGCGGGATACAATTTCGGCTGTTCCAAACATCTAAGTCTCCAAGGTGAGCATGGCATTAGGAACCCAGCAAAATACGAATACCGTCAGCGCCCCGGACACCGGACAGAGTTATCGTGGTCCTCTGGCGATGGTGACGACCCTGTTTTTCATGTGGGGATTTCTCACTTGCCTGAACGACATTTTAATCCCGCACTTAAAGGCAATCTTCGACCTGAACTATGCGCAGGTCATGCTGGTGCAGTTGGCATTTTTTGGCGCTTACGCGGTCTTTTCTATTCCGTCGGGCTTCATCATTGAGCGCATCGGCTACCAGTGGATGATGGTGGCCGGACTGTTGACCATGGGCCTGGGAGCAGTCCTGTTTGTCCCCGCTGCCACTGCCCCTTCGTTCCCGCTGTTCCTCGCGGCGCTGATTATTCTGGCGGCGGGAATCACGGCCTTGCAAGTTTCGGCGAATCCTTATGTCGCGCTGCTCGGGCCGGCCAGAACGGCCTCTAGTAGGCTGACCCTGACGCAAGCTTTTAACTCGTTCGGTACATTCATCGCGCCGGTATTTGGCGGCATCCTGATTCTCGCCACCGCTCCCAAGACGGCGGCGGAGATCGCAGCGATGAACCCTGCCATGCTGCATGCCTATCGTGTGGAGCAAGCGTCGTCCGTGAAATTACCGTACATCCTGATTGCGATTGCGTTGGTGGTGCTGGCGTTGGTGATCGGCAAGTTCAATCTGCCGCATATTCCCGAGGCAGAAGGCGGTCACGCCGTGGAGCAGGCCGCGCACGACAGCATTTGGAAACATCGCAACCTCGTCATGGGAGCGGTGGGCATCTTCGCCTACGTGGGAGCGGAAGTTGCCATCGGCAGCTTCCTGGTCAACTATATGCACGAGGCCGATATCGGCAACCTGACTCTCGAGACCGCTGCTAAATACCTCACCGTGTATTGGGGCGGCGCCACGGTAGGCCGCTTTCTCGGATCGGCCGTGCTGCAGAGGGTGCCGGCACGCGTCGTTCTCGGCTTTAATGCGATCGCGGCCGCCCTTCTGGTTTGCTTGTCGATGCTGACCGCGGGCTACTTCGCTATGGGCGCCATGCTGTTCGTCGGCTTCTTCAACTCCATCATGTTTCCCACCATTTTCACTCTGGGGATCGAGGGAATGGGACCGCTGACCGGGGAAGGCTCGGGGCTGCTAAATACAGCCATCGTGGGCGGTGCTGTCATTCCGCTGGCGCAAGGTTTCATCGCCGACCGCATCGGGATCCATCATGCGTTCGTGCTGCCCGTGATCTGCTATTTGTACATTCTTTTGTTTGCGATGAAGGGACAACCAAGGCAGGCAGTAGCACACGTGCAGTAGTCAGGGTCGTTCTGGGTCGGGACCCTCTTATTGCTGGCTGCCTGCGAATGCGCTCGCTCGTTTTGTCCTATCCAGTGCCCTTTAAGTTTTCCATTGGCATACCTAGGATTTTTTCCAGTGGGCGGGGCTATCTCGGTCAGATACAACTTACAGTAGCTTCCGGGTGCGCAAGAGAGTCGCGTTTCAACGACGGGACAGCTGGTCGACCCGAGTAGGCTATGCCCCCAAGGCGTCTCGAAGGAGGACATCAATGACACCTAGAACATTGGAGAGACAGGCACTGTCTCTCTTCTTGTGTTTGGTTCTGGTTCTGGCCACGGCGGGTTCAGAGGCACAGGCCCCTGAGGCGGCGTCCGCGCCAACCTCCTCGTCAGGGTATTCGGGTCAGGGAGCGCCGGAGAGCGCCGAAGAACTGCAAGCGTTAGTTGCGCCTATCGCGCTGTATCCCGACGCTTTGGTGGCTCAGATACTGGGAGCGGCGACGTTTCCGGATCAGATTGCCGTGGCGAATTACTGGCTCCAGCAAAACAAGGACGTCACCGGCGCAGCGCTGGGGCAGGCGGTAGACAAACAAAACTGGGACCCCAGCGTCAAGGCGCTCACCCAGTTTCCGTCGGTGCTGAACAATATGGCGCAGAACCTGTCGTGGACGTCGCAGTTGGGGGAGGCGTATCACAACCAGCAGGCGGATGTGATGACCGCGATTCAAACCTTGCGCGCAAAAGCCAAGGCTGACGGCAACCTCAAATCGGGTTCGCAGATCACAGTGGTCCAGCAGACGCCGCAAACCATCGTGATCCAGCCGGCAAATCCCCAAATCGTGTATGTGCCGCAGTACAACCCCACAGTAATCTACGGCACGCCTTACGTCGTCCCTGGATACAGTACCGCCGATTTAGTGACCACGAGCCTGCTTTCGTTTGGGGCCGGAATGGCGGTTGGCGCAATGATGAGCGGCGGTTGTTGCGGTTGGGGCTACAGCAGTTGGAATTGCAACTGGTATCACGGTGGCAGCGTGTACTACCACGGCGGAGCGTATTACGGTAACGATGCCTGGCACGGCGGCTACTATGGCAGCGGCTACGACAACTACGACAACTACGGCAACCACTACAACAACGGTTACAACAGCAGCGGCTACCACGCCAATAATTACAACAGCGGCTACAACAGCAGTGGATATCACGCCAACAACTACAACAACAGTGGATATCACCGCACTGGCTCGAATAGTTATACCCACAACACCAACGTGAGCGGCAACACGGTTAACGTGCATAACGCAAACCGGCAGAACGCAAGTGCCGATCATAGCGACGCCTCCGCCTCTTCCCGCGGATGGGGAGGGAGCGGAAGTGGGAGCGGCCGCGGATCGACCGCCTTTAGTGGTTTCGGAAATCACTCCGGCTCATCTGGTGGATTCGGTGGTGGCGGGTGGGGAGATCGGTCGGCCAGCTCTCGTGGCTGGGGAAGCCGCGGAGGTGGCGGCGGTTGGGGAGGTGGCGGGCGTAGCTTCGGCGGCGGTGGTTTCGGTGGCCGGCGCTGACCCTCGAGACATCTTCTGGGTATCTCTGATGTGCACCAGGAAACTTAGCCGGCAACAACACGACGTCTGGAGGATGGAATGTCGCACGTTGAGGTCATAATTCTGCGAGGGTATCTGGTCTTTGCACTTCTTGTCCTGGCGATTTCCTTAGCCTCGTGCAGCAAGCCCGAGAAGCCCGCTGCGACGGAAGTTGTGCAGAAGACGTTTACGTCTCCCGATGATGCCGGTAAATCGCTGGTAGAAGCGGCGAAAGCAGGCAATCATGATGCCTTGATAGCGATCTTTGGTCCGGGATCGCAGGACATTATCTTCTCCGGTGACACAGCGCAAGACAAAATTTCGTTCGCGAATTTTGTATCCGCCTATGGAACCATGAATCGCTGGCGCACCCAGACCAATGGAAGCCAAGTGCTGTACCTCGGGGCCGACAATAATCCTTTTCCAATCCCGCTTAAGAAGAACACCGGCGGACAATGGTTCTTCGACACCCCGGCGGGAAAGGACGAGATTCTTTCACGACGCATCGGTGACAACGAATTGGCCGCGATCGATGTAGTTGCCGCCATGGCCGATGCCCAGGGCGAGTACTTTTCGCAGCGTCACGATGGCGTAAAGCAGTACGCAGAGAAGTTCGTTAGCGATGAGGGCAAACAGAACGGGTTGTATTGGAAGTCGCCCGAGGGGCAACCTAAGAGCCCGCTTGGACCGCTGGCAGCATACGCGGCTGCTACCGAGGGATTCGACCCGGAGGCAGGAAAGCAGCAGCCATTTCACGGCTACTTCTATCGCATTCTCACCAGACAGGGTGCGGACGCCAAAGGCGGTGCGAAAGACTACGTCGTAAACGGAAAGATGACCGGTGGCTTCGCTTTCGTGGCCTATCCGGAGAAGTATGGCGATACCGGAATCATGACCTTCATCATGAATCAGCACGGAGTCATGTATGAGAAGAGCCTGGGTAAGGACACCACTGATCTCGCAAAAGCGATGACCGAATTCAATCCTGACAAGAGTTGGGCTCCGGTGCAATAAGAGCGATCTCGAAATCCCACCCTGGGGCAGGGGAAGTTCTCTCAGTTCGCGTTCCTGGCGGCTGGCCCACGCTAGCATTCGAATCACGCAGGAAACGATTCCTGCAAATCAGCCAGCACCCGCAGCGCCTCCCCGGGATCGCGACTGACGTTTAGGTCCGTCACATAGACGAACCGAATCGCTCCTTGAGGATCGACGATAAAGATCGCGCGCTGCGCAATGCCCTGGTTCTCGTCGAGAATGCCCAGTTCCCCGCACAGTTCGCGCTTGGGGTCCGATAGCATTGGCAGGGGAAGTTCTCTCAACTCGTGTTCCTGCCTACGCCAGGCATGATGCGCAAGTTCGGATTCGACGCTGCATCCCAGCAGTTGCGTATTGCGTTCGCGAAACTCAGATTCCAACGCGCCGAAGTCCACAATCTCCGCCAGCGAGAGCGAAGTGAAGTCCTTCGGCCAAAAGAAGTACACCTTCCACTGGCCGCGATAATCCTCATCCGTGATGGTCTGGAACGCACGGCGCTCCTCGGCGCTGGTACTCGCCACCAGCGAGAAGCGAGGAAACTTTTCGCCTATACCGAGCAATGGAATCCTCCCGTTTCGCGGCTTACGGTTTCAGCCCTTGCGAGTACGGCGAAGGCAGACCGTTCTTCAGGCGATGTTTTCGCATCTCCACGGCCTGATGAGTGCGAATAGCCAGGTCCGAGCACGGTCTTCCGGTACACAACAGGGCAAATCCCGCCTCGCGGTCCTGGGGGAAAAACGCCAGGGAATCGGCTTGATCCACCTTGCCCGGTCCTTCGATGCGGCCCGCGCAAGTCAGACACCAACCCTGATGGCATAGCGCGGGCAGTTTGACCCCTTGTTCAAACGCTGCATCCCAGATGTGCTGGTTGCCGGCCACTTGAATAGAGCGCTCTCCCTGTGGCATGAGCAACCTGACGCTGTAGGACTTCGACGGGCTAGTGTCGTGGTTCACTAAGGCGGCTTTATGCAGCGCTGCCCGGCTCTTCACCGGGCAGCGTCTGAGGGTTACGAGATTAATGTGCCCTAGCTTCCAATATAGAACGAAGCGTTCTTGCTGTAAGGGGCGTGGCCGGGTTCGCCGCGGCGGAAGTGGCCGCTGGGGACCGACTTTCCATCGCGCTCGAAGGCCAGCAATTCGATGAACCAAGCCTCGTGTTCCATCTCTTCGTTCAAGATGCGCGCCGCCAAATCATAGGTGCGCGGATCCTTGCCGAAGGTCATGTCGCAAATCGCAATCCAGCTGCGAATCGCGCACCGTTCCGACTCCAGCAACAAGGTAAGGATGTTCGTGGCCGTCGGCGGGTCGGGCAGCTTGGCGGCTCGGCAGCCGGCCTGGTCGTGGAAGGCCACAAGATCGTTCGGCAGCTCCCCACCGAGTTCGTAAATGCGGGGCACGATCAGCTCAAAGTGTGCCCGGTCTTCCAGGCGCGCGTCCTCGCAGATCTCCTTGTAGTCCTCATGGCCGGCCAGGTGCATGCGCAGAATGGTGTAGTAGTAATAGGTGCTGGCGAATTCCGCCCCTGCGTTGGCGATCAGCATTTGAATCAGTTTGTCTACATCGACGCCACGCGCGCGAATTACCTCGACTCCTACGCGCTGGGTGACATCGCCCGGTTTCACTACGCGCTCTTCAGGCATTTGTTTCCTCCAAAGTTGATGACCAGAAAGGTTGGTGACGGATTAAGGTCGCCGATCACGAGTTACGGAGTGCGGGATACTACGCGGTTCCCGGATGGCCCCGGTTGCGGACCGTAACGACTCGGGCTCAGCGGTCAAACGCCGTCGTCTAAACCAATAGCAAGTATCTCGATGACCAGGGCCGTGGCTGACAAAACTTCCTATCTGATAAAAGTTATCAACCATGACTAGCTCTGTCAAGCTGCCCAAACTAGACGTTGCCCAACCGCGAAGTGGCGATAGACCTCACGCTGGATCTGCCAAACCGTGAAGTTTTCTGCGGCACGAATTCGCCAAGAAGTGTTCTGTTTCTCCTTCCAGAACTCAGGTTGGCATTGCAGATTCGCCAAAAAACAGATGCCACCTGCTACTACCAATGGTAGTAGATATGCGGTCAGAGTAGCCTTGGAACGCTTGATTTCCGTCCAAGCAAAATCTCGCTGGAATGAATTCTCCACGCATAGGAAGCTTGATGATGCTGCCAAAATTGAATGGAAGGTTACTCAGGAGTGCTCTGCCCACAATCTGTGTTCTCACTCTGCTTCCCTTCACTCTGCAAGCGCAGAATGCGACAGGTTCGTTACTCGGAGAAGTGCAGGACGCCAGCGGAGCACGAATCAAGTCTGCCCAGGTTACGGCGACCGACACCGGCTCCGGCGTTGCCCGTACCGCAACCACCGACAACCGCGGACAATTCCGTTTTCCCGATCTGCTGCCCGGCAAATATCATGTGGCGGTCAACGCAACAGGATTTGCCGAGGCCAGCTCGGATGTAACCGTTCAGGTGAGTAATGTCCGCGATGTTCTGGTGACGTTGCGACCGCAGTCCGTCCAGCAGACCGTCAATGTAAAGGCTGAACCTTCTTCCATCACCACCGAGCAACTTGATACCACCGACGCAGTGAATGGCGGCGTGGTTACCAGCAAAGACCTGGAGACCATTCCTCTAGCCGCCCGCAGCTTTGCCAACATTGCATATATGGTTCCGGGCACGGAGCCAGTTGAGCCTTCCGACCCGACCAAGGCGCGTATCACCGCCGTCTCCACAGGCGGAAGCTCGGGGTTGAATAACCAGCTCACGGTCGATGGCGCCGACAACTCGGACGACTACATTGGCGGCTTCCTGCAAAACTTTTCGCCAGATGTGATTCGTGAATTTGCCTACCAAACGTCGCAGCAAAACGCCGACGTCGGGCGAACCACCGCAGGTTCGGTTGTAATCAGCACCAAGAGCGGCACTAACGATTGGCATGGCGACTTCGCCGTGTATGAGCGCGCGGCGGCGCTGAACGCGCGCTTTCCCATAGAAAACCCGGCTCCCGAGCCTAAGCAACCCTTTTCACGGCAGAACTATGTGGGAACAATTGGCGGACCCATCGTGAAGGACAAGTTGTGGTTCTATTCCGGCTTTGAAATGGTGAACGAGCACGCCAGCATCAACTACAGTCCCGCCAGCTTGACGCAATTTAACGCCTTGAACCAACTGGCACAAGAAGGCTTAATTCCGAACACAACTTCGATTCCGGTGTCTCCCTACGTTCGCGTCCCTTTTGTCTCTTACCTGGGCATGATGCGCATCGACTGGTCGCAGTCGCAGCATTCACAGTGGTTCATTCGCTGGGCCCTCGACAACAACACCACCAACAATGCCTTGGTGCAGCAAGGTACGCTGCCTTCCACCGGTGCGACCACACACGCCAATTATCAGAACGGTGTCATCAGCAACACCTACACCTTCAACCCTTCCTGGGTTGGAACCTTTACCTTCGGGGCCAGCTACCTGCATGGTACCGCTGATCGCAACGGGTACCTTGGTTTTGCGATTGCGTTCCCGTTCAGTTCCACTTCCAAAACAATCTCGGGTTTCGAAACCTACGGCGACAACCAGTTTGTGACTCCCATTACCGCCTTCCCGGTCGTCCGCAATCAGGAGAAGTATCAGTTCCGCTACGATTTCAGCGGTTCCATTGGCAGGCACGCTCCCAAGTTCGGTGTGGACTTCATTCACGAGCCGGTGCTGAGTGGCGCCTTCCCGGGCCAGGCGGAAACGCTGTATGTTTTGACCGAGAACCCGACTTTTTATCTCAGTAATCCAAGTCAGCTCACGGCGGAGTTGAATTGCCTGCCGCCCTTCGACGGGGCCAATTGTCAGACCACCTCTACCCCGGCCGGCACCGGCGCTTTTTCGCAGAACGTGCAGCGCTTCGGCCTGTACGCCATGGACCAGTGGCGCGTCACATCGCAGTTGACGGTCAACTATGGACTCCGCTGGGACACGACCTTTGGATTGTTCCAGGCTTCGAATGTGAACCAGTTTGCCAATCCGGCAGTACAAACCATTGCAGGACTGCAGCTGCCGCTGCCCACAGGCGTGCCTCATGACTACCGTAAGGCTTTCGCACCGCGTCTGGGAATCTCGTACAATCCCGACCGGATTGAAGACCTGGTCATTCGTGCTGGTATCGGCATGTATTACAACGACCTGGCGCAGAACGGGTGGGCGACTGCGTTCCAGGCAGTAAATACGCCTCAGTTATTCCAGCCTTGCACCGGTCCGGGGGCCCCCGGCTGCCTGCCTGGGGCGGCCAACGGGGGCGCCGGAGTGGTAATCGATCCGAACTATCACACCCCTTACGCGTTGACGGTTAGCGGCGGCGTGCAATACCTGTGGCACAAGAACTGGACACTCAGCGCCGACTATGTGCACGAACAAGGCGTCCACGGCTACCGTCGTTATGAATACACCGCAGGCTACACGCTCTTCTCGCCGCTATTCGCGCAAGATCAGGCAACCCAGCAGGCCAGTGTGCCTGACCTGTCTGTCTTCAAGTCGGACAATCGTTCTAGCTACAACGCCATGATGCTGCATCTGCAGGGCAATGTCTCCCGGCGCTTCAATCTCACCGCCAACTACGTGCTGTCACGCGCCAACACTTGGGGCTGCGTACTGGGCGAGCTCTGGGATTACGTGAACGGCGTTTGCAATCCGCTGAACCCCTTCGCTCCGGGCGACTACGGCCCATCGGGAGAAGACGTCACCAGCCGCTTTACTCTGGCCGGTGTCGTGTATGTTCCAGGTGGGTTTGAACTATCGACGTTGTTTCAGGCCGAGACTGGCCGCCCGATCACGCTTACCACGCCGGTTGATGTGAATGGACTGGGCGATCCGGCCGACGATCGCGCCGTAGTCAACGGGGTGCAAACCTCGTTGGACCAATTCCGCGGCACCCCATATATTCAACTCGACCTTCGTGTCACGCGTCCGTTCAACGTTGGAGAGCGCTGGCGGATCATGCCGTTCGTCGAGTTTTTCAATCTGTTCAATCGCAATAACCCTGGCGCGAACTACGTCACCGACATCTCGGCTCTGCCGACACCGGTAAACAATCTGTACAACGTCACGGCGTTGTGCCCGACTCCGGCATGCAATGTACCGGTAACGAATCCGAAGCAGTTGCTGGTGCCCGCTGGCGCACTGGGCGATTTCTTCGGTCCCGGAACGACGGTAGGAATTCCATTTGCTGCGCAGTTGGGAGTGAGGGTGACGTTCTAGGGCGAACTTAAGGTTTCTGCAGAGGCAGCCTGAAATGCACCGCTGAAGCGATGCCCCAATCTGACACAGCTCAGAATGGTGCTATCGCGTACTTAGCGGTTATAGGATGCACTCCCGCGGGGGCCGGGATTGCACTTAGCAAAGAAGCCGACCGAAGATGGTCGGCTTCTTCGCGTCTTATGTGCGGCCAATTACTTCTTGAGGGATCCGACGTAGGTGGAAAGCTGCCCAGCCTGGTCGGCTGTCAAGCCTGACATCGCTTTGTTGTGAGGCGCTTTCTTTCCGGCTGCGCCGTTGGTCAGCAATTCAGTAATTTGCTGCTGAGACAATGCTGTCTTCTGCAGCGACGGCCCAACTTTGCCTTCGCCCATCGCACCATGACAGATGGCACATTTCGCCTTGTAGAGCGAGGCTCCGTCCTGGGCCCAAGCCATGCTCGACACCAAGATTACTGCCGCCAACATCATTAAATAACGCTTCATAGAAACATGATCTCCTTAGTTTAGGGATAAACAAAATTTCGAACCCGAATAGCCTGTGGTTACCTGCATGAACTGCTCGCCCTGCAAGTAATGTAATGATGGCCCATTTCTTACGTTCGCTCGTATTGTAGAGCGGATTCGGCAACTTGCAATCACTTAATTATGGTGACCTACGCAGAGTGACGCAGGTCATAGTCAATTCCTTCCAATTTAAGAATTACTTTTCCTCCGGATCCTGGAAACCTGCGCCATCCTCCGAGTTCGTGCTACTCTCTGCTTATCCTCAGGACCTCATCCCGATGACCCCACGTTTTCTCGCCGCTGCGATTCTTTCTGCGATGCTGTGGCTTCCCATTCGCGCTTTCACCGCAAGCCCGGGGCCGCCGCAGCAGAGTGTCGACATGAGCACCGCTAACATGCTTTACCGCTCAGGCAAGTTCGCGGAGGCGGCCACCAAGCTTCAAGCCATCGTGAAAGCCGATCCGACCAATGTGGCGGCACAGGTCGGATTGGTCCAGTCCTTATTGCGCGCGCAAGAAATTGATGAAGCCCAAGCCGCCGCGGTGAGAGCGCTTACCCTGCAGCCGGGTTCTGCCTCGTTGGTGACGGCCATGGGCGATGTCCAATTTCGACTTGGCCAGATGCCGGAGGCGGAGAGATCGTATCTCAAGGCGGAGGGTCTGGACCCCAATAACCCCTTGCCCTACGTCGGTGCAGCCCGCGTGTACCGTGCTTACGCGCTGTACCGCCGCGCCTACGATCAACTGTATCGCGCGCACCAGATCGCGCCCAATAACCCCGGCGTACAACTGATGTGGCTGGGAGAATTGGCCCCGCGCGATCGGGTGGCGGCGATTGAAGCCTATCTGGCAAGCGGAAATGCCGAGGACGAGGAACAAAACGTTTTGCTGCGGCGCTATCTCGAATTCCTGAATGCCACCGTGGACAAGCCGGCTCACCCGTGCCACCTCGTCAGTCCGGTCAAGCAAACCAATACCAAGCTGCTGGCGATGAAATCCAATACCTCGCACCTTGCCGCGACGGGTCTTGAGGTAAAGCTCAACGGTCACGCCACTCGTCTAGCGCTGGACACCGGCAGCAGCGGAATCCTGGTCCGAAGCGACTCGGCGGAAAAAGCCGGACTTGTCCGCATCGCCGAACAACACATTGGTGGACTGGGCGACACGGGCAAGCAGACAGGCTATGTCGCCGTCGCCGGTCATATTCGCATCGGCGAACTCGAATTTGAAGACTGCGTCGTGCGCGTGATGGACGCAGCGGGTCCCAGCGAGAACGACGGGCTGATAGGTAGCGATGTCTTTGGCGCATATTTGATTAGTATCGACATCCCTGCAGAAAAACTCAGACTCTCGCCGCTGCCCAAGCGTCCCGATGAGGCGGCAGCCCCTACCTCGCTGAACAGTGCCGGCGAGACTGCCACCTCGCCGGAGGACAACGTGGAGAACGGGGGAGAACAGAGGACAACGCCACCAGCGAATCAGGGAAAGAGCGCAAGCCTCGCTGCTACCCCTACCTTACCTAAGGACGCCTACATCGCTCCTCAGATGGCCAGCTGGACAAAGGTCTTCCGTTTTGGCCACCTACTCCTGATTCCGACGCTGGTGGACAGGTCTAAGTCAATGCTGTTCATGATCGATACCGGCGCGTTTACCAATGTCCTCTCTACCAGGGCGGCGCGCCAAGTAACGCAAGTCAGATCGGATCCGGGCATGCAGGTAAAAGGGCTGGGCGGTACCGTGAATAACGTCTATCGCGCCGACAAGGCTACGCTCCAATTCGGCCATTACTATCAGGAGAACCAGGATATCGTGACGTTGGATCTCTCTACGATCGCGAGATCCACGGGAACAGAGGTGTCGGGCATTCTTGGTTTTGCCATGCTGCGTCTCATGCAGGTCAAGATCGATTATCGCGACGGGCTGGTGGACTTTGTCTACGACCCCAAGCATCTGCCCAAAGGGATCACCATTCGGTAGACGTCCCCGAGGTGGTTTCCCACGACGGTGCCTTGCATTCCTTCTCGCACCTCATACAATAGTTGCGGCATCCCATCGTTGTTGTTTTCTTCCGATATCAACTTAGAAAGAGCGAGGAGATAAGCATGGCAGCTTCAATTCCCGAAAGTTATCTCGACTTATTCAAGAAGAAGGCATTCGGCAGCCTCAGCACGCTCATGCCGGACGGAAGTCCGCAGACCAATCCGGTATGGGTTGACTACCAGAATGGCGAAGTCTGGGTGAACTCGGCCGCGGGCCGTTTAAAAGACAAGAACATGAAACGCGATCCTCGCGTTTCCGTTGCTGTGATCGATCCCGATAATCCCTACCGCTTTGTGGAAGTGCGTGGCAAGGTACGCGAGATTACGCAGGAAGGTGCGCCGCAGCACATCGACAAAATGGCCAAGAAGTATCTCGACAAGGACAAGTATCCGTTCGCGCAGCCCGGAGAGCAGCGCGTGCTCTACAAAATCAGGCCCGAGCACGTACACGTAATGGGATAGGAGAAGGCACACGGGCTGAGCTTGATCCGTCAAAAATCGTTCACCACGGAGGACACAGAGCGCACGGAATCTTGGTTTATAGAAAATTTTCTCTGTGATCTCCGTGCCCTCAGTGGTTAATTTTCATTTCTATGGGTCGGCTGCCGGCGCATGTGACGCTCCTGATCACAAAGATTAAGGCGGCATAACGGAGTGCCCTCTCCAAAAGCGGCTGAAACCCACTTTTCCGTAGCCTGTTCGGCGGCGACTTGCGGAGTTGCCTTCTAGGCCCGGCTGGCGGGCAGCGGAATGGCATTCTTGGCGCGGCGAAGCTCCAGGTGCCTCTGGCGGAAGTGCCCGAGCGCGCGCTCGCCCCAGACCTTCACGAAGTAGTGGTTCAGACTTGCCCCTATCACCGAGCTGAGCAGCGGAATGAGGCGCGCCGTCCATTTCTCCACGATCTCCGCACTCGCGCTCACCGCGATGCGCTGAATCACCCGCGGTACGAACCTGGATACGAACTGCTTCTCCAGCAACTCGCGGCTGATATCGACGCCCGCCGCGCTGGCCGCGGCAACCCACAGTTCAGCCTCTTCCTGCTCGGTGTTGTAAGGGAAGCCGTAAATCAGGCTGAGCTTCTGGATCATGCGTAAAGTGATGGCCGCCAGAATGCCGAGATCGGGCACCATGGTGAACATGCCGCCGAGGCCGAGACCAGCGCCTTCCACGGTGGCCATACGCATGTGAGCGCGGATGGTTTGTTCCGCAATCTGGTCCAAGATGGTGGGATCGATCGAATACACGCCCTGATACGTCAACGCAGGCAAGTCATACGCCATGCGCAGATGTTCCAGATACTTCTCGGGATTAACTTTGACGGTCGAGTACGCCCTCATGAAGGCATTGCGCACGGCACTCTCCACGCCGCGCCGCATCCACGATTTTCTTGTCTGATCTGCCATGTTTGCGTATTCCAGTATAGGCGCTTTGTCCCGCTTCGCAGCTCTTGTACGGTGAAACTTTCCCGGCGCTCCTGTGCTAGCATCGAAAGCTGCACATGCCTATAGGAAAACTCCAGGTTGTACCCCTAGGTGGACTCGGCGAGTTCGGCATGAATTGCATGGCCATTCGCTGGGACGACGACATTATCGTTGTTGACGCCGGGCTCATGTTCCCCGAAGCCGAGCTGCTGGGCGTGGACATCGTTGTCCCCGATATCGCCTACCTGATCGAGAACCGTGCCCACGTACGCGCGATTGTTCTTACGCATGGCCACGAAGACCATATCGGCGCGCTGCCCTGGATCCTGTCGGAGCTCAACGTGCCGGTCTATGGCACAGAGTTCACCCTGGCCTACGTAGAAGGCAAGCTGGAAGAGCATGCCCTGCTGGACGATGCGGTGCTGAACGAAATCAGGCCGGGCGAGCGTTTCAAGGTCGGGCCGTTCACGATCAATCCCATCCAGGTTACGCATAGTCTGGTGGACTGCGTCGCGCTTGCCATCCATACCCCGATCGGTACGATAATCCATACCGGCGACTTTAAGGTCGATCCCACGCCCACGGACAATCGCCTTTTCGATCTTCATTCCTTCGCGGAATACGGCAAGGAAGGCGTGCTGGCGCTCTTCCAGGATTCAACCAACGTTGAGCGCCGCGGTTATACGCCCAGCGAGCGTGCGGTGCGTGCGCGCTTTCAGGAAATTTTCTCGCGCGCCGAACGGCGGCTGTTCATCACCTGTTTCTCTTCTTCCATCCACCGCATCAAGCTGACCATGGAGCAGGCCTTCGAAAATGGGCGCAAGGTTGCGCTGGTCGGCCGCTCCATGATGGAGTCGGCGGAGATTGCGCAGGACCTTGGCTACATTGACGCGCCCGAAGGGTTGCTGATTCATCCCGCGCAGATTCGCGATTTCCCGCCGGAAAAGGTTTGTGTGCTCATCAGCGGCACGCAGGGCGAGCCCATGTCGGCTTTGTCGCGGGCCGCAGTTGATAATCACAAACATGCGCGCATTCAGCCGGGCGACACGGTGGTGTTGTCGTCGCGCATCATCCCCGGCAACGAGAAAGCAATCTATCGTGTGGTGGATCATCTTTTCCGCCGTGATGCCCACGTCATCTACGATGATGGTTCTACGCCGCCGGTGCACGTCAGCGGGCACGCCAGCCAGGAAGAGCTGAAGCTCATCATCAACCTGGTAAAGCCGCAATATTTTATTCCCATCCACGGCGAGTATCGCCAGCTCAAATTGCACGCCGAAATGGCTGGCGCCATGCACAATTCAGTCGGCAAGGTGATCATGATCGAGAGCGGCGACATTCTGGAATTCGACGAGATAGGCGCGCGCAAGGCCGGGCGCATTGCGGTGGGCCGCGTCTGCATCGATTCCAATTCTATGGGCGATGTGGTGGAGGACTTGGTCATTCGCGATCGCCGTCATCTCGGCGAAGACGGCATCGTGCTGCCCATCATCGCCATTAACAAGCTGACCGGTAAGGTGGAGACCCCACCCGAAATCGTGATGCGCGGCTTCTCTGGTAACACCAACGAGGATGGGTTCCTCGATCAGGCGCGACAATCGGTGATGAACACCCTGGAGTCGTCGAGCGATGAAGAGAAGGGCGACTACGGCATGATCAAGGAGAAAATCCGCCAGGACCTGAAACGCTTTATCGTGAAAAACACTTCGCGGCGGCCGTTAATCATGCCGGTGATCCTGGAGATCTGACCGCCTTCTCAACCTTGGACCGTCGTGATAAGGAGTTCAAGCATCGCGGCCCGCAGCGCCTCTATGACCGGGGCGATCGTCGCGGTATCCGTCCCGACCTGGTGCCCACGGTCGAGCAAATTCTGACTGTTCTCGACTCTGCCAACACTCCCAAGGCTTTGGACCTTCCCGGATACCGCTTACACCCACTTAAGGGAGATCTAAAGGCGGGCTTGGTCTGTAACGGTTCGGGCGAACTGGCGTATCGTTTTTCGTTTTGAAGGTACCGATGCTTTTGACGTTGATCTGGTCGATTACCATTGAGGAGGGATACTACTGCCATGGCTATGAAGAATCCCGTTCATCCTGGCCGCATCGTGCGACATGAGTGCCTTGATCCCTTGGGACTGTCGGTCACCGAGGGAGCAAAGGCACTTGGGGTTACCCGGCAGGCGCTCAACAATATTGTCAACGGCAAGTCCGGAATTAGCCCCGAGATGGCGATTCGGTTGACTAAGGCATTTGGCGGTACGCCTGAAACTTGGCTGAGCATTCAAATTGCGTACGATCTTGCGGCGGTGCGCAAGAAGGAGAGCAAGATCAAGGTACACCGCCAGCGTATCGAAGAACTGCGCGCGAGTTAGTCGCATTGGACTTTGCAAAGAAATCGGACGAAACGGGCGCAAGCGAATCGGCTGAGATTGGCTTGCTGCGCCAGAGGCCCTCATGACCACCGTCCCCTGGCAAGGCCGCAATTCATCGCACAAGGCGCGCCTTCTCGCCACGATTCTGCTGCTGTTTCCTGTTGTCGTGGTCCTGCTATATCCGCTGGCGCAAGACTATCTACAGGCGGCTTCGCTTCTGCAGCGCATCTCAGATCCACATGCCAGTGGCTGGCTAGCGAACTATGGAGTTCATCCGGTTGATGTGCGCGAGACCACCTTCAACTTCCAGGGCAAAGCGGTTCCCGCGCGTTTGTACATGCCGCGCGGAATTGGCTTCGCGCCCGGCATTGTCATTGTCCACGGTATGCACCGGCTGGGAATTGACGAACCTCGGCTGGTGAACTTCGCGCGCACCGTGGCGTCGAGCGGATTCTTCGTGATGACGCCGTTGGTCCCTGGCATTGCCGACTATCGCGTGGAACGGGAGTCCGCTGACGTCATCGGCACGGCTGCCCAAAGCTTTGCGCAAGAGCTCAATGTGAAGAGGGTGGGCATACTGGCAATCAGCTTCTCCGGAGGCTTATCGCTGCTGGCCGCCAGCGATCCGGAGTACTCGCCTTCGATCGCATGGGTAGGTTCGGTGGGTGGATACTATGATCTCGCGCATGTTCTGCGCTTCTTTGCGACGGGCGAGGCGGTCCGTCCCGACGGCTCCATCGAGCATATGCAGCCCCATGAATACGGCCCGCTGATCGTGGTCTATGACGAACTACAGGACTTCTTCGCTCCGGCAGATGTCTCCGCGGCTCACGAGGCTCTGAAACTGCTGCTCACCGAACAGGGCAAAGCTTCCGAAGCGCTGGCTAAGACGATGACACTGGCCGATCAGCAGATCATGCAGCACATCTATCACAAGCAACGTGCAAGTTTCACGCCTGAGATTCTTGCGGAAATTGGCAAACACCGGGAGGAACTGGCTGCCGCTTCTCCGGCCGGTCACCTGCAGTCCTTGCGTGTCCCTGTCCTGCTGTTACATGGCAGCGATGATGTGATCATCCCACCGACCGAAATGTTGTGGCTGCAGCGTGACATCTCGAAGAAATATTTGCGGGACGCGCTGATCAGCCCGGCGATTGGCCATGTTAACTTCGGCTCCAAAGTCAAGTTGCGCGAACGCCTGGCACTTGTACACTGGATGGCATTGATGATCCATGAGGCGCGGGCTGCCGGCGATGGTCAGGACTCGGTGCACCTGCCCGCCGGGTTGTGGCTTGCGTCCGTGGCGGCGGTGCACTGACCCGGACATGGTAAATCTCGAACGGATCCAACTGGCGCAAAAGAGATTGCGGGGCGTCGCGGCGCGCACTCCGCTCATTTCGTACTATCCACCGGCTCGCAGGCCTGGCTCGTCCGGCGATGCGAAGTTTGCCGACGAGTCCGCGCGCGGGCGGCTATGGCTGAAGCCCGAAAGTCTTCAGCCCATGGGTGCCTTCAAGTTGCGCGGGGCTTTCAACAAGATTGCGTCGCTCACAGAACAAGAACGGCAGCGCGGGGTTATCTCGTATTCCAGCGGTAACCATGCGCAAGGAGTCGCCTACGCGGCGCGGGCCCTCGGCGTGAAGGCGGTCATCGTGATGCCGCGCAATGCGCCCAAAATTAAGATGGACGGCACCGCCGCGCTGGGAGCCGAGATTGTCACTGTCGGTCCCGCCAGCGCCGAGCGCCTGCGGAAGGCGGAAGAATTAGCGCGGCAGCACGGCTACGTGATCGTGCCTCCATACAACGATGAGCAGATCATCGCAGGGCAGGGCACGGTTGGGCTGGAGATCCTGGAGGACTGCCCCGACGTGGATCTGGTGCTGGCGCCGGTCGGCGGGGGCGGGCTGATCAGCGGCGTTTCCGCCGCCATAAAGCTCAGCGGTTCCAAAGCGAAAGTGATTGGCGTCGAGCCTGAACTGGCCAATGATGCGCAGCAAAGCTTCCGCAAGGGTGAGATCGTGGAACTGCCCGCCGAGCGTGTTTCCAGCACGCTGGCTGATGGCCTGCGCACGCAATCGGTTGGGCGGCTGAACTTCAAGCACATACGCGCATTCGTCGACGACGTAATCAGCGTGACCGAAGATGAAATTCGCACTGCGATGCGGCGGATCATTTTGAACGGACGCATCGTCGCCGAGCCCAGTGGCGCTGTCACATTTGCAGCACGGCTTTTCCATGCTCAGGAGTTGCCCGAGTCGAAGAAAGCGGTCGCCATCGTAAGCGGTGGGAACGTGGAGCCACAGCTGTTGGCGCAGGTTTTAATGGAAGAGGGATGAGAACAGCTAGCAACTGGCAACTGGCAGTTAGGAGTTAGCAATCGGCATGCCACGTAGGAGTCATAAGGTGCTTCACAAACATTCACGGCATTGGTGTTGCGTTTTAGGTTTTCTGGCATTTTTCGCCCCGTCGCTGTTTGCCACCGAACGCGGCGTGATGCTACGCGAGGGCGTCATCTACATCTCTCCCGATACCTCTGCGCAAAAGTTATCGAATATCGGCCGTGGCCGCGAGGTTGCCGTTATCGAGCGCACGCCGGGCTGGGTTCACGTGGTGGGCACGGTGGACGTCACCACCACCGTCGAACTCGGTGACGAGGAGCAGAACGACCGCAATGTTACTGGCTGGATTCTGGACAGAGGAGTCATTACCACCGCTACTCCCGACGGCGACAAAATTCTATTCGGCGAGGCTTTCGATTGCGAGATGGAAGCCAGCAAGCGCGGCGGCCGTCGCGGAGCGGCGCAGGATGCGATGCGAATTTACGCGCGCATTGCCGAATATTTCCCCACGTCCCCGCTGGCAGCCGAGTCGCTTTATCGCAGCGCCGACATCCGCTGGCAACTCGAGGCGGCCGATCAAGCCACTCGTCCTTCGGCAAAACTGCGCGATCCTTCACTGCGGGTTCCCATCGACGAAGAGCACATGAAGCGGGTGATCAAGAAATTTCCGGGCACCAAGTGGGCCGACCTGGCAGCCTATCACCTGATCGACAACAAGCTCTGTGGCGAGTGGGAAGCACAATCCCAGTGTCCCGAGAAAGAAGCCGCGATCTATCTCAAGTACGCCGATGAACACCCAAAGTCACCGAAGGCGGCCGAGGCCCTATACAAGGCAGCGTGGCGTTATTCGGCGCTGATCGTGATATACCAGACCGACAATCAGCCAAAGAAGGCGGATGACTCCAGCGCCCGAGCTATCAGCGTCGCCAAGAAACTAATTTCGCAATACCCCAGCGACGAAGATTGGTCCGACCGCGGCCAGCGTCTGTTATACATGGTGCAGAACAAAATCCCCACATTTGGGAACGATGTCGAGTAGTTGCGGCACGCATTGAAACCGCCATCCCCCGAACAACGCCGGTTTGCGGCTACGGGACTGGCCGTCGCGGAGGCGATTTGAACGACTACCTGTTGTCTGTTCTGCTGGGCGTAATTGAAGGCCTAACCGAATTTCTTCCTGTCAGCTCGACGGCCCACCTGCGCATTTCTGAGGCATTTCTGGGTGTCGACCTCGGCAATGGCTACTGGAAGATGTTCTCCATCGTCATCCAGTTGGGCGCGATACTTTGCCTGCCGCTGTATTTCTGGAATCGCATCGTCGAATTCGTTCACGACTTTCCGCAGGGGAAAAACGGCGATCGAACCGTCATCAATCATCCGTTGACACTGACCCTGATTGCCTTCGTGGTCACTGCGATTCCGGCCTTTCTACTGACCAAAATCATCGGCAAGCACCTGGAGAGCCTGCCTCTTATGGCATGGGCCCTGATCATCGGTGGCGTCGTCATGTGGGTCGTCGACGCAGTTTACGAGCGCTCGAAACATAAGGCGTTCGCGCGCGGCAAACTCACCGAAGACATGGAGCAGATGTCGGTCGCGCAAGCCGTCTGGATCGGATTCTGCCAGATCTTTTCGGCAGTCTTCCCTGGAACTTCACGCTCCATGTCCACCATCACCGCCGGAGAACTTGCCGGGATGAGCCGTCCGGCGGCGTTGGAATTCTCCTTCATCCTCTCTATCCCGACCATGGTGGTCGCAACCTGTTACGACCTGCTCAAATCGCTGCGCCCCCACCATGGCGAGCCTAGCGCCATTGGCTCCATGCCCAGCGACGCGCATTCCTGGGTGATTCTGGCCATCGGATTCGTGGTCTCGTTCATCGTCGCATACGGGGTCGTGGCATGGTTCATGAATTGGGTTCGCACCCGCGGATTCACAGTGTTCGCCATCTATCGCATCGTGTTAGGAGTGGCCGTGCTTTGGTGGGTTGGCCACGTTGTTCGATAACGGGGGAGACTAGATCGGCAACACCTGCGATCCTGATTTCCTCCGCTGCGCCCCGCCTTTTTGGGATAATTATTGGGCTCTGGCGTATCGGCGCCCCAAGCGGCTCAAGAACGCTCATTGGGGAGCCCGCATCGGTCGATTCCCGGCATCACGCTTTTTGGTTTGCGGCGGGTTAGACGTAAATGTGTGCCCGCGCTGGACGGAGTAGTCAGCATGAGTCCTCGCAAGCGGCGTGGTTCCGCGGCGCGCCCGCACGCCCACATGACAATCGCCTCGCGCGCTTTTACTCCGACGGCCAACCGGCGGCTCAATGAGCTGATCGGCTTCCTGATGTTGGTCTTCGCGGTCCTCCTTGTCCTCGCACTGGTATCGTATTCGCCGCTCGATCCTTCGCTGAATACCGCGTCAACTCCTCCCGCTTCCCAGCCGGCCCACAACTGGATCGGGGTCTTCGGCGCCATTGTCAGCGACCTCGGGCTGCAGATCTTCGGCGTTGCGGTATTTCTGATTCCGGTTTTCCTGATGCTGTACTCGCTGCGCTGGTTCCGCTCGCGGCCCATCACGCGCGCCTTACGCCAAGACGCTGGGCGCGGTTGCGTTGGTCACCTTTCTCTCCGGATTCATCGGGCTGCTGCCCTGGAGCATTCGCTGGAAAGGTGCCATCCCGTCGGAAGGTCTTCTGGGCCGGATCGTGGCGGACGCGCTCATTCACTACTTCAACCTGATCGGCGCCTATCTGGTCTGCCTGGCGGTGATCGCGGTCGCTCTGTACCTTTCTACGGCGTTCTCGTTTGGAGCCGTGCAGATCTGGTCGCAGACGAGGTTCGCGTTCGTTTATGCGGCGCTTGACCGTTTTGCTGACTGGCGGATCGAACGCGCTCGCAAGCAGGCCGCCAAGGACCTCGAGAAGAAGCGCGCCGCCGCCGCGAATGCCAAGCCGGTGGTAACGGCGCAGCTGATTCCGAAGCGCGTTGCGACGCTCGATGTCGAAGCTCCAGCGGCTTCAACTCCGTCGGCAGGAATGGCTCCTCCGGTGCCGCAACCTGTGCGTCTGGCAAGTGGGGTAAAGAGCGGCATCGAGCGCACCTTCGGCGTCGACGCATCCCAGCAAAATCCCGACGACCAGGAAGCAGTTCCCACCGAGGACATTGCTGTCACCTCGCGCGCCGATAGCACTCAACACGGCAAGACGACCATGCCGCGGCTTGCCGGCAGCTACAAGCTGCCCTCGACCGCGCTGCTGCACCGCCCTGATGAGCACAGTGCCATCAATGAACTCGAGCTTAAAAATCTAGCGCAAGTGCTGTCCGAAAAGTGCGGCGAGTTCGATGTTCGCGGGCAGGTGGTGCAGATCAATCCCGGTCCCGTCGTCACGACGTTTGAGTTCAAGCCCGAAGCGGGCATCAAGTACAGCCGGATCACCAGCCTTTGCGACGATCTCTGCCTGGCGCTGCGCGCGGAGAGCATCCTCATCGAGCGCATGGCCGGGAAATCCACCGTGGGCATCCAGGTGCCGAATCACGTACGTGAAACCATCTGGCTGCGCGAGGTGGTCGAAGCGCAGGAGTTTCTGGGGTCGAAGTCGAAGATCACGCTGGCGATGGGCAAGGACATCAATGGCCGCATTGTGACCGCCGAGCTGAACACCATGCCGCATTTGCTCATCGCCGGCTCGACCGGCTCGGGCAAGAGCGTGGCCATCAATGCGTTCATCATGTCCATCCTGTACAAGGCCACCCCAGAGCAGGTGCGGCTGATCCTGGTGGACCCGAAGCGGCTGGAGCTGGGCAACTATGAAGGCGTGCCGCATTTGCACACTCCCATCATTACCGAGCCTAAGCTGGCATCGAATGCGCTGCGCAACGCCGTCCGCGAAATGGAGCGACGGCTGAAGGTGCTCGCCGAAAAGGGCGTCCGCAACATCGACCAGTACAATCGGCTCTTCGAAAACAGCACTCCCAACCTGTTCGAAGACGGCAGCGAGGCGCGTCCGCTGCCTTACATCGTGATCATCATCGATGAGTTGGCCGACCTGATGATGCTCGATGGGCAAAACGTCGAAGCTTCCATAACGCGCTTGGCGCAGATGGCGCGCGCGGTCGGTATTCACCTGGTGCTGGCCACGCAAAGGCCGTCGGTGGACGTCATCACGGGTTTGATCAAGGCCAATTTCCCCGCCCGCATGTCGTTCCGCGTAGCGACAAAGATTGACTCGCGCACCATTCTGGACGCGAATGGAGCCGAAGCCCTGCTGGGCCGTGGCGACATGCTTTATCTGCCTAGCGGATCGGGCCGGGTGCATCGCTTGCACGCGCCCTTCGTGACCGAGAAGGAAATTGCCGCGGTGGTGGAGTTCTGGCGCGCCCAGGGCGAAGCTCAGTACCAGGAGCACTTCCTGCAGGCCCCGCGTGAAGACAACGATGGCGGATCCGCGCAAGGTGTCGACGGCAGCGCCGACAATGATAATGACGAGCTTTTCCAGGACGCGGTGCGCATCGTGCTGGAATACGGCAAGGCGTCCACTTCACTGTTGCAGCGTCGTCTGCGCATCGGCTATGGACGCGCCGCGCATCTGATCGACTTGATGGAGCGGGATGGCATCGTGGGCGCGGCTGACGGTCCCAAGCCCCGCGAAGTGCTGAAGCGTCCCGACTGGTTGAGCGAAGTGGAAGACGCGATGCGGTAGCGTGTTGTAAGAAATTGATGCATCGCACTACCCAAGCTACAGCAACCCGGAACTGCGATGTGGTATGGGTTGCAAGGGCACTCTGCGGCGGGTTAATCTCCTAGTCGCTTTCACGTTCTGGCCGAAACGAACTGAACCACTCTCGCTGTGAGTGCATCGCACCATCGCACTTTGGGCCCTGCGTACAAACTTCAACGAGCGGAGGAAATATGTTCATTCTGTGGTGGATCATCGTAGGTCTGATCGCCGGCTGGATCACGGGCAAGACTCATGAAGGGCTACTGGCTACGGTGCCCTGATGGACATCGTTGTCGGTATCGTCGGCGCCATCATCGGCGGCTTCATCATGCGAGCCCTCGGCTTCGCCGGGCAAGGCGGGATGATCTATACCATCATCGTCGCTGTAATTGGCGCGATAATTTTGACGTTGATCGTCAGGCTGGTGACGGGGCGAAAGTGAACTCCTGACATTAAAAAGCTTTTCAGCACCGGACCTCCCCGGTGCTTTTTCTCTTAGCGACGTTCCACCATAGCTGTATCCGAGTTTTTTACGGCGCTTCATTCAGCGGCGCGTTTGCCGCGACCAAGAGGCCCGCTTCTGACGTCGATGAGCTCAGAGGCTTAAGCGATTGTTTCTTCCTACCAATACACAGGCCCGAAGGCACGCTCTATCCGGACAAAGCAAACTGAGAGACCCTCCACCGTTTTGGGTCTACAGCGTTGCAGCCATCGTGTAGTTATTTGCCGAACAGTTCGCTGTGAGAACCCATACGCACCAGGCGCAAGGTGTAATCATCGGGCTTCTTGTAAATCAGCAACAGATCCGGCTTCAGGTGGCACTCGCGATGATCCTTCCAGTTGCCTGACAAGGCGTGATCGCGATGTTTCCCCTGCAACGGCCTGTCAGTGGCCAGCAGTTCGGCTACCTCAGGCAGCACGGTTTCTACATCCTTGTGCCGTGGCGTTGCCTTTGTTCGCTTGTAATCTCGCCTGAAGATGGAAGTCCACTCAATCGTCCGCATTCAAATCTGCCATCATCGCGGCGACATTCTTCGCTCTGAATACCTTCCCTCGCTCACCAGCTCGTATTGCCGCGATGGTCTCTCGATTGGGAACGCGCACATCGAACGGCAGGGCCTTCTCTGCAGCCACTCGGACAAGCAGAAGGCGCACGGCATCAGAAACCGTCATACCCATGGAAGCCAGCGTTCTTGCGGCCTTGGCCTTGACCTTCTCATCCACCCGAATATGAACCATGCTGGTCGCCATAAGTCCTCCTCTGCTCGAGTATACAACGTATACATACTTTCGTCACCACCGGCCTCACGGAGCAGTCCGCATCCGGTTGCGCTGATAGAAGAACGATACGGCCAGCAGGATTGCGCCCAGGACGATAAACGCGGCGATGCGATATCCACGCTCCAGCGTGCTGATATCGATCAGAAACACCTTGATCACTGTCATCACCAGCAGAACGATGGCCTGCCAGCGAACGAACGCCGAACGCTTCCAGAAGCCGACCAACATCAAGCCGCTGCCGTAGATCATCCACACCGCCGAATAAGCGAAGTCGCGAACCGTCACAATACCGTGCCGCTCTGCGCCTGAGTAGGCCGTCGCCAGTTGAGGCTGGAAGTAGCCCATCACCTCGAAGTGGAAGGCCAGCAGCGCCAGAAGGTTAATGCCAATGATCGCCGCCCCGGCCCACCGGCGGTTGGCCGCGCCGCCTTCGCTGCTGGTGAAATAAGCCAGCAAAGCCAGCGCAGCGATTGCCAGCAGGTAAAGTCCAAATCGCGGATTAATGAGAAGGGGCTGCTGACTGAAAGAATCCAACCAGATCAACCGGCCAACCCCGAGCAAGAATGCGCCCGCGCCAAGGAGGCGCAGCAGCATACGTCGGCTGCGGTGCGCCGCCCAGAAGAGCGCGCCGCCTTCAACAATCCAGCCCAGTGTATTCCAGTAGCTCTCCAGCTTGAGCGGGATGGCAATCGTGAGGAAGCCCACACCAAGCGCAAGGTATAACGGTCCGAATAGCGGATGGGCGCTGCCTTCGCGGATTTGCAACGCGCGGGTAAGGACGAAAAACAGGACTGCAACCGCAACCGTGAGCCAAGCCAATTCAAAGCGGTAGTGCTCGTCAAGCATTGAGTAGGTGGCTACGAAATAGAAGCTGGCGTTGAGCAGCGCCAGCACGACCAGGACGTTAGGGTGCCGCCGCTGGGCCGTCGCCTTCCGTCCAAGGAATGGTGCTCCCGCATAGAGCAGGAAGAAGAAGCTGGCGAAAGCCAAGCTGGTCTCAAGTTGTGGGTCGTCGTAATAGGCGGACGCCCATGCCGCGAAGAGCAACGCCGTGCCAACTAAACTGCCGAACAGCAATCTTTGCCAACCGCGGATGGAAACCATCCACACTGCACCCAGATCAAGCAACGCCACGTAAGAAAACAGTGCGATCTCGTGATTTTGATGGGTAGAGACCAGCACCGGGGTCAGAAATCCACCAACGAGCGCGAAGGCAGCCAGCAGCTCGGAATCCTGGGCCAGGGACATGGCCGCGGAACTCGCGGTCACCAGCAACATTGCGACGAAGGCCACTGCCGCCGGCAACAGGTGATAGAACTGGAAGGCCGCCCACAGCGACAGGTACAGCGCGCCAATGCCGATGGCCTTCAGGGAATAAGCGAAAGCCGCAAAGCCGCGCCTGCGGAAACGTTCGCTCCACAACATCAGCCCAACGCCAGCCACTAAGCCGATCGCCACACGCGTGGCCGGTCCGACCCAATCGTTTTCAATGGCGAGCTTCAGGAAGTACGACAGCCCAACCAGCACGGCGACGATGCCGACCCGGTTCAACCATTGGCCGCCAATGCGCGTCTCCAGGGAGACGGCGGCTCTTGCGGGCGGGGCTGGAGTCTGCGAAATGAGCTGAGGGGCGGGAGAAGCTGGCATCGTGGCTGGTCCGCAAGAGTCAGTCTGAGTAGGGGTCTGCCGAGGCGCGGCAGGCAGCGGTTCCGGCTCCGGAGATTCTGCAGGCAACTCTATGGGTGAAGATGCGCTCCCGTCGGTGGCACCGACACCGGTCCGCAGCAACTGCTCCAGGCGGAAAACTCGTCGCGTCAGTTCCGCCACCTGCTGTCTCAATTGTTGGAGTTCTGCGGATTGCTTGGAATCCCACACGCTGCGGCACCGATGGCTGGGCTTACAATACGCGAAAGCCAAAACCCAGGCAAAGCACCGGAAGGTGGGCATGAAGTTCCATACCGAATATCTAACCTTCAATACCAGGAAACATCGCGAATATATCCACATCACGCCGCAGGTGGAAGATGCTTTGCGTAAGAGTGGCATCCAGGAAGGGATGGTCCTAGTTTCGGCCATGCATATTACGGCCGGGGTGTACGTCAATGACAACGAGAGCGGCCTCATTCAAGACATTGACAAGTGGATAGAGGAGTTGGCACCGTTTCGTGAGGGCTATCAGCATCACCAAACCGGGGAGAGCAACGGTGATTCGCATTTGAAATCGATGCTGGTCCACCACGAGGTTATCGTGCCGGTGACAGCGGGCAAATTGGATTTAGGGCCGTGGCAGCGCGTCTTCTATGCGGAGTTCGACGGGCAACGCAAGAAGCGGCTGATCATTAAGGTGATGGGTGAGTAGAGCAAGCGGAATTAGGAGTGCCGCCGGCTAAGCAGTTTGCTGAAAAACTCAAAAAACAGGTCCCTCGCCGACTAAAGGGGCTGTTGAAAAAGTCAGAGCGTAACTGTTGACGACAAATATGAAGGTTTCTAACGGCGCGGCTAAAGCTGCGCCCCCCGGGTTGTCATCCACGCGGCGGAAGCTTTTCTGTCCCGCCCATGCCTCCAGTAGCGTTCCATCGACGGTGAAGTGCTCATTCGAGAGCAGGTCTCGCTGGCGTGCCTGCTTGAGTACCGCAGCGAAGAAAGCATCGGCAATGTCGCCTGCGAGCAGACGCTGGCGGTTCTTCGTGAACACGGTCGCATCCCAAATCGTATCGTCCATATTCAGTCCTACGAACCAGCGAAACAATAGGTTGTAATCCAGTTGCTCCATCAGCATCCGTTCGCTGCGTACGGAGTATAGAACTTGCAGCAGTAGCGCCCGCAACAGTTTCTCCGGCGCTATCGATGGCCGTCCGCTCTTGGAGTACAGCTTGCCGAAGCGAGGTTGCAATTCGCGCAATGCATCATCCGTCATGACACGCAGCGGGCGCAAAGGATGAGGGATCCGCTGCTCGGGGTTCACGTAACTGGACACACCTATCTGCTGCTCGTCGTTTCCACGCATGACTTCTTCTTATCACCTCGCGATGTGGAAACAAGGTTTCTTGGTACCGAGGAAGCTTACTAAGAAATACGGAGGGCCACTTCAGCTTTTGAACCTCCTGACAAACAAACCCTCTCCCGCTGGAGGCATCCTAAGCTGCGGGAAAGTAAACGTGTCAAACTCCGATCTGACCTCGATTCTCCTCGTACTCTTACTTCTTGTGGGACTGGCACAGTTGTTCGGCTATGTCTTCGCAAGACTGCGCCAGCCGAAAGTTGTTGGTGAAATCCTGGCCGGCGTCGTACTCGGCCCGGCCCTAATCGGCCGCTTGCCGTTCGCATCCGGGTTGATGGCGACTATCAAGCATCAGGGAAACCTTCTCACTTTTGTTTACTGGCTCGGTCTGCTGCTGTTGATGTTCCTGTCCGGGGCGGAAACGCGCCAGTTGTTTAGCCGAGAAGAGCGCAGCGAAGTGGCCTGGCTCGCCATCGTGGGCACGGGCATACCGTTCATGCTTGGGCTGGTGCTGGGTCCGTGGCTGATTCGCCCAGCGCTGGCGGGTCCTAATGCCACCCGCATCTCTCTGATGATCATTCTTGCCGTTGGGGTGGCGGTGACGTCGGTACCAGTGGTTTCCAAGATTTTCGCAGACCTGAACATCCTCCACACCCGGTTCGCACGGCTGGTTCTCGGTGTAGCCGTAGTGGAAGACATCGGGTTGTGGCTGGCGCTGGCGGTGGCAACGGCGATGGCCGGAAAAGCCGCGCTCAATCCGCGGGCGATGTCGTATCACCTGATCACCACGATCGGATTCTTCCTGCTGGGGCTGAGCATCGTTCCCCGGATCGTGAAGCGAATCAACCAGTCGCGGCTTAACGTTTTCGCGAAACACTCGCCCGTCGCCTATGCGATTGCGGTTCTGTTCGGATATTGCGTGGTCGCCGGGGCGCTCGATGTCAGCCTGGTATTTGCGGCTTTTCTTGCCGGGTTCGCTGTGGTCCATAAGAAGCACCGGTTGTTCTCGGAGGCGCTCGATGCCATCGGCAAGGTGTCGTTCGCCTTCTTTATTCCTGTGTACTTCGCTATTGTAGGATTGAAACTCGACCTGATTCGCGGCCTGTCGCTGGGAATGTTGGCTGCGTTCCTTCTCGGAAGCTGCGTTATCAAGATTCTTTCCGTGTCCCTGGCCGGGCGATTCGCAGGGTTCCGGGGACTGGACCTGATCAATCTCGCGATTACCACTAACGCGCGCGGCGGACCGGGAATCGTGCTCGCCAGCGTGGCATTTGATGCCGGGATTATCAGCCCGAAGTTCTACACAACACTAGTGCTAGCGGCCGTCCTGACCTCGCAGATGGCTGGCGCGTGGCTTGACTATGTGCTGCGCCAAGGCTGGCCGCTGCTAACGCCAGCAGACATCGGTATGTCGGCCATAGCCTCAGTCGAAGAAACTCCGTCTGCTGCTTGAGTGCGGCTGAGGCGAACACTCGAGACAGTCTTCGTCTCTGGATCGCGGTAGCTCTTGATAGCACCGCCTTTTTACGCTTCGCACCGAGTTTTTCCGCAACCTGTTAGAACGTGAACGCCACGCCGCCGCGAACGCTGCGGGCCGACTGCATCAGGTATACCGTCTTGCCATCGGGGCCGACGACTGGCACGTAGCCTTGTGCCAGCAAGTTGCGGAGATCTATCAGCGCTTCCATGTTACCTGGCATGAAATGCACGCGCGGCAGCGGCTGGCGAATGAAGAGATTAAAGAAGGGATCGGTTTGTCCTGCTGATGCGTTGAAAAGATCAACCGGGGTCAACGAGTTATCGCCACTGGTCCAGCGATAGGAGGCAATCCACCGCGTCTTGGAGCGGGGGACGCAGCCATTCAGCCGCAGAGCAGCCGAGTGCCGCCAGCCATGCTGCAGACTACCGCGCACCAGATTCCAATCCACATTGGGCTGCTCCAGATCGAGAACGCCGCCGTAGGCGTAATCCAATGTGGCAGTAAGCGTGTCAGACAGGCGGCGCTGGAACACCAGGCGGACGCCCTGGGCCTCAAGCTCACCGCCGTTGTAGCTGAAGGTCCCGGAATAAACATCAGGCAGAATGTCATCGCTGGCCCAGCCAACATCGCCGACACCGAGCAAAGCGGGGTCTTTGATGCGATCATTGAAATAGGCGAATTGAATCTTGTTGTCGCCGGCACGTTGCGACAGCGAAACCTCGTGGTGATGGGCATTCTCCAACAGTGGCTGGCCATCGACCATGGTCATGCGAGGGTTGGTTTCGCTGAGGTCCGCCGGAGCCGAGTCGAAACCTTTACTGGCCCGAGTATTAGGCTCGCTGGTGGCGTAGCGATACTCGAGCGTGGTATTGGACGTCAGGTGCCAATCGACAACCGCAGAAGGACGAAACGCCATTGCTCCGTGGCCCAGAAACTGAATATTCTGCGCCTCGCCAGCAAACTGAAAGTCGAGAAGATCGCCAATGGAGAAGCCGTCGGAATACGTCATCGCCACCGCTTCCAGGGCTCCGCGACGCGGAACCGCGTCAGGCGTAGCGAAGCGGCGGACAATCAAGGCAACCGTGGGAGTCCAACCTTCATTGCCGGGACGGCTGTAGGACGCTCGAATGACGCCATCCGGCGTGCCGGTTGCGTATCCGAGGTTTCCTTCCAGGCCGATGGTTGAGGTGTGGAACAGCGAATGCTCAACCGTGAAGGCCGTTCCTAAATCCGAAGCGCTGCCATACCCTTGGCTGGTACCGCCCGCCATAAACGCTAATGTGCCGGTAGTCGATTTGTCCTCCTCTCCGGTTTCCACGACTACGGGTGTTCCATCGTCGAAACGCAGGATCGGCCGATTGGCATTGGAGCGCAGCGTCCACTTCCAACTGTCGTCTTCATTGTTGTCCTGTTTGAGGGTTGGCAACATACGTACCGCTTCAAACAATGTATTCAAGGTGATGTTCAGGGCCTTGTTGGCGCCGGCGGCCAGGGCAACATCTTCCCGCACCGCGGGAAGGAAGGAGGGCGCAGAAACGCGCAAGTCGTAGCTGCCTGCCAGCAGGCCCGTCAGGCTGAAGAAACCCTTGGCATCGGTGTACACCACCTGGCTCTGCCCCGCCGTGCCGAGCAATTCGACGGTGGCGCCCATTTGTGCTACACCGGCCGAGTTCTTGACGTATCCGGTTATCGAACCCGGAGTGGCTCCAGCCGCTGCAACGCACAGCGACATGACCACCACAAACCATCCCAGTATTCGCGTCATTACTCAAACCTCCCGTCAGAGGTCCCCGGGATTACCAATATTGCGGGCGAAACAGCCGTCCGCGGGTCCGCACTTCTATCACCTATTCAACCGCAAACCGCACCGAGGGTGCGATCTGCTGCTTGGAAATGTTGTCGTCGACTTTCACCGTCAGCTTATAGATGCCGGGCTGAAAGGCGGTCAAAGCCAAGCCCTTTTCCAGCGTGATCTGGTCACCCACGTTGCCCATAGTGTCTGTGGACTCGGAGGAGTGCAGCACCGACTGGTTGTTGGCCATATTTACAATGTCGTATTCAATATTGGCGGAAGGCTTCTTGGTCTTCTCGTCTGCTTGAAGATTATAGACCTGCATCCAGAGATTCATGCGCTGATCGCGCTTAAAACTCGCCGGCTTCCCGTCAGGCGCGTCCAGATGCGGGTAAGCGAGCTTGGTCTCGCCGATGACGAAACTGCCGGAGCCGACATTCTTAGTGGCTACCTTGTCCAAGTGGTCGGCCAGGATCATCGACGAAGATGCCAATTTGTCTTCGGTAAATTCCGGAACCAAGACGCCTCGGCTCCATGTTCCTACGCGGTCGCCATTCACGTCTTTCACCACCACGTCAAAGCGGTAGCGGCCCGGACGCAACGGAATTGCCTTCCAGTACAGGGAGGAACGCTCCATGGTTTTTTCCAGCAGTTCGGTTGGTACGTCCACCTGCACCGTATCTTCGAAGGTCTGGGCGATCTTCCCGGTGATACCAGTCACGCGCCCAAAGATGTTCACCGTGCCACGTTGTATGCCGTCCTTGCTGGCAAAGGTAATGTCCTTGTTCTTCAGTTGCAGGGTTACCGGAACCAGTACGGTGTCGTCGGTGACCTTCACAAAGTCGGTGCGGATTTCGAACGGCATCAGGTTAACGTTGATCTTGTGGCTGACGACTTCTTCCAGATCCTTGAACTTGACCTTGGGCGGCGCATTGACCTTGGCCAGCGTCTCGAGTTTGCTGAACTCATTGTTGCTCTGTATTCCCGCCTCAGGACCGGGGTTGGCCCCGAAGCCGCCGTCCATTCGCTGACTTTTGTTCGCCAAACCCTGCTGTTCGTAAAGGGTCAGACCTGCGCCCGGAGTATGCAACAGGGCGTCCTTCTCGTTAGGATCGATGGTCAAATGATAGTCACCGCAACTACAGGTATCGACAAATTCCAGGTTGACTTCCTGGCCGACTCCCTCGAGATAGCGATACCGCCAATCCTCGAAGGGATACGTGGACGTCTCACCGCCGCCTTCTTCGATCGGACGTTCATAGCTGCCGCCTGAAGGATGAGCGTCGATCTGGTCAGGCGGCCCCCACACGATGTAAATGCGGCCGCGATCGGTTCTCCAGCCTGGGATCCCCGCCGCGAAATGTTCGTTGGCATAGGCGATGCGGCGGTAATGCTCTTCCTTGAACTCATTCTCCGGCGTGTCCGGAGTCGGATCGCGGCGCAGCCAGAACTGTTCGATAAACTGGTCGCGCTCTTCGTCGTTGGAAAGTTGTTTGAAGGCGGACATTTCTTCCGGAGTGATGATGTAGCGCACATCTTCGTTGAGCCACTTCTTGTACGTGGAACTCAACTCCTGCTTTAAGGCTTTGGCGTTGGCTTTCTTCTGCTTCTCGGTGATCGGACGCTTCAACGGATCGGTCTGCTGGCTGCCGGTTTGTCCCGCAGGAGCGGAGGCGTCCGCTCCTTTCGCTGCCTGATCTGAAGGGATAGCGGACTTGTCGGTCGAAGGAGTCGAGCTGGTCGAAGGGGTTGAACTTTGAGCTACAGCTATGCCGGTGGTTATGGCACCAGCCAATAACAACGAAAAGAACAGGCGAAAAGCGCGCAACTTCATGTGTACCAGTGAACTCCCGCAGAAACACTTTGCGTTTTTAAATTGTATGTTTTTGGGCGGGCTAAAGCAAGGTTGCTGGCGCAAGATTCGCGGCGGGAAAGGCATGGAGACTCTCCACTGTCACCAACCCACGCTCCGGCCAAAAGTCGCACCCAATGTGACGAACGCCAGCGTCACTTCTTCGCACGATGGCGAGATGGTGCCGGGAAAAACTCTGCCACTAACTTGCCATGCCCGAGTTACCGACTTAGCGGCTATAATCGGCAAATCGGAGAGTTTTGGAAACCGTCCGCCGCGCGAGGTGCCCAGCCCCGGTGCGCCTTTTACGGCCAGCGCCAGAAACGGCAAAGTCTTTGCTCTCCAAGGGAACCTTGGCCCGTCTGACTCCGTACTATGATTGGGGCCGACGCGCGCCTGAATAGCGGTTTCCCAATCGAGGCTTGATGAAGAACTGGAAGAAGCTCGCGCTCATTATCGGGGGCGTGATCGTATTGCTCGCCATCGTCGGCTTCACTGTCGAACAGAGCCGCAAGGGCGTGGTCACGGTGCAGACCGGGAAGGTTGTCCGGGAAGACCTGACCGCAGTGGTGACCGCGTCGGGTGAAATAAAGCCGAAGGTGCAGGTAAACATCGGCTCTAACGCATTCGCCAAGATCACGCACTTGTATGTCAAGGAAGGCGATAAGGTCAGGAGGGGGCAGATGCTGGCCGTGCTGGACAACGTTCAGCCTGCCGCCGATGTTTCCGCCAATGACTCGGCCCTGAACGCCGCTCGCACCGATGCCGTGGCGGCACGCGCAGCCGTCAATACGGCAGCGGCCGATCTGAATTCCGCGGAGGCTGAGTACGAACACGCCAAGCTCGATTACGATCGAAACAAGTCTTTGTACGATGCCCAGCTGATCGCCAAGTCTGACTACGATACCAAGAAAGCAGCGCTGGATACGGCGTCTGCGCAGTTGGGAATGGACAAGGCTAAACTCGCGCAGGCGAAGGCCCAACTGGATTCTGCCCAGGGCCATATCAGCCAAAACGCCGCCATGCTCCGCCATGCCGACGATGTGCTCAGCAAAACAGAATATCCCGCGCCGTTCGACGGGGTCATCACGAATGTTCCCGTGCGCGAAGGTGAAACCGTCGTCCCCGGTATTCAGAATTCGCCCGGCAGCACGTTGATGACGATTGCCGATATGTCGGTGATTACGGCTGAGGTGAAGGTTGACGAAACTGACATCGTGAATGTCCAACTGGGTCAGCCGGCCGAGGTGACTATCGACGCTATTCCGAAACAGAAGTTCAAAGGGACGGTTACCGAGATCGGCAGAAACGCGGTGCTGCGCTCCACTGGAGTCTCGACCGCGCAGACCACGTCGAGCAGTCAGGAAGCCAAGGACTTCAAGGTGGTTGTGGCCCTTCAGGATCCTCCCGCGAATCTCCTGCCCGGACTGTCGGCAACGGCACGCATCACCACCGCTACCCGCGCTAAGGCGTTAGCCATTCCGATTCAGGCACTGACCATTCGCCAACGCGCCGACCTTACCACGGACAATAAGGGAAAGCCCGCGACGGCGGAGGCCGCAGCCCCAACGGATGGGAAAGATCCCAAGGAAGAATTGCAGGGCGTGTTTGTTCTTAAGAACAAAAAGGACGCCGTCTTCGTACCTGTAGTCACGGGTATCAGTGGGACCACGGACATTGAAGTGACTAGCGGGCTGAAAGAGGGGGACGAGATCGTCACCGGAAGTTACAAGGTGCTCCGGACCCTGCGAAATGGCACTGGCGTGAAGGTTGATAACTCGACGGCCAGCAAGAAGGAAGAGTCCTAACAGTTAAGAGGGCCGGGCCGCAGGGCAAGAGAGCTGGCAGCCATGAGCAACCCGAACCAGTTACCCGACGAGGAGAAGAGGATGGCAATCCAATTGGCGAGCCTGGCAGAATCACAGACCTCGGTTACGCCAGAGCAATGCATCATCTGTACCGAAGACCTGTGGAAGACCTACGACATGGGTTCGGAGCAGCAGGTCCACGCTTTGCGCGGAGTGAATGTCCGCATTCAACCCAATGAATACGTGGCCATCATGGGTCCTTCCGGTTCTGGCAAGTCCACCTTGATGAACCTCATCGGCTGTTTGGATTCGCCCAGCAAGGGTAACTATTGGCTGAATGGGCAGTTGGTCAGCGAACTCGACGACGACGAACTGGCGCGCATTCGGAACAAAGAGATCGGCTTCGTCTTCCAGACCTTCAACCTGCTGGCCCGCGCCACCTCGCTGCACAACGTCGAACTCCCGCTGATTTACGCCGGCGTTCCGGCCGAAGAGCGCATCGAACGCGCCCGCCACACGCTGGCTTCGGTGGGAATGGAATCCAGAATGAACCACAAGCCCAATGAACTGTCAGGTGGACAGCGTCAGCGCGTGGCCATCGCTCGCGCGTTAGTCAACAAGCCGTCGATCATTCTGGCTGACGAGCCCACCGGCAACCTGGACTCGCAAACCGGATTGGAAATCATGGCGCTCTTCGATCGTCTGCATGAACAGGGCAACACCATCGTTCTGGTCACCCACGAGCACGACATCGCCGAGTACGCCCACCGCGTGATCCACATTCGCGACGGGCAGGTCTTCAGCGACCAGAAAACGGCAAGAGCCTAGATCTGACTCAATTTCAAAATCGTGCGCCCGGCATTTGTCGGGCGCTTTTTCGTGCTCCCTAATCGGTGTAGGCTTGAGACGAGTGCATATCAAGCATCCTGAACCAGAGGGTCGAATGCCATTGCTGTTGTTTCGCCGTTTTGTACTGCCTGTGGTTTTCTTGTTGGCTGTAGGCTGTGGGGCACAAGATATACCGTTTCCCGTCGGCCACTCAGAACAAGACACCAAGGCCGAGCAAGTCCGCGCGCTGGTTTCCCAATATTGCCGGCTGGATTATGGGGGAGCACGCCTGGACCCGCAAGGCTGGACGAAACTCCAGTCCGTAGTTTGGTGGAAGACGAATCCCGACTTCCAACAGATCGACGTTATCTCCCGCTATACGGTAGATACCGAACCCGTCTCGACGAACGGCAAATACACCGTGACGGTCCATTATCGGCGGCTCGGACGATTCGACCCGGGCATAGGGTATTCGCGCGAGATGTCGAGCCCCACCGAGGACGTGGAGTACACCGTCACCGCGGTCAAGGACGAATGGCGCATCGACGATGCCGAACCAAATTTTCCCCATCCCTCGCGAGCGGCCATGTTGAAGTGGCTGACTGACCAGGTCAGCAGCGCCCAGGACGAATCGGCTAAGAAGATCTATCAGGACGCACTGCGTCAATTGCAAGCGCCCTCGGCGCCGCCGCCCACTCAATGAGCAACAGCTTCCCTCCATCGCACCGAATACGACACAGGCCTCCCGCGCCGGGGAGGCCTGTGCTATCTGGCAATTTCGGCTTGGCTATTGCGGAGTGACCACCGCAGGCGTCACCTCTGACCCCGCCGTTCGCACCGGCGTAGTCGGCGGTTTCACAGCGAAGAATTCGTGATCATAGAGATTGCGGTACATGCGCCCGGCTAACTCCGCCGCTTTGGGACCGAAAGTCGGCCGTCCACCTTCCAGGAAGACGACGGTCACAATGCGCCCATATTGCGTGTTGGCATAGGAACCGAACCAGCCGAAGCGAGTGCCATCTTTGGAACACGTGCCGGTCTTACCCAGCACCGGCTCCTCGATGAAGTTAGTCCGCAACAGGCGCGCCGTCCCGTATTCCACAGCCCCCGACATGCCGTCGGAAATCTCAGGAATCAGCGGACCGATGTCGAGCTTGCGCTTGACTTTCGGCGCGAAGCTGGTCACTTCCTCGGGAGTGGTGGGATGTTGCAGGTAATACAGCGTGCCGCCGTTGGCAATTGAGCTCATCAGCGCCGCCAGTTGCAGCGGGGTAAGGGAAATGCTCTCCCCGAACGAACACATCTTGCCAACGCCGCCCAGCTTCGCGTCCAGCTCGGTCGAGGGGAACGTGCCCAGGTGCTCACCGTCAATCTGCCAGCCCGCTAGTTCGCCCAGCCCGAACTGGTGGGCGTAATAGCTCACCCGCTCGAAGCCCAGCTTGCGTCCCACCGCCTCAAAGTAGGCATTGTTGGAGTGCGCCAGCGCCGTCGTAAGATCCACGCGCCAATACTTGCCCAGCGGGACTTGTGTGTCTTTGGTTATGACGTTTTCGCTTAGCGCCGCCAACGCGACTGCAACTTTGATCGTCGAGCACGGTTGCGCCCCGGCGGACAATGCTAGCTTCTGATTCACCATCGCCAAAATGCGCCCGCTGTCGGGATCGACCGCGACGATGGTGCCGTTCATGTTGCCCAACGCTTCCACTGCCGCCGCGCGCACGATCGGATCTTCACCCGCCGTGATGTCGCCTTCCACTTGATTATCGGCAAACGAACTGGCGTAGAAGCGCTCGTAATAGTGATGTTTCCTGGAGACCACGTGGACGTAAGCGACCGCGTGCGTGGAACGATTGCGGCTTGCCACTGTCTTGCTGGTGTTGCGCATGCGGGCCATTTTCTTTTGCGCAGCCGTAGTCTCGGTGATGTGATGGGTCTTGCTGTGAGTCTTGTGGGCGGTGGAGATGGTGGCAGCCGGGGCGTTGGCGCACGTAAACAGTGCCAACAAACTATTCATCACGACGATGGCGGAACGCTTTAACATTGGATCTAAAATTCCCTGGATTCGGTAAGGTTCGCCGCCGCGTGAAGTGTGACTCTCCGCGACCGCCGTTGTTCGCTTGCGAGATGTCGCATGGTAGCTATTCTCGCGCCAGGATTCAACACAAAACCACGCTTGCTCCGACAGAACACAAACATCCAAGCAAAACAGATGCCTGGACTTAGGCCGGAGTTGCGAAAGTCGGGCGACTTGGCGGATACGACAATCGGACGAGCCGCCATCAGTGCCTAGTTAATTACTTATCACACTTTCCCCGGTTCGCAACCGTAGCAAGGCTGATTCCCCGGAAGAATTGTGCAATTCCGGGGCAGACGAACTGTTCGTTCTGCTTTGGAAAAAGGGTGGCGGCGGATAGCTAGGGGGAGACAGGCTTGCGGCGCCTGTCTGAAGAGTCCGTTCTGAGTCGGAGTGGTAGGACGAATCCCCAAAATCACAGCCCGCAGGGGGCGAAATAAGCTTCAAAATTTGCCCTTGCATAAGCCGTGCGGCGGCGATAGCAGCCAACGGTAACGACTCCTTGGGGGACAGAGGTCTGACCCGCCATAACGGCCTTCCAAAGAATCCTCTGCGGCCTCTTGTCGAATTCCAATAGCTTTTTCTTAGCGAGCGAAACTTCCCCAAAAGTGGAGGGTTTCACTCAGTAACAACCCTGAGAATGGTCGTGTAAAAGCGACTACCCCTCCGAAGTGCAATTCGCCCCTGTCCTTCGGAGGGGATTTTTTTGCTTGGATTTGGCGGCTGTTTCTACGTCTTCCCGCGATCAGGACTTCGCGACCGGATGTACTCCTCCATAACGCGATCTAGCGAACCCTGTTCGCGCAGAACATATTCAATCGCATCGCGCACTGCGCCATGTCCACCTTCGTGGGGCGTCACATAGTGCGACTCACGCAGCACTTCCGGCCGTGCATTCTTCACCGCGATCGCCAGCCCACATAGGCGCATCACCGGCAGATCGATGACGTCGTCGCCAACGTAGCAAACCTGCTGCGGCGCCAGACCTTCCTTCTCCAGAATTTCGTAAAACGCGGATGCCTTATCGTGCTGTCCTTGATAAACGTGCTCGATTTTCAGGTCGCGCGCCCGCAGCGCCACCGTTTCAGAAATGCGCTTGGTGATAATGCCTGTCTTCAGCCCACCCAGGCGGGCCAACGAAAATCCTGTGCCGTCGTGCGCGTTAAAGCCCTTGGCCTCGATCATGTCGCGACTGGCGATCCGAAGCCACCCTTGTCGGCCATCTGCTCGCGACGCTCGTGGGTGTCCTGACCTGCTCCCCCGCCGGGCGCCGGGAACAGAAAGATCGTGCCGTCGGTCATTACACCGTCCACGTCGAACAGCATCAGCTTGATCTTCTTCGCGCGCTCATCGGACATGGGGAAAGTGTAGCAGGGGTGCGGTTCTTCGCTAGTTCGCCCTTGGCCGTTAGCCTTTAGCTCTTAGCTTTTAGCTAATGCGGTTGGCCGCATAGGGAATAGGATTTGACGATCCAAGGCAATGTAGTTTCCCGCCTGAGAAACACCCAAATCGGATGCGTCACCGCGAGCGTGGGTATAGCCATGACAGTTCTGACTATATGGGCTCAAGCACCACAATCTTGATTACGGAGCGTAACTGCCGAGGTAATTCTGATACCCAAGAAGCTGTTAAAAGCTAAGAGCTAAGAGCTAACAGCGAAGAGCGAAGAGCGAGCAGCGAACAAACAGCGAAACTCTGCTAAGATAATCGGATGCCTTTGGGCGAAATTCCGGTCGCGCTGGCCTGGGCGCATCCGCTGGTTGCGGAGTGGTTCCTGGGACGCTTCGGTTCGCCCACCGAGCCGCAGGAGCAAGGTTGGCCGGAGATTCTTGCCGGCCGTACCACCCTCATCTCCGCCCCTACCGGTTCCGGCAAAACGCTTGCCGCATTTCTCATCTGCATCGACCGCCTGGTGCGCAAAGCGCTCGATGGCGCGCTGCACGACCGCACGGAAGTCGTGTACGTCTCGCCGCTCAAAGCCCTCGGCAACGATATTCAGAAGAACCTTGATGGACCGCTCAGCGAGATCCTTGCGCTGGCCGCCGAACGCGGCCTGCTGATGCCCGAGATCCGCACCGCAGTGCGCACCGGCGACACGCTGATGAAAGAGCGGCGCGACATGCTGAAACGTCCGCCGCACATCCTGGTCACCACGCCCGAGTCGCTTTACATTCTGCTCACCGCCAACGGTAGCCGCGCCATCCTGAGCCACGTCGAGACTGTAATCGTGGACGAGATCCACGCCGTCGCCGACGACAAACGCGGCGCGCACCTTACGCTCTCGCTCGAGCGGCTGGACCTGCTGGCGAAGCAGACCAACCCGCATCGGCCTCTCGGCAACGCAGAAGCCGATCGAGGAGATCGCGCACTTCCTGACCGGCGCAGGACGCCCCGCTCCAGCCGTGGTCAATATTGGCCACCGTCGCAAGCTTGACATGGCAGTGGAGGTTCCGCCGTCGGAGCTTGGGCCCATCGCCAGCAACGAGATGTGGGGCGAAATTTACGACCGCATCGCCGAGCTGGCCCTGCAACATCGTTCGACTCTGGTCTTCGTCAACACGCGGCGGCTGGCCGAGCGCGTTGCTCTACACCTTGGTGAGCGCATTGGCGAAGAGCTGGTGGCGGCGCATCACGGCAGCCTGGCGCGCAAACTGCGCCTCAACGCCGAGCGCAAATTGAAGAATGGCGAGATTCGTCTGCTGGTGGCGACCGCTTCGCTCGAGCTTGGAATCGATATTGGCAACGTTGACCTGGTTTGCCAGATCAATTCGCCGCGTGCGATTGCGGTGGCATTGCAGCGCGTAGGCCGCGCTGGCCACTGGCGCGGAGCCGTTCCCAAAGGCCGACTGTTTGCCACCACGCGCGACGATCTCGTGGAATGTGCGGCCGCTGTCCGGGCGATCAAGCAGGGCGATCTCGATCGCATCCAGATTCCGACGGCTCCGCTCGACATCCTCGCACAGCAGATCGTTGCCATGTGCAGTTGCGAGGACTGGGACGAGGATGCGCTGTTCGAGTGCGTGCGCCGCGCTTATCCCTACGGCCAACTACGGCGCGAAGACTACGACCGCGTTCTCGAAATGTTGTCGCAAGGGATCGCAGCCAAGCGCGGACGTTATGGCGCTTATCTGTTTCGCGACATGGTCAACCGTCGCCTGCGCGGGCGGCGCGGCGCGCGACTGGCGGCCATCACCAGCGGGGGCGCAATCCCGGATACCGCGCTGTTTACAGTGGTTGCGCAGCCGGACGAGATCGTTGTCGGCACGCTCGACGAGGACTTCGCCGTCGAAAGCAACGCGGGCGACATCATGCTGCTGGGCAACACCTCGTGGCGCATTCGTCGCGTGGAGTCCAACTCCGGACGGGTGCTGGTCGAGGATGCGCATGGCGCCCCGCCGAGTATTCCCTTCTGGCGCGGCGAAGCTCCAGCGCGCACCGACGAGCTTTCGCATCACGTGGCCGAATTGCGCAAGCGGGTCAGCGCGCTGCTGCCTAATACGGCGCCGGTTGCGGTGCCCGCGAATCCGGAGTTGAAGCAGGAGGAGGTTCGAAGGGGCACACCTTTAGGTGCGCCATCACAAAGTTCCTTCACTCAAGCCGAGCCAGCTTCAGCCGGCGACACTTCTTCGCCTCGCCCACGGGCCCATCTGCGCGGCATCGAATCCAGCGCCGAAGTGCAGAACGCCGTCGCATGGCTGAAGGACGAATGCGGCCTCGACGATTCCGGCGCAGAACAACTCATCGAGTACATAGTCACCGGCCGTGCGGTGCTGACCGAAGTTCCCACGCAAGACTGCATCATCGCCGAACGCTTCTTCGACGAAGCCGGCGGGATGCAGCTCATCATCCATGCGCCCTTCGGCGGCCGCATCAACAAGGCCTGGGGACTGGCGCTGCGCAAGCGCTTCTGCCGCTCCTTCAACTTTGAGTTGCAGGCGGCTGCAACCGACAACGGCCTGAACATCGCCCTTGCTGAGCAGCACAGCTTTCCGCTCAGCGATGTTTTCCACTACCTGCAGACCGAGACAGTGCAGGAAATACTTGAACAAGCGGCGCTGGCTTCGCCCATCTTCGCCACGCGCTGGCGCTGGGATGCCAACCGCTCCTTGGCGTTGCTGCGCTTCCAGGGTGGCAAGAAAGTTCCGCCCCAGATTCAGCGCATTCGCAGCGACGATCTCATGGCGTCGGTCTTCCCTGACGTGGCCGCATGCCAGGAAAACATCGTTGGCGATATCAAGATTCCCGAGCACCCGCTCATTCAGGAAGTGATGAAGGATGTGCTGACCGAGGCCATGGATGTCGACGGGCTGCGGCGGGTGCTCGACAGAATTCGCAGCGGAGCAATCCGAACGCTGGCGGTAGACACGCCGGTGCCATCGCAGTTTTCGCACGAAATCCTGAACGCGAATCCTTACGCATACCTCGACGATGCTCCACTGGAAGAGCGGCGCGCCCGCGCCGTGCAGATGCGGCGAGTGCTGCCGGAAGCAGTTTTGCAGGAAGTGGGACGACTCGACCAGACGGCGATTGCGCGAGTTCGCGAAGAGGCCCGGCCCGATGTTCGCGACAGCGACGAACTGCATGACGTCTTGCAGACTTTGGTGGCGGTTCCAGAAGAGATTGCCGATGGCGAGTGGCAGGACGCGATCACGAGTTGGCAGCCATTTGTCGCCGAACTGATGGAAGGCTGGCGCGTGGTACGGGCCCGCGCAAATGAGCGCCGTTATTTCATCGCTTCCGAGCGCGCCAAAGACTTCGCGCTGATTTTTCCCGATGCGAAGTTCGAAGTCACGCCGCCGGACTTGCCATCGAACACGGCCTCGCGCGACGGCGCCCTGCTCGCAATGGTCACCGGCTGGATGATGCATTGCGGGCCAGTCACGTCCAGTGCGCTGGCCTATTGGCTGGGACTGTCCGCCGCGGAGGTCGAACAAGCGCTACTCCGGATGGAGGCCTCGGGGTCGATCCTGCGCGGAAACTTCACTGGACTTTGTATCCTACCCTTTCGCCAAAATCAGGCGAAAGGATGGGCCACCCAAGGCGGTCCTGCGACGATCCCGAGCGAACTGCAGAACGTGGAGTGGTGCGACCGGCGCCTGCTGGCGCGCATTCACCACCTCACCGTCGCAACCCTGCGCAAGCAAGTCGAGCCAGTCATCGCCGCGCAGTATATGCGCTGGCTGTTGCGCTGGCAGCATGTCACTCCGCAATCGCAGTTAGCCGGCGAGCGCGGGCTGCTGGAGGCCGTGCGTCAGTTGCAGGGTTTCGAGATCCCGGCGAACGCGTGGGAGAAGCACATCCTGGCGGCGCGGGTGAATAAGTACGATCCGGCGTGGCTCGATCAGCTTTGCCTCACCGGAGCCGTTGGCTGGGGTCGGCTGTCGCCGCATCCGGCGACGCTGGAAGATTCCGGTGGAGGCCGTCGCCGCGTTGTGCCGACTAGCGTCGCGCCTATCACGTTTTTTGTTCGCGACGATTCCGACTGGATGCAGCCGCGCCACGGCGATGACGAGCAGAACTTTGACCGCGTGCTCAGCGAGAGCGCTCGCAGCGTGCTGGAATTTCTGCGTCGGCGGGGCGCGTCGTTTTTCGCCGACATTGTCCGCGGAACAGACCGGCTGAAGGCGGAGATCGAAACCGCGCTCTGGGAACTGGTGGCTGCCGGCGTGGTTACCGCTGACGGCTTCGAAAATCTGCGCTCGTTAATCAATCCGCGCCGTCGCAACGCAACGGGCTCACCCAAACTCACCCGGCCTCGCCATACGGGCGGACGTTGGTCGTTGCTCTATCCCGGCGAGGGTACCGACCGCTCTAAGGTTGTCGAGGCCACTTGCTGGATGTTGCTGCGCCGCTATGGTGTCGTCTTCCGCGAGACACTGGTGCGCGAGTCGAACCTGCCGAAGTGGCGCGAGTTGTTGATTGCGTTTCGCCGCCTCGAAGACCGCGGCGAGGTGCGCGGCGGACGCTTCGTCAATGGATTCCTCGGAGAGCAGTTCGCCCTTTCCGAAGCAGTAGAGTCGCTGCGTGCGATGCGCAACCTCCCGGCCAGTGGTGAAGTTGTCACCGTCTCCGCGGCCGACCCCTTGAACCTGGTGGGATTCATCGTGCCGGGCGAGCGCGTGGCCGCGATCTCCGGCAAGTTCGTCACCTTCCGCGACGGAGTTCCCATAGAAGAGGCGGAACGTTCCAGCGCATTGCTTGAGGCTGCTGCGCAATGATTCCCGACGAACTCGTCGAGGGCATTCACTACTACATCGAAAACGGCTTCATGGTATTCACGGCCCTTTATCTGCAACTGCGAGGATATTGTTGCGAATCAGGGTGCAGACATTGCCCGTATGGATACAACACCCCGCAGCCGCGGCCGCAGCTGGAATAAGCGTTCCGATTGCTCGAGCGAGCTCACCTTGGATATATGGGGTGACGCGCCGCTTCACCTGGATTATTCACCTATTTTGGTAGGTGAAGGCAAGACGTTTTGAAGGGGCACGGCTTCAGCCGTGCCGTTACGGGTGAGTGAGAGTTGGGCTTCAGCCCCTGAGGGAAGTCCCACTTCGACAACCCAGAAGTTCCTCAGCGGCTAAAGCCGTTATAAAAGACAGTACCTTACGGCGCGGCTGAAGCCATGCCCCTTCAAAGCGCGAAACCCTCATGAATAGCTCATCTGAAGCGGTGCAAGTTGGACGGGCTGAGACGGCCTTTAGCCGCTGAAGTAACATTACCCCCGGGTGCTAGAGCGAATCGCTTTCCCGGTTCATACGTCCGCGCTAACGCAACACTGCTTCCTTCACCACCGGCGACGGCTCCTCAGTCGCGAAGTCGCCTTTCCACTTGGCCATCACGACCGCGGCCAGGCAATTTCCCAGCACATTCACCGCCGTGCGGCCCATGTCGAGTAGCTGATCGACACCAAGAAGCAGAAACACCGGCTCCGTTGGCAGGCCCGTGGAGCTTGCAGTCGCCAGCAGAATAACCAGCGCCGCCCGCGAGACTCCCGCAACGCCTTTGCTGGTGACCATCAGTGTCAACATGATCATCAATTGCTGCCCGAGCGACAGATGCATGCCGGACACCTGCGCGACAAAAATCGCCGCGACGCTGAGATAGAGTGAGCTACCGGTAAGGTTGAAGCTGTAGCCTGTCGGAATGACGAAGGCCACGATTTGCCGTGGGACGCCTATGGCCTCCATGGCTTCCATCGCGCGTGGAAGCGCCGCTTCCGAACTGGCGGTGCCGAAAGCGATTGAGGTCGGCTCAGCCACGGCTCTCAGGAAGCTGCGCAGCGGTACCCGAAACAGCAGTGCAATCGGCAGCAGAACGGCGAGGATGAAGACAACCAAGGCGGCGTACAGCGTCAACAGCAGCTTGAGCAGGCTGCCGAGCACCCCGAATCCGCTATGTCCCACAGTGTAGGCCACAGCGGCGCCGACACCCAGCGGCGCCATATACATGACGAGGTTGGTGAACTTGAACATCACCTCGCTCAGGCTCTCGCAGAAGGCCAGCATGGGGCGGCGCTTGGCTTCGCTCAGCATGGCCAGCGCGACGGCGAAGGTCAGGCTGAACACCACTACCTGTAATACGGCCCCGTCGGCCACCGCTTTGGCGATGTTTTCGGGAAAGATATGCAGGATGGTGTCTTCGGCGCTAACCTTGCTCACCGCAGACGTGTCGGCAGTGCTGCTTGCCGGCAACTGAACGCCGACGCCCGCCTTGCTCAGGTTGATGGCGCCGAGTCCGAGGAAGATTGCGATGGTAGTGACAATCTCAAAGAAAATTATGGAGCGCAGTCCTAGCCGCCCCACCTGGCGCAAATTGGAATGTCCGGCGATGCCGACCACCAGCGTTCCGAATAGCAGCGGCGCGATGATGGTCTTGATCAAGCGCAAGAAGATGAGCGCAAGCACACGCAGGTGCGTGGCGGCATTCGGGAAGTCGTTTCCGATCGCCGCCCCCAACACCATGGCGATGAAAATCCACGCGGTCAGCGTGCGCCGGAAGCAGCCATAAACGACGAGAGCGGCCACGGCGGTCCAGCGCATAACAGCGATGAGTATCGTGGCTTGGCCCGCGAAGCGCCAACACAGCAGGGCGGCCAGGGCAACGAGGGCAGCGATCAGCAGTGCGGTGTTCTCTCGGCGATGACTCGCGGTTAAGGTCATCCGGTTACCCAGTTAGTTAGGGTTTTGATGAAGATGTATTTTCCGTTTTGAAGGGGCACACCTTTAGGTGTGCCGCCGCCTGACCTCAGAGTTCCGGCTTCAGCCGCTGAGGGAACTCTTCTGCTAAGCCCTCCGGGTTGCTTCAAGCTTACCTGGGGGCTAAATGTGAGATTTCAGGACGTTGTTCCCATCCAGTCAATAGTCCATTCGACCAAAACCGGAGAAGCTGATGGTGCAGACCAATCTGCTTCGAAGGAGAAGGCCGAATGGACCTCCACCAGAATGCCCGACTTACGCTCCGTAGTCGAGAAGCTTTAGTCCTCCGCGTCATTGACGAGAAGGTGACGTTGAACGCGGCTGCAGCCGCGTTCAACGTCAGCGCCAAAACCGCTCGTAAGTGGGTGCGCCGCTACCGGGCCGAGCAGCGGGCCGGACTCTACGACCGCTCTTCGCGCCCCCATCATTCCCCCCGGCGCACTTCCGCCGAGGTGGTCGGGCTGGTGCTGAACCTGCGTCGCCAGCGCTGGACCGGGGTGCGCATCGCTCAGTCCACTGCACTGAGCCGGCCCACCGTCAGCCGCATCCTGCGCTGCCACAAGCTCAACCGCATCCGCGATCTCGAACCGCTCATCCCCGTCCGCCGCTACGAACACCCCCATCCCGGCGACCTGCTCCATCTCGACACCAAGAAATTGGCCCGTATCGCCAAGCCCGGCCATCGTCTCACCGGCGATCCCCGCGACGAAACCCGCGGCGCCGGCTGGGAGATCCTGCACGTCGCCATCGACGACCACTCCCGCATCGCCTTCAGCCAGTTTCAGCCCGACGAGCGTGCCCACTCTACCGTCGCCTTTCTCCGCGCTGCCGTTGCCTACTATGCCCGCTTCGGCATCCGCATTCGCCGCGTGCTCACCGACAACGCTCCCTGCTACTACTCCGACCTGTTTGCCGCTACCTGCCTGCAACTCGGCATTCGCCACTTGCGCACTCGACCCTACACCCCGCGTACCAACGGCAAGGCCGAACGCTTCATCCAGACCGCTCTGCGCGAGTGGGCTTACGCGCGCCTCTATCAGCATTCCGCCCAACGCCAGACCGAGCTCCCGCTCTGGCTGCACGACTACAACTGGCACCGCCCCCATGCTAGTCTGGGGCAGTTGCCTCCCATCAGCCGCGCCGGTTTGGAGGGGAACAACGTCTTGAGACACCACAGCTAAAGCCCCGCTTTCCTTTTAACTTTAACGGCACAGCTAAAGCTGTGCCCCTTCAAAACAAACGTGCGCAAGCGTCCCTACCGCAGAATGTCTTCCAACTCCACGCCGCGGTCGGTGCGCTGGTCACGATACTTCACAATCACCGGAGTGTAGAGCGACAGTCCCCACTCGGCGGCTTTGCCTTTGGTGATGGCGCGTGAACCGGGCACGACTACTGCGCCCTCCGGCACGCGCAATGGTTCCGAAGCGGTTGCGCGATAAACTTCGCCGCGCACGGTATCGAACACGGGCGTGGACCGCGTCAGAATCACGCCCGCTCCCAGCACGGCGCGCGCGCCAACTTGTGTACCTTCATAAACGCCGCAATTTCCGCCAATCAGCACGTCGTCCTCGATGATGACCGGCGAAGCGTTGATCGGCTCCAGCACGCCCCCGACCTGAGCTGCCGCGCTGATGTGGACGCGCTTGCCCACCTGAGCGCAAGAACCGACTAGCGCGTGCGAGTCGATCATCGCGCCCTCATCAACATAGGCGCCAACGTTGATGAACATCGGCGGCATGCAAATGACGGAAGGCGCGACGTAAGCTCCGGCGCGCACGGATGAGCCACCGGGAACCACGCGCACCAGATCGTCTGTGGTGAAGCGGCGAATGGGATAAGTATCTTTGTCAACAAACGAGAGCGAGCGCGGGTCTCCACTCTCCGCCAGCTTGCCGATGCGAAAGCCCAGCAGGATCCCTCGCTTCACCCACTCATTAGTGTGCCAGCGACCGTCGATCTTTTCGGCGGCACGAATTTTGCCCGCGGTGAGGGCGTCGCGAAAGCGCACGAAGGCTTCGTTGGCGCCGGGAAACGTCCCTGCCTCGGCTCCCATCGCATAGAGAGCCTCGATCTGACGCTGGAGTTCGTGCATCGCGGGCAGTATATCTTTTACCTGCCGTGTGCTCCAGCCCAAGTCAGTCCAAATGCAAAGCGCCATCCAGGATGGCGCTTGCTGTTGCTGGGGACCGGAATCAGGCCGTGGCCTTGACGATCCGCATCCCGTAGAACGACTTCCACACGAAGAAGAACGACACCAGGAAGAAAGCGACCGCCAGTATGTGGCTTAACCCTGATCCTTGCGTTGCGGTCAATTGCACTGCCAGCTCCACTGCTAGTAACCCGAACAACGTCGTGAACTTGATGATCGGGTTCATGGCGACTGACGAGGTGTCCTTGAAGGGATCGCCCACGGTATCGCCGATGACGGTGGCATCGTGCAGCGCGGTTCCTTTCTGCTTCAGCTCCACTTCCACGATTTTCTTGGCATTGTCCCAGGCCGCGCCCGCGTTGGCCATGAACATGGCCTGATACAAGCCGAATGCCGCGATCGAGATCAGATAACCAATGAAGAAGAACGGCTCAATGAAGGCAAACGACAGGGTCACGAAGAACACCGCGATGAAGATGTTGAACATGCCCCGCTGTGCATACTTGGTGCAGATCTCGACCACCTTCTTGCTGTCGCTCACCGAAGCCTTCTCCACTCCTTCGAGCTTAATGTTGGCCTTGATGAACTCCACCGCACGATAAGCGCCGGTGGTAACCGCCTGGGTGGAAGCGCCGGTGAACCAGTAAATGATGGCGCCACCGCTGATCAGCCCAAGCACAAATGGAGCATGCAGCAGCGATAGTTTGCCCACGTTCTCTGACAGACCATGAGTGAGCGCCATGATGATGGAAAAGATCATGGTAGTCGCTCCGACGACTGCCGTGCCAATCAGCACCGGCTTTGCTGTGGCCTTGAAGGTGTTGCCTGCGCCGTCGTTCTCTTCCAGAAGGTGCTTGGCGCGCTCGAAGTTAACGGTCATGTTGTAGTCTTTCTGCAACTCGCCCTTGATATTCGGGACCGTCTCAATCAAAGAAAGCTCGTACACCGATTGCGCGTTGTCGGTCACCGGGCCGTAGGAATCTACGGCGATGGTCACCGGCCCCATGCCGAGGAAGCCGAAGGCGACCAAGCCGAAGGCGAACACGGCGGGCGCCAGCATCAACTCGCCGAGCCCAAACTGGCTGACGTACGATCCGATGGCCATTAACGCCACCATGGTGAAGCCAAGGTAGTAGCAGGAGAAATTGCCGGCCACGAAGCCCGACAGGATGCCCAGCGAAGCACCGCCTTCGTCCGCTGAGGTCACCACTTCTCTGACATGTCGCGACTCCGTCGAAGTGAATACCTTCACCAGTTCAGGAATGACGGCTCCGGCCAGCGTGCCGCAGGATATGATGGTCCCGAGCTTCCACCACTGCGTAGGATCGCCACCTAATATCGGCACGATCAGATACGACACGATGTAAGTGAGGACGATGGAGATGATCGAAGTGAGCCACACCAGCGAAGTAAGCGGCGCTTCGAAGTTCATGTCGTCGGCGTTGCCGTAACGGGCTTTGGCAACCGCTTCGTTCAGGAAGTACGCCACCGTGCTGGAGACCAGCATCATGATGCGCATGATGAAGATCCACACCAGCAACTGCACCTGGACCTTCGGATCTCTCACGGCCAGCAGGATGAACGTGATCAGCGCCACGCCGGTGACGCCATAGGTTTCGAAGCCGTCCGCACTGGGGCCGACCGAATCGCCCGCGTTGTCGCCGGTACAGTCGGCAATGACGCCCGGGTTACGCGCATCGTCTTCTTTGATCTTGAAGACGATCTTCATCAGATCGGAGCCGATGTCGGCGATCTTGGTGAAGATGCCGCCGGCAATACGCAGAGCGGCCGCGCCCAGCGATTCGCCAATGGCAAACCCGATGAAGCATTGCCCGGCATAATCCCCGGGAACGAACAGTAGAATACAGAGCATGATGAGCAACTCGACCGAGATCAACATCATGCCTATGCTCATTCCAGCCTTGAGCGGGATGGCATAGATCGGATATGGTTTGCCGCGCAGTCCGGCGAAGGCGGTACGCGAATTGGCGAAGGTGTTAACGCGAATGCCGAACCACGCCACTCCATAGCTGCCTGCGATGCCGATAAGACTGAAGCAAAGAATGATGATCACGCGGGCGATATCGAACTTCAGCAGCACCCCGAAGTACAGGATGATGACCACGGCTATGAAACTTTCCAGGATGAGGATGAACTTGCCCTGGGTGATCAGGTAAGTCTTACAGGTTTCGTAAATCAGCTCCGAGATCTCGCGCATGGAGCGATGGACCGGCAGGTTCTTGAGCTGCATGTAAATCGAGAGCCCGAACAGTAATCCGAAGAAGCAGAAAAGGATTCCGATCAGCAATATCTTGTGGCCATCCATACCGAGGAAGCTGACTGACGACAGATCAGGCAGCTTCAGGCTGGCTTCTCCGGCGGGCTCGGGTTGAGCGAAGGCGGCCGTGGCGCTCAGCATTAAGACCGTCAGCGTGGCGCTTAGCAGCTTGATCGGGCTTCTAAAACGAATGCTCGTAGGTGACAGCCGCCGCAGGGCAGCGAGCCAGGTGTGCATATGATTCCTCCGATGGGTCGCGCCCGTTTCGCGCGGGACGCACCCCCAAAATGACGTTAGCTTTGTTCTGGCCTCCTGCGATAAGTCGCAGGCAGCGTTTCCATGAGATCGATTACCGCCCAGCAGGTCAGGCGTACAAGGCTCTAGCTCGCGTCTTCGCAGATCGCCAGAAACAACCATGCATGGACCTGCTGGAATCCCGGAAACGCGCTTCCACTTCAAGACAGAAGTGTTGAGGTTTGGCCGCGTCGGGAACAATTGCACCTATGCGTGTGCGTACTCAGGCACACCACAGGCACAGCACAAAAGGCGAGTTTTTTGTAACATGCCGGACAAAGCGGGGTCAATGACACTTCGGTCGTGGTAGATATTGCAACCAGGAGAGACCGGGAGACGACCGCCGGGACTCCCCGAACGTGCCATTGGCGGCGAAGTGAACCTCGGCATTTTTCTGTTGTATCCAGACCACAGAACGTTCCATACTCGCGCTTCTCCGCTGTAATGATGCAGTCCAACGCTTTCCGCGTGGAGTGTGCGTATGGCCTCGTTCCCGTACCTTGATATTGCAATTGGCATCAGCTTTATCTACCTGCTAATGGCGTTGGTTTGCTCGACTTTGAACGAGAGCATTGCAGGCGTGGTCAATTCTCGCGGCAAGACCCTGGAAAAGGGCATACTGTCCTTGCTTCACGATCCGACCCTCAAGGCGGAGTTCTACGCCCATCCGCTGATACAAGGCATAACCAGCGAGGGTAACAGGCTGCCCTCGTACATCTCCTCCAACAAGTTTGCCTTGGCCCTCATGGACATCTTGACCGGACCTAATCCGACCAACGATCCGGATGCGCTGCGTAGAGGGGTTGAGAGCATGGCGCCATCAGCGGCCAAAAGCGTCTTAAGCGCGGTATTGCAAAATCCCCAATACAAGACGGACCAGCAGCGGCTTGAGGCCTGGTACGAACAAAGCATGAACCGCGTGTCGGGGTGGTACAAACGGACCAGTCAAATACGAATCTACGTGCTGGCAGCGGCGGTCACGCTCTTCATGAATGCGGACAGTCTAAAGATCCTGAGAACTCTTTGGGACAATCCCACCATGAGCGCGGTGCTGGTGGAGAACGCCAAGGAACGCCTGCAGAAGGGACGGCCAGACGCTGAATCACAGCCGATGGTGACCTACGACAATCCCAACGATCCTACCGCCAGTACCCCGACGGAAATCCCCGAAAGGGACGCCATCACCGCACAAGAAAAACAGCTCTTAGGTCAGGTGACCGGCTGGCAAGGAGATTGGTATACCGACTGGCCGCGCCCCCAAGGCGCTGGATTCTGGTCCTGGATCTGGTATCTGTTGAAGGAGCGATTGGGAGGATGGCTGATCACGATTTTAGCGGTATCTCTCGGCGCGCCCTTCTGGTTCGACACGCTCAGCAAATTCATGAACGTGCGTAGCTCCGGGAAACCTCCCGAGCAAGCCCAACCGCCACCGAGTACGGCTGCCCCAGCCACACCGGCTACCACATGAAGGGTTGAGGTCACTGCACGATGCGATACCAGAAAACGCTCTGTCTGCTTGGGCTGCTGCTGTTAGCGCTGCCGCTGGCCGCGCAAAATAACACGGTGGTGCTGAAGCGGGCCTTTGTGGAGCAATACAAAGATCGCGCCACCATCGACGTGAGCTTTTTCGTTGACCATGCCCACAAACATCCCAATGCGCCGGCAGCCGATGGCGATATGCATGTGGCGGGACGCGCTCAGAAAGAAGTTGGCTTGCCCATGGTTACGGAGGTGATGAACGCAGCGCAGCCAGGAGAGGGCCCCGCGGTCACCGAGATTCACAGCGTCGAGGGAGACAATGCACAACTTCCCGTGACTGGGGTTTGGAGACTCTGGTTTGAGCACCCCGCCAAGCAACAGATTCAGTTCGCCACGGTACCGATCCCGGGAAATACCAATCCGGACCATTCCTTCGAGATTCATCCCATAACCAAATTCGACAAGAACGATGTGACCGGCGCGTTTGAACCGGTGGCGGGTTTTCAGCCCTACGATGCAGCGACGGCATTCGGAGGTTATGAGAAGCTGAAAGTCATCGTGTCGGCAACTTCGTCGGCGGTGACCATCTCCGCCAGCAAGGCGGCTTACAACTACACCGAGTTCGAGATGACGCTCGTAGGTAGTCCGAAGATGCTCGTCGATGGCGGTTATGCCGTCCTAGCCAACGTGGATGGTAAGGCCGACGAATCGATAGCGTCCAATATTCGAATGATTTTCGTGCCCGGAACACCGCCGCTGCAGCAGCTCCTAAGCCAAAAACTGGGCGACGGCGACACCATGCATGTGATCGGAATTCCGCGCATCAACCTGAACGCGATCAGCACCTTCATCAATGCCAGTGGCGGCCAGACCCTCACCCGCAAGTTGCCTTACGAGATGATTATCGTCGCGGTGGTGAAGTAGCGCCGACGCACACTCACGTGCCACCTACCAGGGCCTGCGGGACGCCGCAGTAACATCCGCCTGTGTTACTCTCTGGTGGTACGCTTAGTTGCAAACGGCGCGCAGAAGCCCTACTCTTTCGCTTCGCGAAAAAAGTGGCGAGTGGGACGGGAATTCCATCCGGCAGTGACCTCGGAACACAAACTACCTATCTGCCGGACTAATGCATTGGTTTGACTGCGCGTGCGGGCCACTTCTGTCATAAACTGTAGTCAACACCGTCATCCTTAGAAAGAAATCGCTCGTAATGTCATCTAACGGCTTTCATAGTAGCGCCTCGCGATTCAGCAACATGCGTTCGCTGTTCAGCATGTTCTCCAGTGATCTGGCCATCGACCTGGGTACAGCGAACACGCTGGTCTACGCGCGCGGCAAAGGCATCGTGGTCAACGAGCCTTCCATCGTCGCCATCAACAAAAATACCGGTGAAGTAGAAGCCGTGGGCAAAGAGGCCAAGGAGATGCTTGGCCGCACTCCCGGCAACATCGTCGCCATCAAGCCCATGAAAGACGGCGTGATTGCCGACTTCAAAGTCACCGAGAAGATGCTGAACTACTTCATCCAGAAGGCGCACAACCGCAAGATGCTGGTGCATCCGCGCATTGTGATCGGCGTGCCTTCGGAGATTACGCAGGTAGAAAAGCGCGCCGTGATGGACTCGGCGTATCGCGCCAAGGCCAGCGAAGTGCATCTCGTGGAGCAGGCGATGGTGGCCGCGATCGGCGCGGGCCTGCCTATCACCGAACCCAGCGGCAACATGGTGGTCGATATTGGTGGCGGCACCACCGACATTGCGGTCATCTCGCTCAGCGGCATCGTGTATTCGCGCTCGGTCCGCATGGCTGGCAATCAGATGGACGAGTCCATCATGAATTACCTGAAGCGCAAGTACAATCTGCTGATCGGCGAGCGTACCGCCGAGCAAATCAAGATTGAGATCGGCTCCGCCTATCCGCTGGACAAGCCGCTCACTATGGAAATCAAGGGCCGTAACCTGATCGAGGGCGTACCCAAGACGATTACCATCGACGACAGCGAAATCCGCGAGTCGCTCAGCGAGTGCATTTCCACCATCATGAATGCGATTCGCGTCGCGCTGGAGCGCACGCCTCCAGAGTTGTCGGCCGACATCAGCGACCGCGGCATCGTGCTGACCGGCGGTGGCGCGCTGGTCAAGAACCTGGACAAACGTATCCGCGAAGAGACCGGGCTGCCAGTCTCGATTGCCGACGACCCATTGTGCAGCGTGGTTCTGGGCACAGGAAAAATGTTGAGCGACTTCAAGCTGCTGCGGAAAATATCGATTGACTGAGAATCGTGTGACGCCATGTCCCCCGAAATCATCAGTGAAGCCGTACGGCCCAAGGCCTTCGACACTATTTTGTTGGGCGGTATGATTGCTGGCGTTCTGGATGGCCTCGATGCGGTGCTGTTTTACGGTTTGTCCTTCGGTGTCGCGCCTGCCTTGCTCTTCCAAAACATTGCCGGTGGACTATTGGGCCGCAGAACATTTCAGGGAGGTTGGCACACCGTCGTTCTGGGCGTCGCGTGTCATTTCTCGATCGCCATCGGAGCCGCTGCGGTTTTTTACGGAGCCAGTCTCGTCATCCCAGCGCTCTGGCAGAAGCCTTGGATTTTCGGGCCGACCTTCGGAGTGCTGGTGTATCTCTTCATGCATTACATCGTGGTTCCATTGTCGGCAGTGCCGAAGAGAACGGTTCCTGTCACCTTGTTTGAAATTGTCGACCAGTTGTTTTCACACACAATCTTCGTCGGTCTTCCCATCGCTCTAATAGCGCGACGATCAGCTTGCAGATAAACCCGGTCAGACCGGCAATCGTATGGATACATTTCTCGGCCGCTATAAGAACCTGATTGTGCTGGTGGCCATTCTGTTTGCCCAGATTATTGCTCTGGCGCTACAGGTGCGCCGCCCCACGCAAGCCGGCGATACCCGCCTGCTGCGCTTGTGGGCGATCTCGGCGGTGACTCCGGTCGAGAAAGCGGTGGTGCACTCGCAGGATTGGGTGCGCAACACCTGGAATACCTACGCCTACCTTCGCGGTGTTCGCAGAGAAAATCGGCAACTGCGCGCCGAGATCGATCGCATGAAGGTTGAAGATGCCCGCCTCGGCGAGGATGCCCGCATGGCGCGCCGAGTCCAGGCCTTGCTTGCGTTCAAGGAGCAATACGTCGATACCACGGTCGCGGCCCAGGTCATTGGCACCAGCGGCAGCGAGCAATCGCGCATTCTGTACTTGGATAAAGGATCGAAGGATGGCATCAGACCGGACATGGCCGTGATCACCCCGACCGGTATCGTGGGCAAGATCGTGCAGGTCTTCCCCGACGCCTCGCAGGTTTTGCCGATCAACGATCAATTCAGCGGAGTGGGGGCTGCGCTGAAGTCGTCGCGCCTGCAGGGCATCTTGAGAGGATCGTCGAATGGCGCGACTACCCTGCAGTACGTCATGAGCGACGAGAAGGTGGAACCCGGCGAAGAGGTGATCACCAGCGGCGGAGATCGAATTTTCCCCAAAGGTTTACCGGTCGGTAGAGTTGTCTCGGTCGAGCCCGGCAAAGATCTGTTCCTGAATATTCGCGTGGTTCCTTCCGCCCGCCTCGATCAGTTGGAGGAAGTGCTGATCGTGACGAAGATCACCGAAAAGATGCCGGACACCAAAGATTTGGGCCCGCTCCGCGCGTCAGACATTTTGGCTGAACGACTGCCGACTGTTCCCACCAAGCCCGGGGTTGGCGCCGCCGGAAACGCGAAACCTGGCGCCGCGAACGGGACTACGCCTGGAGCGGCTGGCGCCGCAGGGACAACTGGTCTTCATCCCGGCGCGGCGGGAACTGCAACGAACAAGCCGGCGACTGGCGGTTCGACGGCGGCGGCCAAGCCCAACGGGGCGGCTACCGCTGCACATGGAACAGCGCCCGGCACGGCTGGAAGCCCGGGTATCCCGAAGCCGACGAAGTCTGCGACTGCCGGTGAGACGCGTCCTGCTGGGACAACTGCGAAACCCCTGAATGGGACTGAAGGAGCAACCGCGCCTAACGCCGTTGCGCCGGGAACTGCTCAATCGCCGGCGAATGGCACAGGCAACAGCCCAACGAACAGTGAAGGCACTCCGCCGGTCCCGAAGCAAGTCCAGCCGGCTCCAGAGCCGACGCCAAACACCAATCCGCAGCAACCTGCGACGCCGCCCGCCGGGGAGCCGCCACCGCAATGAGCAGCCGAGTCATGCCATTCCGGGGAAGCCTGACCTCCCGCGATCAGGTCGCGGTCTACGAATTCAGTTGGCCCGCGGTCATCTTCATCCCGCTAGTCGCGGTGCTGATCCAGATTTTCATTCCGGTGCGGGTCCGCTTTCTGCCGATCATTGACCTGCCGTTCATGGTCACCATTTTCTTCGCAGTGGCCCGGCGCAATCCGGTCAGCGGATGTCTCACGGGTTGCGCAATCGGCCTGCTGCAGGACCTGTTCGCGGGCCCCAGCCACCCGCTGGGTATGTACGGCATTGCTTTGACGATCATCGGATACATGGCGTCATCGCTGGGCCTGAAGATCGACGTCGAAAATCCCGGCTCGCGCTTCATCATCACCTACATTTTTTTCGTGGCCCACCAGGGAATTTATTACGGCGTGGCCCACGGCCTCCTACGGCAGTCGCAGGAGTGGAGTTGGAGTCATGTTGCCATTTCCGCCCTTGCCAATGCCGTGATCGGGATATTCGTCTTCAAGTTTCTGGACAGATTCAAGCAGCGGTGAGGAAGCGGTATTAGAAGAACACCGCAGGAGAGATGCCGAACCTCGCGCTCAAACGCTTGATGTGTTCCTTGGTGAGTTCGCGTTTACCGTGCAAAACCTCTGAGGCGATGCTCTCGCTACCGAAGATGCCCACGAGGTCCTTCTGCCGCAATCCGTGAGCGTCCATCAAGTGCCGGATGATGGCTACAGGCGTAGCGTCTGGGACGGGAAAGTTTTTTGACTCAAAGTCCTCGATCAATAGTGCCAGGAGATCGATGAGCTTCTCCTCTGCCAGCGTAACGGATTTCTTGCTAGTTAACTTCTCGAGGAACTGAATGTAAGACTGGTTCTGCCTCTCATCACGAACGACCTCAGGCCTCGTCTCAGAAAGCAAAGCGGCGTAATTGGCGGATTGCCTCTTCAATTTGAACAGAGACAGCGGAGATGAGCTGCCGATTGCTGTTACTGCTTGCGACATACTCTCTGAGGGTGCAAAGGATGCAAAAGTCCGATTTTGCGCAGTTTAGTGGTGGTTAGCCGCAGGTTTTCAAAACTGTAAGAGCCTCGTCTATCCAAGTCACTAACTGCTGTTCGGAGATCAGAGTCGCTGATCCCAATCTGGTCACGCAGAAATTCTTCCAATTCCGACTTTCCACTCAGTTCGATGGATGGCACCCCGCCGCCTGGGCCCTTGTACGGCGCAAAGAAAACTTGAAAAATCGCCGACCCATTCTTGCGATCACTCTTGATGATTTCTATAGCACCTTCATAGCGATATTTTTCCAAAGCGTTCAATCTTTCGATAACGTCGTCATCCGGAGCAAACAACGATATTCGGCTCAGCGGAATTTCCTCCAAAAGCGGCGATTTGTGTAGCGCATTGGACATTTTCAAATAGGAGTTGCGGACCCCTAATTCCTTAACTCTGGGCGAGGACAGCACTAGTCTCCATTCTTCCACTTGCGGCATATATGCCCAGAATGCATCGTCAACAGACAGATCAGCTGCTGTGAGAAGTCCAATAACGTCCCTGCCGATCCGCACGTCCCTGTCTACCAATATTGCCTTATCCACCGCAGCACTCCATGTCGCCGGTCATTGACGGCTCTTTCGAGCGTCTCTGCTTTTGATTGCCCGGAAATCGAATATCGGCTCCGAATCGACCAAGCCTCTGCAATAAGCCAATTCGCAGTAAATTCGGCGTCGGCCTGGAGCTGCGCATCTAACGTTGCTCTCAACCCTGCCGCCTTAATGAGGGTCGAAAACTCGTGCTGGTGGCTCTTCTGGGCCACATCTAGGTCTGGGAAATCGTATCGCCGAGTCTTTCGACAGATGCACGCTTTCAAAGCACATTCTACTGCTAAACCTAAAAGATAGTACGCTCCGTCAAAACGACCTGCTTCGCTTAGCACAGCGGCGTCCTGCAGCCGCAACCGCGCAAGCGCTTGGAACTCGGATCGATTCAATTGTGCAACCAGATCAACATAGCGTTTGTATTCTGGAGCATTGTAACCGCATCGGATTCGTTGCGCCTTCCGTCCCTAGGACCTTCCCTCCGGACTCCAACCAGTTACGCCCTTTTTCCGCTGCGCCTTGGCCCTGATTCGGGCTACAATGAGCCCAGAGTTCATCGCCACTTACCACGATGCTCGCGAGGTTGATGTTCCTCCCGGAGTGTCCCGTCAAAAGCCGGACAACTGGCTGGTGGTGATTTTGTGTGGATTCATCAGTTTCCAAACTTTGCAACCATAAGCCCTTGCGAAAGTAGTAGTTCTTGATGTTCGGTCGCGACGAAAAAGTCTCTCAGCTTCGGCTTACCGCAGTGCAATACATTCTGCTGGGAGTCTTCCTGGTGCTTGCCTTCGGGTTGTGGCGCCTACAGGTAGCGCGCAACGATTACTACAACTCTCTGGCCGAACAGAATCGCATCAAGCAGGTCCCTATTTTGGCGCCACGCGGCAAGATCCTTGACCGCGAAGGCCGCATTATCGTTGACAACTATCCTTCCTTCTCCGTGCTATTGCTGCGCGACCAGAATCGCAATCTCCAGGCCGACGCCGACAAAATCGCCGCCGGTCTGCACATTCCTCCCGACGAGCTGCGCGCGCGCCTGAAGCGTATGGCCGCAGTGCCGGGGTATCAGCCGCTGTTCCTCAAGGACGACATCACTCCCGACGAGCTGGCCTTCATCGAATCGCACAAAGAGGAATTGCCCGAACTCGACACCATTACCGTTCATCGCCGCCTCTATCCCAAGAACGGATTCATGGCGCACATCATCGGCTACGTCGGCGAGGTGAGCGAAGACATGCTGACCCAGCCGCAGTGGGAGCTGTACAACCCCGGCGACATCGTCGGCATGTCCGGGGTCGAGCAGTACTACAACGATATTTTGATGGGCAAGAACGGCTCGCGCCAGGTGCTGGTCAACAGTCGCGGCAAAGAAGTAGGCACTCTCAGCGATGTGCCTGCGGTTCCCGGCAAGCAGCTTAAGCTCACCATCGATCTGGATATGCAGATCGCGGCCGAGGAGGCGCTGGACGGCAGGAACGGCGCCATCGTCGCCATGGATCCGCGCAATGGCGAAATTCTGGCGATGGTCAGCCGTCCTGCATTCGATCCTAATGAATTTGCGGTGCGCATCACCCGTGACGAGTGGAACAAGCTAGTCACCGATCCGGGCAAGCCTTTGCTGAACAAAGCCATTCAGGCGCAGCTCGCTCCGGGTTCGGTGTTCAAGGTGATTATGGCGACCGCCGGACTGCAGGAAGGTATTGCCCAAAAACTTGTCATTACCTGCGGAGGCGGCAAGACATTTTACGGCCGCTTCTTCAAATGCTGGATCGCTGGACATGGCAGTCACGGCACCGTTGGCATTAGCAAAGCCATTTACCAATCTTGCGATTCGTACTTCTACACGCTGGCCGAGAAGCTCGGTATCAGCCGCATCGCGAAATACGCGACCATGCTCGGGCTGGGACAAAAGACGGGCATCGATCTGCCACAGGAAGTTTCCGGCGTAATGCCATCGGAAGAGTGGAAGATCAAGAACTTCAAGCAGAAGTGGTATGCCGGCGAAACCATCTCGGTTGGTATCGGGCAAGGAGCAGTGGCGACTACGCCGATTCAGCTGGCGAGAGCAGTCGGCGCGGTTACCAGCGATGGACTCCTGGTCCGTCCGCACGTTGCCTTTCCGGACCAGTTCCCGCCGGGGTTTAAGCAGGTAGCCAGCTACAACAGTCAGGTGAAGATTCCGATCGACCAGGAAAACTGGATGACGATCACCGATGCTCTGGCGGAGGTGGTGTCGCCCATCGGGACCGCGCCCAGCGCTCGCTTGCCGGGAATTGACTTCGCTGGCAAAACCGGCAGCGCCCAGACCGTCTCCAATCAACTAAAAGCGAAGATGGGCAGCAGCGAAAAAAGTAAGTTCAAGGATAACGGCTGGTTCGTTGGCGTCACGCCCCGCCGAAATCCCGAAATTGTGGTAGCGGTTCTGCTCGAGGAGGGCGAGCACGGATACTTTGCCGCTCGTGCCGCTGCGCAGGTGATCAAGGCCTACGTTGAGAAACAGCGTGCTATTCAGACGCAGGTGGCCAAAGCGGGCGGAACGCCTTCAGGATCCAAGCAGGCAGAAGTCGCCGCGGTTTGGCACGAGGGCGACGCCAAGAGCCCCGACAAGATGCAAGCCGGCCGTTTCACGGTTACAGCCGACGGCAAGACCAAGCCGGTAACGGCGGCGCCGGGAGTGGGAGCGGCAGATAAGCCTATTCCTCATGCCAGTCTCGAAGCTACGGAGTCACACGTGGAGATGGCCCATCCCGAAACCGCGCCACCAGCCGAGGACCAACCGACAGCTCCGGCGACAACCCCTGAGCAACAAGCGCCGGCCGCGACGCCTCCTCCCACGAAGAAACCTGCTGGCGAGCCAACCATCGCACCTGCGGCAGCAGTTGTTCCGCAGGAGCCGCAGTGAGCCGCTACATCTCATTTCGCGATTTCGACTGGGTCCTGTTGGTGCTGGTGCTGTTGATCTGCTCTCTCGGCGTGCTTGAGATCTACAGCGCGACCCTCAGCACCAAGTTCATGGGCGTGCATCTCAAGCAGGTGTATTGGATTTTGGGAGGCGTGGGGCTGATGTTTGTGGTCAGCTTCTTGAACTACCATGCTTTGCTGGAACGTGTGCCGCTGATGTACTTGATCTCCATCGCGTCGCTGGTAGCGGTCGAAGTATTCGGTAAGAAGTATCTGGGCGCGCGTCGCTGGGTACAGCTGGGCTCGTTCCATTTCCAGCCTTCGGAGTGGGTGAAGCTGGTGCTCATCCTCGCGATGGCGAAATATTTTGCCGACACAAAGTCCGAATGTACGCCTCAGGACATTGTCAAAGCCGGAGCGTTGGTCGGCGTTCCCATGTTGATGGTGCTGGCCCAGCCGGACCTGGGTACCGCGCTTACTTACATCCCGATTGCTGTAATGGGTTTGTTCCTGGGTGGAATGAAGGCCCGGCACGCGTTGGTCATCCTGGCCCTGGGCGCGTTGCTGGCTCCCGTGGGGTGGCACGTTCTAAAGCCTTACCAGCGTGATCGCCTGACCAGCTTCATGGAACCTGAGGCGGACCCGCAGCGCCACGGATATCAGGTGATTCAGTCCCTGGTGGCGGTGGGTTCGGGGGGCATTCTGGGCAAGGGAACGGCACATGGCAGTCAGACGCAGGGGCAATTTCTGCCAGTGCCGCATACCGACTTCATCTTTGCCGCCTTTGCCGAGGAGCACGGATTCCTGGGCGCTATGGGCTTACTGCTGCTATACTTTATCGTACTGATGCGTTTGATCCAGAACGCTCAGACGGCCCCCGACCGGGCTGGTGCCTTCGTGGTCATGGGTGTGGTTGCGGTGCTCGCGTTCCATGTCCTGGTTAACGTAGGCATGGTAGTTGGATTCATGCCGGTCACGGGTATTCCCTTGCCGTTAATGAGTTACGGGGGATCGTCAGTACTGTTCATGTTCCTGGCACTGGGAATCGTGATGAACATTCGCATGCGCCGGTTTGTGAACTAGTTGCAAGCTTTTGGCGTTGGACATTCTTAGCGTCCGTTGGACGCGCTTCAGAAGAGACCGGTTTCATTCGCCGGGGAAGTCATTACAGACTGGAACAGTCGGACTTCCGAAGAGTGACAACAAGATTACGAGCGCCCTCACGTACGAGGGCATACCGGCCGCCAGGAGAATAGGCCGGACAGGATTGCAAAGCACGTTGATCGAGGCGGGAAACGGCCCCTTAGCTGATGCTGAGCGTGAGGCCACAACCTTCGAACGCCGTGCTCTATACGGTGCTAAAGATTCCACAAATTGTTGCTGCACGAATCAGGTCTGGTTCGCATCCCGGCATAAGCCTCGGTGTGCCCTCGGCCTAATCACCTGTAGAGTTTTTCCTGTCCTTCCGATCGACCGCGCCGGCTAAACCGGAGCATTCCATGAACAAGGAACTTTATGTTTCCTCTACGCCACACGAAACCAAGGTGGCGCTGGTAGAGGACGATCAGCTCGCCGAAGTTTTTTTCGAGCGGGAAAACGAATATACCCTCGCAGGGTCAATCTACAAAGGCCGGGTCACGCGTGTGCTTCCTGGCATGCAGTCCGCCTTCGTCGACATCGGATTGGAGCGCGACGCTTTCCTCTACGTTTCCGATTTCCTCGAGGTCACCGGCGACGAGGAAGACGAAGAAGAATTCGGCAACATTCCGGTGCCGCGTAATGCCATCGATGTAAGCAAGGCGTATGCAGCGGAGGCCCAGCTTAAGAACGAGCCTGCCGTCACGGAGTCCGACGCCGAGGAGTTCGAAGCCGCGGTGGAAGAACTCGGTCCTGCTGACGGGCCACCTGTAGGCGAAGCTGACGAAACTTCGTCAAGCCCGGACCGGGATTCGGCGGAGGGAGCACGGCCCTGGCGCGGACGCCGTCGCCGTCGTGGTGGACGTCGCGGTCAGGGCGAAGAGCGCAACGACCGGCCGGAGCCGAAGATCGAGACCGCAAGGCCCCCGGAAGAAGCGCCAGTGCATCGTGCGGAAACACGTCCACCAGCGCGCCCGCGCGCCGATTACGGTCCGCCTTCGGGCTACGCGCCGATCGTTTTGCCGGGGGAGTCGATTTCGAAGTATCGCAACCTCTCTCAACGACCCGCCGCCGAAGTGAAGGACGAAGGTGCACGCGAGCCCGGCTTCTTTGCTCCGGTTGAGGATTTCACTCCAGAGGTTGATTCGAACTCGCACGCTGGTGCTGCAGTTGAGGAAACCGGACCGCCTGCAGAACTCGAACCCGGATACGTCGCAGCGGAGCCAGAGCAGGTTGAGCACGCAAGCTCGTCTACTGTCGGGACTCGCAGTGGGCATGCCGAAATTTTCGCCGAGCACTCGGAAAGAGGGCTGACCGAAGCCGCGCCCCACGATCATGAGTCGGAACAACCGGAGCGGCTGAGCGTCGCACCTGACGAATCTTCCTATGCGCAGCCGGAACCGCCGGCACCTGAGATGTCGCGAGCGACATCCACTGAGGTTCTGCCCGCGGCGCCGCAGAATCAAACTCTAGTCGAAGAGCTGCCAAGCGAAGTACCGAGCTCTGAATTCGTCGCAGCCGAAGACCGGCGGCCAGATCAAGCCGCAACTCAGGAGTCGCCGGTCGTCCAATCGCATGAGGCCCCCTCCATCGCTCCTGAGGGACGCACGCTGGAGCACGAAGTTTTGGAAGATGAGGAAATGGAGTTTCATCCCGTTCCCGACGACCTCAACGCGCTGAGCGAGGTCGAAGGCGATGAGGAACTGGTCCTGGAGGAAGAAACTCTTGACGCCGAAAACGGCGATTCCGATCGCTGGATTCCGAAGATCGCCGACGTAGACGAAGACGAGGTCGTCGCGGCCGAAGAGCGTGGCGAACAAATCTACGGCCCCGATAACGACGAGGAGGAGGAAGAAGAGACCGGCGAGGAAGAGACTAACGGTCGCGCCGAAGTGCGGGCTGCGTCTCCCATGGCGGGTTATCAGCAGCGGCAGACTGAACGTCCCGGCTACGATCGCCGCGGGTTTCGCGATCGCAATCGTCGCGGCGGTCCGCGCCGCAACTTCCGTGCTCGTCCTAACACCAACCGGAATCAGCCGCTCATCACCGACCTGCTGAAAGAAGGGCAGGAGGTGCTGATCCAGATTGCCAAGGAGCCAATCGGTAAGAAGGGCGCGCGCATCACCAGCCACATTGCGTTACCCGGCCGGTTCCTGGTGTACATGCCCACCGTCAACCACGTGGGAGTTTCGCGCAAGATCGCTACCGACGAAGAGCGCCAGCGCTTGAAGCGCATCGTGACCAGTGAACGCGAAAACGGATTAGGCGGCTTCATCGTCCGCACCGCCGCCGCCAACATCAAGGAAGAAGATCTTCGCGCCGACATTCGCTTCCTCAAGCATCTGTGGGCCGAGATCAAGAGCCGCGCCGAGAACAGCAAGTCGCCTGCACTGATCTATCACGACCTCAACCTGGTCGAGCGAGTGTTGCGCGACCAGGTCAATGCCGACTTCTCACAAATCTGGGTCGACACCGAAGACGAGTACGAGCGCGTGGTGCGCTTTGCCAGCCGCTTCCAGCCGTCGCTGGTCCGGCGCATCAAGCTGTATACCAAAGACACGCCGCTGTTTGAGCAGTTCGGAATTCAAGACGAAATCAATCGCTCGCTGAAGTCGAAGGTATGGCTGAAGAGCGGCGGACATATCGTTATCAACCAGACCGAAGCGCTGGTCGCCATCGACATCAACACCGGCAAATACGTTGGCAAGACGCAGCGTCTGGAAGACACCATCGCGAAGACCAACGTGGATGCGGTCAAGGAGATCGTGCGGCAGATCCGGCTGCGCGATCTGGGCGGCATCATCGTCATCGACTTCATCGACATGGACGAGCGCAAGAATCGCCAGAAGGTGATGCAGGCCCTCGAAGAAGCTCTGCGCAACGATCGCGCCCCGTCGAAGGTGCTGCAGTTTAACGATTTCGGATTGGTGGCGATTACCCGCAAGCGCGTCAAGCAATCGCTGGAGCGCACCCTGGGAGAAACTTGCCCCTACTGCGACGGTGCGGGTTTCGTGAAATCGGTGCCGACCGTGTGCAACGAGCTTTACATCGAGATGCGCAAGATGGCAAAGCTGCACGACAAGACCGACATCACCGTGCGCGTGCATCCCGAGGTGGCCAAGGCCCTGAAGGCCAGCAACGGCAAGCTCATCTCCGAGATGGAGGACCTCACCGGCAAGACGGTGCTGGTAAAGAGCGATCCACTGCTGCACCAGGAGAACTTCGACATACACTAGAGCATTTTCTTAGTTACTATAAACCGGAGATCACTTGAAGTAAGCTGCAGATGGCGATCCTCCGCTCAACCTGCATGGGGCAAGCGTACTCGAATGATCTGCGGCGGAAGTTTTTTCAGGCGTATGACGAGGGGGAGGGAACGCTAGAGGAGTTAGCGGAACGATTTCGGGTCAGTGTGGGTTGGGCAAAGAAGATTTCGGCGCGGCGAACGCGGACCGGAGAGAGCGATGCTCCGCAGTGGCGGCATGGACCGGCGAGCCGGGTGACGGAGGCGATGGCCGAGTGGATGCGCGAGCAAGTTCGCCACCAACCGGATATCACGCTGTGGGAACTGGGGGAGCAACTGGCAGAGATCCAGGGCGTGCGCTTGAGTACGACACGGATTTGGTGGGCCTTACGCCGGCTGCAGTTGGCGCTTAAAAAAAATCGCTCTACGCCCAAGAGCAAGACAGCGAGCCAGCGCAACAGCGGCGGCAAGCGTGGCGGGCGGAGATCGGTCAGATCGAAATCGAGCAGTTGATTTTTCTGGAGGAGAGTGGAGCCACCACCCAGAGGACACGAAATTATGCTCGTGCTCCGCGTGGGCAGCGGGTGAAAGAAGCGACCCCGCAAGGCCATTGGCAGATACTGACCATGCTGGCCGCGCTTACCAGCCAAGGTCTGCAGGCGCCCATGACCATTGCCGAGCCCACCGATGGCGACATTTTTCTGGCTTATCTGGAGCAGGTTTTATGTCCTCAGCTGCGGCCCGGTCAGGTGGTGATCATGGACAACCTGTCCGCTCATAAAGTGGCGGGAGTGCGCCAACGGATCGAGGCCACCGGCGCCCGGCTGATGTATCTGCCGCCCTACTCGCCGGACTTGAATCCGATCGAGCAGGCCTGGTCGAAGGTCAAACAGATTCTGCGTTCGCTCAAGGCACGCACCCTCGAGGCTCTGGAAACGGCTGTAGCTGAGGCCCTGCGTTCGATCACTCCGGCGAACGCTATGGCTTGGTTCTCCCATTGCGGTTACGGTCTACACTAACTATGAAAATGCTCTAGTTGCTGCAGGGGATAGTGGTTGGTAACAGTGCCTTTCCCAAGCCGCGGCCACAGACGCCCCGACCTATGAACGCTTCCGGATGGAGGGAGTAACCGCTATTCATTGCGAGCGGTTGCGTTGCGCTTCGGTTTTCGCCTTCAGAAGAGCAAAGGCCTCCTCCCCGTCGATGGGCTGTACTCTTCCGCTTTTCAGGTCATCGTAGCGGCTATTGAGCATCTCGCGCACGCCAGCGAGTTCCTCAAAATATCCGGCAACAATGTCCTCGACGAGTTCACCCGTTGAACGTCCGGTTTCGTTCGCCAGCTTGTCGAGCTTGGCTTGCAGGTCAGAGTTGAAGTGTACTTCCATCGGATTCAGAGTACGGAAGAATCTGGATTGTAGCAAGTAGACAGCGACGAGGTGGTGCGCCTAAGGGCCACGATTCGAGCGTGCGCAACCTTTGTTCTCGTTCATCGTTAATTCTCCACGCTGGCGAATTTTTTCTCTTCCGCCGACAGGTGCAGCCGCATCATGCGCGTCAGGTCTCTGCCCTGCTTCTTCGTCTGGATGACGGCGCTTTCCAGGTCTTCGCTTTCGCTCAGGTGTTCGAGCAAATCACGAAAGCTTTCCAGGCGCACTCGCATTTCATGGTGCTGGCGCTTCATCTCGCGAGCGAACGACGCCAGCTCAGGACTCATCCTGGCGATAGTTTCCAGCACCGTGGTCTCTTCATGCTGGTAGTGCCGGGGGAGCCACTCCGCCATCCATTGGCCGCGGCTCATCGCCTGGTTGGCGGTGGCAAGATCGGTGAAAACCTCCGCATAGCAGACCATCTGTTCGAGTGCACTATCCATTTGGTCCAACTGCGCCACCAATTCCTCGTGTTCTTTGTGGATACTGACCGTCTCTTCGTGGAATTTGGGATCCAGAGTTGCCATGTTGCACCTCGCCAGTTTGATGGTCGGCTTGCGACTCCACCTCGGCAGTGACGGAAATCACCGGCTGGCGTGACCTCGGGCAATCCATCCCGCCAACAACGAAAGCCGGAGCTGCCAAGCCCCGGCTCTGCGTGGTTTCCTTATGGCTGGCCTATTTCTTGCCTTGCACCGCTGCCAAGCACTGGCCAAACAGGTCCAACAAATGCTGAGCATAGTCCTCGGCTTTCGAAACCGTGCCGCCCTTAAATCCAGCTTCGGGCGAGCCGGTCTTTCCATACCCGGTAGTGACGGCGATGAATTTCATCATGTCCAGCGCGATGTCTTCATTGCGACGCATGATCAGGCTATTTACGCCGTGTTCATCCATGAGTGCTGACCTCCCTTGTATGCCGGCTTCTCGCGCCGACGGGCGAATCATAGCAGAGAGTTGGCTCTCATACCTCGAACCCGACGTGGCAGACTCGACCCACAATGTAATCGTGATAGCGTCTGCCACGATCGATGCGCACCAATTCCACCTCGTGCTGCGGGTTTCGCGGGCGCAGCACCAGGTTGTCGCCCGCGACCGAGACATAGCCGACAAGGCAGCGTGTTCCGGCCTGCACCGCGTAGATGTTAGGTTGCAACCGGCGGTAGGGTTGCAGGGAATTGTAGTGGCGATCCAACAGCAGAGTCGCGCCTGCGGGGATGCGCGGAAACATGCCTCCGGCGGCCTTGGCGTTGAGCAGAACCAGCACAAAGCGCAGCCATTCGCTGCGATTGCCGGCGTCGTTGGGCTTTAGCTTGCGCAGAAATGACTTGCTGAAACTGCGGCTTTCGCGCGCCTGCTCGGGGGTGAATCGAGGCAGATGTGCGGCTTGCTCCCCGGTCACCACCGCCACGTTCTCGAATCCCGATGTTCCTGCGGGAAACGACAGCTGTTGCTCGATGTCTTTCAGGTCAGCCAGGTCCAGCACGCCGATGTTCAGGGTCTGGAGCAGACGGTCCATGGATTCGACACTGAGACCGCGGCGGGCATTGAGAAAGTTGGAGAGGTGGCCTTGCTGAAATCCGGCCTCGCGGGACAAACCGCTTCCGGTCAGCTCCCCTCGGTCGATTCGGGCCCGGATGTGCGCGCGCAGTTTGTCCTGCAAGTCTTGAAGAGTCATGTTGGCGGTATTTCTAGAAGCTATACATGTACTTTAGTAATATCCCCAAAGCAATAAATTTGTTGACTGGGTAGATTCCCTGTGCCAGAGTCGAAGTGTCGCCAGGTTCTGCGGTTCTGGCCGAGGTAAATGAACCAATGATGGAGACAGAGAACAAAGGTGAGGAAACAGCGTTTGCCGAGCTACGGCGCAAAGTGAGGGAGGCCGACCTGCTTTCGGCAGCCACGGAAAAGCTCTTGCACAATCTGCGTTTCTCGGGAAGGCTGAGTGTAGTGGTGAAGAACGGATGCATTCTGAAGTCCGGGTACGAAGAGGGTTATTTCAGCCGCCGGCAAGAGGAGCGGATGATGCCTTGAAACCCAAATGGCAGTAGCGTGGCGAGTAAACCTTACGTCGCACTCAGGATGTTAGACGCCGGCGTGCGCTGCCAGCATAACGTTTTTCACGTAACTAAATAATCGATAACAGGTCATCGTAACTGAAACGAGCCCTGTGTACAGGCCCCTGATGGTCATTCGGGTCTGTCGCAGGGCTCTTCGTTTTAAGAAGAGGAAGTTAGGGGGACAAGCAATGCAACTCGCCACTTATGAACTGAAATATTGTGAACGATGCGGCTCACTGAGAGTCCGCCGGGCCACGTCTGCCGAAACCTATTGCGAGCCATGCGGACGAATTCTGATCGACTACTCGCTTTCCAACCATGCGGAAAGAGCGAGCCTGCTGCTGCGCAAACCTCAGGGAAAACCCGGCACAACTCCAGTAATGACCGGCGCGGCCCAGACCGCGCTCCCATTTGGGAGGCTGCAATGAAGGGTGGCATGCCAGCACAGTCGCAGTTACGGCTGTTCACGGCCAATAACTTTGCCGAAGATGGCGACGAGTTTGATCCCCGGCCGGAAATTTTGTGTTATCGCGGACAGACGCTCGCCATGGTGCGGCATTTCTTCGAGATCTCGTCGCAAGTTGGCAGGCTTCCTTCATTGTTGGGAAGAGAGTTTTTCCGCGCCCGCGTCTCCCACCACTCTATTCCCAGTTTCGAAGATCAGGCAGTCTTCGTTCGCGACGTCGAGCTTTGCTTTGCCCGGCTTAGCGAGCAACATGCCGAAATGATCACCCTGGTCGGACTGTATTCCTTCTCTCGCGACGAGGTCGCCGAGATGCTGCGCCACAGCAAAAGCTGGGTGAGCAACCGCGTGGCCGAAGCTCTGGATGCGCTCAGCGAAATCTTCCTGCAGGCCCGATTGCTTCGCGAAGACCGCCCCGATCGCAGGCAAATCCAGGTGACATCGCGATCCATACCGCGTGATGTTGCTGCGGGAAGAACGCTGGCCCGCAAGCCACCCCTCAACGCCTGCCAACCTCTGGAGGACTGGCGCCGGCAGATACAGGCATGAGCAGTGGTCGACAGGACAACCAACAGGCGCTGCGTCGCCCCCAGTGCAAGCGAATCCGCGGCGGAGGCCCGCAAACATTGACTTGGCTAGCGCCTATCCCTAACATGGCGTGCCAAGGGTGTTTTCCACTTCTGATGATCGGCCAGACCGTTTCCCACTACCGCATCGTGGAAAAACTCGGCGGCGGCGGTATGGGAGTGGTGTACAAGGCTGAGGACCTGAAGCTCGGCCGCTTCGTGGCCATCAAGTTTCTGCCGCCGGAGGTCGCCCACGACCCGCTCGCCCTGGCGCGTTTTCGTCGCGAGGCGCGCGCAGCTTCCGCTCTAAACCATCCCAACATCTGCACCGTCCACGAGATCGACGATTATGACAACCAGGCCTTCATCGTCATGGAATTTCTGGATGGCGTCACCCTGAAGCACCTGATCGGTGGCCAGCCCCTGGAAGTGCACCGCCTGCTGGAGATTGCCCTCGATGTTGCGGACGGCCTGGATGCGGCGCACACGGAAGGGATTATTCATCGCGACATCAAGCCGGCGAACATTTTCGTGACCAAGCGCGGGCACGCCAAAATCATGGACTTCGGCCTGGCTACCGTGGCCCCGGCCAAGACCACGGCCCTGGTGGATGCTCAGGACACCATGGAGCATGTGCACGCGCACTTGACCGATCCCGGCACCACCATCGGGACCGTCGCCTATATGTCGCCCGAACAGGCGTTGGGCAAGGCTTTGGACGAACGTACCGACCTGTTCTCCTTTGGCGCGGTGTTGTACGAAATGGCTACCGGTGTTCTGCCGTTTAAAGGCGACACCACTGCGGCCGTCTTCGATGCCATTCTGCACAGGGCCCCGTTAGGGCCAGTCCGCTTCAACGAAGAGTTGCCCGTTGAACTGGAACGGATCATTCGTAAAGCGTTGGAGAAGGATCGCGACCTGCGCTACCAGCATGCTTCCGACATGCGTTCCGATTTGAAGCGGCTGGAGCGCGATAAACGGATCGAAAATGATCCCACGGTCTCGATCGCCGCCGCTGACGTGGAACCGGTGTCACGCCGTGGCGACGGAAGCTCGGCGGGCGTTGCCAAAGCACGATCGGCCAGCATGGTCGCCAAGCCACAAAGGCGCGCGACTGACGTGGAACCGCCCCGTAGAAGCAAGTTGATTTGGCTGCTACCGCTGCTGTTGCTTATCGTTGCCGGAGCCGGAGTTTGGTACTGGCATTCGCGGCAAACCCCGGTGCTCACCGAAAAAGACACCATCGTTCTGGCGGATTTCAACAATACCACCGGCGAGCCGGTGTTCGACGGCGCGCTGAAGCAGGCCTTGACCGTGGACTTGGAGCAATCACCGTTCCTCAACGTGCTCTCCGATCAGAAGGTCGACGATCAGTTGCGCTTCATGGGACACTCTCCCGACACGCGCCTTACCGAAGACCTTGCGCGCCAAGTCTGCCTACGGACGGGCAGCAAAGCCATGCTGCTGGGATCCATCTCATCACTGGGAAGCCACTATGCGATCGGGTTAAAGGCCATCAATTGCAGCAACGGTGACTCGCTGGGTGACGAACAAGCCGAGGCTGCCAGTCGCGAGCAGGTACTGAGCGCGCTGGGCAAGGCGGCGACCCAGTTGCGGTCAAAGCTTGGCGAGTCGCTGGCCTCGCTGCAAAAGTACGACACCCCGGTCGAACAGGCGACTACCCCTTCGCTGGAGGCGCTTCAGGCTTATAGTCTCGGCCTCAAGATGCAGAACACCCAGGGAGACGCCGCCGCCGTGCCGTTCTTCAAGCGCGCCATCGAATTGGATCCAAACTTTGCCATGGCTTATGCGCGCCTGGGAGTGTCTTACTTCAACCTAAACCAGCCTACCCTGGCAGCTGAAAATACGACCAAAGCCTATGACTTGCGCGACCACACTAGCGCAAAAGAGAAGCTGTACATTACCTGCCACTATCACGATCTGGTCACCGGAGATGTGGACCAGACCATTGCCGCCTATCGCATGCTGCGCCAGACCTATCCTCGTGAGGAGTCTTCTTACACCAATTTGAATTCTGCCTACACCTCCATCGGAAGGTACGAACAGGCGCTGGTGGAAGCTCAGGGCGCACTACAAGTGGACCCCACCGACGTTATCAACTACACCAACCTTGCTGGCAACTATCTGAACCTGAATCGCTTCACCGACATGAAGGCGGTGTTGGAACAAGCGCAGGCCCGCCATCTGGAGAACCAGGCGATGATCTGGGACTTCTATGCGATGGCTTTCCTGCGCGGCGATTCGGAGGAAATGGCGCGTCAGTTGGCGGCGGCCATCGGCAAGCCGGGCATGGAAGATCAGATGCTCGCAACCCAAGCCGACACCGACGCCTATTTTGGCCGGATGGAGAAGGCACGTGAGTCCACGCGACTGGCGAAGGCGTCCGCGTTACGCGCGGGGTCTAAGGAGGCGGCGGCGCTATGGCAGTTGGATGGCGCTCTCCACGAAGCCGAATTGGGCGACCCGCAGCGCGCCCGGCAGCAGGCTTTGGAAGCCATTGCGGCGGCCGGATCGAGCAAGAACGCCCAGATCATGGCAGCCCTTGTCCTAGCGCGAAGCGGCGATCGTAAACGCGCGCAGTCGCTGGCTGATGATCTCAGCCGACAATACCCTTCCGACACCTTGGTCAACAACTACTGGGTGCCCTCCGTGCGGGCGGCGATTGCCCTGGACGAGAAAAATCCCGGCGCTGCTCTGGAAGACTTGCAACCGGCAGCACCTTATGAACTGGCTTCGCCTCTCCCCGGCATAGCGTTTCTTTACCCCATCTATCTGCGAGGCTTGGCGTATCTGCAAGCGGGCCAAGGAAAGCTGGCCGCAGCCGAGTTCCAAAAGATGCTGGACCACCGCGGGATCGTGCTTAACTTCCCCACTGCGGCTTTGGCGCATCTTCAGTTGGGCCGCGCCAAAGCTATGGCCGGAGACAAGGACGGAGCTCGCGAAGCCTATCGCGATTTCCTGGCCCTCTGGAAGGGCGCCGATGCCGGCAATCCCATCCTCCGCGAAGCCAAAGCAGAGTACGAAAAGCTGGAGTGAGCTGGTGCCCAGAATGACCTCGTCGGCGCAGCTTGGGCAATCAGGCCCGTCGGAAGAAACGTGTGCTCAACAGAGATGAGGCGTCTCGGGCATCGACGGCTTGCACAGGTCGCGAACCGGAGAACTCGTAAGACATGCCGCTGAGCGAGTCCGCGCACCCGGATGGGCGAGTTTTCAAGATAGCGCACGTTCACCGCAGGCTGCGGCGTGGAGATCGCCGCCGGAGGCTGGGGCTGTAAACCTCGAGCCTGCGTGTTGGCGTGCGGATAGGGCGAGGCTGTCTGCCTTGCCGGTGGCACCGTTGCTTGGGTCTGGACGACCTGACCACGGCTATGGTTGGAGGCGTATGGGGGGACGCTCCGCACCGTTCTCTGCGCCTGCCTGTTCCGCAGCTCCGAGCGTTTCTGGCCGCAACACATCGTTAATCTCTCTTTCTGCCGGTTGTGAGATAGGTTGAATCACGACCGGCTCGGGTCCTATGCGTTCCAGTAGACAAGCGCCACCCGAAAGCGCTAGCCAGCAGAATAACCACTCCACAGGCCTTCGAGAAACAAAAAGAGCAGCGAGGGCCGCGATCCACAGGCTAAGGCAGTTGAAGCAGTCCATCAGCTTCCCGACGATGCTCTGGCCCAACAACGCGCGAAATCGAACAATGACGTCGGCTGGACCGTCCTCGCTCGCCAGCAGGTGAGTTACCCGCCAGGTTGCAAGGACAGCCAGGACAAATCTCGCCCAAAATGCGGCTCCCGTCAGCGCCTCCCTTACGGGCATTGAGGAATCTGAACATTCCCGCCCAAGTCGTTACAGATTTCCACCGCCCAGGGCAACGAGTAGGCATAATGGAATCCGCCGGCGAAGGCGTTGCTCCACGTCTTATCCTGCGCGTAGAGTACGAACGTGTAGGTACAGCAGTCGCCGCGGTTGAGAGGGAAGCCGACCGGCGGTATGAATGGTGACGTCAGGCTCGGGTCCGCCGCACAGACCACGTCGAAGATGCGCAGATCGAGCTGGGTGAGCGTTCCAGGGGACTTGCTTCCGTGAGCTGGCACCGGGCAAGAAGCGAGAAACTGCTCGCAGCGTGTTCCCGGCTCACCAACCCCCTGAGTGCCAATCAACGGGTTGGAGCCGAAAATTGCGGGACAGAGGGACATAGGCGTGATCGGAACTTGGTAACTCGGCCCGCCCTGCCGCGTGATCGACAAGCTGTAGTAGTCGAAGTTGTTGCTGGGATAGGTGTTGTCCAGTGGGTCGATCAACTCATCAAAGGCGATGCCGAGCAGATTCATAGGCCAGCAGAGGTTGCACGGCGCGCCTGGTGGCACATACTTGCTCAGGCAAACGTCCTGGCATGCACCTACCCCTTCCAATCCATCAAACTCAACATGGATGGGTTTGTTATCGAACCACACTTGCTGGGTGTCATAGTAATGGATCGGCGTCGGTGTCGTTGTGTCGGTGACATCCAAGAGAATTGTGTACTTGCCGCTGCGGCATCCGTGCTGCGTATCGGGGCAAGCGAGCAGAATATTCGCGCTATCAAAACAGATTTTCGGCAGGCAATACTGCGTGTCGAACGGAGGGATACTGGTCGGGACCCAGCTTCCCCGGATGAGGTTGGTCTCAAAAAGCTGGTTCCACGGTGCTCTTTTCTTGGCCTCTACCGTCGGGTCGGGATCGGTATAGCAGATCGGTGTTGGAAGCATATTGATAGTGTAAAGCGGCAAACTGGCGGCGAAGCCCGGCTCCGCAGTGCCTGGTTGCCAGCCGACCGCCGCATACAGATTCACACACTGGATTTCCCGATTCGGGCAGCCGCCAACCCAAGCAGTGCCGACGACGCTGATACAGCCACCCACCGGAACTATTATTCCACCTGGATTTGTATTCACGATCGGCGCCTGCGGCGGAGCGGACTGGTCAAACCACCCGGGAGGAGTCTGAACCGGTGCGCCCGGCAGTTCGGCCACACGATCGATCCACACCAACACTTTGAAAAGTGTGAATGTAAGGCACCGTTCGCACGCGAGCTGCCCAGTGGTCGAGAACACTTTAAGCCGGATGTCATATGGACCTCCGGAGAGCTCCGTGGTATCGAGCCATCCCAGGGTGCCGCCAACCACGGGAACGGAGCCGGTCGCGGTTCCGCCCGGATAACTGATGCCGAGCGTTGAAAAGTCGGTGTCGTCGGTACAACTTTGTCCAGCTGATAGGCCGCCATTCCAGCGTGTAGTGGTCAAAAAACGCTCCGGCGGCCGTTCCGTCGATCTCCACCGCAACCGCATCTGGCACAAGGCCTGGCTGCTCCTGAGTACAACCCGTGGGAGCCGTCAGGTCGCAACGTATCGGCTGGAAGCAATCGGCCAGGCAGCGGAAGTAATAGACTAAACACCAAAGCACGTCTATAAAAGTTCGCGCCCGGGCCAAACAACAACCAAAACAGATGGCACACAGACACCAGCAGCGGCAGAACCAGAAATTCTGGTCTCGGCTATGTTCAGCAAAGGCCTTTTTCCCCAGCAAAGCCTGGGCAGCCTCAGTCGTCAGCAGTCGCTCGAAGATCGCGCAGGTGTCGGTATTGTCCTCACGGCAATCGATGCTTCCGTTCAGTACTTCCTCTGGTATCCCCGCTGGATACTCCACGGTTGCCAACTGGTCTGTGAGGTATGGCTTATAAGCTTTGGCCAGAGCGTCAATCAAAATCCTGAAATCGTTACTCTGCTCTTCGGTGGGCGGACTTGCGACGGGAGTGCCTAGGACGCGCCGAACACACAGCCAATACTGGTAGACGTAGTAGGCCCAAGCCCGGAAGGTACGCGGACCACGGCAAACCAGCCAGCCAAAGACGAAGCAGCAGAAAATGTGTTCCCAGCACCAGCGCCAGTTTTCGATTGGTCCCAGTTGTTTTCGGCCTTCTGGCGGGAGCATGCGGAGGGCGACGTCCTCGTTAAAAAATTTTCGAAACAGGGCATCCGCCTGGGCGAATTCATCGGCGCAGTTGGGAGGATGGCTTTGCGCTTCCTTCTGCAGAGCCTCCGGGTTCTTGGCTAAGTTAAGTTGCTGCTCCAGGATCGGTTGATAGGCTGCCAGCAAGGCTTTCAATACAACCTGAAAGTCCGGGTTGTTCAATTCAGGGGCAGCAGGCGCCGCAGTGCCTGTCTGGGGTGGCTGAGGTTTCTCTTTATCTGCCATTTCTGTCTCCTTATTAGTGCTTTAGGACTAGGTATCGCGCCAATGCGCAAGCTTGAGACGTTGCTCCTCTGTGTCGAGTGCCAGCGCAGGACGACAGAAGGGCCGTCATAGACTCCCACGACATTTCAAAACCTTTTAGGAAGAGGCACTATTCTCGTGCGTGCCAGTGTTATGCCACCAATGCAGAGTGCCGTCGGTGCGCCAACACACATAGCGCGAGGAATTCACTGGTATGCGATACGTGAACGACTACTGCTGGCACCAAGGAGCCCAGCATGCCCCACTACTAGCGCGGTAGGTTCAATTCCTGCACGCATCAGGTGAGCAGTGGAGAAGTTACTGGTCCGATTCGAGGACGTCTGATCAAAACGTCTTTCTTAGGTAGCGCAAATCGCTTTGTGGCTCAGCGCACAGACAACAGTACTTGGCTCTGTTAGGAAAATGAGGTTCGTTTCTAGAGCAAACCGTGACACCGAATCGGGAGCAGCGGTCGTTCATCCTTGTGATTGAGGACGTAGAAGAGACGCGCGATGGGATAGAACGACTTCTCACGGCCAGCGGCTACCAAGTGAATACAGCCAGAGATGAAGAGGATGCGATTCAGAAGGCCAGACTTCACCACCCTGATTTAATTCTCATTAGCCTGGCTCTTGATGCTGTTCGGGTACTTCCCGTCGCCAGGCGAATACGCGAGCGCGCCGGGCTGGAGGAAGAAGTCCCCGTCGTGGTGTTCTGCATTGCAAGCCTGAATGAGGGGGATGAAGTGGCCGCCGGGTATAACGTCTACATGACTCGGCCTGACAATTTTGATCAGCTGAGGGCCCTGCTCAGCCGACTTGTTCGAAAGCTGCCCCAGGCGTGCTGAATGGAGGTTTCCGCTTCCTGTCGAATAAGCGGTCGAATTCGTCTTCCACGATGCGGTAGCACTCACACACGCTTGCCTCCAGTCCATTGCGATTCAGAATGCTAATGCGGCCACGGCAGTAATGGATCAGCCCGGCGTCTTGCAGGCGACCTGCCGCTACCGTGACGCTCTCGCGGCGTCCGCCAAGCATGTTCGCGATGAGCTCCTGGGTCATGAGCAACTCCGAGCGATTTTTCCGGTCGTGACACAGCAGCAGCCAACGGCAGAGCCGCTGTTCCACGGAATGCAGGCGGTTGCACACCGCGGTTTGTGAAATCTGCGTGATGAGCGCCTGGGTGTATCGCAACAGCAAATGTTGAAGCGGGCCGCGATGCGCGAATTCTTCCCGCAACAGCTTGGCTGGTAACCTGAACGCATCCCCAGCAACTGGGACGAGCGCCCTGCTGCAAGTTGATTCTCCCCCCAAAAAGAGTGCGACACCCAGGACTCCTTCATTTCCCACCAGACCCATCTCCGCGGTTGCGCCATCTTGCGTGGTGTACAACAGTGAAACAACGGAGTTCGTTGGAAAGTAACAATATTGAATGCGTTCACCCGGCTCGTAAATTATTTGGCCCAGCGAAAAGGTCACCGGCTGCAAGTGAGGTAGCAGCCGCTCACGCTCCCCAGGCTGTAGCGCACACAAGAGATGATTCTGCGCCGGACTGGATGCCTCGATTGCCATGGGCATGACAACTCCTGTCGCCCCACGATCGCTTCGTTGTTCGATCAAGTGGGTTAGGCGTCCTCGCTGGGCCAGGAAGACAGCGACGAACCAACATTTGGGGGACCGAGGACTCGTAAGAAGTTATTGAGTGCACAGACGCTACATCGGCTGACTTCGGAAGTCAATGGCACCTAAGCGCCCTTGGTCAAAACGTCTACGCTGGGTTTATCGATCAGTGCGTCGTTGTAAGACAGAAATCCCCTTGCTTTCCTTGTCATCACGAGCCACCTTTAGTCGGCGAGGGATCTCTTTTCGTTTCATGCTCTGGAATGCTGGCTACTGACTACTGGCTACTGAACACTGACAACTGACTACTGTCCTCTGACTGCTGCTAGAATTTCTCTAGCCCCTATGCCCATCCGCAAGCTTTCCGGTTCTGAAGTTCGGTCCATGTTTCTGCGCTATTTCGAGCAGCACGGACACAAGATCGTGCGCTCGTCGTCGCTGGTTCCGGCCAACGATCCCACGCTGCTGTTCACCAACGCCGGCATGAATCAGTTCAAGGACGTCTTCCTCGGTATCGAGAAGCGCGACTACTCGCGCGCTACCACCTCGCAGAAATGCGTGCGCGCCGGCGGCAAGCACAACGACCTGGAAAACGTCGGCTTCACCAATCGCCACCACACCTTCTTCGAGATGCTGGGCAATTTCAGCTTTGGCGATTACTTCAAGAAAGACGCTATCGCTTTTGCGTGGGAGCTGGTCACCTCGCCCGATTGGTACGGCATTCCCAAGGACAAGCTCTTCGCGACCATCTTCAAGGGCGAGCAGGGCATTGCGCGCGACGACGAGGCCTACGACCACTGGGTCGCAACCGGAGTCACGCCCGAGCGCGTCTTCGAGATGGGCATGAAGGACAACTTCTGGATGATGGGCGACACCGGTCCGTGCGGCCCGTGCAGCGAGCTTCACTACGACATGGGCCCGGAGGCCAGCGACGCTGGACACACGGACTGCCAGTTCGGCTGCGAGTGCGGACGCTACGTCGAAATCTGGAACCTGGTGTTCATGCAGTTCGACAAGCAGCCCGATGGGGAGATGCGTCCGCTGCCCAAGCCGTCGATCGACACCGGTGCGGGGTTGGAGCGCGTCACGGCGGTCATGCAGGGCGTGATCTCGAATTACGACACGGACTTGTTTGTGCCGCTGATCAAGCGGGCGGCCGAGCTGACACTACCGAATGTCAACTCAATTCCGGACATCGGGGTGGATGAATACAGGGCATCATTGCGCATCATCGCCGATCATGCGCGGGCTTGTACGTTTCTAATCTCTGACGGCGTGCTGCCGTCGAATGAAGGACGAGGATACGTACTGCGGAAAATCTTAAGGCGTGCGATCCGACATGGACGAATACTCGGCATGGAACGTCCGTTTATGCACGACATGGTTTACGCTGTCCGCGACGAAATGAAGGACGCATACCCGGAGCTCATCGAGTCGACTGATCGGGTAGCGAGGACTGTGCTTTCGGAAGAGATACGATTTGCTCACACGTTGGCTGTCGGCCTTGTTCGGCTTGAAGAGGAAATCGACTCGGCTCGTAGAGATTTCGAGGAAGCTGAAAACATCAATGTTCTTGCTCAAGAAGGACAGGCGACCACATATTCGGCAGACGAGATCGAAGATGCACGCTCTCTGATATCGTTTGGTCGCCCAACGCTCAGCGGAGCGGATGCTTTCAAACTTTATGACACATTCGGTTTACCGCGGGACTTCATTGAGGATTCCTGTCGCGATGCTGATATCCGCTTCGATGCATCCGGATTTAATACCGCGATGGAAGAGCAGCGCAAGCGCGCGCAGGTTTCATGGAAGGGTGGTTCGAAGGCTAGCGCTAGTCCCGTTTACCGCGAACTGGCCGAAAGCATAGGCACGAAAGCATCGCCCGGCGGCCACGGCCTTCCGATGATTACCGCTCAATCGGTTTTTGTCGGCTATTCAAGTACACAATTCAAAGGTGCGAGTGTCTTAGCAATCGTAAACGACGGCAAAGAGGTTACCCAGCTTAACGTGGGAGAACACGGCGAAGTAGTACTCGACTACACCCCGTTCTACGCTGATGCGGGCGGGCAGGTCGGCGATGTTGGCTGGCTCTACGGCGAAGATCACAACACCATCGTCGCCGAGGTTGAAGGCGTGACGTATCCCGTGCAGGGAGTGCGAGCGCATCGCGTCATCGCCAAGCAGCCAATTCACGTCGGCGACAAAGTGGACGCGATGGTCAACGATGAAGTCCGCCGCGCCACCATGCGCAATCACACCGGCACGCATCTTCTTCATGCCGCGCTGCGGAATGTGTTGGGCACGCACGTGAAGCAGGCAGGCTCGCTGGTCGATCCCGCGCATTTACGCTTCGACTTCTCGCACTTCGCCTCGGTCGGCGACGAGGAGTTGCAGGACATCGAAGACCTCGCCAACAAAGAGGTGCTGCGCAACGATCGCGTCGAGGTTATCGAGGACGTGCCCATCGACGTCGCCGTCAACGAGTACCACGCGATGGCGCTCTTCGGCGAGAAATACGGCGACCGCGTGCGCGTCATTCGCATTGGCGACTTCTCCACCGAACTGTGCGGCGGCACCCACACTGCGGCCACCGGCGAGATCGGGCTTATCAAAGTGTTGAAAGAGGGCAGCGTGTCGAGCGGCGTTCGCAGACTGGAAGCTGTCACCGGCGAAGGCTCGCTGCGCCACTTCCGCAAAGACCATCAACTCGAAAACGTCGTCTCGACGCTGGTGCGTGGCGGCGAGGATCAATCTCCTGCCGACGCCTTGAAGCAGGAACTGGAGCGTCGCGAAGAAGAGCTGAAGAAGCTACGCAAGGAACTCGACCAGGCACGCATGAAGTCGGCTTCCACTTCCGTCCAGTCAGCGGCGGAGAACGTGCGCGAGGTGAAGGGTGTCAAAGTCCTGGCAACGCGGGCCGACAATCTGGAACGCGCGCAACTGCGCGTGTTGATCGACAACCTGCGCAACAAGCTTGGCTCTGGCGTGGTCGTGCTGGGCTCGGTCAGCGACGGCAAGGTGGCGCTCATTGTTGGCGTGACCAAGGACCTGACCGTGACGTGTGCAGGCGGGCAAGATCATTGCGGAAGTCGCGAAGAAGGTCGGCGGCTCCGGGGGCGGCCGTCCCGATATGGCCGAGGCGGGTGGCAAAGATCCTGCCGCGTTGGATTCGGCCCTGGCCGAAAGTTATAGCGTGGTAGAACGCTTCTTGCCGTAGAATAGGCCGCAAGCAGCAATAAAGGAGATTTCGTGCGCCAGACCAAGACCGGGAGATTGATGCTTGCTCTCTTGCTGCTGATCTTCGCCGGTGTACGGTATGCGAATGCTGCGAGCAAAGCGTCTGACCTGGAGACGATTTCAGGCTGCCTGCAGAGCTCGGAGGGCCAATACAGTCTTCTAGACGACACTCAAACGATACATCGCCTTGTCGGTGGCGCCTCAAAGCTCAAGCCGCAGGTCGGCCACCAGGTCGAAATCACCGGTAAGCCCGGGGTGCAGACGATAGACGCCACTCCCCCAGGCGGTGCATCCGCTGCGGTAACGCAGGCGATTTTTGAAGTGAAGAGCGTGAAGCAAATCGCGGACACGTGCAAATAGGCTGGCAGGGACCGGCCTCGCATCGTGTCTGGGTACTATGTACCGCGGCGATCAAGCAGCGGCGATGCTGCGGCGTCGCCCGTTAAGTCAACCTCAACTCGCATCCAAGTCGCAGATCGAAAGGAGACTATTTGTGCAAAAGACATTGTTGCTAACACTAGTGCTACTGATCTCTGCCGTTTGGGCCCAGGCGCAAGATGCCGGCCAGACTATGGGCAAAAGCTCGGATCTGATAACCGTCCAAGGGTGCCTGCAGGTTTCTAACGGTCGTTACAGCCTCACCGAAAGCAATGGGGATGTTCATCAACTTACAGGGGCCGCTACTAAGCTCAGCAAGCACATCGGCCACGAAGTCGAAATCACCGGCACGCCCAGAACCAGAACTGCGAGCACGACGGAGCAAGGTGTCGCCTCCACCGCCCACGTAGTGCCAGCGATTGGAGTGAAAAGCATTAAGCATATAGCGGACACTTGCACGACCGGTGCCCACTGACGGACTGATCAGCTTCCAGCCTCGTCGCTTGTGTTTCCCGTGCAGAGCTCCGCGACCGAACTAGCGGCGCTGCGCCTCGCCTGTTGAGGCGGGCCTCAGCTCGCATCCGAGTTGCCAGCCGAAAGGAGACTGATTGTGCGTAAGATGTTCATGGTTGCTGCAGTGCTCCTGATCTCGGCTGTTTGGGTTCAGGCGCAAGATTCTGACCAGATGGGCGACAAGAAGTCAGGCGTGACCACGATTGAAGGCTGCCTGAAGAATTCCCGGAATAGGTATACCCTCACCAAAGCCGATGGGACGAAGGTAACGCTTTCCAGCCATGCTAACGAGATGATCCGCTACGTTGGACAACAGGTCCAGGTTACTGGCACGCCCGCGGTGAAAACTATAGACACTACCCAGCAGGGCCTTGCGTCCAGCGCAAAAGAAGTAACACTTTTTCGAGTACAGAGCATAAAGCAGGTGGCCGACACCTGCACGACCAAGTGACGGACGCCGGATAATAGACAAGCTCTAACGCGCGACGAAGGCTTGCGTAGCTAGCTCTCGTTGCGCGTACCCTTTTATGCCGTTGCCGGGCTACTTTGACCGCAAGATGCGGAGTGACGCCCCAGAGGACTCAGGGTTAGAGTAGAGCTTGCATCGGGATCTTCAACCAAAAAAAGACTGCATCGGGCGGTCGTTCATAACCCTCTAAACGGTATAAGGTGGTTAGCCATGGCGATTGGTGAAACGGTTTACGTAAACAACGTCCGCGAGCAACTGCTGGCAGGCCGCGAGCGGCTGAACGAGGTGCTGGAGGGCGGCGAGAAAGAACATGTTGAGCGTCTACTCAACGAGATCGACGAGGCCTTGCACCGAATTGAGCAAGGCACCTTTGGCATCTGCGAAGAGTGCCACACCGATATCGGCGAAGATTGGCTGCGTGAGAACCCCCTAACGACGGTCTGTCTGGAGCATATGACGCCGAAGCAGCAGCGCGCTCTGGAGTATGACCTGGAGCTGGCGGCGCAGATTCAGAAAGGATTGCTGCCCCCGGCGAATGTCGCCATCTCCGGCTGGGAAATTTCGTTTCACTATCAGCCCGCGGGGATGGTGAGCGGCGATTATTGCGACGTGATCAAAGATGACGGCCATCTCAATTTCATTATGGCCGATGTTTCCGGCAAAGGTGTCGCAGCCGCCATGCTGGCCTCGAACTTGCGTGCCGTCTTCCGCTCGTTGATACCGCTGCGCCAGCCGGTCGAGGAACTGATGGTGCGCGCCAATCGGCTATTCCGTGAGAGCGCCCTGCCTAGTCAATACGCCACTCTGGCGTTTGGACGTACTTCGAACCAGGGCGAACTGGAGATCGCGAACGCCGGTCACTTGCCGGTGTTGCTGGCGGGCAAGTCTGGCGTGACAAGCTTCGAGAGTAACTGCAAGCCGCTGGGCTTCTTCTCCGACGACAACGTGAATGTGGTGAAGACCATCATGTCGCCCGGCGATACCGTGGTTCTATACACCGATGGAGTCAGCGAGGCGAGCAATGCCGATGGCGAGGAATATGGCGTCGAAGCCTTGCGGAGGCTCATCGCGGAGCAGCCTCCGGCGTTGTGCCCGGCTGCGCTGGTGAAGGTCTTCCAGCAACGCCTGGCGGCGTTCCGGGGAGCCGAGGAGCGCGCCGATGACGAAACGCTGCTGGCGATTCAGTATGCGCCAGCAATGGCGGGCCTCTGAGACCGGAAGCTTGCTCGGCCGCATCATTGGCATAGCGAGACCGGAAAACAGTTCGCGTCGTTTTCGAAATCGATAGAGTTGCTGTTGGAGTGGTCCCACACTCCAATTCCTTATTCGGAAGATTGTCTAACGGGCAGGGAGTACAGCCAGCCTCGAAATCCGATCCCGAATAATCTCAGCTGTCTTGCGATAGTGTTGTGAAAACGTGCTGCGGTTCTTGTCTCCTTCTACAAACCAGTTAAAAGTAAATGCGTCCGCACCCGTGGTCTTCACAGAGTTGATCTCCGTTGATGCTGCACGCAGGCAGTCCTCTACCGCGCCATACAACTCCGGTGTGTAGAAAGGAGCTCTGGCCTCGGACTCGACAATGAGCGTGTTATAGACGTCCGAGAGATTCTTTAGGCGCACAGATAGCCTCTTATGCTTTTCCTCGTCGGTCTCATTTGCGGGCTCAACCGCAAATGTCGGACGAAGACCGTTCATGGCGAGGTGGACTTGTGACAGGCAGCTGAACATTTCCTTCATCGCCTCGAACTCCGTTTCGAAGTGCGCACGCGTTACGAACACTGAGCGATCAATTTCAGCCTGCGCCTGCCTTTGCGATCGCTGAAGCGCATCATCGAGAGTGGCTAGTTTTTGCTTCAACCCCGCCTCGTCCCGTTGCAGCCAAAGTTTGCTGAAATGGTTCCACACGGCGGATATGACCCCGCCGGTAAGGCCACCCGAGAGTATCGCTGTGAGGATCACATTGCTGGTCATGAACTACATTTTACGACCGCATAGCTGTGTCAAGCGCGACTGCAACCTGGCACCAAAGAGGGGACTCGAACCTGAGCCGTCTTGCAAGCGTCAGCGATACGGGAACCCGCAGGCGAAATCCTGAGCGTAGCGAAGGGCCTTACGAAAGTTGGTGCCGAAGAAGGGACTCGAACCCCCACACCCTTGCGGGTACATGGACCTGAACCATGCGCGTCTGCCAATTCCGCCACTTCGGCGAGTGGATGCGAGTGAGAACTGCAACTCGCGATCGGGAAGCATAGTTATTGTAAAGGAGCAACTAGCAACTAGCAATTAGCAATTAGCTTTCAGCCGTCAGCTCTCAGCTATAACTCGGCACAGTCTGATTTCCTAATTGGTTTTGAGGTTGGTAGGCATGTAGTTTGAACTGACAGCTGACGGCTGAAAGCTGACAGCCATTCTAGCTTGCCGCCTCGGCAGCCTCACCAGCGCCCTGGGCCCCGTACTCCTTCAACTTATTGTGCAGGGTCTTCAGGCTGATGCCGAGGATATCGGCGGCGCGCGTCTTATTGTTGTTGGTGGACTCCAAAGTTTTCAGGATGAGCAGGCGCTCCGCCTCGTCCACCGTAGTGCCGACGCCGAGGCGCACTGCATTAGCTTCCTGCACGGGAGCACGTGGCGCCACGTGGCCAAATCCCGGCGGCAGGTGGCGGGGTTCGATCAGTGCGCCGTCGCACACGATAACCGCGCGTTCAAGGTTGTTCCGCAGTTCGCGCACATTTCCCGGCCACGCATGCGCTTGGAAAGCACTGGCTACCGCATCGCTGATGCCGGCGACTGTGCGGTTGTGCTTTTCGTTCATGTCGGCCAGCAAGGACTGCACCAGGTCGGGGAGATCTTCCTTGTGCTCGCGCAGTGGGGGCAAGTGAATGTTGAAGACATTCAAGCGATAGTAGAGGTCATTGCGCAAATTGCCACGCGCAACCGCCTCTTCCGGAGGCTTGTTGGTAGCGGCGAGGACGCGTACGTCGACTGACGTCTCGCTCTTGCTGCCCAAGCGGCGCAGCTTGCGGTCTTCCAGCACACGCAAAAGCTTGGCCTGTGTGCCAATTGGCATTTCGCCAACTTCGTCGAGCAGCAAGGAGCCGCCTTCCGCCAACTCGAAACAACCGGTGCGGCGCTCGACGGCGCCCGTGAAGGCACCCTTTTCATGTCCGAAGATCTCGCTCTCGATGAGGGTCTCAGGAATGGCGGCGCAGTTGATGGCGACAAACGGCTTGGGCTTGCGGTTGCTGAGAGAATGGATTGTGCGCGCGACCAGTTCCTTGCCGGTGCCGCTCTCTCCGGTGATGAGCACCGATGCGGTGCTGGGGGCAACCATCTCGATCAAGCGAAATACTTCCTGCATTTTTTTCGAGGGGCCGACGAGCGAACCCAGCACGCCAACGTCGCGCAACTTGCGACGGCTGGCTTCCAGTTCACGCTCGGCGCCGCGAATGCGCGAAGCATTCTGCAGAATGTTGCGCAACCGGGTGGGATTCACGGGCTTTTCGATGAAGTCGAAGGCGCCAATCTTCATAGCGCTGACCGCGGCGTCGACGCTACCTTGGGCGGTGAGCAGAATGACGGCGACAGCTTGCGGCTGGGCCGCGATATGCTGCAGCAGTTCCATGCCGTCCATCCGGGACATTTTCAGGTCGGTGATTACGATTCCCGGACTCCACGATTCGACCTTCTCCAATCCCTGTATCCCGTCCTCTGCAGTTTCGGTGTCGTAGCCCCAGGCGCCAAGCAGTTCGGCCATACCTGTGCGTTCATTTTCCTCGTCCTCTACGATCAGAATTTTTTCTCGCAGCATAGGAAACAAACGCCTTTTCGAACTCCACCGACGAATTTATCCGGCGTGCCGGTATACCGATGCTCAGCTTAGATGCGGGCCAACGCCCCAAGGTCTAAAAACGCGAAACGGGGCCGGTTCACGCGCGCCAACAAACGCGATCATCAGAAGCTGCCATTAAAGTAACATTTCTTGGACCGCTCTCGCCGAAATCCTATGTCCTGGAGATTCGGAGATCAAGTCGGGGCGTTGAGAACATCGCCGAGGGGCGCGTAAGTATCTGTGGGAGAAGAAATTTTGGCGCCGACCGTTTCTTGACTGGCAGGGCGGTGGTTCTCGGTAGTTACTCACTAAATAATGATTCCCGAATCGGTATTGGAAGGGTTAGTTGGCGACGCTCGCCCCTTCGAGATGGAGAATAGCCGCGAATTCGCCCAAAACAGTCGTCCTTGCCCGTTTCCGGCGACCAGAACACGCAACGGCCGGGGAGCGAAACGCGATCCGGGGGAACAAAGTAGTAAACATTACAGCAAGAATAAGCCGGAGACAACGCCAGAAAGTTTGTTAATCTTCCCCATTGCTGTACAATCATTTGCGGTTGCGAGCAGGATGATTTGCCTGCACTTGTACTTAAGAAAATTGAGTGAATTCAAGCTAGGCCACTTTTGCTTACGGTACTGCTAGAGTTCCGGAGGATTTGGAATGTCTTCTCGTATTGGAGTAGTCCCGACACGCTTTATTGCGACATCGATTGCGCTGACGTTCGCGCTATGTCTGTTGGGCGTTCTTGCTTCGGCGCAAACTGATATTCAACCCAAAGACGAAGTCTTTGGCGGTTACTCGTGGTTGCATCCCAACGGTAACGCTGACTTTGGCTACAAAGTCCCGGATATTGCGAAGGGCTTTGACTTCTCGAACGTTTATTACCTTCCCAGTGTCCACAATCTCGGCGTGCTGGTCGACGGGAGCGGTCATTTCGGTAGCACCGACAAGACGGTTGGTTTCTCCAACGATGTTGGCTACATCTTGGGAGGGTTGCAGTACAAGTATCATACCGACACCTTCTCTCCGTTTGCCAGGGTTTTCGTCGGCGTCTCAGATATCGACCCGGCGGTTTCGGGATCTCAGTGGAACGTCGCAGCTGGCGCCGGCGGCGGTTTCGACTTGAACATTACCCACAAGTTCGCGATCCGTCTGGCGCAGGTAGATTACATTTACTCCAACTATAAAGCGAACTTTCTTGGTTCTACTCGTCAGTGGAACAGCGTTCGGCTGGCGGCCGGCATAGTTGTGAACCTGGGCAACTACTACGCCCCGGCGCTGTCCGCGACCTGCTCAGCCACACCCACTGAGGTGATGGCAGGCGAGCCGGTAACGGTGACATCCACCGGCACCAACTTCAATCCGAAGCACACCATTACCTACGCCTGGACGACTACTGGCGGCAAGATGGAGACGGCGAATGCGCAGTCGGCCAAGATCGATACCACTGGACTGGCCGCTGGAAGCTACACCGCCAACGCCACGCTCACCGACGCCAAGATGAAGAAGATGAACTCGGCGACGTGCAGCGCGTCCTTTACCGTGAAGCCGAACAACCCGCCACAAGTGACCTGCTCGGCGAACCCGACCACGGTACAGGCAGGGTCTCCGTCGACTATCACGGCGAACGCGACCAGCCCGGATCCGGGCGTGACCATCTCCAGCTACGCGTACACGGCTTCGGCCGGGACGGTTAGCGGAACCGGCACTACCGCGACCCTTGACAGCACCGGCGCACCCGCTGGGCCGATCAACGTCAACGTGACAGCGACGGATTCACGCGGACTAACCGGAACTTGCACTACCTCGGTTACGGTCGAGGCTCCGCCTCCGGCACCGCAGGTGAGTGCGCGTACGCCGATTCAGTTCATACAGCGTCCGAAACAGAAGTACATTCCGTGGCGCGTGGATAACGAAGCCAAGGCCATCCTGGACGACGACGCCTCCGCATTGAAGAACGATCCCAATGCCAAGCTGGTCATCGTCGGGTACGCCGATGGCGAACCGCAACCCATGATCGGTAAGGGCAAGAACAAACACGCGATGGATCTGGCAGCACAGCGTGCGGTGAACGCCAAGGCTTACCTGGTACAGCAACAGGGTATCGACCCGAGCCGTATCGAGGTACGCAAGGGCACGGGCAAGGACCACGTCGCGGATATCTTCTGGGTACCGCAGGGCGCGGACACCGCCACCGCTTCGGTACTGCAAGGCACCACGCCGGTTGACGAGTCGGTGGTGACGCCGAGCGAGAACGCCTATCCGAAACCGAAGACGGCGGCTCCGGTGCATCATCACAAGAAGGCGGCAGCGCCTCCACCGCCGGCCCAGTAAGCGGGCAAATCAGCTGGAACTCTACACCGGTGAGAGCGCAATGCTCTCACCGGTTTTTTATCTACCGGGGCAGACTGCGCATCCGCAGGTGTCGGCGCGAGTCGCGTTCCGTCTAGAATTCCCGCCCTTCCGCGGCGATGTAACCACTGACGACGGATTGCCATCGACGAGCCCGGACTAACTCAGGAACTTGACGAACTCGACGCACAGTGAGAATCTGGGACACGCTGACGTTACAGAGGCTAACTGGCTTCCGCCGGCAATTAAGAAGGGGAGATCCACAAATCCCGAACCGGCTGCGTGTTCGATCGGCGTTTCGGATCGCCGCCAGCAATCATCCGACTAGAAAAGCTGGCAACGTTCGATCGGATACTTTACCCCTCGGATACTGGGTATCCTTGGCACTACACAGGCCGCTCGCCCCAAGTTATGATCGGCGAGCGAGTCGTTCCGTATTGGTTCTCGTAAGGCGAGAAGTTGCCGTGGCGATCGCTGCCTGCACTTACACAACAATCGATTGAATGTAAGCCATGCCACGTTGCTTCATTTTGCTGAAAGGTACTGCTGGAGTTCTGGAGGATTTGGAATGTCTTCGAGTATTGGAGTGGTAGTCCCGAGACGCTTTATTGCGACAATGATTGCTCTGGCCGTCGGGCTATGTCTGTTGGCCGTCTACGCTTCCGCGCAAACCGATATTCAGCCCAAAGACGAAGTCTTTGGGGGTACTCATGGTTGCACCCTAACGGCAAAGTCGACTACGGTTACCAGGTTCCAGATATCGCGTCTGGCTTCGACTTCTCCAACGTATATTACGTTCCCGCTGCGCACAACCTGGGCATATTGCTCGATGGCAGCGGCCATTTCGGCTCTGACACCGACGTGGGTTATATCTTGGGAGGGTTGCAGTTCAAGTATCATACCGACGTTTTCTCCCCGTTTGCTCGGGTTTTTGTCGGCGGTGCGCGAATCGATCCGCCGACGTATATCCCCGAGTGGAACTTCGCGGCAGGCGCCGGCGGCGGTTTCGACTTGAACATAACCCACAGGTTCGCGATCCGCCTCGCGCAGGTGGATTACATTTACACCGACTACCATACGATATCCCACGTCGATCCGGCGTGGAACAGCATTCGCCTGGCGGCCGGCGTGGTTGTGAATCTAGGCAATTACTACACCCCGGCGTTAGCAGCGACCTGCTCGGCGCAGCCTACCGAAGTGACGGAAGGTGAGCCGGTAACGGTCACGGCGACAGGTACGAATTTCAATCCTAAGCACACCATTACCTATGCCTGGACGACAGATGGTGGCAAGATCGACACCGCCAATGCGCAGTCGGCGCATATCGATACGACGGGCGCATCCGCTGGTTCGCACACCGCCAACGCGACGCTCACCGATGCCAAGATGAAGAAGATGAACTCGGCGACGTGCAGCGCGCCGTTCACGGTGAAGGCGAAGCCGATGAATCCGCCGAGGTGAGCCCGCTCGGCCAATCCGACCACGGTACAGGCGGGTACACCGTCCACGATCACGGCGAACGCGAGCAGTCCGGATCCGGGAGTGACCATCTCCAGCTACGCCTACACGGCTTCGGCCGGAGCGATTAGCGGAACCGGCACCACCGCGACTCTCGATACCACCGGGACGCACCGCTGGGACGATCAACGTCACGGTCACGGCGACGGATTCGCGCGGACTGACTGGAAGCGGCACGACTACGGTCACGGTGGAGGCTCCGCCTCCAGCGCCAGCAGGTGACTCCGCGTACGCCGATTCAGTTCATAAAGCGTCCGAAGCAGCGCTACATTCCGTGGCGTGTGGATAACGAAGCCAAGGCCATCCTGGACGACGACGCCTCCGCATTGAAGAACGATCCCAATGCGAAGCTGGTCATCGTCGGGTACGCCGATGGCGAACCGCAGCCCGATGATCGGAAAGGGCAAGAACAGACACGCGATGGATCTGGCTGCGCAGCGTGCGGTCAACGCCAAGGCCTACCTGGTACAGCAACAGGGTATCGACCCGAGCCGTATCGAGGTACGCAAGGGCACGGGCAAGGACCACGTCGCGGATATCTTCTGGGTACCGCAGGGCGCGGACACCGCCACCGCTTCGGTGCTGCAAGGCACCACGCCGGTTGACGAGTCGGTGGTGACGCCGAGCGAGAACGCCTATCCGAAACCGAAGACGGCGGCTCCGATGCATCATCACAAGAAGGCGGCAGCGCCTCCACCGCCGGCCCAGTAAGCGGGCAAATTAGCTGGAACTCTACGCCGGTGAGAGCGCAATGCTCTCACCGGTTTTTTGGGAAGTGAGAAAGGCCGTGAAGCCAGCACCGATGCCGGAGGCAGCGCTTGCCGTGTTTGCATCTAAGCAATCAGGGGGAGCCCTGACGGCCTTCACCAGCCAGGCAATTTTCGTCGTAAGACTTTACCTCTTGGATACTGGTATTTCTAGGAGCTACACAGTCTACTCACTCCGAGTTATGATTTAGGGAATGTTTCCGTCAGCGTCCGTTCCTGTTATGCGAAAAACTATTGTGTCCCTTGTCAATCTTTTCCTGTGCGTTGCCGTGCTGTTCACCGCCGGGTCCTTTGCGTCGGACTGGCGCCTGATCGGTCCCGAAGGCGGCGACGTGCGCAGTTTGTCCTATGACCCGGCCGATCCCAACCACATCCTGCTGGGGACGAGCGCGGGCCAATTGTTTGTCTCCCAGGATGGCGGAAATTCCTGGAGCCCGTTTGCCCACCTGGGTGCAGGCGACGACGATGTTCTGGACCACATCATCTTCGATCCCGCCCACCCGGCGACGATCTACGTAGCGGGATGGAGTCTTTACAATAACGAGGAAGGCGACGTCTTTCGTTCCGACGATGGCGGCCGCACCTGGCGTACGCTGCCGGCGGTGCATGGTAAGTCCGTCCGCGCCTTGGCCATGGCGCCCAGCGATCACAACACCCTGGTGCTTGGCGCAATTGACGGCGTCTTCCGTTCGCGCGATGCAGGCACGACTTGGGAGCGCATCTCGCCCGAGAACCATGCTGAGATCAAAAACATCGAGTCGGTGGCCATCGATCCGGTGAACCCCGACATTATTTACGCCGGCACATTTCACCTGCCCTGGAAAACCGAGGACGGCGGCAAGAGTTGGCACAGCATCCAGGAAGGGATGCTTTTAGACTCCGATGTTTTCAGCATCATCATCGATCCGAACATGCCCACGATGGTTTACCTCAGCGCTTGTTCGGGAATTTACAAGAGCGTGAATGCCGGTAATCTTTTTACCCGCATTAGGGGCATACCGCACTCGGCGATCCGCACCCGGATGCTAAAGCAAGACCCCAAGCGGCCTGGGATCGTGTATGCCGGCACCACCGGTGGCCTGTGGAAGACGTTTGACGGCGGCACCACCTGGGAGCTGTACTCGGCCCCGAACGTGATCGTCAATGACATACTTATCGACCCGCGCCAGCCCGACCGGGTGCTGTTAGCAACCGACCGCGGCGGTGTGCTGGTCAGCGACGACGGCTTTGACCATTACACCAGTTCTAACCGGGGCTTTTCCCATCGCGTGATCGGCGGCGTAGTCGTCGACAACAAAGACCCCAACCGGATCTACGCAGGCGTGGTCAACGATAAAGATTACGGCGGCTTCTTTTTCTCCGAGGATGGCGGACAGAGCTGGCGGCAATCGGACCGCGGGCTGGACGAGCGCGACATCCTGAGCCTGCAACAGGCCGACAGCGGCGTAATCTTCGCCGGTACGAATCATGGAATCTTTTATCTTCCTTCCTTGAAGGGAGCCTGGCTGCCGGCGCCGATGATTATGGGAAAGCGGCCGCCGGAAATCGAGAAGAGCACGGCGCCTTCGGTCAGCCGCTCCAAGACCGCCCATTCGAGTGTGACGGCCAAGTCAAGACGCAAGCCGGTTACTCACGCGCTGCCTAAGGCGTCCCTGGAGGAGGTGATCGCCGCCGCCAAAGCGCCGCGGGTGCGCTCTCTTGAGATCACCGATAAAGTTTGGTATGCGGCCACCGACCAGGGTCTGTTCACCAGTGTCGACCAGGGAAGCAAGTGGTACGGCGGCCCGGTGAACGGCGAAAGCGACTTTATTGTGGTGAGTCATTTTGCCGATGGCAGCGTTACGCTGGTCAACCCGAAGCATATTTTCCTCTCCAAGGACGAGGGCGAATCGTGGAAGGAAATCTCCTATCCACAATATGTCACCGGAGTCTACAACCTGACAGTTGGTCCTGATGGCTCGTTGTGGCTGGGAACCCGCGAAGGCGCCCTGCACTCCACCGATGGCGGAAATAGCTGGCAGCACCTGCTCGGCGGTCTGCCGCCGCGTAACGTGTTTGCCGTGCGCTATGATGCCGCCGGACAGCGTTTGCTGGCGACCGCGCTGTTTGCTCACGGGGTCTTCGAGAGCAAGGACGGTGGGCGAAGCTGGCAGAAGACGCCCGACGCCGGAGTCTCCATTCGCAGCGCTATGAATTATCAGGGGCGCCTGTTAGCGGCCTCGGCCTACAACGGCTTGTTGCTGGAACAGAACAGCGTGGTGGAGTCAGCGTCAGATGCGGCCCATGGTGGCGAGCGGTCACCGGCGGCAAGCCAGCAGTAGAGGCAGCAGCTAGCAATAGAGGCACCAACTAGCAGCTAGCAACTAGGAATCAGTCCTTGGCTTTTAGCACTTAGCTTTTAGCACTTTGGTGCTGAGCTTTGCTAATTACTAAAGGCTAATTGCTAGTTGCTAGCTGCTAGCTGCTAAATCCCCCTCCCGATTTGAACCCTACACATTTTTCTTGCCCTAAACAGGAAAACGTCGAAACCCTGAGTGGCCAGGCATTTGGGCCCCTAATGAGCTGGAACCAGTTTCATTCTGAAACTGAGGCGGCGGCAGAAGTGATTCTTGCTTTTGCGGTAATCGGAAAAATCCTAACAGAATGAATGATTAAGCGGGATTAGGAGTTGTGGCAGGAGGCGTGCTTTAGAGGTATGTGTCTCCAACTGGGAACGAATCTCGATCATGAACACGGTCAGCGAAAACCGGATGGGCAGCGCAAGGCAAACCAAGTCCTTGACAAGCCGAATAAACCGTCGTCCCGACCCATACGATGACGAAATCGAGGAAGAAATCAGCGAGATGTCCTCCGCCGGACAGGCACGCGAGGAGCGCGATCAGGGAAACCTGCGCTCCTCGCGCGCCTTCAGCGACGACTGTGCAGATCTGGTGCATGAGATGGCGAACACGACCGCAGCCGTGCTGATGAACGTCCAGGTCGTGGGATGGAAACTGCCTCCCTACAGCCGCCTGAAACGGCCGCTGCGGGAAATTGAGCGCAACGCGCAGCGCGGCGGGGAATTGATGAAAAGGCTGTTGCTTCGGCTTACCAGGGATGGTACCGGGCAGGCGGATGGGGAATCGTGCGTACACGTTCCTAAGGAGCGGTTGGCGAATACGGTGACGGCCCAGGGGCCGGGCGTTGACTCCGGGAATACGGTGAATCTGCCACCCCGGATGAATTCCCACCCGGCCCCTGTTTTTTCCTCGGGAGCGGAAGGTGAACTCACAGCACGATGTGATGGTTGCACTAGCACGTTTCCCAAAAAGGAATGATGGTGATGAGTACGGAAGGCCAATTCAATTCGGCGCCGCCACTTGAGGGCGGCCCCGCCGGAGAAGGGATGTCCCACGTGCATGCCATTGCGCCAGAGGTAGTTAGCGAACAGGAGTGCGCAGCCAATGGACTGAACCTATTGGTCGTCGACGACGAGCGTTCAATGCGCGAGTCATGCCGGGAGGTCGCCCGCTTACTAGGCTTTGACAGCCGGGTGGCCGAGACCCCGGAGCAAAGCTACCAGATTCTCGAAACCAGCAGTACGGATATCGTGCTGCTCGATCTCCGCCTGCCCGGCAACAGCGGTCTGGAGGTCTTGCGCGAGATCAAGCAGCGCCGACCCGAGACCCTGGTGATTGTCATGACGGGGTTTGCCACGGTGCAATCGGCGGTGCAGGCGATGAAGCTCGGCGCCTACGACTATGTGACCAAGCCGTTCAACTTCGAGGAACTGCGCCTGCTGCTGGAGCGGGCGGCAGCACACCTGAAGCTCACCACCGAAAACCGTCTCTTACGGGAACAGGTCAAGTCGAAGCATGGCTTCGGGCCGCTGGTCGGGCACGCGCCGGAGATGGAAAAGCTGTATCGCATCATCGCCAAGGCCGCACACAGCACCCATCCTGTGCTGATTCTGGGGGAGAGTGGAACCGGCAAGGAATTGGTGGCGCGCTCTATTCACTACTCGGGACCCTCGCGCGAGCGTCCGTTTATTCCCGTGGATTGCGGTTCGCTGGTGCCAACGTTGATCGAGAGCGAATTGTTCGGCTATGTGCGCGGCGCTTTCACCGGGGCGGTGCGGGCCAAAGACGGATTGCTGACTACGGCCGATGGAGGGACGGTCTTCCTCGATGAAGTAGGCGAGCTGCCCGTGGACCTGCAAGCCAAGCTGCTGCGCGCCATCCAAGAAAAAGAAGTGCGTCCGGTAGGCGGGACGCGGGCAATACCCATCAACGTGCGTATCCTGGCAGCCACCAACCGCGACCTTGACGTAGCGGTGCAACAGGGGACCTTCCGCCGCGACCTTTACTTCCGCCTGAACGTGCTTACGCTGCGCATCCCGCCGCTGCGCGAGCGCAAGCAGGATATTCCTTTACTGATCGGCAATGTGCTGGAACGAATCAATGGCGCCACCGAGGTGCAGCATAGCGTAGGGGACGATGCTCTGCGGGCGATGCTTAACTACGATTGGCCGGGCAATGTGCGCGAACTGGAGAATTGCGTGGAGCGCGCCTGCACGACCTGCTCTCTTCCCACGATTCATCTTGCCGATCTGCCGACGCAGTTGCGCAACTTCCAGGGCCCGGTCAAAACGGTGGGCGCGGTGTCCGCTGCGGAGACCATCACGCCCATCGCCGAGCTGGAAAAGCAAGCCATCCTGCATGCCATTGAGACGCTGCGGGGCGACAAGCTGGAAGCCGCGCGCCAGCTAGGCATCGGCAAGACTACGCTTTACCGCAAACTGAAAGAATATGGCTCGGCGCTCTGATTTTCGTCGCCCACGCGCCCACGCGGCGAGTATGCGGGAGTAAGCGCCAGATCCACGGTAGTGATAAAGGCCGCCGCCGGCGCCACCGTTGAAGTGTGCCCGATGAGCGGCAGGAGGAACGTATGATCCTGTTGGTTAGCATATCTTCTCGCGCCCAGGAATGTGCTGCCGCCCTGGAACAGGGCACCGGGCAGCCCACCCAGGTAGCCAACTCGGTACCGCAGGCGGTCAGGCGCCTACAGACAACGGAATACGACGCCATGGCGATCGATCAATCGCTGCTGGAGGGCGATTTCCGCGCGCTCGATACCCTGCTGAATCACGCTGGCACGGCCCAGCCGATTTACATCAACCTGGCGCTGCACCATAACGACCGGGTAGTGCGCGAGACGCAGGTAGCTCTGCGCCGGGCCGAGAAGGAGAAACAATGGGCAATGACTTTGGCGGAGCGGGTCTTACGAAACCAGCTGCGGGCCGAGGTGACCGGCATTTTGCTTACCTCGGAGCTGGCCTTGCGGCAGTCGGCCATCCCCGCCGAGGTGGTGACCAAGATTCGCCTGGTGCAGGACATGGCCGAAAAGATGCGCTCGCGGCTGCATGTCTTCTAGGTAAGCTTGTGTAGCGGAGTTTATTCACCACCCTTCGGCTTCGCTCAGGGCAGGCTCCGACACACCGATCACAGAGAAGAGAAGAATTCTCTTTTTCACCACGGAGGACGCGGAGATCACGGAGTTAATTCTTGTTTCTCTTTCTTTAGCTCTTCGCTCTCTTTTCTTCCGTAATTCTTTATTTCCCCCTCCGCGCCCTTCCGTGTCCTTCGCGGTGAATAAATCGCCGTCACCATGCGAGGGATGGTGCGCGGCTCTGGAAGAAGAGAATTCTTTTTCACCACGGAGGACATGGGGGATCACAGAATCTCTATTGTTATTTCTCCCGTGATCTCCGTGTCCTCCGTGGTGAATAAGTCTTCTCTGTGACCTCTGTGTCGGAGCCTGCCCTGAGCGAAGCCGAAGGGTGGTTAACTTGCCCTTCCTTCCTACCGCACGGCCATCACCAGCAGCCTGCGTTCGGTCATGTCCTCGATCGCATAGCGCAGACCTTCGCGGCCCAGGCCGGAGTCTTTCACTCCTCCATAGGGCATCTGGTCCACGCGGAAGCTGGGGACATCGCCAGCGATCACGCCACCCACCTCGAGTTCCTCAAACGCCATCTGGATGAGCACTGCATCGCGCGTGAGCATGCCCGCTTGTAACCCGTAGGCCGAATTGTTGATCTGGTGTAGCGCCTCGGCGAAATACTCGTAAGGCTCGACGGTCACCAGCGGCGCGAAAGCTTCGGCGCAGTTGACCCGCATTTCGGGACTGGTGCCGGTGAGCACCGTGGGTTCGAGCATGGCCCCATTGCGTTTGCCGCCACACAGCAACTTGGCGCCACCCTTTACCGCTTCGTCAATCCATTCCGCGACGCGTACTGCGTCCTGCTCGCGGATCAGCGGCGGCACGTCTGTACTTTCCTGCATGGGATCGCCCAACTTCAATTTGCCAACGCCCTGCACCAGCAACTCGGTAAACCTGTCGAACACCGAACTTTGCACCAGGATGCGCTGCACCGAGATGCAAGTCTGTCCTGCGTAGGAGAAGCCGCCAGCTACGCAACGCTGCGCCGCGTATTCCAGGTCGGCATCGCTATGCACGATGACGCCCGCGTTCCCGCCCAGCTCAAGGGTGACGCGCTTTTTGCCGGCGCGCGACTTCAGTTGCCAGCCGACTGCGGCGCTGCCGGTGAAGGTGAGCAGCTTGATGCGGTCATCGGCGACCAGTAAGGCGGCATTTTCGTTGGACAGCGGCATGACCGCGAGCGCGCCCTCAGGCCATCCCGACTCCTGCACCACCTCGGACAACAACAGCGACGAGATCGGCGTCTGCGGCGCGGGTTTCAGGATGAGCGGACAACCAGCCGCCATGGCCGGCGCCACTTTGTGCGCCACCAGGTTCAGCGGAAAATTAAACGGAGTGATGGCGAAGACCGGCCCCAGCGGAAAGCGCCGCACCAGTCCCCATCGTCCGCCGGTCGATTCCAGCGTGTCCAGTGGGATGGACTCGCCGTAGATGCGGGTGCTTTCTTCGGCGGCAATCTGGAAGGTGTTGATGGCGCGCTCCACCTCAATGCGCGACGTCTTGATGGGTTTGCCGGCCTCCTGGCAGATGGTACGGGCAAATTCCTCGCGCCGCGTGGCGATGCCATCGGCCACCTTGCGCAGAGCGCTGGCCCGCTGGTAGGAGGTCATCTTGCGCGTGACGGCGAAGGCCTGTACGGCCGACTCGATGGCCGTCTCGACGTCGTCGCGCTCCGCCTCCGAGATCACTGCCAGCACGCTCTGGTCGTAAGGCGAAGTCACCACGACCTCGCGCCCATGCGTGTGCCAGCTCCCGTTTAGAAAAAATCCGAAGCTGCGAGTTGGGGTTGCCGTCTGGCTCATCTTCGATACCTCCGCCGATCTGCCGGTCTCATTGGGAAAGATTGTAACGGAGTCCTTTGTGTTGTCTCTCCCCAGCCGAAAAGAGCCAGGCTCGGTGCTGCTGTCAGCTGTCAGCTATCAGCCATCAGCAAACCTTGCTGGTCAGCTATCCACTATTCACTATCCACTGGCCTCATGCACTCTCCTCTTTCTTCTCGCTGACCCTCACGTTCTTCGGCGATTTCTTGGAAAGTTTCTCGCCGGCCGCACTATTCGCCTCCATCAATCTCAAATTCGCCGCCGCCCCGTGCAGTGCCGACAGGATCAGCTTCGCGCGGTCCGGCCGAATCAGCTCTTGCGCCACGCCATGGATCAACTGCATAAAGCCGATCTGTATGGCCGCAGCGTCCTCCAGATAGGGCAACTCGTACCGGTAATCAGGATGGGTTTCCGGATGAGGGTTAAACAGCCGCACAAAGAGGTTGGTCTTGGGAGCGCGTTTGCGCACCTCGGTGTGGTGATAGCAGTATTTCTCATCGTGCCACGCAGGCGAACCACAACGCTCGCCGCTCGGCTTGATGTGCTCGCAAATCGGATAAAGACTCGTATCGGTAGCTTCTAGAGTAGGAAGACTCACGGGGTCCCCCCCTTTCTGTAACTCGTTTGATATCAGGATCTTGCTCGTAAGATCGTGTGTTTACAGGAGTTAGGCTCGCTAGTAACTCGCGTTTTTTCAATATGTTGCATAATTCCCGGCCAAGATCCTGAGCCCCTTAGACTTACACGTAAGATCCTACGGAATAAGGACTTGGCGTTCATTATTTCTCTCTCGGATTGTCACTCCGACCGAGGACTTTAGTCAGAGTAGAGAGCCCGCCCTGAGCGAAGTCGAAGGGAACCTGCTGTTCGACGAGACCTGCGACCCCTGCCGTTGGCGGCAGAATGAGGGTTGGCCGCTGACAACTGACAAGCGGCAACTGACAACTGGTTCCGGCGTTTCCCGCCCTACACCGAAAGTATGTTTCTGCCCGCCACTGCGGTCAAGTTACGAAAGTACTAATCGCCGCTCCTATTTCGCTCCGAGTGCCAGAATGGGAATGACGGCGGTAGAGCACTTTGTCATCCCGACCGGAGCGAAGCGGAGTGGAGGGACCTGCTGTTCACTCGGTGGTTGCATCCGCCGACCGAACCGCCAACACTCCAGTCCCGCCCAGCGGGCCGAAAGATCATAGCCCACTGTTTCAACGGTGGGTATAGTAGGAAAAGGGACCGAGTCCCCCGGGGACGGCACAGGATTCTGAGCTGGCATTTGCAAAAGAGGTGAACAATAGTTCCGCACCGAGCCTAGTGCTAGGAAGTTGCCGCGAACTGCGCAACCGCCCTATCGAGGGGGTCTTCGCTCTCTTGAACTAAGTCCAACCAGTGACGCCGTTCATTCTTGGGGAGTACCGAACCAGCCCAGATGATGGCCCGCCGCTCCCATGGACCGTGATTCATCCACGTTTCCTTCTGGGCCCTCACCCAATCAATTAGTTTGTACTTTCTCGCGAGAAGTGCATAAGGACGTATTCCTAATTGCACCTCGGATTCCTTGGCGAACCGCAATGCCTCTTGCCTGTTCACCATGTCTCCCCGCTTTTCCATCAGCTCTAGAGCCCATAATCGAACGAAAGGCAAGAAAGCAATCGAACTCTGCTCCAAGAACTTCAATACCTCAGCACCACGCTCATTCGCGGTCTTCTTGGGTACGGTTGCGATCAGATAGCGGACAGCGTCACGCAGTACCGGTGCAAGTCCTTCGAGGTGTGCGGTGACTCTATCATTCAAAACTGCCGTATTCATTTTCTTAGCACGTCGAAGGAGATGCCGCGCTGATCCTAATTGAAGCGGCGGTTTTCCAATGCAGTCGTCAAACAATTCGACTAAGGCGTCACGCGCAGCTTGAAAATCTAGTTCCTCATCGTCAGGGATCTCTATGGGTTCGCTATACCATTGGTTGGCGGGAAGAAATTCCTCGACGAGCTCGTTGAACTTGTCAACCCGTGCCCTCTGTTCTTCCTCGTCCGGGTCTTTTAGTTCCTTGTCAATGAATGCCTTCTTGAACAGGATCTTGGTTTTCGAGGTCTCCAGTGAGAGACGGTGTGCGGTATAGAGATAATCGGTGAGGTCGTGTAACAGCTCAAGAGCGCTTCCTCTGGAGGAGCAGAAAATTCGGAAGTCATCTACGTACCGAACGTGAGTGGCACCCTTCCTAAGGAGGAGGGCGTCAACGTCATTGAGGCAGAGTTCGGCAAGCAGAATCGAAGCGGTTGGACCAACGGGAAGGCCTCTTGATTGTTTAGCAGTGAGCCGTGAAAGAAACCGCTCGATGTTTTGTGCCCGGTCCGGCTGAATGCCAGCCGACTCGAGGGCATTCTCGATTCGGTGGTGATTTAGCTGATTGTAAAAGTCAGCAACGTCGGCGAGCAGAACATGACTATATTCCGGGTCAGCTGCCAGTTCTACAGACTTCTGATGGAAGTTCTTCCAGCCGCTCTGTGGCTCGAAGAGTCGGCCCCCGGAGTCCGCGTCGACTCGGTATGAGCAGGCTATATTTTGCGACTTTGGAATTCTGTATGCTTCAATACAGCCAGCCGCTTCATACACGAGTGAAGCGTATGTGACACAATCCAAGGGATCCAACTGGACGGCAACCCGGAATCCGCCACGAGGCTTAGGAATTAACAGTCTTGTTGCGGTCCTTCCTTTGTGAGCGCCTAGATCCTCAGTTCGCAGCTGCTCCTTAATCCAGCTCCAACAGTGAGTGATCGCATCGAACTCGAATGGCACGGGGAAAATGTCCGTGTCTCCAAACTTCTCGATATGCGTTCTCGCCCATTCGAGTGAGCGAGCCGACAGCCTGTCCACGTCTGGCTCCTGCAACTCTAAGGGATTCTACTCGCAAATCATGAGGCAATCGACGCAACTAGGCTTTCCGGGCAGAATGTGTGACGTTGACTGTTCGCAAAGGGTCACTGCGAATCACGTCCCGCCGGCTGAAGCCGGCTCGGGATTTTATTTTCAGTGCACCCAGGACTCACAGCCGGCCCTGAGCGGAGTCGAAGGGTCCTGGGCTAATCTTGTTCCGCCCTGACGGGCTGGCTCTTTCCGTGATGGGGCTTGATGCAGCCCGAAGGGCGGCACAATCGTAGCCCAGCGCGTAAGCGCTGGGAAATCGTCATAAATTGATCCGAGTCCCTTCAGGGACGGCACCCGTTTGCGCGTTGACTGGCTGCGGGCTGTCGCATAGAGTGTGGCCTTCCAAGATCATCCGTAGCATCCCGGAAACAAGCGAGGTCACGCGGCAATGGCGAACCCTGAACATCTCGAAATCCTCAAGCTGCATTCGTTCTCGAATTCCTCGTTGAATCGGGCGTTGGAACCACCACGCCCCAGTCCCACGCAGTGGGACGAAAGAGTTTAGCCCAGCCTTTCAAGGCTGGGTAGGCGTTGTAATGAATCCGAGTCCCGTAGGGACGACAGAGAAAACCTACCCAAACACAAACCGCGGGTCGTAGGCCATTCCAGATTTCTTCAGCAGCGTCAGGAACTCCTGCTCGAAACTCCACTTCGCGTGATGCTCAGCCTGGCGGTCGATGTAATCGACCACGGTCTTGCGGTGCGACTGGCTCACGCTGAATGCACTGTAGCCTTCCTGCCATGCAAAGCGAGACATTTCATTCAGCCAGCGCGAGGTGTTCCCTTTGAGTTCCTGTACCGCCTTGGCCAGCGTGATGGTCGGCGGCAGCGAGATGAGCAGGTGGAGATGATTGGCGGTGCCACCGGCAGCCAGCAACAGAATGTCTTTCTGGCGCGAGATTCCGCCGACGTATTGCCAGAGTCTTTCAGGATCGGGAATGAGGTTGGCCCGGTCTTTGGTGCTGAAGACGCAATGCACCAAGTTACAGGTATGAGTGTGAGCCATGAGCCGAAGATAGTCGTGCGCAATCTGCCGTCGCGGTGATCGTCAGCACATTGCGATGTTTGTCTCTGCCGTCCCTACAGGACTCGTCTCATCTCAACGCCTACCCAGCCTTGAAAGGCTGGGCTAAGCTCTTTCGTCCCGCAGGCGGGACTGGGGCGTTGGCGATTTCAGCTTTAGTTCCGGCTTCTGCTGGCGAGCGTGGGCGAAGGCCTTACGCGAAATATGCGCACACACGGGTTTGCACGCGAGGACGAGTTCATCGCCTACATCGGCTCGATGGTAGGACGCCCCATCGAGTTCTACTCCTGCTTCATCAGCTACTCGACCAAAGACCAGGAGTTTGCCGAGCGACTCCATGCGGACCTGCAAGCCAAGGGCGTGCGCTGCTGGTTCGCGCCCGAGGAAATGAAGGCAGGCCGCAAACTGCACGAGCAAATCGACGAGGCCATCCGCCTGCATGACAAGCTGCTGCTGATCCTCTCCGAGCACAGCATGAACAGCGAGTGGGTAGGTACTGAGATCCTCAAAGCTCGCAAACGAGAGATCGAAGAAAACAAAGAAAACCCCCACCCAAGCAAAGCGGCTTCCACCCCGACCAGCGCAAACCCGGCGCTCGCTGGGGACCCCGGCTTGGATGGGGCACCCTCGCGGAAGAAGAAGCAGGTGCTATTTCCCATCACGCTGGTGCCGTATGAGGAGGTCAAGAAATGGAAGCTGTTCGACGCAGACCGGGGTAAGGACTCAGCCAAGGAGATACGCGAGTACTTCATCCCCGACTTCAGCAACTGGAAGGACCACGACTCCTATCAGACAGCCTTTCAGCGGCTGGTGAAGGACTTGAAAAGCAGTGGTTAGTGGATAGTTGACCAGCAAGCCTTAGCCGACAGCTGACGGCTGACAGCCGACGGCTAAACGCCGAGTGCTGAAACCGTCTGACTGGAATAAAATCTCGCACAGCCATGCCTGCGGCCCAGCGCACTATCTTTCATGTCGATATGGACGCCTTCTTCGTCTCGGTCGAGGAGCTGTTCGACCCGGCGTTGAAGGGCAAGCCGGTGGTGGTTGGCGGGCAACGCCAAGAGCGTGGCGTGGTGTCGGCGGCCTCCTATGAGGCGCGCAAGTTCGGTGTGCATTCGGCGATGCCTTTGCGCACCGCAGCCAAGCTGTGTCCGCACGCCGTCTTTGTGGATGGACATCCCGAGCGCTATCGCGATTACTCGGTCAAGGTTTACCAGGTGCTGGACCGCTTCTCTCCCAAGCTGGAGATGGTTTCCATCGACGAAGCGTACGTGGACATGACCGGCACCGAACGCTTGCATGGTCCGCCGATGCGGGCCGCCCACGCGCTGCACGTCGCCATGAAAGCAGAGACGCAATTGAATTGCTCCATCGGAATTGGTACCTCCCGGCTGATAGCCAAGATCTGCTCCGACCAGGCCAAGCCCAACGGCGTGCTGTGGATTGTGCCGGGCGGCGAAGCGGAATTTCTCGCGCCGCTGGATGTGCGCAAGATTCCCGGCGTCGGCAAGGTGATGGAGAAGCGCCTGCTTGAACAGGGCATCCAGAAAATCGGCGACTTGGCCGGGCATGAAGAACGCTGGCTGGAGGCAAACTTTGGCGCGCTGGGCGTTGCGCTGGCCGGCAAGTCACGGGGCTTGGACGCCGGAGCATGGTTCGATAGCGATATTGGTGACGACGATGGGCCACGCTCGATCAGCCACGAGCACACGTACTCGGTCGATACCAATGACGCGCAAGCCCTGGAAGCTACGCTGGCGCGGCTGACAGAGATGGTCTGCCGCCGGCTGCGCGAACAGAAGCTGCACGCGCGTACACTGCGATTGAAGCTGCGCTATTCCGATTTCCGCACCCTCAGCCGCGCTCACACATTGGAGCAGCCGAGTTCGGTGGATGCGGAGGTGCTGGCGACGATCCGCCAACTGTTCCGCACCAACTGGAACGGCAGCGCGGTCCGGTTGCTTGGTGTATGCGCGTCACATTTTGATGCGGAGAGCGAGCAGCTCAGCCTGGAAGGCAGAAGCACGCATGACAAATGGAACCAGGCACTGTCTGCCGCCGACCGCATGCGCGAGAAGTTTGGAGAGAACGCCGTCTCGATGGCGACCGGCATGAAGGCGCGCTTCCGCGAGCGTACACACGAGAATCCGGCGGGCCTGCCGGGAAAAAGAAGTGATAGGAATCAAGACTAACCGCCCAAGCGCGCGGAGAGGCAGAGGGATTTGAACCACAGAGACACAGAGATCACAGAGAAGAATTTTGAATAAAAGCGAACCACGAAGACGCAGAGACGACAGAGAAGAATCGTTTCACCATGGAGAACACGGAGAGCACAGAAAAGAAACAGCAACAGAAACCCCGTGGTCTCTGTGTCATCAGTGGTGAAAAAAGAATTCTTTTCTTCTCTGCGTCCGCCGTGTCTCTGTGCTGAATGATTCCTCATCACGGCGGAAGGTGAGGCGTCTCACATCCCTCCCGGCAAAAAAGCGTTATCCCTATTGACAGGAAGAGACCAGGCCACGCGCCACCCTTGGAGAGGACGAAGTGCCCGCAACCCTGATTATTGGCTATGGAAATCCTATGCGCGGAGATGACGCCATTGGTTGTCACGCCGCGCGCCAGTTGGAGCAACACTTCTGGAACGATCCCGACGTGGAAGTGATCGCCGCTCAGCAACTCACTCCGGAGATGGCGGAGGACATATCGCTGCGGGACTTTGTGCTGTTTCTGGACGCTTCGTTCGGAGAACAACCCGGAACCATAAAACGTATCATTGTGTCGCCGGAACCGGGTCCCGGCGGCTTTAGTCACCACTTCAATCCGTCGTCGCTGCTCAGCGCCGCCGAACAGCTGTACGGTGACGCGCCACTCGCCATGAGCATCACCATGGCAGGATGGTCGTTCGACCTTGGCCAGAAGATGTCACAGATTGTCACCCGTCGCATGCCTGAATTGATTCGGCTGGCACAGGAGGCCGTCGAGACTCATCGGCACAAGTCGCAAGTTCGGGCTCCCGTAGAAACGAGATAGCCATAACCTGGTTGCAGCTCGATTCGCCTACTCCAGGTACGTGCGCGCCATCGGCCGCCACCACGGCCAATCGTGATAGCTTTGGTCGCCCCATACGTACAGTTCATGTCGAATGCCGCGCGCTCGCAGTATTGCCGCGAACTCTTCGTTCTTTTGCCAGCACATGTCCCACTCGCCGGTGGCGAGCACGGTCCGCATATGGTTATAGCGCCAGCCATCGGTGCAGTTCGCGAGGTAATCGGGCGGATTGTTGAAGTACACATCCTCGCTATACCAGCCGTCGAGGAAGCTCTTGATGTCGAACGAGCCGCCCATAGTGACGCAGCCGGTGACCTTGTCGGGATGGCGGAAGGCGAAGTTCACGGCATGGTAGGCGCCGAAGCTGCAGCCGGTCACGATGGTGCGCGGCGTCCAGTTCTTGTTCCACATCAGCGGGAGCACGTCATTCAGAATGTAGCGCTCGTATTGCAGATGCCGTTGCAGGCGCCAGTAAGGATGCGCCCGTTTGTTGTACCAGCTTTCGCCGTCCACGCTGTCGACGCAATAGATCTGCAGTTGTCCGCCCTCCAGTCGGTCGGCAACCGCGGCAACCATCTTGTTGTCTTCGTACTCAAAGTATCTTCCCATCGAAGTGGGGAAGACTAGGACCTTGGTGCCGGCGTGGCCAAAGACGAGCAGTTCCATGTCGCGTTGCAGGTCGTTTGACCACCAACGATGATATTCACGATTCAAGTTGTTTGGGCCTTTCCGTTGCAGAACAGTCGAGGTTTGGTAATCTAAGGAACCATCATTCTACAGAATGAGCACAAATCCGCCTATGAATCTACCCTACGCTCCTATCGCCCAAGACGGATTCTTCGTCACCCACTTCCTGACAGTAAGGGACCAGGCAAAATCCAGGGAGTTCTACGTTGGGGTCCTTGGAGGAACAGTGGTAAAGCTGGGAAATCCCTGTTACATCAAGTTGGTCAACTCATGGATCACTCTCAATTCAGGTGGCGGCCCAACGCCGGACAAGCCGGACGTGTTTCTTGAGGCCCCTCGTGACCTGAATACAGTGAGCAGCTTTCTGAACCTTCGCGTTGCCGATATTTGGGGTTGTTATTCTCAGTGGAAGGCGAAGGGCGCGCAGTTCCTGACCGAACCGCTCGATAATCACGGCTGGGAATTGAGATGTTACATGCGCGATCCCGACGGCTACCTCATCGAAGTGGGGCAGTACAGCCAACAGTCGATCAATCACTTTAACGAGTACATCGCTGGAATTGGTGGGCCCACTGCCTAGACTCAGGTTCGTGGTTGTTTTCGAGCCTTGAACTCCGCGGCTGCTTTGTCGCAATCTGCTGCAGGTAGGAAATTTTGGTTAGGCAACATTATCCGATGTCCGCTTTCACCGACATGAACAATCCGACAGCCGTCACACCCGTCGACCTGAAGTCCCGCCTCCGGTTGCACCAGCAATTTGCGTCGAGAGTTGAGGACGAGAAGCACGACTTCGTCGTTTACCTTCCGCCCATGTACGAGGCCGAGCCCGACCGGCGCTATCCGGTACTTTACCTGCAGGACGGCCAGAACCTGTTCGACCCAGAGACATCTTTTATCAAAGGAAACTACTGGCACATGGGCGAGACCGCCGACGATTTGATCGTGACGGGCGCCGTCGAGCCGGTGATCATAGTCGGCATCTACAACACCGGAGAGCGTCGCATCGATGAGTACACGCCGGTCGAGGACAAGCGCCTCGGTGGCGGGCAAGCTGACGCCTACGGCCAGATGCTGGTGGAAGAGCTGAAGCCATTCGTAGATCACCACTACCGGACGCTGCCCGGCACTGAAAACTGCGGTATTGGCGGATCATCTCTCGGTGGATTGGTCACGCTCTATCTTGCCCTGAAATACACGTGGGTGTTTGGCAAGCTGGTAGCGATGTCGCCCTCCGTGTGGTGGCGAAAACGGGCAATCCTGAAAACCGTGGCCAAGATCCGAAGGAAACCTGATCTGCGCATCTGGCTCGATATCGGCACCAACGAGAGCTCGCGTGCGCTTCCGGATGCCCGTGATTTGTGCGAGGCGTTGATCGATAAAGGATGGAAAATCGGCGAGGATCTCTGCTACACCGAAGTCGAGGGCGGGCAGCACAATGAGAACGCGTGGGCGCAGCGGGTTGCGCCGATGCTGAAGTTTCTTTTTCCGGCGCAAAAGTGAAGGCCTGCCGGCTACCTAGGAAACTGAGATCGTCTTCTCCCCGGCGGAACAAGGACAACGAAATCCGAGTGCCGCAGGCACGGAAGAGCTTAGCCCAGCACGGAGCCGAAGGCGGAGTGCTGGGTAAGTGGAAATTTTGATCCGAGTCCCGTAGGGACGACACAGTTTCGTAACAGCCTCTTCAGCGCCGCGTACGCTGCGGATAATCACATCGCTTGGGCCACTGCGGTCATTGAAAATGACCGCAGTGGCCCAAGCCTTATAGGGTGGAGCGCTCTCGGACGCCAGCCTGAAGGCTGGCACCACCGGTCTACACTTACTCTGAACCTGCTCTAGGTCGTCTTTTTGTGGCAATCTGCGCATTCAGTCGGCGCTGCCTTGCCGTTGCTGTTTTCTGTCTTATGGCAATCAATGCAGAGTCCGGCAGTTGCGGTGGTGTTGTGGAATGCCGCCTGCAACTTGATGGTGACCGGCGGAGTTGCGGGATTGGTATGGCAATCGGTGCAAGCCTCTTGTGGAGCCTTTAGCGGCTTCTGCGGCTTGGATGCGTGATGGCAAACTTCGCATTTGCCGGCCACCTTCAGATGTGCGGTGTGATCGAACTGCACCGCGCCCATAGGAGCGCCCTTCAAAACAATTGGGCCCGTCGGAGCTGTCTGCGCGAACGCGCTGCCAGAAAGCATGACCATAAAAAGGCCCAGCAACATTACAAGTCTGGCAGCTTTCACGGCGCCTCCTAAGATAACGATGCTGTAAGCATGGGTGACTTCGACGGCACAAAGCAGTCACCTAGTATTCTAGGCAGGCCCGGGCTGTCCTTCTGTGACGACGGAGTCATGGCGGTGTGACTAGGGAGAAAATCACCCGCGTTTCACCCACAGCGATAAACACGTGTATGTGACGCCGGTCACAGACTTGTTAGTGCTCCCATCACAGCCTGCTTCCACCCCGCTGACTATCTTGAACAGTAGCGATTCATAAGCAAATACAGATCGCGCGCGTTCGCCGGTCTGGGGGAACGAAAACGACGTGAAAACAACTGAATACTCTGCTTCGACCGCCACCGTTTCTGCGAATTCATCGGCGGTCATGGAAGACTCGTTGCGGACCTTGCCCAAGAACGAGGAAAGCGCTGGAGGCAACATGCCGAGACAAAAAGTGACGCTTGATGGCAATGAGGCCGTCGCCTACGTGGCTTACCACGTCAGCGAGATCGCCGCCATTTATCCCATCACTCCCTCATCGCCCATGGGCGAATCGTCGGACGCATGGTCGTCGATCGGCGACAAAAACATCTGGGGCACCATCCCCAACGTCATCGAGATGCAGAGCGAAGGCGGCGCAGCCGGCGCGTTGCATGGAGCGCTACAGGCTGGCGCACTCGGCACCACGTTTACCTCGTCGCAGGGCCTGCTGCTGATGATCCCCAACATGTACAAGATCGCGGGCGAACTCACCCCGACGGTGATTCACGTTGCCGCTCGTGCTATAGCGGCGCAGGCCCTGTCGATCTTCGGCGATCACCAGGATGCCATGGCCACGCGCCAAACGGGATTCGCGCTACTGTCCTCGAACTCGGTGCAGGAGGCGATGGACCTGGCGCTGATCGCCCACGCCGCGACGCTGGAATCGCGTATTCCCTTCCTGCATTTCTTCGACGGCTTCCGCACCTCGCACGAAGTTTCCAAGATCGAACAGCTCAGCCTTGATGACATGCGCGCCATGATCGATGACGACCTGGTGCGAGCTTTCCGTGAGCGTGCTCTCTCGCCCGATCATCCGGTGCTGCGTGGTTCGGCGCAAAACCCTGATGTTTATTTCCAGGGCCGCGAATCGGTGAACCCGTACTACCTGGCCTGTCCCACCATCGTCCAGAACACGATGGACAAATTCGCCCGGATCGTTGGCCGCGAATATCGGCTCTTCCAATACGACGGTGCGCCGGATGCCGAACACGTGATCATTGTCATGGGCTCAGGCGCAGAAGCTGTCCAGGAGACCGTGGATTACCTCACCGCAAGAGGCCGCAAAGTTGGCGTGCTGAAGGTGCGCCTGATGCGGCCATTCTCAGTCGAGCATTTCCTGCAGGCTCTCCCTGCGACCGTGAAAAGTATTGCCGTACTTGATCGCACCAAGGAGCCGGGCAGCATTGGCGAGCCACTGTACCAAGACGTAATTACAGCCCTGACCGAAGGCTTCACCGCGGGCAAGGCCCCGATGGCAGCATTTCCCAAGGTTGTTGGCGGCCGATATGGGTTGTCGTCCAAGGAATTCACCCCGGCGATGGTGGCGCGCATTTATGAGGAGTTGAAGAATCCGACTCCGCAGAACCACTTCACTATCGGCATCGTCGACGACGTTACCCATACCAGCCTCGACTATGACGCGACGTTCTCGACGGAGCCGGCCGAGACGGTTCGTGCCATGTTCTTCGGGCTGGGCGCTGACGGCACGGTGGGCGCGAACAAGAACACCATCAAGATCATCGGCGAAGAAACCGAACTGAACGTGCAGGGCTACTTCGTTTACGACTCCAAGAAGTCGGGCGCGGTGACTACGTCGCATCTGCGCTTCAGCAAGCAGCCAATTCACTCAACCTATCTCATCTCGCGGGCGAACTTCGTGGCTTGCCACCAGTTCAGCTTCATGGAGCGCCTCGACGTCCTCAAGACAGCTGAGCCGGGGGCGGTCTTCCTGCTCAACAGTCCATTCGGCCCCGACGAGGTCTGGGACAATCTGCCGCGCTCAGCGCAGCACACGATCCTGCAAAAGAAGTTGCGCTTCTATGTGATTGACGCGGTGGAAGTGGCGCGCGCGGCCGGTATGGGCGGGCGCATCAACACCGTCATGCAGACCTGCTTCTTCGCTATCAGCGGCGTGTTGCCGCGCGACGAAGCTATCGCTGCCATCAAGCACTCCATTGAGAAGACCTATGGCAAGCGCGGCGAGTCCATCGTTCGCAAGAATTTCGCGGCCGTCGATTCCTCGCTCGAGAATCTGCATGAGGTTAAACTGCCCACCAGCGCTTCCTCGAAGTTCGAGATGCGCCCGGTCGTGCCAGCCAACGCACCTGAGTTTGTGCGTAACGTCGAGAGCCTGATGATTTCCGGCGACGGCGACCTGATCCCGGTCAGCGCGATGCCCATCGACGGCACCTTCCCCACCGGTACCACGAAGTGGGAGAAGCGAAACATTGCGCTCGAGATTCCGGTGTGGGATGAAGAGCTCTGCATTCAGTGCGGCAAGTGCGTCATGGTTTGTCCGCATGCGGTGATTCGCGCCAAGGTTTACGACGGGAACGTCACCAACCATGCTCCCGAAGGCTTTCAGACGGCAGTCCCCAAATGGCGTGAATTCTCGGACCTGAAGTACACGTTGCAAGTCGCGCCGGAAGATTGCACCGGTTGCGGCCTCTGCGTTGCAGTATGTCCGGCGAAAAGCAAGAGCGAAGCCAAGCACCGCGCTATCAATATGGAGCCGCAGCCGCCACTGCGCGAGAAGTACAACCAGTACTGGGATTATTTCCTCTCCATCCCTGAGCTGTCGCGCGAGAAGGTGGCGCACGGCCAGGTGAAAGATGTGCAGCTGCTGGAGCCGTTGTTCGAGTTCTCGGGCGCCTGCTCCGGTTGCGGCGAAACCCCCTACATCAAGGTAATGACGCAGCTGTTCGGCGATCGCGCTCTGATCGCGAACGCAACTGGTTGCTCATCGATTTATGGTGGCAACCTGCCGACCACACCGTACACCGTCAACTCTGAAGGCCGTGGCCCGGCCTGGTCGAACTCGCTGTTCGAAGATAACGCCGAGTTCGGAATGGGCATGCGTCTCGCCATCGACAAGCAGAACGGATATGGCAAGGAATTGGTCGAGCGCCTAGCATCGGCTATCGGCGAAAAACTTGCGGTTGAGATTCTCGACGCCGATCAGTCCAATGAAGAAGGTATCTTCGCTCAGCGTGAACGGGTGAAAGCGCTGAAAGAGAAGCTGGCGAAGAACACCAGTCCGGCAGCCCGCGATCTGTTGGCGGTGGCTGACGAGCTGGTCAAAAAAAGTGTTTGGATCATCGGCGGCGATGGCTGGGGCTACGACATTGGATTTGGCGGCCTCGACCACGTGCTGGCCTCCAGCGCCAACGTGAACATCCTGCTGCTTGACACCGAGGTGTATTCCAACACCGGCGGGCAGATGTCGAAGTCAACGCCGCTTGGAGCGGTCGCCAAGTTTGCCGCCGGCGGCAAGCGCACTCCCAAGAAAGACATTGCCATGATGGCCATGAATTATGGCCGCGCGTACGTGGCGCACATCGCCATGGGCGGCAGCGACACACAGACCATGAAGGCGTTCATGGAAGCGGAGGCGCACGACGGGCCGTCGCTCATCATCGCCTACAGCCACTGCATCGCGCATGGCTATGACATGGTGTACGGCATCGACCAGCAGAAGGCTGCGGTGAACTCCGGGCACTGGCCGCTGTTCCGCTATAACCCTGCGCTCGCCAAGGAAGGCAAGAACCCGTTCGTGCTGGATTCGCGAGCTCCCAGCATTCCGCTGGAGAAATACATTTACAACGAGACGCGCTATACGATGCTGGTCAACAGCGATCCTGAAGAAGCCAAGAAGCTGTTGCATCAGGCGCAAGAAAACGTCAACGAGCGCTGGAAACTGTACCAGCACATGGCCGCCATGAACTCTGAGAAGGCGTAGAGAGAATGGATAGTGCGGACCTTTAGGTCCGCGTTGAAGTGCGCGGTATTTTAGAGCGAGCCGGCTTCAGCCGGCGACACCTCTATGACGAAAACTTACTTCATTACCGCTTCGGCTTACATGCACCAGAACCTGTTCCAACGAACGGAAACTGCCGAGCTCTTGCTTGCCACACTCTTTCGATATCGCGATGCGGGCGAGTTTTCCTTGCACGAATTTGTTGTTATGCCAAACCATATTCACCTAATGCTATCGGTCGATGATGGCCACGCAATCGGACGCGCCATGCAGATGATCAAGGGCGGGTTTTCGCACGGGATGGGACAAGCCGAGTTGAAGTCAAAATCTGTTTGGCAGCCGAGCTACTACGAACATCGGGTCCGCGATGCCGCTGAATACGCGGCGGTGCGGAATTACATTCACCAGAATCCAGTGCGTCGAAGGTTGATCGAGGCAGCGAAGGATTACCCGTATTCCTCAGCCAACACATCCCGTCATCTGGACGAGGTACCCGAGAGGCTAAAGCCTGCTCGTCAAGAGGCCGAGTTTACGCGGGCCTAAAGGCCCGCACTACCTGAAACTTTGCGAAACTGCGAGGAGACGAAGTAATGATCGACCTTTCAACAAATTATCTGGGACTAAAGCTGAAGAACCCGGTCGTAGTATCGGCCTCGCCGCTGACGGAGAAGCTGGAAAACTTCCCTCGCATGGAAGACGCCGGGGCCTCGGCCATCGTGATGTACTCGCTGTTCGAAGAACAGATTGAGGCGGAGAGCGAGAACATCGACAGTGCGCTGGAGTACGGCGCCAACAGCTACGCCGAAGCCACGTCCTATCTGCCCGACATGGACAAGTATCATGTCGGCCCTGATCGTTACCTGGAACTGCTGCGCAAAGGCAAAGCCGCAGTGAGCATTCCGGTCATCGCCAGCCTGAACGGCAGCTCGCCGGGCGGATGGGTGCGCTACTCCGAGTACATGGAGCAGGCGGGCGCCGACGCGCTGGAGCTGAACATCTTCGACATTCCGAGCGATCCGTCCGTAACTGCGACTGCACTGGAAGACCGCTATTGTGACCTGGTGCGCGCCATTCGCAAGAACGTTCGCATCCCGATCTCGGTAAAGTTGGGGCCGTACTTCACATCGTGCGCCAACTTTGCCAAACGCTTGTCGGAAGCCGGCGCCGACGGCGTCGTGATCTTTAATCGCTTCTATCAACCTGACTTCGACTTGGAGGAGATGGAGGTAGTGCCAAACCTGGTCCTGAGCAGCCCGCATGAGCTGCGTCTCCGTCTCCACTGGGCTGCCATTCTGTATCACCAGGTCGAGACCTACATCGCCATTACCGGCGGGGTACACGATTCCAGTGACGTGCTGAAGTCCATGATGGCGGGCGCGCACGTGGCCATGATGACATCGGCGCTGCTGAAGTACGGCATCGAGCACATCGGCGTGGTGCTGGCCGGCATGGAACGCTGGATGGAAGAGCACGAGTATGTCTCGGTGAAGCAGATGCGGGGCAGCATGAGCATGGTCAACATTGAGAGCCCAGCGGCTTTCCTCCGCGGGAACTACCTCAAGATGCTCGGATCGTACAAGTGGCGTGAGCCAGGAACCGCGGTGACAACGTTCTAAAGATTGCTTTCCTTTCCTCCGCAACAAGGCCGGCATTCCGCAAGGAAGCCGGCCTTGGTGTTTGTGACAACTGCTAAGAGATACCGTATATAGTCTACTTTTTCATGTTAACCTCCTTTTCGCTTTGTAGTCGCGTCTTCTGCGTGTCCGACGCGGTCACATTGATCGGCTAGGCCGTTACCGGTGACTCAAGTGATCATTCGCTTGCGAAGAAAGCCACTCAAGCCTAGAACGCCCGAGCCCAGGATAAAGAGAAAAGGGGGTTCAGGAGCAGGAGCAGGAGCGACAACTAAGCCCTCGAAAGCACCAGGAGTTAGCGCGGTAGTTCCTACAATCACGCCCCCTCCGCCCTGTGTGTCGAGAGGATTGAAAGTGAACATCAATTCGTCTCCTTCGTTAAGGATCGACGCTCCTAGACCCGGAGCCAAAGGGGCCAGTTCTGCAAAGAGAGCCTGCGTGATTGTTGTTCCATCCAGAGAATGCAATTGATCTGCCGATACGGTGAATGAAAGCTCGCCAAGGTCGGTTACTATCCCTCCCGTGAACTGTGATGGGCTTCCAGAAGCATCGGTTGAGGCGTACTCGGCAGTTCCAAAGCCGAACCAGGCGTTTGTGGTAGCGGCAGCCACTTCCTTGTCTTGGCTTTCACCGGTATCTCCGGGAGTAAAGGTTACAGCTGTTCCCGCGGTTAGATACTTGATTGAAATTCCGGTGTCCCCGTTGTCGCGGGCGATGAAACTGGGGATTTTGTTGCTGTTGATCGCATAGCGGATTAGGTCCCGCTTTTGCGGGGCCGTCGTTCCGGCGGGGATTTGTACAGGGATATCTGTGTCCCCGATTTTCACGTGGACAAGGCCAGGGTGGACCTGGTCCTTGTTAGTGGGAGTAGTGAAGGTGAGGTTGACATCATTGGCGAGCAACGGGCTGGCAATCAAGATCGCAGCCATGAAAAGCGCGCTCCTAATGGACAACAAGCCCTTGAAGAAGCGACGTGATTTCGCAATCAGCATTTGTTGAACAGGGGTTTTCATAGTGACCTCCTTTTGGTCATGGGTCGTGGCGGCGATGTTCGTTGAAGGTGAGGAGTAGCTTCACCGCGTTAGCTACCCCGTCGCCCTTTCGCAACGGGTTGTTGAGCTCAGCCCAATCTCCCGCTCTTGTGGGCGCACAATGCGCCGGATCGCGCCGGTCTTCAATACTTGGCGGCTGATTTGGCGATAGATCGAAGATGATCGGCCAACCTACTGTAAACTAAAGGGTTAGCGCGGCGTGTCATTAACTCGTCAGTGGGATTTAGGGAGGGAGCACGATATAATCGCGGCCATAATCGCCCATGCAAAGGCGGTCGTCTTGAGCGCCACGCAGCAACTGCTCCGCTTCGGGATCTTCGAGCTCAATCTCGCAACCGCAGAGCTGCGCAAATCCGGCATGCTGATCAAGTTGGCTCCCCAGCCATTCCAGCTTCTGGTTGTGCTCGCCAGCCACGCAGGCCAGATCGTCACCCGTGAAGCAATTCAAGTGGAACTCTGGACTGTGGACAGCGAGGTTGACTTTGAGCACGGGATGAGGCAGTGCATCACCCAGATCAGGACGGTGCTGGGTGACAATGCGGACAGTCCGCGCTACGTGGAAACTATTCCTCGCCAGGGCTACCGCTTCCTCGCGCCGGTCACGTCGAAAACTATCGCGACACCTGCCCCGCGGGTCGAGGAGTCGCACCCTTCCGGGATCGAGGGCGCCATCGCGTCACGAGTGCTGGCGAAAATCGCGGCATCGGGTGTGGCGATCCCTGCCGGGACACGAGTGGCCGGACCAGCAGCAACGGCAACGGCGGTCGAGAGTTCGCGCAATCGTGAGTCCAAGCGGCGCGCGACGCGAATCGGACTTGCTGCGGCTTTCGTCGCACTCATCGCTTTGATTGTCGGCGGCCTTTTCTGGCGAGCGCACAGGGCATCGGCGCTCACGGAAAAGGACACCATCGTACTGGCCGACTTCGACAACAAGACTGGCGATGCGGTCTTCGATGGAACGCTGAAGATGGCACTGGCCATTCAGTTGGAGCAGTCCCCCTTCCTGAATGTGCTTTCCGACCAAAGGGTGAATGGGACGCTGAAGCTGATGGACCGGCCGTCGAATGAGCGGCTGATATTAGAGGTCGCGAGGGAGGTCTGTCTGCGTACCAACAGCAGGGCGCTGCTGGCAGGATCCATTGCCCCGGTAGGAGAGCACTACCTCATCGCAGTAAAAGCGGTGGACTGTGAGACGGAAGACACTCTGGCAGGGGCAGAGGCAGACGCTGAGAATCGAAACAAAGTGCTGAAGGCGCTAAACCAGGTGGGAAACCAGTTGCGGGGCCGGCTGGGAGAGTCGCTGGCTTCGGTAAAAAAGTTTGACCAACCACTGGAAGAAGCCACAACTTCGTCGCTTGAAGCGCTACAAGACTACACCAGAGCCCGAAGGGCGCGCCTGACAGGCGATGCTGACCCTATTCCCTACCTCAAGCGTGCGCTGGAATTGGACCGAAACTTTGCTGAAGCTTATGCACGTTTGGGCCCTGAGTACCAGGATATGAAGCAGTCCAGTCTTGCGATCGAGAATTACAAGAAGGCCTACGAACTGCGCGACCGGGTAAGCCAGCGCGAACGATTCTACATTGAAGCGCACTATTATGCGGACGCGACGGGTCAATTGGAAAAAGCCATTCCAATATTTATGGAGTGGTCTCAGACCTACCCGGCGGCGTGGGAGCCCCACGTTAATCTGAGCTACCACTATATGCAGCTAGGACTGTACGACAAGTCCGTCGAGGAGGCAAAAACAACGATTCGGCTGGTGCCAGAGAGTGTTATCGCTTATCGGCACTTGATGGAGGCGTACAACTACATGAACCAGCCGGACCAAGCGATAGCCACTTTTAATGGCGCCCAGGCGCACAAGCTAGACGACAACTATCTGCACCTTAGTCGCTACTGTGCAGCTTTTCTTGGAAGCGACAACGCTGCCATGCAGCAGCAGGTAACATGGGCGACGGGCAAACCGGGCGCCGAAGACTTGCTGTTATCGGCCCAGGCAGAAACTGAGGCGTATTACGGCCGGATTGGCAAAGCGCGCAACCTCTCACAGCGCGCCGCAGAATCAGCCGAGCACGCCGAGGCACTGGAAACCGCTGCACTGTGGAGAGCGAATGAAGCTCTGCGCGAGGCCGAAGTCGGCAACAATGGGCGGGCGCGACAACGGGCGGCACAGGCTCTTGCCCTGGCGCCGGGGCGGGAGGTGGAAGCGCTGGCAGCGCTCGCGCTGGCACGGGCTGGAGATGCCGCGGGCGCGAAAAAACTGGCTGATAAGCTCGACCGCGAGTTTCCAGTGGACACGATCATGCAGGGACATCTTCTGCCGACCATTCGAGCGTCAATCGAACTGGACAAGAACAATCCGGGTGCCGCAATCGAGATCCTACAGGCGGCAAGTCCGTATGAGATGGGGGCCGCTTCGTCTCAAACTCTGTACCCGGCTTACGTGCGCGGGCAGGCGTATTTAAGAGCGAACCAAGGTAAGCAAGCAGCGGTGGAGTTTCAGAAGCTAGTGAACCATCGCGGACTGGTCGGCAATTTTGTCTTGGGCGCGTTCGTGTATCTGCAACTCGGCCGCGCCTACGCGCTCGCAGGCGATACCGCGCAGGCCAAATCCGCCTATCAGGATTTCCTCACGCTCTGGAAAAACGCCGATCCTGACCTTCCCATCCTCGTCCAAGCTAAAGCCGAGTACGCAGAGCTGCGGTGATCCACCAGAATCCTGGCGGTCGAAGGCTGGCGACTGACCCCTATTTCTGCGTCGTATTGAGCACGATGACCAGCACGCGGCCGTCGGATTTGATGCTGCCGCCGATAGCGGTCTTGGTTTCCTTGTTCCTTGATCGGATTGGCGCGGGTCATGTAGTCCATCGCCTGGAATCCTTCCTGCCTGCTGCAGGGTGGCGCCGGGAGTTAGTGTGGTGATTATGGCCCTTGACACCATATGTTCTATAAAGCCATACTAGCGCAGGAATAACGGCTGAACTGCTCTTCCACCAGCGCATCGATTACGACGACGGTGCGATTGTGGAAATGGTGTTGTGGCGCGTTTCGTCGCCCGTCCCGCCATCCACCCACGGTCTGAAGTATTCGCTGTTTTATGGGCGTCCGGGCGTCCGGGAGGTCGGGTACGACAATGAGCGTGGCAAAGGCGACCATCGGCATTTTCAAGGCGGCGAAACGGCTTACGCGTTCAGCACCGTCGAGCAATTGATGGCCGATTTCTGGTCCGACGTGCGGGCCCTGCGAGGTGGTAAGTGAGCGATGTGAAGATCACGGTTGGCGGCGCAATGGAAGATGAGGCTTCGCGCCGCTTCGTTGATGCCTGGCGCCGCGCCGAGCGCGGAGAGATCTTCCATGAACGCCACTTGGCGTTCGAGAGCTGGGACGCCCTCGCCCGCGTTCTAACGGGCAGGCGGATGGAGTTGTTGCGTTACGTTCGGCGACATAAAGTCACGAGCGTGCGGGCGCTGGCGAAAGCATTGGGGCGCGATTATAGCAACGTACATGCGGATGTCCGAGCCCTGGCAGCCGCCGGGCTGCTCGACGCGACCGACGGCGGGGTACGAGCGGATTACGATGCGATCGAAACTAAGATCGCTATCTAAGACAATAGTGATTGGCGCGGGGCTACTTCTGCGTCTTGTTGAGCACGATGACCAGCACGCGGCCGTCGGATTTGATGCTGCCACCGGTGGCGGTCTTGGTTTCCTTGATTGGGTTGTTACGCGTCATGTAGTCCATCGCCTGTACCCACCCAGCCTGCTGTAAGGTGGCGCCGATGAAGTCGCGTTCATTGTCCACATCCTGATCGATCTTGTGGGTGATCGCATTGGCCGAGCGCTGGTCGCGCTCGATGCCGATGTCGTGGGTTCCAGCGCCGGCCCAGATGGTTTGCTGCGGCGTGCTGATGGGCGCTTTCCAGATACGGAAATGGTTACGCTGTGACACCACCATCACGGGCTCCGTGCGCTCGTACCCGTAATCCTGGGGACGGCCGAAGAGATACAGAATGCTCATCGGCACCGTCATATAAGAGTTCTTCTGCAAGGTTGCCATCAGCGCACTGACCACCGCGTCGGTGTTGGTCTTGTCGGCCGGAAGCCAGCCCGCAGCCTTTAGGGCGCTAGTCACCTGCTCCTGCGACCCGATGATTACAAAGTTGACCAGATCTCCGGGATTGCCGCCTTCCGGCTTGTCAGTAACACGGTAGGGCAGATTCTTGTCGAGCGTGGCAAACAGTGGTTTGAAGTCGTAATTGCTTTTTCCGGCGGCAGCGCCGCTGGCGGTCGCGGTGCTGGACGCGATGCGGTCAATATGAACCTGGTACTTGCCGTCAGGAGCTTGGGTCTGGTCCTGGTTGATCCCCAGATACAACCGTCCGCCAAAGGGCACCAGGATGGTGCCATCGGCGCCGACCAGGAAGGGCGTGGCGGCATCGCTGTTGCCGATACGCCCGACCAGAGCGCCGCGTCCCGCGCTGGGCACCATCAGCGGGCGCAAAGTGTCCACCCATCCGCGCTGTACACCGTTGGGCGTCACGCCGGTATTGTTGCCCATGTTGACGGTGCCGCTCGCCGTGATGTGGAGCTTGTCGCCGGCGTTAACGTCCATACCGGTGTCGATCCAAGTCTTATCACCCGTGACGGTAACGTTGGCGCTCTTGGCGGCCGCGGCCGCATGAACGGAGACGGCGCCCCACCCGGAGCTGAGAACTGTGGCGAGAACAATCCAGGCTGCAATCTTCATCGAACTGGAAAATCGCTCCTAAAGAAATTATAGCCACCGAGTGGCCGGATGGCACGCCGGCGCGGGGGTTGCTGCGATCCTATTTCGTCGCCTCGCTGAACATAAATTTCCCCAAGTACATCGGATGCGACTTTGGAGGTGTGGACTTGGCATTGTCAACTGGGTACGGGCCCTGCACGATCGTGGGAAATCCCCAGATGTCTCCGTTACGCATGTCGATGGCGACCTTGCCATACACCTGCGCAGTGCCATCGGGCTTGCGCAATGTGGTGAAGCCCGGTTCGATGTAAAAAGGATAAGCCTCACTCGCCTGCGCTTCCACCGGTGCCGGACGGACGATGGGGCGAAAGGCGATCATCGCAAGCAGAACCGCGATAACAATCAACATTGCTTTGGTGAAACGGTCAAGCATCATAGGTCCTCCCTGGGTAGCGGTCGCAGACAGGCCTGGTGAACGATCGGCGAAAAATCCGACACCAGTAATGACAACTCCCAAATCCATCATCGACCACTTTCGTCCGTGACTCTAATACTTTCCCCGGAACAGGTAAACCAGTTCGATGACCAGGATGATCACCACCATCACTTCCAGGATGAAACCGCGGCTCTGATGAAACTCGTCCACCAAGAAGCGATACAGTCCTTCGGCAGTTCGAAGCTTCTCATTGACAAGATTTTTGTATTCCGGAACGCCGACCTTAGCAGCCGCCAGACGGTACAGACGGGCGGAAAACATATCGCTGACAAATTTGATGGCGTTGTCGGAGCGCTCTACCAACTCGGTGACTTCGACGGTCACGGAGTTGAGCCGCGAAGCCTCTCCGCGCATACGCCAGCGCCGCCACAAGCCAGCGTGATGTTTCAAGGATGTGTACACGCCAGCCAACTCACGAGTGAGCAACTCGTCATAATGGCGAAACTCTAGCAGCTGCGAGTTGACGTACTCCAGAATCTGGACCGAAGTTTCGGCGCCGGCCGGTGTGTCATAAACCAGCGCGGCATTCCATCCCACCACAACCAGATCGTTGGGATAGTAGGAAAGGCTGGCCTGGAGGACATCATCATTCTCTTGGCGCGCGAGCGGAAAGATTTCGCCGCGCAGTATCTGGGCAATCTCCGGGCCGCGTTGGGTAAGAAGGTCGGAGCCGCGCGGCTGCCCGGGAACATTGCTCAGAGTGAAAATGTAATAGTCTTCGCTAAGCCACTCACGGTAAGGACGCACCAATGCGGGTGCGATGCGATCGAGCCGGCCACGAATGATCTGCTGTGCCTGACGCTCGAGCTCGGGGTTCGGGACCCAGCGAGCCGCCAGCTGCACCAGGGTCTCCCAGTCAGCCTCGAATCCCAGCTCAAACAGTACGCTGACGACGCCATAATCGTAATACTTGATTTGCGGAATGAGCTTCTCGCCGCTGGTCAACACCACACATTCGAGCCGCTCAACTACAGGCGGGTTCTCAAATCGTACATAGTCCGGAGTGGCGTGCTTAAAGCTGGGCTCGACTCGCCGCGCACCGAGGATGTCGCGCAACTGCGCGAGCCTGATCTCCTCGCAGACGTCGTGAAGGATGACTCCGAGGACGGAACCCTTCATGGCCGAAACCGGCGTGCTGTCGCCACGGGCTAGCGTGCTCCTTGCCGCTGAGATGACCCTTTCGCCCCATCAGAAAACGGGACGTTTCCTGGCTTTCAACCTGAGACGCAAATACTGCAATCCGAGCATCTTGAATACAAGCAACTTATTGTGGCTTAGTTTGTTCCTTATGATTTTTCATGCCCTCAAGAAATTGTTTTGTTGGCACCTTTAGGCACATTAGAGGCTCATGCCGCCCGATTCTATGGCTAAATATCTGCACTGCTACCACCTTTCCTAGTTCGTTAAATATTGGACTGCCGTTAAAGCCGATCGGGGTTTCTGTAGATAGGCGAAAAGGATCTTCGTCACGCTCTATATTTCCTATGCGGGTTTCGATTGCGCCGGAATGAGCACTCTTCCCTAGGATGATTAGCGTCTGTCCGGGGAAAAATGGTTCGTGGGAAAGAGGCAACGGTTTTGATATCGTGTCAATTTTCAAGAGTCTCCAATAAACCGACGCAGTGGAACCGATCTCACGTGTTTCTCGAATTGTTCCATCGCTGGATATTACCTCGAATTTCCTGCGACACTTCTCCTCCGGCAAGCGCAGGTTTTCAGCAGTTGTTAATATCAAGCCCTTGTCATTTACGAAAAATCCAGTGTCATCAACATACCCAAGAACTTGGGTTCGGCTGCGACCTTAAACGTCTTCGAGCCGCACTGCTTGCAGGTGAATGGAATGTTGGTGCTCATACTCAGTCTCCAATTTGATGGATTTGCTATGCCGCGTCCAGCAATTCCGGAACGCTCCAAACGTGATCGGTCAACCCTGCTTCCATCGCAGGAGTGACGCGTAGCGTCTGGTGAACGCGACAGAAGTTGTAAAAGGCGACATACAGCGTAACAGCCGCCTTGAGATTGTCCAGCTTTTTGCTGAATGCGTTGGTTAACCGAGTAAAGCGACGCAAGTGCATACGCAAACTCAAATTCGACCGCTCCACAAAACTGGTGGAAATATGCTTCGGGTCGGGCCGTCCGTCTCTAATCTTGGAGATCGTCTCGATGATTGGGCTTGGGGAGTATCGCTCAGTTCCGTGTTGACCGTAATCCCCGTACAGCTTAATAAGCTGGGCGAAGTCGGCTTGACCTGCGAACACGTTCTCAACACCCCGCTCGTAAAAGTGGAATCCGTCTGTAGTCAGTTGGAACCTGGCATCGGCAATTCTGCTCTTGAGATCGGAAAGAAAAATGTGCGTCGTTTGAGCCGTTCTCTTGCCCATCACGCAAGACGCGATCAGCTTTGTATCCGCGTCCAGTGCGATAAACACCCACTGGTCGCCGATTTCGGGAGAGTCGCCAACGCGAGTCTGCCTCTGCTTCTTGCCCACGTAGCACCAAATTTCGTCGGCTTGAACGCGTCTGACTCGCACATTGCGAACAAGCGAGTCCAGCTTCGCGCCCGCTCTCTGCGATGCCGTCAGCATGAGCGAGAGAATCGTGCCTTTGTGCAGCCCCGTAAGCCGCGAGATGGCGCGAATGCTCATGCCCTCAAGCATCATCGCAAGGGCTTTGGAAGCCGTCTCAGGGTCAGTGTAGTGGCGTCCGAGCCTCGGTTCATACTCGGAGAACGTGACTTTACAGGTGATGCAGCGATACCGCTGAGTGTGGCGTTTGCCGTGGCATCCGAACTTGCGGGCTGTGTGATTGCAGCGTTTACAGGTCATGGCGATTTCCCCTTGCGTTGGGGCGGGGAAATTGCCACAATGAGATTGAGGTCTGAGTCGTGGCTAACCCCGCGATTTGGATTAGCCCCGCAACCTGTTTCAGCAGGAAGCGGGGCGCTAAGTGTTAACGGATTATGGTGGCTCGATACTGAGTTCCACCGTGAACCAGCGGGCAGTGATTTTCAGTCTGATTCGATGCATCACCGCTCCTCCGTTCTGAGACGCCTTGCGTTACGAGCGCAGGGCGTTTCGTATTGGACACAAGAAAAGTCATTGCTTCTCTTTCGCGGCACGCTGACCGCGCAGAATTCTCTGCCCGACGGTGGGTCGCGCATCCATCTCATCCTTGTTCCACCGATACACTTGGCCGTCGGCTCTTGTTTCTGTCTCAAGTTCGTCCGGCGTAAGTCGTTTAAGGGTAGTGTGGATGGAAGACAGGGGATTAGAAGTGTAGTTGGAAAAATCGAACCCCGCCGCCAACAGCGCCTCGCGTACTTGAACGGGGGACATCCAATCGCCCTTTTTGCGCAGAATGTCGCGGCAGCACTCGCTGAGAGTTTTGGCAGTGTTGGTTGCTCCAAGCTGAGCGAACGACCTACTCATCTGTTCAGCAATGCTCTGGAGGTCGATAAGCGTTTTCTTTGTCACTTCAGTGGGAGTTTCTTGAGCGGTGCCGTAGAGAGCCAAGCCTTGAAGGGTCTGCTGAATAGCCTGCAACTTGCGTTCTATTTCTTCCGCACGAGCATTCAACTTGGTGGTTTTATCGCGTATATCTTGACGTTCGTCTATCAAGGCGTCGAACTCGTCGCTCAGCTTACTTACAATAGACGAAAACTCAATGTTCTTAACCATGTATGGAGTATTGCACGTGCCTAACAAAACTGTCAAGACTAAAATTGTAAGACCGTCTAATATTTTATCGGGATGGGTTGAACTGGCGGAGGATGCCGAGCGTGATATCGCCAAGGCGAAGGAGCGGATTAAGCAGCTTCGCGAAGCTGCCCGCATCTTCAGGCGAAACGAGGAAACCGGAATTGCTTTCCCGTCAGCAACACAGAATTAGCCCACTACCGAATTTCCTTTGTCGTCAACCTTAATACTGCGAACGGTTACAATACCGTCCTCGAATTTACTCTGTAAGTTGAGCATGAGAACTCTTTGTTCGGTTGTTGGTTCCCCACTTGCGAACGGCTCATTTGCTCCCGTCACACTTTCTCGACTTTTGTTTGTCGGCAGCTTCCCGTGTGCCCATGAATGGGCGGTAATCCAAAGTGCGCCAATGGCGCCGAACAGCAGTGCGGCAAGAATTGGCTTTGGCAATGGCGGGGAGTCGTCTGTTATCAGCCAATGGGATGCTCTGCCGATGGCCAACACTGCTGCGACTCCAAGAAACCATAGCGCAGCAGCAATGTCTTTTGGGTCGGTGCTTAGTGCCAACGCTACACCGATCCCGACACAGAGCACTGCTGCAATGTCGAATGTATGCGGTCCAAACAGCCAGTGGAGAATGTTTGCCATATTGTAGGAGGGCGGCACGTTGCATGAAATGTACAATCCGGACGCAAATTCGCGAGCCGTTCTAGCTTCCCAGGACGGTGTAGCCGCGAATCGGTGCCAGCGCAAAAGTCAATACCAGCAGCAACACCGCCAGCACCACTAGCCAACGGCGATTGCGGTCGAGGGGAGGCCATTGCGGAACGTTGGGATGCCGGAGCCCGGTAAATCCCAGAATCAACGCCCATACCAGCCATCCTGGCCAAAAAAAGATACCCAACGGTATGAGCGCCAGAATACTGGACCGCGTCACCCACTTGTGGGCCCGCGGGGCCACCGCATAGATGATATGGCCACCGTCAAGTTGTCCACCTGGCAAAAGGTTCAGCGCAGTAGCGAACATCCCCACCCACGCCGCAATTCCGACCGGGTGCAGATACAGGCTGCCAAGTGCACCTGCGTGCGGCGTGAACGGCGCCAAAACACGGTGCACGAGACCAAAGATGAGAGGATAGCCAAGGTTTAGCGCGGAGTCGGCTGCCGCTGGCGGCATGGGCTTGGAAAGCGCGAGACCCCAGAACAGCACCGGAAGCGCGACGACAAACCCTGCGATTGGTCCGGCGATGCCAATGTCGAATAAGGCTTGGCGAGAGCGAATCGGCGACTTGATGCGAATGACCGCACCGAACGTACCGATCAATGTCGGCGCCGGAATAAAGTAAGGCAGAGTTGCATAGACACCGTTTTTCTTGGCTACGACGAAATGGCCGAATTCGTGTGCCAGCAGAATGCCCATGAGCGTCATCGAAAAGGGAATACCGAGCACCAGATTCGCCGGGTGCTGAAGCAGCCACTTCAAGTGAAATAGCGGCAGCACCACTGAATCCTCGGTAAACGCTGGCAGGTTGTGCAGGAAGTTGTATTCCAGGCGCGCTCCGACCGTCAGGGTGGTAAACAGGGTGACCAATAGCAATAAGATGTGCACCCAGTACGGCCGGCGGGGGCGCGGCGCGACGATATAGACCGGCGAACGGGCCGGAACTTCGAAGGTGTAAGAGATCGGAGGCGTGGGATCAGACATCGTGTACTTGGATGATAGACGAAGTGCGCGAAAAACGAGTACCCGGCCCAAGCCTCCGGTGGTCACGGCCGGACCCCACGCTTCGCGCCACAGACATTCGGCCATGCCGTAAGCGTGGCCACGGTGGCTACTCGATCGATTGCAGTTCCTTGCCAGGCTTGAAGCGAACCGCTTTGCCGGGTGGAATGTTGACCTCGGCGCCGGTGCGGGGGTTACGTCCGATGCCTGTCTTGCGCGGCCGGACGGTGAATACGCCGAAGCCGCGCAACTCGATACGATCGCCGCGCGCCAGCGCCTTTTTCATGCTCTCAAATACGGTTTCAACCGCCGTCTCGGCCTTGGTTTTGGTGACTCCGGTCTTGGTGACAACCTCGTTGATCAGATCCAGTTTGATCACAAGTGGCTCCGCAATTTCCGCTCGCAGGGAGAGAATAGTCCGAACCGCAGCAACAATGCGATTCTAAATGAACCGCCCAGTTTCCGCTAAGTCTTAGCTTGACTTCGGGTTACAAGCCGATGGGCGAATCGTAGTGAAGCCCGGCCCCATTGTCAACAACAGTCGCATTCCGTAAGATGGCTTTTCTAAATCATAGACCGCCGCAAACGATTCCGGCCGCCGTGCCGCCCAAGGAGACCCATGTCGATTAAGAGTGACCGTTGGATTCGCAAAATGGCCACGGAACACGATATGATCAATCCCTTTTCGGAGAAGCAAGTCCGCGAAGGCGTCATCTCCTACGGCCTCTCTTCTTACGGTTACGACCTGCGGGTGGCCGACGAATTCAAGATCTTCACCAACGTCAACAGCACTGTGGTCGATCCGAAAAAGTTTGACTCGCGCTCGCTCGTCAGCGTGGATTCCGACGTCTGCATTGTGCCGCCGAACTCGTTCGCGTTGGCGCGCTCGGTGGAATACTTCAAGATCCCACGCGACGTGCTGACGATCTGCGTGGGCAAGTCCACCTACGCGCGCTGCGGCATCATCGTCAATGTCACCCCTTTCGAGCCGGAGTGGGAAGGCTTCGTCACGCTTGAGATTTCCAACACCACGCCACTGCCGGCGCGCATCTACGCTAACGAAGGCTTATGCCAGATCCTCTTTTTTCAGTCCGACGAACAGTGCGAGACCAGCTACAAAGACAAGAAGGGCAAGTATCAGGGCCAGAAGGGTATCGTATTGCCGAAGCTGTGAGGGAGTAGGAATAGTGGATAGAATCGGGAACGGTCGTCGGTTGGGCCTTGACGGCTGTTCTCGTATCCGTCGAGGCGGCTTTTCCAAAAAGCTCTACAGGAGGAAGCATGGCCCTGCCACGCGAACGTCCTTATTCGCAGTTTAACTTTCACGTTTACTTCAGCACGGCTAGACTAGCCAGCACCCGGACGCAGCATTTCAGGAGATCAGCGGACTCCAGCACAATCCACCGGACTCCTCTACAACGGATCAGCGCGACGATCCAAGGAAAATTACGGGCACATACAAGGTCGGGGATGTGACCTTCAAGCGTGGAGTTATCGGCGACCTTGGCGTTTTGGAGGAATGGCTGCAGCAGGTGAAAGATGGCCATCCGAGCGGCCGGCGTGTTGTGTCCATCACGTTACACAACGAGAGTCGGCAACCGGTGCAGGTGTGGACACTGCACGGGACGCGTCCCGTGAAACACACGGGCCCTGCATTGTCGGGCAAAGGGACTGATGTTGCCATTGAGGAGCTGGTGCTGTCATGCGAACGGATCGAGTTGAAGTAAGGCGCAGAAACGACAGCGAGCCGCGTGTATAATTTTCAGGAGCGCGCCCGTAGCTCAGCTGGATAGAGCGATTGCCTCCGGAGCAATAGGTCGGGAGTTCGAATCTCTCCGGGCGCGCCAGAGTTCTGTTTCATCAGCAAGTCGCCGGCCATATCCCCCTCCGCTTTTCCTGGTTTTGCATTCAGAAGCCGCCCTGAAGGGACGACCCATGCCGTTGTGGATTAGAGCGGTTCCTCAGTTGTTGTGTCCGGGTAGAGCGGACCTTTCACGCCCGCGTCCAGGCTGACCATGCAAGGAGCAGCCTTGACGCGGCGTTTTAAAGCGCCACTCTACCCGAACTTCGCGGATACACCGATTGGGAACCTGCTTTCGGCGGCACTACTGACAGCAAGCCCGTCAGACGAGGCCCTCCCACAGAGCAGGCCTGAACCGGCGCGGTCTCTAAAGTTATTGACAGGCCGCGTTAGGACGGGTGTAGAATCGCGCCAATTAGAGGATGCTGATTGTGGGGCGCAGCGCTGGATCTCTCTTCGTCCTGCGATTTGCTTTTTCGTGCGGGTCTCTCGAAGAGTCCGACCGCCGAGATCGACCCGACGCTCTTGAGATTGCCGGTCTCCCGCTGCGCGATCTCAGGGAGGCAGTTATGCGATATCGTCGCTGGATCGCTCCCCTTGTCTTTTCGCTTCTCACATCTGCGCAAGCCCAGCTAAGAGGGGGGGCAGGCGGACCCTCGATGGGAAGCGTGCACGTGCACATTGTTTACGACAATGATCGCGCAGCCGGACCCAATTTACTGGTGCAGTTGATGGATGGTTCCAGTAGCACGCCGATGGGGAATACCTTCACGAATTCCAATGGCCAGGCAGATTTCAGGGCCGTTCGTGTGGGCGATTACCATGTCGTCGTGAGCGGCGATGGCATTCAGACCACCGAGAGCCCGCTCTTCGAAGTAGATGAACGTAAGGGCACGCAGTCCCAATATATTACCGTGCGACGCCTGGAAGATTCCGGTCCCCAGCCGGTCGGGTCGAAATCTTCGATGGTTTCAGCAGCCGAACTGAATGTTTCTCCCAAAGCGCGGAAGGAACTTGACAAGGCCAATGAGGCAATGGCGCAGCACGATTGGAAAAAAGCGCTGGCGCACCTGAATAAGGCCATCGCCATCGATTCCGACTATGCCGCGGCCTATAACAATCTGGGCGTGCTTTATGCCCGGATGAACGATGCCGGTCATGAGCAGGCGGCGCTGGAAAAGGCCATCGGCCTGGATGATCACTTCGCCGCGCCAAACGTAAACCTTGCGAAGCTTTACCTGCGAGAGAAAAATTTTCCCAAAGCCGAACCTCTGCTGGAGAAGGCAGTGAGCGTGGATCCCAACAATCCCGAGAGCCTGATGTTGCTGGCGGATGCTCAGTATATGAACGGTCACTACGATGCTGCCATCGCGAGTGCCCATCAATCCCATGCTTCGTCGAAGACACACCCGGCGTTCGTGCACTACATTGCCGCGCGTGCCTACGACAAGGAAAACCGGCGGGCTGAGGCACTCGCCGAACTACAAATATTCTTGGCTGAGGAACCAACAGGTCCGCGCGCCGATTATGTGCGCGCCGCCGTTCGATCCCAGCAACGGCAGGGGCAATAAATAGGCTTCGCCGGTGGACGAGGGGGCCGCAGGTGGCAGTTATAAAACGACAACTCACTCCGGGTTTTTCAACTTCATGCCGGCCTTATTGGCTTCCAGAAACTCACGGATCGGTTCGGCTTGGTCGAGCAGCCGGATCCATTGCTCGTAATAAAGGGTGACCGGAAAGCGTCCCAGGCCATATACACTCATGCCGCCCTTTTCGCTGACTTTAAACTCCAGCGCGCCTCGCTTACGCCCCTGAGACTGCTTTTCCAATTCCTGAACTCTGGCTTTCAGTTCCTCGTAACTTGGTTCGGCCATATTGATTTTCCCCTTCGAAATAATTAGGCGTGAATCACTGCTGCCACTCTTCCCGGACCAATACCAGCTAATCCAGTCGTGGAAGTCATCAAATCTATCGTATCTGTTTTGGGCCAATAGTGGATGTGAGCTACTGCACAGTTGCTTGGTCATTGCGATGCATAATTGCGGGAAAACGGTCGCATGGGTCCCGGGCATGCCTCCCGGAACTGGCCCTGCAAGATGACCCTTCGCAATTCGCAAGGTCAGAAATGTTCTTTACTGGACTGAGTGACGGATTGTTGTGTCTAATCATCTTATTGGTGGGGAACCATGCAGTTGTCTGATCCATTGCGGAGGACCATCTGGGGATGCCGCGCCTTGGTATGGCTTGCCGCCTGGCTTGTGCCGGGCGCTCAACGCGGCGAATGGCGGGCAGCAAAGATGGGCCATCTTTGGCATTGGTGCCATTTCCTGGCCGAGTCAGGCCAACTTAATCGCGAAAAAAAAATCGAATTGGCGAGGTACTGTTGGAACTTATTCTTCGTGGCCTTTTGGACCCGCTACGAGAGAAAAGAATTCCTCCACCGCATCGATCAGCTGCGGCGCGCGCCTGCAACCTGCCTGACGGTAATCGCCGTACTGGTCGTAGTGATTATCTGGGGAGGAGGATTTATTCCGATGGTGCGGTCGTTAGTTTCGTCGGCCGTATCTGAACCTGAGCGTGTGTGCATCGTCAGCCTGAATGGCAAATTCAGGCGATTCCGGTCAGAGACGCTGCTGGACCTTACTTCTGCGTGGAAGACCAGTAAGTTGCTCGATGCGGTCGCGCCTTACTCCTGGGGACCGAGCAAACTTGTAGCCGGAAGGCGGACGGTCCCGATCCTGTCCGCCCGCGTGGCTTCTGACTTCTTCGACATTGTGGGTGTTAAGACAAGACTGGGCCGCACCTTCGAAAGCGGCGATGGGCAGAATTGTCCCAACTGCGTCGTAATCAGCAACGAACTCTGGTCCCTTCAGTTCAACAGCAGCCCGAGCGTGATCGGTCGCCGAATCGTGGTTGACGGCAACGAAAAGATCGTCATCGGAGTTTTGCCTCGTAACTTCCGCCTGCTCTCTTCCGACATAGAAGTCTGGACTTTGTTGGATTCAGCGTCGGCACCTTTCACTAACTTCGTCGAACGCATTGGCGCCGTCGCCTTGATGAAACCGGGAGCGACGGAGGCGCGAGTTGAATCCGACCTGACCGATCGAAGCGAGAATGCCGGATATATCTTCCCCGCGTCCCTCTTGGTTGTGACATCGGCCAAGGCGGAGATGCGCCGCACTCTTGTCTCCTACGTTCTGTTCCTATTATTGGCAATCGCGAGTGCGGTGGCGATTGTCTACGCGCGGCGCGAAGGCGCGGGGTTAGGAGGGGCGCCGCTAAGTTTGGCCCAACGCTTCCGCTGGTGGGCGTTCTTCGTGGCAAAGTCGGCGCTGTTGCTGATCGCTGCCTGCCTGCTGGCTTGGGTCAGCGTCCATTCCCTGGCGGTTTACCTCACTGGATCGGTTTATCCCATGGTAGATGGTGTGGCCTTATGGCTGTTTCTTATTCTTTCGATAGCTCCGTTGTCCTGGTCGATCCACGATCAACAAAAGCGTTGCCGGGTTTGCTTGTGGCGCCTGAGCATTCCCATCCGGATCGGCGCTCCGGGTAACATCTTGTTCAACTGGTCGGGAACGGAGATGGTTTGCTCAAAAGGGCACGGCATTTTGTACCTGCCGGACTCGGAGGCTAAGTGGCTGGAAGGAGATCGCTGGAATAACCTGGATGATTCATGGGCCGGACTGTTCCGCGCGGAATAAAGCTTGCGCGAGCGGATCCGTTTTTGCCGGGTGGTCAAACCGTCAGCGAGCGCTGGCAAAATCTAGGCTGTGACTGCACCTCTGGCCAAAGCGTAGTGGATTGCACTCGACAGGTCCGCGACGCTGAATGGCTTTTGCAGAAACGCACTACCTTGCGACAGGATCTCGCGTCGCGCCGCGCTGTCTTCCGTATAGCCGGACATGAATAACATCTGCACCGCAGGGTGACGTTTGGCGAGTTGGCCCGCCAGTTCGTAACCTCCCATGCCGGGCATCACCAGATCTGTGAGCACAAGATCGATTTTGCCGTTGCTATCGTCGCAAACCTGTAGCGCGGCCTCTCCGTTTTCCGCCTCAAGGACCCGGTAGCCCAACTGCTGCAAGCACTCGCGAACATTGCCGCGAATCATGGCTTCGTCTTCTACGATCAGTATGGTTTGGCCAGTCGGACGAGCGGTCGGCATGCTGTGCTCAACCGGATTTTCCAGGGGTGCGGTAATCGCGGGGAAGTATAGCTTGAACGTTGTGCCATGGCCCGATTCGCTGTAGACCCAGATGTAACCCCCACTCTGTTTCACGATTCCATAGACGATCGAAAGCCCCAAGCCAGTTCCCTTGCCAACTTCCTTGGTGGTAAAGAAAGGATCGAAAATGCGGGGCAGAATCGACTTGTCGATACCGGTCCCCGTGTCACTAACTGCCAACATCACATAGCGCCCGGGCTGGACGGGCGGATGTTCCTGGGCATACGCGTTGTCCAAGTCAACATTGGATGTTTCGAGATGGAGCATGCCGCCTTCGGGCATGGCGTCGCGCGCGTTGACCGCTAAGTTGAGAATCACCTGCCCAACCTGATCAGGATCGAGCCGGGAATTCTGCAGCGTGTCACACAGCTTGGTCACCAGTCGAATATCTTCTCCGATGATGCGGCGCAACATGAGCGAAGTCTCGCTCACCACCGAATTCACGTTGATGACACGGGCCTGCATAATCTGCTGACGGCCGAGGGCCAACAACTGCCGGGTGAGGGCAGCGGCGCGGTCCGCGGCGTTGGAAACTTGCAACAGCGGCTTGCTGAACGGGCTATCGGGAGTGGTTTGAGCAAGCATCAACTCTGTGGAGAGCTTGATGACGACCAGAATGTTATTGAAATCGTGCGCTACCCCTCCTGCCAGCCTGCCCACCGCTTCCAGTTTCTGCCCCTGACGGACCTGTCGTTCCAGCGCGCTCTGCTGAGTCATGTCTTCGATGTAACCGGCGAAGTAGTCAACGTTTGTGTGAGCGTCGCGGGTGATCGAACCAGAAATTCGCACTGGTACCTTGCTGCCATCACGCCGAACCAGCGTGACTTCATAACCCTGAATTATTCCATTGCACCTAAGGATCTTAATCATCCGTTCGCGATCCTTGGGATCTGAATAGACATGGGTCGAGATTTTCAGGGCGAGGGCTTCTTCAAGGCTGTATCCGCCCAGCATTTTCAGCATCGCGGGATTTAAGCTCTCAAGACAATCTTGGTCGAGCAAACTCCGAATGATGCCGAAGGGTGCGTTGTCCACCAGGGACTGAAGCGAGGCTTTCGATTGCCTGACCGCCTCCTCCATCAAGGTGCGGTGGGTAACGTCATTGACCAGTACCAGCTCCTGGTAACGGCCGTTTCTCTCGAATGCGAATGCTTTGATGTCGGCGAATAGAAGACTGCCATCCTTACGGCGGTGGCGCCAGGTTCCGGCGCTGTTAAAGCCGCGATGGATTTGGTTCACACAGTCCAGGAAGGACGGTTTCTCCTCGGGAGGACGGATATCCATCAGGGTCATGCTGAGGAAGTCCTCACGGGAAAAACCATAGGTTTGCACGGCGGCATCGTTTACGGAGACAAAGCGCAAGGTCGCGCAGTCATAAACCCACATGGGACAGGGGTTTGCGGAGAACAGGAGTTGCAGTTCGTTTTGCGTGTCGCGCAAACGCGCCGATGCTCCCATGAGCTCGTGGCGCAGGCGCACCACCTCCCTATCACCGCTAAGCTTGAGTCGGAGCAGCCAAAGCAGTGAGGAAGCTGAGAGCGCGATGATGACGATAAGCGGCATCCGGCCAGATCCGCGCAAAGGTGATGGCGTTTCCCGAGTCCCTTATCCTGCCGCAACGTGGCTGCAATGTTCCTGGCGTGTCGAATGCTTTGCGGGCCGCAGATTGCGTCGGCGCTTGCCCATCAACCGGCGAATCCCGGTTTGCTGTATTGAACTCGGGGCGGCGAATGCACCTTTCAGTGGAAGTCCGCCCGCGCTTGCGTGACGCGGAAAGAACTCCTACTCTACCTAGATAGCAGTTGCGCCACTGTGTAGCGTGTGATCTACGACACACTGGGGTGTACCAACATGCCACTTTGGTCGCATATAGGATTCGGACCCACGGAGGTTATCGCCAATCTGCGTTGAATTCACGGTTGGCCAGCCGTGCTAAAGCCTGAGGGGAGTCTCAGGCGGGGTACAACTCCGCGAGTTTCAAGCCCATCAATCGTTAAGAAAACGACGATTCGAGGAAATCGAGGTACATCATGCCCGTTATGCAGATTGGCCTGCAGATGGCCGCTGGCAAGCTGCCCAAAGTAATTAAACCTCGGCCGCACGCAATAATTGATTACGCGGTCGCTGGTTCATTCATGCTGATGGGCGCCTTATTGTGGAGGCGCAACAGACGTGCGGCCGTCAGCTCTCTGATCTGCGGAGGAGCGACTGCTGCCAACAGCCTGCTGACGGATTATCCCGGCGGCGCGTTCCGGGTAATTAGCTATAGGAACCACGGCCGGATCGATACGGCGCTCTCGGGTCTGACTGCTGCGATGCCACGTCTCATGAACTTTGGGGATGAACCCGAGGCGAAGTTTTTCAAGATTCGTGCCTTGGGGCAAACTGCAATCACAGGCTTGACGGATTTCGACTACCGTAGGCACCATTGGTCGCGGCTTCGTCGGAGGGGTGAGCCTGCGGCGTAGCAGCGTCGGAAAATACTCAAGATCGGTGCGCGGTGAGGTGTCGCCCGAATCCTCCTGGTGCGCCCGGCCGAACAAAGTCCCTTCTCACCCCTGCTACAATGCAGGCGAAAACCATCCGCGCGTGCGGAGTTTCTGGCGAGCGCCTGTGCGGGCGCAATCTGCCCAAATCGACTGAACGTCTGCTCGCGCCTTTCGTATAACTCTTTAGCAGTGAGTGGGATTGGGCAGGAGTCACGCCCCTCGGAGCGCTGATTGGACGATATCCAAGCCGTCAATGCCCTGGTCCGTCGCTGTGTCGCCGGCGACGCTGTGGCGTGGCAGGAAATCGTTCAGCTATATCATCGCCGGATCTATAACATCTGCTATCGCTTTTCAGGATCTGCCGATGATGCGGCGGACCTGACTCAGGAAGTATTTATCAAGATGTATAGAACGCTCAGCACCTTCGACACCACGCGGGCTTCGCTTATGACATGGGTTACGACGGTCACACGAAATCTGTTGGTTGATCACTTTCGGAAAGGAAAGTACGACCGGGTAACCGACTCTCTGGACGGGACGGCCAGCAATCAGGAGGACGGTCTGACCCTGGCGGAGAAACTGGAAGATCGTTCTGCTGGTCCCGAAGCCAGGGTGCGCAGCCAGGAGGCCCAGAAGCTGGTCCACGAAGCGCTGCGAAAGCTCTCGCCGGAGCTGCGAGAGGCGGTCATCCTGCGTGATCTCCAAGATATGGACTACAAAGACATTGCCATAGTGCTGAAAGTTCCCGAGGGTACTGTGAAAAGTCGCATAAATCGGGGACGAACGGAACTTGCGAGGCTGTTACAACGTAATTACAGACAGGTGAACTGATGGACGGCGAGAACCAATCCGGAATGCAATGCGTCGAGTGCGAAGGCCTGTTGGCCGAAGCCATCGACGGCACTCTGCACGGCTCTACGCTGGCCGCGTTCGAAGCGCACCAAAAATCCTGCCCCGCATGTCGGGCTATGGTCGAAGAGGCTACGGCGGGAATGCACTGGTTGAAGGGGCTGGATGAGGTCGAGCCGCCGCGCAACCTGGTGCACAATATTCTGACGCAGACCATAGGGGCGCTTCCGTCCGAGCACGCTATGGCGGCGCCGCGCGGCGATGGCTGGCTGGATAAGCTCAAGGGCCGGTTGGCGCCGATCTTCGCTCCGGTTGCAACGCCGCGCTTCGCCATGTCGTTTGGTATGGCATTTTTCTCAATCACCTTGTTGCTCAGCATCGCGGGCTTGCACATAAGCGATCTGCGGCGCATGGACTTGAGCTCCAGGGGTATCACCAAGGCGTATTACTCAACCCAAGCACGGGTGATTCGCTATTACGAAAACATCCGCTTGGTATATGAGATCGAATCACGGGTGCGTGACCTGCGCCGGGTCGCGACTCCTGAGAAGCAGCAGGAAGAACCTGCCCCCAAGGCGCAACCGAAGAGCGATAACCGGCAAACCGAGAATCGCAATAACCAGAATTACAGCCGTGACGAAGGTCAGCCCGAGCTGGCCGCGTCGCCGGCTGGGAATAGACAATTGATGAATGAATTGACCAAGGAATTGACCCATCAGGCCCGGCTGAATAGGAGAACCGCATGAACTGCGCCAATCATGTCGATGTTCCCGCAGTCGCATTCTGCCGTACGTGTGGGAAACCACTGTGCAGTAGCTGCGTGCGAGACGTCCGTGGCGTCATCTACTGCGAGGAGTGTTTGGCCTCGCACTTGAGCGGCACCGTGCCGCCGCCCGGTACTACCGCCGTGCCGCCGGGCGCTGAACCGCAAACCGGAACTGGAAGTCCGGGACTGGCTGCGTGCCTGGGATTCATTCCCGGTGTGGGCGCCATGTATAACGGCGAATATGGCAAAGGCTTCGTACACGTGCTGATCTTCGCCACCCTAATCTGGATGGCCGCTCACGTGAATGGCATCTTCGGGTTGGGCATCGCGGCATTCGTAATCTATATGCCGATCGAGGCATATCAGACCGCCCGTGCTCGCCAGATGGGTTTGCCCGCGCCAGATCCGCTTGGCCTTAACCGCTGGTTCTCATCGACAGGCGCTGCGGCCGTCCCAGGGGCTGGCGTAACTGCCAGCGCCGTACCAGTCCCCAACGCCGTGCCCGTAGCCGGCAGTGACCCTGCCGTGATGCCGGAAGGCGAACCGGCAGAGAGTTGTGGGCGTTCCTCCATCCCGATTGGAGCTTTCATCCTGATCGGTCTGGGAGTGCTGTTCTTGCTGAACGAAATGGATGTACTGAACCTCGATCGTTTATGGCGGTTTTGGCCGCTCGTGCTCATCGCTATCGGCATTCGTGTGCTGATGCGCCGGCGCGGGATGGGCTGGTAAGGAGGACATCATGAGATACCGCTATAACCCCCATTGTTCATGCGCTCGTTGCCGCGCTCACGGCTACATGGGACCGGCTGTGCTTATCACCATCGGCGTGCTCTTCCTCCTTGATCAGCTCGGGCACTCGCGTTGGATGGACTTTGGCAGCACCTGGCCGGCACTGTTGATCGTGATCGGTCTGATCATGTTCCTGCAACACAACGTTTCCCCGGAGGGTCATGTGCCGCGCGATTATCCCGGAATGGCTGGGCGGCCTGTACAACCGATGCCCCCGGGGCCGCCAGCATATCCGCCGCAACCGCCGATCGTCCCGCCGCCTCCGGTTCCACCGGCTGGCACGATCACGGCGGGGGAGAACTGGCACAATCCTAACGATCCGGAGGTGCGCAATGGCTAGCCAGAATGCTTATCCTCCGCCGCCGCCACCGCCGCCGCAGTATCATGCGTCGGTGCCGCCGCCTTACCGCTATCGGCGTTCGATCGCGGGACCGCTGGTGTTAATCATCATCGGGCTGATATTCCTGCTCCGGAATTTCGGAATTCGCTTTCCGATCTGGCACTCTTTCGGCCGCTGGTGGCCGCTGCTGCTCATTCTGTTTGGAGTGATCCGGCTGATTGAGTATTCCATGGGGCAGCGCCAAGGTTACCGCCGAGGTGGCTTGGGAGCAGGGACCGTTCTGCTTCTGATTTTGATCGTCATCGCCGGCCTCTCTGCGCATTACAGCTCAGACATTGACTGGGGTGGCGTCCGTAACCAGATGCAGATGGACGACGACCTCGGTGGCATCTTTGGAACCGCCTACACCTTCGACGACACGGTGCAGCAGGCGTTCCCCGCTCGCGGTAATTTGCGCGTGGTGTGCGATCACGGCAGCCTGAATATTGCTCCGGCTGACGACAATACTCTACGCGTGGTGGTGCATAAGAAGGTGTATGCGCAGAACCAGAACGACGCCAACAAATACAACGACGGCACCAAGCCACAGATCACTGTGACCGGAAATTCCGTGGTACTGAACGCCAATACCAATGGCGCCGGCGAGCACGGCGTGCAGGCGGACATGGACATCTTCGTGCCTCGCGACGCGACGCTGGATATTGCCAGTAAGCGCGGCGATGTGACCGTCAACGATCGTAAGGCGGATGTAAAGGTGGCGTTACAGCATGGCGATGTTGCAGTGAACGATATCGCGGGCATGGTAAGCATCAGCCTGCAGAGTGGTTCGTTGCGCGCTTCCAAGATCGCTGGGGATGTTGAGGTCGAGGGCCACATCGACAATGTAACCATCGATGAGGTGGCGGGCGCCGTCCATCTGAATGGCGATTTCTTCGACGATATTCGTCTCAGCAAAATCGCCAAGACCGTGGCCTTCAAGTCGTCTCGCTCAGACATGCAGATTGCTTCCGTGCCGGGAGATCTGGAAATCGCCGGCGACGAGGTTCGAGGCACCGATCTTAGTGGTCCCAGCCGCGTGATTACGCGGTCGAAGGACATTCACATGGAGAACGTCTCTGGCGACTTGCAGGTGGAGACCACGAACGGCGATATCGAAGTACACGCGGCCGACAAACTGCCACTCGGCCGGATCAGCATCTCCAGCAAGCGTGGTGACATTTCGCTGGTGCTGCCGCCCAAGGCGGGATTCCAGGTGCAGGCCACCACCAGCAAGGGCGACATCACCTCCGAGTTCGATGCCGTGAAAGTCAACGAAAGCAACGGCTCCTCGCGGGCATCGGGCGAGGTGGGCAACGGCGTAAGCAAAATGCAAATCAACACCGATACCGGCGACATCCGGATAACCAAGGGGTGAAGTGAGTGGATAGGTGGATAGTGGATAGTGGATAGTGGTTAGTTTAAGGGCCCAACCACCATCTACTATTCACTATTCCCTACCACTAGCCAGTAGCCCCTATCCACTATCCACTACCCACTACCCACCTATCACTTCCCTCACCAGCCGTTCCACCTCAGCGACGACCTCGTCAATGCTCTTGTGCGTGGTATCGACATGCACCGCATCCACCGCCGGGACCAGCGGCGATGCCGAGCGTGTGCGGTCGCGGTGATCGCGTGCGGCCAATTCTTCAGCCACGCGTTGCGTCTCCTCGGCAGAGCGTAAACCGGTCTGCAAAACGCGCCGCTCGGCGCGAACACCTTCATCGGCGTCGAGAAAGACTTTCAAGTCTGCGTTGGGAAATACCGCCGTGCCGATGTCGCGGCCTTCCATCACGACACCGCCATCTCGTCCCAACTCGCGTTGGCGTCTCACCATGACCTCACGCACGGGCGGGTGTATGGAAACGCGCGATGCCGCGGCCGTCACATCGTTGTCGCGTATGCGCTGGGAAACATCGCGGTCATCCAAGAGTACCCGATTTCCTTCACCGCGAGGTTCGAGTTCGATCACGGTGTCCGCGGCTAACTGTCGGAGAGCTTCGCCGTCGTCCAGCGAAACCTGCTGCTCGATCGCCTTCAAGGCCAACGCACGATACATCGCACCGCTTTCCAGGTTCACGTAACCGAATTTCTTTGCCAGGCGTGCGGCAATGGTGCTCTTGCCGGAGCCTGCCGGACCGTCGATGGCGATCACCAACTTGCGGGTTGCATTCATTCCTTGTCGAGGTCCTTGGCGGGAGGGGCTGGTCTCGGTAGCGATTTCCTAGGTCGCCGCTGCACCAGGGGCATGCCAGGCTGCGGTGGGTGCGGAGCGAAGCGCGGCTGAAGCTTGACTCTCCGCTCGCCTGCAGGAGGAGGCGGCACCTCCAGGGAGGAAACCTGCAGCAATACGCGGCCGGCAACGTGAACAAAACTCAACTCACGCGCGGCTTGCAGCGCGCTGACGGCCTCTCGAACCCGTGCGCGACCGATGAGGTTGGAGAAAAAGTGTTCCACCTCTTCCTGCTGAGCGGCCAAGACACAGTCGAGATACTTCGATACCAGCGCAGTCAGCGACTCTGCCACCGAGACATGCATGCCTTCTTTAACCGCCTCAGGTGACCAGCGGAAGAGGACGTCCCAGAACACGCCTTTCTCCTGGCTGTAATCCACGCGGGTAATGCGGAGCTTGGCCCACAATTCATCGAGTGCGCGATCCAAGGCTGCAGCGGAGATGTCGCCGCCCAGCAATTCCCGTAGCCGGTACTCGGGAATGGGGCCTTCCTTCTGTATTATGCGGAAGGCATCAACGGCCAGTGGCGAATATTCCGAGCGCGCCCCTGCCTTCGGCGCCTGTCGCGGGTTTCGATCTCCTACCAGCCCGTAAAAGTAGGGAAAAACCGCTGCCGAGACGATGAAGTTATTTTCAGGGAAGACGTTGGCTTCGTAAGCGGCTTTATCGCGCAGCAAGCGGACCATCAGTTGCTTGGCATCGCGCGCGCTGGAATCGGCAAATGCCATTTGCCGGGCGGGCAGATGCTCGTCACTGCCGGCATACGCGCCGACGAAAGTTGGTACCAGCACCGACGGCCGCTGCGGATAAAGCAGACAGAAACCCACCGAATCGATGAACTCGCGCGCGTCTTCCAGCGTGCGGACAGGCCGCCCGTTTAAGCGCCATTTTTCCCGGCGCAGCTCCTGTAGTTGCTGTTCGTGCATAGAAACCGGCTGTCAGCTTTCAGCCGTCAGCTATCGGCCATCCTTTCAGCTCGTCTGATTGAGCTCCGTTGACGACTGTTTGAGTTTTTCGTACCGCATTCGCAAAGCCAGAGAGCTGATGACAAAAGGCTACCGGGCTTGGCTGATAGCTGACGACCGATAGCCGATGGCTAGATCCGCTTGAACGCCCGCTGAATGTCCTTAACAGAATAACGCAGAACGACTGGCCGCCCATGCGGACAGCTCATGGGGCAATCGGTTTTCGCCAACTCGCTTAGCAGCCACTCCATTTTGTGCTGCTCCAGTGGCATGTTGACCTTGATCGCGGCGTGGCACGCGATGCTCGCGGCGATGCTGGTGCGAATCTTGTCCAGGTTCAGCACCTGTTCCTCACGCTCGAACTGATCCAGGATTTCGTGCAGCAGGTGCTCGACGTCACCGGCCGTGACCCCGGCGGCCGTGGTCTTAACCGCAATCGTGCGCGAGCCAAATGGTTCCACCTCAAAGCCGTTCCGGTTCAGTTCGTCGGAGATCTCGGCGAAGACCGACATCTGGCCCGGAGTCAACTCGACGATCAGCGGCATCAGCAGTTGTTGCTTCTCCGGCGATTCCGCCAGGCGCAGCTTGCAGATTTTCTCAAACAGAATGCGTTCGTGGGCGACATGCTGGTCGATGATCCACAGGCCTTGCGGATTGATTGCCAGGATGAAGGAGTCGCGAATCTGGCCAACGGGGCGAAGCGTGCTTAACGAATCCAGCCCGACTGGTGCGTCGTCGTCCGCCACAACTGCCGAACATCCCTCGGCGCTTCGAGTCATGGTTGCAGCGGCCGCTACTGGACCTCCAAACGTCTGCGGCGGAAAGCGGGCCACTGGAACTGCGGCATTGCCTTCGATAGCGAATCCACTGCCTTCGAACTGTAACCGCGCATTGAACGGCTGGACGTCCGGCGGACGCAAAGCAAAAGCAGCATCGGCAGCGGTCACCTGCAATTCGTCAGTCGCAAAGTTGCGCGCTCCGGGTGTGAGCGAAGGCGAAGCCGTGGGCTGAGCATGCATCTCTGTGATGAACGCGGGCACAGGCCGGGTTTTCATCAGCACAGCGCGAACGGAGTCGCGAATGAAGTCGTGCAGCACGGAAGATTGCCGAAAGCGCACCTCGGTCTTGGAGGGGTGAACGTTGACGTCGACCTCGGTGAATGGCATCTCCAGGAACAGCAGCACAACGGGGAAAACCGTCGGCGGAATGATGTTGCGGTAGGCCTCAGTGAGGGCGTGCTGCACCACGCGATCGCGAATCAGGCGTCCATTCACGAAAATAAAAATAGAGTTGCGGTTAAGCTTCTGGATCTCCGGCCGTGAAACGAAGCCGTGCAGTTTTACGTCTCCTGCAACTGGCGGTTCGTAATCTTCTTCGCGTCGCCACGGCGGCGGCTGAGGCAGACCCACGTGCGACAATGGCAGTAGCGCGCTCAGTGGAATTAACTGGTCGAGGGTCTCCTTGCCAAACACCTGATAGATGCGCTGTGAGTGGTCGGTGACGGGAGGCGCGATCAACATGGCATTGGTCGCGGAATGCAGCTCCCAGTGCATCTCAGGATGAGCGAGTGCGTAGTGCGTTACCAGCGACGCGATGTGCGACAGCTCGGTGGATTCAGCTTTCAGGAATTTTCGGCGCGCGGGGATGTTGAAGAACAGGTCGCGAACCGTGATGCACGTGCCCACAGGCAGGCCCGCTTCTTCAACTGTCAGCAGCTTGCCTCCGGCAATCTCGATCACGGTTCCGGCAGCATCTTCGGGCGCATGGGTCTCCAAACGAAGACGGCTGACGGAAGCCATGGAAGGGAGCGCCTCGCCACGGAATCCCAGAGTTGCAATGTTCAGTAAGTCGTCGGCATTGCGGATCTTGGAGGTGGCATGGCGCTCGAAAGCCAACATGGCATCGTCGCGCACCATGCCGCAGCCGTCGTCCGTTACCTGGATCAGCTTTTTGCCACCCGCCTCGATCGTGACTCGGATGCGGCCTGCACCGGCATCCAGCGCGTTTTCCAACAACTCCTTGACCACCGAAGCGGGGCGCTCGACCACTTCTCCAGCGGCGATCTTGTTGGCAACGTTTTCCGAGAGAACGTGGATGCGGCCCATAACTTTAAGAGTAATTCACCCCAGAGGCACCGAGGCACAGAAAGTATCTTAATTCCGAATTTCAGCCTTCAAGTCGACTTAGTCATTGGTACTCCAATTCAGACAGCGCCTGATTTAACGCTGCTATAATCAACCTCATTCATGGCACAGAAGCGTTTGATCCGCTCTACTACTGTTCTTTGCGTTCGCCGGGATGGGAAAGTCGTGATGGCCGGAGACGGCCAGGTCACGCTCGGCGAAGGCGTCATCAAGCATTCCGCACGCAAAATCCGCCGCCTATACCAGGACAAAATTCTCGCTGGGTTTGCCGGCTCCACCGCTGACGCGTTCTCATTGTTCGCGCGTTTCGAATCGAAGCTGGAGCAGTATCACGGCAACATCGGCCGCGCGGCGGTCGAACTGGCCAAGGACTGGCGTACTGACAAGATGCTGCGGTCGCTGGAGGCCCTGCTGCTGGTCGCCGACCAGAACCAGACCTTCCTCATAAGCGGCCAGGGCGACGTGATTGAGCCTGACTCCGGAATCGCCGCCATCGGCAGCGGAGGCCCTTATGCAATAGCCGCCGCAACCGCTCTCTTCGAGCATACTGACCTGACCCCCCGCAAGATTGCCGAGGAAGCAATGAAGATTGCCGGCAAGATCTGCATCTACACCAACGACAAAGTGACGATCGAAGAGTTGTAGGAGCGGTTGTCAGTAGCCAGTAGCCGGTAGTCAGTTGTCAGTAGTCAGTTGTCAGTTTCGAGCTGGGTGCCCCGTTCTAGCCGTCCTTTGGCTAGGGCGGGGCAGTTCATTGTTTCGTGAATTTCGAGCGGTAGCGCTGTTCCCATCAATTACGCACGCCCCTACAGGCCAACCTCGATCCTTGACCGTGGGTCGAGGTAATCCCGCAACCCGTCCCCGATAAAGTTGAACGACAGCACTGCCAGCATGACTGCGGCGGCGGGGAAGAGCACCAGATGGGGCGAATCGAACAGGTGGGAGCGCGCGTCGTTCAGCATCGAACCCCAACTCGCTGCCGGAGGCGGCACGCCCAGTCCAAGGAAGCTCATAGTGGCCTCAGCCAGGATGGCGCCAGCCATTCCGATCGCCGCCTGAACAATAATGGGCTGAATAATGTTGGGCAAGATGTGCCGCACGATGATCCGCAGATCGCTTGCACCCAACGCACGTGCTGCTTCCACGAACTCGCGTTCGCGGACCGCCAGCACCTGAGCGCGAACTAATCGCGCATAGCCCACCCATCCGCCAATCGACAGCGCGAAAATGAGGTTGAAGATGCCGGGCCCCAGGAAGGCGACGAATGCGATCGCCAACAGAATTCCCGGGAACGACATGAAAGCGTTCATCACGACTACATTCAGCACGCGGTCGGTCACTCCGCCGTAGTAGCCCGCGATGGAGCCGAAGATAAGTCCCAACGTGAGCGACGCTGCCACCACGCAACTGCCCACGAGCATCGAGATGCGAGCTCCAAAGATGACGCGGGAGAGAATATCGCGTCCCAGTTCATCAGTGCCAAACCAGTGTGAGGCCGATGGCCCCATGAGTCGCGCCGGCAAGTCGATTCGCGCGGGATCCTGCGGAGCAATCCAAGGCGCAAACAGAGCGCACAACAAGAAGATGGCGACCATTACGACGCCTGCAGTGGCGAGCAGGTTATATCCGGCAGCCCGGCGGAGGAAAACCAGTTGAGCGGTGGACGCCATGCAACATCATGTTAAATGAATACGGCGGCGTTCTTGCGAAAGCGCCGCCAAGCTGAAGGAAATTTGCGACGGAGTAGCTACTTCACGGTGACATTTCGAATCAGATAGCTGGCGACAAGCCGCCCATTCTCCACGCGCTTGTCGATCACCTGTTGCTCTTTGCTCTTATCGCCATATTTTTTCATCCGCAACTCCAGGATTTTCATGCCAAGGCCATCGAGCGTGGCCATGTTCTTGTAGGTGAGGGAGATCCCAATGTCCCAGTCATCGATGCTGGACTTCGTCTGATTGAAGAATACGTTATAGCCTTCGATGAGCCCCGCACTCTTCTCGGCTTCCCAGATGGGAATAAGATTGTTCTTCACGTCGTCCATGTACGCGTTGAAGTGCCCGGGAAGGATATGGACCAGGTTGACACGCTCCACTGTGCCTTCAGTGTATTGATCCTGCGCCCTCGCCGTGACCAGAGAGACGAGGGTGACACACAATACTGCTCCTGCGAGCCGCAAAGCTTGCTTCATGTACAGCCTCCTTGTTTGGTGATGTGCGCAAGTGTGCCTCATCCGCGGCGTCTCGTAAAGCAAATTACTGCCGCGCTCGCTGGATTCTGCGTTTGCTACGCTTCAGCTGGACGTTGATGGAGGACAACGTTATCACTAATTGGGTAAACGGCAGCGTGAAACCCGGCCACGAAATACCGGCCACCCTCGCGACATCATGAGTCTCAGGACTAAAATCATAGGTTCGGTCGCGCGTATCCGGATTATCGGCCCATGCTGCCCTTCAAACTGGTTTATAGCGAGAAATACTTCCTGCCCATCGGCGAGCACATTTTTCGCGCCGACAAATTCCGTCTCATTCGCGAACGACTGCTTCAGCAAGGGGTCGCCGAAGACTCTGACTTCGTAGCCCCGGAACCGGCCAGTGAAGCCGATGTCATGCTGGTCCACTCGCCGATGTATGTGAACAAGTTGATGGAAGGTAGCCTCAGCGCCCGCGAAGAGTTGGAGATGGAAATTCCATACTCGCCACAGGTGGTAGATGCCTTCATGCTCCACACGGGAGGTTCGATACTAGCAGCGGAACGCGCACTGGAGGATGGAATCTGCGTCAACGTTGGCGGAGGATTTCACCACGCATTTCCCGAACACGGGGAAGGTTTCTGCATGATCAATGATTTCGCCGTTGCCATTCGGGCCATGCAGAAGCGCGGCAAAATTCGTCGCGCCATGACGGTTGATTGCGACGTGCATCAGGGAAACGGTACTGCCTTTATCTTTGGCGGTGGAAGCCCGAAGGCCAGCCCTAACGCATTGCCTTCTTTGCCGGCCGCCGCCTGGGGACCGCAACGGGCCAGCATGAACGAGGGCTCCAGTAAGGATGTGTTCACGATTTCATTGCATCAGGAGAACAACTATCCCTTTACCAAGCCGCCCTCTTCCATCGACGTCAATCTGCCTGACGGGTGTAGCGATGCCGAATATCTCGCTTGGCTGGATAACGCGCTGAGTTCCGGCCTACGGCAGTTTGAGCCGCAGCTCATCTGCTATGTTGCCGGCGCCGATCCTTACTTCGACGACCAGCTTGGCGGGTTGAACCTATCGATCGCAGGATTGAAGCGACGTGACGAGCTTGTCTTTCGGGCAGCGCGGGCGCGTGACATACCGGTAATGGTTACCTACGCAGGCGGTTATGCAAATCGCATCGAAGACACGGTGACAATTCACTGCAACACGGTGGTCGCGGCGGAAGAGGTATATCGTAACGTGGCCAGTGAAACCTCGCGATAGAGTTTATTGCTGCACTTGCTCCCTAAGTTTCTTCGCCAGCTTCTCGATCTTCTTCAGGCGTTCACTCAAGTCTTTCGAAATTACGCCCTGTGAGAGTTTTTGGATGTCATTCGGTATGGCGTCGCTCAACTGCTTTAAATCGTTGGCTTGCGCCAGCATGACCTTCCAGTCCGGACCGCGCTGCAAGGCGGCAGGCGGATGACTTTTGTCTCCGAAGTCAGGCGGACTGCCGTTATTGATTTGGGCCATGGAAGGCGCACCGAGCGTGGCGGCTACGAGCACGAAAGAAAGGGCGCAGGCCCTTAGCATAACGAATACCCCCTTATTCCCGGATTGTACTGTGCGCCATACGTGCCCTTTGTGAACAGCTTGTTGTCGCAGCCTAAAAAAAGGCAGGTCACTGCGTGATATCCTGACTTCAGTGCGGAAACTGCGGGTTTTCGCCCGCCCAGTCTGAGCTGTGGACTCCCGACAATGTTTGAGAACCTTACAGATAAGCTACAGCGTGCCTTTAAGAATCTACGTGGACAAGGCACGCTAACGGAAGAAAACATCGGCGAAGCGCTGAAAGAAATCCGTATGGCGCTGCTCGAAGCCGACGTTAACTTCAACGTGGTCAAAGAATTAATCGAGCACATCCGCGAGAAGGCGCTGGGCCAGGAAGTACTCACCGCGCTTTCTCCCGCCGAGCAGGTGGTGAAGGTTGTTCGCGACGAACTGATTGCCATCCTCGGCAAAGACGCTGCCAAGCTGAAGTTCGCCTCCCAGCCGCCCACGGTTGTGCTGATGGCGGGTTTGCAGGGTTCGGGCAAGACGACCACCTCGGGCAAACTCGCCAACTGGCTCAAGAACGGCGGACACCGTCCCATGCTGGTCTCGGTTGACGTGTACCGTCCGGCAGCGCGGGAACAGCTCAAAGTCGTTGCGCAGGCCATCAAGGCGCATATCTACGAGGGCAAGGTCGAGGAATCGAACACCGCCACGGTGGAAAGGCTGGTGAAGGAAGCGCGGCGCGAAGCGATCAATAACGCCTGCGACGTGCTTATCGTCGACACTGCGGGCCGGCTGCACATCGACGAACAGTTGATGGACGAGATGCAGTCACTGAAGAAGATCCTGAATCCGCAGGAGATCCTCTTCGTTGCCGACGCCATGACCGGCCAGGACGCGGTGAAATCGGCCGATGAGTTCCACAAGAAGCTCACGCTCACCGGCGTAATACTCACCAAGATGGATGGCGACGCTCGCGGCGGCGCGGCCCTCTCCATCCGCAACGTCACTGGTCAGCCCATCAAGTTCATCGGCATGGGAGAAAAGTACGACGCCCTGGAGTTGTTTCATCCCGATCGAATCGTCGGACGCATTCTCGGCATGGGCGACATCCTGTCGCTGATTGAAAAGGCCGAAGCCCATCTCGACAAGAAGAAGTCGGAAGAGTTTGCGCAGAAGGCGCTGAGCGCCGACGGTTTCTCGCTGGAGGATTTTCGCGATCAGTTGCGGCAGGTGAAGAAGCTCGGCTCGCTGCAGAGCATCATGGGCATGATGCCTAAGATCGGCCCATTTGCCAATATTCAGAAGTCGGCAGACAAAGTGGACGAGAAGCAGCTCAATCGCGTGGAAGCGATCATCAACTCCATGACTCCCTACGAACGCGAGCATCACGAGGTCCATCAACGGCAGCCGGCGCAAGCGCATCGCGCGCGGATCAGGGACGAGCGTCCAGGAAGTGAACCACCTACTGCGCCAGTATGCCCAGATGCGAAAAATGTTCAAGAGCATGGGTAAGCCTAGTTTCGCTCGCCGGCTGGCGGGAATGAAGATGCCGGGGGTATAGGAAGGCGGCAGTTCAGCTAAATCATGAGCCCTAAGCTTAACGTCATTGCCGGACCAAACGGTGCTGGTAAGACGACCTTCGCAGGTGCGGGTTCCGGGACGCCGCACGACCCTGTCCCCATGCTTGACCTCACTCGTCAGTACGAGACGAACAAGGACGACGTGCATGCGGCCATCGAACGTGTACTGACCAGCCAACACTTTATCGGAGGTCCGGAACTCGAAGGCTTTGAGAGCGAGTCGGCCAATTACCTGGGAGTGGCCGCGAGCGTTGGCTGCGCCTCCGGAACTGACGCCTTGTGGCTGGCGCTGCAAGCCGCCGGCGTTGGTCCCGAGGCCTGCGTGATCACCACGCCCTTCAGCTTTTTCGCGTCGGTGAGTTCGATCGTGCGTTGTGGCGCCACTCCAATTCTGGCCGATATCGATCCAGCCACGCTGAACCTTGATCCCGAAGCCACCGAGAGAGCGCTGAAGCGGGGACGCTCGTACAAGCTTCGCGTGGTGATGCCGGTACATCTTTACGGGCAGTGCGTCAACATGGATAGATTCGACCGCATCACCGAGCGGTACAACGCCATCCTAGTCGAAGACGCGGCGCAGGCTTTTGGCGCGAGGTGGCGCGACAAGAAAGCAGGCGCGTTCGGCAAGATCGCAGCATTCAGCTTTTATCCCACCAAGAATCTGAGCGCCTATGGCGATGGCGGATGCGTCACCACTAATGACGATGCACTGGCGGACCACGTCCGGCGCTTACGCAATCATGGCAGCCGCCAGCGCTATTACCACGAAGAGATTGGCTGGAACAGCCGCCTCGATGCCATTCAGGCGGCCGTGCTTCGCGTGAAACTGAAGCATATTGACGACTGGAACCAGGCGCGGCGAATGCTGGCTTGCCGTTATCACGGTCTCTTCGGCGGTTCCGGCCTGATGCAAGACGGCGCGCAATCGGTCAGTGCGCAAGCGCCCATCGCGCTGCTGGCGACAATGCCGGAGGCTTATCACATCTACCACCAGTACGTAGTCCGCGCCTTTCGACGCGATGAACTGAAGGCCTTCTTAGCCCAGCAAGGAATTGGAACGGAGATCTACTATCCCGTGCCGCTGCACTTGCAGGAATGCTTCACTTATCTGGGCTATAAAGCGGGCGACCTACCGGAGTCGGAGCATGCCTCGAAGGAAGTGCTGGCGCTGCCCATGTTCCCCGAGCTGCGCGAGGACGAGCAGCAACGCGTGGTAGCCGCCATCGCCGAGTTCTACAGTCGATAGGTCCGCCTGGAGCATTTTCACATCGTTGGGTGGAACTCGCTTTTAGCGGTGCAGGCCAGGACTTTGGATTGAATCGGCTTCAGATGCTGCTGAAAAACTCGGTTATGCTCGCTTTTTGAAGGGGCGCACCTTTAGAGCCTGCCCTGAGCTTGCCGAAGGGTGCGCCGATAAGCTCTTTATTTCTATCATCACGAGCGGGCTTCAGCCCGCGAGGGATATGCTTTTCGAAGTTTTTCAGAGCCTCATAGAGCGATTTCATATTGGGTGGAGCACCGCTTTTGGCGGTTCAGATTAGGACTTGGCTTGAGCCGGCTTCAGCCGGCGGCCCTCGCTACGGTTCGACTACACGAATATCTAAGTCGCTTGAGCCCCTGTCTTCCGCGGCCCAGCCTACCCCCTCCCCCATTTTGCCATCTTTGTTTTCAATACTTTACCCGCAAAATATTGTGCGCATTCGACTTACGAGCCATAGTAAACCTTTGTTTTTCAATACTTTACATGACTGCTCGCAAAATATTCCGTACAAAGGAGTTACAGGCAAAATACTACAAAATAAGGAGTTACCCAATGCGGAGTCGTCTCTGCCAACAACCGAACAAATTTTGAAAGATCGGGCTACCGCCGCCCGAACAGCGGACTGGCGGTGCGGGAGACTGGCTCCCACGCTGTCAGTCTACGTCGCGGAGGTGAGTCGGACCGGCAAGAAAACGCGCTCCAGAACACGAGGGTAACCGCCAATTCCCAAAATGGACAGCACACTGGGTGCCCCACTCATTCCTGACTTTGGAATGAGTGGGATTCGAAGATCACGAAGCCCCGTGTGTTTCATCACCGACCACACATCTGACCGATAACTAAGCTCAGAGTGTGACGAAAGGTCTGGAACGCTGGTACGGCGGGCACGATCTCCATTTCATAACCTGTAGCTGCTACCAGCGGCGGCCCGAGCTGGGAACCGGCGCGCGCCGCGATCTCTTCCTGCGCGTTTTGGAGCGTGCCCGGCAGAAATATCGATTTGTGGTGATCGGCTACGTCGTCATGCCCGAGCATTTTCACCTCTTGATCACCGAACCGGATGTGGGCGATCCTTCCGTCGTAATGAAAGTCATCAAGGAGCGATTCACCAAACTGCTTCACCATGGCGGCATCCGCACGGCCCCGATCTGGCAGAAGCGCTTTTATGATTTCAACGTCTGTACTTCGAAGAAGCGGATTGAAAAATTGCGTTATATGCATCGGAACCCGGTAAAGCGAGGTCTGGCGGAAAAACCCGAAGACTGGGTGTGGAGCAGCTTCCGGGCATATGCCCGCGGCGAAGAGGGCTTTGTAAAGGTCAACTCTCAGGAGTGGCCGCTGACGATCAGTTATTCCACTGCGCGGGGCACCCGGCCTGAGAACGGAGGACAAGAAGGACTATGAGTTGGTTCAACAGTTCTAAGAAAGACGACTCTGCGTTGTTCAGACTCTCGACCAAAATCTTTGAGAAGTCTCTTTTGTGCGCGGAAACTCTGAAACCGGATTTAGAAGAGAAGTTAGGAAAAGATAGTAAAGAATTCCACTCTAAATATATTCCGGTTTTGTTTGAGTTTATGTACTTTTTTCTTCACTTAACAAATAGGTCTGCTTTTGCCCAGCTTGGTCATGAAAAGCGGAATAAATTATACGACACGCTGGCTCCGATAGTTATTGATGATACGGCCCGTACTTTGTGTACTTTGTTCGGCTGGCCACCAAACTTAAAAGATGGAATAAAGAAGGATTTTTGCAACAATTTAAACAATGCAGAAATGGAGTATGGCAGTTGTAAAGAATTATTGCTAGATCCAAAAGACGACACTCGGATACTGGAAAAAATTAGGTCAGGCGCGAAGAGCAAATCGGTGGTCGGGCAACTCACTGACAATCTTTCGCAGATAATAGAAGGCAAAATAAATATGAACGCAGTTTTTCAAATACAAATTTGGGAGGTTGTTGTAGAAAGCCTGAAAAACAAAGAAATTGAGGCTCTGGTTTCCGAAGCATCTAAAGAAATCAAATAATCATGTGGCTATTTACTAAAAATAAAACGCTGCCGATGGCAGGTGGGGCGTAGGCAGGTGTTGATCTTATGGCGGCAAGCGATAACGGCCCTGTACGTTCTCTGATCCTGCCAGGCGAAGGCGTAACAGCCGCAGAACGATACCTGGCAAGATTGTGCAAGCGTTCGTTTCTGTCGCTTTGGAGTTACCCCGCCGTGTTCCGAGATCAAGGCCGCCCCGACGGCAAGGGGGATGGTAAGGAGGTTTGCGATCTCCTGGTGGTCTTTGAGAACAACGTCATTATCTTCAGTGATAAGGATTGCGAATTTCGTGGCACCGGTGATCTGGAAACAGAATGGTACCGCTGGTACAAAAAGGCCATTCTCGAATCTGCCAAACAGGTGTTCGGAGCAGAACGTTGGATCAAGCGCTTCCCGAACCGCCTTTTCTTGGACAGGCAATGTAGAGTTCCCTTTCCAATTGCTTTGCCAAATCCGGACCGTACCACATTTCACCGCGTAGTCGTTGCGCACAATGGGGCGCGTCGATGCCGCGAGGCGCTAGGCGGCAGTGGCAGCCTAATGATGGATACAAGTGTTGTCGGAAATGTTCATTCAAGGTGGCCGTTTACAATCGGCCAAATCGACCCCGCGAAGGGCTACGTCCATGTGTTCGATGACACCACGCTTGATCTTGTGATGAACACGCTGGATACAATGACGGACTTCACCGCATATCTCACAAAAAAAGAACAATTCCTGACCAGTGACAAGGTAGTGTGGGCTGCCGGGGAAGAGGAACTCCTCGCCGTCTACTTAACTAAGCTGAATCAGGCAGGTGAGCACGATTTTGTCGCTAAAGGCAATTACGATCATTTGAGCTTTTACGAGGGAATCTGGGACAGGTTCATAGGTAGTCCAGAGCGCGGAGCGCAAGTGGAAGAGAACCAAATTAGCTATTTTTGGGACAAGCTGATTGAAAACTTTGCGTTTCACGCCATGACTGGCACTCAGTATTTCAGCAGTGGCCAACCCCTCAAAGAACAGGAACCCGTGTTTAGGCTGATGGCCCGCGAGCCCAGGACTCGGCGGCGAATGCTCGCGGTAAGCATTCACGAAGTGCTGAAACGAAGCGTGACATCTGGGGGCGCCTGGGACACTCGCGTGATAGCACCTTCTCGTCCAGGCGACCCCCATTACGTGTTCTTAGCTGCGAGGCAAGCGCCGGGTGTTTCGTATGAGGAATACCGTGAAGTACGCCTTCAGTTGTTGTCGGATTATTGCTACATTACAAAATTCAGATGGCCAGAGGCGACTGACATAATCGGCTTTGCAACAGAGTCCGGTGTTAGTCAAAGGCGTTCTGAGGATTTGATCTATCTGAATGCCGAGAACTGGGATGCAGACGCCGAAACCCATGCGAAAGAGACTCACCAGAGATTAGGTCTATTGAGCCAGGCGAAGCCCAGTTATGGCCGAGAACATGAATACCCAGTTGACTACACTGGACGCGATGCATAGTTAAAGAATTTCGCACCAAGATTAAGCCGGGTTGGCCCCACCCTGGCCCTCTTTTGGCTAGGGTGGGAACTTCGTCCCACAACAGATATTCCCACCCAAGCAAACCCGGCCTCGACGGGGTGAGAGTCTCATGAACAATCCAGGTGAAGCGCGCAACTCATTTCTTCTCAATCAACCGCGCCGTGAGCACGACTCCATCGCGGTCGTCGTGCAGCTTAATAGGGAAGATAAGAACGTTCCAGGTCCAATGCGGGCTCTGCGTGGGCAGATGGGAGGCACCCTGAAATCCGCGCCGATCAATGTAGGTCTCACGTGTATCGGCCACCGTGCGGACAATGTCGCGCCATTCTTCGCCTAGCTGCGGAAACTGCTCGAACAGGCTCTTGCCCACAAACCAAACTCGTTTGTGATTATTCATCGCCGCGAAGTAATCGTTCACATACTGCCAGATTCCTTCCCGGTCGAGGATCTCCAGAACGATGTCGTCGCCCATGGCCATCGAGATACGGGGGTAGTAGAAATCCCACGCATCCACCACCACCGGGCGCGCGCCGTTTGCGGATCTAACCCGACGGTGAGAACGAGGCAGAGCTGCCCTGTAACCAATAGTAGTCGCGCGGCAAGATTCGCTTGACATCCCGGCGAAACCAAATACACTTCTCTGCGCCGAACCAAACCCAAATATCTTCACGCTGCTTATCTTCAGGGCGGCATGATTCGGCATGGTCAGGTCTGTCTGACCCGGCCGCAGTTCGCACGTGAACACAATTGAACCTGTAGTCCCGCAGGAAAGGCGGTCCTCGATGATGCGCAAGGCCTTGGGATTAGTTTTCGTGGCGGTCTTCGCCACAATGGTTAGCGCACAGACTCCCACCGGCGCTATTGGTGGTTCGGTGACAGACGACTCCGGGGCGGGTGTTGCCAACGCCAACGTGCAAGCCGTCAATCAGGACACAGGCGCCCAGTCCACCGTCACCACCAGCAGTAACGGCCTGTATTCTTTCCCGAACCTTCCCGTGGGGACTTACACCGTCACCGTGACGGTACCAGGTTTTCAAGTCGATGAAGAAGACGATATCGCAGTGACCGACGGCTCGGTTTTCACTCTGACGATCACGCTTGAAGGGACGACGGAAGATGCGTCAGCAGCGGCCAACCAGGGGGCGAATCCTGCCCCCGTTCAAGCGCCACAAGGTACATCGCAACCCGCTGCCAATCCCCAACCCAACCCCGCCGCTGCCGGCCAGTCCGCCCCGCCGGGCATGATCGATTTCGGCATCGCTCCGCTTTCTCCCGACGAAATGAATGCCGTGATGACATGGATCGCCGCCCAAGTCTCGGCCATCGAGCTGCCCTATTGTTACCGGCAGAGCTACGGAAACGGCGCCGGCGAGCCCTACACCTGCAGGGACGGCTTCGATAGAAATGGACTGCTTTGCTATCCCAAATGCAAAGATGGATTCGCCGGAAACGGTCCGGTGTGCTGGCAGGTCTGTCCGGCTGACTTCCGTGATGACGGAGCGTACTGCGGCAAGCCGGGGTCTTACGGCAGAGGGGCGGGTTATGTGATTTGGCAGGGAGACCAATGCAACAAAGACAACCCTCAGGGTTGCGAGCAGAGTGGGGCTCTTTGGTATCCGAAATGTAAGCCCAATTTCCATGCCGCGGGTTGCTGTGTCTGTTCTCCCGATTGTCCGCAGGGCATGAATGACATTGGCGTCTCCTGCCAAAAGTCGAGTTATGGCAGAGGCGCAGGTGAGCCGCTCGCCATGGGCATGTGCGCCTCCGGTCTGCAAAAGGACCCGGCCGGAGCCCTCTGTTATCCCGCGTGCAAGGCTGACTACCATATGGTGGGTCCGGTGTGCTGGCAGAATTGTCCTTCGCAGCAACCGTTCGAGTGCGGCGTGGGTTGTTCGACCAATCAGGAGAAGTGTGCTGTCGGAACCTTGAACATGGTGCTCACGCCGATTGAGTTGGCGGCGAGTCTGATTCCTTATGCCGGGGAAATAGCCGGCGCTGCCCACGGCGTGACGGAAGGCGTTGAGACTGGGGTGAAAGTCGGAGAACAGGCGGCCACCGTCAGTGAGAGGATCGCAGCCAGCGCGGCCAAGCTGAAGACGGCTTATGGAACTATCAAGGATGCGGTCAAGGGGGGCGTGGCGCAGGCGGTCGGCGGCGAGGAAAATCTAGAGAAGATAACTATGGTCGCTAAGGTTGGCGGCCGAATCTATGTGGCCGACAGCGCGGTCAACAAGCAGATCGACTTGTACTCGCGGGAGTACGCCGATAATTTCGACAAGCTGACCAGCCCCGCCATCGCCGCCCAGATTGATCAGCGCTTCGGAAAGACTGGCGCCTATCAGGTGAAGCGGGAGTGGGGGGTGCGGCACATCTTCCTGATGCTGAATGCCGATGGCTTCGTCACCTCGACCAATCAGGTCAACTTGGCATCGGCCATCGATGTAACCGGCGTCTCCAGCGTGGTCGCCGCTTTCATGAAACCCATTTGCGCGAACAACACCGTGTTTCCGGCCGTGCATCCGCTTTACGATTACTGAGACTCTGATTTTTTGTCGAATGCTGTCGGGTGAGGACGACGGTATTCTCGCACCCCTGCCCGATGCTTGCCGGGTGCCGGGCCGCCTCACACAACGCCTCGTCGGGGCGAGAGTCTCGTGAATTAACTAGGTGAAGCGCCGCGAGTTACTTCTTCTCAATCAATCGCGCCGTCAGCACGACTCCATCGCGGTCGTCGTGCAGCTTGATGGGAAAGATGAGAACGTTCCAGGTCCAATGCGGACTCTGAGTAGGCAGGTGAGAGGCCCCATGAAATCCACGTCGATCGATATAGGTCTCGCGGGTATCGGCCACCGTGCGCACAATGTCGCGCCATTCGTCTCCTAGCTGCGGAAACTGCTCGAACAGGCTCTTGCCGACAAACCAAGCTCGTTTGTGATTATTCATCGCAGCGAAGTAATCGTTCACGTATTGCCAGGTTCCATCCCTATCGAGGATCTCCAGGACAATGTCGTCGCCCATGGCCATGGAGATGCGGGAATAGTAAAAATCGCGGGCATCTACCACGACCGGCCGGCCGCGTTTCTTGGCCTCGAAGGAACGCAGCGCGGAAACCAGGTCGTCCACCGAGCTATATCCCTTTAGCAGGTGCATGTCGGCGATGCCGCCAAACTTGCGCTCCAGCGTCGCCGACAAAATGATGATGGGGACGTGAGGACGTTTGCGGCGCAGCGTTTCAGCTACGTCGCTGCCGAATTTACCGGCTCCCAGGTGGTAGTCAAGAACCGCAATATCGATACCTTGCAGTTTGGCTTCAGCCTCTTCGATCGAGCTCGAGGTCACCACCTGGTAGCCCTTCTGGCGAAGTATGGCTGAGCGGAGCACGAGATTGTCTTCGCGGTCATCGAGCAGCAAGACCCGAATCGGAGTGGGAGTTACGGCCTGAGGGCCGGCCGCCTGTTGCGCTACTGAATTCGAGATGTCTTCGTTCATGTCTATGTAGTTAGAAGCAGCCCAGGGTGCGCCAGTAACCCTCTGGATGTTTGATGCTAATAAGAGGCCCTAGACGAGTGCGCAGTGGTGCGAAATCACGGTTCTTTTTTCCCTGGAGTGGAGTCGCCTTTCCGGGTAGCCATAATCGAGCGAACCGCTTTTGCAAGTTCTGGGAGTTTATTGAATATGCCGACCGCCCGCAACCATTCTTTGTGATCGAACGCCGGAGACCCGCTGACCATGGCGCCGGCCGGAATGTCCCCATGAGTCCCGCTTTGGGCGGTCACGATGACGCCGTCGCCAATGTTGCAGTGTCCGGCGACGCCCACCTGGCCAGCCAGAATGACATTCTTGCCGACGACGGTCGATCCTGCCAGCCCCACCTGAGAGCACAGAAGGGTATGCTCGGCAACTGTGGAGCCGTGTCCCACCTGCGCCAGGTTGTCGATTTTAACGCCACGGCCAATGCGGGTTTCACCGATGCTGGCGCGGTCCACGCAGGAGTTCGCCTGCACCTCAACGTCGCTTTCCAGCACCGTCGGGCCTGATTGTGGGATCTTTTCCCAATGGTCGCCGTTGCGGGCAAAGCCGAAGCCATCGCATCCGACCACGGCGCCATTTTGCAGGATGACGTTGTCGCCCAAAGTACAGTATTCGCGCACGACCGCATGGGCGTGGGCAAAGAAATTCTTGCCAATGCGCGCGCCGCGATAAATGACTACGTGCGGCAACAGCACGGCATCATCTCCGATCTCGACGTCCTCGTCGACCACCACGTAGGCCGCAATGTGGGCATTCTTGCCAATTCGGGCGGTAGGTGCAATCACGGCCGTCGGATGCACGCCAGCCTCATACGAGGGGGATCGGTAGAAGAGATTGATGGCTTTGGCAAAGGCGAGATAGGGATTCTTGCTGCGCAACATGCCGGTCGAGATGGCAGGGAACTCCTCGGCAACGATCACGGCGGAAGCCGAAGTGGTCTTGGCGGCGGGGGCGTATTTAGGATTGGCGACAAAGGTAATCTGCCCTGCGCTGGCTTCTTCGATACCGGCAACGCCGGTGATCTCCGTTTCCGGATCCCCATTTTCCAGCGTGGTGCCCAATGCTGACGCGATTTCAGCCAATTTCATAATTGATATTTCTCGAGCCCGCGAACCTCCACCAGCTACCGGCTTCAACCAAACAACGTCACCTGACGTGTGTCTTCCGGACGGCGACCACGGCGTTGTGACTTCTTGTCGCCTATGACCGCTATCACCGTCATTTCAGCCAGCGCGGAGCGGGGAACAAAAATCCGTTGCGTGTTGGAGCGGGTATCGGGTGGAATGACGGAAAAGCCGTCTGTTCCTTCCTGCAGCAGGTCGTTCGGCATCATGCCTTCAATCGTCTCGTTGTCGCGGAAGCGCAGACGCACCCAGAGACCTTCCATACGAGGCCGAGAGGTGAAGGTCTTGCGCGTGAGCGATTCTGAATCACCGAATTCGCGAACGAAGTAAACGCCTTTGACCTCGCGCAGCTCGATGGAAACCACATTGCCGGCCGTGTTCAGCAACTCGACTTTGCCGTCAGCAACGAATGCGGCACCGACGTAACCATTCACGGTGTCGCGGTCCATCTTGCGGACGATCACCTTCTTGTGTGTGGTCGACATAGGAGCGAATCGAATCGCTCAGCCGATTGTCGCACTTTTGCTGAAAATGTGCCCCAACAAGCTGCTCTGTAGCCAAATCGTCAACCTTGTGTTATTGTTCGCTTTGCGGCGACTCCGGTACTAAGGACCCTTAAGTTCTATCGAAAGAGTAGGTTGCAGGCGCAAGACCACTTTTAGGGTAGTAAAGCGGGTTGGATGCTTTTGCTCCCCAGCTCCGGGGCGAAGAATCGGTTCAGCGGCTCAAGTGCATAGGTGTGTTCGGTTTTTGGGTCCTTTACCAGCGGTTATCCTTTTTAGAAACTTACATTTAGATGGCAGATTACATCTATAGTATGGAGACCCGGCTCACACCGGATCAACAAAGCGGTGTGAACCTGGTACAGGAAATTGCCCGGCATGCGGGCTTGAATCTTTATCTCACTGGCGGAGCCATTCGCGACCTCATTACCGGGTTCCCCATCCGCGACATCGATCTCAGCATTCAAGGTAATCCGCTCAAGCTTCAGAAGGAACTGGAAAAAGCTGGCATATCGGTACAGGGTGTCGACGACGAGCTTCGAACAGTTTACCTGCTGATGCCGGGCAATGTGCGGGCTGAGTTGAACATGACGCGGTCCGAGACGTATGACAGGCCTGGCAAGCCGCCTACCGTGGCTGCCGCTACCATTAATGAAGATCTCCGGCGTCGTGACTTCACGGTCAACGCTATGGCTCTGTCGTTGAATCCGGGATCGCGCGGATTGCTGCTCGACCCCTTTAACGGGGTAGCAGATATCGAAGCCAAGGTACTGCGCGTCCTGCATAATTACGCCTTCCTGGAAGAACCTGTGCGCATTATCAGGGCGACCCGTTTGAGTGCGCGCTTCCACTGGCCCCTGGAGGAGCGGACGCAGGCGCGTTACGAGTCGGCCAAAGAGAACAACTACATCGAGAATATCGGCAAGCGCGCTGTCGGTTACGAATTGGAGCAACTTGCGCACGAAGATGACCCGGTTCACATCATGCGCGCTTTGGATAAAGAAGGCTGGCTGAAGGTCCTGCATCCTCACTGGACGATGGCCAAGGTCGATGCCAGCGAACTGGGGCAGGTGGTAAAGACGCGCCAGATGATGAGCGACCTCGGTTACTCGGTCGAAGCCGGACCTATTGTGATGTACTTCCTGACCCGGCGAATGGGCGACAAGGACACGTCTGAAATCCAGCGGATGATTCCGCGCCGCGATTTTGTAGACAAATGGAAGCACCTGGAAAGTGGTGCTCACGATCTGGCGAAGAAGTTGACCAGTAGAGAGGCGAGTCTACCGTCGGGTGCGTGGAAAATCCTGTCCCACGCAACGCCGGAAAATATCTTATTTCTCAGCCTTACCACGAAACAACAGGCCGTCGACCTGAAGCTGAAAAACTTCTTCGGAAAATGGCGGCAGGTGAAAGAGAAGTTGCCTTTTCCGGAGATGGCCGAACTGCGCATTACGGCTCAGTTACCGGAATATCAGAAGATCATGGACCAGGCATTTTTGCTGCTGATGGATGGCAAGTTGCGATCGCACACGGAGATCATGAATTTTCTGAAGCCGTACGAACCGCCGCCGCCACCGCCGCCACCAGCGCCGAAACGAGGTCGCGGCAAAGCAGCAGCGGCCAAAGCAGTCGCACCCGCTGGGGAGACAGTCGCCCCGGCGAAGCGCGGACGTAAAGCGAAGGGGGCACAGGCGCCAATTGTTGCACCCGCGCCTGCGGTAGTCGCGCCCGTTGCACAAACCAAGCCGACTCCCGGTCCAAAGAAAGCCGCGCCCGCTCCCGAGCCAAAGAAGGTGCCGGCTCCTGCCGTCAAGCCTGCGACCAAGAAGGCCGAGTCAACCAAGCAGACTGCGGCGAAGAAGACAGCGCCCAGGAAGCAGGCTGCCAAGAAGCCAGCACCAAGCAGGAAAGCCACGGCAACGAAAGCGGCAACCAAGAAGCCTGCCACGAGAAAAGGCGCCAAGAAAGACGCCCAGAGACGATAAGCCGTGTCGGTATAACGAAGTCGTATTAGACAGTAAGGGGGCGCGTCGAATCAAAGCGGCGCGCCCTTGTTGTGGCCTAGGGCGTGTTAACACTAACTAGGTATCTGAGAGCTTCGACGATCAGGGCGAAGTGAAGGAAGGCGAGGAACACCAGATCGAGTTTGTCGAAACGCGAGAAGATGCGGCGAAAGCCCTTGAGCCTGCGGAACAAGCGCTCGATTTCGTTGCGCCGACGGTACATAGCTTTGTCATACAGCCAAGGCTCCAGACGCTGCGGTCGGGGCGGAACCACAGGAATGAAGCCGAAATCGAGCGCCAGTTGCAGGGTTTCATTGTCTTCGTAAGCGCGATCCATGATCAGATGCAAGGGCGAGGGCAAGGGGCCGATGCCGCCCAGCAGTTTGCGACCTTCGATGGTATCGGAGGCCTGGCCGGGCAAGAGAGCGAAGGTTATGGCGGTTCGAGCATCTGCGGCAACCATATGAATCTTGGTGGTCCATCCCCCGCGCGATTTGCCGATGGCTTGCGGTCCGTTTTTTTTAAAGCCCCCATGCCGTCGGGATGGACTTTGACGGTGGTCGAGTCCAGGCTAACCGCCTCGATGCGGATGCGCACGATCTGCTCGCGTTGCAGCTGCTCGAAGACGTGATCCAGCACTCCGCTCTTGGACCAGCGTTTCATGCGGGTGTAGATGGTATGCCAATTTCCGAAGCGTTTGGGCAGCCCCCGCCACTTGCAGCCGTGCTCAGCAACATACAGCAGGGCGTTGAGCAGCTGCAGGTTGTCGAGCTTCACGTTGCCGCGCTGACGGGGAAGACTGGAGGCAATACGTCCGTACTGCGCTTCGGTAATCTCCATGCAACGCAGCAGTACCACAGAATTATAAATTAGTGTTAACACGCCCTAGAGCAGTGGAAAAATCGACTTTGATCCGTTCCGCAATGCAGTTGGCGGAACGCGTGTGAAGCTCAAGTGACGTTACCTCTTTCCAGAAAATATGAGCCGATGGAAGCCTCGCCAGCTAGGAGCCTCCCAGTTGGAACCGAGTGGCAATACGAGCCCAAATGGGATGGATTCCGCTGTCTTGCGTTCCGCGATCAGAAGAAAGTTAATCTGCAATCCAAGTCTGGCAAGCCTCTCGCGCGATACTTCCCTGAACTGGTCGGCGCTCTGGGAAAACTCAGGGCGGCAAAGTTCGTTCTGGATGGGGAGATCGTAATCCCGTTTCAGGGAGGCCTCTCATTCGATCAGTTGCTGATGAGAATCCATCCCGCCGCGAGCCGGGTAAAGGCGTTGAGCGAACAGACCCCTTGCGTTTTTATCGTCTTCGACTTGCTGGTGGACGATCAAGGTCGGTCGCTGGTCAAACTTCCACTCGAAAGTCGGCGCAAGGCACTCGAAGGATTTGCCAGAAAATACTTGAAGAACAAAATGATCCGCCTTTCGCCCCTTACGCAGGAGCTTTCCGTGGCGCGTAAGTGGTTTCACATGGGAGTTGCTCTCGACGGCGTGGTCGCGAAGCGCCGCGATCTCGCCTACCAGAGTGGGGAGCGCAGCGGCATGCAGAAAATCAAGAAGCTCCGTACCGCGGACTGCGTGGTTGGGGGCTTTCGATTTCTCGACAAGAAGCCGCTTGTCGGCTCACTCTTGTTGGGACTCTACGATGAACACGGCAAGCTCGATCACGTGGGCTTTACCTCTTCCATTAGCGCAAAGGATCGTTCCGGACTTACTCGAAAACTAGAAAAAATGGTCAAACCTCCCGGCTTTACCGGCAAGAGCCCAGGCGGCCCCAGTCGCTGGAGTACCAAGCGCTCTGCCGAGTGGCAACCGCTCGATCCGAAGCTAGTTGTCGAGGTGCAGTTTGATCATTTCACTGGGGGAAGATTTCGCCATGGCACAAAATTTCTACGGTGGCGCCCAGACAAAGATCCTGGTGACTGCACGTTAAAGCAGGTGGAACGTGAGAATCGATCGGCGTTGCAATTGCTCTAACAGGGAGTTCCGTCTCAGATTGACGACCACCACATTCTCACCGTCAACTGGTAACTGACGCCTACTGGCATAATTACTCCATGCCGCCTCCGAAAGATGTGCAGCACCAGATTGACGCGTTACGCGAGAGACTCCGCTACCACGAGCACCGTTATTACGTGCTCGACAACCCCGAGATAAGCGATGCCGAGTTCGATCGTCTGATGAACGAACTGAAGGCGCTCGAGGCCCAGCATCCGGAGCTGGTCACCCCCGACTCGCCAACGCAGCGCGTGGGAGGCAAGCCACGCGAAGGCTTCGTCAAAATTCCTCATTCCACGCCGATGATGTCGCTGGACAACGCTTACAGCGAGGAGGAGTTGCGCGATTGGGAGCGACGTGTGCACGAGCTGACTGGGGAGTCGCACGTGGACTACGTCTGTGAACTGAAGCTTGATGGCATGTCGCTGGCCTTGCGTTTTGCCGGCGGCAAACTGGCGCTGGGTATTACGCGCGGCGACGGTTCCGTTGGCGAAGATGTGACCCTCAACGTGCGCACCGTACGCAGCGTGCCGCTTACCATTCCCGCCAAGACCCTCAGCCAAGCCGGCGTGCCGCCAGACTTCGAAGTACGGGGCGAATTGTTGATGCCGCTGGCCGCCTTTCAGCGCATGAACGACGAGCGCCAACAGCAGGGTCTGCCGAAGTTTGCCAACCCGCGCAACGCCACCGCAGGAACGGTAAGAGTGCTGGAGCCGAATATCACGGCCCAACGGCGCCTTGACTTCTTCTCGTACGCGCTGTTCGTCAACGGACGCACCTTCTTCGATCGGCACTCTGAGACGTTGAAGGCGCTGCAAGCCGCCGGCTTCAAAGTAAATCCCAATCACCGGCTGGTCCATGACCTCGATGAGGTCTGGGCCTTCATCCACGAGTGGGAACCCAGGCGTGACACCCTGGCTTACGAGATTGACGGCATCGTCGTCAAAGTGGATCGCACACGCTTGCAGAACGAGCTAGGCTACACCGGCAAAGCCCCACGCTGGGCGATCGCATACAAATTTGCCGCGCGTTCTGGCATCACGCAGATCGAAGACATCCTGGTGCAGGTGGGCCGCACCGGTAAGTTGACGCCCGTGGCTGCGCTCAAGCCTGTGGCGATCGGCGGCACCACCGTCAGCCGCGCCACCTTGCACAACATGGACGAAATTGACCGCCTGGGAGTGCGCATCGGCGATTGGGTAATGGTCGAGCGCGGCGGCGACGTCATCCCCAAAGTTGTGAAGGTGCTGGAGGACAAGCCACGCGGCCATCGCATGTTCCACATGCCGGAACGTTGTCCGGTGTGCGGCGGGCATGTGGTCCGCGCCGAGGGCGAAGCCGACCATCGCTGCGTCAATGTAAACTGCCCGGCCAAGTTGCGCGAAAGCATTCGCCACTTTGCTTCGCGCGGAGTCATGAATATTGAAGGCATGGGCGACGCGCTGGTGAATCAGTTGGTCGAGAACCGAATGATCGACAACATTGCCGACATCTACGACTTGACCGAAGAAAAGCTGCTCACGCTGGAGCGCATCGGAAAGAAATCGGCGCAGAACATCCTCTCTGAAATCGAGAACTCGAAGAAGCTGCCCCTGGAGCGCGTCATCTACGGATTGGGCATTCGCATGGTTGGCGAGCGCACGGCGCAGTTTCTGGCGGAACACTTCGGCTCGATGGCTGAGCTGATGAAGGCCACGGAAGAAGAGTTGCAGCAGGTGAATGAAATTGGCCCGCGGGTGTCGGCCGAGCATCCGCGAGTTTTTCGATGAGCCGAAAAATGTGGCACTGGTCGAACGTCTACGAGAAGCAGGGCTGACCTTCAAAGGCCGCAAGAAGCAGCGCGCCACGACACTTGCCGGAAAGACATTCGTGCTAACCGGAACTTTGGAACGCCATACTCGCGACGAGGCTAAGAAGCTGATCGAGGACGCGGGCGGCAAGGTTGCCGGGTCGGTGAGCAAGAAAACCGACTACGTTGTCGCCGGAGAAGAGGCCGGATCGAAGCTAGACAAAGCAAAAGAATTGGGGGTCAGCGTGATCGACGAGAACGAGATGGAGAAGCTCTTAAAGGAATAGGCAGACGGCACTCGGCACTGAGGCTGAAGCCACATTGGCTCATTGCGGTATGCTTCGTGAAACAACATGCAATGAGCCCGCAGGTTTGCGATGAGCGCAAACTCGGCGGCTGAGGTCGAATCCCCCGACGAGGAATTGGCTCCTAAGAGGGTAGGCCGGAGCCCGCCCCCATCCGCTTAGCGGCTTACTGCTTGGGCGCAGTTATGGTGATTGTGAACTGGACATTCTTGGGAATGCCTTTTCCGTATACAAACTTCTTGACGATGTCCTGGCTGTCCTCGGTGTCCAGCGGAGGCTGGTAGTTAAGGTTCAAGTTCACAACCTTGTCGGCGAGTAGATAAAGCTTAGCGCTGGGAATTTCCCGCCAGAAGGTCGCCAGGCCGCGCGCCGAACCCCAGGCATCCTGCTCGCGAAAATAGGAGCGCCGGTCGAACCGCAGAGGATTGGCCAGGAACAAGCCTGACAGGTTGCCCTCGCGATCGATGAAGTGCTCGGCGACATCGCCGCGGTAGAGCGTGTTGTCGGTCATTAGGATGTCGGCCTTCACCGTGGTGCGCTTGTCAGCGAAGGCAAACGGCGTGAGCACCACGTACCACTGCGAAATGTGCGGCAGCAAATAAAAATCTGCCACCCAGGCGAATATTTTGTTGCGGCGGAGTTTGCCATAGTTCCTGATGCCGAGGCCGGAGGCCAGCGCCAGAAGGAAGACGAACGTATAGTACCAGCACAGCAATCTGCCCTGGCGCTCCAGGGACCGGTCGAGCGCGCTCCAAAACTGGCCTTTATACTCCCTGAACATCGCCTCACTATACAAACTGCCGGCCACAATTTCGTAGTCGCCAGCCCGCAGCGCTGCATTATCGGGGAAGTTGAACGGATGGCTTCTGGGACCCGGCAAGAACCACACCACCCAAAGAGCTGCCAGGTAGACAAAGGTCAAGGTAAAGACAGCACGGGTGACATCTTCCGTTTTGCGCTCCTGAAACAGGCGGAGCGGAACGAAGCGTCCAAGAACGAACCTGAAGATGGCGTTAGGGATGAGCAGGTAGGCGGTAATAAGCGCAGAAAATGCTAATGCAATCACTAGGCAGCAACGGGGTCAGGCGAAATCCGGATCTCTTCGCCGTTTGGTCCGAAGATGGTGAAGTCGTGCCCCGCCTGCAAAGCCGCCAGAATTTCGTCGCGCTGACCTTCAATCTGGCTTTGCAGCCACATGGGAATTGAGTCGTTGTGCAGGAACTCTGCCAAGTCGCTTAGCTTGTTGACCATAACTCCCTTTGATGCTTATAAAGCTGACAATGACACTGGGAATGGCAATTGTCAAGGGCAGTAGCCGGGATGGTTACGAGCAATGCCAGTGGTTTGCACGCGGAGATGGACCGATGAGGCGATTATTAGGCTTCCTTATGCCCCGCCCGAGAAGCCGGTGCATCGTCTATGTTCAACGAGGTGCAACCTAGGACGAAGCAAATGCTGTCGCGAGCTATTTCGTCCCGTTGGGATACACCAGGATCTTGCTCGCCTCGCCGGTCTTCAGGCGCTCCATGCCTGACGCAAAATCCTTCATGGCGATCCGGTCGGTGATGACGGGATGCAGATCCAGTTTGTTGGCCTTCAGCAAAGCGGTCATCTGATACCACGTCTGGTACATGCGTCGTCCATTGATACCCTGGACGGTCGCGCCCTTGAAGATGACTTCTTCGGCGAGATTCAGTTCGACGGGTCTGGAGGGAATTCCGAGCAGCGACATGCGGCCACCGAGACGCAGGATTTTGAATCCGGTTCGGATGGCTTCGGTGCGCCCGGCCATCTCCAATACGACATCGACGCCAGTGCCGCCGGTGTTGTCCATCACGATCTGGTAGACATCGTCCTTGGTGGGATCGAGCACGAAGTCGGGCTTCATCTGCTTAGCGATTTTGCGGCGATGTTCGTTCACTTCGAGCGCGTAAATCTGGGTGGCTCCGCAGGCTCGGGCCACCGCGATGGAGAAAAGCCCGATCGGTCCACAGCCGGTGATGGCCACGCTTTTAGCGGCGATCTCGCCGGCCAGCACGGTGTGCACCGCGTTGCCCAGCGGATCGAGGATGGACGCGTACTCCTGCGGGATGGACGGATCGAGCTTCCAGATATTCGACTCGGGAATGACCACGTATTCGGCGAAGGCGCCATTGGTATCGACGCCGATGATCTTCACGTGCTGGCAGATGTGCGCCTCGCCGATGCGGCATTGCAGACACTTGCCGCAGGCCACGTGCATCTCAGCCGAGACAAAGTCGCCAGGCTTGACGCTGGTCACCTCGTCGCCCACGGCTTCAACCGTGCCGCAGAACTCGTGGCCGGGAATCAGCGGGGGATGAATGCGGCGCTGCGCCCACTGGTCCCATTGGTAAATGTGCAGGTCAGTGCCGCAGATGGATGCCATCTTGACCTTGACCAATACATCGGCCGGTCCAAATTGCGGTATCGGTACTTCGCGGATCTCCGTGCCCGGTGCGGACGTTGGCTTAACGACAGCAATCATGGTATTCGACATGAGGATGGCTCTTGGGTCGCGATAGAACGCGACACTACGTCGGCCCTGTGTGAATAAAATGTGGCGGGCAAACCAACAATTCTAGCACGCGAATGAAAGCGGGATACGCGATTCACGGACGTCGGCGTCCGCTGCTTGAAAGCTGCTAGAATCCACAGCCCTCTGGAGGACAACCCATGCCTTTCACACTTGCGAACGGCAGTATCTAATGTGGAGCTCGGACCTTAGAGCGATACAGGCGACGGAATCTGAACCCGCAGCCGCGGCGCTACCTTGCGCAAGACAGCAACGGGCGCGGGGAAAGCCTCAGCCATTTGCAGTTTGGCGGCCGCGATTTCTTCCTCCTTCGGTGGGCTGACTTGGATTACGACGTTGCTATTGGCCTCGGAAGAGTGGAGGAACAGGTTCTGATTGAGCATAATCGACTCGAGCAACCGCGCTAAATTACGCGAATGAAAACCATTGCTGAAACGTGGACCATTCGCCCATCCGGGATTCACCGAGTAGTCGCAGATCAGGCTCCAGTATCCGCGCGTGGTGTTACACCACATCTTCAGACTGTCCACCGACCGCTCACCGCCGACGTGGTATTCGATCTGCAGCAAGCCGCCGGATGCCGCCTGCACTAAGTCATTCCAGTTCAGCACCACGGCGCTTTCCAGAATTTGGCTGAGCTCGACGTTCTGAGAAGGCAGAGATTGCGGTGTCGTGGTCATCGTTCCTCCAAGGGTTATTGAATCGTTAGATAGCGAACCATGCTAACCGGCTACTTCTTCCAGCACAGGCTCAACGGACGCGCTCAAAGAGTCTTCGACGGCTGTCGGCGCCGGGCCATTGTGCGCCTTGGTTGCGGCAATCCTCCAGCTTGCTTCCACGAATCCATTCCTCTGGGGTAGCGATTCGCAACTCTCCCTGACCGCATTGCGCAACGACTCTCCCCACTCCATCCCATGTTCTTCGGGGACATAGGAGCCCAGGGAGGGCTGAAGGGCGACAAAATTCGGTCGACCGACCAGGAAAGCAACAATTTGGTCTGGACTGTCTCTCTTGATTTCATCACGCAAGGCGAGTGCGCCATGGTAATCGCGGCGGATATCGATCAGTACCATGTCGTACCGATCCGGATGCCAAACCAACGCCGCCTCTTCGAGGTCGCTGGCGCCGATCATTTGTACGCCGTGCAACGCCATGATTTTCTTGCGTAGCGTCCGCCTTTCAGGATTGGTGTCCATGAGAAGAACACATTTCTTAGGCTGGACGGTTTTAGAGAGAAGATTTGACGCGGTTATCATCGTGCTCTTTCAATTTTTTGCGCGGTTCCCGGGCAAAAGAAGGTCGTAGCTGCTTTGGAAGTACGCTTGTAAGGAGGGCTAAAGAGTAAACCTTCTCAGGTACCGAAGGCGCTGGCGTGAGACCCGGTAATTCAATTATACGCCACCTCAGGAAGCTGCGGTTCTAATGCTCTTTGCCGAAACCTTCGCGGCGTTGCTGGCTGTAGCGCGCTAACGCGTCCTCGATGACTGGCAAGGCATGCTTAGCGGGCTGGATCGCATCCACCTCAACGGCTTTGCCCTCGAGCTGTTTGTAATCCAGGAAGAAACGCCGCAGCATGCTAAGCCGATGCTCCGGCATTTCCTCGGCCTCCGTGTAGGGATTGAACTCCGGATCCTGAGTGGCAACAGCAATAATCTTGTGGTCTTTCTTGCCGGAATCGATCATGGTCATCAAGCCGATGGCGCGGGCGTGAATCAAAGTGAGGGGCACGACCGCTTCCTGGCACAGAACAAGCACGTCAAGCGGGTCATCGTCCTCCGCCAGCGTTTGCGGTATGAAGCCGTAGTTAGCGGGATAATAGACGGCAGAATATAGGACGCGATCCAGCTTGATGAGTCCGCTCTGCTTGTCGAGTTCGTACTTGACACTGGAACCGAAAGGTATCTCGATGACTGAGTAGAACTCTCGCGGCAGGTGGGCGCCGGGAGAAATGTCGTGCCAGGCATGGGTCATGTAGGACGCCCTGGAAATTACAGTCTGGCGACCATTCTAGCTGAGCGGCTGGCGGCGAAACGAAGGGGCGCGACGAAATTCACAAGTATCGTTTCCCGCCTCAAGTTTCCCCCGCCCTAGTAGCGGTGTGGCAGTTCCCGCTCAGTGTCTACCGAGCTGGTCAATGTCCCGACCAAGTAGCTGATCAGAATCACCCCGACCACTGCAATCGTAACTACATCCATGTGACGCCTCACCCCCGGTTCGGCCCTTTGGCTCTATGAACCCCATTTTGTGGAAATACTCTTCCGGCTGACCGTGAAACCGACGGGTCGCACCGAAAGTGGTGCAGTGTTTGTAGCATAATTTCCCCCAAATTGCAGTCGAAATCGTAGTGCGGCCACTAACTTTGATGGCAACTACTCCCAATGCTGGAAGGTCGCTCCGGGCTGCCACTCCCCTTAGCCCGGTCACACAGACATTCTTATGATGCGAATTGGCGCTTCGTGTCGATCTTCAGGCTGACGGCTCGGCCAAGTAATCAAGCCGTGGCTTGCGGACCGGTCTCGCTAATCACGCGCAACAGCGCGTCCGGTCCGTCGGCCCCCACCACGTAGCGGTCGGCTTCCACCTCGGGCCACTCGCCATAAAGATGGACAATGTACACGACTTTGCCCTCGGGATGGCGCTGGTGGAAGAGGCGGATCACTTTTCTTGCTGTCGCATCGGGCAGCCGATGACAGACCAGGGCCACATCCACACGTGGGTGCTTGTCCGGTGCCTCCATCGACTCTTTTTCCGTGATTGTCGCGACCACTTCGTGGCCAGCGCTTTCCAGGGCTCGCTGGCGTAAAAGCGCCAGTTCTTGGTCTGTAGTGAGGATGAGGATCTTCATTGTGGATATGTCCTGCCGGTCCTGAAATCGTCCTTGCGGAGGATATCAAAACCAACGGCGGCCGGCAGCGCAATTTGTGATCGTTCAGTGCAGCCCAGCAGTAGCGCTGTTCCCGCCGGCCATCAAGTTCCGCAGCACCACGACCTCAGACTCGATTGCAGTCTTCAGGCTGGGCTCCATGTCAGGCGCAAAGAAAGGCGAGTGATTGGACGGAAGCTGAGTCCCGCTGGCCTTCGCCTCTTTAAACTTCTCGGGATCGGCAACGCCAAGCCAAAAATAGAACGAGGGCACCCCGGCCTCGACGAAATAGGAATAGTCTTCCGAAGCCATTATGGGCGGCGCTTTCTCCACTCGTCCGGCTCCCAGCGCCTGAGTCAACGCCTGGCTAAGCCGCTCGGCCAACTTAGGATCGTTGTAGAGCGCGTCCGTGGATTCCGCGACTTGCACCAGTGGCGCTTTAGGGGCATCCGCCGCCTGCGCTTCTGCCTTGGTGACACGCTCGATTGCTGCCAGGAGATGCTTCCGCACTTCTGGCGTGTACGAGCGGACGGTGAGGCCAAGGTGGACTTCGTCGGGGATGATGTTGTTCTTGGTTCCTCCCTGAATGTAGCCAACGGTAATGACGGCGGGATTGCCTGGCTTGATTTCGCGGGACACGATGGTCTGCAACGTCAGCACCACCCGGGCGGCGATGACGATTGGGTCGACGGTGGATTCAGGGCTGGCTCCGTGGCCGCCTTTGCCGTAAATCGTGATGTTTACCGTGTCGGCATTCGACGCGGCATATTCCGGGGTGAAGCCAACCTTGCCAGCCGGCAGGGTATTAGTGGTGTGCAGAGCTACCCCAACGTCAGGCTTCGGGAAGCGCGTAAAGAGACCGGCGGCAATCATGCCTTCGGCGCCGCCAACCGTTTCCTCTGCAGGCTGGCCGATCAGTATCAGCGTGCCGTGCCATTGATCTTTTGTCTTCGCCATGATCTCCGCCGTGCCTACCAACGCCGCCATGTGTATGTCATGTCCGCAGGCGTGCATTACCGGCACCATCAGTCCGGCGTCATTTTTTGTTGTGACCTTGCTCGCGTACGTAAGTCCAGTCTTCTCCGCGACGGGAAGCGCATCCAACTCAGTCCGCAGCATGACCGTAGGTCCCGATCCGTTGCGAAGAACCGCCACAACGCCGGTCCCTCCCACGTGCTCGGTCACGTCATAGCCAAGGGCGCGCAATTGGGCGGCAATCGTGGCAGATGTGTTGACCTCGTGCCCCGATAGCTCAGGATGCTCGTGCAAGTCCTCGTACAGCGTTTGCACTTGCGGATACACCGAATTGACTTGGCTGGAAAGTGAAGGTTCGTCCTGGGACTGCGACCAGCCGCTCGCCGTCAAAATTGAGCACACCACTAGAAACCGCAAAGTTTTCATGAAGCCCTCTCTCGTATCTTGCGCTTATCCTTCGCTTTGGAAAGCACGTATCTTACAGGAAACAAGCATGATGGCCACCATCAAAAGAATCTATCGCAATTTCATCAACTCTCAACTCTACAGCGAATCTAATACTCATATTCTCATCTCATACATACATTTCTTAGAGAGGAGCTGGGTTTGAATTTATACCAGCAGAACGATCAACCCGGACCCGAAAACATGATAGAGAAGATACTTCCTAAAAAGCGATTTATATTTGCCAGCGATTTTGACCAGACCCTGAGCTTCAACGATTCGGGCTACGTTTTGGCCGAGCTATTGGGCATTCCTGAGGCAGAATTTGAACGCAAGGCCAGCGGAATGGCGAAGCTAAACCTCGTTCAACAGGGCGGAGAACTCGCCTATCTGCTGCTGCACGATCCCGAGTTTCACTCCAAAGTGCGCCCCGAGCATCTCTACGAGGCCGGCAAGCGGGTACGCCTGAAGCCGAATATCGACTTGCTCTACAGCTTCCTTTCTGAGGAAGTTGAGGGCTACCATTTTGATTTTTACGTCATCTCGGCTGGTCCGGTGGAAGTAATCCGCTCGGCGCTGGAAGGCATCATCCCTGCCGATCATATCTACGGCACTGAGTTCGAATACAACGAAAACGGCGAAATCGAACGAATCCTGCAGGTGACGGCTGGATACGGCAAGGTCGCGGTCATCGATCAGCTGCTTGAAAACCTTAGAACCGGGCCCGACCGCATTGTCTACGTTGGCGACGGAAGCTCCGACATTCACGTTATGCTGCACGTGAACCGCCGCGATGGCTTTACGATCGCCGTTTCCGAAAACAAGTACCTTGCACCCATCGCCAAGCGCTCCGTAATCAGCGACAGCGCGTTGGCTATCCTTATCCCGATCCTCGAGGAGGTTGTCGGCTGGGACCCGCACTCGATCCGCAATCTGTTCGAAGCCAAGGGTCTGCTCATTCAGCAGTGGGACAAGGTGCAAACTGACGTCTTGACCATCGTTCCCAGCTTCGCGCCGGCTGAGGAACGGGCCGACGCCGTCATCGCGGATTGATCAACGGGCAAGTAGATTCCCTTGGGCGATCAGAGAAAATCGTTTTGGCTGCTATTCACTCTTCTTGGCCTCGGGGCGTTCTTTCTGCCACTCGCGTGGGGAGTGGCAGAAACCTTTGCGGCGTTGTTCGTCAGCTGGTGGGTCATCTACCGTAGCGGCATTTACTAAAGCAATTTCTGAGTTGCTGTAACCACCTTGAAAGGGCGCGGCTTCAGCCGCGCCGATCTGCGCTAACAGCGACTCGGCCTTTAGGCCCTGAGGTACGCTCCCTCAGCGGCTAAAGCCGCTCACTTCCCGCTATCTTTTCGGCACGCCTGATCCCACCCCAGCAGGCGCAAAAGCGGCGTCTGCTGGGGACCCCGGTGAAGGCATGCCCTTTCAAAGCGGATACAGCCATTGTGGAATCGCCCCAAGTGTTTGCTCGATTCCGCTATTTTGGCACATCGATTACCATCTCGTCTGTGTATCCGAGAACGGGATCCCCATACGTTTCTGTGCTCTGGGCGAACAGTTGGCAATTCCGCGTCAACTCCAGTGCGGGTTGCTCTTTCCCATTGACGCGCACGCGAACAGTTGCGGGCGAGTCAAACAGTTCCGGCCGAAGCAGTAGCCCGAGCTTACGCACGTTTTTCGTCTTGATCTCGACCGTGTTGTCGGGAAGAATGCGGCCCTCGACTTCGGCAGCGCCTCCCTCTTTCTCAAGCACCTGCACCCAGTAGCGCCGGGGATAGGTCAGGCTCGTAATCTTCATAGCGATATTGCGAGGGAACGGATTCCGGGTGAAGCGCTCCAGAAAAGGCATAGTGAGGCCGTCATCTTCTGACAGAGTGATCTCGTGTCCGCGGCCCTTTAGGATGCGCAACTCGGGGAGTACCCGTGGATGCAAGCCGCGCAATTCATCGTAAGTAGTCACAGAAGCTGATGACGGAATGAGCGTGTCTTTGTCTCCGTGTAGAAACAGCATTGGAACGTTGAGAACATTCTTCAAGGGCAAGATCTCTCCACTTGGAGAATTCACTCCCGCTCCCATGAGGGACGCTATGGCTGCCCAGCGGTCGGGCCATAGGGTGCCGTAGTACAAGGCTGCGCTTCCGCCATTGCTGAAGCCCGCCAGGTAGACGCGGTTCGTGTCTACGTTGTAGGCACGGAGAATCTCCAGAATCAGCTCGTGAACCATCGCCGTCGGTTTCTGCTCCCACCACATCGCACCGCCAGCGTTCGGATAGACCGCCAGAAGTCCGGAATGCTCGATAACATCTTGCGCCGAGAGCGCGGCATCGAAAGCCTGCCCGGCTCCGCCGCTGAGATAAATCAAAAGTGGAAAGGATTGATCGCCGCGGTAGTCCAGTGGCACATGAACCATGTATGGCGTGGCCTCGAATGACGGCGCCGTCATGCCTCTCAACGTGGTGCCAGGCTTCTGCCGGTCGTAATGCCGATCCGGGGGACTGCAAAGGCCGCTCGGCCCTTCGGATTCCTTCGGTTGAAATCGTGCCGCGATACGCCGCACTTCCGCATTCTGACTGTTGAGTAATGTGACGAGCAGATTCTGGGGCGGAGTCAGCTCTTTCTGATAGTAGAGAGCCAGAGTCAGCGCCTGCACCTCCGGCGACCCAACGCGCAGCAAGCTCGTCAGCGTCTCCGAATTGGGAGTTAGGCTTCCGGCGATGAGGTACGCGGAGAGAGTCCCCTCTTGCACTTGTGCATCGGCCAGCCACAATGCCGGCGTCTCACGGTGACGCACTTCTAATAGATCGAGGGTCATTCGCTCGCGGATGATGGAGTCGCCAAACTCGTGGCCTTCGCCTGTCAACTCCACCCTGGTCAACACTCCCTGCTGCGGGCAGAACGTGTAGCTCAAATGCATGCCTGTGCGATTACCGTTATCGGCGAAGAAGGCGCAGGTCTCGCCAGTAGATGGTTCGAAGCGCAGCAGGTTCACGGTCATGCCGGAAGGTCGGCCCTGCACCTCGGCGCCTGCCACCGCAGGCCCGGCCGGCAGCGGCAGAATTTCAGGAATTCCATAAAGTAGTTTGCTGGTGACTTCCCGCACCGTCGTCAAGGGAGCTTGCGGCGCCCCGGTCGCAGAAAAAACATTAGCGTCGGAGAAATGGGAGGAGCGCTTTGCCATGCGTGCGTTGAAGTTTGAAGTTTCCTGAGCGAGTTTGTCCTTGCCGTGCTCACGAAACTCCAGCATCTCCGCCGACTGGCGATTACGTTGGATGCCAACCAGTACCGTGCCGCCGGCTTCGTCGAGCACGACCACGTCATTCAGGAAGACAGACCGAGTCTTGAAGGTTTGATCCGGAGACTTACCCTCACGCTCGAACCCCTCGCGATAGATGAGGTGGTCTCCAGCGTGCAACTTGTAGCGAAGCAGCGGCGCATTGTTTTGCCCCGAAGCGGTAGCACCGAAACACAGGCTTGCGACGAAGAGAACCCTGACAACGCCTGACCACGTGAACCCGGGCGACGTGCGCGAAAGATTGCTTCCGGCTCCCATAGAGGATAGACGGTGATCCGGGCACTTCGACGAATAAAACGCGCCCTATCCCTGTGAAGACTATCGCAGGTGGCAGCGCTTTGAAAATTGCGGCACCATGATCGCCACGGTTGCGCCGTCAGATCGGCCGGCTCTACCGTGTAAAATCGCAGTCTAATGCCGCCTCCGGCCGCCCACAGTCCAAGCGAACAGTCGCCCAGCTTCTGGGTGCGCCTGCTGCGCATCCTGCGGCCATCGCATCAGCACACCGCTTTTTCCGCCACGTTGTTGCTGATGGGCTCAGTGATGGCCTCGCGCCTGGTCGGATATCTGCGCGAGATGTACATCGCCTGGGCTTTCGGCGCTGGGCACCAGACCGACGCTTACTTCGCCGCCTTCCAGATACCTGACTTCCTCAACTACATTCTGGCAGGTGGCACGGCCTCGATCACTTTTATTTCCATTTATACCCGTCACACCTCGCGCAATGACGAGGCCGGGGCCCAGCACGCTTTCAATTCCACGATCACCATCATGAGCGCCGTAGTATGCCTGGGCACGGTCTTCCTGGAAATCTTTGCGCCGCAAATGGTCCGCCTGGTTTTTCCGAAGTTCTCCGCCGACCAAGTCCAGCTGTGCGTTCACCTCACGCGGATTCTGTTGCCCGGCCAGATCTTTTTCTATGCCGGCGGGATCGTCTCGGCGGTACTGCTGTCAAAGCGAATGTTTCTGTATCCCGCGCTCAGTCCTGCGTTGTACAACGTTTTCATCATTGCCGGAGGGGTGGTCGGCGCGAAGGCGTTCGGCATTTCATCGCTGGCCTACGGCGCGCTGGCGGGAGCGTTGCTGGGGCCATTCCTCATTAATGCGATTGGCGCAGCGCAGGGCGGCCTGAGATACCGCTTCAGCTTCGACTGGCACAACCTCGGCTTCCGCGAGTGGGTGCGACTCACTATCCCCCTGATGCTGGGAGTTTCGCTGGTGTCGGCCGATGATTGGATCCTGCGCTACTTCGCCTCGGGCGGTGCCGGCGATATCTCGCGACTCAATTACGCCAAGCGCCTGTTCGCGGTACCGATCTCGATTCTGGGACAAGCCACCGGACAGGCTTCGATGCCTTTTTTTGCGCTGCTGTGGGAACAAGGCAAACGCAAACTCTTCGCCGACACCGTGAACCACACGGTGTATCGCATATCGGCGGCGTCGTTCCTGGCGTCGGCGTGGATGATGGCGGCCGCGCTTCCAATCATCGATCTCGCCTTCCGCCACGGGCAGTTCACCTTCGCCGATGCCCAGGAGACCGCCGCCTATTTCTTCTGGTTTGCTCTCTCCTTGGCACTATGGTCGGCCCAGGCACAGTACGCTCGAGCTTTCTACGGCGCGGGCGACACGCTCACGCCAATGATTGCCAGCACCATCGTTGTGGTGGGATCCCTTCCCGTCTATTGGACATTTTTCCATCGGTACGGCGTGACCGGACTGGCGATCGCCTCCGACGTTGGCATCCTGATGCACACCGTTGTTCTGGCTTGGTTGCTGCATTGGAGAAAGATGGTCCTGCTGAGCGAACTGCCGGGGAGAGAGCTGATGAAGGCAGTTGCTACCGCCATCTTTGCAGGATTTGTGAGTTACGGCGTCTCTCGGCGATTCACCGTACACGGCGGCCGCGCCGCCGACATACTTTCCCTGACGATGATAAGTCTGGCTTGGCTGGCGGCCGTGGCTCTTGGACTGTGGCTGACCAAATCGAGTTTGCCCCGGGACTTGCGCCGGAAGAAAGTGTCGGCAACCAATGTCATTCCGGAGCAGGTATTGGACAGTGCCGCTGGAAGCGTGGAACCGTAAGCTGGCAGCCGCGCTGGTCCCATGATTGATTCCTAGGCTACTTGGAACTCCATCTTTCTTGTCTCGGTTACTCGCTGGGAAGCGTCCAGTATCTCCATCGAGACCAGATCTCCTCGTTCGTCGTACTCGAGGATGACGCCAGGATTGCCTTCATCGCTATCGGCCACTTTCGCACCCTCTTTCAGGACGAAACTTAGCGTATCGGTTCTTGGGTCATAACTAGCTTTCAATTTCTTCCCTCCAAGAGCTAAGGGCTGAAGGCTGACAGCTGATAGCTACTTCACCACCCGCATGCGCGACCAGTCATAGTTGAAGTGTTTGCCGCAATCCAGACAAACGACATAAGGCGCCGGCTTGTTGCTGGAGACGCTCTCCCATTCACTATTGCTGGAGTCATGTCGGATTGGCGACGCCGGCGAGAAGGGTTTCGAGAGGTTGCTATGCCGGCAATGTACAGCAAGCAGTTGGAGCACGCTCTCCCACATCGAATGTCACCTTCTTTCGAGACCCCGCGAACGGCGGCTAATACCGCCGCCCGCAACTCTGAGAGTCTCTCCGGTGCGCAATCCAGTCAAGAAGAGGAACACCTTAGAGCATCGTTGGTAATCAGTTTTGAAACTGTCCAGCCCAGGTTCTGTTCCGGGACTGATTACACCCGTGCCGCTGCCGCCGAGGTATTCGTCTCGCCGGGAGTCGTCGCACTGGTCTCCTTGGATTCGCCATTAGCTTTCTGGCCTGGCTTGCGAATGTCAATTCCCCCCTTAAAGTAAGCGCCATCTTCAATGCTGATGCGCTGAGCGACGACATCTCCGGTGAGCGAGCCTTCGCCGCGGATGTCAACACGATCGCTGGCCGTCATGTTGCCACGGACCTTTCCCAGCACCACGATCTCACGCGCCGAAATGTTGGCGGCCACCACACCATTGCGGCCTACAGTCACGCGATTGCCTGGCAGGTTGATGGAGCCTTCCACCCGGCCGTCAATGTAGAGCGACTCGGAACCCGTGACCTCACCCTTAATGACCAGCGACTTTCCCAGCGTGGCCTGTTCCTGGGTATTGAGCGGAGGGCTGGCCGGACGCGGCGCGATCGGCGGTTCCGTGGCAGCCGGAGCGTAGCTGCGTTGCGGCTCAGGGTTGGGGACGGGAGTAGAGGAAGGAGAATTGGTAGGTTTCCACATAATCGGCAAAAGATTCCTTTCTGAAGTTGTAAGTGCTTCCACCCCAACAATCGCAAAACCGGCGGTTGTCGGGACCCCGCCTTGCAGGGGCACTTGTTTTGCCAAACCCACGCTCCACAGCTCTCTTCAGAATCTGATGGTTTGGTGCGGTTTGTCCGAACTCATCGCTCAGCACACACGCCCGGGGCGCGTCCGTTTTGCGATGTAGTTATTGCTACCATACAGCGAGTTTCTATACGAGGGAATACCCTAAGTAATTTTTCCTCTGCGCCCGGTGCGCCGTTAGTAAATGGGTTAGGGGAAAAGGACTACACGAACTGGAAACCGTCAATCGTGGAGCGTGCCGAGAACCTAACCGGATCGGTCTCAGTTTCTTGACTCCAGGGCGGCGCATTTCAGTCGTGGCTTGTCAAAGGACAATTCCTGATGGAAGCAGATCTCCCTTGCTCATCAGAGTGTAAGATTCATTCGCGTGATGTGTGAAACCGTGGCTCCTTCTACAGTTGCGATAGATGTATGCTGACCGACCAAGCCATCCTAAGGCATATTGAAAGGCAGCCGCATCGCTCGGCGGGGTTCAAGCAGCTCGTCCGCGAGATGAAGGTCCGCGGCGACGAGCGGCAGCAACTCGCCGAACGGTTGCAGGCGCTGGTGAAAAGCGCGCGACTGATCGAGACCGGACGCGACCGTTACACCCTTGCGGAACATGCGGCGGCCCATCAGAACCTTATCGCTGGACGCCTGACGATGCACCGTGACGGCTATGGGTTTGTCATCCCTAACGCCGGACAGCGCAGTAGCCTCGGTGGCGACATTTATATCAACCCGCAGGCCATCGGTTCAGCGATGCACGGCGACCAGGTGCTGGTGGAACTGGGACGCAAGCGCGACACTCCGGGGTCCCCAGCGCGCGCCGGTTTTGCGCGTGCTGGGGTGGTAGACGACGGCCGCGCCGAGGGGCGCATCCTGCGCGTGCTGACGCGCGGTAATCCCACTGTGGTTGGCACGTTTCACTACGGACCGCGTCAGAACTACGTAACCCCCATCGACGAGAAAGTCGCCCGGGAGATCATTATCCCGCACGGGATGGAATGGCCACTCAGCCACACCCAGGCCGAAGGCGGCCGGGTGCACCGTTCTGGCTCTCCTTTGGCTAGGGCGCGGCAGTCCGTCTTATCTGCGAATGACCGGGAGAGTGGTGCAGTGAAACCCAAGCGCGGGAAATCTGCCGACCCGGATCGCGTCCTCGGCGACGAGGCGCGCCGCCGTGAGTGGGAGGATCTCGAAGGGCTGGTGGTGGATGTTGAGATTACGGATTGGCCCTCGCCCGCCGAGAATCCACGTGGCCGCGTAGTCGAAATTCTCGGCTACGAAGACGACTTCGGCGTGGACGTTGAGATCATCATCCGCAAGTTCCACCTGCCTCATCGTTTCCCGGTTGAGGTGTTACAGGAGGCGCAGCAGTTCGAACCGGTCATCCCGTCGAGCGAGTTGCGCCACCGGCGAGACTATCGCGCGTCGCCCATCGTGACCATTGACGGCGAAACCGCGCGCGACTTCGACGACGCCGTCACCGTGAGCCGCATGGAGAACGGCCATTTTGAGCTACAAGTACATATTGCCGACGTCGCGCACTATGTTCACGAAGACTCGACGATTGACCTGGAAGCGAGGCTGCGTGGAACATCGGTTTATTTCCCTGACCGCGCCGTGCCCATGTTGCCCATGGAGCTTTCCACTGACCTGTGCAGTCTGCGGCCCAAGGTTGACCGGCTGGTGCTCTCCTGCGTGATGGAGATCGATGCGCAGGGCGAGATCGTCGGCTACTTCCTGAACGAGGGTGTCATCCGGTCAGCCGAGCGCATGACCTACGCCAACGTGAATCTCATTCTCGAAGGAGACACCGCGCTGCGCACGCACTATCACAAGCTTGTGGATGTCTTTGAGCTTATGCGTGAGTTGGCGATGGTGTTGAATCGCAAGCGGGTGCGACGCGGCTCCATCGATTTTGATCTGCCTGAGCCGGTAATCGAATTTGATGAGAACGGATTGATGAAAGGCGTGACACGCTCCGAACGCAACATTGCGAACCGCATCATCGAGGAGTTTATGCTGTCGGCAAATGAGTGTGTGGCAAGCTATCTCGAGCACAAGCAGGTGGGCACACTTTACCGCATTCACGAAAAGCCCGATCCCAAGCGCGTTCTCGATTTTGAAACCATCGCCGCGACCTTCGGCTACTCGCTCGGTGTCGGCGCTCTGCCGGTAAAACGCATGCAGATCCGGGCGGATCGGCGCGATCACCATCGCAGCGGGCGCAACCCGCACGTAGTCGAGATTCCCGAGGAAGTGCACATTACGCCACGCATGTACCAGAAATTGACGCAGAAGATCGCGGGCAAACCGGAAGAGCGTATTTTGTCGTATCTCATGCTGCGCTCCCTAAAGCAGGCGCGCTACTCTGAGGTCAACGAAGGCCACTTCGCACTGGCTGCGCCGGTTTACACGCATTTCACGTCGCCCATCCGGCGCTATCCCGACCTCATTGTGCACCGCATCTTGAAAGATGTGCTGCGCGAATCGGCGGAACGCGAAGAGCACGGTGTTGCCGTTGGCATGGGAGAGATCGCGCACCTGGGTGAGCGGCCTTCACCTTGGTCCAAAAGACCCACCCAGTCAAAAGAAGATTGGGTGGGGCGGCAGCTGACCGTCTCGCCGGCCCAGAAGAGAGGAACGCACGAGAAGGAACATGGCACGCGCCTGGGCGGCCCGATTCCCGAAGATGTTCTTCACGAGATCGCGGAGGAGTCCAGCCAGTCCGAACGCCGCGCCGACGATGCCGAACGCGAGCTGATGGAATGGAAGAAGGTGAAGTTCATGGAAGAACGCGTGGGCGAAGAGTTCGCGGGACTGATCGTGAGCGTCACCAAGTTTGGGCTCTTCGTAGAGTTGATCGACATGTTCATCGAAGGGCTGGTACCGCTCGCGTCATTGACCGACGATCGCTATCAGTATCACGAGAACACCCGGCAGATCATCGGCCAGCGCACCCGCAAGACTTACTCGCTTGGCGATCCAGTCCGCGTGCTGGTGGACCGCATCGACCGCATGCAGAAACGCATTCAGTTTGCGTTGGTCGAGGAGCGACCCGCGCGGGCCAAGCGCAAGCATAAGAAGGCGTAGTATTGTTCGGCTGCCGAATGGCAATTTGGGGCGTCTATCGTTTACGTCGATTTTTTTGGCCTGATCATGCGCACGATTTAGGAGGGTTCGTGAGACCACGATTATTATTGCTCAGCGCTCTACTGATAATCTTGCCACACACTGTGCCGGCCGACGATACGCACCAGCACTATGATTCCAACGCCAAGCTTGGCGCTGTTTCGTTTCCTGTTCCGTCGTGCTCCGCGGAGGTGCAGAAACCGTTCGAGCGTGGAGTGGCGTTGCTGCACTCCTTCTGGTACGACGAAGCCGAGAAGCAGTTCAAAGCGGTGGCAGTTCAAGACCCACACTGCGCCATGGCGTATTGGGGTGAAGCCATGAGCCTCTATCACCAGCTGTGGAACCGGCCCGACGCTGCCACGGTCAAGCAGGGATGGGAGCTAATTCAAAAGGCCCAGGCTGTTGGAGCGAAAACGCCGCGCGAACAGGGCTACATCGAGGCGATGGCCGCGTTTTATCGCACCAATCACAGCCAATGGGACTTCGAAAAGCGCGCGACCGCCTACTCGCACGCCATGGCGAAGCTCTATGAAAGCGAGCCTCACGACCATGAAGCGGCAACCTTCTACGCGCTGTCGCTGCTCGGCTCGGAGCCGAACAATGACACCACCTTTGCCAATCGGAAAAAGGCGATCTCCATTCTCAATGCTCTGTTTCAGGAAGATCCAAATGATCCTGGCGTGGCGCATTATTTGATTCACGCCTGCGACAATCCGCAGTTCGCACAGGAGGGATTGGCGGCTGCTCGTCGTTACGCGCAAATTGCTCCCGCCTCGCCGCACGCCCTGCATATGCCATCGCACATCTTCGCGCGCCTGGGATTGTGGCAGGAAGACATTGACTCCAACTTGGCCTCCATCGCGGCCACCCAGCACAATGACACCGGCATGCACATGGGCGCCGAGAATCAGGTCCATGCCATGGACTTCCTGGAATATGCCTACCTCCAGATTGGAGAGGATGCTAAGGCCAAGGCGGTGGTGGAGCAATTGGCGACGATACGGCCGGAAGAAGTCGATCCCAGTTTGACGGGCTATCTCAACCGAATGCGCGCGCACTTTTCCGCCATGTACGATTTAGAGACCAAGGACTGGAAGGGAGCAGTGGCTTTGCAACCGCCGCCTGGAGCAGAGCCTTATAACCAGGCAATCAGCTACTGGGCGCAGGCGGTTGGAGCCGGTCACTTGCGTGATGTCGCCGCAGCCCGGCACGCGGTGGACCAGTACAACGCCATGATCGAAGCCACTCGCAAGAGCGACAAACCCTTCGCAGTGGACGGCATGAGTACAAATCGTGACGAGGCTGCCGCGTGGCTGGCGTTTGCCGAGGAGCAAAACGAAGAGGCCATCGGACTGCTGAAGTCGGTTGCCGACAAGCAGGATGCCATCGGCAAGGGCGAGGTGGAATTACCCGCGCGTGAGATGCTAGCCGATATGCTGCTGCAACTCGACAAGCCAGAGGACGCGCTGGCGCAGTATGAGAAGTCGATGAAGATTGATCCCAACCGTTTCAACGCACTGGCAGGCGCCGCCCAGGCCGCTACGCTGTCTCATGAGCCCGAGAAAGCGGCGACGTATTACGCGGCGCTTCTAAAGAACTGCGATGGTGTGAGCTCTGACCGGCCGGAGTTGGTGCGTGCCAAGGCGTTGGTCGCCCAGAAGTGACGGACTGCAATCGAGACACGGAGAAGTAAGAGTTGTCTGGATTTATTGTTATGTCTAACCGTCTACTTGGCTTCGGTTGCATGTCAATAGTCGTGGCCGCCATCTGCGTCGTAATTGCGTTCATTTCGACTTCTCTGAGATGGCTGATACTGGGTCCACTGGTGATCCTGCTCTTGATCTTGGTGTTGCCGCTATTCCCTTTCTTGAAGCGCAACATCACTCCGCAGCAGTTCGCGGATGAACTGGAACGGCATCTCCTGGGTACAGAAGGGGGATGGGATTGGGGCGATCTCGTTACCTCGCGAACTATCAGAAATCCACAATTAGACGATCTGCGCGGCAAGTTGACGAGGTTCGATAGTCTAAATCTTGAAGAACGCCGGACGGAGTTTGAGGGAATCATTGCTGCTCTTCGCAGAGGAGAGATTCCGGACGTTAAGCCGGAATAACTGAAATGTCTGCGTATCCGGGTAGAATGAGTTTACGCATGCGAGCCGCCATCCCCTTTGTTCTGTTGCTGTCCCTTTCTGCCGCAGGTCAGACTGCGGTGCCTGCGTCGTCCAACGTTCCAGCAACCCCCGCACAAGCAGCGCTCACCCCCACTGCGTGGCCGACCGCGCACTTCGCGTCCACCAAAGATCCCAGCGTGCAAAAGGCGCTGCAGATCCTCAATGACATGATTAAGGCCCTAGGCGGCGATGCGTATCTCAACCTGCGCGATACGAAGACGGAAGGCCGTGCCTATGCGTTCTATCACGGACAACCGAGTGGGCCAGGCCTGGAGTTCTGGCGCTTCTGGGAATGGCCCGACAAAGAGCGCATCGAGTTGACCAAGCAGCGGGACGTGATCGAACTCAACGTTGGCGATAAGGGATACGAGATCACCTACAAGGGAACGGCAACACAGGACCCGAAGCAACTCGAGGACTATCTGCGCCGCCGCGATCATTCGTTGGAGTGGGTGATCCGCAAATGGCTGGGCGAATCGGACACGATGATCCTGTATGACGGAACCGCAATGGTGGAGCAGAATCTCGCCGACCAGGTCACAATCTTGAATTCCACCAACGATAGCGTGACCTTGTCGGTCGATCCGCGTTCCCACCTGCCGGTAAAGAAAATCTATAGCTACCGTGATCCGCTCGATCGGCAGCTCGATGACGAGTCGGAAGTTTTCAGCAACTACCGCCTGGTCCAGGGAATTCAGACTCCGTATAGCGTCGTGCGACATCATAACGGCGAAATGAGCGGACAACGCTTCATCACGTCGGTGACCTACAATAACGGCTTTCCGCCCACAATGTTTGAGACCAAGGGTCTCACCTATAACCAGCCCAAACTTGGGGAAAAGAAGTAGCGAGGCGTATGCCGGGGAGGTTCTACGCCCGTAATGCAGCGCTTCGGCCACCTGGCGCCAGGGGTTTCCGGTTCGCACGGATAGACGAACGCTGACGGCTTTCGATGACAATCATCTACTTACGGAGATCCTTGATGATCTCTCTCGCCGCATTCGCGCCCGAGGCCCCCGTCAGCCCAATGCCCGGATGCGTGCCCGATCCACACAGATATAGGTTCTTGATCGGCGTGCGGTACTGTGCCCAGTTCAGCAACGGCCGCATGGTAAACAATTGATCGAGCGCCAATTCTCCGTGAAAGATATGGCCGCCAGTCAGACCGTAGGTTTGTTCCAGGTCTTTCGGCGTGATTATCTCGCCGCCTTCGATCAGTCCCGGCAAGTCAGGAGCATATTCCGCGAGAGTCTTCACAACTGTGTCGCGGAGGGCGTCGCGTTGCGATTCCCAGTCTACGTTGCGCAGATGGAACGGCGCATATTGCATGTAGATGGACATCACGTGCTTTCCTGGCGGCGCAAGCGAAGTATCCCACACTGTGGGGATGGTGGCCTCGAGATAGGGACGCTGTGAAAACTCTCCATACTTCGAAGCATCGAAAGCGCGCTCCAGGTAGTCGATGCCGGGCGAAACTTGGATCCTGCCCGACAAAACGGCTGCGTCACCGTCCGCGCCTTTGAATCTTGGCAAGCCGCCGAGAGCAAGGTTCACCTTGGCGACCGTGCCGTTGATCCGATAATGCTGAAGCTTCTGCAGGAAGCTCGGCTCTAGATGTTGAGGATCGACAAGCCCCAGCAAAGTGCGCTTCGGATCGGCGTTCGAGACGACCGTCCGAGCATCGATCTCATCGCCATTGGCGAGAACGACTCCGCTAGCAGATTCGTCCTTCACCTTGATGTTCACGACCTCATGGGAGGTCCGAATTTCAGCGCCGGCCTCTGTCGCCGCCGCCGCCATGGCAGCAGTGAGCGCGCCTATGCCTCCCACAACGTGGGATGAAGGCCCTGCCGGGTTTCCGTCCGACGCGCAACGCAATAGCAACGTTGCACTCGAACCCGCGGACCACGGGCCTAGAAATGTCCCGAATATTCCTTGCGCGGCTATGGTCCCGCGTAACAATTCAGTTTCGAACCACTCGGCGACCAAATCAGCCACGGCCATTGGTCCCCATCGCATCATGCGATAGAGGTCCTTTTCGCCCAATCCACGTAGCTTGCGGCCGGCCTTCACGAGTTCCCACAAATTACCTGCTGCCGGATCTTCGAGGTCAGGTGGCGTCATGGCCATCAGCAGATTGGCAACCTCGCCGATCCGGGCCAGGGGCTTCTGGAATTCGACGTAAGCCGCCGCGTCCTTCTGCGAAAATTTGGCGATCTCTTGCTGCGACTTGCCAACATCGCCATGTAGAACGAGTGGCTTACCGTCACCCGACAGCGACAGGACCCGCACTTCCGGTGTATAGGTCTTTAGTCCATGTTTCGCCAGATCCATGTCCCGGACAATGTCTGGTCTGATTGGTCCGCCATTGTGGGATAGCCGGGAGCAGCGAAAGCCAGGATGGAATTCCTCAGTGATGGCGCAGCCGCCAACCATCGGTCTGCGTTCGAGAATGAGCGGCTTGAATCCAGCTTTGGCAAGATAGAAGGCGGTGACCAGTCCGTTGTGACCAGCGCCGAGGATTACGATGTCGCGCGTCTGCGGCATCGCTAACTTTTCCCGTTCGCGTGCTTCAGAATTTCCAAAGCCGCCAGCCTTCCCGGCGCACCCATGATGCCGCCGCCCGGATGCGTGGCCGACCCGCACATCCACAGGTGCCTGATGGGCGACTTGTACTGCGCGAAGCCTGGTACCGGGCGTAAGAAGAACAACTGCTCCAAGGACAGCTCGCCCTGGAAAATATTTCCCTCGGTCAGCCCAAATTCGCGTTCGAGATCCAAAGGCGTCACCACTTGCCGTCCTACAATGATGTCCTTAAGGTTAGGCGCGAACTCGGCGATGGTGTCAATCACGTTGTCTCCGAACGCCTCGCGCTTCTCGTCCCACGTGCCTTCCTTCAATTTGTAAGGGGCGTATTGAACGAAGCATGACATCACGTGCTTGCCCGGAGGCGCGACCGACGGATCGGTGAGGCTGGGAATGACCATGTCGATGTACGGCCGCCGCGAGTAGTCGCCATACTTGGCATCATCGTAGGCGCGCTCCATATAGTCCACACTAGGGGAGATAGAGATGGCGCCGCGCAGATGATGCCCTTCGCCCGGCAGGCTAGTGAAGTCAGGCAGGCCATCCAGCGCAAGGTTCACCTTTCCCGACGAGCCCCGGTACTTATAGCGCTTCACCTCGTCGCGAAATTCGTCGCTCAGATGCTTGGGCTCGACCATCTTGAGAAAGGTGAGATTGGGGTCCACGCTCGACGAGATGACGGAGGCGTAATACTCATCTCCACTCGTCGTCGCGACCCCTACCGCTTTGCCGTCGCGGACCAAAATCTGCGCGATTGCGGTCTGCGTCTTAATTTCGACTCCAAGCTCGCGTGCCGCATCGGCGATCGCGTTGGAGATCGCTCCGGTGCCGCCCCGAGCAAAACCCCACGCGCGAAATGCACCATCAATTTCTCCCATGTAGTGATGCAGTAACACATAGGCCGTACCGGGCGACCGCACTCCCAGGAAGGTGCCAATGATTCCTGAGGCCGACATCGTCGCTTTGAGTACATCGGTTTCGAACCACTGATCGAGAAAGTCGATGGCGCTCATGGTCATCAGCTGCACCTGGTTGTACTTGTCTTCGCCGCTCAGGTCCTTGAAGCGGCGGCCAAGAAAGAGCAGCTTGAACAGATCCTTCGGGTTCAGCGTGGTCGGATCGGGCGGCACCATTGCCAGAATCGGCTTCACGAAGCGGCACATCTGCAGCATGGCCTTGCCGAACTCTTCATAGGCCTCGGCGTCAAACTTGGAGTGACGGCGAATCTCGCGCATGGTTTGGCCGTGGTCGTTCACGCGCCACAGGTGGTCGCCGTTCAGCATCGGAGTGAAGGTGCCGTCCAGAGGAAGGATTTCGAGACCGTGCCGGGGAAGATCGAGGTCGCGGATGATTTCAGGCCGCAGCAGTGAAACGACGTATGAGCACACCGAGAACTTGAAGCCGGGGAAAATCTCTTCCGTAACGGCTGCGCCGCCAAGGACGTGACGGCGCTCCAACACCAGGACCTTCTTCCCTGCGCGCGCAAGATATGCGGCGTTGACCAAGCCGTTGTGCCCGCCGCCGATCACGATGGCATCGTATTTTCCTGAATTCTTGGAGCCCATGGGTTCTTTTAGGTGCAGGTTGCTACCACCGCATTGCGGTTAAAATCGCGCTGGCAGGTGCACCTTAGTTATGCATCACGATTTGTGCGATGGGCCTCATTCTAAAGGCTCGCGGTAGATTTGTCGTTAGCGGACAGAACAGGCTGGCAATACTGCCCCGCACTCTGGATCTGCTCTTGCCCGCTTTGCGCTGCTGCTTTGAATCTTTCTTTAACGTTAAAGCATCTTATGGATAGAAATCAGGAGGAAAATCATGGTTACCGTCAGGCCGTCCGCAGAGCGCGGACACAACAATCACGGCTGGCTGGATACGCATTTCACGTTCTCATTCGCCGATTACTTCGATCCCAAGCACATGGGTTTTCGCGACTTGCGCGTGATCAACGAGGACTGGATCAGCGCTGGTAAGGGCTTTGGAATGCACCCCCATCGCGATATGGAAATCATCACCTACATAATTGACGGCGAGCTGAGCCACCGCGACAGTACTGGACGCGGCGCCGCTATTAAGCAGAATGACGTGCAGCGCATGTCGGCCGGTACTGGCGTAATGCATAGCGAAGTCAATCAGTCCAAGCAGCCGGTCCACCTGTTGCAGATCTGGATTTTGCCCGAGGCGGAAGGGTTGAAGCCCAGCTACGAGGACCGCACCTTCCCGGTTGAAGAGAAGCGGAACAAGCTGCGACTGATCGCCTCGCATGATGGACGTGACGGCTCGACCACCATCAACCAAGACACGAGCGTGTATGCTTCGTTGCTCGAAGGCGGCCAGAAACTGGATCTCGAATTACAGCCCGGCCGGCATGCCTGGGTGCAGTTGGTTAGGGGGGAACTCGACATAAACGGCGCTCGGCTGAGCAAGGGCGATGGCGCCGCGATCAGCGGCGAAACCAAGCTCCAACTGACGAGCGCACCCACCAACGGCGAGGCTGAATTCCTGCTCTTTGATCTGGCGTAATTTTGAAGTGGAGCGCCGCTCTAGCCGGACGTCGCGTTTTTCAGCAGCCTGTGAAGCCGAGCTCTTACAAGGATGGGTTTATGCAATCTCTCTTACAAATAGATCTGACGCCGCAGGATTGTGCAGAAGAACCATACGCGCCAACGCAACCTACAACTCGCACTACCGCGCTACGGCCTGCGACTGCGGCAACTTGTCGAGTGCCGCTCGTAGCTGATCGGGTTTGAATCCGAAGGGACCGGGCTTGGTTTTGAACACCACCCGGCCATTGCGATCAATCAGGTAAATACGATCGGGCCAGCCGGTATAGGCGATCTCGGTCCGATTGTCGAAGCCGTCGATAATCGCCGGGAACTTTATGCCGAGCTTGCGAACGCAGGCCCCCGCCACCGCTTCGCGTTCACCCTCATCCTTCGGACTGGCAAAGACAACCGACTCGCGAACGTTGCTCTGCATCTGCCAAACGTCGCTTGGATGCGCCTCCAGGATGTACACAGCATAGAAGGCCACACGATCACCGTACTGTTCGTACAGCTTGTTAAGGGCGGGAACCTCCCGCCGGAATGGCGGTCAAGTGTAGCTGCCGAAGACCAGCACAACCGGCTGCTTACCCCGGAACGACGAGAGCTGCACCTCCCTCTTGTGGTCGAGCGTCGATAGCTGAAAGTCGGGGGCTGTGTCACCGGGGTGGATCGTGCCCGCACGCGCGCGTGTCCAAAAGGTCTCAAACGGGATGACAAAGTATGCCTGCATCGGCATCTTCGCCATCACACGCCCGAAGGTCTCGGGCGGCTGATGCATCGCCCAGTTGATGAAGAGAAGGAACCCGGCATAGCTACACAGCAGAACCACCGCGACAACCAGGAAGATCCGTTTGAATGAGCGGCTCATGAGAAATTCCGGCTATCATATCATTCACGCGCCACGGTTTTGCGTTGGGATTTCGTGTGGCAGGTTTCCGTTTCGAGCGGGCAAGATATTTCGGTAGAGGGGCGCCCATCCGGACCATTTGTGCGGTTCTGGTGGTTTGAAGGGGTACGGCCTTAGCCGTGCCGTGAGGTACTTTTCGGCAGTCACTGAGGGACTTCGTAGTTGAGACGTGCGAGGTCCCTTGGGGGCTGAAAGCCCAGATCTCAAACAACCCAACGGCACGGCAGCCATGCCCCTTCAAAGCTGCTGTCAGTTCGACAAATTACGTAGCTGCCCCGATGTAATGAAGACGCCAGGAATGACACACAATGGACAAGACAAATAACGACATGAGGCACGCGGTGACTCCCCGGCTGGCAAATTCCAAAACCAAGATCCACGTCACCGAAGACGCCGACGCGACTGGCGACACCGCGGCGGCCTACGATTATTGGCGCGCCCGTTCAGGCCGCCAACAAGTGCCGGGAATCATCAAGTGCTTCGGGTCTCGTCCTGATTTTCTGCGCCAAGTCGTGGACTTTTCCAACACCGCCCATTTCTCCGAGGGTCATCTCAGCCGCCGCCACAAGGAGATGATCGCCAGCTATGTCTCCTACCTCAATCGCTGTCCATATTGACTGGACAGTCATGCCTACTTCCTGCGGGTTCAGGGAGCCAACGAACAATGCGTAGCCGCTATTCTGGAAGGTAAGATTGACGAGGCCAACTTGGCCCCGGCAGAGCAGGCGTTGCTGCAATACGCGAAGTTGATTACCGAAGCTGCCTACCGATCAACTGCACGAGACGTGCAGCAACTGCGCGATCATGGGTGGACGGAGGACCAAATCTCCGAAGCGGTTTACATCATCGCAATGTTTGCCTTCTTCAACCGCGTCGCCGACGCGTTCGGAGTTCCAGCACAAAATTACCTGGCCTTGGGACAGATGACGCCTTAAAAGAAGAAGCACTACTTGCTTCAATCCCATAGTGTTTTTCGATTATTGCGCTTGCCTTATCAAGAAGATAGGGTTGTCGCGAACGTGCGATCCTAATTTTGGGAACGTGAGCTTGTAGCGGAGTTCGGCCTGGGGGTAGGCCGGACAACGTGTGGGGTTCAATCTTTTGCTATTCGCCATCTCGGTTGCAAATCTGGGAGACCTTCTAAATGTCTGGAGCCCTCCGTCTCGCGCCAACTGTGATGATGGCCAGTCTGATTGTTGCCTATCGTCTCGATTGGAATGATCGATATCAGCGAGGATCGACCAGCGCCGGGAGCTACAGCTTTCATTATGCGCCGGGCACCATCGATCCCGAGCCGCTGACGCGGCAGCAGACGCAACCAACTGCGGCTGAAGACAGTGCGTCCCAGGCGTCAGGTGGGCAACGATGGTGAAGCGCTTGGGCCAACTCGCGATCGCCGCGCTCACCATCTCGGCCATCTACCTATATGCGTGGCCGGCGGCTAATTTGTTCTATGCCGCTGCTGTGCTCTTTCATGTCGGACTCGGAGTTGTGTTCTGCGTTGGGGGATTGTTCCTCTTGCGCGACACACTACGCGGCCCAGCACTCCTAAAGCTTGCAACTCTGATTCTTGCCGCCGGATCGGTGCTCGGTCTAGCGCTCATCTACACCGGCACGTCACATACGCATTGGAACTTGATGTACGCCCACATTGCCGTGAGCGCGATTGCTGTGATCCTGCTTGCTGCCTGGTTCTTGAGCCGTCGTAAAGTTCCGCAGCGCAACCTGTGGACAACCAGCGCCGGCGTCGTGGTCGTTTCTGTCATCGTTGCCGTCGGCGCAGTTTACGCGCGCGGATCGTGGAGCAAGCGCTTCGCCATCAAGAATCCTGCTACTGCGCCGCTGTCGATGGACGGCGAAGGCGACGGAGAGCACGGCCCTTTCTTCCCTAGCTCGGCCCAGGTTGCGGGCCATCGCAAAATTCCGGGGAAATACTTCATGGAGTCGGACGCCTGCGAGCGCTGCCATCAGGACATTTACAAGCAGTGGCAGAGCTCAGCACACCACTTCTCATCATTCAACAATCAGTGGTATCGCAAGAGTGTCGAATACATGCAAGACGTCGAGGGAACGCACCCCTCACGATGGTGCGGAGGCTGTCACGATCCCGCGTTGCTCTACAGCGGCATGATGGACACGCCGGTCAAGCAGATCATGGATCGGCCTGAAACCCAGGCGGGGCTTGGCTGCATGATGTGCCACTCCATCGTGAGGGTGAAGAGCACCATGGGACAGGGCGACTTCGTCCTCGACTATCCCGAGTTGCACGAGCTCGCTGCCAGCAAGAATCCGGTGATTCGCTGGCTGCACGATTTCAGCGTGAAGCTCAATCCCGAGCCCCATCGTCGCGTGTTCCTCAAACCGTTCATGCGTGCGCAGACGCCGGAGTTCTGCTCCTCGTGCCACAAGGTGCACCTGGATGTCCCGGTGAATAACTATCGCTGGTTCCGCGGATTCAACGAGTATGACAACTGGCAGGCCAGCGGTGTATCGGGATTGGGAGCACGCTCCTTTTACTATCCGCCGAAGCCGATGGGCTGCCAGGACTGCCACATGCCTCTCACGGATTCGCATGATCTCGGCAACATCGCGGGCCAGGTGCACTCGCACTCGTTCCCTGCCGCGAATACGGCACTTCCGTTTGCCAACCAAGACCAGCACCAGATGGACCTGGAGCAGAATTTCCTGAAGAGCGGAGTGGTGTCGATCGATATTTTCGCGATGTCAACGGCGGCGCCGAAAGAGAGCGCGGGCGCTACACCGCATCCCGAGCTACAAACCACTTTCGCGGTCGGCGAAGAAGCCGAGATGCCAACTACAGGCGAGGCCATCGGCTCGGCAGCGCCGGTAACCGCTCCGCTGAATGAAGTAAATGCGGCCGTTCGCCGCGGCGACAGTGTGCGAGTGGACGTTGTGGTACGCACGCGCAAGGTCGGACACTTCTTTCCTGGTGGCACCGTCGACGCTTTCGACACCTGGGTGGAATTGAAGGGAGTAGACGACAAGGGCCGGACGATTTTCTGGAGCGGCGGCGTGGCCGACGATGGCAAGGGTCCTGTCGATCCCGGGGCACACTTCTATCGCTCGCTGCAGGTGGACGAGCACGGCAACCCCATCAACAAACGCAATGCCTGGGCGACGCGCGCGGTGGTTTATGTCCACCTCATTCCGCCGGGCGCGGCCGACACCATTCATTACCGGCTGAAGATTCCGCCCAATGCAGGGAACAAGATTACGCTTACCGCGCGCATGTGCTATCGCAAGTTTTCCTGGTGGAATACGCACTTTGCTTACGCGGGAGAATCCCGGCAGGATGCCAGCGGTCCGCAAACCACCCGGTCCTACGATGACCGCAAGTTCACATTCGATGGCAACACTTCGATCGTCTCCGGCAAGGTGAAAACAATTCCCGATTTGCCGATTGTCGCTTTGGCCGAAGATTCGGCCGAGCTGCGGGTACTTCCCAAGGGCGCACCGGCAGAGGCTCCCAAGGTCATCACTGAGAAATCCGAGTGGCAACGCTGGAACGACTACGGCATTGGATTGTTTCTGCAAGGCGACTTGAAGGGCGCGGCAGCAGCATTCTTCCATGTCACCGAGGCGGACCCGTCGAATCCCGATGGATGGGTGAATCTCGGCCGAGTGGCCGTGCAGGAAGGTGACATGGAGCGCGCCCGCGTGGTCTTGCAGCGCGCACTGTCTCTAAACCCTGACCTGGCGCGCACCAATTTTTTCTATGCGCGCGTGCTGCGCACAGACGGCGATTACGATGGCGCTCTGCGACATCTACAGAAGACGGCAGCGCAATATCCCAAGGATCGCGTCGTGCGCAACGAGATGGGCCGCATACTTTTTTTGCAACACAAATACAGCGACGCCATCGCGCAGTTGCAGCAAGCCCTGGCGGTCGATCCGGAAGATCTGCAGGCCAACTACAACATGATGCTTTGCCACCGAGGGCTGGGCGAGATCCAGCAGGCAGACCAATATCAGAAGCGGTACCTCCGCTTCAAGGCGGACGAGTCCGCGCAAACCATAACCGGTCCGTATCGCCGGCTGCATCCCGAAGACAATAACGAACGGCAAGCGATCCACGAACATGTCTCGGCGCCACTCGGACCAACAAGGCCCGTGGCGGCTTCTATGCACTACGAGAACCAGGGCCAATGAACCACGCCATGACCTACATGAGACGAGTCTTCTTCCTGCTGCTGCTTTGTGCTGGGTTCGTGTGCGCCGCCAACGCGCAGGTGCGTTTTCGCGACATTACCAAGCAGGCGGGCATCAACTTCGTGCATAACAACGGCGCTACCGGGAAAAAGTGGCTGCCAGAGACCATGGGCCCGGGATGTGCGTTCATCGACTATGACAACGACGGATATCCCGACATTCTTCTGGTAAACGGCCAGGACTGGTCCGGCTCCGGACGGCCATCGACGCTGAAGCTCTACCACAATAATCGCAACGGAACCTTTACCGACGTGACCGTGAAGGCGGGGCTTGCGATCAGCATGTACGGCCTCGGCGTTGCGGTGGGCGATTACGACAACGACGGCTTCGACGACATTTTCGTCACCGCTTTGGGGCAGAGCCATCTGTTTCACAACAACGGAAACGGTACCTTTACCGACGTGACCAAGGCCGCGGGAATGTGGGGACCGAATGAATTCAGCACCAGCGCGGCATGGGTGGATTACGACCGCGATGGCAAGCTCGACCTGGTGGTTGCCAACTATGTGCAATGGAGTCCGCAAAGCGATATCTACTGCACCCTCGATGGCACCACCAAGTCATACTGCACGCCCGAATCGTACAAAGGTGCGTCGCTTCGTTTGTGGCACAATCTCGGCAACGGCAAATTCGAGGATGCGACAGCCAAGGCTGGGCTACTCGATAACACCTCTAAGTCGCTCGGCCTGGCGATACTCGACACCGACGGGGACGGGTGGCCTGACATCGTGGTGGCCAACGATACCCAACCGAACAAGCTCTACACCAATACTGGCAAGGGAACATTCACCGAGTCCGCAGTCTCGGCGGGAATCGCTTTCAGCGAAGATGGCGTGGCGCGCGCAGGCATGGGGGTTGACGCGGCTGACTACGATCGCTCAGGAAGGCCAAGCATCATCATCGGAAACTTTTCCAATCAGATGATGGCCTTGTACCACAATGAGGGAAACGGACTGTTCGTTGACGAGGCGCCGCAATCCGAGGTCGGCCGCAAAAGCCTGCTCACGCTCGGTTTCGCTTGCTTCTTCTTCGACTACGATCTCGATGGATGGTTGGACATCTTCGTTGCCAACGGTCATATCGAGAATGGAATCGAGCGCATCCAGAAGCGAGTGAAGTACGCGCAGTCTCCCCACCTGTTTCACAATCAAGGCGGCGGCAAATTTGTGGAGACCACCAACTCGGTGGGGCCTGATCTTAGCGTTCCACGCGTGGGTCGGTCAGCGGCCTACGCGGACATCGATAACGATGGCGACCTCGATGTGTTGATGACGACCAACGGAGGCCCAGCGGTGCTGTTTCGCAACGAGGGCGTAACCAACCACAGCCTGCGAATCAAGCTGGAGGGAGCGCGCTCCAATCGCGATGGCATCGGGACGCTGGTGACTGTCAAGTATGGTGGCGAAAAACAATCGCTCACGTTGCGTAGTGGCTCCGGCTACCTTTCTGCCAGCGAACTGGTGCTGACCTTTGGTCTGGGAAAGCGCCAGCAGGTGGACGAGATCGAGTTGCGATGGCCAAGTGGACAAGTAGATCACCTGTCGAAGGTAGCGGCGGGACAGACGATCACGGTCCGCGAAGGTGCAGGTATTGTGCAGGAACGGCCATACGGGAGGACCCAAGCGCCTGTGGCTTCGCAAGCCGCCACCCACAATCGCAAGGGAGCACAATGAAGCCGGTCACGCAGCAGTCTGCCGTCGAGCTGCTGGCACTCCTCCGCGAATCGAAAATCTCACCGTTGGAACTTGCCAACAAATACATAGCGCAGATTGAGCGGCTCAATCCCCGGCTGAATGCACTTGTCGATTTTGATCCGGAGCGCGTCCGTGAACAGGCGCGCGCGGCCGAGCGCTCAAAATCGCCGCGGGGCGCACTGTTCGGGCTGCCGGTTACGGTAAAAGGGTCGATCTCTGTTGCTGGTCACCGCTGCGAGATTGGCAGCCTCATCAACCGCGACAATGTGCCTACCGGGGACGCGACCGTGGTTTCGCGGCTGCGAAATGCGGGGGCGATCCTCCTCGGTATCACCAACAGCCCGGAATTTCTGATGGCGTACGAGACCGACAATCATCTCTACGGCCGCACCAACAACCCGTGGAACCTGGATTACACGCCCGGCGGTTCGAGCGGCGGCGAATCGGCGGCCATCGCGGCAGGATTGTCGAGTGGCGGCCTGGGCAGCGATAGCGGAGGTTCGGTTCGCGCGCCTGCCCACTTCACCGGCATCTGCTCGTTGAAACCCACGCCAGGCCGGATCCCCGGAGCTGGCCATCTACCGGCATGCGTGGGCCCGTTCTCGATTCTGGGCGCAATTGGGCCGATGGCGCGCACCATAGAAGATGTGGCGCTGTTGTTCCAGGCGCTCTCCGGACAAGATCCTATCGATCCCGTCAGTCCACCTATCCCACAACGTAAGATATCGCTCGCAGATGTCAAATCGTTACGGATTGGATATTTCGAAGATGACGGTATAGTCCCGGTTACGCCGGAGACGAGAGAAGCCGTACAAGCAGCAGCGCGAGCACTGCAGGCGCAAGGCTTCGACGTGCGGCCGTTCCGTCCTAAGGGGCTGGAGCAAGCACGAAAACTCTGGTGGACATTCTTTGTTCGCTGCGGCGCCATGTTTGTGGACGGGCTGGTCAAGGGTCGCGAATCGGAACTGAGCCCAATCCTGCGGGAGTTTCTGCAGATCGCCCATGCCGAGCCGCCTCTGACCACGGATGAATTATTGAACGCGTGGGCTGAGTGCGACGTGATTCGCGGCAAACTGTTGCAACAGATGCAGGAATATCCGGTTCTGCTCTGTCCGGTATGTTCGATTCCAGCCTTCCGTCACGGCGAGCGCAAGTGGAAGGTGGATGGGCAAGAAGTCGAGTACCTCGACGCGATGCGTTACACGCAGTGGTTTAATGTGCTGGCGGCTCCGGCAGCCGTGGTCCCCGTTGGGCGCGCGCCCGAGGGATTGCCAATCGGAGTTCAGATTGTCGCTCGGCCGTTCGAAGACGAGGTCGCGCTGGCGGTTGCGGCCGTTGTGGATGATGAATTCGGATTCGTTGTTCCTCCCATCGCCCAGACGGTGTAGCAGGGCCGGACTTGGAACCGTTCATCTGCTCCGGTAGCTAAGGCAGGGGGTTTGAAGGGGCAAAAGTTTGAAGGGAAGCGATTTGAAGGGGCACGGCTTCAGCCGTGCCATAAGCTGATTTCTGAGGACGGCTTTAGCCACGGAGGGATTTCGGTGTTGGAGACAACTGCGAGTTCCCTCAGAGGCTAAAGCCTCAACCCTCATGCTACGTAAGGGCACGGCTTGAAGCCGCGCCCCTTCAAAACGTCGCCCCTCATGAATAATTCAGCTAAATCGCCGCTCTACTTTTCCACTTGCCCGCCCCCACGTTGTATCCTCTGGGCGTGGCACGCCACCTAAGGTTAAAACGATCTCCGACGGTAGCTCTGCTGCTTGGCCTAGTCATCACTCTGGCAGCAGTGGTGGCCTACACGGCGTACATCACGTACCAACTCTCCGGCCTGCGAAAGTTGCAGCGCGACGTAATCGACCGCAATCGAAGAGACTCCCTGCAACTATTGCGCATCCAGAACGACCTCAACGCGCTTGGCCTGGGCATGCGCGACATGCTCGACACCAGCCAGCCTTACCCGTTAAAAGCGTGGGCCGGGCAATTCCGGCGCGTCCAGGGAGACTTAAACGATGCCTTGCGGCTGGAGGAAAAACTGTCGGTGGCGCATCGTACTCCGGAGCAGCGGCAATACCTGGAAAACTCTTTAGCGCAGTTCTGGGTCGCGTCCGATCGTACCTTTGCCTTGGCGGGCGAGGGGAAGGAAGAGGAGGCCCGGGCCGAGATCCGCGATTCACTGCAATCGCGGGTGGCCGCTCTCAGCACGGCGGTGGCGCGGTTGCTGGTGGCCAACAACGAAAGCGAACAACAGGTGGGCGAGCGAATTGCGCAAATCTATGACGGTGTGCAGCGTCAGGTTTATTTATTTCTGTTGGGTACGCTGATCACGATCATGCTCACCAGCGTGTACCTGATCCGTTTAAATCGCCTGCTTTTCGCCCAGATATCGGACCTCTCAGAGCAGCGCAGCGAACTGGCGCAGAAGCTGATCGCCACGCAGGAATCGACGTTGCTTCACATTTCTCGTGAACTGCACGACGAGTTTGGGCAAATCCTGACGGCGGTCGGGTCCATGTTACGTAGGGCGGGCAAACTGGTTCCCCAAGGGTCACCCCTGCGAGGCGATTTGCAGGAGGTATCGGAAGTTGCACAGTCGGCCCTGGACAAGGTGCGCAGCCTCTCACAGGCCCTGCACCCCGTCACTCTGGAAGAGGCCGGGCTGGACAGCACCATCGACTGGTATCTGCCAATAGTGGAGCGCCAGAACGGAATCGTCATACACTATGACAAGGTAGGAACACCGTTTCCGGTGGAAAGCCGGGCCGGCATTCATATCTATCGCGTACTGCAGGAAGCTTTGAACAACGTTGCGCGTCATTCCGGAACCAAGGAAGCTTGGGTCCGTCTGCAGTTTAAGCCCGACCGACTGGGGTTGGAAGTAGAGGACCACGGGAGTGGCTTCCATCCAAACGGACGGAAAGGCATAGGCCTGGTCGCAATGCGGGAGCGCGCCGAGCTGGTAGGTGGCGCTATTGACTTTGTACAGCTTGCGGGCGGTGGCACGCTGGTACGGTTGTGGGTTCCGCGAGATGGCATCGATTCCAGGGACTGAGGGTAGCATGGCTGAAAAGATTGCAGTATTGCTGGTTGACGATCATGCGCTTGTCCGCCGTGGCTTTCGCAGGCTGCTCGAGGACGAATCCGACATCGTCGTGCAGGGCGAGGCCAGTGACGGAGAAGAAGCTGTGCAGCTGGCGAAAACATTGCGCCCCAAGGTTGTCGTCATGGACTGCGCCTTGCCGGGAGTCAACGGCTTAGAGGCGACTCGGCGCATCCTGGAAGAAAACAAGAATGTCGCGGTACTCATGCTTAGCATGCACTCGGAAAACACCTGGGTGCGCCAGGCACTGGAAGCAGGAGCCCGTGGCTATGTGTTGAAGAACGCTGTCGATTTGGAGCTGGTAACGGCGATCCGGCGCGTGGCAGCCGGGGAAGTCGTTCTCGATGCACAGATTGACCGCCTGGCCACACTAAAGGGCGAGCGCGAAACGGGCCTGACCAGCCGCGAGTTGGAGATCCTGCAATTGATTGTCGATGGCAAGTCGAACAAAGAGATCGCAACCCGGCTCAACCTGAGCGCCAACACGGTCGCCGTGCATCGCGCCAATATCATGGACGCATTGGGCATACATAAGACGGCGGAGTTGGTCGTCTTTGCCATTCGCAATGGGCTGGTGAATGTGCCGTGAAGCTGTCCCGCCCTAGCCAAAAGAAGGCTAGCTAGAACGAGGCACCCCAAGCGAACAACCGTCCTCACGGTGTGAAGGCCCGCACTCCCCAGCCCAAAAAATGGAGGGAGCCCGAAGACTCCCTCCTTCCAGAAGTACCTGCTCGGTGTCTAGAAGAACAAATGTACGCCGAATTGCAGTTGCCGCATTGTTGTGCCGAACAGGATGTCGGTGATCTGCCCGCTCGCGCCACCGCACGCGTTCGTAGGCGAGAGCGATGCCACGCAGTTTCCACCGCCGCCCTGGTTGTTGGAGTAGCCCAAGGCAACATGGTTAAAGATGTTATAGGCGTCCATGCGGAACTGGAAGCGGAAGCGCTCCGTAAGCTGGAAGTTCTTCATGACGGCCATCTGGGCGGTGTAGTCGCTGGGGCCGTACAGTCCGTCAAACCCAGCATTGCCGATCCCCCCGGTAGGTGAAGCCAGCCATGCTCCCCCCACAACAACGGGGGTGAAGTACTGAACGTAAGGCGAACCTCCACCGGCCGGATGAATTAGGCCGCTAGGTCCGAGCGCGAAACCGCCAGTTCCCTTGTCAGGCCGGCAGGGCGACGAGGAGTTGATAGTTGGGCAAGAGCTTTGGGTAGGTGTGAAGGGCAGGCCACTCCCCCAGTTATTGGTGAAACTGATTTGCCAGCCGCCGATGACTTCATTCATCGCCCCACCAACGCCGCTGGCAAACTTCTCCCCTTTGCCAAACGGCAAGTTGTACACGGCGCTGGCAACCCACACCAGCACACGATTCTGGTCATCGGGACCATAGGCGATGGCAGGAACGTCAGCAAAATAGTTGCTGTCGTAGTGCAGCGCCCTTGACCAGGTAAAGTGAGTGATGAACTGCAGTCCGTTGGAGAAGTTTTGATTGAATTTCACCTGCAAGGCGTTGTAACTGGAGTTGGCATTGTTGCCTAAGTAGTTGTTGATTCCTGTAGTGCAACACGTGAGCGTCTTACCCGTCGACGGATCGATATATCCCGGATAGGTAAATCTGCCTGCGAAGGGATAAGTACCATTTGCGAATTGCTGATTCACGTTGTAGCTGGGACTATCACCGGCAAACCCGTGCCGTCCCACGTTTCCGATGTAAGCCATCTCCAGGCTGGAGTTCTTGCCGATCTGCTGCTGAACCGTGAGGTTCCACACTCCAATTGCGGGCAGGGTCTGGGTCAGGGGACGAATATAGGGCTGAGCGTTGTTGGTGGGACCCAGTAGCGGCAACTGGCCATTGGCGGGAATTGCCGGGAAAACCCCAGCGGGCGCGCCGGTTGTCACGCCCGGTAAAGTACTCAGGTAACCGCCAGGACCCAGGTTGAATGCCGGGGCATAGTTATTGTTGGCTCCGGGGGCATTGTTTTGCTGCGACAGCAGAACCGGCAGGCTTTGGGCCACGCTATGACCGAAGTTCGACCCAAAGACGCCCATGTCATAGCTTATGCCGAATCCCGCCCGGATGACGGTCTTGTCATAGAGTTGGTAGGCGATGCCAAAGCGAGGTGCAAAGGCGTGCCAGTCGTTGCCGATGTTGCCGTTGAGACCGTAGGGTCCGTAGCCGGCGACTCGGCCGATGCCCTCAACAATATTGTAGAAGCCGCCGTTGCCTTTTCCGTTAACGAACTCAGGAAAGTAAACTTCCCAGCGCAGGCCGTAGCTGAGGGTCAGCTTCGGGGTTACGCGCCAAGTGTCCTGCCCATAGTAGAACATGCGCCACTGCTGGTCGGTAGCGTCCGTGGTGCTGCTGACGAACCGCGAGAAAGAGGTTACATCACCGAACAGGAGGGTCGCCAAAGTCAGTCCGCCTATGTTGCCGTTCCCAGTACCCACTTGAGCGAACGACAATTGGCCGGCGCGGTTCTCGTCACTGGGCACCCGCAGGTTCGTCGCAAAACGGACATCAGCGCCAAACTTGAAGGTGTGGTTTCCGCGGATCTTGGTAACGTTGCCCACCAACTGGTACTGATTTTCCCTCTCGGTTAGCGGGCAGTTGCAACGCTGGACACCAAGACCATTACCGAAATCAGAGATGCTCTGGTTGCCCTGCTGGCCGCTGGTGTTTGACTGCCCCATGGCGAAGTATGCCAAACCTGAGGTAAGCAAAGGTTGCGAGGGCAGGTTTAGCCCGGGGATACCGAATGCCGTCATCGGTGTCTGCCCCTGGTCCCAGAAAGCCGTCTGCGGGTTGTACCTGAACCAGCCAAAGTGAAAGTCAGCCAGAAGAGTAGGGCTAAAGGTGTGCGTCCAGCCCGAAGCCAAGCTGTAATTATGGACGTTCGAGCTTCCCGCCAGACCTGGGCCCGGGCCGAAGCCCACGCCACCCAACTGGGGAAGAGAAGGATTTCCCGACAGGGTGAAGTAGGCGAGACTGAAACGTCCGTAGATCTGATTTTTATCGCTCAAGTTGTAGTCAATGCGGGTATCGAAGGAATTCTGCTTGAACGAGCCCGCACCCGAAGCGATATAGTTTGCGAAGAGGCCGTCATTCGTCGGTGCTGGAAAGTCCTTCAGAACGGCCACCGCCTGCGGGGAGAGCTGGCTAACCGGGATCATGTTGCCGGGCACCGGAGTGGCGTTTGTGAACGTGCCTGAGTTGGCCGTATTGGGGTAGTAAACCTGGCCACCGCCCGCGACGTGGCCTAAGTATTGGCTCAGATTGCAGAGGCCCGTCGCAGCGGTGCAACTCTGCTCGACTTGTAACGTCGGAACGGTAAGCTGGTTGGTGACACCGGTGGTTTCCTTGGTGCCTTGATAATCGCCGAAGAAGAACAACTTGTTCTTGATGATCGGACCACCGATAGTGCCACCGTACTGGTTCCACTTGTCAGAAGGAATGAATCTGCCCGTGACGGAATTGGGAGCAAACTGCGTAAACGGATCACGCGCCAGGTTGGCGTCGGTTCGCCGGAACCAGAAGCCGCTGCCATGCAAGTCATTGGTACCGGACTTGGTCTCCGCGGTAACCAGACCGGCGATGGCCTTGCCCTGCTCAGCATCATAAAACTGAGACCCTACGGTCGCCTGACTAACTGCATCGAGGTTGGGGTTAATGACGATAATACCCAGAATGGGATCCTGGTTGTCAGTTCCATCCAATTCGAAGCCGGTGCCGCTGAAGTGTTGGCCGTTGACAAAAATCTGCAGACCGCCTTGCGGGTTCTCCGTTGCGGCATGGCTCCAGCCAGCCAATTGCTGGGTGCCGGGCGACAATAACTCAAACTGGGTGAAGTTGCGATTGAAAACCGGCAGGTTCTCCACGTAGCGCTGGTTATAGGTGATGCCGACGTCCGCGTTCTCGGTCTGCAGTTGCGGCGCTTCGCCGGTGACCTCGACGGTCTGAGACGCAGAGCCAACCTGCACCTGAGCATCGACGCGCTGGGAGGCATCGGCGATTACGGTGACGCCCGTTTGCTGGAAGGTCTGAAAGCCGGGAGCCTCAATCTTGACCGAGTAGTTATCCGGGATCAAGTGCGTCACGGTATAGTTTCCCGAGCCGTTCGTGGTCGCGGTGTCGGTCGTCCCTTTGGCTACGTCCGTTACTGTCACCGTCGCATTGGCTATCGCCGCGCCTTGGGGGTCCGTCACTGTTCCAAAGATGGTTCCGGTGGTTACCTGCCCGAAAGACATGGTCGGAACCAGGGAAAGAATCATGATCGTCACTGCAAACCATACGCACCGTTTCGTCATTTTGTCCCCCACAGCGTGATTCCGCTGTATGCAGCACCGGCCTCTGATGTGGCCTGAAATGCTTGCGTCAGCGGTTTCGCGTTGGTGCTAGTCGAGCGATTGGAATCAGAGAGAAAAAAGGATTGCCAAAGGAAGGGATTTCCTGAGTTTACGGCATCTGCGAACTTGTGGCAGATACTCATTATCGTTTCGTTTCCTTTGCCTAGAAACCGAGCCAGAAACCCAGTCACACCGCTGGGTGACCTTCGTCACAATACAGTGTGAAAGAGAAATTAATTGTCACCAGTGTTCCGTGTCAAGAAATTTGTGATGGATTGTCAATAATAAAAATGAACTACCGGCTGATTTTTTTGTATTAGTCGTGGTAAAACTGCCGAAAAGTGCCGGAAACGCCCTCCACCCCGCCAAAACACCTCGGTTGAAGGCTTTCAGCGCAGCTTCAGCGACCCGATCTGCTTGGAAACTGTAGGACCACCGTTTTGGTAATGAACAACTCGGGCGATCCGGACGGAAATTCGATATGAAGCAGCTCTTGCGATAGGTCGGCGCCAGTCACCGTCACGCCATTGAGGTCGCCAGTCAGCGGAACCTCGTATTTCGCTCCCCTCCCTCCGGCGATTTGCAGCTCAAGTCGATCGTGCCCAGGGTCCCACTGTTGGGAGACGAATCGGAGGTTCGAACTTGTTGCGCCCATCGCAGGCGCGACATAAGGATAGGCAATTCCGAAATCGCGCTCCAGTCGCATGCGGACAACGGTGTGATCGGACGTTATGGGTACGATGACGGCGATGTGCTGGTCAACTTCGTTCGCGGGCTCGACCGCATCGAAGGTGGCTGGTTTGCCGTCGATCTCCACGCTCAGAACCCGGGCCCGCGGGCTGAACGATGGCAGGAATTCAAGCTGTGCGCGCTGACCGCCGTGGCGCGTGACTTCCAGAGTAATCTCGCCGGGACTGCGGTGGTACGACAGCGTCAGAGCGGTGGCCGATGCCGCGGCGGTGCCTCCCAGGGGAATATTCCGAATGGCAAAATCCGACCAGTTCGCCGGGGGATGAGGCTCGAAGCGGACAGTGGAATTCAGCGCGTCGACCGAGAGCCCCATCATGCCGCGCAACAGTGGGCTCACAATCATCGCCGACGACCAGATCTGGTGCGAGCTGCTGGTCGCGACCGGCGTGTAATAGCGGCCGGAGAGAACTTCTGTGGCCCGGCCGGGCGAGCCATCGAAGACCAACTGCGCGTTTGCGCGGAGGTTGGCGTATGCCGGCAATGTTCGATGGTATCGATACTCTGCAACCGAAGCCCATCCGGTAAGTAGCGGCCACACACTGCCGAAGTGGTAACCCGTCGGATCGTAGAGGGGATCGTCTTCTGCGATGATGCGCATTCCCCAGTCGGCCTGATGACGCGGTTGCGCGAGTTCATTGAGGAATTGCTGGCCACGCTGTTGGTCCAGTAACCCGAACCACATCGGCACGGTGCCCAGCACGCTGGCGCGATCGATGCGCTTGCCATCAAGGTTGAGCGCATAACCGTAGATGTTCTTATCTGGAGACCAGAACGCCGTCTCCATTCGGCTCTTGAGGGCTGGCAGATCCTGCGAAAGGGACTCGGCTTCTGGTTTATGCAACCACCCAGCCAGGTCGGCCAGCGATTGCTGCGCCTGAATCGCGACACCTACCTGATACAGCTCTGAGGAAACCGGCAGCAGCGGGCCGCCTTCAATCCATCCATGACCGACGCCGTAATTCTTGGGAAAGCCATTCGCGCCATAGGTGGAACGCAGCCACTGATAAGCGCGCCACAGGCTGTCCCATTTGGCGCGCGCGAAGGCCAGGTCACCGCTGCTGCGAACGTAATCGGCGATGCCAATGATGTATAGCGGGGTCGCATCGGCGGAAGCGAAGCCGTATGGGTACAGCTTGAACCATGGGACCAGACTCACGGTTTGCGGCACCTCGTGAGGAATTCGTCCATCCGCACCTTGATACTTCGCCAGAAATTCCAACGCCTTGCGTGTGGTTTGGAAATCGCCGACCGAATCCAGTGCCAGGGCGGTCCACATCGAATCGCGCCCGAAGAACCAACTGAATCCAGGCCGATGATTGAAGCCCGACAGGTCATAGCCGGCGATCAACCCTTCGCCCGCGAACGGATCGTCCACCAGTCCCTGCACTTCGCTGATGCGCGACCAGTCGTATGCGGTCTGCAAATCATGGTCGGGAAGAGCGAGCGACACCGTCGTCGCCAGGTAGTGTTGGTAGTAATCGCGCGCCTCCTGCTGGAGTTGCGGATACTGCGACAGGAGTTTTTGGTAGAGGTCACTCGCCGCCTTTTTCTCTTTGAACGATGCCGCCAAAACAAAGTGATAGGTCGCCAAACCCTTCACCGCCGGTCCAAATTGAAAGCCGTCGGTCGTCGCGGATGAATAGTTGGTGGAGTAGGCCTGGCGAATGTCGCTCGCCTCCGGTGACCCGGCGACCGCATAGAAGCGATGCTCCTCTTCGCCGAAGTTAAAGACTCGCGCCGTAGAATCCCACTCGACAAAACCGGCTCCCAAGCCGGCTGGCCACATCCACGCGACGTCGGGGGTGAAGGACGCCTCGATCGCCACTGATTCCGAGCTTTCGAGCTGCAGGGTGACTGACTGCTCCCATATTGCGTAGCGGTGCAAACCATGTCTCGCAGACCGAGAATGAGTCGTACACATAACGAATGGAAGTTGATTCCGGACGAACGGTGATCGTCCGCGGTAAAGTATCGCCAGGGATTACATGGCCGCCAAGGTGAAACGTCAGATGGAAGTTGCGCAACAGCTTGAGCGGGTAGATCCAAGCCTCGAAGTTGCCGTCTTCACGCCCTAATAATGCCGAGTGCGGTCCAACCGCGTCGAGAAACTGCCAATTCTGCGCGGTGCGCGAGAGGGTCAGTTCGCCCGGCGAAGCCTGGCAATCGTTGAATTGCGCCTGCGCCGGGAAAGAAAGAACGGTGGCGCCGAGAATCAGCAATACAAGCGGCGGCAGCAAGGAAGTGCGTCTGTCCATGATCGTCCCGTGGAGTCTATGCGATAACTTGTGTCACCTTCAAAATCCGTGATTGCCTTGCTTACTTTGACCACGGTTACACGGATACATATGTACCAGATTTATCTTTCAGTTGACCGGCGGCTTCAAGCCGGGATCGAGCTCTGCAGCTTTCTTGAATTCCTTGTCGGCTTCCTTCGTCTCTCCTTTGCGCGACAACGCTATCGCCAGTTGCTGATGCGCCGGAGCATAGCTGGGAGCTTGTTGAATGGCGTTGCGATATTGCGAGATGGCTCCGTCAATATCTCCTGCGTTAAGCAAGCGATTACCGGAATTCGTTGCGAAGGTCGCGCCCTGCAGACCGGTCTTTTGTTTGCTTAGCTGTTCAGCCGCGCGGCTTTCGGCCTCTGCCCCGGCGGCGTCGCCCATTTGCCGCAGCACGGCGGCCAGGTTGGTGTGCGCGCCCAATAGATCGGGTTGCAGCCGTATGGCCTCACGCAACGCTTGCGCGGCTTCCGGCAATTTGTTCATCTGCTTCAGCACGGTGCCCAGCATGTAGTAAGCCTCGGCATAGTCCGGCTTGACCTGGACTGCGTGTTGCAACTGCTCGGCGGCCGCAGGAAAATCGCCTTTCTGCCAAAGCGTCACTCCCAGGCTGTAGTAGGCGTCTGCCAGCTGGGGATCCAACTGAATGGCCTGTTGGAATTCGGCAATTGCCCCCGGCAAATTGTCTTTGAACTTCAACGCCAGCGCCAGGTTATAGTGCAGCGACGCATTGCCGGGAGCCAGCTTCAGTGCCTCTTGCAACTGCTCGGCCGCGGCGTCGAATTCGGACTGCTGCAACAAGGTGACAGCCAGGTTCTCCCGGAAGCCGGCGTCATCTGGACGGAGTTGCAGGGCATGCTGAAACTCCTTTACCGCGGCTGGACCTTGGCCGTACTGCATCAACGCGAGCCCAAGATTGTTGTAGGCCTCAGGATCGTTGGGTGTGAGTGCAACCACCTTTCTGAACGCCACAGCCGCACTTTCCGGATTGCCAGAGCGCTGCAGCAGCAGGCCCAGCCGGGTTTGCAGAAGAACCATGTCGGGCACCAGTTGCGCCCCTTGTTGATAAGCCTGCAGCGCTCCCTTATTGTCGTGCTTGGCTTCGAGGGCGGTGCCGAGATAGTAGAACGCGATGCCGTCCTTGGGATTCGATTGGGTCGCCTGCGTGAGTAGTTTTATTGCTTCGTCGTTGTCACCCGACCGCAATAGTGTCACACCAAGATGGAACAACGCCGGCTCGTAGTGCGCATCGAATGTCAGCGCAGCTCGGAATTCTTTCTCCGCCTCCTCGAATTGCGATTGCTGTGCCAGCAATACTCCCAGATCGTCGTGCAAGTCGGCTCGATCAGGAGAAAGAGTGAGCCCCTGCTTAATCTCCGCGATTGCGTCGTCGGTTTTCCCCTGCATGCTGAGAACGCGAGCCATTTGGCGATGCACCTCCGGATCCTGGGGAGCCAGCTTCAAGGCTTCGCGAAGTTCGACGTCCGCTTCGTTCAGGGAGCCCTTGGTGGCCAGGGCCTTCCCAAGTTCCACGTGAGGCGGCGCCGCATCGGGCGTCAGGTGTGTAGCCTTGCGAAGGTGCGCGATTCCGCCATCGATGTCGCCCTGCTGCAGCAGCACTTCCGCCAGCGCATTTTGAAACTTAGGATTGGTCGGACTGAGTTTGACCGCCTGCTCGAAGGCGGAACGCGCCCCGGCGAGGTCATTGTTCTGCAAGGCGCTTACGCCACGCTTGTAGGCCGTGGCGGCAACCGCGCTGCTGGAGCGAGTTTTCGTTTGCGCGGGTGACGTCGGGGCACTTCCGAGAATTGCTAGCAGCAACAGACAACCGAAGACAAGACTGCTCGGAAGCTTTAAGGGGCGGGATCGGAACACAGTTTAATCAAGGTACTTGGTCAAGTGCTTTCCTTCAAGGCCGGAAAGCAGGGGCCAAACCCAATTTGTTTAGAATGACTCTGAGTGACGCCTAAAGGCCGTGCCCTGCTACAAAACATGGAACATGGCAGCAGGCGTTAACACCAGAGCGATCTCCGAGATTTTTCCCATGTCACACCTCAATTTGGTTCTCATTCTTCTCGCAGTTGCAGTCAACGGCGCAGTCCCGTTGCCCGCCCAGACGTCACCCAGTCCCACTCCCCTGGACAACACGGCGCAATCCAATAAATCGCCTGATGCCGTTTTCGCCGAAGCCCGACGTCTCTCCGAACAAGGCAAGTACGACGACGCAATCGCTGATCTGCAGCAGCTCGCGTCCCGCACTCCGCCGCCAGCCGGGCTTGCGCACGAACTAGGCACGGCCTACTACAAGAAGAGCGATTACCTGAAGGCAGCCGAATATCTGAAGCAAGCTCTCACCGAGAATCCCAAGGACGACGAAGCTGTTCAGCTGCTTGGCCTGTCGTACTATCTCGCGGGACGCCCAAGCGAGGCGATTCCCTACCTCGAGAAGGTGCAGACGTGGTATCCGCGGGCCAATGTCGACGCGTCATACATCCTCGGCATTTGCTATATCCAGTCCAAGAACTATCCCCAGGCGAGGCTGGCCTTCGCCAAAATGTTCGACGTCAAGCCCGACTCAGCGGCAAGCTATCTGTTCACCGCACGCATGCTCTTTCGCCAGGAGTTCGATCCGGTCGCCGAGGAGTACGCACAGAAGGCGGTCGTGCTCGATCCCAAATTGCCCATGGCGCATTTCCTGCTTGGCGAGCTTCATCTATACAAGTCGAGAATTCCGGAGGCCATCGTCGATCTGCAGCAGGAGCTCGCGATCAACCCGGGCTATGCCGCGGCATACTACAAGCTGGCCGACGCCTACTCGCGCGTGCAAAAGTACGATGACGCCGAGCGCCTGCTGCAACGCTCGATTTGGCTGGATGCAACTTCGACCGGGCCGTACATCCTGATGGGCAAAGTCCTGGAGAAGAAAGGCGAGGCCGCTCTCGCGGTGCGAACCTTGCAACGCGCGGTGGCCATGGACCCGAACAATCCGATCTCGCATCACCTGCTAGGGCAGAGTTATCGCGATCTGGGCAAAACGGAAGATGCGGACCGCGAGCTGAAGCTGGCCGAACAGCTCCAGCAAAAGCAGGACGCGAGCCAGTAACGTAGTGCGGCATACCTTCGTCGGGATGGCAAGTCGGCTCGAAGTACCCCGGTACCCCCTCCCCCTATTTCTTCTGCTTGTTTTCAATACTTTACCCGCAAAGTATTGCGTCAATTGCACTTATTCGAGACGGTAAACCATTGTTTTTCAATACTTTACAGAATTGCTAGCAAAGTATTCCGCACAAAGGAGTTACATGCAAAGTACTCCGGAATAAGTACTTACTCAAGGCGAAGTTCATCTGCTCGTTAAAATCTATGAGTTTTGAAAGATCGGTGCCGCCAGCAAGACAGCGGCCGGGTGGCACGGGGGACTAGCTCCCGCACTGTGAGTGTACGAGACGGAGGTGAGCGGGACGGGTAAGAAAACGCACTCCAGAGCACCGTGGTAACCGCGAATTCCCAAAATGGATAGCACCCTTGCCGTGCCGCAGAGGCGTTGAAAGGAGTCGGGCTTTGGTCCCCGTTAACATCTTCCACGCTTTGTATCAGGGCACGGCTTCCAGCCGTGCCGCATTCAGCACATTCTGAGTCCTTCAAGCACATTTTTTGTTACCACCAAGACGAGCATGGGACGAGCCTTGCTGCAATCCGAACGCAATGCGACGCTGCTCATCGAGGTCTTGCGATCGTATGTGGCGGCCGGGAAATTTCGCCTCCACGATTTCGTCATCATGCCCGACCACGTGCATCTGCTGATTACGGTCCACAGCGACATGACCATCGAAAGAGCGATGCAATTCATCAAGGGCGGATTTTCCTACCAGCTGAAAAAGAGGTTCGGGTATTCAGGAGAGGTTTGGCAACGCGGATTTTCGGAGGTGCGGGTTGAAGACCGCGAGAGCTTCTTGCAACATCGAGAATATATTGCTCAGAATCCGGTGAAGGCGAGCCTGGTGGATTCGCCGGAGAAGTTTCCCTATTGCTTTACTTATTTGGCAGCGCGAAAAGCCGCCGGGGCTAAAGCCCTCTAGTCATTGGAATTCTCGGCGGCACGGCTGGAAGCCGTGCCCTGATACAAACCATGATCAACTTATACCGAACCTCCCGTCTTTTGGTAAAAGCGGTAGAGAAAGGATGGGCACCCCAAAATTTCCCTGGTATGCGGTTCTGCGATAAAACGGCTACCACCCGGCCCGTCAATTAGGTTTCGCGGGTTGTATCAGGGCATGGCTTCAGCCATGCCGCAATGTCGCTTAAGCAATTTGGGCTTTAGCCCCTGCCTATGCCAGAGATCGTGAGTTGACAATGTTTGGCGGCCCGGCCCGAACCTTCCTCAGCCCAGGTCAGCGTCCAAAAGACGGACGCGAACCTGGGCACCAGGCAACGCTGCTCATCGACGTCTTACGATCGTATGTGGCAGCGCGAAAATTCCGCCTCCACGATTTCGTAATCATGCCCGACCATGCGCATTTGCTAATTACGGTCCAAGCCGACACGACCATCGAGAGGGCGATGCAATTCATCAAGGGCGGATTCTCCTATCGATTGAAAAAGGAGTTCGGCTATTCAGGAGAGGTGTGGCAACGTGGATTCTCCGAGGTGCGGGTCGATAACCGGGAGAGCTTTTTGCAACATCGAGAATACATCGCCCAGAATCCCGTGAAGGCGGGGCTGGTGGATTCGCCGGAGAAGTTTCCCTATTGCTTTACTTATTTGGCAGTGCGAAAAGCGGCAGGGGCTAAAGCCCGTTAGTTTTTCTCATCCTGCGGCACGGCTGAAGCCGCGCCCTGATACAAACGTGATCAGTTTACGCCGAACTGTGCCCACCCTTCGGTTGCGCTCAGGGCAGGTTCCTCTCGCCGCCAAAAGGGCGGGCCACCCACCCGCCTCGTTCGAAGTAAAAGATGTATTTAGTGTCCCTGTTGTGACAGAAGCTCTTCCCACAAGTGATGACTATCAATAACATCTGTGGTTCGTGAAAGTATCTCTGTCAGTAAACTTGACTCTCGCTCTTCTATGTCCAGTAAAATGGATTCGCGATCAGCGCGAGATATATTTTTATTGTTTCGAAGAGCCCCAATTAATACAGAGCGGCACACTTTTGTTTCCCATTTTCGACGATATAGTTCAACTGTAGAAAGAACGGCTTCAGGCGTAGGGGTAGGTTTAGTACACGTGCCAGAATCACACCGATGCATGAATCTACCCAGTGCATCTGCATCAGCTTGCTTCCAAGCAGCTATATCGGCACGACATAAATTGAGAGTAGGAAACGGTGCTGGTGGTTCCCCGCCTAGATTTTCTGCCGCCATCAACTTATCATAGGCCGTTTTGTCGCGGCTTTCCGAATTTGGGGCTTGAGCAACGCTGATGGCCAATAGAACTAAAAGCATTATGCCGTATTTCATACAGTCTCAGTACTAATTTTGGTCATAGTACACTCCTCACCCATTCGCCTACTTAGTATGTAGTATCTGCATGACCGAGCCACACATTCCGCCGCTCGCAGAATCGCCCGACACCAAGAATTGATAACACACCTGTTTAGCTTGCGAATCTCCAAAAATATCCTTGTATTCAATTTGGCCCTTGAAGCCAGTAGAGAAGCCCGGAAGACGGCGAACGTTGTGAACATGCTTGAAAAGCGCCTGCCCACCCAAGACGCGTGACTCTTTTGGGCCCAGAGCAAACGCTTCAAGAGTTGGAAAAGTGATCATAACTGGTGTTCTATCGGGGTCCCGTACGACACTGATCTTGGGATAAATTGGGTCCGCGGGGGTGTTGCCCAAGTTCGTAACGGTTACCTGATAGGCCAGGAAGAAGTCTTTGTCCGCGCGTAAGGCCTCCACTACTTGATTCTCGTTGGTAACGGTCACCTGATATGTCAAATACGCTCTCTGGCCTACCTTCATCGATCGTTGGCTCGTGCACCAACCCAGGAATGCTACAAGCAGGGCGACAATCGCGATGGCTGGTGAAACTAATCCGAGACGGACAGTTATGGGATGAGGTCTGTCGGCCACTTTCTGTGGAGTGGATGGAGGGCATGGCGCTGGCGCTGCCGCCTCGGTCTGTGTTTTCACGTGCGGCAGTTTATGGTCGCTTAGTCTTACGTTCTCGTCCGACATACTCGACACTCACTCAGTTGCTATGCCCCTGCGCCAGCATCTGCTCCACGAGTTGCAGATTCTCCTGCGCCAAGGCATGGCCGGGCTTCAACTGAAGCGCTCGTTCGAAATGCGACTTGGCTTCCTTCAGTTCGCCCATCTGCGCTAGAGCGCTTCCCAGATTCGCTTCGGCGTCGGCGTCCTGCGGATTCAGCCGCACCGCATCGCGAAATTGTTCCGCCGCTCCGCTGAAGTTACCCTGCGACGCCATCGCACTGCCCAGGTTGTAGTGGGCGTCAAAATAATCGGGACGCACCTTCAGCGAAGCGGAGAGATGTGCGACAGCGTCTTCCGAATCACCCGAAGCCAGCAGCGCTGCGCCTAGCGCGTTGTTCACCACCGCGTCGCCCGGACGAAGCTGCAATGCAGCCTGATACTGCGCCTCCGCTCCTTGCACATCGCCCGCCTCCTGCAACATAGCTCCGAGGTTGTAGCGCGCTTCGAAGTCGGCGGGATCGCGCTCCACATGGTGCCGCGCCAACGCCTCCTGCAAAACCATGCGCGGATCGCGATTGGAACCGGGCAGCGGCTTGGGCAAGACCTGAAGCCACAGATGGGCCATCTCGTCGCTGGAGCGGTTTCCAGCTTTCACGCGCTTCGGCGGTTGGTTCGGGTTGGCCACATTGTCTTCCGAATTGTCATACACGTAGCGCATCGAGATCGTCGTGCCCTTGGGCAGCGGCACCGGCTGCGCGTAGCGGTAAACTGCCTGCCAGTTCAGGTCCCAATGCTTGATGTGGATCAGCGTCTCGCGCGTGCCGTCAGGCAGCGTCGCCGTTGCTTCCAGGTCTTTGCCCAGATAGTGCGCGTGGGGATAAATTCCGAGTACGTCGACGTCCAGTGGCAGGGTGAATTCATCGTGCACCACGAAGTGGTTGTCACCGGGTGGAATGTCAAGTTGCGAATCGCAATCCAATTGCACCAGCATGGGGTGCTCGGTGGCGGGCTTGTCGGTGAAGTAGATCCCGATGCTGGGCTGGATTACCTCGGGCTTACCCGAAGGCTGCATGTGCGTGTTGAGCACCAGGTCGGTGCCTTTGTCCAGACGCAGCGCCATGCCGTCCGGCTCGACGTAGGGCACAGTGCCGGGCTTCCAGAAGAGGAAATGGCTGTCAGGATCGAACAGTTCCGATTCAATTCTGATTTCCATGCCGCCGAAACCCGCGCCGGGCTCGGTCTCCATTTTGCGCGAGAGTTCCAGCCGATCGACCAGAATGTTAGCGTGATGCACCAGACGCTTGTCGCCCGGCCGGATTTCGACTGCCTTCACCCAGCGGCTTTCGTTAATCGGAATGGGCAGAATGAAATTCCAATAGGTGTCGATCCCGCTCGCCGGCAACTGAAACGGCTTGGCCGCTTTGACGATCAGGTCGGGCTTGCCGAGCTGCCATCCCTTCACGAACTGCGGCTGCGGCGGCAAGTCCGCCGGACTGCCTTGGATCATGCCTTGCTCAACCCACTTTTGAATGAGCGCGAGCTGCTCCTCGCTGAGGCGGCGCTCGTCGGCGAACTTCAGCGGCTGCGCTTCCGGCAGCCACGGCGGCATGAAGCGCGTCTGCGTGACCGCAACGATCTGATGGCCATGCTTCTTGACGTCGTCGTAGGTCAGCAACGGAAACGGACCAGATTCGCCTGGCCGATGACAGGATGCACAGTAGTGAAAGACGATCGGAGCAATGTCGCGATTGAACGTAACTTGGCGGCCGCTGGCAGGCGTCGAATTCTCCTGAGCGGCATTCGTGTTGGGTAGATGACCGGCGAATACTGCCGATCGCCCTGCGGCCACAACTGCGAACGCCAGCACCGATCCGACAAGCAACTTGTACGAACGGCTCATTCGAGGTCCGAGATGTAGCAGCCTATTCCGCTGGCAGTCGTCACCTGCGGCTTGCTGCCTTTCAGAACGGCCTGCAGGGCATCGTCAAGCTCGTGGGTCGTTGGAGCCAGGACGAGAATGCCCAAAGGTCACGTACCAGTTATCGATGCGTCCGTGATACACGAGCTGGCCGCTGGCGTCGAAGACTGCAACCTCGGGCGTGACTTGCGCCTGGCCCAAATTGACCAGGGAATGCTGCGGGTCATGCAACGCCGGGAGCTTGTATCCGTAGGCGTGCAGATGCTGTTCGATCGCCGCGCTGGACTCCGACTTGTCGGGATACACCAGCCAGAACGCGGCCTTGCCCGCATATTGCGCACTTAGCCGTTGAATAGTGGGAGCGTAGCGATTGGAGATGGGGCAATCGGTCCGCACAAAGATCAACACCACCGGCTTGCCGACATCAGCGTGCAGCGGATCCACCGGCTTGCCTGCGAGATCGATTCCGGTTGGCGGCTGATCGGCGCTGGCTGGTATGGTGGCAATCCAGTCGACCGCCATAACCACCGCCACGCAAATAAAGATCAGCAGCAAGATTCCAGAAACACGTTGCCCATCGCGGTACATAGGAACCCACACGTCGCGTGAGGAGATTCTAAACAGCATGCGGGGCAAAGTACATGGCAAAGCCACAGGGGTCGGCGCGTCGACGTTTCATTGCCCGGATCGCGCTGTGAGACCGAGGACACGTGCCGTGCTACACTTGTGTACACACAAGTACGCATCACGGAGCCGGAAAATGGGAACTGTAAAGATCGGGATTCGCGAGTTTCGGGAAAAGCTCGCCAGCTATCTATTGGAAGCGGAGGAGCCGCTGGCAATCACACGTCATGGCGATACGGTTGGTTACTACATTCCTGCGAGGCGCAGGCGATCCGAAGAGGAACGGGCGGCGCTCAAGGAAGCAGCGTCGCGTTTGCAGAAAGCGCTCGCGGCCGAAGGGATCTCCGAAGAGGAGATTGTGAAGGATTTTAAACACTGGCGGAGTGGCGCGCACAAATGAGCGCGCGTAAAGGCCTGGTGTTGAATGCCAACATTCTGCTGCGAGCGGTTTTCGGACAGCGCGTACACCAAATTCTCGATTGCTATGAGGATGAGGCCAACTTCTATACCCCGGAGGTTTGCTTTCAGGATGCGCAAAGATACATACCCGAGGTTTCAGGGCGTCGGGGATTTGATGTGGACTTGGGCCTCTCAGTGCTCGACCAACTCGGTCGCTTAGTGCAACGTGTGGATCGAAGCCTTTATGAGGAGTACGAGAGCACCGCTCGCGGACGCATTGGTACGCGGGACCCTGAAGATTGGCCAGTGGTTGCGGTGGCGCTGCTACTCGGTTTACCAATTTGGACGGAAGATCAAGATTTCTTCGGCAGCGGCGTTGCGACTTGGACGACTGACCGAGTAGAACTGTACCTTCGGGAACGCTGACTGCCGCCAACCCCTCTGATCACCGACCCGCCACCCGCCGGTGGATTTGCGCAAACGCCCTTTACCTTATAATCTCCGCCGAGCAACGAAACTCTCCGCCGCATCGGGGTGAATGTGTCCTACGCAAAAACCATCGTAGCTATTCTGACTCTGCTGTTCAGCCTGTCGGGCGCTTCTTCAGCGCAGGCCCAGCAAGCAGCCGACATCTCCGACGTACTCACCTATATCGACCATAGCTGGGACGCGCTCACTCGCTCCCCGGTGGACTGCAAGACCGTCATGGATGTTCGCGTGCCCGAACATTCGCTGCTATATCTGCCGGACCGTTATCCGGAGCCGGCCTCGGTGAAAGAGCTGGCGGCGAAATGCAAAATCGCGGTTGAACACCTTCCCCAGGTCATAAACTCGCTCGGCAGTCTCAACATGGACACCTCGCCGCGGCAAGGCGTGCTCTACCTGCCCAATCCTTACGTCGTGCCCGGCGGCTTCCTCAACGAGATGTACGGCTGGGACAGCTACTTCATCATGGTGGGCCTGCTACGCGCGGGGCGCATCGAACTGGCGCGCGGCATGGTGGAAAACTTTTTCTTCGAGATTGAGCACTACGGCGGCATTCTGAACGCCAATCGCACCTACTTCCTGACGCGCTCCCAGCCGCCGTTCCTCAGCTCGATGGTGATGGCGCTCTATGACGCGCTTCCCGATCCAAGGACCAAGCGCCTGTGGCTGGAGAAGTCTTATCCGTTCATCCAGCGCGACTACGATATGTGGACACACGGCGAAAAGCCTGCGGGGAGCACTGGACTGTCACGCTATTACGATTATGGCGACGGGCCGGTGCCTGAGATCGCCACTATGCACGATCCGTATTATCGCGACGTGTTTCGCTACTTGCAGGCTTCGGTGCAGGCCAAGGACTATCTGCGCCAGCCGGGCAAGTCCTCGGCAAAGCTGATCGGACCGACGTTCACCTTCGAGGCGTGCCAGCAGGATACCGGCGAGAAGGACTCCTGCGAGAAGTCGCCGGTCGAGCAATTCACCGCCGACTACTACAAAGGCGACCGCGCCATGCGCGAGTCGGGCTTCGACATCTCTTTCCGCTTCGGCGATTTCAGCGGTAGCACCCAACACTATGCTCCAGTGTGCCTGAACAGCCTTTTGTACAAAGAAGAAATGGACATGGCTTCGATCAGCAAATTGTTGGGCAAGACCGCCGAGGCCGCCGAATGGACCCAGCGTGCCGAACATCGCAAGGAGTTAATCGACCGCTATCTGTGGAATGCACAAGCTGGTATGTACTTTGATTATGACTTCACCAAGGGCGAGCAGTCGAAGTATCAATACGCGACAACGTTTTATCCGCTGTGGGTGGGCGCAGCGTCACCCGAGCAGGCTAAAGCAGTCGTGGCCAATCTTAAAAACTTCGAACACCCAGGCGGTATCGCGATGAGTCCTTACGACACCGGCGTGCAGTGGGACCTTCCGTACGGCTGGGCGCCGGTGAATTTCATCGACGTGGAGGGCATGCGGCGCTACGGCTTCAAGCAGGACGCCGACCGCGCCTCGCGCGAGTGGATCGACACCGTCGCCAAGAATTTTCGCCAGGACAATACCATCCGCGAAAAGTACGACGTGGTATCGAGCTCGAAGGAAGTCAACATCACTGCCGGGTACAAACAGAACGTCGTCGGCTTCGGATGGACGAATGCGGTGGTGCTGGAATTCGCGCACGAGCTGGGGATGACGGGGGAAAAGGCGAAGGCCGCGGCGGGACAATAGGTATGTTTGATTAGCGTGTGAGCTGACGTGTTCATGTCATGTCGTTCATTTGTCATCCCGACCGAAGGGCGTAGGCCCGGAGTCGAGGGATCTGCGGTTAATCTTCGCCCAGGAAATCGGCGGCCCCCACTCTTCCGAAAGATCCTGCCAAGTTGATTCATCAATTCGATCAGTCGAATCTTCTTCTCTCTTCTCCAACGTTTAAGCTGCTTCTCACGCGCAATTGCGTCCGGCGGCGCAAACCCAGCGCCGCGTCCGCTCAGGATGACAAGCTCAGGAAACTTCCTAACAACGTCGCCGCATCACATCCCGCACTTCGGCGGAGTTCCGTTCAACCCATTCAACATCTTCTTCGCCGAAGCCAAGTCAGGATTGAACTGCAGCACGCGCAGGGTAACGTCGCGCGCCCGCTCAAGCTGTCCTGCGCTACAAAATGCACGCGCGATGTTCATGCCGACGCTGCTTCTACCCGGCGCGCGCTCAAACGCTCCCTCCCACAGTCTTACCGCCTCGCCCAAGTGGCCGTTGTTGGCTTCGATGACGCCGAGATTGGCGGCCGCATCGAGCAGGTAGGGATCTTGCGCTAGCGCGCGTTGGTACAACTCGCGGGCATCGCTGATCGCGCCGCGCCTTTGCTCCACATAGCCGAGCGACGACAACAGCGCGGCATCTTTCGGCGACTCTTGCACTGCCCTGCGTAACAGTTGTTCCGCTTGTTTCAACACCGCGGCGTCGCCGTTCTCGGCCATGTTCGCCCATGCGAGAGCCATGTCTCGACTGTCATGTTCTGCTTCGGGAGAGTCTGGAAATGGCGTCAGCTTCGGCAACGTCGAGGACGGTCGCGCCAGAGCGTCCTCCAAAACCGCTCCAGTATTCGGGCGGCGCTGGATTCTGTGGTCCGTCACCTCTGTGTGTGCAACGTCGGTGCTCGCGTTGGCAGGCATGTGACACGACGTGCAGTCGGGCTGGCTGACATGATGCTTTGTGCTCATGCCAGCGTGGCAAGCCAGGCATTTCCCGCGATAATACGAAACCCGCTCCTCGGCTGGCACGGAACGATGCGGATCGTGGCAATTCATACACGACATCGCTGCGCCCGCCTTCTTCTTGCACATGCTCTGCGCCAATGCCTCAAACTGACTCGTCGCACGCAACCCGGGCTGTCCCTGGTCTGCGCGAACGTAGTACCGAACGTAGTCGGAGAGATCGTCGCCCGGCCGAAACTCGTAGAGGTGCTTGCCAGGCCGTTCAATCGCAGCGTTGCCCTCCAAGTGACATTGCATGCAAATGGCGTCACGGCGATCGGCAGATAGTTTTGTTGGATTGACGATGGCGCCGCCGTTCGCGTGCGCCGCACCCGGCCCGTGGCACCGTTCACAAGTGACGCCGGAATACGCGAACACCGGCATCTTGTAGCGATTCTCGGTGCCCTCGATGGGAGGCTGAATTCCGCTCACGTGGCAGTCTAGGCAAGAGGTCAGCGCGGGAAGATTCATCGGGGCTTCGCGCACATCGCCGTAAGCGGGCGCCATGTCCCACATGTGCTTGTCGGTATACCAGTTCACCGGCGACTCGAAGACGAACCCGTCTACCGAGAAAAGATACGTCCGCCCGCGCCGCCCCTGGCCGATGTAATACAGCAGCTCGCGCTTGCCATGGACTGACGGATCACCCGGACGATCGAAACTCAACCACACCTTTCCATCCTGGGTGTAGATGCGGTAGTCGACGCCTGACTTTTTGTGGAAGAAATCTCCCACGATCAGATTCTCTGTCGCCTGGCCGCTGGCGTGTGCCATGGCAGTGCGCTGGTACGACTCGAAGTCAGCGGTGTGGCACTTCGCGCAAGCCTCATTGCCAACGTACCCGTTCGCATCGGGTGTGCCGGGCGGGGCCGCAGGAGACTGGCTCGCGGGAACGGCCGATGCGATCAGCAACATTCCGAGCAACGTCGCGGCCATTAGTGAGCGCTGCATGGTTGGGTCCGGTGTCGGACTCTCTGACTCGTCGAGAAAACCGCTCTTTGAAGGGGCACGGCTTCAGCCGTGCCGTTACGGGTGCATGAGAGTTGGGCTTCAGCCCCTGGGGGAATTCGCACTTCCTATCGACACCCGAGTCCCACAGTGGCTAAAGCCAGGATCCTAAAGATCGCCTTACGGCACGGCTAAAGCCGTGTCCCCCTTCCAAATGACGACCTCGCTTCGCCGCCCCGCGATAACCTCACTTCGTGATCTCGGCAATGTAAACCGCAAACGGCTCCAGCGAAACTTGCTTGAAGGACGACGTGTTCTTCAACGACGACTGCGTGGTCAGCAGCGTCTTCGCGGTTCCCGACTCGAAGCCCTGTTTCGTCAGATCGAAGCTCACTTTCTGCGGACTCGACGACATGTTGATCACGATCAGCGCTGCGTCATCCTGATAGCGCCGCAGATACGACAACACATTGGGATCGTTCTGGTTCAAAGCGATGTAGTCGCCGTCGAGCAACGCCTTGTCCTGATGCCGCAGCGCCAGCAGTCCCTTGTACCAGTTCAGAATGGAGTTCGGGTCCTTCAACTCATCGGCAACGTTGTAGGTCTTGTACGCGACCGGGATAGGCAGCCAAGGGATTCCCGTGGTAAATCCGGCATTAGGACCGTCGTCCCACTGCATCGGAGTGCGCTCGCCGTCCCGGCCTTTTTCCTTCGGCCATCCCCTCCGCCCGATGGGGTCCTTCACATCTTCGCGGCGCTTGGGATCGTTGTTCTGCATCCCGATCTCCTCGCCGTAATACATGATGGGCGTCCCACGCAGCGTGAGATACATCGCCGCCATGTCCTTGGCGATCTGGTCATTGTGCTTGCCATCGCCGTAGCGGTTCCAGGAGCGGACGATATCGTGGTTGCCGATAACATACGTCGGCCACTCGCCCGTTGCATCGACTGCCGCAATATGCTGGCGGAATACAGGCGCCGAGAACTTCAGCTTGGTCAGCATCAGGTCCATCGGCATCTGAAGTTCGTCATGGTTCGAGCCGTAGTATTGCTTCAGCTCGCCGATGTTACTCGTCCACGTCTCACCGATCAGGACCGCCCCGTAAGGATCGGCCGCCTTGCGTAGCCCTTTCAGCACATCGTGAACCTGAGGCAGCTTGTCGTTGTACTTGTTTTCCATGTTGACGTCGCCATAGGCGTTTTTGCCGGGAAGCACCGGGTTGTTTTTCAGGTTGGGATCCTCGAATAAAGTGCTCACCGCATCCAGACGGAAACCTGCGACGCCGCGTTTGTACCACCACTCTGAGGTACCGTACATTGCGGAGGCCACCGCCGGATTGCGCCAATTCAGGTCGGGCTGCTGCGGATAAAAGAAGTGGTAATAGTACTGATTGGTTTTACTGTCCCACTGCCACGCCGCTCCGCCAAAGGTCGACTCCCAGTTGTTCGGCGGCTGGTTCGGACCTTTGCCGTCGCGCCAGATGTACCAGTCGCGCTTGGGATTATCACGCGACGACCGCGACTCGATGAACCAGGGATGCTGGTCGGAGGTGTGGTTCACTACGAAGTCCAGAATGATTTTGACGCCGTGCTCCCGGCCTAACTTTTCCAGGCGGTCGAAGTCCGCGAGCGTGCCGTAGGTCTTGTCGATGTTCTCGTAATCAGAGACGTCGTAGCCGAAGTCAACCTGCGGCGATGGAAAGCACGGTGCGATCCAGATCGCATCCACTCCAAGTGCATGCAGGTAGTCCAGCTTCGAGGCAATACCGTTCAAGTCGCCATAGCCGTCGCCGTTGCTGTCCATGAAACTGCGCGGATAGATTTCGTAGAAGACGGCATTCTGCCACCATTGGTGTCCGGCGGAGTCCGCCGATTTCTGAGCGTGAACAAACGGAGAGGCCAGACCAAAACCTACCAATAGTGCCAGCACTCTTGCTGCAACTTTGAGCATCAGAGCCCCCTTGAGATGGTCGTACCGTGCCAAAGGCAAGAGTCTAGCGCATGGGCGGCAGGGGATGCTAATGGACGATGAGCGAGCCGGGTTATGGCACGTCCGGCAGCTCTTCGCGACGCAAGAGACCTTGAAGCTTGCGCGAACCATGCACCACTCGGAGAATGTCAACTCCGCCGGGAACCGGACGATAGAGAATGATGACTCTCTCGAAACCGGATACTCGAAAGATCCGCAGCGATTCGAGCGGCGGGTTCTTCAGCCGCGTACGCCATCCCATTTCTGGTTGTGTGGCCAAAAGAGTAAAGGTTTCGTGCGCGGCGACCAAGAAGCGATGGCCGAGTTCAGGACTTCCTTCCGTGGCGTAAATAGTAGGCTTCTCGAGGTCGCGGTCGGCCTTTGGGCGAACGACATACGCCGCGCTCACTGAATGCCGGTCTTCTTCAACCGTTGGTCGAGACGGCGATGTTGCTCTCCCCAATAGCCTGGGCTTATCTCGATCGGGTCGCCTGAGTGCAGTCCTTCAAGCGCCAACCGCTCAAGTTCCTCATCTGCTTGCTCCTCGGAACGGAGAAGACGCTCGACGTAGGCTTCAACACTCAGACCCTGGGCCTCCGCCTTTTGGCGAAGTTTCGCTTCGAGATTGGGATCTACCGAAATACTCATTTGCTTTAACCCGTCAGTACGCTGTCGTACCCCTAATCTACTCCTCACGAAAATGCTGGTAAAGGAGCGGCTACGAAGGCCGGCAAGTCCCAGGCTCCTCGCTTGCAAAACCACTCGGCGCTGCCGGACAATAGGCTCACTCCCAGCATAGGCTCGAGCAGACGGATACCCTTTGTCACCATCACGCCGAACATTCCTGCGGTCGCTTTGCCGTTCCGCGCTGGTGCTCACCTTCTCTGATGTGCTCTCGCTGGCGCGACCGCTCTGCGGACAGTCGGCACAACCGGCCGCCGCCCCCAAAAACTCCGATATCGGCGTGACCTTCATTGACATTGCCCGTGAAGCTGGTCTCAATGCCAAGACCATCTTCGGCGGCGAACATAAGAACAAGTATCTGTTGGAGACCACCGGCTGCGGCGTCGCCTTCTACGACTACGACAACGACGGCTGGCTCGACATCTTTCTGGTGAATGGCTGGCGGCTGGAAGGCTTCCCCAAGGCCGAAGAACCATATTCGCACCTGTTCAAGAACAACCGCGACGGTACCTTCACCGACGTCACCATGAAGGCCGGGGTCAACCACAGTGGGTGGGGTCAGGGCGTCTGCATCGGCGACTACGATAACGACGGCTTCGACGACCTGTTCGTCACCTCGTACGGCAAGAACGTTCTGTACCACAACAACGGAGACAGCACCTTCACCGATGTCAGCGAGAAGGCCGGCGTCGCAGGAAAGAGAACCCGCTGGGGCACTGGCTGCGCCTTCGTGGACTACGATCGCGACGGCAGACTCGATCTCTTCGTCGCCAACTACATCGACATGGACCTGAAAACCGCGCCCCTGCCCGAGTCCGGCCCATGTCTCTACAAAGGTGTGATGGTCGCCTGCGGACCACCCGGGCTCAGGGGCGACACCAACATCCTCTACCACAACAATGGCGATGGCACCTTCACTGACGTGAGCGCGAAATCCGGCATCCTCAAGGCCAGCGGCACCTTTGGTCTCGGCGTACTCACGGCGGACTTCGATAACGATGGCTGGCCCGACATCTACGTGGCCGACGACTCCACCGCCAGCGCCCTGTACAAGAACCTGCACGACGGCCGCTTCGTGGATGTCGGCATGGAGGCGGGGTGCGTGCTCTCGGCCGACGGCAAGCCGCAGGCCGGCATGGGTGTCTCCGCTGCCGACTACGATCTCGACGGCAATCTCGACATTGTGAAGACTAACTTCGCGGGCGACACGCCGTCGCTGTATCGCAATCTCGGCAAGTGGAACTTTGAGGACACAACGTTCCAGGCGGGACTGGGCGCACACACGCAGTACCTCGGCTGGGGTTGCGGCTTCATCGACTATGACAACGATGGGTGGCCCGACATTTTACTGTGCAATGGCCATGTCTATCCCGAGGTCGAGCAGTTGAAGACCGAGGCGGGCTATCCGCAGCGCAAGATCCTGTACAAGAACCTGCGCAACGGGCGATTCGAAGAGGTGCTTAACGCGGGGCCGGGCATCAACGTCCCGAATGCCTCACGTGGCGCGGCTTTCGGTGACTTCGACAATGACGGCGACATCGACGTTGTGGTTAACACCGTCAATGGCTACCCGCAGCTTTTGCGCTGCGACTCGAAGCTCGATAATAACTGGATCAAGGTAAAGTGCATCGGCACCAAGTCGAATCGCAGCGGCATCGGAGCGCGGCTGAGGTGCGTCAGTCATCCTTCGGACGAGCCGAAACCGCACCCGCAGATCGACGAAGTGCGCAGTGGCGGCAGCTACATCTCGCAGAGCGATCTGCGTATTCACTTCGGTTTGGGCAGAGCCGATAAGGCCGAACTGATCGAAATTCGTTGGCCCAGCGGACAGGTGGACACGCTGAAGGATGTCAAAGCGAATCAATTGATCGTGGTGGAAGAGGGCAAAGGCATCGTCAAGACGCAGACGTTTGAGATGGCGAAGAAGGCTGGCAACCCGAAGTAGAACTCTGACCCAGTTTGAAAACGGACTGTGATAATCTCAGCTTGTGAAACTCACCGCCGTATTTGAACCGGCCAAAGAAGGTGGATACACCTGCTTCGTGGAGGAGATTCCCGCGGCCATTTCTCAGGGAGAGACCCTTCAGGAGGCGAAGGCTAACCTTCGCGATGCTCTCCAGTTGGTGCTGGAATGCCAGCGAGAACTTGCGGAGAAGAGTCTTTCGCCCGGAGCCCTTCGTGAGACCTTCGAACTGGCTTAGGGATGGAGCTCGCCGATCTGGAGCGCCATCTGCACCACTACTCCTGTGTGCTGTACCGTGAAGGCGGTTCGCACACCGTGTGGGTTAATCCTCAGCGCCGAAAGATAGCCGGCGTCCCTCGTCATCGTGAAATCAAAGAAGGAACCGTCCGAGCCATCTGCAAGCAGCTCGAAAATTCCACAACCGTGAGACGAGGTCATGCGGCACATCCGCCATCCCCTTCCACAGTCCCGGCGCGAAACAATGTTCGGCAATTGGAGTTCACAAGTCTGCGACTGTACAACTTGGGAACCCCAGTGCATAGTGGTTACGCATCGCTTGGAGACGAAACCGTGCGTTCGATACTGCCGTTGGAGGTAGCAACCATGAAACTTCGCGCCCCGCGCAAGCGCCATCCGGAACCTTGGATGAGCCTGCTGGTTGCGCTATTTATGATGTTACCGTTCCCTGCTTATGCAGTCTTGGGCGACAACGCCGCTTCCATCCTAGCCGACCAGGCCCGCATGAGGGGAACCTTGCACAGCACGGACATGAAGACTTACGCAATGTACGAAATTACCGCGTCAGGAACCGTAGTGCGCGAGTATGTTTCTCCCGCGGGATTGGTCTTTGGCGTGGCTTGGGAGGGTCAGTTTCCACCCGATTTTCAGCAGATTCTAGGCTCCTACTATGAGCAGACAAAGCAGGCGGCCGCGCAGGACCAGTCGAGTCCACGCCGGGCGCCAATTGCCATCGATACACCTGGGCTGGTGTTTCGGCAAACCGGCCATCCGCGGAGTTTTCACGGCATTACCTACATCCCACAGTTAGTGCCTGGCGGGGTACCAGCCAGCGATATCCGCTAAGGAGAGATCGGGTGAAGAGAATCGGCCTGCTGCTTGTAGCAGCCAGTGTGATAGGGATGGGCGCCTGCGGTTCCAGCAATTCGTCAACCGTTACCGGCGTACAGGTGGGCTGTTCACCGACCACCATCCAATCCAACCAGCAGATCTCGTGCTACACGATCGTTAACGGGACTGGCACCTTCGATACCAGTGTCACCTGGAAGGCAAACGCCGGATCCATTAATCCCTCAGGCGTTTTCACTGCTCCGGTCGTCTCCATACCCACGCTCGTAATCATAACGGCAACATCCGTGCAGAACACCAGCAAGTCAGCAATAGCTGGGATAGTCATCAATCCGATAAACCTGGAGCCGCTCACGGTCGACTCAGGACCGCAGCCACAAACTTTCACCGCCATAAACGAGGCTTTCATCAGCGTAACGGTTTGCGTCCCCAACACCACCACTTGCCAGACCGTGGATCACGTGCAGGTGGACACGGCTTCGTCCGGTCTGCGCTTGCTGTCGTCGGTGTTGACCATCCCTCTTCCCCAGCAAAATGATTCGGCGGGCAATCCTCTTGATGAGTGCATGGTGTTTCTCGACGGTTATGTTTGGGGGCCGGTGGCGCAGGCCGACGTCTCGATAACAGGCGAAAAAGCGCCTTCCGCTCCGGTGCAATTAGTCATTGCCGACAGTGCTTCTCCGCCCGTACCCGGCAGCTGTTCCAGCCGCACTATGGGGCCGAACAAGGGCAACAGCGTAGCCGCGCTCCGCGCCAACGGAATCATCGGCTTGGGAATGTTCCAACACGATTGCGGCTCTGCCTGCACCCCTGGCAGCGGAACCATTCCAGCGGTTTATTACGACTGTCCAACGTCAGGCTGCAATCCCACATCCGTCAGCCTGGCCCAGCAGGTACCGAACCCGGTGACGCTGTTCTCGCCTGACAACAACGGTGTAATGATCTTTCTACCATCGGTGCCCACCGGCGGTTCGGGCACGATAAGCGGCTCGCTGATCTTCGGCATTGGCACGCAGTCGAACAATGCATTGCAGAGCGCGACCGTCTACACCGTTCCCGACAGCGGCCCCAATGCCGGCGACATCACCACCACGTTCAACGGAGTCGGCTATCCGGCAAGCTTCTTTGACAGCGGGTCGAGCGGCATTTTCTTTCTCGACAGCGCCACCACGGGCATACCAACTTGCGTGGGCCCGAATTCGCTTTATTATTGCCCAACCACGTCGCCCGATCTTCTGTCGGCAACCAACCAGGGCGCAAACGGCAGTCAAGGGGTCGTCAACTTCAGCATCGAGAATGCCGACCAGATCCTCAGTACGGGCAATCTAGCCTTCAGTACTCTGGGCGGACCGCAGCCAGGTGGCGCGTTCGATTGGGGATTGCCGTTCTTCTACGGCAGGGTTGTGTTCTTCGGGATCGAGAACATGAACACCCCCGGAGGACCAGGGCCCTACGTGGCCTATTGAGGGTTGAAGCTGATTTTATGGCGCTCTGGTTTTTCGCGTGGATTTAGAGCAGTTCCTTAGTAGCTATATCCCAGAAGGTTAATTGGCGATAGTGTGGGGATGGCGATCTCTGCGAAAGCGTCGATGCCACGAGCCTATTCGGACGATTTGCGCTGCAAGCTTCTGGAAGCGTACGTGGCTGGCCGTGGGAGCTTGCCGGAATTGGCGCACCAGTTCGGCGTCAGTTGGGGGTACAGTAAAAAGATTCGAGCCCAGCAGTTGCGGACGGGGCGGAAGGAGCGGCCGGTGCAGAGCCAGCATGGTCCTGCCAGTCGGTTGACTGCTGGGGTGGAGCAGCAGCTGTGGTCGATCCTCCGGCAACAGCCCGATCTGACCTTGGCGGAACTGCAACCGCGACTGGCTGCCAGAACCGGTGTCGGCATCAGTCGATCGCGATTGTGGGTGTGGCTGCAGCGACTGGGCTTACGGCATAAAAAAAATCGCTCCGGGCGCAGGAGCAGGAAAGCGGCGAAAGCCTTTGGCGTCGCCAGGCGTGGTGGGAGCAGGTAAGCGAGTTGGATCCCACCGCGCTGGTGTTTCTCGACGAAAGCGGCGTGACTACGGAGATGACCCGCCGCTATGCTTGGGCACCCCGACCCGAACGCGTCTCGGAAGCGGTGCCCGCCGGCCACTGGCGCACCCTGACCGTGTTGGCCGCGCTCACCACGGCCGGCGTGCTGGCCAGCATGACCATTGAGTCGCCTACTGATGGTGATGTCTTTCTCGCTTTCGTGGAGCAGGTACTGGGGCCACGGCTGGAACCAGGGCACGTCGTCATCCTCGACAACTTGGCTGCCCACAAAGTTGAGGGCGTGCGCCAGCTCATCGAAAGCCACGGCGCGCAGCTGCTCTATCTGCCGCCGTACTCGCCTGACTTTAACCCCATCGAGCAAGCCTGGTCCAAAGTAAAACAACTGTTGCGGGGGGTGAAGGCCCGAGTCCTGGAACAGCTCGAACCAGCGATCGCCCAGGCCTTGGCTGCCATCACGGCTCAAAACGCACAAGCATTCTTCCGCCACTGCGGGTACGGGATACAGCAACTATGAAAATGCTCTAGACGCCACCAACCAACGGCGTGAAGGGGACTTTGAAGAAGTCCGTATTCGGGTGTGCTGGACGTCGCCAGCATTAGAACGTCGCCTTGTTCAGGACCGTCTCAGGTATCCTGGGTTTCGCGATAGCGGACTGCCTCTGCAACTCCCATCCAGATGTCTACCAGGCCGAGGCCGCTGACCAAGCCGCGCACGAAATCTTGCATCAAGAACTCCCGGATTCGCAGGTGACCAAGCAGTAGCGAGTTCTCCGTCCAAATGCGAGTCCAAGGAAGCACCGTGAGGATTATGCCCACCTCCAGGGAGAACAGCACAAACACCACCAACCAGATCCGCTGCAGCCAGAGATGCGGTCGCTTGGGAGCGGGCGGGGGCGACATTACCAGCACAGGACGATTGGGCTCCAGTTCATTCCCATCCCGCGGCTCCTGGGTAAAAGAACTCATGGTTTGCACCTGGTACGGCGCCTGCCGCCCGAATGGGATCGATTCTGGCACGCTTGATTCACGGAGTAACCTGGCCGACGCGGTCCGCCCATAACAGGTCGCGAAATACCCATAGCAGGATTCTACCAGTGCGCCCGCAAACGGCCTCTCTACAACGGCCTGTGTCAACGTCGGTCGTATGGACGGGAAGCCGGGATGAAACCGTAGCAGTTGCCGCTATCCGCTGGGTTGAAGCACTTGCGAAAGCTCTTCCCACTCATCCATCAGCGGCCCCAGCTCAGCCCGACGCTGAGCCAGCAAGTCGGTCCAGCGCGCCGTCTCGTCGGCGCTTACAAACGACTGCAACTCGCGCTCGCACTCGGCAATCCCATTCTCGAGTTGAGCGATTTGTTCCTCCACCCGCTTGCATCGCTCTTCCATTTGCTTGCGCTTAATCGGATTCACCCGCTTCCTGGAAGCCGGCTTCTGCTCTTCATAGCCGGGAACATCTGACAATGTGGGAGCCCAGTTCTCTGTTCCATTCGACGGACCGGCGACCTCCTCGGCCAGGCCGGCTCGCTGCTTGCGCCAGAGATAGTCTTCATAATTGCCTGGGAAAACCTCCACCCGGCCATTGCCGATTTCGAAGACGCGAGTAGCCAGCTTGTCGATGAAGTAGCGATCGTGCGAGACGAAAACTACCGTGCCGTTGTATTTCTCCAGCGACTCCAGCAGCACGTCCTTGGCGCGCAGGTCGAGGTGGTTGGTCGGCTCGTCGAGCAGTAAGAAATTCGATGGATGTAGCAACATGCGGGCCAGCGCGTAGCGATTGCGCTCGCCACCCGAGAGCACACCGATTGGCTTGAATACGTCATCTTCGGAGAACAGGAAGCAGCCCAGCACGCCGCGCAATTCTGTCATCGACTTCTGTGCCGCCACGTCCGAGAGGTCGTCGAGCATGCGCCGATTGGGGTCGAGTTCCTTGTATTGGTCCTGAGCGAAATAATCCGGCTCCACGTTGTGACCCAGCTGCAGCGTGCCTGCTGTGAGCGGCTCGATGCCGGCCAGAAGTTTGATCAGCGTTGATTTGCCCGCCCCGTTCACACCGACTAGCGCGATACGGTCTCCGCGCTGGATGGTGAAGTCGACGTCGCGAAAAACTTCCTTTTCACCATAGCTTTTCGCCACGCCAGCGCAGTCGACGACCGAGCGGCCGCTAGGGTTGGGCTGGGGAAAGCTGAAGTGAATGGTCTTCTCGTCCGGTGGAACTTCGATGCGGTCGATCTTCTCGAGTTCCTTGATGCGGCTTTGCACCTGCTTCGCCTTGGTCGCCTGCGCTCGAAAGCGATTGATAAACGCCTCGAGCTGATCGATGCGCTCGCGCTGGTTCTTGTAAGCCGCGACCAGCGAGTCGCGACGCTCCTGTTTCTGCTGCAAATACTTTTCGTAATTTCCGCTATAGAACTGCACGCGCTTGTTCCAAATTTCGACGATGCGATCCACCGTCACGTCGAGGAAGTAGCGATCATGCGAGATCAGTAGATAAGCGTACGGATACTGCAGGAGATATTGTTCTAGCCAGTTGCGGGTTTCGAGATCGAGATGGTTGGTGGGCTCATCGAGAAGCAGCAGGTTGGGCTTGGCCAGAAGTAGTTTGGCCAGCGCGATCCGCATCTGCCAGCCGCCGGAAAATTCTTCCGTCTGGCGTGTCCAGTCTTCTTTGCGAAAGCCAAGACCGTCCAGCACGGTACCGACTTGCGAATCGAGAGCGTAACCGTCGCGCACGCGGAATTCGCCGGTGATGCGCTGGTAGCGATCCGCCACTTGCGCATATTCACTGGAAGTGTGGTCCAGTTCGCCCATCTTGTGGGCGAGCTCTTCCATCTCCTGCTCCATGGAGCGCAGGTCGCTGAACACCGACATGCATTCGTCAAACACCGTGCGGCCGGACAGCTGCAAACCATCCTGCGGCAAATAGCCTAAGGTCATGTTCTTGGCAGCAGTGATGGATCCGTAATCGAGCGACTCGAGCCCGCCCAGAATCTTGAGCAGAGTTGATTTGCCGGTGCCGTTGGCGCCCACCAGGCCGACGCGATCGCGCGGCGTGATAAGCCAATCGAGTTCATTGAAGAGAAGTTTGGGACCGAATCGTTTCCCGGCGGAAGAAAGCTGGATCATGATCAGTTGCCAAAAGTCGTTGAGGATTTGTATCAGGGCACGGCTTTAAGACGTGCCGCAATCGGTACGACAAAAACTTGGGCTTCAGCCCCTGAAAAACTCCGTTGCAGGGGCTAAAGCCCTCACTGTCGCTGCGCCTGTTCGGCACGACTGAAAGTCGTGCCCTGATACGATTCAGCTTTACATGAACCGCTGCACTCGTAGCCTGCAAAATGCGTCAGTTGCTCTTCTTCTGGCCCCGGAGAATGCGCTCGTCGATGGGTTTGCGGCCGGCAAAACCTTCCTCAGTGCCATGCCAATGCGTGAGCTTTTTTTCGCCGAGCTTCCAGCACAACAGGATAACTTCTTCTCCCACGATACAGGGAAAGTCGAGCAGGCCGATATCAAGGTCTTTCACCTGGACGCCGGTAGCGTCGATTTCGGCGACGGCATCCTTGGCGCGCTGTACCGCCTTCTCGCGCTCATTCTTGCGGCGGGCTACCGTCACCACGTCAACCAGCATGCCGCCGTTAATGAAGATGCGGTTGGCCAGCGATTGCAACTCGCCGTCAACTTCTTCGATCAGCGCCTTGGCCTGCATGGCGGACCGCAGCAGCGACTCGAGTACCGGCAAGAGGGTTTGGGCTTCAGAAACTGTGAACGTACGTGCCATATCTATACTTCCCAGCTTGGCCTGATTGTATGCCTTGCGGCGATCGGCCATGCGACGCCGATACTCCCGCAGGTCGGACCAATACCGCGGAATGCGACGCCAATACTTTTCCCGGGGACGTTTGCGAATAATCACTTGATCTCTAACATTCTATCAAGCGCCACGCGGGCCCACTTCTTTACGTTGTCTTTTACCTTGATCTGATTAACAACGTTGCCGTCTACCAGATTCTCCAGCGCCCAACACAGGTGTTGCGGCGAGATGCGAAACATGGTCGTGCACAGGCAGCCGGAATCGTCGAGCGTGATGACGCGCTTGTCCGGATTTTCCTTCGCCAGCCGGTTTACCAGGTGAATCTCGGTTCCGATAGCGAACTGCGATCCTGCGGGCGCTTGTCGCACAACTTTGATGAGGTAATCGGTCGAGCCGATTCCGTCAGCCTTTTGGCAGACCTCCCAACGGCACTCGGGATGAACCATGACCTGGATGCCGGGATAGTTGGCCCTGACCTTGTCCACGTGCTCCGGCAGGAAACGCTGGTGCACCGAACAGTGCCCCTTCCACAGAATCACTTTCGCTTTGCGCAACCGCTCGGCGGTCTGCCCACCTTGCAGCATGTAGGGATCCCATACCGCCATCTCGTCCAACGGAATTCCACGCGCGTAACCGGTGTTGCGGCCGAGGTGTTGATCGGGCAGGAAGAAAATCTTGCCATTGCGGCGCAGTGCCCATTCAAACGCGCCCTTGGCGTTGGAGGAGGTGCAGACCATGCCGCCTCGCTCGCCACAAAATGCCTTGATGGCCGCGGTAGAGTTCATGTAGGTGATCGGGGTGATGCCGCTTCCTTCGTCGTCAGTCACACCAAGATTGACAAGCTGCTCCCAGGCGTCTTCCACCTGCGAAATCTCAGCCATGTCGGCCATGGAACAGCCGGCATTCAAGTCTGGCAGGACGACCGCTTGCCCCGGACGCGCCAATATGTCGGCGCTCTCCGCCATAAAGTGCACGCCGCAGAAGACGATATATCTGCCTTTGGCCTGCGCCGCCATCTGCGAAAGGCGATAGGAGTCGCCCCGATAATCGGCGAAGCGCACGACTTCATCGCGCTGATAATGATGACCAAGAATGATGCAGTCGCTGCCCAAGGTAGCTTTGGCGTCCGCAATGCGGTCGTCCATGGAGCTATCCGGGAGTACAAGATAGTTTTCGAGCGAGCAGGATACCGCTTCGGTAATCGGTGCTGTAGCCACTTTTTGTCTCTGCCTTCAGTCCCAGCCGCGCAGCTCCGTTTTGATGGGAAACTCACGCCCCGGAACGGGGATGTTGAAAGCTGACCCGCGGCTTCAGTAGATCCACTACCGCGTACGGCGCCCGACCTACGGGGATGTTGAAGCTACAGGTTGACGCTTCTTTACAACTCACTTCATTCGATGACCCGGACAGCGCGCACGTTACAAAAACAAAACGCCTTCAGTCTGACAGGGCCGCTCACACGGGACGCTGTGACAAGCATCGAACAGATCTATTGTTGCGCTTTGAGGGGCTTTTACGCAAGACTCCCGAATCTAGTCCCGCAAAGCGGGACTCGCAAGTTCCCGCATCGAGTTTTTCGGTTGGTTTTACCGGGCTGCATCTGTTTCATCACTCTGGCCGGTCGATCTGCGCCCTCTGCAATTTGTCCGAATAATCGACATACACCGACTTCCACTCGGTGTAGAAATCGATGGCGCCGATACCGCCTTCGCGATGACCGTTGCCCGTGGCCTTCACGCCGCCGAAGGGCAAATGCACCTCCGCTCCAATCGTGGGCGCGTTGATGTAGGTGATGCCGGCATACAGGTCGCGCATCGCCGTGAATGCCCGGTTCACATCTTTGGTGTAAATCGACGACGACAATCCGTACTCGATGTCATTGGCGATCTCAATCGCGCTCTCCAGGCCATCGCAAGGGATAATCGACACGACAGGCCCGAAAATTTCTTCCTGCGCGATGCGCATCTTAGGATCGACATCTGCGAACACGGTAGGCGCAACGAACCAGCCATGGTTGTACGCCTCGCCTTCCAGACGATGTCCGCCGCACAGCATCTTCGCGCCTTCATCCTTGCCGATCTTGATGTACTTCAGGTCAGTCTCCATCTGGCTGGAGTTGACCGCCGGGCCCATGTCCACGCTCTCGTCGAGACCGTTGCCCACCTTCAGCTTTTTCGCGCGCGCCACCAGTTCGTCCACAAACTTCTTGTACACGCCCTTCTGAATGATGATGCGGCTGGTCGCGGTGCAGCGCTGGCCGGTGGTGCCGAACGCGCCCCAGAGCGCGCCTTCGAGCGCGAGGTCGAGGTTGGCGTCGTCGAGCACGATCATCGGGTTTTTGCCGCCAAGTTCCAGCGAGCAATGCTTAAACGTCTTTGCCGCTTCCTGGCCAACGATGCGGCCGACGGCTGTCGATCCAGTGAGCGATACCGCGCGCACCTCGGGATGCTCGGTCATCGGCGTGCCGACTTCGCCGCCGAATCCGGTCACGATGTTGACCACTCCGGCCGGAATGCCGGCGTCATGCAGCGTCTTCACGAAGTTCAGTGTGGAAAGCGGTGTGTCTTGTGCCGGCTTGATCACGGCGGTGTTGCCGGCAACCAGCGCGGGGAACAGCTTCCACGACGGAATCGCCATGGGAAAATTCCACGGCGTGATCATGGCGCAGACGCCCAACGGCTGGCGGATGGCCATGGCAAACTTGTTGGGCAGCTCCGACGGCACGGTCGGTCCAAACAGACGGCGACCTTCGCCAGCAGTGTAGTAGCCGCAGTCAATGGCCTCCTGCACGTCGCCCCGCGTCTCCTTGATGACCTTGCCCATCTCGCGCGTCATGTCACGCGCGTATTCTTCCTTGCGCGCGATCAGTAGCTCGGAAGCCTTGTACAGCATCTCGGCGCGGCGTGGCGCCGGCACCAGCCGCCACTTCTTGAACGCCTGCTTGGCGGTCTCGATGGCGTGGTCCACGTCTTCCTTGCCCGATTTCTGGAAGATGCCGACCACCTCGCGCGTGTCGGCGGGGTTGAGGTTCTCAAAGGTGCGACCGGTGCGGCTTTCGACCCACTCGCCGCCAATAAAGTTCTTGAAGACCTTGGTTTTAGCGGCGGTGTGAACGCCTGCCGGTTTTTGTTCCATAGTAGCCATAAATGATTGCCTCCACAGCGAACTGCAGACCTTTAATGCTATCGGTTCCTATTAATAGTACGCAACCCGAGCAAGCGGACAGCCGCAACGTTTGAGTGTAATTTGGAATGCAGCGCCCGGACGGATGAGGATGAGGCAATCGGCTGACTACTGACCTCAAGCGGGCGCACATCAAGCTAGCTATAACCGTGCCATCCGAAACAGCAGAAACGGGCGGTCCTATGGCAATCGCGGGAAAGAAAAAGTCGACAGCGGATTGGCGCGCAAACTAAGGAAGAACAGTTCCCTGCGTCACCGTAGCCGGTTGCCGCTTCGCTGGAGGGCGCAATTGTTCACGAGTGAAGGTGCCCCCGCAGGTGCCGCAGTGCCAATTCACCCGGGCGAAGGGCAGCGTCGTGACCGCCTGTTGAGGTTGCCAGACTTTCGACAGTTCCCCTCCGCACTCGGGACAGGTCATGATGGCGCCGCTTCGTTGCTGCTGACAGGCAGAATCGTAATCTGGGAAGCCAGCGTGCCTTCCTCAGTTATGCCCAGGACTTTTCTGGCATGTTGCTTCGCCTTTTCTTCGGTACGAAACCTCTTAGGGTGATGTGGCTTAGGGGTTCCGGCCGGAAACTCAACTCGGTAGTAAGTCATAGTCTTATTATCTCACCTAAAGGCAGCCAATGCCGTTAATTCGGCGCGTCAACAAGGATAAAGCTATACCTGCAAGTAAAGGCTAATGGTTGATAGCAAATGGCTGACGGCCTCTATGGCGTCATCCCTAACTGCCAGAAAAGGAATGAGTAAATGTCTGTCCACTCTTCCACTTGCTTCGAGATAGGTTTGCCCGCTCCGTGTCCGGCCTTCGGCTCGATCCGCAGCAGAATCGGGTTCGGCCCACCGCTGTCCGCCTGAAGCAGCGCGGTCATCTTCTTGGCGTGCATGGGGTCGACGCGCGTGTCCGTGTCGGCGGTCATGAACAGCACTGCCGGATAAACCGTGCCCTCTTTGACGTGGTGATACGGCGAGTAGGCGTACAGCCACTCGAACTGCTTCGGGTCCTGCGAGGAACCGTACTCCGGGATCCATAACTTGGCGATCTGGAAGTTCTGGTAGCGCAGCATGTCGAGCAGCGGCACCTGGCAGATGACGGCGCGGAACAGGTCCGGCCGTTGCGTGAGCGCCGCCCCCATCAGCAGGCCACCATTGCTGCCGCCGCGAATGGCGAGGTGCTCTTTGTCGGTGTAGCCCTCTTTCTGCAGATATTCGGCCGCGGCGATGAAGTCGTCGAACACGTTCTGCTTCTTGTCGAGCATGCCGGCGCGATGCCAGTCCTCGCCGAACTCGGAGCCGCCACGCAAGTTTGCCATGGCAAAGATGCCGTCGTGATCTAGCCATGGGAACAGTACCTTGTTGAATTCCGGTGTCAGGCTGATGTTGAAGCCACCGTAAGCGGTCAACAGCGCCGGACTATGGCCGGTGAGTTTCAGTCCCTTGCGCATCACCAGGAACATCGGAACCCGCGTGCCGTCCTTCGACGTGTACCACACCTGCTTAGTGTCATAGTTGTTGGGGTCGATGCCGGTCGGTACCGAATCCCACAGCGTGCTCTTTGCCCACTGAATGTCGAAACGGTAGATCGTCGTGGGCACCGTGAAAGAAGTGAAGAGATAGAATGCGTTGTTGCTGTCGTAGTCACCACCCAGGTTGGCAATTGTACCGAGGGTAGGAAGGTCAATTTCGCCCAGCGGCTTACCGTCGGTGGTGAAACGCCGCAGCAGCGAGTGTGCGTTTTGTTCGTAAAGTGCGAACAGTTGGCCACCGATAATGCGCACTTCCTTAAGCACAGCATCGGATTCTGGAACGATCTCGCGCCACTGTTCGCGCGCGGGCGTCGTTACCGGAGTTTTGAAGACCCGAAAGCGCGGGCCGCCTTCGTTGGTCAGGATGTACAGATCGCCGTCGTAGATGTGGAGGAAGTAAAGGAAATTTTTGCCGCCGGTGATCCGCAGCGGCGTGGTATTGGCCTGCAGGTCCTTGAGAAAGACTTCGTTCTTGGTCCAGCCCTGCTCGACCATGATGCAGAGCCAGCGGCCGTCGTTCGATAAGGTTACGTTCGGCCAATCCTGCGGGTCGCGACCTTCTCCAAAGACGAGCGCATCCTTTGCTGGGTCGCCGCCGAGCGGATGATAGAAGACGTGCCGGTTGTACATCTCCTGGCCTTTTGCCACGTCGCCCTTCTTGGGATACCGGGTGTAATAGAAGCCGCTGTCATCTGGTTTCCAAGCAATGCTGGCCGCGCGTGTGCGTTCAATGGTGTCAGGCAACGGCTTCTTAGTTGCGGTTTCGATAACTTGCAGCGTACTCATCTCCGAGCCGCTTTCTGAGGTCCCGTAAGCGACATACTTGCCGTCGTGCGATGTCTGCCACCAGTCGAGCGCCACCGTCCCATCTTTGGAAAGCTGATTGGCGTTTACCAGAACTTCGTCTTTGCCATCTGCGTGTTTGCGTACGTAGAGCACGGGCTGGTTCTGCTTGCCCTCACGGCGAGTGTGAAAGTAATACTCGCCGCCCACCTGTGTCTCGCCTAGGTTCCCAATTTCGAGTAGTTGCTCGATGCGATCGTGCAGTTTCTCGCGGCCGGGCAGCTTGTCGAGAATGCTGCGGGTGTACGCCAGTTGCGCCGCAACCCACTGCTGCGTCTCTGGACTGCTTCCATCCTCCAGCCACTGGTATGGATCGATAATTTTGTGGCCGAAGTAATCGTTAGTGCCCGGCTGTTGCCTGGTCGCCGGCGGCTTTGGAATAGTCATGGCAGAAGCGCTGTCACCATTGTTTTGTGCCACCGCAGTTGCCAGCAGCAAAAATGAGGCGCCAACTAAAAGGAGCGAATAGCGCACGATGTCATGGGAATTCATCGCAATGAGTCTAACAGTGTGCAGGTCGGCGAGCCGCAGCTACAGCGACGAGCGCGACGAGAGGGTCGCGGAGGCGCGACCGATCTACCATGGATTCTCCGCGCCAAAATGGAACCGGTTGTTTGTGCCGAGCGGTGCAATTTTTTGACGACACCGGCGGCTGCCGCTACAATACAGCTACAACTTGAGGCGCTGGCGGCAGCGCACAGACACTCCTCAGTAGCTCAATGGCAGAGCATCCGGCTGTTAACCGGAGGGTTGTAGGTTCGAGTCCTACCTGAGGAGCCATTCTTTCAGTCACTTAGCTCCCCTCCAATTCCGCCCGTTTAGCCGACTGTCCGTGAAATGTCCGTGTTCTGCGAGTGATTTACTGCGTCCTGGCTGGCTGTTGCGCGGTGACCACCTTATCGCGCTGCTGCTCGATCGCTTCGCGCAGGTAGCCCTGCGTCCGCTCAAGCGCGTCACGCTTCTGGTCCTCGGCAACGATGTTGTAGCGGCTGAAAATCGATGCGGTTTTGTGACCCGAGATGGATCGGGCAACATCTGTAGGAACACCGGCACGCACCATGTTCCGAACCGCACAGCGGCGCAGATCATGGAACAACCGTCTGGGCACATTCGCGAATTCGCACGCGGTTGCCCACGCGGTCCGAATTGAATCGATACGCTTGCCGTTGCGATGGAAAACGAACTCGGACAGCACTACAGGCCGCTTCTTCCTTACGACCCGACGTGCGGCCTTGCGCCGTTCCATCAGCTCCGTGAGTTCACCCACGAGAGGCACCGTCCTACCTTCCCGGTTCTTGCTATTCTCCGAGCGTAGACGAATGACGTCGCCGTCCACGTCTTCCCAACGGAGCGAAGCCGTCTCGCCTTTGCGCCATCCGGTCAGATACGCGAAACGGACAAAGTCATTGAGGTGATCCGGCAGATGCTCCAGCAGGGTGCGAAATTCCTTTTCGGTGAAAAAGCCCTGCCTTGCGTTGCCAGCTTCAGAGAGATGACGAACCGGCGGCGCCGTCGCCAACTGACTGCGCCGGATGGCCAGCTTGTACGCTTGCGCGAGCAGTTGCGTGCTGCGATTCACGGTGGCCGGCGCTTTCGGCGGGATCTCTTGGACGGGATCTCCAGTCAGAAGCTCAGAGATGAACTTATCGACCGCCTCGCCCGTCACCTGCACAGCCCGCCATGACCCGAAGTGCTCACGAACCGGCTTCATGCTCGAAGCGATCCTGTTGCTCCATTTGCCACGCAGTTTGTAATCCGCCTTGAGGGCATCCAGCAGTTCAGCTACGGTGATGCGTTCCTGTTGGGGACCGACGAATGACCTGCCACCGTGTTTCTCTGCTGCCATCTCGCCAAGGCGGTGGTTGAGGAACTTCTCCGCGTGGCGCTGCGCTTTGTCAGCGGTCGCCTCGATCTTCTCTCCCGTGCGGAGGTATCGAGCAACTTCTCGGTGCTCTTTACCTCGGTGGTAGTAGGCAATCCAAAGATAGCTGCTGGCCTTTCTGGTAAAGATTCGGCCACTTCCTCTGCCTATCATCTCCGGCCCCCTTTCTGTTTGCCCAGGTACTCCTCAAGGGCGCGGGCGATGACCTCTTGTAAGCTCTGCCCATCATCAATTCCGCGATGTTTCGCGGCATTCAAAAGAGACTGGGGTAGCCGCAACGTTGTCTTCACGATGCGGTCATCTCCCCCCGATGGTTTACTCATACGTGGACCTCCTTCCACAAGACGGCTCAACAGTAGCTCTGAGCCCCTGTGCTGTCAAGATGGCGAAGCCGTCTTTATGTATTGCTCGATCCCTAAAGCGGAAAAACGCAGCCCTCTTCCCATTCTGCGAGTGAATGGGAAATTGTTATGGTGGCGATAGAGGTAATCTTTGGAGATGCCCAGGCGCTCTGCTGCCTCAGCCACATCCAACAACTCGTCTCTCTGGCGAACAAAAGAAACCGGAGCCGTCAGTCGCGCCAGTGCTGTGCACCGGATTTCCTCCAGTTCCCCGAGTAGACGAGGCAGCTCCTCCGAGGGCAATTCTTTCGCCGCGGCCAACACGCGTTGAAGTTCGGGCCTGATCATTTGTCAACACCCACTTGCGTCTTGCCGTCGCCACGCTTGCGCCCAGTGTTTTGCTCGAATGGCGACTCAGTGGCCACCTGGTCGAGGTGAACGACCTCCATCCGCACCACGCCATCACCCTCCACGATCTTGTAGGTCACTGGCTTGTCTTCTGGTCCCGCCTTCACCTTGCCGAAGCCCACACGCCGGTACTTCTTCTCAACGTCCACCAGTTCGACAGCCAAAATCCACTCGGCAAAGCCACCGAAGCCGCTGGTGCCGCGCAGCTTCTGCGTGATCGAGCCTTCCTTCAGCTTGTTGAAGTGGTGAACAATGGCGACTGCACTCCCGGCTTCGCGCTGGATGCGACGCAGGGACTCGAATATGGGTGCCATCTCCCGCATCTTGTCCTCATCGCAGGTGTGCAAGACGCTGAACACATCGAAGAACACGAGCTTGAGTTGACGCTCGCGGATCTCGCAGATGAGTTCCTGAACGTGCGACTCGTCGTTGAGCAGCAGTTCCCCACGCTGCTGGCGTGTACTGAACCAGAGGTTCTGCTGGCACATTTCGAGCGCGTCCTTGTTGCCCTTCGCCAGAGCCAGACGCTTGCTTCGCCAGCTTGTCAGTGCAGGGGTGTCTTCGCGGGAGATGACGCCGACCCTAATCGCCTCGGTGACGTTGCGCTCTAACCATGGCTGGCCGGTGGCGAGGCACAGAGCCAGGTCAACGGTGAGGAAGCTCTTGCTGGCTCCGGGCTCGCCAGCGATGAAGCCGTTCGCACCCTTCTGGATGACGCCATCCACCCACCACTCCAGCGTGTCGGGAACGGTGTTCCAGAACTGGATGGCGTTGACAAATATCCTCTGTGGCGCAGCCTCATCCTTCGCCGGATGCCACTCCGGTGCGGATTTGAGCTGCTCCACCAGTTCAGCAGCGGTGTGACCTGCCTCAATCCAGTCGGTCACGTCACCCTTGAGCGGAAGATCGGGCAGCTTGATGATCTTCACCCGCTCCGCGAACGGATAGATTGCAGCGGCGATGTGCTGCGCCCACGCCTCGCCGGCGGCGTCATTATCTTGGAAGATAAGGACGAATTTGCCGGTGAAATATGGGTTGTACTCGGTCAGCCACTTTGAAGCTTGCCCAGGTTGCCATGCGCCGTCGAAGTTGGTGGTGGTCGCTACCCGGAGGTCTGAGTTGTCGGCGTACAGCCTGAGCGAGTCGATGGTTTCGCAGTCTTTCTCACCCTCGCAGAGGCACACGACATTCGCGGTGATCAGGTCCGGCAGGTGGTACAGTACGCGGTTCGTTCTGGCACCCGGCGGGTCGATGCCGCGCTCCCATCCACCCTTACCGTTTGGCCGGTACTGCGGGAAACTGCGTCCATCAGGCGTTTTGTAGCGGCGCTTCTGGAACAGCGTTTTGCCTTGGGCATCGCGGTAGTCGTACGAAGCAATCCACTGCCAGCCGAAATCGTTCTGCGATTTCGCGCCGGTGATCTCCGCCACCTTTCCCTCTGCCTCTTGCACCGTGCAGCCGGAGAAGATCGATTCAAACTGGAAGAGGTTGCCCTTGCGGTTGCAGCCGTTGCAGTTGAACCCGCTGTTGCCGTCTAGGAAAACCGTCAAAGGCGTGCCCGTTTTTGAGTCATGTAGGGGACATTCAACGGAAACCTTTGCCGAGCCCCAGTTGACGCGCTGTCCGTCGAGTCGCGTCTGCCAGTACCGCACAATCTGGTCGCGGGTGAGATTCATCTGCTCCGGCGCCTCTCGACCGCCGTCTTCCGATTGAAAGACCACGACAGTGGTGTCCATCCCTGACGCCCACGAAACTGCCACAGCCCGTACTCGATCCGGTTCATGCCGCACCTCGCGACGACGTTTGATTTCTTTGAATTTTTGATTCTCTGATTTCTTTGATTTTGCTCATGCCGGCAGTAGCACCCTCTCGTCGCCGTCCCGAAACCACGCGAATCCCGGAGGAGCTACACCATTCGTCTCCGCTGGCGTGTTGCGCCACGGCTTCGAGTCGAGGAACCCGAGGAAGGACTTGTGGTAGTCGGGTTTGGCCCCAGCCAGGTACTCGCGAATCTTGGCCTTCAACCACTCGGCAGCTTCAGGAGCGGAGCACGACAGCGCCTGTTGAATTTCAGCTATGGCTTCTTGGTGCCGTACCTGCGATCTGTGGCTGTAATCCCGAAGGAGACGGCCACCATCCGTCTCGGGGAAGAGATCAACAGTCGAGGTGAACGCTTGTTCGTCGTCGAACGCGGGGTCGTAAGCAGGTTCCTCAGGAGGGGCCGAGTTGGGGAAATCCGGGGTTGAAGGTTTCAATCCCTCAGTCGGTGTACCAGAGCCAGTACCAGACCCTAAGCCAAAGCCTAGGCAACCACTGACTAGCCGCTCGGTAACCAATGGCTGACCACAGGTTACGCTGCGGTTAGCCATTGGCTGACCATTGGCTACATGCCCGAGAAGCGCATCGAGATCGGCGCGCGGAGGCTCCGCTCCGAGAGCTTCGTGTCTGCCGGCAGTATCACCTCGACGGCTTGGAGGTGGTAGCCGTCCAGGTTTGTCGATGGCCGTCCAATAGCCCCACGTTCTTCCCTCCGCGTTCCACCGGAAGAGAATCTTGGCGCGCTCAAGTTCGTCGAGGAGACGCACCACCCAATCCAGGGGCACCTCGCGCCGGTTCTTCGCGTAGACGCGTGACCATACTTCCTCGGGAGTGCACTCGAAGCTACCGTTTGCCAGCGCGAGCGGAATGAGGTTTGCCAGTTCCGCTTTCATCTCAGGCGGAAGTAGTGCGAGCTTATTCGAGCGCCAGATTCCCTCGCCGTCCACGACACGCTTAGGCATGGTGCACGTCTCCGATCACCGGCATCTCGACAGCGCAGAATAGGGCTTCATCCAGCCAGCGGCCGATGTATGGTAGCGACTGCGGGTCCTCGCCCCGGTGCTGAGCCGCGTATGCCTTTGTGACCGCAAGCAGCCACTGCGCTGCTCCCGCCATTCCGCCATGCGTGGGCGCTTCCCGCTCCAGGGCCGCGAGGTAGCTTTGCAGGATGTCCGGATCAGCAGCGGTGTCGCTGCTCATCCAAGCCGGATAGGCCCGACAAGTTCTCAGACACCATTCCGACCAATCGGGCGAAGACTCGGTGTCCGACCGAGGGTCGCTAAGCAAGGTCGGGTAAGCCTCGTCAGGTGGGGCCGGGTGGGGCTCGTCACCGGAAAAGGGCGTAAGGGGGCGCTGCGTCTGAGTCTGAGTGTCGTCACCGCCGTCACCGCCCGTCACGGTGACGTTAGTGACGCCTGTGACGCTCGGTGATAATGTGTGACGCCCCGTGACGCCCTCTGATTTCCGTTCACGCCACCTACGCGTGCGCTGCCTGCCCTTCTCCCGCCGGTCGTCATCAGAGAGCCTGTACGCGTACTTGTCGAAGTTTAGAAGGCGCCATCCACCGTCCACTTTCTCGATTCGCCTACCCTCGAACTCGGGAGAGCGGCTGTGCGGGTCGGGGCTCATGAACTTCTCCAGCGCCCGCTCCGTTGCGGTGATCTCCACACCTGCACGTTTTGCCAGTCCAGGCACGGACGCCTCAACTATCCCGTCCCTATCCGCCATGCCCAGCATCGTGACCCACACAATTCGTATGCCCGAGGCACAAGAGGCTCTTCGTGTAATTCGCGACGCCCGCGGCGAAACATACGAGTACCAGGATTGGCTTCGATCCGAAGCGGAGGCTGCGATGTTCTGGCCTGTCAAATCCGCGGAGATCCCTGCAGGCGGCTACGCAGAAATCGACATCGGGGCGGGGACGACAAATGCAAGCATTGTCGGTATTTGGGCCACTCACCAAAATGGGCGTTGGATTAAGCAGAATCTAGGGTTCCATGGCGCATTCGCTAAACCGGTTGGCATGGACGCGATCGACAGGGTCATTGCGGCGGAGCGTGGACTTGCTTCAGAGAAGTGCCTGACGATCCGCGGGCAGGAGCGGGAGCTAATTCGAACAGTACGGTTCGGACGTCTCGACCCCATTTACCGGATGATTGCCGAGGCTTATGAGTTCGCATGGCGTAGAGCGCAAACCAGGTTCAATGCGGCCGAGCGGCAAACCTTTCCAGATCACGATATTTTCGTTTCGGGAGGTGGGAGCTTCCTCCCCTTGCTTGTGGATTTTCTGGCTGGTGACGGTGGTCGAGCATGGGGGAAACGCAAGGTTCGGAGTCTCGAGCCTCCGGCTGACCTTTATTACCTCGACGATCATCCTGTACATAAGAGAGACTTAGCCTTTATATCGCCGGCATTCGGCCTCTCCTTCAGCCGGCAGGAGGTGCCGGATGAATATATATGTAACGAAGAGCCACAGAATATGCTGAAAACCAAACCAATGAGCGTTATTTACGAGAAGTGAAGGCAGCTCCCCACAGATTCTGCGCGGCTGCATGGAGACGAGCGAATGAAGATCAGCGAGGGAGGACGAGTCAGTTCCTGTCGGCATCCACACCGGGTCGTGTGATTCACGGCGCCGACATTGGCTTAGCCGCCATGGCCAAGTGAGCGTGCTGACCTCGACTTTCTGCTCCCCTTTACCTCTTGAGGGTCTCCAGTGAACGGCAGAGCAGTTGAGTGTGCCTGTAGCCGAAGGAAGTCTGGGGCGGCGCTTGGGACGTGCGTTAGCGCGCGTTAAATGCGCGGATTCTGTTGGTCAGGCTCGCTTTGGCGCCCACTGCAGTGCACACGGACAGTTGGCGGACACATTCTTGTAAGCTGCTTCTGTACAACAACTTGCAAGCGAGCATCCGGTTGCCTACCGGATGCCGTTTCAGCCAAGGACTGCGGTCAGAGGCAGTCAGTGTCAAGTTTTATTGCTAAAAAACTTGACATCTGCGCGCCTGTTTCCCAAACTTAGGAGGTGGAAACCCCTGCCAAACCCCAACGCGGAGAACGGACCATCACCGCACTAATTCGCCAGCAGATTGAGCGCGGCGGAGAACGCCTCTGGCGGCTGGAGGACTTTCGCCAGCTACCATTCACAGCCGTTGCGCAAGCCCTTTCTCGTCTGGCGCGAGACGGAACAATCGAGCGGTTGAGCAAGGGTGTTTATTATCGCACTCGTGAGACGGCCTTAGGCAGAAGTCGGCCCAATCCGTCTGCTATCCGGGGATTGGCATCAGGGCGGAAGCCGGTTTTTCCCTCCGGCCTTGCCGCCGCGAACCTCCTGGGCTTCACAACTCAGATGGGCAAACACGGCGAGGTCGCCACCAGCGCTGGCAGCCTACCAAGAAAGCTCGTTGGGAACGACACCGTCATTCATACCCGGCGCCCTGAAGCCTGGGCCAGTCTCTCGGAGGCAGATGCGGCATTGCTCGATTTTCTGCGACACGGCGGCAAGTTCAGCGAGCTGGGTGAGGCGGAGACGATCCGCAAGACGCTGGCTTTGCTTTCTGAGAAGCAGCGCCTACATCGTTTGCTGCAAGTTGCCGATTCCGAGCCATCCCGTGTGCGCGCCATGTTGGGTGCAATGGGCGAGATTTTAGGTGCCAGCCCGAGGGCGTTGCACCACCTGCGAGAATCCTTGAACCCGCTCTCCCGCTTTGATTTTGGAGTACTCGCAGGTTTACCCAATGCGCGATCCTGGCAGGCCAAGGGGCGCCACAAATGAAACTGTTCGAACATCCCGATTTTGAGCAGGCGATCCTTCAGGCAGCAGAATATTTCGCAACCCAGAAGCTCCGTCCGGCAATCGTCGAAAAGGACTACTACGTCACCGAGGCGCTGCGTGTCATCGCGAATACAAGCGGCGAGAAGGTCACTTTCAAGGGCGGGACCAGTTTGGCCAAAGGGTGGAACCTCATCCAGCGATTTTCCGAAGACATCGATATTTTCCTCGACCCGACGGCGTTTAAGCGGCCGCTAGGAAAGAACGCCGTTGATCGCGAGTTGAAAAAGCTGCGGGATGCAGTTGCAAAACACCCCGCGCTCACCTTCGAGGGGAGCGAAAGCAAGACCATTGGCGGGTTCGGCCGAAATGACCGCTTCTCATTCAAGCAGCGATTTGGAGGTCCAGGCGAGGTTGCTAATCGCGTGCTGGTCGAGGCCGGTATGGCATTGCAGTGATGGGGAACTGACGTGCGTGCGAGTCTACGGAAGTCGTGAGGCTCCCGAACAACTCAGTAGGGATGTCAGATCAGGAGTCGCCGATCTATCGCGACAAGCAAGAGAAACGAGGGGCAGATGATGAACCATGGAAGGACTCTGGAAGCGCTGGCCGATCGGCCTACGCGACGGCAAGCGATCGCCGGGGTTGCGATTGCATTGGGTGGTCTAGCTCTGGGTCCGACTAGCGCCTGGGCGGGAACAGAGGACGGGATTTCTCCTACATGCGAGTCCATTCACCAGGAGCCTATTTTCACAGCAAGCCGTAAGCGCGTCTACGATGCGCTCACCGACGCCAAACAGTTCGACAAGGTCATACAGTTGAGTGGCGCCATGCAGACCATGCACTTGCCCGACAAGCCCGCGGAGATCAGCCCTGAAGCGGGGGGAGCGTTCAAGCTGTTCGGCGGGTACATCACAGGACGGCAAGTGGAACTTGTGCCGAACGAGCGAATCGTCCAGGCTTGGCGAACGGGCGGCTGGGGTCCGGGCATCTATTCGATTGCGAGGTTTGAACTCGAGGAGCAGGGCTCCGGGACCAGGATCATATTTGACCATACGGGTTTTCCTGAGGGAGAGGCGGAATCTCTGGCTTCTGGATGGAAGGCGCACTATTGGGAGCCGCTCGAGAAACTATTGGCTTAGTTAGGGCGCCTCGCATAGCGCAGTTCATCGCCACGCGAAGCTCATCAGCCGCCGGGCGGAGCGTCGCCCACGGCCAATAATGTGGCGACCTTAGGGTCGAACAGCGGACAACTCCTGTGAAGTTCCGTCCTGAGCCAGCAGCAGCTTGTTACGGGCAGCTCCATGGACGCGACGAATTGCCTCCACAACGAGTCCGGGCTCATCAACCTGAATCATGTGGTTGCTATTGTTCGCCCGGGTGAGCAGGCTATTTGTTGATAACGCAGCCAGTCGGGTTTGACCTTCATTCCAGCCGTTCTCGAGAATGAAAAATGGTCCCGGAAAAGGCTGGCCATGCGTGATCACTGCCAGTGGCAAATCCCCCAGACTGCCCACGCCTCCAAAATTCGCCATAGGCAGTTCAACCAGTTGCAAGGAGGCCAAAGCAACTCTTACCTAATCCGGTAAAGGAAGGTTTGCCGACTATTCGCTGGGCAGAGAGAAGAGAAGCCACAACAGCTATATGAGAAGGAGGGTGATAAGACCCGTAGCCACGAGCGCGGCTGCCCAGAGCAAGTCGAAGTTGAACCATGCCTTGCGGAGAAGGGCGAGACCGAGCTTTCGATAGACCACCCAGGCGATCAGCCCTGTGACTGCAAGATAGGCAATCGTATGAACACCGGTGGCCAGCATCCCAGCTAGCGGGCTGACGGTCGGAGGCACGTGACGGTGGCCTGCCATTCCGCTCTGGGCTTCGACAGTGGTGCTGGCCAGCAAGACCGGCACCACCATCAAACCGGCGCCGTGCGCAGAGGCCATCAGAAACGACCAGACGGTCAAGTCTCGGAAGCCCACCTGCATGCGGACCCACCGCAGGTGTTGATGTCGCACCAGGCAATAGATTCCAAGGCCGATCAGGACCGCGGCGACGAAGTAGCGGATGACCATAAGCGGCAGCGTCATGCCTAGAAACGCGGCAGTCAGCACCACGCTGCCGATGGCCAGGGCGTGGCCCAGTGCAATGGGGACGAGCGATCTTGCTACTGCGCTCCCCTTTTGCTCCTGCATCCCCAGTGCAACCGCGAAGAGCCAGCCCATCCCAGGGTTGAGCCCGTGGTAGGCGCCAAGCAGCAGCATCAGCCACAACGTAGTCGAAGTCAGCCCCGCATGAGTCATTGCGCGTCCGAGTAGCAATAGGAGTCTGACGATGCGTCGCCTCCTTCCAGCCGAAGCTGGTGTGCGCGCAAGCCGTCGAACTCGACAAAAAACCTATCATCGAGTGTCATCCCACCCTTTGGGTTGGCATCGATTTTCACCATCCAACTCTTTACACCATCGGGATAGAATTGCTCGTCCCATGGGGAGTAAAGCGAGTTGGTGAAGTAGACACGTTTGCCGTCGCGACTGATCTCGACCATCTGCGGACCGCCATTGAGAGCCTTGGTGAGTTTCTTCGGGTGGGCGGCCCGGCGCACAATGCCACCGAGGTGGATCGAGCCGGTCTTTTTCGGACTCGCGGGATCGGAGACGTCGTATTGAATGAACTCACCTGTCCCCCAGCACGAAACATAGAGGAAGCGGTCATCGAGTGAGAGGTTGATATCGGTCACGAGTGGCGGCACCGCCTTAAAGCCCTTCAACAGCGGTGGCAGGTTCTCCGGATCGGCCGGTTCTGCTGGGATTTCAATCACCTTGCGGACTGCCCATTTGCTGTTCTTACCGCCGTCCTCGCGATACCACATCCAGATGGAGGACGAGAGGTCTTTCAGCGAGACGACCACACCGACGAATCCGAAGGTCTTTTGCGGATCGTGAGAGGGCCGAAGCTCGAGCACCATCTGTTGCTCCGCACCCAGATCAATTTCCTGCAGATGGCCTCGTTTATCGAGGTCCCAGATGTGCAGCTTGTGACCGTACTTTCCGCCCAGCAGCAGCTCTGGGTTGAGGCCGTCCTTCACCATATTCGGAGTGCCCCATTCGGAGGTGATCATGGTGTCGCGTCCGAGGTGCCACCAGAAGTCGTACGCGAGATTTTGAGGGCCATGGTCCTTCTCCCACTGGCCCTTCAGCTCAAACGTCTCGGCATCCATCAGGAAGATGCCGCCGGGACCGTCTCCGCTGGCCGAACCGAGCGCGCTGCCATAGATGCCATCGGGGCCGCAATGAATCGTGTGAGGCGAGGTGTAGCCGGTCTTCTTGATGAACTCCTCGCCCTCGATCACTTTCACAATTTTCGGCTGCTTGGGGTTTGCCTTCGTATCCATGATATGAATCCGGGACGACGTGATGCCCGGCACAACCAGGTAACGACGCTCCATGTGTGGGTGCGAGGCTTGCGGACAGAGGCACGCGCTGCACGCGTTCCAGCCGAAATGGTGCAGCTCATTGTCGCCCTGCGGAAAATCCACTTGCCCGACGAGCCGGCCATATTCGGAGGAACTCGGCTCGAGGTCGATCACACCCATGGCGTCACGCTGTCCATTCTTGCCGACGTTGAGCAGAGTTAGGTAAGCGATACGTTCCGGCGCGGCCTTCATCGCCAGGCCTGGCGACGGGTAAAAGGTTGGATCCGGTGTAAAGGACATATCCATACCTCCTTTGGCAAGAGTTACGGTGAAGCACCGCGCGGCCAATATTTGGCACAGCTTGTCGCAGTCGCGACTGCGACAAGAAAGCCGCAACGGCACGACTCCGGAGGGCTGCGGGAAGCGCTGAGAGAAGACACCAACTGCCAAGATCCGCCACCCCCGCCAACAGCCGAAGGTGCTACGTAGCTCCTGTGTCGCTGGAAGCATAACTCTTCCGGCTGTGACTGGCCAGTGCTCCTTGCAGGCTGCGGTCCCGGTAACCGGTTCAGAGGCGCTCCGGTGCATTCCGGTCAGATGACGAGCTACCCTGAAGTAATCCCGTAAGGTAAGGGTTGCCGACCATCCGTCCGGAATTCGGACGGATAAGATCAAGATCTGTCTCAATGAGCGACTCGGCCCGTATTCGAGAATTGAAAGAACACTGGCTGGAAGCCAAACATTCCTTGCAGCAGCGGTTCAGTTACTCCGCTCTCAGCGCTTCAACTGGATCGACTCCGGCAGCGCGGCGAGCCGGCAGATAGCTTGCAAGCGCAGCCGCGGTGGCCAGCATGAGCGGCACCACGAGGAAAGTCAGGGGATCGAGTGGGCTGATGCCGAAGAGCAGCGTTTTCATGAGTCTCACGAGTGCGGCTGCCGCTCCGAGGCCAATCACGAGGCCAACTCCAGTCAACACGAGGGCGGAACGAACGAACATCCATCGCAGCACACCTTTCTGTGCCCCGAGGGCAAGGCGGATTCCTATTTCGCGGGTGCGCTGCGAAACAGCGTACGAGATGACTCCGTAGATGCCGATGAGACTTAAGGCAAGCGCCATTGCGCCGGCAGTCGCCAGCATGACCAGCGTGAATGAGGTGCGTGCGAGCGACTGGCTGTAGATCTCCTGCATGGTGTTCACCGACGCGAGCGGCAGGCTTGCGTTCACTGACCAGACAACTTGTTGCACTTGCTTGAGGAAGCTTTCGGTTCCGGCACGGGTGCTGCGAATAGCGAACGTGACGAAGCGCGGGGCATCAATGGTCGGCTTCGGTGTGTACGGATCGTTGAGCATCGCCGGCCAATAGACAATGGCAGGCGCTTTTTCGTCGACGCCGTGTACGCGCACGTCTTCGACGACACCGATGACCTCTTGCCAGGGCGTGTTCGAGAACTGGCGGAGACGCTTGCCGACGGCGGCGGAGGCCGAACCCCACGACTCGCGCGCAAAATTCTCAGACACGATCACCCTGGGCCGCAGGTGGTAGAGGTCAGTCCATGTAAAGTCGCGACCTGCTACGAGACGAGTGCCCATAGCATTGAAATACGCTGGTGAAACGAAGTTGAAGAGCCTGAGGGGCGGCTCCCCGCCTTCGTAACTTTTCCCTTCTACGCGAATCTCGTCCCAGTTGGGATCGATGTTCTCCATGGGCACGGATCGTGTTCGTGGCGGCCGTCGCCGCGGGGGTCGTGGAACTGCTCAGGCCCACGGAGCCGGACGGCCGGCACATCGAGTAGCCTCCGGGAACGGTCCACGGCCGGGAGGAGAAGCTATGAACGGCATGAAGACCCTGGGCATGGTGATTCTGAGTATCCTGGCGGTTATCGGGGCCATCACGGTCTTTTTCTTTGTCACTTGTTTGGCGATGATAGCCCACCACTAACCCATGACGCCGCGGTGGACGTATACCCTGTTCATGTTGCTGGCGGTCGCCGTGTTCCTGCTGGTGCGACACGCTGTCGGGCACGCCGGCGGCCGTCGCTGCCCTCCCCTGCGCAAGCGAGCCGCGCTGGGACTCGCGGCGTTCGTCGGCGCTGCTTTCGGCTCCAAGGTGCCCTTCGTCCTGGACGGCGGGGCGTGGCTGGTGGACGGCAAGACCATCACCACCGGCCTGGCCGGCGCCTACCTGGCGGTCGAGCTGACCAAGTGGGCCCTCGGCATCCGCGTGAAGACCGGCGACGCCTTCTGCGCTGCCGCTGGCCCTGGCGGTGGCCGTCGGCCGCCTGGGCTGCTTCTTCAACGGCTGCTGCCACGGCACCGCCACTACGCTGCCGTGGGGCGTCGACTTCGGCGACGGCGTCCGCCGCCATCCGACGCAGCTCTACGAAACATTCTTCCACCTCGCGATGGCGGCGGTGCTCTGGGTCCTCAGCGCCCTGCGACGCCCTGCGCTACCAGCGCCTCAAGCTGTACCTGATCGCCTACTGCGCCTTCCGCTTCGCCACGGAATTCATTCGTCCGGAGCCCCCCGGATGGCTGGGCCTCACGTTCTACCAGTGGGCCGCCCTGGCGTTGGCCGGGGGCCTTGCGGTGCAATGGCAGTTTGACCGCCGGTTGCGGCCGCGCGAGACGGCGGCAGCGCGGCCGACCGGCGAACCCCCGGCCACGCCGGTGGGCGGCAACGAAAGGTTGGGGTATGAAACTCCGTGAGCATACGTTCCTCGGCACGACCCAGAGCCTTTGCCCGGAGTGTCTGGCCCTGGTGCCGGCCAAGATCATCACCCGACAGGGGCGGGTGTATTTTCGCAAGCACTGCCCGGTACACGGCACCCGCGAAGATTTCGTCTGCTCCGACGTGCGGCAGTACGATCGGATGGAGTTCAGCCTGCCCGGCAAGGTGCCCGCCGAGTTCGGCACCACTCCCGAGGGCGCGGCTGTCCGTACGATTGCGGCCTCTGCACCGAGCACGAACAACATACCTGCCTCGGCCTGGTCGAGATTACCTCCGCGTGCAACTTGCACTGCCCGATGTGCCACGCGGGCAGCGGCCCGGGCGGCAAGCATCTGAGCTTCGACGAGTGCCGCCGGGCCATCGATCGGCTGGTGCAGGTGGAAGGCCGGCCCGAGGTGCTGCAGCTCTCCGGCGGCGAGCCGACCATCCATCCCGAGTTCCTGCGCATCCTGGAGTACGCTGTCAACCAGCCCATCGACCTCGTGATGATAAACTCCAACGGCCTGCGGTTCGCCCACGACCCGGAGTTCGCCGCCGCCGTCAGCCGCTTCCGCAAGCGGTTGGAGGTGTACCTGCAGTTCGACGGCTTTAGCGACGGCGTCACGCAGGCGTTGCGCGGCGAAGCGCTGCTCGAGGAAAAACTGCGGGCCGTCGAGGTACTCGGCCAGCACGGCATCAACACCATCCTGGTAGCGACGCTGCAGGCCGGCGTCAACGAACACGACATCGGCGCCATCATTGAGTTCGGCCTGGAGCGGCGCGGGTAACCGGCGTCAGTTTTCAGCCCGCGACCTACTCGGGCCGCCACGTGCTGCCGACCACGCTGGAGCGACGCATTACCTTTCCCGACGTGGTCCGCTACGCGGCGGAACAAACCAACGGCCTGCTCCGCGAGGACGACTTCCTGCCGCTGCCGTGTGCGCACCCGAACTGCCACAGTCTGACCTACATCTACCGCGGCGCCGGCGCGGTGGTGCCTTTGAGCCGCTTCATCGACGCCCGCAATCATCTGGACATTTTGGCGAACGGCATCACCTTCACGCGGCCGCGCGCCCGTGCCCTGATCGAGCAGTACCTGAGCCGACTCGGCTGCTGTGGCAGCGGCGGCTGCGGTCCGGAGGAAACGCCGGCCTCGGCGACGGCGCCGCTGGTCAACCTGCTGCCTGTTT
>CAVREJ010000012.1:0-265743 GCA_963720135.1 uncultured Acidobacteriaceae bacterium
TCTGAGCGGCTTCCGCTTGCCATTCCAGTCCAGAAATCGATTCGGCCATTCTTTTCTCGTTCTATCGCGATGCGATTGCGGTTGAAAAGCCGGGCAACATCAGCGCACCTTCTGCGCTGCCGTTATCCTGCCAGGTGCCGCCGAGTGATCGCGTCGGGCAAAAGATAGCAGCGCGGAATACGGAAGTAGGACACGTTTGCCGATTCGCCGGCAGGGAAAGCTGTTTGGTTGCAATCAGATGATCAATCGTGCGCAAGCACACGCCGAGAAGGGCTGCGGCAACACGCTTTGACACTAAGATTAGGTTGTGTAGGTGGCTGTGGTCGGCAAGGTTCGATGTGATGGGTTGCGCTGCACATAGGTGCATCCTCGCGCAGGTATGCGAACGATGTCGAGAACGCGAACGGGTCTATTCTTGGGGGCGCTCGCGTTCGGCGAGCTTCAAACGCCGGCGTTCCTTCTCGGAAATGACTTTCCCCGGAACCATTGGCTGGATGTGCGACGACACCCAAGCAGCGCCATTAGAAGAGAACCAATCCCAAAGGGTCGGAGCACCAGCCGGGCGGGAGCGCACATAATCCTTCATCAGTAATTCGAGGTTCTCGTATGACATGGCTGTCGCGGAGTTCTTGAAGCGGTTTAGTCTCATCCTGACGGTTGCTTCGTCGACTAAGTCTTCGCTACCCTTGGCAATAAGCCCTGCATTCAGCAGGTCGGCCGTCTCGCGGTATGTTACTAGACGTCCTGTCGCTGTACAGCAGTACAGGTACAGCCAGGCGAGCAGCCAGCCGGCGGTCTGATTTCTGACAGAATGCTCTTCAGCGATGAACTGTTTTAATTCCTCTAGAAAAAGTTTCGCCCAGTCCAGACTGCCCGGCAATTCAGTAAACAAGTAGTCCCGGGCAAACGTGACTTGCACGCGGGCGTCGATTGAGTCAAAAGCACTGCTGCTCCGCAGGGGGTTAAGGCCGATCCGAGTTGTACCGAGACTCAGTACGTCCGTTCTCAGGGCATCCAGACGGCCAATCACGCGGTCGAGCCCGATCTTCAGCAAGTCGAGATCTTTTTTGTGCGAAGCCTTGAAACGCCCTTCCTCGACGCACGCCTGGATCAGTGATAACAAGGCACCCGGGGCGCAGCCATCCGATAAGAGCCTCTCGAAAGTGCGCCTGATTTCTCGATCTTCCAATACGGCATCGAGCAGTTCTCGAGCATCGCGAAATACTTGCCGTAGATCAGGCTTGTTTGGCAATTCCTTCTCGCTTTGCCGGCGCGCCTTCGAATTCCGATGCTTCGGCTTGTTTTTCGCAGCAGTGCGCGTCATTGCGTGAATACTATCTTGTTGCAAACTTGCAAGGCAAGTATTATCGTTCCGTTATGCGACTAAAGATCACGCCAGAGGTTCGGGCGTTCTACAAGCAATTAGCCAGTGTGGGCGGTGAGGCTCGAGCGAAGAAATACGATCATGCGACCTTGAGCAAGTGGGCCAGGTTGGGCGGCCGACCACGAAAAAAGGATGTCCCGATACAAAGCGAGCAAAGTCGCAGGGCGCCACCGCGCAGTAAGGAACGGTAGAAATGAACGTCAAGGAGAGCAGAAAGAAAATCCGTGGTGTATTCGAGAAGGTGTGTGGCTCCGGAGTCTGGTGGATCCAGTATTTCGACGCGGAGGGCCGACGGCGCCGGGAGAAGGTCGGTACCAAGGGCAACGCCATCAAACTCTACCAGAAGCGCAAGACGGAAGCCTTGCAGGGCAAGAAACTCCCGGAGAATCTTCGTGAGCGCCGGGTTACACTGCGCGAAATCGCTGCAGCAGCACTGGAATACTCCCGTGCGGAAAAGGCCAGCCACCGACACGACGAAATCCGCATGGCGCCCATCTTGGAGCAGTTCGGCAACCGCGCCGCGGAGAATATAAAGCCGGAGGAGCTCGAACGCTGGCTGAATGATCAAGCCGCGGATCGCGAGTGGGCGCTGGCCACCAAGAACAGATACGTTGCTTTGCTGAAATTGACCTATCGTCTCGCGGAAAAAGACGCAAAGTCAGGGTCAATCCGGCCCGCGTGTTGCGGATCCGTAAAGAGAACAATGCGCGGCTCCGCTTCTTGAATCAGTTTGCACCGTTAAGGACAAAATTGGATTATCTCGAGGGTTGTCTAGACGAGGAAATGCGTCTGCGGGCGGTAATCACCAAGAATTGTCCCGAGCACCTACAGGAGTTTGAGATCGCTCTCAACAGTGGCATGAGACCCAGCGAACAATACGGCCTCACATGGGACCGTGTTGACTTGACGCGCAAGATTGTAACCATCCCAAAAAGCAAGAATGGCAGGACTAGGTACATTCCGTTAAACTCGGTCGCGATTGCGGCGTTCAAGACGTTGAAGCAGCGGTCCCTGGATGGTGCGGAGCCGGTGTTTGTTACTATGGGCGGAGAGCCATTGCAGGGATACAAACATTGGTTTCAGCCGGCGGTGAGCGAGGCGGGGGTTAGGGGTTTCACTTGGTACTGCTTGCGTCATACGTTCGCAAGCCGGTTAGTGATGGCGGGGGTTGACCTCCGGACGGTGGCGGAGCTGATGGGGCATCAGCAGATTCAGATGACCATGCGCTACGCTCATCTTGCCCCGGCCCATACGCTGGCGGCAGTCGAGCGGCTAGTCACTAATGCCTCACAAGCATAACAAGGGCCTGAGAATGGAGACCAGGTGCCACCATAAGTGCCACCACCGGAAATCACGATTCTTTCCGGCTCTAGCGATATGTAGTTAACTTGCTTGTTATGTGTCATCTATAGAGGCCACGGGCCTGTAGCTCAACGGTTAGAGCAGGGGACTCATAATCCCTTGGTTGGGGGTTCGAATCCCTCCGGGCCCACCATTCCTCAAAACTCACGACGGGTGCGCGGACCTTCTCGGCGCTTGGTGTTCTGACTGCCTCACGCTATGATCAGCGCTCGTTATCATCGTAGAGTTTGATCGCCTTCGGAGCGCTCCTTGAACTGGCTGAACGCCTGGTTCGGTTTCGATCGACATGGTACTTCGTTAGGACGCGAGCTGGTCGCCGGACTTACGACGTTTACCACGATGTCTTACATTGTGGTAGTTAATCCCGCTATTCTGTCGACGGCTGGAATTCCGGAAGGCCCATCCTTTGTCGCGACGGTACTGGTGGCTGCATTCGGCTGCTACCTGATGGCGTTTTACGCCAACCGGCCTTTTGCCATAGCGCCTTACATGGGCGAGAATGCCTTCATCGCCTTCACCGTTTGCAAACTCCTGGGTTTTCGCTGGCAGACAGCGTTGGCGGCGATCCTCATCGCGGGAGTGTTGTTTGTCCTGATGACCCTCTTGCGACTGCGGCAGTGGATTGTAGATGGTGTACCCACATCGTTGCGTTACAGCTTCGCGGTAGGCATTGGGCTGTTCCTGACCTTCATCGGACTGAACCAGACTGGCCTGGTCACGCTCGGAGTTCCGGGCGCACCCGTACAGGCTGGGCATCTGACCTCACATCCTGCGCTGGTAGCCATGTTCGGCTTCGTATTGATTGCGGTCCTGGTGATCCGAAAAGTTCCCGGAGCGATTCTGCTGGGTATTATCGTGACGGCGATGGTGGCCTTCATTGCGAGAACGGCCCCGCCACCACGCGGCTTGGTGAGCATACCGCCGACTCTCGCTCCGATTGTGTGGCAACTTGATCTTCGCGGCGCGTTCGCCTGGCGTGCTTTCCCGGTGGTTCTCACCATCTTCATCATGGCGTTTGTCGATACGATGGGTACCCTGATCGGCCTCTCGGCACGCGCTGGTTTCCTCGACGACGATGGACAACTTCCGCAGATCGAGCGTCCCATGCTGGTGGATGCGATCACGACTTGCGTTGCTCCTGTCTTGGGTACCACGACCGCCGGTGCGTACGTCGAGTCGGCCACCGGAATAGAGGCTGGCGGACGCACCGGCTTTACCGTCTTCGTCACCGGAACTTGTTTCCTGCTGGCGCTGTTCTTTTCGCCGTTTGTAGCAGCCATTCCTCCGCAGGCTTATGGACCTGCTTTGATCATCGTTGGCCTGTTCATGCTGGCGCCCATAACCCACGTTGACTTCGCCGACTACACCGAATCCATTCCAGCGTTCGCGGTGGTCTCGTTGATGGCGTTCACCTTCAACATCGCCATCGGAATCTGCGCCGGTTTTGTGCTTTATCCCATCTGCAAGTTGGTGGCGGGAAGGGCGAGCCACCTGAAGCCTGGGCTCTGGGTGCTGACCGGCCTTTCTCTGTTGTTCTTCATCTTTTACCCCTACAGCTGATCGGGACGCGTACCGGGCATGGGGGTCCTTCGACTCCTCGCTACGCTCGCCGCTCAGGATGACACCCAAAAGAGCCATGCGTGCTGGTGAATAATCCAGCTCCAGCGCCCCGCTTGTGTCATACAAAAAGTTCCGCCGCTGCAGTCATTTTCTTGATGACTCGCAGCGGCGGAATGAGGGTGAGCGTTAGGGTGAAAACTTATAGGTTTAGCTTGCGGCGCAGTATGCCCGCCAGGCCCAGGAGGCCACTACCAAACAGTACGATGCTGCCCGGTTCAGGGGTAGTCGCCGCGCCACCGGACAGAGTGGCGCTTCCACCGTCGTCAAAGGCGATCGATCCGCCACCCGGTGGAATGGTGTTTTGCAGGACCATTTCGAGCTGAAATCCCCCGCCTTGTGCAGCGATGCTGCCGAAGCTGAAGGTCCCGCTGAAGTCGAAATTCGATCCGCAGTAGCCGCAGTCCAGAACGGTGATGCTACCAATTTCCGTGCCGTTGACGAAGTAGCCGACGGTTTCGTTGTTGCCGCCACCCAGAACGTCATTGACCATAAAGTTATAGGATAGGCTGTTGATGGACGACTGGCCGGTGCTGAAGACCGGCGATATAACGTAATCGCCGGTGGTCCACATATAGGCAGTCATGCCACCGGGAGGAAGTGTTCCGCAGCCGTTGGTGGCGCTGCAATAATTATCGCCTGCGGTCGGGAACGGCTCGACGACATCGCTGGCGCTGGCGATCATGGCGCTACCTAAGCAGACCGCCAAGACCAGGGCAAGACTTACGGCGAACAGCTTTTTCATGGGAGATCTCCTCTAAATTACAGCCATACAGGGAACCAGGCATCATGCGGCAAAAACTACCCAGCAGGCCATGGACAGCATCAATTCAGAAACTTGACGTGAAATACCATCCTCAACTCACGTTGCAATTGTTCTTCCACTGTAAGTTACTGAAAGTACGTTGGATCAGTCGTTTGCGTGTGCAAGCGCTTGCGATAAAGTGCGAGAAATTCTCCACCCATGGTCACAGGTGGCCGTAGCTTATGATGGGTCTCAGTGCAGCAAAACTAAGCTAGTAAAAAAGGACAGGCCTGTGCCCAAGTTTTCTGTCGTCGAAAACCTGCTGAGAGAAATTGAGATTCCGCGGGATGGGACCCTGAGCCGCACGATCCACCGCGACGAACACGTGAAGATTGTCCTCTTCGGTTTTGCTGGCGGACAGGAGCTATCGCAGCACGCCGCAACTGTGCCGGCCGTCATCGAGATTCTTCAAGGTGACGCCCGCGTCACGCTGGATGGGGAAGAGAAAGAGTTGTCTGCGGGCTCGTGGGTTTACATGGAGGCGGGACTTCCTCATGCCGTCTACGCACGGACCGACGTGATTATGCTCCTGACGATGCTGACGGGAGCAGCGACGAAATAGTGCCTCACGCAGAATCAGCAGACAAGACTGGATCCTGTTCCATAACCGTGCCTGATATCACTCGACCTGATTCCGTAGTGCTGCCATCGAACGTGCAATTTCGCGATGCGGAGGCGGCCCGGAGAAGCCTTGCTCACATCCGCCAACTGGTCCCCGCGGGAGTTCAGGAGGCATTCTCGGCCTTGCTTCCGAGTTCGCCGAATTCCGACGCGGCGGTTAATCAGTTTGAACGGTTGGTCGAATCGGCTTCGCCCGATCTGTTGCGCCTGCTGGAGAAGCATCCATTCTTGATTCACTACGCTGTCGTGGTGTTTGCCACCAGTTCATGGCTTGGCGACACGCTGATTCACAATACCGACCTGTTTCAGGGCTTTGTTCGCGACAAGAGCCTGGACCGCAGCCACTCGCGCGAAGAATTCCAGGAGAGCTTCGCCCGGATGCGCTCTCGCTCATTTGAAACCGATACCGCGACACTTCTGGCCCGTTTCAAGAAGCGGGAGTACGTGCGCATCATGTTGCGCGACGTGCTTGGCGTCGCGACCCTGGCTGAAACCACCGCCGAGATTTCTGCGCTCTCAGATGTCTTGATCGAAGAAGCTCTGCGCGAAGTTCATTCCCAGATGCAGCACCGCTACGGCTCGCCTCAGCAACTCGACCCCGAAGGCCGCGTGGTGGACTCGCGTTTTGCCGTGCTGTCTCTGGGCAAACTCGGCGGCAACGAGCTGAACTACGCTTCTGACATCGACCTGATGTATCTCTACGACGGCGGCGTGGAGCCGGCGGGTGCGGAGATCCCCAACCGGGAATACTTCATCCGTTTGGCGCAGCAAACTACGGAGCTACTTTCACGGCACACGCGCGAGGGACCGGTCTTCCGAATCGATCTGCGCTTGCGTCCCCAGGGCAATGAAGGTGAACCGGCGGTCCCACTGCCCCACGCCATCCACTACTACACCCACGTCGCCCATGATTGGGAATTGCAGGCGATGATTAAGGTGCGCCATTCGGCAGGTGACGTCGGGCTGGCACGCGACTTTGTGCGCCGAGTGCAACCGTTTGTCTATCGTCCTGAGCTGAACTTCGTTGCCATCAAGACGGCGCTCGCCTCGCGCGAGAAAATCGGAAGTCATCGCCGTCGACGGCTATTGAAGCAGACCGGCCAGGGTGGCATCAATGTGAAAATTGACCATGGCGGAATTCGGGATATCGAGTTCCTGGTGCAATGCTTACAGCGTGTCTATGGCGGAAGCGAATCGTGGTTGCGCTCCCGAGGCACGATGTTTGCGTTGCAGAAGCTGTACGACAAGGAACACATAGGAAGCAAGGACTTCCACAACCTTTCCAACGCTTACGAATTCTTGCGCAACCTGGAGCACCGCCTGCAATTGCGGCACGGGCAGCAGACGCATCGGCTACCCGAATCGCGTTGGGAGCTGCAGGGCTTGGCGCGGAGCCTCGCAAGAGAGGGGACGCAGGCGGCAACGCCCAAAGAGTTCCTTGCCCATGTGCAAAGGCGCATGTCGGCGGTAGCCGAGATTTATCAACGAGTCATCTATCAGGAGCAGAGCCAGGACCACCAGGCGCCCGAATTTCAGTTGCGCCCGGAGACTCCCGCGACACCTGAGAATTCCTACAATCAGATGATGCAGCGGCTGGCTGTCGATTCTCCCCGCCTGCGGGAAATAGCCGGTACCCCCGAGCTGTCGCAGCATGCACGGCGCAATTTCGACCGCTTCCTCAGCTCAGCGGGCACAACGTCGGAGCGTTATCGCGCGGTATTGCAGTCGCCCGAAGCCGTGAACCGGGCGCTCACCATCTTTGAATTCAGCGAGTATCTCACCGATATTCTGGTCCGTCATCCAGCGGAGGTCTCGCTGCTGTCGCAAATTGAAGAACTCCCAACTTCAAGCGTCGGCGAGCTGTTCGCCGGCGGTTCGCGACGCGACAGCGACGCTCCCGATCCCGTATTCGCCTACCTGGCCCAGGACAAAGTCGACCGCTCCGAGGCCAGTGCGATCTTGCGAAAGCACTATCGCCGGCGGATGTTTCTTTCCGGGGCGCGCGATCTGTTTCAATTGCGCGAAGTCTTCGGGTCGCTAACCGAAAACACGGCCGCAGCGGAGGCCGCGATCCAGGCCGCCCTGGCTATCGCCGGCCATCCTGACGGATTCACGGTTATGGGGCTGGGACGATTGGGTGCTCGCGAATTCGATCTCTTGTCGGACGCTGATGTCCTGTTTGTTTGCGATGAAAGCTGGGCCCCAGAGAAGGCGCGGCAAGTTGCTGCGCTCATGATGGATGCGCTGACGGCGTACACGCTCGATGGCACCGTGTTTCCCGTGGACGCTCGCCTGCGTCCCCATGGTCGCGAAGGTGAGTTGATCGTTACGCCAACCCAGTTGGCGGCATATTTCCAGGACGAAGCCAAGCCTTGGGAAGCGTTAACCTACCTTAAGTTGCGCCATGTGGCGGGTGATCGTGAGGTCGGCGCTCGCGCGTTAGAGGCAGCGTGTGAGGGAATTGCCGCGATTGCGGGCCGGCCTGAGTTTGATTCAGAATTGCAAGATGTTCGCCTTCGCTTGGAGCGAAGCGAGACCTCCGCAAACTTTAAGACCGGACCTGGTGGCAGCTACGATCTGGATTATCTGGTGGGTTCGTTGCAGGCACGGCACCACCTCTGGCTGGCGGGAGATCTGCAGCAGCGGCTGAATCTGCTGCATGAGCACGGATTGCTGGATGCTGCCGAACATGACCAACTCATCGAGAGCGCGCTATTCCTGCGCACCTTGGAACATTTGGTGCGCTTGGTAACCGGACGAGCACGGAAATGGCTGCCGGTGGCCGAGCATCCCCATCGCGCCCTGCAGAAGCTTTTGTGGAGGGTGCTCCGTTCCGCCGACAACTTCGATTCCGAAATGAGGCTAGGTGAGGTACTGCGGCAGACCAGGGCCATCTACCGCCAACGTGGTATGCCGTAATCCGGGATTTCATTGAAGCCCTTCGGCTGCGGTGGTAACGTAAAGAGTTCGGGAGAACACGGCAAGTCTTTCTGATCCGGACGCGGTGGATGGCTCGAGTGGGCCGCAGGTCGTTTTCGCGCTCAATGCCTGGGTTTCCGGCGTGTGCTGATTCTGCTAATGCTTCCTTGTCCCGACACATGGCTGTTCGCAGCTTGCGGTCACTTTATACCCATACTCCTCGAGGTGCCTTGTGGCGGCTTCTTACAATGAAATACCTTTACCCTCCTGCGGGACCAAGATCACTTACGAAAACGGTAAGCTTGTCATCCCAAACAATCCCATCATTCCATTCATCGAAGGCGACGGCACCGGCCGCGACATCTGGAAAGCGTCGGTGCGCGTGTTCGATGCGGCAGTTGAAATTGCCTACGACGGCAAGCGCCGCGTCGCCTGGTACGAAGTCTTCGCCGGCGAAAAAGCCATGGACCGCTTCAAGACGTGGTTACCCGATGACACAGTCGCTGCCTTCCGCGACTTGCGCATCGGCATCAAGGGTCCGTTGACCACCCCGATTGGCGGCGGCATCCGTTCCCTGAACGTCGCTTTGCGCCAACTCCTCGACCTTTATGCCTGCGTTCGTCCCGTCAAGTACTACCAGGGCATTCCTTCGCCGGTGAAACATCCTGAGCGTATGAACATCGTGATTTACCGCGAGAACACCGAAGACGTTTACGCGGGCATCGAGTGGAAAGAGGGAACGCCACAGGCAAAGGAACTGATTGATTTTATCAACAACAAAATGCTGGCGGGCACCCACAAGCACGTGCGTGAAGACTCCGGCATTGGTATTAAGCCGATCTCCATTACCGGTACCAAGCGCCTGGTACGCATGGCCATCCAGTACGCACTGGCTAACCATCTCAAGTCGGTGACGCTGGTACACAAAGGCAACATCCAGAAGTTCACCGAGGGCGCCTTCCGCGAATGGGGTTATGAGTTGGCGACCCAGGAGTTCCGCGATCAGGTTGTGACCGAGCGCGAAAGCTGGATCATCGACAACCTCGACAAGAATCCGGGATTGTCCATCGAAGACAACGCCAAAATGGTTGAGCCCGGTCTGGAGTTTGCGCAGCAGGACTTCCGCGAAGCACTCTACAAGGAAGTGAAGGATGTAATCCAGAATATCTACGCCACACACGGCAAGGGTGCGTGGAAGGCGAAGCTGATGATCAACGATCGCATCGCCGACAGCATCTTCCAGCAGATTGTCACCCGTCCCGATGAGTACGCGGTACTGGCAACGCCTAACTTGAATGGCGACTACATCTCCGACGCCGCTGCCGCGCAAGTCGGCGGACTTGGTATTGCGCCGGGCGCCAATGTCGGAGACCAGCACGCCATTTTCGAAGCCACCCACGGCACAGCTCCGAAGTACGCCGACAGAGATGTGATCAACCCCGGCTCCGTCATGTTGTCGGGCGTGATGATGTTCGACTTCATGGGCTGGCACGAAGCGGCTCGCCTGATCGAAGGCTCGTTGGAGCGCACCATCCTGCAGAAGAAGGTCACCTACGACTTCGAACGTATGCTGGAGGGCGCAACCAAGGTCAGGACCAGCGAGTTCGCGACCCACATGATCCAGAACATGGCGCCTGTGGCGGAACTGGTGGCCGAATAGCGCCTGTCGAACCATTGGAATTGTCATTACGAGCGAAGCGAGGAATCTGCTTTTTCGGCGCGCGAATGAATCTGGCGGAAACAGCAGATCCCCTCACGGCCTGAAGGAAATTCGTGATGACAATTCAGGGTTCAGGAGTCTGTTCAGCCGTGCCCCCAATTTCCGACTCCTGCTGCACATATTTTTTTCATTATTCAAAGACTGTGAGGCATCATGCGTAAAAAGGTAACGGTAGTAGGTTCTGGCAACGTCGGCGCCACCGCGGCACATTGGATGGCGGCGAAGGAACACTGCGACGTCGTATTGATCGACATCATTGAAGGCGTGCCCCAAGGCAAGGCACTCGATCTGCTACAGGCAATGCCGATCGAAAAGCGCGACTCATACATCCTCGGCACCAACGATTATGCCGACACCGCAAACTCCGACATTGTGGTAATCACGGCCGGCATTCCGCGCAAGCCCGGGATGAGTCGCGACGATCTGCTCAACACCAATTTCAAGATCATGAGCGACGTGGTGGGCAAGGCGGTGCAGTACTCTCCCAATAGCATCCTGATTATTGTCTCTAACCCGCTCGACGCCATGGCGCAGGCTGCATACAAGCTAAGCGGATTTTCGCGCAACCGCGTCATCGGCATGGCCGGCATTCTTGACTCGGCTCGCTTTCGCACCTTCATTGCTCGGGAACTGGATGTTTCCATCGAGAACGTTACCGCCTTCGTACTAGGGGGTCATGGCGATACCATGGTTCCACTGCCCCGCTACTCGACGGTTGCCGGCATCCCCATCACTGAATTGATGGACAAGGCCACCATCGAACGCTTGGTACAGCGCACCCGCGACGGCGGCGCCGAGATTGTGAAGCATCTCAAGACCGGCAGCGCATACTACGCGCCCTCGGCGGCTGTAACCGAGATGGTGGAGGCCATTCTGAAGGACAAGAAGAAGATCGTGCCGTGTGCCGCCTATCTGGAAGGCGAGTACGGCATCAACGGGCTGTTCGTCGGCGTGCCGTGCAAGCTGGGCTCGAACGGCATCGAGCAGATCCTCCAGATCAAGCTGACCCCAGAGGAACAGGCCGCCCTGCAAAAGAGCGCCGACTCAGTGAAGGAGCTGGTCGGTGTGATCGGGGTGTAGGTCTCGGACCCATTCGACAGCCCATAGAGAGCGTCCATCGGTCACGCCATCTTCACGCAGGCTGACTTTATGGACGAGCTTGGAGAGATGGTTCGCGATGTGGTTCGCTCTTGAGGCGGATTCGATTCCAGCCGCGATTAGACTCTTGTTCGCAAGTAGGTGATTGCTTTTCGGAAAGCCGGCCTGCTGGACTTTGCAGCAACGAGCCTCGGAACGAGGCGGAAGATGATAGCCCCGCCCTTCAGGGCGGGGTTGCCATGTCGAGAGAAAGCGAGTCTCTCGGGGACGACACGAACTAATCCGTGCCGTGACCGGGGCACTCACAACATCCGAAAAAATCGCTACCCAGCGCTGAAGCGCTGGGCTATCATCTTCCGTCCCGCTCAGCGGGACTGATTTGTTTGCAGTCCAGCATCGAAGCAGGCAATGCGGCATACTGAGGCGGGCAAGCAAGAGTTTGAGCTTGATGTTACCTTTCCTTCGCTGCGCGAAAGATGCTACAACCAGGACCGTTGTTTGCTAAGAGCTAAATGCTAATGGCCACTCCTCCCAAACCGCTCATCCTCATCATCCTCGATGGCTGGGGCTATGCTCCGCCGTCTCCGGCCAATGCCATCTCTCTGGCGCGCAAGCCCAACTACGATCGTCTGCTCGCTGAATTTCCTAATACGATGATCCACACCAGCGGGCGCTACGTCGGCCTGCCAACGGGGCAGATGGGCAACAGCGAAGTCGGCCACCTTAATATCGGCGCCGGCCGCGTCGTGTACATGGACATCACCAAGATCGATCTGATGATCGAGAATGGTGAGCTTTTCACAAACCCTGCGCTGGTCGAGGCGATGACGAAGGCGCGCACTGGCGACCGACGGCTGCACTTCTTCGGACTGCTCTCCGATGGTGGGGTGCATTCGCACCAGAACCATCTATATGCGCTGCTGCGCATGGCCAAGCAGAACGGCGTGGACCGCGTCTTCGTGCACTGCTTCATGGATGGGCGCGACACACTTCCCACCAATGGCGCGGGCTACATTGAGCAGTTGCAGCAAAAGATGCGCGAGTACAACGTCGGCCAGGTCGCCAGCGTCAGCGGACGTTATTACGCGATGGATCGCGACAAGAAGTGGGAGCGGGAGGAGAAGGCGTTCGACGCTATGGTTTATGGAGTCGCGGAAGGTGGCCGCTACCTTGATCCGGTGCAGGGCATAAAGGACTCCTACAACCGCGGAGTCACGGACGAGTTCATCATCCCCTTCGTGCTCACCGACAATCGTGCCGAGCCGCTGGGCACGATTCGCGACGGCGATGTCTGCATCAACTTTAATTTTCGCGCCGATCGCGCCCGGCAAATCACGCGCTGCCTGGCGCGCAACAGTCACTTCACTCCCCAGGATGGGCGTGAGTTGGAAGGCTGGGAAGAGCTCGACCGCATCATCCCGCGCGACCGTGTGCCCAAGGACCTGACCTCCGTCTGCATGACGCGGTATGACAAAAACTTTACCTTGGCAGTCGTGTCGCCGCCCGAGTCGCTGACTAACATTTTGGCAAACGTGATGGCCGATCGCCACATGCGCAATCTGCGTGTGGCCGAGACGGAGAAGTACGCTCACGTAACCTATTTCTTCAATGGCGGTATCGAGAAGCCATTTCCTGGTGAAGAGCGGGTGCTGGTGCAGTCGCCGAAGGTGGCGACCTACGATCTAAAGCCGGAAATGTCCGCACAGGGAGTTGCCGATGCGGTTGTCAAGGCAATTGCGGACAACACCTTCGACGTGATGGTGGTGAATTTTGCCAACGCCGACATGGTTGGACATTCCGGCAAGATTCCCCCGACGATCACTGCCGTCGAAACCGTCGACGGCTGCCTCGGCCAGATCTACATCGCGTTACGACAGCGCGGCGGGGCGATGATCGTCACCGCCGACCACGGCAATGCCGAGCAGATGATCGATCCAGCGACCGGCGGCCCGCAGACGGCCCATACCACGAATCCCGTGCCGTTCATCGTGGCCGCGGAGCATGCGGTTACGACGGGACAGTTCAAAGGCGATGCACGCCGCTTCACGCTGCGCCCCGATGGCGCACTGCAAGACATCGCGCCTACTATGCTAGGCATTCTGGGCATTTCACAACCGAAAGAGATGACGGGGCACGATCTGCGGGTGATGGCGGAACAGGCGAAGAGCTGATTCACCACGGAGACACGGAGCGCACGGAGAAGTGCGAGTCTTCTTTCGTGCGCTTCAAGTTGGCATCGAAGCGGAAGTAGGGCTGGAACCCCGTTAAAAAACGCTCTGAAAGGTTGGCCTACATCCGGTTCGTCAAGCTCTCTGTAAGTTTCACTTTCGAATGCGTTTTTCTCCGTGCGCTCCGTGTCTCCGTGGTGAATCGTTTTTCTTATCCAACTTGCAACTCGAAACTAGAAACTTGACACTGTCCCCGTGAAGCTCCTCATCGCTCTTCATCACCGCTTCGAACTGTGGCAGATGCCGCCGTGGTTCGCGGAGCGGCTGCGCCGCGACTTTCCGCAGATCGAAGTAGAGCATCTGGCCAACTACGATCATGTGCTCGAGGAAATCGCCGATGCTGACATCGCGATTTCGTGGTCCTTGCGCGGAGAGCAGATTGAGGCGGCAAAGAGGCTGCGATGGATTCATTCGACGGCTGCCGCAGTCCATCAGCTCATGACGCCGGAATTGCGCGCCACCGATATCGTCGTGACCAACGCGCGTGATGTACATGGACCAGTGGTGGCGGAGCATGCCATTGCATTGGCGTTCGCGCTCGCCAAGCGGCTGCCCCAAGCCGTTCGCTATCAGCAGCAGAAGCATTGGGCGCAGCACGACCTGTGGGACGCGCGGCCGCGTCCCAGAGAACTCAACGGCGCAACCATGACGATTGTTGGGCTGGGCGCGATCGGCGCTCCGTTGGCGCGACTGGCAAAATCCCTAGGCATGCGCGTGATTGGCGTGCGAGAGCATCCGGTGCGGGGAAGCGAAGTAGCCGACGCCGTCTATGGTTTCGAAAAACTGGACGACGCGTTAAGCGCTGGCGACTTCATCGTGCTGGCCGTTCCGGTCACGCCCAAGACTCGCCACTTGATGAATGCCGATCGTCTGCCTCGGCTCAAGCCGGATGCTTATCTGATCAACGTAGGTCGCGGAGTTCTCATTGATGAAGCTGCCCTGGTGGATGCGCTGCGTGCGAAGAGCTTCGGCGGCGCGGCGCTCGATGTCACCACCGAGGAGCCACTGCCGCCAGAGTCTCCGCTGTGGGAGATGGAGAATGTTCTGATTACCCCTCACATTGCCGGCCTGACGGAGAAGATGTGGCAGCGCCATTATGAGCACTACAGAACAAACCTGCGCCGATTTCTGGCTGGTGAAACGCTGCTGTGGGTGGTCGACAAGGAGCGGGGATACTAGGGAGCAGTACTTCAGTAGCCAGTAGTCAGTAGCCAGTAGTCAGGAAAACAAACGCCCCGCCCTAGCCAAAAGCGGGCTAGAACGGGGCACCCCGTATTTAATTGTCAGTAGCCAGTTGTCAGTCGGCAGAAAAACGAAGGCCCCGCATTTCTGCGAGGCCTTGACTTTGCCTTTAGCTAACTGCTAGTTGCTAATGGCTAATTGCTGTTTCTAGTACATTCCGCCCATGCCGCCGCCGCCGTGGCCGCCCATGGCCGGTTCCTTCTTCTCTTCCGGAATCTCGGCTACAAGAGCTTCGGTGGTGAGCATCAGGGACGCGATCGAGCCTGCGTTCTGCAGGGCCGTACGCGCTACCTTGGTCGGGTCGAGGACGCCGGCCTTTACCAGGTCTTCGAACTGCCCGGTCTGCGCATTGTAGCCGAAGTTCGCTTCCTTGGAGTCGCGGATGCGGCCCACAACGATGGCGCCTTCTTCGCCGGCATTGCCGACGATCTGGCGGAGAGGCTCTTCGAGCGCGCGACGCACGATGTTGGCGCCGATCTTCTCGTCACCTTCCAACTTCAGCGCATCGACCGCCGCCATGCAGCGCACCAGGGCCACACCGCCGCCGGGGACAATGCCTTCCTCGACTGCAGCGCGGGTAGCGTGCATAGCGTCTTCCACGCGGGCTTTCTTTTCCTTCATTTCGGTCTCGGTTGCAGCGCCGACTTTGATCACCGCAACGCCGCCCACCAGCTTCGCCAACCGCTCCTGCAACTTCTCGCGGTCGTAGTCGCTGGTAGTCTTCTCGACCTGGCTGCGAATTTCCTTTACGCGGCCTTCGATCTCGCTGTGCTTACCCTTACCCTCGACGATGGTGGTGTTGTCCTTGTCGATGGTGATCTTCTTGGCCTGGCCGAGATCGCTCATCTGAACGTTCTCCAGCTTGATGCCAAGATCTTCGGTGATGGCCTTGCCGCCGGTCAGGATTGCGATGTCCTGCAACATGGCCTTGCGGCGATCGCCGAAGCCAGGGGCTTTAACGGCCGCAACCTGTAGCGTGCCGCGCAGCTTGTTGACGACCAGGGTCGCCAGCGCTTCGCCTTCCACGTCCTCAGCGATGATCACGAGCGGACGGCTGCTCTTGGCGATCTGCTCCAATAACGGAAGCAGGTCCTTCATCGAGGAAACTTTCTTTTCGTGGATCAGGATGTAGGCGTTTTCCAGAACAACTTCCATGCGCTCCGGATCGGTGACAAAGTAGGGTGAAAGGTAGCCGCGGTCGAACTGCATGCCTTCGACGACTTCCAACTGGGTCTCCATCGTCTTGGCTTCTTCCACGGTGATGACGCCGTCTTTGCCGACCTTCTTCATGGCTTCGGCAATGATGCGACCGATGGTCTCATCGTTGTTGGCGGAAATGGTGCCGACCTGCGCGATCATCTCGCCCGATACCTTCTGCGAGTACTTGTCGAGCGCGCCGGGGATGCGGTTGCCATCGTGGTCCAGCGAGCCGCAAACCGCAGTGACGGCCTTGTCGATGCCGCGCTTCAGGGCCATCGGATTCGCGCCCGCGGCGACCGTCTTCACGCCTTCACGGAAGATGGTTTGCGCCAGAACGGTCGCGGTGGTGGTGCCGTCGCCGGCCACGTCGGAGGTCTTGGATGCGACTTCGCGCACCATCTGCGCGCCCATGTTCTCGAGCGGGTCCTTCAGTTCGATTTCCTTGGCTACGGTGACGCCGTCCTTGGTAATCAGCGGCGAACCAAACTTCTTCTCAATCACGACATTGCGGCCCTTGGGGCCAAGCGTAACTTTCACGGCATCGGCCAGAACATTCACGCCGCGAAGGATCGACTGGCGGGAATCTTCTCCATGCACAATCTGTTTTGCCATTGTTTTCAATCTCCTTGTCGAAATCAGCTGTCAGCCATCAGCCGTCAGCTTTCAGCTAAATCATGTGGGTGCCCCATCCTTTCGCCGTTTCTTTGCGAAAGGTGGGAGACGAAAAAGGTCCAAGCTCGCAGCGCGTTGCTACTTATGCGCAACGGCTTGCTTGGGCTTGCTGGCGCCTTCCAGAATGCCGAGCACTTCTTCCTCGCGCATGATCAGAAAATCTTCGCCATCAATCTTGATCTCCGTGCCGGCATATTTACCGAACAGGATGCGATCGCCCGCCTTCACGTCCAGCGGGAAGGTTTTGCCTTCGTCATTGGTCTTGCCCCGGCCGGCCGCGATCACTTCGCCTTCTTGTGGCTTGTCTTTGGCACTGTCGGGAATGATGATTCCGCCACGGGTGGTCTCGGCCTCTTCAACACGGCGAACCACGATGCGGTCATGCAGGGGAGTAAGCTTTGTAGCCATTCTTCAAACTCCTTTCAAGCTGGTTGGTCTAGTTGGCTTGCGTTACATGTTGGCTGACTCTGGCGCGTGTCTTCTGCGTTGCTGTAAGCATGTTCATAAAGTCTTGGGGATAAACCCGGAGAGTTGGTTCGGAGTGCCGTCGTAGTGGCATGTACGTAGCCTGTTAGCACTCAGCTCCAACGAGTGCTAATGTTACCGCGCGGCGCGTAGGAAAGTCAAGGGCGACATGAGCGCAATTCACTCATATTCTCGATTTATTCATATCGTCTAGATATCGCTTGTGAATTCAATACTTTACCGCTCTGGCAAAATAAAGCCAGCATCCCCAGTGGCCTGTGTGTCGTCCCTGTAGCGGCTCGGCCAGCGTCAGCATTGGTTGCCCACAGCTTCCGAGCGTGCGTGAAAAAAACCAACGAGTCCCTTCAGGGGCGGGACTTTACCCAGGGCTTCCGCCCTAGGCTAAAATAAATTTCGCCCCTCCTCCAACCCATTTCTCGCAAAAAACGGCGCGAACCGGGAACCCCGTTGCGGGGCTGGATTTTGCGGATCGTTCACCTTGCCAACTCAAACTTAGTTCTCACACACTCTTTTCCGCTGTAGGCTAATCAGTTTCGCCCTGCGGGCTTGGGGTAGGGCTAGTTAGTTTCGCTCCGGGGTAATTCGGAGTTGTGATTCCGGTGAGTCTGGAGGGGTCATTTCAAGGCTTCGATCCCGCGCACAGCGAGGGTAGGTTGCTCTGAGTAAACCGACTTCGATTTCCTTCCAAAGAGAAATCCACTCCGTAGTCCAGCGCATCTATGGCAGCAGTTTCAGGTGCTAACTCGTTCATGGCTTCTTTGCCATTTTCAGGAGTGAAGTTTTTGATTCCCATAACCCCGACCCAAGCGTGATAATCGAGACTTCGGTGGGTGCAATCGTGTCCGTGCTGCATGCCAATCGACCTTCTTATTTCGTGCGACGTCTGAGTTCTGTCCTTGCCCTAGTGATCGCCCTCGTGGTGTTGCCACGCTTCGGACTCGCGCAGGCTGCAACGCCCAACCCGCCGCAGACGGCGACAGAAGCTCAAGCTGCCCCAGCCAGTGGCGGAGAACAACCTGCAGCTGCTCAACTTCCATCTGAGGCGACAGGTTGGCAGATCCCCACGGCAGCCCAGGTTGAGGCTGCCGGACGGCGCGACACCTCCGACGATCCTGACCCGAAAGAGAGTTCGCCCCCTCCAGGCACTGCGGCAGTACCGGCGCTGAAAGCTGAATCATCAAACCCGGCAAATCCTCCACAAGGACATGCCACCCCGCTTCCCGCCAAATACGATGTCTCGCTGATCGGGCAACGCAATGTCGGTAGCGGTCTCGACTTTTACTCGCTGGATCGCGAGGTGGCGCTGGGGCGCCAGTTATCTCAAGAGGTGGAGCAACAAGCCCGTCTGGTGACCGATCCCGTCGTCACCGAGTACATCAACCGCATCGGTCAAAATCTGGTTCGCAATTCCGATGCGCGCGTGCCCTTCACCATCAAGGTCCTGGACAATGACGAGGTCAATGCCTTCGCGCTTCCCGGTGGCTTTTTCTATGTTGACAGCGGACTGATTCTGGCGGCGGACAACGAGGCCGAGTTAGCCGGGGTGATGGCGCACGAGATTGCTCACGTCGCCGCCCGCCACGCCACCAAGAACATGACTCGCGCGCAGATTTGGAACATGGCTTCGGTACCGCTGATCTTCATTGGTGGACCCGTCGCATACGCAATCAGCGAAGTAGCCAGCTTGGCGGTGCCGCTTGGGTTTCTCAAGTTCTCGCGTGACGCCGAGCGCGAGGCCGACCTTTTGGGATTGGAATACGACTATGCCTCGGGCTACGATCCGGAAGCGTTTGTCGAGTTTTTCGAGAAGCTGAAGCTCGACGAGAAGAAACAGAACTTTGTCGCCAAGGCCTTCGCGACTCATCCCATGAACGCTGATCGTATTAAGGCTGCCCAGGACGAAATCCGCAAGTACCTTCCGGACCGCAGTGAGTACGTGGTGGACACCAGCGAGTTTGAGAACATCAAGGAACGCCTCGCCCGCCTTGAGAACAGCCGTCACCTGGGCGGGGCCAAGGGTGACCCGGGCCGTCCAGTGCTGTTGAGGCGCACCAGTTCCAGCGATAGCGACTCCAACACCGCCGGACAAAAGGACGACGGCAACACGACCGATCAGAAGGATGATGGACATCCCACTCTGAAGCGGAATACCACGGACTAGCGTTGGCTATCAGCCATCAGCCATCAGCTATCAGCCAAGGCTTGGTGGTAAGCCGTCAATAGAATTGGCGCTGTCATCCGGAGCGAGGACGCGACGACCAGATCGTGTCCGAGTCGAAGGACCCTATAGGCGAACGAAGCACGTTCTATCTAACCCTATCCCGGCCCCTGCCTTCGAGTCCTCGACCAGGTGGGGGTGATGTTAAACTTCTGCGCGTGATTACAAGACTGCTGCAAATCGCCGCTCTGTTCGGAATCGCAATACAGGTAAGTGGGCAAGGCATCGCGCGCCCCGATGTGCCTGACAAGATCAAAGCACCTGCGGGCGAGAAGGTTGTACTGCAGGCGCACGCGTCGGGCTCACAGATATACGTGTGCCAGTCAGGAACGGACGGCAAGCTGGCCTGGGCCTTGAAGGCTCCAGATGCCGAGCTTCACGACCAACAAGGAGCCGTCATCGGCCGGCACTTTGCCGGGCCCACGTGGAAAGACAACGATGGCAGTGAAGTCACAGGTAAGGCCGTGGGACGGGTCGATTCGCCGGATTCGGATTCGATTCCCTGGCTGCTTGTGACCATCACTGGTCATTCCGGGGATGGCGTGCTCAGCCGGGTCACCAGTATCCAGCGAATTCACACCAAGGGCGGCCTGCCGCCACCAGCATCCGACTGCAATACCTCAAAGCAGAACGTCGAAGTAAAGAGCAGCTACACTGCCGATTACTACTTCTACGCGCCAGCGAAATGAAGGGGAATACTGCGACTCGGCCGCGATCTGTTCAGGATGACAGCCGGTTCATCTGCCGATGCCGAATGCCCCAGCACTAGCAATTAACCCCTGGCCCCCGACCTCTGCTTGCTACTTCCGCTGACCAGCTTCGCTTTCCTTGTACATGTACTTGATGCTGGGTTTGTAAATCAGAACATTGGACGCGCCGGTGCGGTTCAGTTTCAGGCAGTATTTGTCGTACCACTCGATGACGCCGTGGATCTCTTCGCCGTCGTGCAGCACCAGGACCATGGGCGTCTTGGTCTGCATCTGCTTCTGATAGTAGAAATTCTCAGCGTGAGTTTGTTCCGGAGGAGGAGTCTTCTTGCCGCCACCGTTCATGGGGCTTGGGCGCTCGCTGCGTTCGCGGCGCTCAGGGGCCTCTTGGCGCGGATGGTCGTTGCGGTTGAGGGCCGGACGAATCAGCTTGCGGTTGGCAAACACTTCGGAGTCGAGAGCTCGGCCCACGGCAGTGGAGTCCATGGAATCTTTCATGGTGTTTGCTCCTATAGTGATTTGCACACCCGCCTTATGGATACTGCCAACTCAAGAGTGAACGCAATGCAGGGATCCCGCAAGACTCAGACTTGAATTGTCCCGGGCTGTTAACGGTGTGAACTTGGGGATACCCTACCACAGCCGATTCCGCAAAACAATCCATACTGCGGATACTACTTTGGTGTGAGAGACGCAATGGCACAAGTTAGCTCTCCAGCGATGTCGCAAAAGTGTCGAGCGCCAGCGAGCGTAGCAAATTCCGGCGCATGCCGCTTTCCAGTTCCCCTAGCCGTTGTGTCGCGCCGGCAATCCACGCAAACTCAACCTGCGACGACATCTTTTCCAACTCCGCCTGCAGGTCGATATTGCATACCAACTCCGGCGTGCCCGATTTCAGGAAGAGGAGGTCTTCCAGCAGGGAATACAGCGTCCGAATCAATATCTCTGTCTTTGCTTTGCCATCGGCGCCAGCGCGATAGGTATCGGTCACGCGGAACAGCGCGCTGTGGTCGGCGCTTCCCATCGCTGGGCCCAGCAGCGCCAGCGCGTCCTGGCGGGCGGCCACATACGCGGCGAGATCGAAGCCGCGCGCGCGGCCCAGCCCTCCACCGCAAACGCGCGCCACCAGCGCCCGTTCGCGGGCCTTCCATTCCGGACGCACCTCAGCAAGATGGTGCTCCACCTCGGCGGCAGCAACCGGCGCCAGCCGCACGTGCATGCATCGCGAACGAATCGTGGGCAGCAGCGCCGCGGGATTGTCAGTCAGCAGAAACAGCGTAGCGAATTGCGGCGGCTCTTCTAGAATCTTCAGCAGCGAGTTTGCCGCTTCCTTCATAAAATCGGCGTCGCTGAAGATGTAAACGCGTTCGCGGCCTTCCACCGGCTTGTAATAGATCTCGTGAATCACGTGGCGGATTTGGTCCACCTTGACCAGCATTTGCGGCGGGTCGCGTGGGATGATCAACACATCGGGATGGGTCTGCACGAACAGGCGGGTTTCGCGCTTGTCGGCATCGCGCAAGTTCTCGCGAGCTTCTACCGCTTCGGCAAAACGCTCTTCGAGAGCGTCCGCCTCGGCAATGCGGACGCAGTTGGCGCAATGACCGCAGAAATCCGGGAGACCGCCAGTGAGAGGTCGCTCCAGACAATTCATGGCTTTCGCAACCATTTGACTCAGCGTGAACTTGCCGGAACCCTGCGGACCCGACAGAATTACGGCGTGCGGGAAGTTTTCGTGCGCAAGCATCTCGCGCAAGCTGCGAACCACTTCGGCATTGCCGTGAAAATTGGAGAAAGGCATATGGTTTATGCGCGTGTCGCTTTCTTGTCCTCGGTGTCCAAGAACCGCTCGAAGACCAGGCGCACGATTTCGGGATGCACGACTTCCAACCGCGGCCGTGCGTCCACCAGCACTACGCGTTGCGGCTCGCGGTTGGCAATCTCTAGAAACGCATTGCGCACCCGGGTAAAGAAAGCATAGCTCTCTTTCTCGAAGCGGTTCTCGTTAGGCGTTTCCTCTGCGGCCGCCAGGTTGCGACGGCGAGCGCGTCCGACACTAGAGCTGACGTCACAGTCCATCAAAATAGTGAGATCGGGCCACAGCCCACCACAGAGCGCCTTGTGCAACTGCAGCACGGCGTCGCGGCCGAGTTGCCGTCCCGCTCCCTGGTAGGCCTCGGTGGAATCAGTGAAGCGATCGCAAAGGACCCACTTGCCCGCTTCCAGCGCGGGCCTGATTACCTCCGCGATCAACTGCGCCCGCGAGGCGAACATCAGTGCCATCTCGGCGCGCGCGTCCAGACCGGCGGTGCGGGAATCGAGCAGGACGCCGCGAATGCGCTCGCCAATAGCCGTGCCACCTGGCTCGCGCGTTGTGACCACGTCCACTCCATGTTGGCGCAAAACCGCGGCGAGCTTCTCCATTTGGGTTGACTTGCCGCAACCGTCGAGCCCTTCGAAGGTGATGAATTTGCCGCGCACCATTGGTCTGGCCACGGGCCATCATACCAAGCTCTCGGCTGTTAGCTGTCGGCTCTCAGCTCTCAACATGCGGTGTTTGTGGAACCAGTGAGCGCAAGTTGCGACGGCTTACCGGGAACTGATGGAATAGCGCACCACCACGCCATCCCGCGGTGAACCAAATGCCGTGCTCTCGGGCCTCAGAACCGCGGGCGGGGAATCAATGCTCCGGTGGCGGCTTTGTACTCGCCATATTCCGGTCCGAAGGTCGCTGCCATGAAGCGCTCTTCGATTCGGCTCTTAATCGTGAAGCCCACCCAGAGAAGAACAACTGCAATTAATCCGCGTACCGTGCGCCGGTTCAGCGCTGTTCCCAACATGGCCAGAATCAGTCCGGAATAAATCGGATGGCGTACAAATCGGTAGGGGCCAGTGCGAACCAACTGGTGTTCCACTTTGACGGTGACGTTGCTACTCCAATTGCCGCCAAGGTAGGCCCGGGCCCAGATGGCGAAAGCCATACCTGCCACGGTGAGTGCAATGCCGAGCGCTTGGATCCAGGGTTCCCGCGGGATAATGCGGATGTGCATCCAATCCGGCGGCACGTCACGGCTGAACATCGCGTAAAAAGCTGCTATCGTGGCGACCATATAGGAGAAGCGCGAGCCCAGACTCTCGCGCGTCTGAGTTGCCTTGGTCTTGAGCGCCCACACGACCCACAAGACAAAGAAAGCAACCCAGAGATAGCCGCAGATCGACATCCCACTCATCGTAATTACCCCAGTCTCCATACGTTACCGCAGGACTAATGGTTCCGGGAACGAGGTTTATTCCGACGCCAGGTGTATGCATCCGTTATGAATTAAATGTAATTGAAACAAGCCGAATGGAGTTGTACAGGTGAGGGCTGAGTAGTAGTATCCGCATTACTTCTTGAACCCAATTTAGAAAGGAAACCGGTTATGGAGCCGTTTCTCGGTTCACTATTGCTCGTGCCTTACAACTTCGCGCCCCAAGGATGGGCGCTCTGCAATGGACAGCTACTGCCCATCTCGCAAAACACAGCGCTGTTCTCGCTCCTAGGCACCACCTATGGAGGCGACGGCGTATCCAATTTTGCTCTTCCGGACCTGCGCGGACGAGTTCCCATCAGTTCTGGGCAGGGCCCGGGACTGCAATCCTATGTTCTCGGCCAAAGCGGTGGTGCGGAGAGCGCAACTCTCGGAGTCGGCAATTTGCCGGCTCACAATCACGCTGTAAACACGGTCTCAACCGCAGCCAACAGCAAGTCCCCAGCGAACCAGTTCCTGGCGGCGATCCCCGGCGCGGCCGGCCCTGGGTCGGAGAACGTCTACGCCTCGGGACCAGCCAATTCGACGCTCAACCCTGGTGCTGTTAGCTCGACGGGTGGCAGCCAGCCGGTCGATATTCGCACGCCGTACCTTACCCTCAACTGGATTATCGCGCTAGTTGGTGTCTACCCCTCGCGCGGTTAACGACCGCTGGCTGACAACGGCCGGTCTCGATGCGTCACTTCGACCAACCCACGGCAGGTACCTCTATCGCCTGCCGCGGTCGGTCGGGGCCAGTGAGGTCACTGAATGTCGGGCAGAGGCGCGATGCTCATCGTCGTTCCTTTCGCCTGATCCACTTTGGGGGAGTGTCCTAATCTGCTCCGGCCAATAGAGTCGATTGGCAATCAAGTTGCCCTGCTTCTGGAAAATAAGTAGCAATAATATCGCTGGGTGACTCCGACAGGTTAGAACGTGAAGTAACTTGGTGTCAGCTGAGCCTGCTGGGTGACCAGGGCGAGGGCTCCACTTTTTGGATCGATACTAAACACGTCGGTGCCAAAATTCTCTTCCACATACAAGAATCTGCCGGTGGGTTCCGCGACGACAATGACTGGTTCTCCGCCGCCGGGCGTCGCAACATTCGTAACTTCCGTCAGGTTGCCTGTGGCAGGATCGATGGAAAACCCCGAAACGCTGGGGTTCCCGTTGCAACACATTCCGACGTAGATCCATTTTCCACTGGGATGAGTGGCACCGGCCGACGGGTAGCCGCGGGTTTGCGTTGTCCCAATACTGGTTAGCCCTCCGGTGGTGGCATTTAAACTGAAGCTCTGCAAATCGTTGTTGGGATGCATCACGTAAAGGAACTGCCCCGTGGGGTCAATTACCAGAACGTCCGGGGCAGGGCCAGCAATCGGAACCGTCCCCTGCTCAGTAAGTATGCCGTTCGAGGACTGGACTGTAAAGATTCCTACGCTGGCGGGTACGACGATGGCAGCATAAATGAACTTGCCGGCCGGCTCCATAACGATAGCAGCTGTATTGGCAGGAGCGGACGATACCAGAACAGGCGTGGATCCTACCAGCGCGAGCGTCGCCGCCGGATCAACCGAGATGGTGGAGATGGCTTGGGAGTTATCCACGTGAAGAACTTGCTCCGAAGAAGAAAGCAACAGATTGAAATCACCGAAGTTGCAACAAAGGGTGCTCAGGGGAGGTAAAGAAAACGTTCCTGTTGTGTGATCAACCGCATAGCTGTTCACACTCACCGGAGGTTGGAGGCCTGGCCCTTGCTCCGTCGTAAAGAGGAACTTCCCCTCGGGATCGATAGTCATGTCATTAGCACCTGCCAACAGGATCGGCGACCCTTGGACTTGAGTTAGACTGCCATCGGCTCCCTCTGTGTAAATTTCGACTTCCGGGCCGTGTTTTGCAGGCGAGACATAAGCGAAGCGTGGCATGGGGTTCGAAACCATCAGCGTTGCGGTGGCTTGCACCGTGCCCTCGGACGCGGTGATGGTGCTGGTCCCTGCAGCAATACCGGTCGCAAAGCCATTTCGACCATTCTGATTGTTGATGAAGACTTCGTCGGGCTGACTGGAACTCCAGGTGACACCGGTTGTCATATCACCAGACGTCCCGTCCTTGAATTTGCCTGTGGCGGTGTACTGCTGGCTACTACCTAGCCGGACCGCAGCGCTGCTGGGATTGATTTGTATGGACGTGAGCGATGAGGTCGAATTCGAACCGGAGCCGCAACCCAAAACCAGCGAGAGCATGGCGGCTGCCACTGACATTGAAACGTCTCGGGAGCCCAGACGCCAAGAGTTTGCTCTGTAAGCCACATAAACCTCCTTTTGCGACCCTCGCGGTTAAGGAGCGGCGCGTCCGCCCAGCTCTCCCTTAAAAACAAACTCACCTTATACTCCGACCCATTTCAGAGCAAACGGTTTTTCCTCACCGCACGTTGCTTTCCTGCAGAGTTGGACGTTAGGCGGATAGAACTGAGCGGTGACGCAGGGTTCCGAGGACAGCGAGCGTCGGCTTACCGGGCCGGAAAATGAAATTATGCCAGTATTTGAGGAGGGCAAGCAAATTTGAAATTAGGACAGTACCACCCCGGACAACTCCTAGACGGCGTGATGACGGGATAGTATCTTTAGCCATGCGATGAGAGCGCAATCGTGCTGCATTCTCATTGTGTAAGGATGTCAATTCTGTTGCATGGAGCCCCGCTGATGAAAAGCCGAATTCTTGCCCTCGTTGTCCTCAGCTGTCTAGTGTGCGTTACCGCCGTTGCGCAAAAGACCAATATCGATTGGGACCGCCAAGCAAACTTCTCCCAATTCCACACTTACGCTTGGGAGAAGAGTCCTCACCCAGCGAAAGGTCTTTGGGACCAGCGCGTTGTCGACGCGATCGATAAGCAGATGGCAGCCAAGGGATTTACGAAGGTGGACTCTAATCCCGACGTATGGGTCGTCTACAGCAACAGCATTAAGGACCAGAAAACCTTGGTCGGAACCGGTTATGGCTACGGGCCGAGCTGGGGCTGGGGCTATGGCTGGGGAAGCAGCCCGGTTATGTACAACACTTGGGTAACCAAGGAAGGCACTCTGGTCGTGGAAATTGCAGATGCAAAGGACAAGCAACTCCTCTGGCGGGGATCGGTTACGGACACCATCTCTGACAATTCCACCAAAAACATCAACACTCTCGACAAAGCGGTTGCCAAGCTGTTCAAGGGATACCCTCCCAAAGGGAAATAGAATCGCGTGAGATACAGCCATGCGCCTAGGCGATTACGTTGACGATTACTGCTCGCGTTGTAAGCGCACCACCGACCACGCGGTAGTCTCGATGGCAGCGGACGAGGTTCAGAAAGTCCGCTGCCGGACCTGCAGCTACGAACACACTTACCGCCATAACAAAACTGGCAAGAAAGAGCTGACCAAGGAAGAAGCCTTCCAGAAGGTGCTGGCCAGCGTTACCGGCCAATTGGGCGGCTCCTCCCCTGAGACTGCGAAGAATGCGAAGAAGAAGCGGTCGAAGTAAAGCAGTGCTCCGGTTCAGTGGGTGACAACTTCTTTTGAGTTGGCACTCTGGAACGCTGACGCAAATCCAGCCCCGCGGGGGCCGAAGAGCTTAGCTCAGCGCGGAGGCGCTGGCTAAAGTGGAAAATGAAGCCGAGTCCCGTAGGGACAGTGGCCGGCGACCTACGCAGTCGGCAGCGACCGTTTCTACCCCGGCCATTGCACCCGCGTTGCTGGGATTCACGTCGAGTCCGCATCCGGACAGCTTGTTCGGAATCGAACGCGTTTTTCTCGCCTGCTTCAACGCCCGCCCTCTTTCACCCGTGTTTTCAGTTCCTTGCTAACAACCCTACTGGCAAGCGGCGTGCATCCTCTCTTCTGATAGTTCGCGAACCGCGGTTCCGTAGTCCGCGTATGTCTACGAAGGGGGAACTTGATGGCTGCCTTGTTACAAGACATTCGGTATGGCTGGCGCGTGCTCCGCAAGAGCCCTGGGTTTGCGGCTGTCGCGGTACTGGTGCTGGCCCTCGGCATCGGCGCTAACACGGCGATTTTCAGCGTCGTCAACGCGGTGCTCATCCGGCCCTTGCCCTTCAAAGACCCGGCACGGCTGGTGCAGGTGTGGCATGTGCCCCCGCCCAAAAGCTTTCCAGGAATGACGACATTTACCGTCTCGCCCGCCAACTTTCTAGACTGGCGCAGCCAAAACCATGTCTTCGAAGGCATGTCGGCTTATGGATTTGGCCGCTATACCCTGACCGGCACGGGTCATCCCGAGGCGCTTACCACTTGTGCCGTGACCTATGGCTTCTTCTCGATCCTACGTGCACAACCCTTACTGGGCCGAGTTTTCCTCCCCGGTGAAGATTATCCTGGCCACGATCACGAGGTTGTCCTGAGCTACGGAGTGTGGCGCAGCCGGTACGGCGCCAATCCCGGCATTGTCGGCCAGAACATTGAACTCAACGGGGAGAAGTACAACGTTATTGGCGTTATGGGCCCTGGCTTCGAATTTCCCATCGTCACCGATCCCAACTATCGTCCGCAGATGTGGAAGCCGTTGGCTTGGACCGATCAAGAACGCGCAGTTCGCGATAATCACAATTATGACGTTGTAGCCCGGCTGAAGCCTGGCGTCACGCTTAAGCAAGCACAAGCCGAGATGAATACCATTTCCGATCGTCTGGCACTGCAATATCCCGGCGATGACAAGGGATGGGGCGCCATCGCGATTCCGCTGCGTGACGATCTGGTCGGCGATGTGAGGCCGGCGTTGCTTATTCTGTTGGGAGCAGTTGCCTTTGTCCTTCTGATCGCGTGCGCCAACGTCGCCAATCTGGTGTTGGCGAAGACACTCGCACGGCGGAAGGAAGTTGCAATCCGCACCGCTCTGGGCGCAAGCCGGCGTCGCCTGCTGCAGCAGATGCTTGCGGAAACCGTCCTGCTTGCGGCTGCCGGAGGTGCTCTCGGCCTGGTCTTCGCGCACTTCGGGGTGATGTTGATCGTCAAGTTTCTAGCGCAGCAGTTGCCTCGCTCCACCGGAATTGGACTCGATGGCTGGGTGCTGGCCTTCACTCTCGCAATTTCGCTGTTGACGGGATTCGCTGCTGGTCTGTTGCCAGCTCTGCGCTTAACCAGAGAGGACGTGAACCAGGCGCTGAAACAAGGGTTGGGTCGCACTGCATCGGACTCCGGAGGGAACCGGACCCGCAGCGTGCTGGTGGTTTGCGAGGTTGCCCTCTCGCTGATGCTACTGATTGGCGCTGGGCTTCTGATTCGCAGCTTGTGGAGGTTGCGCAATGTCAATCCTGGTTTCGATCCCAATCGCGTCCTCACCATGACAGTCTCTATTCCCGATACCAAATTTCTTCAGCCGTCCCAGCAGATCAGTTTCTTCGACCGAGTCCTGCAACGGGTACGCGCGTTGCCGGGGATTGAGTCAGCCGGCCTGATCGACAGTCTGCCGCTGAGCGGCAGTGGCTCGCACCAGCCGTTTTCCATCGAGGGCCGACCACCAGTGCCCATGGCAGACCAACCGGAGATTGACATTCGCCTAATTAGTCCCGGCTACATGGGTGCCATGCGAATACCACTGGTGCGGGGCCGCGACATCGCCGACTCGGACGTCGCTGGCATGCCCGGTGCTGTGCTGATCAGTCAGTCCATGGCCAGGAAGTTCTGGCCAAACGAAGATCCCATCGGTAAGCACCTCACGTTGTACTTCTTTCCCAACATCACGCGTGTGGTGGTCGGGATTGTGGGTGACGTCAAAGAAGACGCCTTAAACCAGACACGGCCAACCGAAGCCCTCTATTTTCCGCTCGCCCAAGTCACGCGCCCGGGGGTGAAAAATGGCGCTCGTTTGGCATGACCCTGGCGGTGCGCACCAACATGGATCCGTTGAATACCGTCTCGGCGATTACGAACTCCGTGCATGAGGTCGACTCCGATGTGCCGCTGCTGAATATCATGACCATGGGTGACATGGTCTCCGATTCGCTTTCTCCGCAGCGCTTCACCGTGCTACTGCTGGCTACGTTCGCCGGACTTGCCTTGCTGCTTGCTGCGGTCGGAATCTACAGCGTGCTCTCATACGCGGTGCGACGGCGGGTGCGTGAGATCGGAATACGAATCGCTTTGGGCGCGCAACTTAGTGATGTGCTGCACATGGTGGTTATCGAAGGCATGAAGCCGACGCTCATCGGCGTCCTTATCGGGCTGGCGGGCGCACTGGCTCTGGGAAGAATACTGTCCAGCGTCATCTATGGGGTAAGTGCCAGGGATTTAGCTACGTTCGGCACGGTGTCGGTGCTATTGACCGCGGTTGGGCTCGTCGCCAGCATCATTCCTGCCTATCGCGCGACCAGGGTCGATCCTATGAGGACCTTGCGTGAGGAGTAGAGCGCTTCACTTGAAGGGGCACGGCTTCGGAGGCTGCTGAAAGAGTCGGGTTGAGAAGGCATTTTGAAGGGGCGCACCTTTAGGTGCGCCGTAGATGCCCTTTATTTTTGTCATCCCGAGCGAGCTTCAGCCCGCGAGGGATCTGCTTTTTTCGACTTTTTCAGCGGCCTCCTCAGCGCCGTGCCCTTTCAAAGCTTGCCGATTGTCCACCGGAAACGGATGAATAACCATGCAAACCGCCGCTACCCGTCCGCCGATTCTGAAGTCGACGCGCCTACTCTTCCACCACTCCCTCGAACAAGTCAGTCTCCAACTTCGCCTCGCGCGGGTCGCGCGTCACTGCGAGATGATACATCTCCACTCCGCCGCCGCGCTGCGCCAGGTTCTTCTTGACTCGCTCAAATAGCGGCGCCTGTGTGGTGTGCTGTCGAAAGGCTTCATCCTTTTTCTGGAAGCGCTCTGTACCCACCTCGATGCGCGTGGTCACGGTGGGCGGCGCAATGATCTGGCGATCGGGCAGCACGAAGTCAGCGGTAAGGTAGTACAGCTTTTGCGCGCGATGCGGCGTTAGTCCGTGCTCCAGTTGCTCAGGATAGCGATCGGCGCGGCCCGCCCACTCAAATGCCATTGTTGCGAAGACGCCTGCCATAGCGTGGTCAACGTGACCCGTCAGTCCGCCATCCGGCCCAAAGGTCAGGACCACGTGTGGGCGGATCCGGCGGATACGGCGTGTCAGGTCCCCGACCGCAATGTAAAGATCGGTGCGGTTTAGCTGCCCGTCCGTATAGTCGAGCACTTCGCAGTGGCCGACGTTGAGCACTTTGCACGACGCTGCAAGCTCGGCGCGTCGCATCGCCGCCAGTTCCTCATTCGACCGAGCGGTGCCACGATTGCGCGCCGCGGTTCCCGCTGTCATGCAGACCACGTAGGTTTCTACGCCGCGGTCGTGGTATAGCAGCAGAGTGGCTCCGAATGCGCCCGCCTCGTCATCCGGATGCGCAGTTACACAGAGAAGTCTAAGCATAGGAATTGCGACGACATACTTGCGCCGTCCTCCGCCAGCTTACAACGAAGGTCGTAGGATTCTGCGTTCCAAAAGGGGAATTCGCTATAGAGGGCCTTGGCGTGCCCTCTAGCGGGCCTTTGGCTTTTGGATGGCCTTCTAGTCCTCCTCAGCCTTGATCGTCGCTCCTGGGCCTCCCTAGGCTCGCCAATCAGCACTTGTAGGGATATTCATAATAGCCTAATAGTGCCCTTAACTGCCCACTAATAAATAGCATGTAAGTGCTACGTAGCTCCTTCAGTAATCTCCGGTTTTCGAGGATCGCGCACGCTTGATCTGCCAAGTGATGCTCATCACATGGCGTGGTGATAAGACTCACGGCCTCCCCGGTTATCAAAATTCTATCGTGGATGCATACCACGAGCCGAGTTCCGCAGAGCAGGGGAGGAAAACAGCAATGAAGGAAGGCAATGGCAGTGCCCATTCAGCGACAACCAAGCAATACACGCCGCGCTTGATTTTCTGGGAAGTTACCAAGGGCTGCAACCTGAGGTGCATTCATTGCCGCGCCACCGCGACCGAGCTAATGTCGCCCGCCGACCTGCCGACCGATAAAGCCCTCGACATCATTTCGCAGATTGCCAACTTCGGCAATCCGATCCTGGTACTCAGCGGCGGCGAGCCACTATACCGGCACGATATTTTCCAGTTGGCGGAATATGCGACCAGCCGCGGTCTGCGCACAGCCCTGGCGACCAACGGAACGCTGGTGACAAACGACGTTGCGCAAAAGATCAAGCAAGCTGGAATCAAACGGGTCTCCATCTCGCTGGATGGATCGGATGCGCACACCCACGATTCCTTCCGCGGCATCCCCGGCGCGTTTGATGCCGCAATCTACGGCATGCGTAACCTGCAGGCTTTGGGCGTCTCGGTACAGATCAACACCACGATTGCACGTCACAATGCGCACCAGTTGCCGGCCGTGCTCGACCTCGCGCGCAGTCTGGGCGCTGACGCGCTGCATACCTTTCTGCTGGTGCCGGTGGGATGCGGAGTGGATATCGCCACCGAGCAGATGGTGGCTCCGGAAGAGTATGAGCAGATGCTGAATTGGTTTTACGATCAGTCGCTGCAAGGTGGAATCGAACTGAAGGCAACCTGTGCTCCTCATTACTTCCGGGTGGCGCGGCAGCGTAAGGCCGCCGACCGCCTGGCGGGCCGCAACCAAGTTGCCGCCTCTGCACCCAGCCCCAACGAAATTGGACCGACGGATATGACCATGCCAGGCTCGACGGGCATTAGCCTGAAGCCGCATGGCGGACCGCCGGTCGGACACACCGGACAACTACCCCAACGAGTGCAAAACCGGCACTCGTCGAGGGCCCCGGAAAACCATCCCGCTGGCCACCCCGGCGACATGAACGCCATGACCAAGGGCTGCCTGGCGGGAACCGGTGTCTGTTTTATTTCGCACGAGGGCGAAGTCTTCCCCTGCGGATATCTGCCCGCAATCGCAGGTGACTTGCGAAAGCAAAGCTTCGCTGAAATCTGGAACGATTCTGAAGTCTTTGCGCAGTTGCGGGACGATGACAACCTGAAAGGAAAGTGCGGCTGCTGCGAGTTCCGCCACGTTTGCATGGGATGCCGCGCTCGGGCTTATGCTGCCACCGGCGATTTTCTGGCGGAAGAGCCATTCTGCGTCTATGAACCGGGCACATCGAATCAGATGATTCGCGCGGCCGCAATCAAGCGATAGGCCAGAAACTTCGAACCGTCGCCAACTCGCAACAAGCAATTCGGGAGATTTTCGTTGGCTGGGGTAGCCGCACATAACCCTTCGGCACACAACGGCCGGCAAAAAGCCTTGGTCATACCTCGCGAGCATGGTGCGTGGGGCATGCTGCTGGTGCCGCTTGCGACTGGCGCGGTAGCCGCACTGCAATTCAGCGTGAACGCCGGGGCGCTCGTGTGCTTTTCATCTTGGCGGCGATGTCGCTCTTCTGGTTACGTACTCCCATCGAGAGTTGGCTGGGCACCTCGGCGATCAAGGCACAGACCAGAGACGAGCGTGCCTACGTGCTGAAGGTCATTTTCGGCATCGGCATGCTGGCCGCTGCCAGCATTGCGGCGTTGCTGTGGAACGGACAATCTCGCGGGCTGTTGACGATTGGCGCGGTCGCAGGTTTAGCTTTCGCGTTACAAGCTGGCGTCAAAAAGCTGGGCCGCAAAGGAAGAATGCCGGCGCAGATCATCGGCGCGGTTGGACTTACCTCAACGGCGGCAGCCGCCTATTACGTGGCCAGCGGCAAACTCGACCACACCGCGGTCGCGCTTTGGTTGGCGAACTGGTTGTTTGCGGGCGATCAGATCCATTTCGTGCAGGTACGAATCCGCTGCAGCCGCGCCGTCAGCATAGACGAGAAGATGAAACAGGGATTGCCCTTCTTCTGCGGACAAGTCGTCCTCATTGGGGTTATTCTTGCCGCCTGCCGTTTTGGTCTCTTCGCGGACGCCATCGCATTGGCCTTTATTCCCGTACTCGCTCGCGGAACTTGGTGGTTCGTTGGGCGTTATCGTCCTCTCGATGTCCACAAGCTCGGCTTCAGCGAACTGACGCACTCACTGATTTTCGGTACGCTGCTGTGCGCGTCGTTCCTGTTGTAATTTCCTGCTGTTATTTCCCTTTGCCATATTGATATCGCTTGACCTCCCGTACAATGTTGCCGATGATCTCGGCAGGCAACACTTCCCAACCTACGTTCGCGAATCACTTTCCTTCAATCGCCAAGCGAGCTTGGTTGCTGCTCCTGCTGGGATTAGTTGGCGGTGGCGTGGTCGCGCAGCGGTCAAACCCATCGGCAGGAGGCGCTGCTTCCATGACACTCGTGCTAAAGAGTTCAGCCTTCGCTCCGGGCGCAGAGATTCCGAAGAAACATACTTGTGACGCCGCCGACGTTTCGCCGGCGCTGGAATGGAGCGGGCTTCCGCCGCGCACCGTCAGCTTCGCGCTGGTCATGGACGACCCCGACGCACCGAACGGGACATGGATCCACTGGGTAATGTGGAACCTACCCATCAGCGCTCATGAACTTCACGAGGGGATAGCGAGGCGAGACCCGTTGGATGAAGGTACACGCCAGGGCCGCAACAGCTTTGGCAAGATCGGCTATAACGGGCCATGTCCGCCGCGGGGCAAGCCGCACCGGTATTTCTTCCGCTTATATGCTCTGGATGAAAAACTCGATCTCACGCCCGGCTCCAGCAATGTGGTTCTGCAGCAGGCCATCAAGGACCACATCATCATTGAAGCGGATTACATGGGAACCTATCGGCGATAGCGCGATTCCGCTAGTTTAAAAGGCCCGCACTACTCGAGCTGGATCCACTATGCGACGGCGCCAGGTCAAATCGCCGAGCCAGCATATCGACAATTTCTTTGCCGATCTCGAGCGAGGCCGTTGCCGCCGGAGACGGTACATTGCAGACATGGATCATTCCCTTGCTGTAGACGAAATGAAAGTCGTCGACCAGGTTGCCACTGCTATCCACGGCCTGGGCTCGCACGCCGGAGCCACCCTGAACTAAGTCGGATTTCATCAGCTCGGGCACCATCTTCTGTAACGACTTCACGAAGGCCGCCTTGATCCATGAACGGTACTGTTCGGCCAAGCCCATGCGCCAATACTTTCGCGCCATTTTCCGAAAGCCGGGAAACGACAGCATTTGCATGGCTTCGCTGAGATCAGGTGACGCGCCGGTGTATCCCTCGCGGCGGAATGCCAGCAAAGCGTTGGGTCCGGCCTCGACGCTGCCATTGATGCGGCGCGTGAAGTGCACTCCCAGGAACGGAAAGCGCGGATCCGGAACAGGGTAAATCAACGCCTTTACCAGATTGCGCCGCTCCGCCTTCACTTCGTAGTACTCCCCGCGGAAGGGGATGATTTCGAGATTAGTATGCACCCCTGCCATGCGGGTGATCGCATCGCTATACAGGCCGGCGCAATTGATCACGTACCGTGCCTTGAAGCTCCCCGCGCCGGTTTCCACGACGTTGAAGTTTCCGTCGTGCCGCAGACCGATCACCTTAGCGCGAAACACAATCTCGCCCCCAGCTCGCTCGATCAACTCGGCATATTTTTGCGCTACCACCGTGTAATCCACAATGCCAGTAGTAGGCACCTGCAGCACGCTGATTCCGTCGCAATGCGGTTCGATTTCGCGGAACTGCTCGCGACTTAGCATTCGCAGGCCCGGAACTCCGTTGGCGATTCCGCGTTGATGCAATTGCTCAAGCCGCGGAACCTCCTCGGAACTTGTGGCCACCACGAGTTTGCCGCACTCTTCGAAGGGAACCAGGTGCTGCTGGCAGAAGCGTTTCATGGAAGCAGCCCCGGCGACGCAGTTGCGCGCCTTCAGCGACCCTGTCTTGTAGTAGATACCGGAGTGGATGACCCCGCTGTTATGTCCGGTTTGGTGAGAGGCCACGCGATCTTCTTTGTCTACGACGATCAGGGTCATGTCAGGAAAACGCAACGTGATTTCGAGAGCTGTCGCCAGTCCAACAATACCTGCGCCAATGATTAACACGTCGGTTTCGCGGTCGGCCATAGAATCCTGCAACTGTCCTAACGAACCCGCGATTATAGCGGCCTAACGATTGTGTCCGCTAGGACGCAAATCACAAACATTGCGCTGCTGGCTCAAGAACATTACTCTTAAAGACGCGGAGGGGCGGGAATGAAGGTGCTCATCACGGGAGGTGCTGGCTTCATCGGGTCGCACCTTGCCGAGCGACACCTGACGCTCGGCGATGAAGTTTGCATTGTTGATGATCTGTCCACCGGGTCCATCGCCAATATCCAGCATCTTAAGATCCATCCTGAATTCACCTACCATATTGACACCGTCACCAACATTCAGTTGATGGCCGAACTCGTCGACCTCTGCGATGTGGTATATCACCTGGCAGCTGCCGTGGGAGTGCGCCTGATTGTGGACAGCCCCGTGCGCACTATCGAGACCAATATTCGAGGCACCGAAATCATACTTGGCTTGGCGGAGACCAAGCGAAAACGCGTGCTCATCACGTCGACCTCGGAGGTATACGGGAAGCGGGACCGCGTCCCGTTTCACGAAGATGATGATTTGGTCATGGGCCCTCCCAATAAGGGCCGCTGGAGTTACGCCTGCTCAAAAGCCATCGACGAGTTTCTCGCCGTAGCGTACTGGAAAGATAAGAAAGTTCCCACGGTGATTGCGCGCCTGTTCAATACCGTGGGACCTCGACAGACCGGGCGTTATGGCATGGTGGTCCCCAACTTAGTGGTCCAGGCATTAACGGGCAAGGACATTACCGTCTTCGGGGATGGTTCGCAGAGTCGTTGCTTCACCCACGTCAACGACACGGTGGATGCGCTGGTTGGCATCGCGGCCCATCCTGACGCCAACGGCGAAGTGTACAACGTGGGCAGCGATCACGAAATCGCCATCGCCGAATTGGCCAACCGCATCAAGCGCATGACCGGCTCCGATTCGAAGATTATTTTCGTGTCCTATGGCAAAGCTTACGAGGAAGGTTTCGAAGACGTTCGGCGGCGAGTTCCAGACATTACTAAGCTAAACAGGCTCATCGGCTATCATCCGCGTTTCTCCCTGGAAGACACTCTGGCGAGCATTATTGCAGATCAGCGAGTCCGGTTGCGCGAGCACGGGGTAGCGGTCGCCGTCCGCTAGATCTCGCTTAGCGCCACCCTTCCTTGGCTGCCACTTTCATTGAGGAATCGCAACTATGCATGTGCTGGTGACTGGCGGTGCGGGTTTTCTTGGTTCGCATTTGTGCGATAGCTTACTGGCCGAAGGTCACTCCGTCGTTTGCGCCGACAACCTGCTGACCGGACGTATGGAGAACCTCGCCCATCTCCGTCATGAGTCTCGCTTTGCCTTCCTCGAACAGGACGTCAGCCGGTCTTTTGATCCAGGCAAGGTCGACTATATCTTCCACCTCGCATCACCCGCCAGTCCGGGAGATTATCTCGAACATGCCATTGAAACCTTGCAAGTCGGCTCGCTCGGCACCATGAACTGCCTTGAGCAGGCAAAGAAATACGCCGCCAAGTTTCTGTTGGCCTCGACTTCGGAATGTTATGGCGATCCCTTGGAGCATCCGCAAAAGGAGAGCTACTGGGGACACGTGAATCCCATCGGCCCCCGATCGGTGTATGACGAGTCCAAGCGGTTTGCTGAAGCAGCTACCATGGCATACTACCGCTACCATAGAGTGGACACACACATTGTCCGCATCTTCAATACCTATGGTCCGCGGCTGCAGATTAACGATGGCCGAGTGATTTCAAACTTCATGAAGCAGGCGCTCCGCGGCGAAGATCTCACGGTGTACGGCGACGGTTCGCAGACGCGTAGCTTCTGTTACGTGAGCGATGAAGTGGCGGGAATTCTAGCATTGTCGAACTCTGACGAGCACGAGCCGACCAACATCGGCAACCCCGTGGAGTTTACGATCGTGGAGTGCGCCAAGGCGGTACTGGAAGTGACGGGGTCAAGCAGCAAACTGCGATATGAGCCACTGCCGCAGGATGATCCCAAGCAGCGACAGCCCGACATTAGCAAGGCCAAGCGGCTGCTCGGATGGGAGCCGACTATTGATTTGCGCACCGGCTTGCGCCTGTCGCTGGATTACTTCAAGTCGGCGGTGCAAGCGACGGGAACGCGGACGTAGAGAAAATTGGATAGATTGCCGGTATTTCGTAGAATGTAGCCTGGGGCAGGGAACAGCCCGGTTCGATGTTTGCTCAACCCGAATTCGAGACGCTCCGCCGCGAAAGTTCCTCGTGGTGGTACATCGCCCGGCGAAAGCTATTGCGCGAGGCAGTCGCCCAAGCTATGCATGGCAGACGCGAGGGCCGAGTTTTAGATCTTGGCTGTGCGGCGCAACTGGAACTCTCGGACTCTGACTTCATTCGCACGCTTAATGCGCACAGTTCACTGGCGGTGCTGGCGTTCCGCCAGATCGAAGGGTCCCAAAGTTTAGTGTGCACCAACCCCGAGGATTTGGGTTTCGTGTCAGGCTCATTCGATGCGATCGTAGCCGGAGACATTCTGCAGATGGTGCCTGATGATCGGAAGGCCCTGCGTGAGCTTCGCCGCGTCTTGAAGGATGGTGGCCTCTTGTGTCTAACTGTTCCCGCCTACCCATTCCTCTGGGGCGACGACGATGAAGCGTGCGGGCATCAGCGGCGTTACACCGCCAGCGAGCTGCGGCGGAAGCTCAATAACTGCGGCTTCGAAATCTCCCGCGTCTCCTATCTGGTGGCGACCGGATTTCTCCCGTCCATCGTGGGACATACCTTCAAGGACCTGTTCCAGAAATCGGCGGCGGTCCATCCGATATCGGATAGTGCATCCCGGCTGACGAATGCCGCCATGGTTACGCTGCTCGATTTCGAACGCCATTTGATTCGCTATATCAACCTACCTTTCGGAACGCGTGTAGTCTGTTGGGCGCGCAAACCATCACTGGTCGCCGAGCGCGTCACCGTTCCCGCCTGGGAGCGCCAATGGGCTCGCCCTCCATTGCCGCAAGGTATGACCATGAGCCAGCCCGATCTGCCTGAAACCTCGTCCGCAAGCTAAAATCAAGCTGTGGCTCTGTTACGAAGTGTTGGCACCACATTAGAGATGATCAAGTGGGAGCACTCCGTCCTTACGCTCCCGTTTGGTTTGACCGGCGCCGTCCTGGCGGCCCGTGGTCTTCCCAGCCTGCACACGTCGATTTGGATCATCATCGCTTTGGTCGCCGCACGCTCGGCTGCCATGGCCTTCAATCGGCTGGCGGACGCCACTATTGATGCGGCCAACCCGCGTACCCGCGTTCGCGCGCTTCCCGCCGGCAAGTTGAGCAAGTCGTTCGTGACCTGGTTCGTTGTGGTCACGTCGGCCATCCTGATCTTCGCGGCGTATCAACTGAATCCGCTGGCGTTTTACCTCTCCCCGGTCGCACTGGCCATTATCTTTCTTTATTCCTTCACCAAACGATTTACGCGCTGGTCGCACGTGGTGCTTGGCCTTGCGATGGGCACCGCTCCTGCCGCCGCCTGGATCGCGGTCCGCGGCTCGCTCGATCCACGCATCTTGATCCTGACTGCCGCTGTGGTGTTTTGGGGTGCCGGCTTCGACATCCTCTACAGCTGCCAGGACTTCGAGTTCGACTGCTCGGCCGACGTCTACTCTGTTCCCAAGGCCTTTGGCATTCATACTTCTCTCAACATTGCTCGGTTCTTTCACGTCGTGACCGTTCTTTTGCTGGCGTGGATGGTGGTGGCGTTTGGGTTGGGGAAGATTGCGGTGGCTGGCGTAGTATTCGTTGCGCTGCTCTTGATCTATGAGCACTCACTGGTGAAGCACGACGACCTCAGCCGGGTGAATGCAGCCTTCTTTACCATGAACGGGCTGGTCTCGATGGCGTTCCTGTTCTTCATCGCCGGAGACCTGATGCTGGGGCGGTAAGGTGCTTGCTGTTTCATAATTGGCATAGGCTGCGATTCGTGTCAGGGCACGGCTTTTAGCCGTGCCAGAAGGCCCGTTTCTTGATTGGGCTTTAGCCCCTGTTTCAGCGGCTAAAAGCCGTGTTCTTGGCCAGCAACCGCGGCACGACTGGAAGTCGTGCCCTGATACAAATCTAATCTGGTGGTGCTTATGAGACCAGCAGGCCAGTTCTACAATATCGGAATGACAAGAGAGGGTAATGGACAGTGGACGAGGACATAGAAGCCTCGTGGCAAAACGAGATTGCCTTGCGCATACGGGAGTTGGATTCCGGTAAGGCAAAGACCGTCCCATGGATCGAAGTTCGCAACCGGCTCAGCGCCAAGCTGTCCCACGGTGGCTAAGCCGCTAGAGTTTCATCGGGCTGCAGCTGCCGAACTCGAATCTGCAGTCGACTGGTACTTGGCGCGAGATGAACGGGTATCTTCAAGATTTTTGGACGAAGTGAACCGCGCCGCTAAGTTGATCGCACAGTCTCTCGGGCGGTGGCCTGCGAGTGAAGCCAACGTTCGCAAATTTGTCTTGCGGTGATTTCCTTTCCTGATCACTTAACCGTGACCTTCCTTCGATGATCCAAATACGGGCTGTGGCCGCCCACGGTCGCCGACGAGCTGGCTACTGAAAGGGGCGAATCTGACTCAATTGCGCCCCTTGTGAATGGTAAGGAAGCTTTGTCTGTGATTTCGAAGCCGTCCTTGCGATATGATTAACAGGATGCCCACCGTTCCGCAGCATACCGCCGGTGCCAAGAGGCTCCACGCCTTCCAGACCGACGACCCTCGGCTGCACCCAATTCACGACAAGGTCATGGCCCAGGAACGTCTGTCGGCGGACGACGCGCTGGCGCTCTACCGCTCCGGTGACATCCTGGCGATGGGTTGGCTGGCGAACCACGTGCGCGAGCGCATGCACGGAGATATCGCCTACTTCAACGTCAACCGCCACATTAACTACACCAATGTTTGTGTCGCCGCCTGCCGCTTGTGCGCCTTCGGCCGCAAGAAGGACGCGCCCGGCTCCTACACCATGGCGTTGGAAGAAGTCTGGAGCACCGCCGGATCCGGCTACACCGAGGCGATCACCGAGTTCCACATCGTTGGCGGCCTGCATGCCGATCTGCCGTTCCAGTACTACGTCGATCTGATCGCTGGGTTGAAGGAGCGCTTCCCGCAGGTGCATCTCAAAGCCTTCACCATGGTTGAGATCGCCTTCTTCGCGAAGATCGGCAAGATGACGCCGCGCGAGGTGCTGATCAAGTTCAAGGAGGCGGGGCTGGATTCCATGCCCGGTGGCGGCGCCGAGATTTTTTCCGACCGCATCCGGCACATCATTTGCGACCACAAGATCGATGGCGACGACTGGCTCCGACTGGCTCGCACCGCGCACGAAGTCGGCCTGAAGTCCAACGCCACCATGCTCTACGGTCACGTCGAGAACGACGAAGACCGCGTCGATCATCTGCTGAAGCTGCGCGCGCTGCAGGACGACACGCACGGCTTCCAGACGTTCATCCCGCTGGCGTTCCATCCCGACAACACGCCGCTGCAGCATCTGCCCAAGACCACCGGCATGCTCGACCTGAAACAGATCGCGGTATCGCGCCTCGTGCTCGACAACTTTCCGCACATCAAGTCGTACTGGCAGATGGTGACGCCCAAGATGGCGCAGATCACACTGCGCTTTGGCGCCGATGACATTGACGGGACTGTCGTAGAAGAGAAGATCTATCACGATGCCGGCGCCACCACACCGCAAATGCTTCGCCGCCAGGATTTGATCCGGCTGATTACTGAGGCTGGCCGCGTGCCCTTTGAGCGCGACACGCTCTACCGGCCAGTGACGCGCACGGAGACCACCGTAACGGTCGCTGTGTAGCAAGTCTGGCCGAGAGCGCTTTCCGGAAATGGCTGAGAATTTTGTTTTGGTAGGTCATGACCAGCTGACCCAAGACTCTAGAGTCTCCCTGTCCGGCGCAGCACATTTGTTTGTTATCGTCACCCACAGATACTCGTCTATCATTTTCGCTAGACTTGACTGGGGCCTGCCCAGCCTTGAGGGCAGCTCTGCTAGTTGAAAGCCTTTCTCCTCGCAAACCTTCGTAAGGTCATTGAGCCAGCCCCTTGCCATCTCCAGATGTTTCCGATAGGAAGCAGCCGATCCAGCCCAACCGAACTTATTGCGAATGGGATCGTCCCATGGCATCAAAGCATCAGGCCTGAGCGCAAAGAGAATCTTGGCAGTTCCTGCTGGACCAACCGTGACCTGTACTTCGCCGTTTTTTCTACGCTTGCGAGAAGCGGTCCTATTCAAAAGTCCGGTGTATGCGCGTTCTACACCGTTTAACTCCTCAGCGGTAAGCGAAAGCAAAGTTGCATCCACCGGGCAGAGGGCGTCTCGAAACTTCTCGTACCAGTCCTTGATCTCCGCGGATGCGTCCGAATGTTGGTCCTTAGCGAATTGGCGGCATCCCCACTTGTTCAGCCACTTCAACAAAGCAAGGCGGTGTTTGTCGCTATCTAAGTCCAACCCGGGCTTGGTATCCTCGAATAATTGAGCGTAGGCCTCATCGTATCCTCGCGAGAAGACGTAGCATCCGAATGCAAGTTCGCAGAGTGTCACGTACATACGTTTGCATTTCTGGTTCGATGTTGCAAGCTGTCTCTTGGCGGCGCCTGTAGCCATTCCGATGCGGGTATGGCCAGCCTTGAAAGGGCACGGCTTCAGCCGTGCCGTCAGGTGCGGAGGGAACTGGCCTTTAGGCCCTGAGGGCGTGTTACCGTCGGCGGCTAAAGCCGGGTTTGGTGATTGTCCTCAGCGGCACGCCTGAAGGCGTGCCCTTTCAAAACATTGCACTGCTAACGCGGGGCGATCAACTTATCTCTTCTGCTCCGGCGCCAAATGTTTCCGCCCCGGCATCGGTGGCCAGCCCAGCGACTGTCCCTGGTACAGCGCCACGGCGTTCTCATACCGCTTACCATTGCCGTCATGCATCGCGAACCGTCGCGGATGCTCGGGCGGTCCGCTCCACATACAGACTCCCGCGTAAGCGCCGTCTTTGCGAAGGATGTAGTAGCTCATGTCCACGTATTGCAGCTTTTCCGGGTAGCCTTCGAAGTTGCGGACGATGCGCTTTAACGCATCCATGCCCGCTTCCTGCGGAGACATACCCCGCCGCATGTTCTCGACGATGGTGTGGGCGCCGCAAACCTTGATGTTCTCCTCACCGTTGCCGGTCGCGCCCGCTGAGCCGACGTCCTGATCTGTGTAGCTGCCGGCCCCGATGATCGGCGAATCACCCGCGCGCCCAGCAATCTTCCATGCCAGTCCGCTGGTCGTGGTCGCGCCCGACATCTCGCCCTTTTCGTTCACCGACGAGCAATGAATTGTTCCGGTCGGCGGATGCAGGACGCGTTGGATGGCCGCCATGCGAAACTCCGGCTCAATTCCGATCTTCTCTGCCAACTTTTCCATCTTCTTGATGCGCTCGTCGTAGTATTCAGAGAGATTTCCGGCAGTATCGGGAAACTTGAACTTAGGACTGGCCAGTCCCGGTCCCCACCAGTCGTCGTTGGACATGGTTTCGCGCCACAGTTGCCACGTCTTGCGCGAGCGTTCGGTCAGCAGGTTCTCCTTGGGGAAGCCCATTACGAACCCGAACTTCTGCGCGCCTTCGCCTACCAGCATCACGTGACCGGTGTGTTCCATCACTGTCTTGGCCAGCAGCGATACATTCTTGATTTCTTCCACTGCCGCTACCGCGCCAGCCATCCGGGTAGGGCCGTGCATACAGCAGGCGTCAAGTTGCACCACGCAATCTTCGTTGGGAAGTCCACCGAGACCGACGCTGTCCTCATTGGGATCATCTTCCGGCCCAGTGATGACCTGCATCACGGCATCGAGCGTATCGCCTCCGCTGGTCAACACCGCGTAGCCGCGGTCGAGATAGTTGTAGCCAATCGCGGCACATATGATGACTGGCGCCTTCGGCAATGCACCAGGTGATGCAGAGGCTTGGTCAGCGTTGCCCTGCGCTTTTAGATCAAGCGCGAGTGACGCGGAGCCAATTGCGGTGGTTGCGATGAAGCCGCGGCGACTGAATTTCACACTGCCCCTCCCACAAACCGAGCAGAATAGCATGGCGGCCGAATCGACGGTACTGAACCTGGATTATTCACGAGGAACTCACGCTTTGAAGGGGCACGGCTTCAGAGGCTGCTGAAAAAATCGGAACACCAGGTCCCTCGCGGGCTGAAGCCCGCTCGGGATGACAAAAATAAAGGGCTTCTACGGCGCACCTAAAGGTGCGCCCCTTCAAAATGCCCCCGCAAACCGACTTTTTCAGCAGCCTCTGAAGCCGTGCCCCTTCAAAACTTGCTGCCTTCTGCCGCGACAACAGATGAATAGTCCAGGTGAAGAGCACAAAAAAGAAGGCACAGCACGCGGCTGTGCCTTAAACGGGTAGGTTGAGGTTAACTGGCGGCTTTCACTGCCGTATTCTGATCCGCGCGGAAGCGCAGCAGGGCTGCAATCCGTCCGATCTGATCGAACTGCTCATCATCGGCGATGTATACAATTTCGATTCCATTGCGAATTGCATAACCTACAATAGCGTCGCCGATGTCTTCCAACTGCGTGTTCTCTTTTCCGCAAACCACGCATGCCGGCGCGTCATGCAGGTCCATGTGGCCGCAGTGGTAGCACTTCACTCCCGGCGCCAGGAAGTTCGAGCCCAGCAGAAGGGTTTGCACCTCGCCAATCTCCAGCGAACGCAACACCCGCCGCAAACCAATGGCGCCGCGCCCATTGCTATGGGCTTCGCCTATTACCTCGCCGATTAGCTCCTTTTTCAGGCGGGTGTTGTATTGAGCGAGCTGCTCCATGGCCATCTGCTTTATCTGGTCGGCGGTCGCGATCTTTGGATCGACGCGGAAGTGTCCCACCAGACGCTGCTTGGAATTCGAGTGCAGTTCGCGATGAATTTCGGGCCAAACGTCATCGTGGCAGCCGATCAGCAATCGATCGCAATTTCCGCGCTCGAAGTACTGCTCAATGCAATCGGCCACGATTTTGAAGTGCTGCAGCGCTTCGTTCATTTGTTTGCGCTCGGCATGTCCGCCGTCATAGCCGTGCCAGCCGTCACTCTTGCCGCGCCGGGTAAGCTCATTGATGAAGTCCTGTTTCTCCACCATTTCATCGTTGACCAGTTCGAAAACGCGCGCCTTGGTGCGGTCAAGCAGCACAATACAGGCATGGTGCACTCCGTCCACTACCGCCGCCAGGGGCTTCAGATGAAAGCGCTGGTTTACGATAAGGTTGGTCTTCAGTAACTGCGCCGGGATGTCAAACTCGCGCCAGAAACCCTGTTTACTGCAGGCAAAAACTGCTTTCGCCTTGCCGCCGTTTCCACGCAGGCCCTCGGCCATGCTTTGGATGCGATCCAGGTCGGCACGGGCACCGCCGTTTCGACCGTGCTTCTCGGCGTCGTGCAGCGCATTCCGAACCAGGTCCTTGACCAGGATCGATTCTTCGCGGTGCGACTTATTCAGCGGGGTTGCCGGTTGGTAGTAAAAGGTAACCGCACAAGTTTCCGGCGAGTGAAAATTAGCCAGTTCTCGGATGTCATCTCGTGTGATCATTCCGGTTCTCCTTATGGATGAGTTTCTTGAATGATGAAGGAGGCGCTGTCAGGCAGCCCCATGTTTGTTCACGCGCTCCTGGAATACTCCACGAGCTTTTCCTTCAGCGGGTCTTTGATGGGCAAGGCGCGTTGCAAGTGTTCGCGACCCTTGCGGATGGACGCGCGCACCTCCTCCACATTACGGTTGGTGATATCGGCAATTTCTTCCAGGGTGTAGCCTTCGATGGTGTACAGGATGAAGGCCTCCGCTTCGTTACGGCCGGCGTCGCGCAGGGTCGTCTCTACCAGGTTAATTAATTCGTCCCGCGCGGCCAGCTCCTCAGGATTGTTGGCGCTCGGGTCGGCAATGACATTTTCTTCCGACAGCTGCTCGTCCGGCTGGTGGAATTGCAGGTTGGCCTCATCGCTGGCACGCACGTTCTGTTCACCGTGCGAGCGCTCCAACGGAACGTGTCCGTCCTCGCGATTCTCCAACGCCAGACTGGTTAATGGCCCGCATCGCCAGGTGATGCACCCAGGGCTCCAGCTTCATGCGTTCTGGACTGTCGCCCTGCTCGCTGAGCGCGTTTGCAATGGCCTCCCCCACCACGTCTTCCGCCGCGACCTGACCAGGCCGGAGCTGCCCCTGGCTCTCACGGTAGTCGATCTGCCGTTGGATGTAGCGCTGCAGCCGGGGTAGATTGAAATTGACGTAGCTCGAAATGTCGGCACTGGAAATGTGCTCGGGCCTGACCGCCGCTAGCGTCTCCTCGAAGGGGACGGTGCTGGGAACACGTCCTGGACCGCGACGGCGCGCCCCCTTATGATGGTTACGCAACAGCTCCTTGTGCTTCTTGACCTGCTCTGCAATGGAATCGAAGGCGGTTTTGATCGCGGCCGTTGCCGTCGAACTACTTTCCTGCGCCGCCATCTGGCCCGACGGAAGTCGCAAGTTCAGCGACACCACCACACCCTCGCGCGCGGAGTTCTCCTCGATAAGGCCTTTCAGATGCACGAGGTCCGGACGAAATACCCGAAGGTATCGGCCCAGTTTTTCCACTTGTTGGTTGATCAGTTTTTCGAGGTCGGGAGTTTTGGAAATCTTGTAGCTGAAATGAACGTTCATGCAAAAGCCTCTCCGAATGGAGTGATTTCCATCCGCAGCTACGTTCCTCTAATAGAATTTTACTCCTCTTCCTACAGAAGCAAACGGAAAATGACGAGTTGTATCGCCGGGGTAGTACCCACAGAAATGAGGTTCTCGGCAAGCTGGGCCATCCCAAATCCCGCCTAATGTACTCGGTAGGGAAAGCAAAGGCCTTCCGACAGGAAGGCCTGGCGCTTCGATCGATATCAGGCTTTCACCTCTCCGGAATTCTGACCTTTACATCCGGACGCTTGTCGACGTGCACGGTCTCGATAAATCGGACCTTGCTTTTGTTGAGCTTCATCACCAAGGACGAGGTCCGAACGCCATCGCCGAAGAAGCGCACCCCCTTGAGCAGCGGTCCATCGGTAACGCCGGTTGCTGCAAAGATGATGTTCTTGCCAGGTGCCAAATCATCGGCCGTGTAGATGCGTTTAGGATCAGCGATGCCCATGTCCTTCATGCGCTCGCCCTGCTCCGGCGTGTAGCCGACCAGCCGGCCGACCATGTAGCCATTCAAGCAGCGGATCGCCGCCGCCGTAATCACGCCTTCCGGCGCTCCGCCCGTCCCCATTACCGCGTGCACGCCCGATCCCAGCATCGCCGCGGCGACTCCGGGCGAAAGGTCACCGTCGGAGATAAGCCGAATGCGCGCCCCGGCTTTGCGAATCTCGTTGATCAAAGTTTCGTGCCGAGGGCGGTCGAGGATAATGACCACCAGATCTTCGACGCTCCGATCCAGCACCTTGGCGATGACATGCAGATTGTGGGAGACCGGAGCCTCAAGATCGACCACGCCCTTGCAGGATGGGCCAACTACGATCTTTTCCATGTAGCAGTCGGGCGCGTGCAGCAGGCCACCATGCTCCGAGGCCGCCAGCACCGTGATGGCCCCGGGCGAACCCGTGGCGCACAGGTTGGTGCCTTCCAGCGGATCGACCGCAATGTCCACCTCGGGATAGCTGCCGCCGTCTTGCTTGCCGACTTTCTCGCCGATGTAGAGCATCGGCGCTTCGTCCCGTTCGCCCTCGCCAATGACTATGGTTCCGTCCATCGGCACCGAATCCATGACGCCGCGCATGGCTTCGGTCGCCTCCTGATCGGCATGCTTGCGGTTGCCTTGCCCCATGGTCTTGCCTGAGGCGATCGCCGCTTCTTCGACCACGCGCAGGAACTCGAGCGCGAGGTCGGTCTCCAGGTTTGCAGTGGGAGAATGTTCAACGAGAGGTTCTTCGGTCTGAACTTTGGTTGCCATGTGGCCTCCAGGAGACCGCGGCTTGCGGCGCCGGAATTATGACTGCTATTCAGCGCAAGTCTGCGATCGTACTGCGTATGTAGAAAGATAGGGCAGGAACGCTTCGGCGAACCTGGTATCCGGCAAACGGTAAGCATACCGCTACGGCGAGCGTCTTGCCATCGAATTTCTTTGCCTGGGCGCGCCATTAGGCTCGAAAAGGGAACCGGGAATGCTAGAACGCAGCCAGGCCGGTGATGTGTTCCCCGATAATCAGCGCGTGGATGTCGTGCGTGCCCTCGTAGGTCTTCACCGATTCCAGGTTCGCCATGTGGCGGAAGATTGGATACTCGTCGGCAATTCCGTTCGCGCCCAGGATGTCGCGTCCCATGCGCGCACACTCCAGCGCCATCCAGACATTGTTGCGCTTGGCCATCGAGATATGCCACGGCTTAACCTTGCCCAGATCTTTTAGCCGGCCCACCTGCAACGCGAGTAGCTGTGCCTTGGTGATTTCGCTGATCATCCACACCAGCTTCTCTTGCACCAGTTGGTGCGACGCGATCGGCTGATCGTGAAACTGCTTGCGAAACTGCGCGTACTGCAGCGAGCAGTCGTAGCAGGCCATCGCTGCCCCAATGGCGCCCCAGCCGATACCGTAGCGCGCCTGGTTCAGACAGCTCAGCGGGGACTTTAGACCACCCGATTCAGGCAGCAAATTTTCTAATGGAATACGGACATCCTGTAAAGAAAGACTTGAGGTAATCGACGCCCGCAACGAAAACTTCCCATGCACGTCTGCCGCCTTGAATCCGGGGCGGTCGGTCTCCACGATGAAGCCGCGAATGCGGCTGTCCTCATCCTCAACTTTGGCCCAGATGATGGCGATGTCGGCGATCGAGCCCGAGGTAATCCACATCTTCTCGCCATTCAGCACATAGCTGTTGCCGTCTTTGCGCGCGCGCGTACGCATCGCGCCCGGGTTCGAGCCGGCGTCGGGCTCGGTTAAACCAAAGCATCCAAGAATCTCGCCCAGCGCCATCTTGGGCAGGTATTTCTGCTTCTGCTCTTCGCTGCCGAAGGCATAGATGGGATACATGCAAAGCGCCGACTGCACGCTGACAAACGAGCGCACGCCGCTATCGCCGCGCTCCAGTTCCTGGGTCATCAGGCCGTACTCTACGGCCGACATGCCGGCGCAGCCGTAGCCTTTGAGGCTGGCGCCGTAGAAGCCCAGCTCGCCCATGGGCTTGATCAGCTCCTTGGGGAAACGGCCCTCGCGGTTGCACATCTCGATGATGGGGATGAGGTTCTCTTCGATGAACTTGCGGGTATTGTCGCGGACCAGCCGTTCGTCGTCGTTGAGCAGCGTGTCAAACTCGATGAAATCCACGCCTTTGAACTTGATTGCCATGCAGTCTCTCGCTTGTGGAAAATTTGCGGGTGGGACAAACAGTTGACGTTATCAGGCGATGAAGAGCGGGGTCAAACGATAGGTGAGGAATAGCTATTGGGCCGGGAAAATCCAGCCACCCTGCCATTTTGTGTGTGAGAACATATTTCTCTCGCCGGGAATGAACACGCGAAGCGGGAGGCTGCGGGGGCGGGCGCGTGTGCGGCGCGTGAGCTGCTCGCGTTTTCTGGCTTGTGGGCGTGAATAGGTGCCCGAGGGCGGGGAAGCAGCACTCCCTGGTCAGTTCTCGGACTAGGCGCGACCCCGGTGCCCCTTATCTCGAAATCACTTGCTTTCAGCGCCAATGGCGGGCATAATTCCAGGCACTCTACACGGGCATTATTCGGCGAGTCCATGTTACAGAGAATAAACCTCGGTACGTTTCGCCCGTCCCATGTTGCATTATCCGCGAGACGACATTTGCCCTGTACTGCCCGGGCTCTGGATCATGTCGAGACAGCCTTTCAAAAAATCAGAATCAGAATTTTAATTGCAACAACACTTCTGATCGGCTCTTTGCTTGCCGGCGAGTCGGCCGAGCCCGTCGCCGATTGGGGACGACTTTTCTCCGCAGGTCGTTCAATTAACGAATGCCCGAAGTAGCCCCCTAACCATCCTGAGCATAGCTCAAAGTGGCGATTACTTGGAGAGCGATAATTGCGTTTCAGGGCTGCCTCTCTGCTCCAGGTGGTTCCTGCAATGTCAGTGTTACTTTCGACCCGGCTTATTGGGGTCCAAGGTCTGGCACGCTGACGATTTCAGATAGCTTTGATGTTATTCCACAGTCGCTACCCCTTAGCGGTATTGCTACCGTTACTCCCAGCTTTGCATTGTCAGCTTCGCCTCCGTCGTCAACGATTACCGCTGGGCAACAAACGATCTACACCGTTCTGGTGACACCAAATGGCGGCTTCAACCAACCTGTATCCCTCAGCTGCAGTGGCGCGCCGTCTGGAGCAACATGTTTCGTCCAGGCGTCGGTGACTGCCGAACGGGAATGTTCCTTCGGTCCTTGCGGTGACAGTGACTACTGCTGCACGCTCTGGTGGGACGGGCGGATTCCTTTATGAGCCCGTCGCCGATCGGGGACGACTTACGACCAGCGTTCGTGGCTCTGCCTTTGAGGCGGCTGTACCCACGACCTTCCTCCGAGCGGGCGCATTTGACGCACAGAACCTGGTGACAATCGCCTCATGCTGAAGCTGATCCGCTCTCATGGACGGCTCAACCCTGATCAACTGGGAATCGTCGAAGCCGCCGTGCGAAAATCGGCTGGGTCTTTGAGGATGCTCGGCCAATTGCTCACGCGACCGCCGAAGCGAACGGATTCACCGCGCGAACCGAGCCGTACTTCTGTCCATTCGACAGGTCTTCCGAATAGAGTATTGTTGCTCCGGCATGTTCTGCCGCTTGAAGAATCAGCGCGTCCCAAAAGGAGATCTGATACTGCGACTCCAAATGGAGCGCCTCGATAACCGAGGCCGGTGTATTGACGACGATCTCCCAACTGAGAAACGTCTGTACGATCTGGCTAGTCTGATGTGCAGAGAGGGGGTGACCCGCTTTGCGTCGGAGCGCAACACATAGCTCTTGCAACACCTGCTAACCATCGATAATCGGCAACCTCTCCTCGGCCATTCTCTGGAGTTCCTGCGCTTTTTGATAGGCATCGCGGACCATCCGTTGAGCTTCGTCGGGAAGATGCAGGTCATCGCGAGTTAACAGGACTTGCAGCGTGGAACGCAAGAGCAGGGCCTGCGTGACGCACTGCTGTTGGAAATGGTGCAGAGTTTCCGTCAAAAGCTCAACCTCACGTTCTCGCTTGCGGCTTCGCCAAAGCATCCAGCCGAAAGCCAGGCCAAGGAGAACGAATCCGAGACGGTACAGCATCATCCCGGGGTGTGCGGCGGCTTCGTCAGCGAAGCTGTTGCCTTCCGCTTTGGCATCGAGGGCGGCGTCAATCATCAGGGCGCCGATTCCAAAACCAATCCCAAAGACGATCTCTTTGTATTTTCGAAACATGTCTTTCCTGTCCTCAACTGCTCGACCACTAACCATACACCGCCTTAGCGCCAATCATTAGAATCCTGGAGGCCTTTCGTTGGCCACGTTGAACGTTCGCTCCAATGCGAGGCCGGCCTCCGCCAGCGTTCCCTCCTCAAAGAGCTGTCCAATCAGCGTCACGCCATGCGGCACACGTCGCGGTGGCGAGAACTTCGGCAGCGGGTGCGCGGGATCGGGCGCCCAGTCGCTGCGGGCCTCCGACACCTCGACAAAGCCGGCTCGCAGCGTGAGCGAGGGCTGTCCGGTGAAGTTGGTGATGGTCAGCATTTCGTCGCGCAGGGAAGGCACCAGCAGCAGGTCAACCTGGGAGAAGACGCGCTCCATTTCCAAGGCCACTTTACGGCGAAAGCGGTCAGTCTGAACGAAGTCCACTGCCGACAGAAATCGTGACTGACGAAATGTGTTGGGCCATGCGTCGGGCACTTGCATCTTCAGTTCTTTGAGCCCGCCGCTCAGTGTCAGTTCCTCGAAGGCTGCGGCCGCTTCGGCGAACAGGATGAGGTCAAGCGAATCGTACGGCCAGTCGGGAAGCGAGACCTCCACGGGGAGCATGCCCACCTTGCTTGACTGCCTGCAGTGCGGCACGATCGACGTCGGTCGCCGGCGCCTCTTTCATCCACTTCGGGAAAGTAACCCACGCGCAGCCCCTGCACGCTCGCATTTGCGTTGAAATCAAGCTTGCTGGGCACGCTTGACACGTCGCCGGGGTCAGGGCCGGTAATGGTGTTCAGCACCAGCATGGTGTCTTCAACGCTGCGGGCCATGGGCCCCAGTTTGTCTAGCGACCAGCACAGCGTCATGGCGCCGGTGCGCGCGACGCGGCCAAAAGTCGGCCGCAGTCCGGTAACTCCGCAACGCATGGAAGGGCTGACGATGCTGCCGTCGGTTTCGCTGCCGATGGCGAAGCCGACCAATCCTGCCGCCGTGGCTGCCCCCGGGCCGGCGCTCGAACCTGACGATCCTTCCTCCAGCAGCCACGGATTCATGGTCTGGCCGCCGAACCAGATGTCATTGAGCGCTAGCGCTCCCAAACTCAACTTGGCGACCAGCACCGCTCCGGCATCGTTCAGCCTCTGCACGACAACCGCGTTCTTGGCTGGGGATGCGATTGCGAAAAGGCTCGGCACCATACGTGGTCGGAATGCCTGCGGTGTCCAGAAGGTCTTTGGCGCCCCACGGGATGCCGTGCAGCGGTCCGCGATATTTTCCCGCCGCGATTTCCTGATCTGCTTGCTTGGCTTGCGCGAGCGCCAGCTCGCGCGTGAGGGTGATGACGCAACGCAGCTTGGGATTGAACTTCTCCAGGCGTGAGAGGTAGATCTGGGTGAGCCGCTCGGAGCTGAGCTTGCGTTGCTCGGATCCAAAGCGAGAGCTGAGTTACGGTCGCGAAGGCAATGTCTTCGTCGTGGGTCGGCAGCGGTCCAGGATCGGTCTCGCTCCTGACGAATTCAGCGCTTCGCCGGGCCGTCCTTTTCGCCGGGCATAACGGGATTCCAGCGAGTTCCTGGCGCGAGCGTCGCCTCCAACGCCACTTTGCGCGGTCCTACTCTTCGCTCATAGACGGGCGCCATCGCGCTGCGCCAGTTGCCGGCTGCCTGGGCAAGTTCGTCGCTGCTGAATTCCACCTCCACAAGTTTTTCAGACTCGGCAAACGTGGCCGGTGAAACTTGGGGGCCAACGGCCGCAGCCGTGCCAAATGCCGGCGGCGCTCCCGGCGGAAGCTCCGCAGGCTTCTGGTCTTGGCCGTAGGATGCTACCGCCGCTCCCAACAAGGCAAGAGGCGCGTGGGTCAGGAATTGTCTGCGCGATTTCGACATGTATGCCCTCAATCAGGCCGTAGCCCGCTGTCGTGTTCCAGGTTTACTTGATTGGCAAGATACATCAAGCGACAACCCGGCGCAGCGCATATCACGGCGTGGAGCACTTTTTTCTCGACGCTATATGCTGGCGACATCGGCGAAGACTCCGTGCCAGACGTGCTTCCGGACTTTTCTGCGGATCGTTTGCCGCCGTACTCCGCTGATCAGAGAAGGACACCGCTGCTCTTCGTCGTGTAAAATAACTCTGCTACCCGGCGAGTAGAGAGTGGCGCCCATGGGCGCCCGCCTGCAGTCGAAGCCGCTCCGTATGGTTTAGGAGCGTGGGCTGATGACATGTGCATCTCGCGCTGACGCGCCCATCCGCTTCCCATCTGCGTCTTACTCCGGCCAAAAGTAGAAACCGATACCGCAGCCGTCTGCGGGCAAAATCTTGTTCCCTTTCAGGAGAAGAACATGGCGAAGATCGCAAAGACCGCAGACCGCAAGAAGGTCATGGACACCACCAAGAGCACCGACTGCCCCCAGTGCGGCAAGCCTACCCGAGTGGTCAAGCGGGTGAAGGACCGGGAGAAAGACATTCCGGGCGGCATGTATATTTCGTGCTCGGCGTGCGAGTTTTACGAAAAGCTATAACTGACCGCCGCTTTGTGCAGTTCGTTCGAAAATGGTTGCCCCACCCTTTCGCCGCCGTGCGAAAGGGTGGGAACAGAACGCCATGAACAACTTCAACGCGGCCGCATCGCCTCCGCAATCTCCGTATTAATCTGCTCGACGACCTGCTGCTTCCACTCTTCATCCCACACGCCGCGCCTGGACATGTAGTGTTGCATGTGAGCCAGGGGATCCTCAAACTCTGCGGCGTCGGTCTGGCACTCGATGAGCGTAGGGCCAGCGCCATTGCGCGCGCGATGGATGGACTCCTGTGCCGCGCGCCAAACCGCGACCACGTCGTTGCCGTCCACCAGGATGCTGGGAAATCCATAATCCTTTGCCAAGTAGCTGAACTCTTCCAGCGCACTATGTTTTCTGCTTCCGAGATCGTCCAGGCCTGCGCCCCTGGTCACGTAAATAATCGGGAGTTTGTGGATGCCAGCGAACTTTAGCGCGTCCTGGCTGGCTTCGAGTGAAGCAGCATCTTCGTCCCAGAAAGCGACTACCACGTTAGCTTTTTTCTCCAGCTTATGAAATAGAGCAAGACCTGTTGCCAGGTTGAGCGGATCGTCGCCGAGAAGGGCGGATGAAGTTGTGCCAGACAGAGAACAGCGCTTGGAGAAGATCAGCGCCCTGCTTTTATCTGAGTTGTTTGCGGAAGACTCCTTCAATAAATACTTCAGCGGTGTTCCCATCGCGACGTGGGCTGCGAAGTTCCGATAGGAAGCGGCAACGGCGTCATCCGGTTTCAGGTCAATGGAAGCACCGACCACGATAGCTTCGTGGCCAGCTGTGAGATCGTAAGCAAGTACACTGTCATAATCGCGTGCCCGCTCTTCCATCATGCGGCACTTTAAGATCGCAGAGTACGCCTTGCGCAGGATGTCACGGTTCGATTGCGAAGCCCCGTTGCCGTTGGCGGCCTGGACTGGAGCAGGTGTCAGCACCTCTTTTGTTGTCGTGTTGTTGCGGCTGGCCGTCTTAGGTCGTTTCTCGCTCTTTGTCACCATTCACTCAAATCCTCTGGGATGCGTCATTGTATCGCAGGAAAACTTCTATGCGGAGGGATGCGAGATGCGGCCCTCGACTCTCGCCGCGAGTGGTCGAGCATAGCCGAATGGACGGATTCTTATGTTCGACCTGCTTTGATGAACATTGCGTGAAGTTTTCAACATCAATGTGCATAACGCTGTGGAAAAGACAGACGGCGTTACCGCTAAGTTGTATGAACTCCGAAATCTTCACCACAATGCCCTGAACGAAGTGCGAAGTGCGGCAACGTCAGAACTGTGTGCCGCTTGTCTGGGCCACGATCGAGGGATGCGAGAACCGGTTCGAACTGAATGCGGCATCGTGCTAGTCTGGCGCGGTGAAATCGCGGCTCGACAAACTGCTGTTCCAACGCGGTGTTGCACCGTCGCGAGAGCGTGCCCAGGCGCTTATTCTCGCCGGACGGGTGCTGGTCAACGAGCAGAAGCTTGAGAAGGCCGGTGCTCTAGTCGAAGAGGATGCCGTCATTCGCATCCTCGGCGACGACCAGCCATTTGTCAGCCGTGGTGGATTGAAACTGGCGCGGGCACTGGAACACTGGCAGGTTGAGGTACGAAATAAATGCTGCATGGACATTGGCGCATCCACCGGAGGCTTTACCGACTGCCTGCTGCAGAACGGCGCCTCTCGCGTGATTGCGGTCGACACCGGGTACGGCCAGATGGATGCCCGGTTGCGCCGCGATCCCCGTGTGCAGCTCCTGGAGAAGACCAACGCGCGCTATCTCACGCCGGAGCAGGTCTGGGCTGATCCAGAAGCGCGGGAGCCTGTCAGCTTGGTCGCCATGGACGTTTCCTTCATCTCTGCTACACTCGTTCTCCCGGCGGTAGTGCGCTGTGCGCGCGCGAGTTTTTCGAGCAATGGGTTCGAACTGATCTTGCTGGTGAAGCCGCAGTTTGAAGTTGGCCGTGGTCAGGTCGGGAAGGGTGGGATCGTACGCGATCCTCAGGCGCAGCAGACAGCGGTGACCAAGGTGGCTGCTGCACTGGAAGAACTTGGTGGGACAGAGATTGCTGTGATCGACTCTCCGATTCTCGGCACGGAAGGCAACCGCGAGTTCCTGTTGCACGCCCGGTTTCTCGTTCTTCCGGCAAAATAATGGTGTGGCGCGCTACACTGACCCAGTCGCATGAAGTCTGTCGCCATCATCTCGAAGCCATCCAAGACTGAACTGGCCGGCATTTTGCCGGAGTTGCTGAGCTGGTTTCGCGATCAAGGTTATCGAATCTACCTCGACCAGGAAACCGCACAATATACCAATGGCGAAGAGGTTGTTCCGCGTCAGGAAATAGGCGCCAAGCATCCCGACTTTGCCCTGGTGCTGGGTGGCGACGGCACGTTGCTTTCCGCTGCCCGGTCGGTCGCCCACGAGGGCGTGCCCATCCTGGCTGTTAACCTGGGCTCGCTGGGGTTTCTCACCGAAGTTCCGCTGAGCGAGTTGTACCCAACGCTCGACGCCGTGAATTCGTGTCTCTGCCCCTTGGAAGAGCGCTCGGTCCTCGATTGCAGCCTATTTCGTGGCGGGGAATGTCTGGCCCATCACTTCGCTTTGAATGATGCGGTGGTGAACAAGAGCGCGATCTCCCGATTGATTGATTTCGATCTGCTCATCGATGGGGCTTTCGTTTTCAACTACAAGGCCGATGGCGTAATCATTGCCACTCCCACGGGTTCCACCGCCTATTCCCTGGCGGCGGGCGGTCCCATCCTGATGCCGTCGGTTGAATCGTTCGTGGTGACGCCCGTGTGTCCCCATTCACTAACCCATCGTCCTTTAGTCGTGACCGACAAAGCCGAGATCGAGTTGCGAGTTGAGACTTCGGATGAGGAAGATGCATTCCTTAGCATTGACGGACAGGTCGGGCTGCCAGTGAAGCAGGGCGACCGGGTGATTTGCCACCGTGCGGGCCACACCGTGAAGCTGCTGCGGATGCGAAAGACCTTTTTCGAAGCGCTACGCGCCAAGTTGAAGTGGGGACAGCGGTAGGACGGGTCGGGTAGATAGAAATTACCGAAGATCGTAAGAAGGAGGACGCGGCCCTGAGACCGCGTCCTTCGGTTATTCGTTTTCGGGTTTCAAGCTGTCTTCCAACCAGGAACGCCCTATCAATTCGCATTTCCTGGAGCAAAACGTCTGCCCGTCACGAGCCCGGCTTGTGCTTTTGAGATATTGGGAATAACACCAGAGACAGAGCGCAGTGGAAGTGGCTGCGTCGTATTTATTTGGTTGCATGCAATCTCCAGTGGAAAGCGAGCATAGGACAACTTGACGGCAAACGCAATCAGCAAAATCGTGGAATCAAGAGAGTTACATCAGATAACACTCTGGTGGGGTGCTCAGGTGCGCTCAAGTGCTAATAGCCCGCGGATGGATTCCCGCTTACGCACCAAGCGCACCCGCTTGCCGTCGACCAGCACCTCAGCCGGTCGCGGACGGCTGTTGTAATTCGAAGCCAGCGACATCCCATAGGCTCCGCTATCGAGAATAGCCAGCAGTTCGCCTTCCTGCACGGAGGGCAACTCGCGATCGCGAGCCAGAAAGTCTCCCGTTTCGCACACCGGTCCGACCACGTCAACCTTTTCTGTGGCTCGGTTTTTCCGCTGAATAACAGGAACGATCTGGTGATAGGCGCCGTAGAGCGAAGGGCGGAGCAGGTCGTTCATGGCGGCATCCACGACAACGAACTGCTTACCGTTATTGCGCTTGCGATAGACGACGCGGGTCAACAACGCTCCGGCAGGGCCCACAATAGCGCGGCCAGGCTCGAGCAGAAGGTGCATGCCAAGACCTTTCAGCGGACCCAGCAACGCATTGGCATACTCCTTGGCTGTCGCGGCAAAGTTCGCTTCCGGACTGTGTTCGTACTGGATCCCGAGACCGCCGCCCGCGTCGACAAAGCGGATATCGTACCCATCATCCCGCAACGAGCTCGCCAGCGAAGCTACGCGCTCCATGGCTTCGCGAAAGGGAGCGACATCCGCAATCTGGGAGCCGATGTGAACGCTGACGCCGGCCGGTTTTAGATATCGATTTTCGGCGCCTCGACGGTAGAGCACTGAGGTGTCACGCCAGGGCACACCAAACTTGTGCTGGTGAAGGCCAGTAGAGATGTAGGGGTGGGTTGCGGTTGCGACATCGGGATTCACTCGTACCGCGAAGTTAGCTACCTTGCGATGATGCGCCGCGCGTGCCGCCAGCAATTCCATCTCGCTGGCGCTCTCGACATTGAAGAGCAAAATGCCGGAGCGAAGCGCCTGATCGATTTCGTGGGCCAGTTTTCCCACGCCCGAAAAAACAATCTTCGATTTGAGTTTGCCGCTGGCTTCCTTCACCCGTTGCAGTTCTCCACCGGAAACGATGTCGAAACCCGCACCCAGCCGGGCAAGCAGGCGCAAGATCGAAAGATTCGAATTCGCTTTCACCGAGTAACAAATAGTGTGCGCGCACTGATGAAAGGCCTCGTCGAATTGCTGGAAGCGCTGGCGAATTGTGGCACCCGAGTAGACGTAGAGCGGAGTGTCGTAGAGTCTCGCCAGCCGGGAGAGCGGAACCTCATCGGCGTGCAGCTCAATGGCAGACTTGCGAAAGACTCGTTTATCACGGCGATAGGTGAACGCCGGTGGACGTTCCGGTGGTTGGGCGGCTTTCACTTTTTGGCGGAAGGTCCTTTTACCTTGAGGGCAACGATGGTCTGGTCGTCGAACGTCTCCACGCCTTCAGCGTGACTGGAGACCGCCCGGAAGATGGCATCCACCAACTCTTCGGCGCTACGATGGGCATTAGCGCGCGCGATTTTCTCCAATCGATGGCGCCCAAACATCTCCCCCTCCGAGCTGGTGGCGTCAAGAATACCGTCGCTGAAGAAAAGGAATACATCGCCTGCTTGCACGCGGATATTCAGTTCATCGTAGGTGGCATTGGGAAACAATCCGATCGGTAAACCAGTGGCTTGAATCTCTTCCAGCTTGCCATCGTGCCAGTGAAGCGGGCGCGGCAGGCCTGAGTTTGCGATCTGCAGCAGTTTCTGAGTGTCGTCCCAGATGGCGTAGATCATCGAGACGTACTGTCCTTCGATCGGACGTTCCGAGAGCGAGAGATTGATGGCCTCCAGCATCCCCGCTGCGCTGGGTTCTTCGTTGGCCAGCGACCGGGCAATGCCGCTGACCAGCGCCGCATAAATGGCGGCGGGCGCGCCTTTGCCGCTTACATCGCCGACGGCGATACCGTTTACGCCCTGTCCGCTGTACTTTACGAAGTCGTAAAGGTCGCCGCCGATCTGGCGGGCCGGTGCAAAGCGCGAAGCCACTTCGGCATTCTGGAAAACCGGCATTTTCTGCGGCAGCAGCCGAAACTGCAATTCGCGCGCCAGCGCCAGGTCCTGCTCCAGCCGTTTTTCCTGCCGCGCGATTCGCTCATAGAGCGTCGCATTCTCGATGGCGATTGCCACCTGCGCCGCCAGGGTGGTCATGGTGCGGACGTGGTCTTCGGTAAAATACCCGCGACGGGTGTGTTCGATATCGAGCACGCCGATCACGTTATCTTTGTAGATCAGCGGAATGCAAAGCTCCGACCGCGTCTCCGGGTTGGCCTTGATGTAGCGCGGGTCTTTGCTGACATCCGGCACCAGGACTGCCTGCTTGTGCTGGGCGGCGTATCCAACCAGGCCCACGCCCAGCGGAATCTCGTGTTTGAGCTGAACGCTCTCGTTGAATCGCAATGAGAAGCGATGCTGCAATAAGCTTCCGCTCGCGTCGAGCAGCAGGATGGAAAACATCTGGTAGTCGATGATCCGGGTTACCAGTTCGGCGATCCGCTTCAGCAATTCGTCAACGTTGAGAATGGAGGTAAGTTCGCGGCTGATCTCGGTCAGCAAGGTCAGTTGCCGCGCCTGCCGCGACACCCGGGTATACAAGCGTGCGTTCTCGATGCCAACGGCGATACGGGAAGCAAACAACGTTAGCAGGTGCTTGTGTTCCTCGGTGAACGCGCCTGGCTGTGCGGCTTCGACGTCGATGACGCCGATGACCTTGTTCTTGGCGATCAGTGGCGCCGCCAACTCCGAACGTACGCCCGGTGCAGAGTTGATGAAGTTCTGCTCGGCCGCAACATCGTTGACCAGCACGGTCTCACGCCGCTGCACTGCCTGCCCGGTAACCCCCTGTCCAACCTTAATGCGGATGCGTTCGGCCACCTCGGGAGGATGGCCGACCTGGAAACGGACGCGCAGCTCTTGTGTCTTCTCGTTCAGTAGCAGGATGGCAAAAACTTCGTAATCGATGGCCTTCTTCAGCATCTCCGCCACTCGCTGTAGCAGAGTGTTCAAATCCAGCGTCCGGTTCACAGCATCCGCCACTTCCAAGAGATAAGTATCGACGGACGTCGGTGCTACAAGCTGCTGAATGGGGGATGACATCGGGCTGGAATTCTTGTCCTTCATGATAACAGTCGAAGCGTGTGCGTACGGGCCCTCGACGAGCGCATGCTGGGCCCGCAAACCGTCGCCGTTAGACTCGGTGCTAACGCAGCATGGTAACACTGGCTGATGTATGCTCTCGAATGGGCCGTTGCCGCGAGTCAAAGGCACGTGAAATCGCGTGAACTTCCTCCTTACCCATAAACGCGAAGTGGCAACGTTGACTGCCGAACACCTCTGGCTGGTGGGAATTTCGATGTTACTGGCCATCGCCATCGGAGTGCCGCTGGGCATCCTGCTGACGCGCCGTCCGAAATGGAAGGCGGTTATCCTCGGCAGCACCAACGTAATTCAAACCATTCCCAGCCTCGCACTTTTCGGATTGCTGCTGCCGCTGCCGTGGCTGGGTGCCCGTGCTGACCGGTTAGCGATCATTGCGCTTGCTCTCTACGCTCTGCTTCCGGTAGTCCGCAATACCTACGTGGGGATTTCGGGCATCAGCCCGCCGGTGCGTGAAGCTGCCGTGGCCATGGGTCTTACATCAGGCCAGCTGCTGTGGCATGTGGAACTCCCGCTGGCTCTGCCGGTGATGCTTGCAGGCATACGCGTTGCTGCCGTCATTACCATCGGCGTTGCAACCATTGCCGCGGCCATCGGCGCCGGCGGGCTTGGCGAGTTCATCTTTCGCGGCATCGCCATGGTAGATAACGGGGTGATCCTTGCCGGCGCCATTCCCGCGGCTTTGATGGCATTGGCTGCCGACCTCCTGCTAAGCGCCTTCGAAAAGCTGACGGTCCGCAGGATCCACTGAAATGGACCGCCGCACCTTCTTGGCCGGCCTTGCGCTCTTTTCCGCTGCTGGTTGCATGCCGCGCAAGAGCGCTCTCACCGTCGGCTCTAAGAACTTTACCGAACAACTTATCCTGGGCGAACTGCTGGCTCAACTTCTGGGAAGCGTTTGTAGCCAACCGGTCGAGCGACGCTTCTACCTTGCCGGCACCTACATCTGTCACCAGGCCGTGCTGGCTGGACGCATCGACATGTACGTCGAGTACACCGGAACCGCGCTCGCCGCTATCTTGAAAGAACGCCCGTCAGGCGATTCCCAGAGCGTTTATCTACAGGTGAAGGATGCGTACAAGCGCAAGTTTAACCTCGATGTCATGCCGCCGCTTGGCTTCGACAACAGCTTCGCCATGGTCATGCGTGGGGATGACGCGCGCCGCCGGAAGGTGACCACACTCTCGCAGCTCGCGAGTGTTGCCACGAAATTGCGCCTAGGGGTCGGATACGAATTTCTTGAACGTCAAGACGGATATAAGGGCCTGGTCAGTACCTATGGCCTGAGGTTTGCGGAAGCGCCACGCGTGATGGATTTAGGACTGCTCTACCGCGCGCTGCAAAACAAATCCGTGGATATCGTCGCCGGCAACAACACGGACGGCTTGATCATGGCGCTAGGGTTTGTTGTGCTCGAAGACGACCGGCATTATTTCCCTCCCTACGATGCGGTGCCGATTGTGCGTCCGCAGGTCTTTCAGGAGTGTCCCCAGGCGAAAGCAGCGTTCGATCGGTTGGGCGGCAGCATCACCGCCGAGGATATGCGAAAGATGAATTACGCAGTGGACGGCGAAAAACAGGATGCTGCTGACGTAGTGAGACAGTTCCTTCACGGCCGGAGCCTCCAGTCCTGATCCAGTCCCGCCGCTTGGAGCGCAGGCCAGTGTGGCAATAATTCTCCTTTCCGCTCGAAGCTATGTGCAAGAGTCTGCAATCCCGCAGGCTGGTCACGATGTAAGTAGCAGAATCTATTGCGCTTAATTTGGATATTAACTTGCACTGACAAACGTGAGATCTCAACCTACCGATAGGAGGTATCTTTTTCATGCACCGTCTTCGCACGATGCTTCTAGTGTTATGTCTTTGTCTGCTTAGTGTCGGCGCCTTTGCTGATTCCGTCACGGCCCAGTTCGACCTCAATACCAACCTGCAGATTGTCCCGAGCCAGGGGTCTGTCACCTTTACCCTGCAAGCTAACGGAACAATTGATGCCTCGCTGACCGTCACCAACGGAGCCAATATCCTTGGGTTTGGTTTCAACTCTCTGACGGCTAACCTGCCCGAGTCAAATTTCTTTCCGGTCCAGCCCGACAACCCGGATGGCTGGTCAGATGCCTTCGGCCTCCAACCGTCTGGATTTTTCTGTAGCGCCTGCGGGACGACCGAAACTTGGACGATCGACGGTAGTTACTCGTCGGTTTACGATGTTCTGAATGGTGGCAGCCAGTCCTCGGTCGATTTCTTCCTACTCGACTCGAACGGCCAGCAATGGGGCGGTAATCCTGGTCCCGCAACCACCCCCGAGCCATCCAGCCTGCTTCTGCTGGGCACTGGTGTGTTAGGAGTGCTGGGTGCTATTCGCCGCAAGCTCATGTAACCACGTTCTAGATTTCTTTCATCCTCGCGCCGAGACGATCGCAATCGCTCGGCGCTTTTTTTTTGGTGCGGAGCGTTCTCAATCCTTCCCGGCATGGTGGAGATCGGGCCGCGACAAACGCGCAGGTGTAGTAGTATGCCGCTGAGCTTTGGTATTACGAAGGCTAAAGTTTCACACGGGTGTATAGAGGTCACGGGTGGAGTACGCCTTCAGGCGTACATAATTGCGGCGAGTTGTCGGACCGCGCTTTCGCGCTTGAGGTAATGTTTTCCGTCACCGCAGCGGCTAAAGCCGGCTCATTTTCGAATCTTAACTGCACCGCTGAAGCGGCGCTCCACCCTGTACACCAAGTGTGAAGATATTCCAAACTGCCCCGTTCCAGCCGACACAGCTGGAATGGGGCAGTTCATTTATCGGGAATCTCGTGAGACCTACGCCGGGTGGCACCTAAGTCAGTGCCTCCGGGCGTCGACCAACGCAGTGGTTCTAGGAGCGCTTGCGCTTGAACCACAGGCTGGCTATGCCAGAGCCGAGAAGAAGCAGGGTGCTCGGTTCGGGTGTCGTCGCGGCGCCGCCGCTCACAAATGCGCCAGTCACGTACTGATAGGGAGTGTTTCCCTCTGTCGATAGGAAGGGGCGCAGAATCTCGATTTCGAAAGTGTGGACCCCTGGAGATACCGTATCAGTCCCCGACAAGCTGCCAGTGATTAATTGAGTGGGGCCGATCGTGCCGACATCGAAGCTGTTTAGAACTGTTCCATCGAGCAGCAGGACGAAATCGCCACCATCTGCATTTTGGTGGATTCCATCGCCCATGGCCGCATACATAAAGCCGAGAGATAGCATCCCACCCGAGGTCGAGAAGGTCTGTGACAGGGTTGCGCCCTGCAAAGTGCCATCAAAGGTGACTTCGCCGACTTCGTACTCGGCAGCATTCATACCGCCCAAGGGCCAAGTGGTAACAATTGGAAAACCAACTCCTGGTGTGCCGTTCGGGGTAACGCCTTGGGTCCAGTCGGTGAAATCGCCGGTTTGGAAGCTTCCGTTGTTTAGTAGATTGTTGGCACTGGCTAATCCTGTTGAGGCTATTACCAGGGCAAGCAATGCCGCTGCAAATATGCTCAGTCTTTTCATGCAATCCTCCGCGGTCAGATGTAGAGACAACGACAAGCTTGAGTCTGGATCCTGTTCCGGGAAAGCCCACATACTTACTGGACCAGGGTTGACAAATGGCGTTGCCAATACTGAGGCAGGGCGCAAACGCACGCCACCCAACCAAGGGAATGCACGTGTCCCTCCACTGCAAGTTCAACGTCACTGGAGGTAACACCATAAGAATGTGACATTTATCGTTAGAGCATCATTTGCCAATAAGATGCAAGGTGCAACCGGTTGCAACTGCGAAGGAAGACAATCTCCCAACTGTTCGCGAAGTAGCACACCTTTTGGATAGTCTGTGTTATCGGCAAGTTAGCCTCACGACCGACGCCATCTGCCGAAGGGTTCCAGTGAAGCCGTGACGAGCGAGTCCTTGCTAGACCTTCCCGGTGATGCGGTCGATCTCGGCAAGCTCCTCCGAGCTTAGGTTCCAGTTGGCGGATACCGCGTTCTTCTCGACCTGTTCCGGCTTGGTGGCTCCGGCAATCACGCTGGCGACCGCAGGACGCGCCAGCAGCCAGCTAAATGCAAGTTCCAGCAAGGTGTGCCCATGCTCTTTCGCGAAGTGTTCCAGGCGCTCGACTATTTCGAGATTGGCCGCATTCAGATACCGGTCCGCTAGCCCTTGTCTCTCCGCGAGTCTGGAACCCTTGGGAGGAGCCTGTTCTTTCCGATATTTGCCGGTGAGCAATCCGCTGGCAAGGGGGAAATAGGGGAGCTCGGCCATACCGTATTTCTCCACAACCGGCAGCACGTCCTGTTCGATGCGGCGTACCAGCAGACTGTACTCATCCTGGCTGGAGACAAAACTTGTCAGATGGTGGTCTTCGGCAATGTGCTGGGCTTCAACCAGTTGTGCAGCAGACAGATTGGAGCAACCGATGTGACGGACCTTGCCTTGCTCGATAAGCTCGTGCAGAGCCCTGAGGGTCTCTTCCATCGGCGTATTGGGATCGGGGCGGTGAAGCTGGTAAAGATCAATCCAATCTGTCTGCAGCCGCCGCAGGCTGGATTCGATGGCAGAAAAAATATAGGCCCGCGACGCGCCCTTTTTCTTGCCTTCCTGGTCCAACTGCGACCCGAACTTTGTGGCCAGCACAATCTTTTGTCGGCGCCCGCGCAACACCTCCCCTAAAATTTCTTCTGAACTGCCATAACTGTCCGACGTGTCGAAAAAGTTGATGCCGCTGTCGATTGCTTTGTCGATGACTTTGCGCGATGCCTCCAGATCCATGCCCGCGACAAATCCGAAGTTGTTGCATCCCAGCCCCACAACCGAAACTTGCAGCCCCGACTTTCCCAGCATCCTATGCTTCATAAGAGGCCCTTTCACTTGAAACCATATATGACGCGATTCGACGTGGGAAATTTTAATCAACCGCTAATCGCCATTGCGATACCCGTCAGGCAAGGTTGCGACGGTTCCATTCGGCTCTCTTCGCATGCAGGAAAGCATCACATGTAGGACACTATGAAAGGGCGGATTAATAGTCCACCCCCGTCCCCGGAGACATCGATGCCTGCGCGATTTCTCGCCCCGCTCTACCTGGTCGTTTTAGCGCTTTTGCCGCTATCCGTGCTGGCACAAACGCCGGCGGAAACGATTGCCATCGATGCCGATGGGCCAACGCATCCGTTTCCCCATTTCTGGGAACAGATGTTCGGTTCAGGTCGAGCCATCCTCAGCTTACGCGACGCCTATCGCCGTGATCTGCGATCCGTCCGCGAAATCAGCGAAATTCATTACGTGCGCTTTCACGCCATCCTTGACGATGATGTGGGAATTTATGGCGAAGACAAGCAAGGCCATCCAATTTACAACTTCTCCTACGTTGACCAGATCTACGACGGCCTGCTGGCCAACAACGTAAAGCCGTTCGTCGAGCTCAGCTTCATGCCATACCAGCTGGCGGCGCGACCCGATCTGCAAGCGTTCTGGTATCACCCCAACATCTCACCTCCGAAGGACTATGCCAAGTGGGACGACATGATCACCCAGTTCATGAAGCATCTCGTCGATCGCTACGGCATGGACGAGGTGGCGAGCTGGTACTTCGAAGTGTGGAACGAGCCTAACCTCGACTTCTGGTCGGGAATTCCCCGGCAGGAATCGTACTTCGAGCTGTACGACCATACCGCGCGAGACATCAAGGCGGTGAGCCCCCGATTGCGCGTCGGAGGTCCGGCGACTGCCCAAGCCGCATGGGTTGACGCCATGATCAAGCACGCGGCGCAGTCCCATGTGCCCCTCGATTTCGTTTCCACGCACGTATACGGCAATGACAAGGCGAGCGATGTTTTTCACACTAGCGAAAACATTCCACGCGACCAGATGGTGTGTCGCGCAGTCAAGAAGGTGCACGACGAGATCAAGGCCTCGGCGCTTCCTGATCTGCCGCTAATCTGGAGCGAGTTTAATGCTGCGTACGACAATCAGGTCGCAGTGACCGATTCGATTTACATGGCGCCGTGGCTGGCAGCCACCATCAGCCAGTGTGACGGCCTAACGCAGATGATGTCTTACTGGACATTCTCAGACGTGTTCGAGGAACAGGGCATAGTCAAGGAACCGTTTTACGGCGGCTTTGGGCTACTCGCCGCGGGCGGGATTCCCAAGCCTTCGTTCTATGCCTTCCAAGTACTTCACCACCTTGGCGATCAACGCATCGAAAATGACAGCCAAGATGTATTGGTAACGAAGACAAGTGGTGGTGCCCTGGTTATCGCGCTATGGAACGTTGTCAACCCCGGATCCACCGGTGCGCCGCGGAGGGTAAAACTGGACATCAAGGGCGTGAAGCCTGACTCCGGTATCCGCGTTGACCGTGTGGATGCAGAACATGGCAATACCCTGGCGCTGTACGAGAAGATGGGCAAACCGCTGTACCCCACGCAAACTCAGATTCGAGAACTGCGGGAGCAGTCGCAACTGGCTTACTCCGAATACGACGAGTTGAAGGATGGAAGCCTGACTCTGGAGGTGCCGGTGAACGGCCTGGTTGTCCTTCACGTGATGAAGTCAATTGGCCGCTAAAAACGCAATTCACGAAGCGTCACACTTTTCCGAGCATCGAAACCTGTTAGCACCTTTTTTCCTATGATCAGATGGAAGACATTTGCGATAGGCTGTAGTCTGGCGTTGGCGCTGTTGTTGATCGCCCAGCGCAAACCTTCTATGTCCGATCCAGATATTTATCGCGCGGTTATCGATCTCACCCATAATCTGAACGACCATTCGCCGAACTGGGATGGTACCGAGCAGTCGCCATTCCAGGCGAAGGAACTGGGAAACATCGAGCGCGACGGATACTACTCACGCAGTCTTATCACCCAGGAGCATTACGGTACCCATCTCGACGCGCCGGCCCATTTCGCCAAGGGCACGTGGACGGTAGACCAGATTCCTGTCGAGAGGCTGGTGCGCCCGCTGGTCGTTCTCGACGTCCGTAGCAAGGCGAGAATCAATTCCAACTATGAAATCAGCGTGCAGGACATTGCGGATTGGGAAAACGCGCATGGAGAAATTCCCACCGGGGCCGTAGTGATGGCCTATACCGGATGGGATGAGCGTTGGAACTCGCAAAAGGAGTTTCGCAATGTTGGTAGCGACCATCTGTCGCATTACCCTGGTTTCTCGTTGGAGGCGGCGAAGTTCCTGGTGAAGACGCGCGGCGTGGTAGGGCTTGGGATTGACACCATGAGCGTAGACATTGGTTCTAGCTCGACCTATCCCGTGCACATGTTTACTTCAATGCGAAGCGTTTATCACCTGGAAAACGTCGCCAACCTGGGGCTAGTGCCGCCCGCCGGAGCCACGGTCGTGGTGGCGCCCATTAAGTTGGAAGATGGTTCTGGCGGTCCAGCACGCGTGCTGGCGCTGGTGAAGTAGGACCGCCCTTCGCCCTTCGCCTTTCGCTACAAAACATCCCACATTGTCATCCCCAGAGAGGACTTTAGTCCGAACCGAGGGATCTGCGGTTCTCGTCGTGGACGAGAGTAGCTTCGACTCGGTTACGGATACGGAGCAGGTGTTCTAGCGAGAAGCGAAAAGCGAACAGCAAAAAGCCATCGGCAGTTCGACTCACCAAAATCTAAATCGGTTTAGGCGGTTGTTGGCTTAACCCTCGCAACAACAAGAAGGGTACCGCCAAAACGGGGGAACAACTCGAAAACTTTTCTTCCCAATGTGAAGACAGTGGCCCGGTGCTTATCCGCAGAACGCGGCTGAAAGCACGTGTGTAGTTCGCTGAGGGAATATCCGTGCCTATTTAACAGGTTGACGAGATTCTGCTGGTTGAAGCTCATCACGTGTTCAGCGCCTTCCTGGAACCTCCCTATTGAATATCTGAGAAAGTTCGGCGAGCCAAATGCATTAGGCGTCGTGATGATGACCTGGGTGTTCTCGGTGCAGAATCTCCTGATGCCATCCAACATTCGCCCTGGGTTGGATAGGTGCTCGATAATGTCGCCTGCGATTACGACGTCGAACCTTCGTGTTATCTGCAGTTCGTCAAGCCGTTCGACATCTCCAGCGACGATATTGGTGAATACTCCGAGCTTCCTGTATTCGTCGATTACTCCAACGCTGCGATCGACACCCACGGTTTCCGACAGCTGGGTGAGTTTCCAATGCAAGCTCTGCTTTGCGAATCTGACTCGGTCGGAGGGTGCGAGATCCGTGAAGCCCACACAACCGAGATGCAGCACACTACGGCCCGCGGCGACTTTTAGAATGAATTCCTCTTTAGCGACGTACATCCCTCATCAACCTCACGCTTCTTCCCGAAACCGCGGCCTACCTCACGTGCGCGCGATACAGCATGTAACTGAAGCTCTCACGCAAGGCGGCCACCCAACGGGCGAAGGCCGTCTTCGGAATCGAGCCGGGACGTGGAGAGATGTAAACGTTCACCCCCTCGCGCGCCATCATTTGCTTTGCCCGGTACAGGTGATACGCGTCGCTGACCAGCAGGCCGCTGTGCATGTCGTTGGCACGCATGATGACGGCGACACGCTGGGTGGACTCGTCAGTATCGCCGCCCTGGGTTTCGGCAATCAGATTTACATCCGGGATGCCGCGCGCCTCCAGATAATCACGCCCAACCTGGCCTTCGCTGAAGTGTGGATCCTTGCCCGCGCCGCCGGTGGTAATGATCACCGGGGCCAGTCCGCGCTGGAAAAGGTCGAAAGCATGGTCAAGGCGCGCGCGATACACCGGCGAAGGATGGCCCACGTATTCCGCCGCGCCGAAGACCACGATGGCGTCTGCGGGGCGCGCTTCATCCACACCCGCTTCACGCATGATTTGCCAACTCGTGTAGAGGAGGAAGCCGACCGCAACGATGACGGCGAGGACTACGATCCAGCGCGAGAGATGGAGGTTGGAGTTTTGTGCCGCCGTAGCCTACTCCCGGCCGCCCAAAAGCTCGACAATCTGCTCTTCCGGAATAGCGCCGTGCCGCATCACGCGCCACGTTCCATCGTCGCTCGTCAGGTCGACGATGGTGGAAGGCTTCTCGCGCGGGGACTGGCCACCATCGACAATGACAGACAAGCAATCTCCCAGTTGATCGCGCACCTGCAAAGCCGAGGTGCACTCGCTTTCGCCGCTGAGATTGGCGGAGGTGGCCGTGATCGGCAGGCCTCCGGCGCGAATGATGGCCAGTGGGATTTCCGCGGCAGGCACCCGCAAAGCGACATTACCGGTATTGGCGGTTACTTTGAGCGGCAATTTGGGGTCGGCTTTCACAATAATGGTCAGCGGCCCCGGCCAGAAACGGCGGGCCAGCAGATAGAAAATTTCCGGGACGGGCCATGCCAGCTCGGCGGCCTGGTCCACCGATTCGATCAGCAGCGAGAGTGGCTTGTGCCGGGAGCGCGACTTGATCTCGTAGACCCGGTCAACGGCGTGCAAGTTGAAGGGATCGGCCGCCAGCCCGTAAAACGTGTCGGTCGGCATGCCCAACACCTCGCCGGCGCGGATCTTCTCCGCAACGTACGAAACCAGGGAGGCTTCCGGTTCCTGACTGCTGATTTTTACGATTTCGGGACGCACCCAGACCTCTTCTTTTAGAAACTGGAGCTGATGGAGCGAAACCGTAACATATCGCCCCTTGCAAGGACAACTCAGCAGATTACCATGCCGCAGCCCCAGCACGCGGTGATAGCCGGTGTACGATAGACGCCGGTTCGACGCCATGGGCAACCCCATCAAAATGGACGATCGTCTACGCCGGATCCACAGCGGACAGAACGCGCGCGTAAAGGAATTGCGCCGGGCGTTCGCCGAGGCTGCGCCCAACCGCGAGGTCGAGGTTGCCGTGGAAGGCATGCACATCGTGGAAGAAGCGATCCGCAGCGGATTGCGGCTTACCACTGTCTTCTTCGGCGAGTCAGCGAAAGAACGCGTGCATAAACTTTTACCGCAATTGTCTGCCCACACCGAAACGCTACTGCTGCCGGACGAAGTTTTTGCCAGTGCTGTTCCCAGCGAAACTCCACAAGGCGTGGCCGCTCTGGTGCGCGTGAAGTCATTTGAGTTGAATGAGGTGTTCGCGCCGGCGCCGGCGTTGCTGGTGGCCATCGCCGGCCTGCAGGATCCGGGCAATCTAGGCACGATTGCGCGCTCGGCCGAAGCGTTTGGAGTTACCGGCCTGCTGCTCGGCGAGCGCACCGTCAGCCCGTGGAACTGGAAGGCGGTGCGGGCTTCGGCGGGTTCGTTGTTCCGGTTGCCGACGGTAAAGGTTGAATTGGCACAAGCGCTGTGCGAGATCAAGTCGCGCGACGTGCGCGTGCTGGCGACGTCCTCGCACAAGGGTACGTCCATTGCGGAGCTTGACCTGCGCGGGCCAGTGGCCTTCATCGTCGGCAGCGAAGGAGCGGGTGTTCCCAAGGACGTGTTGGCGCAGGCCGACGAGGTGGTTGCAATTCCTCATTCGACGCGAGTGGAATCGCTGAATGCGGGCATAGCCGCCTCGATATTGCTATACGAGGCCGCAAGGCAACGACAAAAGCATTGAACCCGTTCACCACAGAGGTCACGGAGCGCACGGGGAAGAAAGAATAGAATCATTGGGATCGCTTCAGAATTGAGGTATTCGTGAACGTTGGCGTGGAACGCGAGTCAGGAGTTCTTGAGCAAGGCCATCTTCTTCATTCGGAGCTGACAGGACAAATTATCGCGGCAGCCGTCGAAGTGCATCGGGAGTTGGGGCCCGGTTTGCTTGAATCCGCATATCAAGCGTGTATGTGCCGCGAACTTTCACTGCGGCGCATAGATTTCCGAACTGAAGTGGCACTGCCGGTCGACTATAAGGATATCCACCTCGATTGCGGGTACAGGATGGATCTGGTTGTTGCCGGGAAGGTCGCTGTCGAGTTGAAATCGATTGACAAGATACTTCCCATTCATCAGGCGCAGCTTCTTACTTATCTGCGGTTGAGCGGCGTGCGAGTGGGGCTCTTGATGAACTTCAACGTCCCGATACTCCGGCATGGAATCATTCGAAGAGTTCTTTAACTACTCCGTGTTCTCCGTGTCCTCCGTGGTGAAAGAAATTCTGTGAATCTGTTCCAGCAAATCCCGTCTGACGATGCCGTGGACAAATCTCGTCCGCTGGCCGATCGCATGCGCCCGCGCAGCCTCGACGAATTTGTCGGACAGGAGCACATTCTCGCGCCGGGCAAGCCGTTGCGGGTACAGATCGAGCGCGACGATACCGGCTCGCTGCTCTTCTGGGGGCCTCCCGGCGTCGGCAAAACCACACTTGCCAAGATTATCGCGCGCATGACGCATGCCGATTTCGTCGAATTTTCTGCAGTGCTTACCGGGATCAAGGAAATCAAGCAGGTGATGGCCGACGCGGAACGTGCGCGCCAGTATGGCACGCGGACGATCGTCTTCGTGGACGAGGTACACCGCTTCAATAAAGCTCAACAGGACGCCTTTCTCCCTTATGTCGAAAAGGGCAGCATCCGACTGATCGGCGCCACTACCGAGAACCCTTCGTTTGAGGTGATTTCGGCGCTGCTGTCGCGCTGCCGCGTTTACCTTCTGAAGTCATTGTCTGAGGAGCAAATTGTCCTCTTACTGCGGCGCGCACTCGAAGATACCGAGCGCGGATTGGGCGAGGCGCACTTTGAAGCGGATGAGGACGTCTTGCGCAAAATTGCGGCGTACTCCAGCGGTGATGCTCGCAGCGCTTACAACGTGCTGGAAGTCGCGGCCACGCTTGCGACCGAACAGCAAGAGAAGGGCGCGAGGCCTCGCATCACCGACACCATTGTCACCGATGCTCTGCAAAAGCGCGTACTGATGTACGACAAGGCCGGCGAAGAACACTACAACCTTATTTCCGCGCTGCACAAGAGCGTGCGCAACAGCGATCCCGATGCAGCGCTCTATTGGCTGGCGCGCATGCTGGAAGCTGGCGAAGATCGGCTGTATGTTGCCCGACGCGTGGTGCGAATGGCGGTGGAGGACATTGGCCTCGCCGATCCTAACGCGCTTAGCGTCACCTTGGCCGCGCGCGATGCCTTCGACTTCCTCGGCATCCCCGAAGGCGACCTGGCACTAGCCCAGGCGGTTGTGTATCTGTGTGTGGCTCCAAAGTCGAACGCTGTGTACTTGGCTTACGGTGCGGTGCAGGAAGATGTCGAGCGTACTGCGCAGGAGCCAGTCCCGTTGCATCTGCGCAATGCTCCGACCGGGCTGATGAAGGCGCTGGATTACGGCAAAGGATATCAGTACGCGCACGATCTGGAATCGAAAGTCGCCGACATGCAGTGTCTGCCCGACAACTTGAAAGATCGCAAGTATTATCATCCCACCGACGAGGGTGTCGAAAAACGTATTAAGGCGCGGCTGGAAGAGATTAGAAAGGCGAGGACAAAGGCCTAGTTCATGGCCAAGACAGGATGATATAAGTAACAAAGGGGTTCCCAAGCAGGGGGGTTGCGGGTTTTTTTGGCAACTTGCTCACGAATTTAGTGTTCTGACGTATAGTACTAGTGGTGTGTGGTTCTAGTAAGTCGTGAATCTTCCCTTCATGTACGACGAGAGATTTCGGCGTCTGCTGTTACTGGCGTTGTGTGTCCTCGTCTTTCTGTTCGCTTTGCACGCAAAAACAGCGGCCTACAATGGAGGTGCGCCGGCGAAAGTAACTCCGTCCACAGCTTCCAAACTGTGGGTTAGCGGACAGAAAATGGAAGCTCCGCCGGTTGAGCCAGGCAGTAGTGTGCTGTTCTGCATGATCTTCCTGTGCTTGTTCGCGTTAAATCTACAGCGGCAGTCCCGTACTCAAACCGCTTGGATAACGCCTCCCCCAAGAAGTCGTTCGCTGCAATACGTTCGCCGTTTTCTCCGGCCTCCGCCCTTCCAAGCCTAGCGTTTCCTCGGCCTCTTATTTCTTATTTTGTTCGCTTATCCTGGCCCCCGGTTTTTTCTCCGGCCCAAAAGCTCGCGCTGAGCGGATTCTGGCCTAACCAGGCCGCTTCCGTGGAAATGAGGAAGTTCATGCAAGCTCTAGCGGAAACCAAGAAGTCTCTGCCCGTTCGTCGCCGTCGCAAGTTACTGGTTTTGGGACTCGCGGTTGTTTGTCTCCTGGCGGCCGTGGTTGTCGTGAGGCGAGTACGGGCAGGTGCGACACTGCGCAGCAATATCAGTGGCGGCGCTGGAGGGCAAGCAGTGATATACGCCGCAGTCGCTCCCGTCAAGCGCGAGACCATAGCCACTTCGCTTTCTATAGCGGGCCAGTTCATCCCGTACCAGAATGTCGAGTTGCACGCCAAGGTGGCGGGCTACATCAAGAATATTTACGTTGATATTGGCGACCGCGTCCACACCGGCCAAGTACTAGCGGTGCTGGAGATTCCTGAACTCGTTGCCGAAGTTGATGAGGCGAAAGCCGCAGTGCACCACGCGGAAGAAGAGATTCAGCGGGCACAGAGTGATGTATCGCGGGCGGAAGCCGACAACGTCGCCTTGCATGCCAACGCGGTGCGACTGGTGAATACGGACAAGGTCCGGCCCGGGCTTATTGCCCAACAGGAGCTGGACGATGCGACGGCGAAGGATCGGGCTTCTCAGGCACAGGTCGATGCTGCCAAGTCAGCGCTGGCGGCTGCCAAGCAGCAATTGGAAGTCGCACGCGCCAATCAAGAGCACTACTCCGCCCTGTTCGACTACGCCAAAATTACGGCTCCGTACGATGGCGTGGTGACCTGGCGCTTCTCGGATACGGGCTCGCTGGTGCAGGCCGGAACTTCGAACACGAGCGGCCTGCCCGTGGTTACCGTGGCGCAAATCAACGTTTTGCGTCTTCGCATACCGGTGCCTGAATCCATCGCGGCGAAAGTCAAGATTGGCGATTCCGCCGATGTGCACGTGCAGGCGACCGGCGAACATTTCACCGGCCAAGTCACCCGCTTCACTGACGCGCTCGATCCCTCGACGCGAACCATGCAGGTCGAAATCGATGTTCCCAACCCCAACTACCATCTCCAGCCCGGAATGTACGCCGATGTCACCCTAAGCGCCAACAGCCGTCCCAATGCCTTGACCGTCCCCATCCAAGCCATACGGCGCGGCGAGAACAATAAGACCAGCGTGCTAGTCGTGGACCCGCAAAATCATGTCCAGTCTCGTCCAGTGGAAGTGGGACTGGAGAGCTCGAACAATGTCGAAATCCTGGGAGGACTCACGGAAGGCGAGAAGGTAATCGTGGGCAACCTGGGCAGTTATCAGCCGGGTGAATTAGTCAGGCCGAAAGCCAGTGCTCTGGCTGACAACAGCACTGGTTCGGAGTAAACACACAATGCCAAGCTTTGCGATTCGCTATCCCTTCTTCATCCTCATGCTGTGCCTGGCCATTGTGGTGGTTGGCGTGACCACGGTGGCGCGCATGCCCGTGGATTTGTTTCCGCCGATCGATATACCCGTGGTAGTCGTAGCCACGTTCTACAGCGGCATGCCTCCGCAGCAAGTTGAGGCCAACATCACCGACACCTTTGAGCGCTTCTTCACCTTGGGAAGCAACATCGACCACATCGAATCGCGCTCGCTGACGGGTGTCAGCTTGATCAAAGTTTACTTTCAGCCCGGAACTGACGCCGATGCTGCGGTCAGTGAAATTGCCAATCTTGCAATGGCGGACCTGCGGCGACTGCCGCAGGGAACACTGCCTCCGGTTGTGCTGAAGTTCGACGCCTCGAGCCTGCCGGTGTGCCTGGTCACGCTGAAAGGCCAGGGACTCAACGAGACGGAACTGCACGATGAAGGGCAGTTCAACGTTCGCAATCAGATTGCCAACGTACCGGGCGCATCGGTACCGCAGCCGTATGGCGGCAAGTATCGCCAGATCCAGTTCTATGTGGATCCGGTAAAACTGGAAGCGGCGCAGATGAGCCCGATGGACGTCGTGAACGTCATCAACGACTCGAATAAGATCCTGCCGGCGGGTGATGTGCGCATTGGTCCTAAGGACTACAACATCTATAGCAATAGCCAACTGCCCAACATCTCGCAGATGAATGATGTGCCACTGAAAGCCATTGGCAACGGCGTGCTTCGCTTCGGAGACATCGGGCATGCGGAAGACTCCTCCGCAATCCAATACAACATCGTTCGCGTAGATGGTCAGAAGTCGGTCTATCTGCCGATTCTGAAGCAGGGCGGCAATAGCAACACCATCCAGATTGTGAATGGAGTGCGGGACCGCATTAAACATCTTTTGGACGTACCCTCTTCGCTGGTCACCAACGTCGTTTTTGACCAATCGCAGTATGTGAAGATCGCGGTCTCTAATGTCTTGCGCGAGGGTGGCATTGGGCTGGTGCTGACCGCCGTAATGATCCTGATCTTCCTGGGATCGATGCGTGGCACCATCTCCGTCTTGATATCCATTCCGCTCTCGTGTTTGGCGGCTTTCCTACTCCTGAACGTCTTCGGCGGGACTATCAACACCATGGTTCTGGGCGGGCTTGCGCTAGTGCTGTCACGGCTGATCGACAACTCGGTGGTTGTGCTGGAGAACATCTTCCGTCACATGGAGGAAGGTGAAGATGCGGTAACGGCTGCCGAGCGAGGAGGGAAGGAGGTCGAGCTCGCAGTGCTGGCGGCCACGTTCACCACTGCCATAGTCTTCTTCCCAGTTATCTTCCTGTATGGCGTCAGCAAGTACCTGTTCACGGCGTTAGCGCTGGGAGTGGTGTTGGCTCTGGCAGCTTCTTATCTGGTTGCCATGACGGTGGTGCCGTTGTTTTGCGCGAAGTTCATCAAGACGGCACACGGACACGGAGGACACCAGCAAACCAAGACACTCTTTGGAAGATTCGTTGCGCGCTTCAATCACCACTACAACCGCATGCTGGGCAAATACGATGCCACGGTCGCCAAGGCGCTTTCGCGCCCAGTGGCGACCGTGGTCATTATTATGGCCAGCTTTGTGGCGAGTCTGGCACTGGTTCCGCTGCTTGGAGTCGCTTTCTTCCCGCGTACCGACCCCGGCCAGTTCGTGATCAATGTGAAGGCTCCCACAGGCTCCCGCCTGGAGGTCACCAACCAATACATCGCGCGCGTGGAGAACGATATTCGTGAGGTGATCGGCAAAGACGACCTGCAAATGATCGTTTCCAATATCGGTATGACGCCCGACTTGTCATCGATCTATACCAGCAATTCGGCACAACACACGGCCTTTGTCCAGGTGAGTCTGCATAAAGACCACAAGGTCAGCACCTTTGCGTATATGGATCGCGTAAGGCGAAAGTTGGATTCTGACCTGCCTGAGCTCTCTACCTATTTTCAAACCGGTGGGCTCGTAGATTCAGTGGTGAACATGGGGATGCCCGCGCCCATCGACATTCAGGTGAGCGGCAACAACCAGCATGCCGCCTACGAAGTTGCCAGCGAGATTGCCGGTAAGCTGCGCCAGTTGAACCAAGTGAGCGACGTTCTTATCCCGCAAGACCTTGACTATCCCGGAATCGAGCTTAACGTGCGGCGCGAAATGGCGGCGAGACTGGGACTGACCGCGACAGACGTTGTAGACAACGTGGTGACCGCGCTGACCTCCAATGGCATGATCGCGCCAAGTTACTGGGTCGATCCGCATAGCGGCAACAACTACTTTCTCACCGTGCAATACACCAACCACCAGCTTGGCTCCATGACCATGGAAGATTTCAAGCAGATTCCACTGCATGCTAAGGACAACAGCAATACCACCATGCTGGAGAACGTGGCTGACATCAAGATGATCAACACGCCGACGGAGGTGGATCACTATCAGCTCTTCCGCAAGATCGACGTATATGTCTCGCCGAAAGGTGAAAACCTGGGTGCGCTTTCCAGTAAGGTGCAGAAGATCATTGACCATACCAAGCTACCGCCCAACATACGCGTCGAGATGCGGGGCTCGGTGGTAGCGATGCACCAATCATTCGTCAGCTTCGGAGTGGGTCTGCTGCTGGCGATCGTGCTGGTGTACCTGATCCTGATGGCGCAGTTCGCGTCGTTTATCGATCCCTTCATCATTCTGCTGGCGATACCGTCCGGCATTACGGGCGTCATTCTGTTCCTGCTAATCACGGGTACCACGCTGAATGTCATGTCGCTGATGGGCGTACTGATGATGACCGGTATCGTGGTTTCCAACAGCATCCTGATCGTGGATGTGACCCGCATTTACCGCGAAGGCGGCATGCCGATACGAGAAGCTGTGGCACTGGCTTGCCGCGTACGTTTGCGGCCAATTCTTATGACATCCCTGGCAACGTTGTTAGGCCTTGTCCCCATGGCGTTGGCTCTGGAGGCGGGGAGCGAGCAATACGCTCCGCTGGCGCGATCGATCATTGGAGGTCTGCTGGTGTCGGTGGTGCTCACCGTATTCATCGTTCCTGCCGCGTACTTGTTGATCCATCGCAAGGAAGAAGCGCAACCCCGACAGGAGGTGCAAGCTTGAGACGTAAGATCCTCTGGCTTGTGATTGCAACCGTGTTGGTTACGTTGCCAATCGTGGCGCAGACGTCATCTTCCCTGCCGCCTGCGAGCGCTCCTTTGCAATCGCCGCCGCAGTCGCAGTCGACAACTGCGCCGGGGCAATCACAACAGGTGCCACAGACTTTTCCGGCGCCTCAGATGCCGCCGGCCCCTACCGCTCCGGCGCCGCCACAGTTGCCCACCACTGGCGCACCCGTGCGGCACTTGACGGTGCAGGATGCGGAGGCGCTGGCGCTCAAAAACAATCCCCAGATCTCGGTATACCGCCTGCTTTCTCTCGCGTCTAACCAGGTAACCCGCGAGCAGAAGGCTGCCTATTACCCAAATGTTTATGGAAGTTTGACGGCGGTTGAGCCCCATGAAGGCTCACGGATAGCGGCCGGTAATCTGAATAACCCGATCGTGTACGAGCGCGCCGCCGGCGGGCTCACGCTGTCGCAGATGATTACCGACTTCGGACGCACCAATAATCTGGTCGCGACAGCCACGCTCCGCGCCAAGGCTGCTGACATGAACGCCTTGGCGACCGCCGACCAGATCAAGCTCGCTATCGATGAAGCCTTTTACAATGCGCTACAAACTCTCGCGCTGCAGACAGTCGCGGAGCAAACCGTCAGCGCGCGGCAACTGGTGTCAGACCAGATCACCACGCTGTTCCAGAACAAGCTACGCTCGCAGCTCGACGTGAGCTTTGCTGATGCCAACCTGGCACAGTCGAAACTGCTTCTGCTGGACGCGCAGAACAACTATCAGGCAGCGCTCTCGACGCTCTCCCAGATCCTGGGGTATTCCGCGCAGCAGAATTTCGAACTCGTTGACACCGAGAGCGAGTTGAAGCCGCCCCCCGACGCTGTCGCTCAGTTGCAGGACGAGGCATTTAGCAATCGGCCGGAGATTGCCTCACAGGGTTACGAGGTTCAGGCTTCTCAGCATTTCCAGAAAGCAGAACGGGACCTTCTTTTCCCCAGTATCGACGCGCTTGGGGTCGTCGGCCGTACGCCCTACAGCAGCACCATAGCCGGAGCGTCTCCCTTCACCACTTGGTACGGAGCGATCGGAGTCAACGTCAACGTCCCCATCTTCAACGGCTTTCTCTATCCGGCCCGCTCGCGCGAAGCTGGATTGCGGGCCCAGGCTGACGCCGAGCAACTGCGTGATTTGAAGGACCGGATTGCCAACGACGTTCGCACCGCTTGGCTGAATGCGATCACGGCCTATAACCGCATTGGAGTTTCGCAGCAGTTTGTTGACCAGACGAATCTCGCTTTCAACTTGTCGCAGACGCGCTACAGCTTGGGCCTGAGTTCCATCGTGGAGCTAAGCCAGGCTCAACTGCAGCAAACGGAGGCACAAATTCAGTTCGCTGCCTCCAAATATCAATACCGCATTGCGCAGTCAGTTCTGCGGTTCCAGATCGCTGCTCCGTAGGACCGCATGAGTAGAAGACGTAGACAAAAACGCCAGCAAGATCCTACCGGCTTGGCCTTCGCCATATCGACGCTATGGGGTTGCGCCGTAATCGTGGCTGTCGAGGATGTCTTTTATTCGGCATCCGACACGCCTTTTTGGAAGACGTGGCACTTTCATCCGGTTTCGATTTTCGTGGGAACACTCGCTTTTATTGGTCTGCTGTACCTCCTGCAGAGCATGACCGATCGAAAACGTGCGCTGCAGTATTTGGAACCGTATGTGCCGCTCCTCGGATTTTCTGGTCTAAACCTGGGGCTGAAACTTAACGCCGCGTGGCTGCTTCCGATTGCCTTGGCCTGCGCCTTATATAGCGTGGCCCAGGTGCGCCGACTGCGCTCGTAAGCCCGCTGCGCGGTATATTTCGACTTCTGATTGAGGCGCGACGAAAAGGGAGGTGGCGCTACAATTCGTGCATGCCTGAGGACAAACCGACAAATCGACGAGTCGATTCCCACGGGACTCAGAAAACTGCAGGACTGCCGCGCTAACCTATGAAGATCATTCCTGCGAGCGACTCGTCACTGTTGGTTGTCTTCGGGAATGAAATCTCGCCGGCGCTCCACGAGCGCGTGATTGCGCTGTTTCATTCGTTTCAGGCCCGGCATGATCCACGAATCCGCAACCTGCATCCGGGATATGCATCGCTGCTCATTGATTTCGATCCGCTGCGATTAACCCACGACGAACTGAGCTCGGTTGTTGAACAATTGGCACTGGCTAGTGAATCCGTCGTCCATGAACCTGCCAGCGTGGTCACCATTCCCGTCTGTTATGACATCGAGTTCGGTCCCGATCTGCTGGATGTCGCGCAGCGCGCTGGACTTTCGATAGATGAAGTAATCCGCCTGCATTCGTCGCCAACCTATCTTGTGTATTTCCTTGGGTTCACTCCGGGGTTTGTTTATCTGGGCGGGTTGCCGGAAGGTTTGCACACGCCACGGCTCGCCACTCCTCGTCCATCTATTGCCGGAGGAAGTGTCGGGATTGCTGGCGGCCAGACGGGGATCTATCCGTTTGACTCTCCCGGAGGCTGGAAGCTGATCGGCCGAACGCCTCTGCCTATGTTCGATCCCGAAGGAGCACCGCCGACTCGCCTGCAACCAGGCGACTGGATGAAATTCTCTCCGATTGATCGCGCAACCTTCGGAGACTTGCAACGAAGCGCAGAGACTCGGCTCGCATGACGATTCGGGTCGCGGCGCCGGGATTCTTCACAACCGTCCAGGACCTCGGGCGCTACGGTTATGCTCATCTTGGTATCTCGCCTGCCGGAGCCGCGGATGCGTTGTCGTTCCGCATTGCCAATCGCCTGGTAGGCAACCATGAAAACACGCCCGCGCTGGAGATGACGCTGCGCGGTGCAACTCTTGAATTCGAGGAGGCCGCGATAGTCGCGCTCACTGGCGCCAGGTGCGAATGGAAAGCCCGTTCCGCGCAAGCGCCGCTCAACAAGGCGTTCGATCTTCCCTCTGGGTCAGTCCTACAATGTGGGAGCATGGCGAGCGGCGCGCGTTGCTACCTCGCTATCCAAGGTGGATTCGACATTCCGCAGGTCCTGGGTAGCGCGTCAACTTTTGTCCCCGGTCACTTTGGAGGATTCAAGGGTCGCAGGTTGCAGAGTGGCGACCTGTTGCATGTTCGACCGCACGACTTGTTCCATGTCGGCTCGCTGCGTTCGGGTGCTCTTGACTTGTTGCGCTATCCGCAACCGTTGCGGCTGACCAAAGGCCCGCAACACGACTGGTTCGGGCCGGAGGCATTCGAGAAATTGTTCGCCAGCGCATACATCGTCAGCGAGCAGTCGGACCGAACAGGCCTGCGGCTTAGGGGAGAGGCGGTGCGCCTGCGCGTACAATCCGAGCTGCTCACGGACGGCATCCCGCTCGGCGCAATCCAGGTGCCGCAGGATGGCCAGCCGATCATTCTGTTTGTCGATCAGCAGACGACCGGAGGATATCCCAAGATCGCGAATGTGATCGCCGCCGACATGCACCGTGTCGGCCAGTTACGCCCTCGCGATCAGGTACGGTTCACCGAAGTTTCCACCGCAGAAGCAGTCCATACACTACGCGAGCAGGAGCGCTGGCTGACGGGGATCTTCCAATGAGCGATCTTACAATCGACATCAACGCCGATCTGGGTGAGTCAGAAGAATCGCTGTCCAATGGAACTGACTTCGAGCTAATGCATTACATTACCTCTGCGAACGTCGCGTGCGGCGGACACGCTGGCAATGAACAAACCATGCGGCAGACATTGATCGCTGCTCGCGAGTTGAAGGTCGCAGCCGGTGCTCACCCGGGCTATCCCGACCGCGCAAATTTTGGACGCGTGGAATCGCCACTATCTCCGACGGAAGTCGAGACTTCTGTAACCCAGCAGATCGCGACACTGCTGAAGATTGCGGAGTCCTTGGACATGCGACTGGTACACGTGAAGCCGCACGGCGCGCTGTACCACGCAGCCAACACGAACCGCGAGGTTGCGCTCGCAATAGGCCACGCAGCGAAGGCGATAAATCCAGGCCTGATCATGGTCGGGCAGGCTGGCTCGCCGGTTCTGGAAATCTGGCATGCAATGGGATTGCAATTCGCCGCCGAAGCCTTCGCTGACCGTGCTTACGAGCCAGACGGCACTCTGCGTAAACGTACTTTTTCCGGGGCGCTACTCGATGATCCCGCGCTCGCCGCTCAGCAAGCGTTCGACATCGCGGTTCGGCACTTGGTTATCGCTGTCGACGGCTCCGAATTACAGATTGAAGCGAACACCATCTGCATTCACTCCGACACGCCGGGCAGCGTGGCCATCGCACGCGAGGTCGCTCAGCGGCTCAAAACAGCAGGCGTACGTTTGCAAGGGTTGTCATGACGGTCCGCAGCTCACTCGTACACCTTCAGCTCTTTCCCTCTGGTCTCGGGTAGCAGGAGTACTGCCAAAATCATCACGAGGTAGGCGGCCACAGCAAAGGCAGAGATGGCATGTCCCAAGGTGATCCGCGCGCTGAGGTAGCCAACCAGCGTCGGAAAGAGCGCGCCGACGGCGCGTCCAAAGTTATAGGAGAATCCCTGGCCCGAACCCCGCAGTCGGCTCGGAAACAGTTCCGTGAAGAATGCGCCAACCGGACTGAACGATCCTGATGCGAAGAAGCCGAGCGGGAATCCCAGCACCAGCATGAGCGAGTTGCTGATGGGCAGAAACGTATACGCCGTCACCGTCAGGAAAGAGCAGACCGCAAACAGTATCAGCGTTCGCTTGCGGCCCAGGCGATCAGTCAGCCACGCGCTCAGCATGTAGCCGACGAACGAACCCACGATCACAACGAAGAGATATCCGCCGGTGTTAAGCACCGAGAGGCCACGGCTCGTCTTCAAAAATGTTGGCAACCAGGTGGTGATGGCGTAATAGCCGCCTTGTACACCGGTCGCCAGCAACGCCGTGAGAAGGGTGGTCTTCAGCAGCGCGGGGCTGAAGATTTCCAGGAAATCGCTTCCTTCGCCAAGTTTGAGCTCGCGCGCCCGGGTCTGGCTGAAGACTTCCGGCTCGGGAACGTTACGCCGGATATAGAAAACCAGCAGGGCCGGCAGGATGCCGATCCAGAACATGGCACGCCAGGCTGTTGCGGCAGGCAGTATGGAGAAGAGCACGGTGTAGGAGATCGCCGTGATCGCCCATCCGATAGCCCATCCACCCTGCACGGTGCCGACCGCCTTGCCGCGGTGCTGCGCGCGGATGGCTTCGCCCATCAGCACTGAGCCGACCGCCCACTCCCCGCCGAAGCCCAGCCCCTGCAGTCCGCGCGTCAGCAGCAATTGCCAGAACGAGTTGGTGAAGCCGCTCAGAAAGGTGAAGAGCGCGAACCAGAGTATGGTGATCTGCAGGATGCGCACCCGGCCAAAGCGGTCGGCAAGCAGCCCAGCCAGCCAGCCTCCGGCCGCTGAAATCAGCAGAGCGGCCGTGCCCAGCAAACCCGCTTGTCCTTTGCTCATGTGCCATGCGGCGATAAGCGTGGGAATAACGAAGCTATAGACCATCACATCCATGCCGTCCAGCGCCCAGCCGCCAAAGGTCGCAACCAAAGTGCTGCGTTCTGGCCGCGTGAGATCGGAAATCCAAAACGGCTGGTTGGCACGGGCTGTGATTCCAGGCTGGGTGGTACTCATGCGGGCTCCTTGACTGGATGCATAGTCTTGAGCGCAAAAGCTTTCGACGGCGCTCATTGTAGACCTCAACCGACCATAATGTAATCCGTGCCGCGTCACAGAATCCGGCCACCCGTTTCCGATTATGAAAGCATTAACCTTGGTGTAACATATGAAACCTGTCGTCTTTGGCAGGTGCTCTCCGCAAGAAAATCGTATGATTCGCCGTTCGCTGGATGATCCATCCTTAGTGCTGAATCGAGAAGCCTCGTGGCTGGCCTTCAATCGCCGCGTGCTCGAGGAGGCCGAAAACCCGCGCAACCCTCTGCTGGAACGCGTCAAATTTCTGGCCATTACCGCCCGCAACCTCGACGAGTTCTTCGAGATTCGAGTGGGTGGCCTGATGCAGCGCATTGAGGATGGCCAGACCGATCCGGGTCCGGACGGGCTTACTCCGCAAGAAGAAGCACAACTGGTCGCGCGTCTCACCCACGAATTCATGCGCGATCAGTATCGCTGCTGGAACCATGCTCTGCGGCCCGCCTTGGCTGAGGAAGGCATCCGAGTCGTAGGCATGAAAGAGCTGACGGCGGAGCAGCGCTCGTTTGTGGCCGGCTACTGCGAGCGTGAGCTTGATCCGCTACTGACTCCGGTGACCGTCGATCCAGCGCACCCATTTCCGCGCGTCATCAACAAAGCATTGTGTCAGGCGCTGTTGTTGCGGCGCCGGCGACGTGCTTCCACCAATTACATGGGAGTGGTGACCGTCCCGCGCGTGTTGCCGCGTCTGATCAAGTTGCCGCCGCGGAACGGCAGCGAGGACTACATTTTTCTGGCCGACCTGGTGGCTTCGCACACTATGGAGATGTACCGCGGCTACGAGATAATCTCCGAGGCGGCGTTTCGGGTCACGCGCAACAGCAATCTCTACCTCCAGGAGGAAGAGTCGCGCAACCTGCTGGAATCGGTCCGCACCGAATTGCACAATCGTCGCAAGGGCGATGCCGTGCGTTTGGAAATCGAGGCCGACGCCAATCCTGAAATGGTAGACCGCCTGCGCGGCTACTTCGAAATGGAAGACTGGCAGGTTTATCGCACGGAAGGGCCGGTTAACCTGTCGCGACTCTTTCACTTTTACGAGGAGACGCCACGGCCCGATTTAAAGTTCAAGCCTTTCGTGGCGCGCGAGCTGCAGTTGAACCGCAAGTCGCGCGACATCTTTGAAGAAATCCGCCATCGCGACATCCTGTTGCACCATCCTTACGATTCCTACAACTCCGTAGTGGGATTCCTTCGCACCGCCGCAGACGATCCCGACGTGCTTTCCATCAAGCAGACTCTCTACCGCACCAGCGAAGATTCGCCTATCGTGCGCGCCTTGATTGAAGCCTCCGCCAAGAAGGAAGTCACGGTGGTCGTCGAGGTAAAAGCGCGTTTCGACGAAGCCAGCAACATCCGCTGGGCACGCTCGCTGGAAGATGCCGGCGTGCAGGTGTTCCACGGATTGGTCGGCCTCAAGACCCATTGCAAGCTGGCGCTGATGGTACGCAAGGACGCGGACAATGAGACCAGGCTCTACGCCCATCTGGGAACGGGGAATTACAACTCGATCACGGCGACGTACTACACCGACATGAGCCTGTTGACGGCGGACCCGGAAATCACATCCGCCGTACACGGCGTGTTTAACTTTCTGACGGCCTATGCCGAGCGGCCGAATTATGACCCGCTGCTGGTAGCGCCGATTAATTTGGCGGAGCGTTCCATCAATCTCATCGCACGCGAGGCTGATCACGCACGATACGGACGTCCCGCCCGCATCATCGCCAAGATGAATTCGCTGCTCGACCTCAACATCGTTCGCGAACTGTATCGCGCGTCGCAGGCTGGGGTACAAATCGATCTGCTCGTACGTGGGATATGCGGACTAAGGCCAGGAGTGCGCGGTGTCAGCGATCACATACGCGTGCGCAGCATCGTGGGCCGGTTTCTCGAACACTCCCGGGTACTCTATTTTGCCAACGGCGGCGAAGAGGAAATCTATCTGGGCAGCGCCGATTGGATGCCGCGAAATCTGTACGAACGAGTGGAAACCGTTTTTCCCATCAAAGACCCAATGTTGAAGCACCGCATCCGCAGCGAGATATTGGAGGCCTACCTGGCTGACAACACCCAAGCACGTCTGCTGCAATCGGACGGCTCCTACGTGCCTGCTGACGCGATATCCCGTTCGGGGAAGCGTAGAGTCCGCTTTAGCGTTCAGGAATTTCTAATCGCGCTGTCCGAGGGAAAAGTCACGCTTGATGCCATTCCCGCGTTGCCCTCGCATCGCCGCCGTGGCACTCGGCGGCCGGTTAGGGCAAAATAGTCTTTATGGATATTTATTTCTTGCGGCACGCCAACGCCGGGGAACCAAAGCTCAACCCAGCCAAAGACGAAAAACGGCCCCTCGACAAGCTGGGAATCGAGCAGTCCCACGATGTGGGACGTGCCTTGGCGGCGCTCGATGTGAACCCTGACGTAATCATCTCCAGCCCGTTGCGGCGCGCGACCCAGACCGCGGCGGTCGTGGCCAATGAAATGGGACATGAGGACAAAGTGATCACCGACGCCGCCCTGCGGCCCGAAGCCAGCTTTGAAAAGTTCCAGGACCTGCTTCGCCGCCACGGCCGAAGAGACGCGATTATGGTGGTCGGCCACAATCCCAGCATGACGGAGTTTCTGAATAGGCTGCTCTCCAATGGTAGTCCTCTGAATGTCATCGAACTGAAGAAGGGCACAGTGGCCAAAGTCGAAAAGGATGGGCGCAAGCCGGCGGTACTGAGGTGGTGCATGCCGCCTAGAGTGGTGCGTTCGATTCAGCAGGCTTCGGCCAGCAACTCGCGGCCGAAGACCGTCCGGAAGTAGTCCTTTTCCTGCTCCACGGCCCACAATTCCAGTTCAATCCCTTCTGACGGACTTGGTGTCAGCATCAGCCGCACCCGACCGTCCTGGTGAACCCGGACTCTTAGCTCACGCACCGCGCCCCGGCGACCTTGGTCTAGCGCGCGCGCCAGGCGCAGTAAAGCCACAGCTTTCGCAACATGAATCTGGTCAACGCCAGGTAGAAGACCCATGACACGATCGCTCGGCGTGGGACGTGACTTGCCGACATAGCGCGTAATGGCCGCGATGATGCGCCGCTGCAAAGGGGTGTATCCGAAGATTTCCGAGTGGGCGATGACGTAATAGGTGTGCCGGCGCCTGCCGGAACGATTGATATAGGCGCCCACTTCGTGCAGCATCGCCGCCGCCTCCAGCCAGTCGGCGTACTGCGGCGGCAACTGGTGTACCGCCTGCAATCGGCGGAACAACTGCATTGCGAGATCGCGAATGCGCTGGGCGAAGGGCAGGTCGGCGCCATAGTGTCTGGCCGCGGACAGTAAAGCGTCGTGGCGCTCCGATTCCACTCGTTCGCGCATAGCGGCGCTGCCGTTGTAATCGGCCATCATCTGCGCCAGCAATCCGTCGCGAAGGCCGAGCGGGAGATAACGAAAGCTACGCAGATTGCACAGTTGCATAAGTTCCGCGAACACCATCGTGCCGGCAATGATGATTTCAGCGCGCCGCGGTCCGATGCCGGGTAGCGCCTGCCGTTGCCCCAGGTTACGCCGGCTCAAGGTATTCAATAAGGTGGCGACCGCGGATTTAGGAACAGTCTGCGGCTTGGTTTCGTTGTAGCCGCGGATTTTGGCGGCATACAGACCCGAGAGTGCGGCCGGCGTGCCGGAGGTGGCGATGGTGATCTGTAATTTTGCGCCGGCGATCCGCTTTTGAATCCGCGAGACCTCACGTTGGATGAAACCGCGCATCTGCTGCAGCTCTTTTTTCTTGGGCGGATCATGATGAAGAAAGGTTTGGGTGAGGCGCACCGCCCCAATGGGAAGGCTGACCATGTCGTCGATGTGGCCCGATATGGAGATGGTCAACTCGCAACTGCCACCGCCCAAGTCAATGAGCAGCGCCCGCCTGCCGGCAATGTGGGCGCTGGAAAGCACGCCGAGATGAATCAGGCGGCCTTCTTCCAATCCAGAGATGATTTCGGTTTTCCAGCCGGTGGCGCTGCGCACCCAATCCAGAAAGGCGCGGCTGTTGCGCGCGTCGCGCAAAGCGCTGGTCGCGACTACGCGCACACGGTCTGCGGCGTAAGTCTGCACAGCCCGGTGAAAACGCCGCAGCACTTGCAAGGTCTGCGACATGGCCTGCGGGTCGAGTGTGCCGTTGGCAAAGACGCTTTCGCCGAGACGTGTGACCTCGCGATCGTCGTGGAGCGTCTCCAGACGACCGCGGACGGCCTTGGCTATCTTGAGCCGGACCGAGTTAGAACCGATATCAACCGCAGCGAAGGTTGGCATGCAATTTCAGGCCGATCAGCGTGTGAAGCGCAAGTTTCGCATTGGCATGTTCTAGTCGCGCTTGTAATGTGCGATTCACAAAGTTAGGAAGATAGATGCCACCATGCCGTATTGCAACCGATTCGCTCACCAAATTTTGACTCTAGAAAAATCTTTTCCTGCTTAGTCACCTTACATTCATCACATTGCAACCAGGTTAACGCGAGTTGAAGTATTCTGATTTATCGCAACAATTGAGGACCGCACCAGCCCCATTTATGGCCAAGGATTTCTGGGAATCCGAACGTGAGCTTTTGCGCTCAACCGTGGAACAGGAGAAGCAGGAGTTTGCGCGGCCGGCATCCCGGCAATCCCGGCTGGGGCTGGCGGTGCGGGCCCTCCGCCATCGCAACTTTCAGCTATTCTTCGCCGGACAGGCCATCTCACTGATCGGCACCTGGATGCAGACGGTTGCCCAGTCGTGGCTCGTCTACCGCATGACCGGCTCAGCGTTGTTGCTGGGAACGGTCGGCTTCGCCAGCCAGATTCCGGTCTTCATCATGGCGCCGATCGGCGGCATTGTCGCCGACCGTCAGAACCGCCGGCGCGTAGTCATCGGCACGCAATGCGCGTCCATGGTTTTGGCGGCGGTACTCGCCTTTCTCACGCTGTCGGGACGTATTCAAGTCTGGCAAATTATCGTGCTCGCCGCAGGCTTGGGCGTGGTGAATGCCTTTGACATTCCCGCGCGCCAGGCATTTCTGATTGACATGGTCGGCAGGGAAGACCTGCTGAATGCGATTGCCCTGAACTCCTCCATGTTCAATGGCGCGCGGATCATCGGTCCCGCCATTGCCGGCATATTGGTCGCGTCCATCGGTGAAGGCTGGTGCTTCTTCGCCAATGCGGTGAGCTATATCGCGGTGATCGTTGGCTTGCTGCTCATGCGCATCGCGCATCCTGCCAATCTTGCCAATGAAGGATCGCCGCTTGAAAACATCCTGGAGGGATTTGCATTCGTACGCAATACCGGTCCCGTCCGCGCCATCCTGTTGCTGCTGGGAGTCGTTAGCTTTGTTGGAATGCCGTATGCCGTGCTGATGCCGGTCTTTGCCGACACGATCTTGCATGGAGGCGCGCGGGGGCTGGGTATTCTGATGGGAGCTACCGGTGTCGGAGCGTTGCTCGGCGCGGCCAGCTTGGCGGCGCGCGTAGGCGTGAAGGGACTGGGGAAATTGATTGCTCTTTCCGCGGGAGGATTTGGGCTCAGCCTGATTCTGTTCTCGTTCTCCAAGATGTTTTGGCTGTCCACCGTGCTGCTTGTACCGGTGGGCTTCTCCATGATGGTGCAGATGGCTTCTTCCAACACGCTGATTCAGGCCATGGTGCCCGATCGGCTTCGCGGCAGGGTCATGTCCGTCTACTCCATGATGTTCATGGGCATGGCGCCGCTGGGAGCGCTTTTTGCCGGAACGGTGGCCGCCCATCTCGGCGCTCCTTGGACGGTCGCGACAGGAGGACTGGCCTCCATCGCCGCGGCGATCTGGTTTGGCAGGCACATACCAAAACTTCGCGCCGAGGTTCGCGATCTGGTACTGGCGCAGGGCATGACGGGCGGCTCGCCCGCGCAAGAAATCACCAGCCGAGGACTGTCGTGAGTTGCAGTTATGCAGCTCGCGAAAAGAATTGCCTTCCGACGGCACAAAACCAGGGCGGAGGCTGCGCACTCCCCCCAGTATGTAAAGCCGTTCTGTGCACCTGCGGTTCAGGCTCTATGCGGTCACGTACTTTCCAGTCTCCAGCACACGGCTGGCGATATTCTCCTGCAGTGCGATCACGTTGACCGGATCGTGCTTCGCCAAGCGGCGGACAATTGCCATCTGGGTGCGCAGCATATCGCCTTCCGCCACGGCAGCAATCACTTTCTTGGCCGCGGCTTCCAGCTTCGCAAATGCGCCCTCCAGATAGACCTGGGTCATGGCGACGACCAGCGCGCCTTTGGCTTCGCCGTTGGCCTCGACGTACTTGCGCGCGCGCAGCAAGCTGGAATCCATGGCAAACGTTTCGATCACCATGTCGGCGATGGCGCCCATAATTTCCTGATGATCGGCCAGCTTCTGCATGTACTTCTGCGAAGCCGCGCCCGCCACCAGCATGGCCAGCTTTTTGCCGTTCTCCACCAGCTTGCGCTCGGCAGCGAGCGTGCCTTCCAGTTCGTCGCGTGGATGGACCCAGCCATCACTTCGTCCATCGTCTTCTTGATGGCCGGCAGCAGCGCGAGCTGTCCGCTCATGGCCCGCTTCAGCAGCCATCCGGTGATGATGAGCCGGTTGATCTCGTTGGTGCCTTCGAAGATGCGGTTGACGCGCGAGTCGCGATAGGCACGCTCTGCCGGATACTCCTCGACAAAGCCGTAACCGCCGTAAATCTGCACCGTCTCGTCCACCACAAAGTCGAGCATCTCCGACGCCGAAACCTTGATGATGGAGCATTCGACGGCATATTCTTCAATCGCCTTGCGCACGGTCTCGGGACTGTGCTCGATCGCAGAGAGCGCGGTGTCCATCATGCCGACGGTGCGATACACCATTGATTCGCACGCGTACAGCCATGCCGCCATCTGCGCCAGCTTCTCGCGAATCAGTCCGAACTCTGCGATGCTCTTGCCGAAAGCCTTGCGCTCTTTGGAGTAAGCGATAGCGTGCTGCAACGACGTGCGCGCGCCGCCGACGCAGCTTGCGCCGAGCTTGAAGCGGCCAACATTCAGAATGTTGAAGGCGATGATGTGCCCTTTGCCGATCTCGCCGAGCACGTTCTCTATCGGCACCTTGCACTCGTTCAGGATGAGCGGGGCAGTGGACGATCCGCGGATGCCCATCTTCTTTTCTTCATTGCCGACAGAAAAGCCAGAGAAATCTTTCTCTACCAGGAACGCCGTAAACTTCTCGCCGTCGATCTTGGCAAAAATGGTGAACAGGTCGGCGAAGTGGGCGTTGGTGATCCACATCTTTTCGCCGGTCAGCAGGTAGTGCTTGCCGTCGGGCGACAGCACAGCGCGGGTGCGGCTGTTCATTGCGTCCGAGCCACTGGTGCTTTCCGATAGCGCATACGCGCCAATGATTTCGCCGGTCGCCAAGCGCGGCAGGTATTGCTTCTTCTGAGCTTCAGTGCCGAAGAAAACGATAGGTAGGGTGCCGATGCCGCTGTGCGCACCCATGCTCACCATGAAGCTGCCGTACTTGGCCATGTAATCGGCGATGATTGCGGACGAGGTCTTGTCCATCTCCGACCCGCCGTACTCGGCCGGAACGTCGGCATTGGTCAGGCCCATCTCAGCGGCCTTCTGGAGTAGTTGACGCGAGACCGACCAGTCCTTGTGCTCCATTTTCTCGGCGTTGGGCAGGATTTCGTTGGTGGCAAACTCTTCCGCGAGTTTGGCGACCATCTGCTGATCCTCGTTAAAGTCTTCCGGAGTGAAGACATTTTCCAGGTTGTGATCTTCGAGCAGAAAGCTTCCGCCCGTGGTTTTGGTCTTGGGAACTGCGGTCGTTGTCGTTGCCATGATTTCCTCGCTATTCGCTTAATCGCTTTTCGCTCTTGGCTCTTCGCTTTTAGCTCTTTGCCTTTAGCAAGCGAAGGATCCGAGCATTCGTTCAAAACCACGTATTACTGGGCTCGGTTCTCTTGCTAAAAGCTAAAGGCTAAGAGCTAAGAGCCGGTTTTATTGCAAATTTTCAAAGATGCCCGCCGCGCCCATGCCGCCGCCGACGCACATAGTCACCATGCCATACCGTCCATTGCGACGTTTGAGCTCGCGGAGGATGGTAGCGGTCAGCTTGGCGCCAGTGCATCCCAGTGGATGCCCCAGCGCGATTGCTCCGCCGTTTACGTTGATCCGTGCCGGATCCAGCTTGCCTTCCTGGATCACAGCCAACGACTGCGCCGCAAACGCCTCGTTTAATTCGATCACGTCAATGTCACTCAGCTTCAGGCCAGCCATCTTCAGCGCTTTCGGAATCGCAAACACCGGGCCGACGCCCATTTCTTCCGGCAGGTACCCCGCGGTGGCGAAGGCTAGGTAGCGCGCCAGCGGTTTCAATCCGAGCGCCTTGGCACGTTCGGCGGACATGACGATCGCAACGGCTGCGCCGTCGGACATCTGCGACGAGTTTCCCGCCGTGACCGTGCCCTTCGCATGGAAGGCCGGCTTAAGAGCGAGCAGCGCTTCCAGAGAAGTGTCGGCGCGCGGGCCTTCGTCCATCTTGAATACAATGTCGGTGCGCTTCGGCTTGTTGCCGTTCGGGGTGGTGAAACTGACCGGCACGGGAACGATCTCGTCGTCGAACTTGCCCGCCTGGATCGCCGCGATAGCCTTGCGGTGGCTATCGACGGAGAACTGGTCCGACTGCTCGCGCATGATGTGGTAGCGCTGCGCCAGGCGCTCGGCGGTGAGCCCCATGGAGAGATAGGAGTCGGGATAATTCGACACCAGCCATGGGTTGGCCGAAACTTTGTGGCCTCCCATGGGGATCATGGTCATGGACTCGACGCCCCCGGCGACGATGGTCTCCGCCCCGCCAGCCATGATGCGCTCGGCAGCCATCGCAATCGCTTGCAAGCCGGAAGAGCAGAAGCGGTTGATGGTCATCGCCGAAACTTCGACCGGCAAGCCGGCGCGCAGCGATGCAATGCGCGCGACGTTCATGCCTTGCTCAGCCTCAGGCATGGCACAACCGAGAATGACATCTTCGATCTCTTTGGGATCGACTTGTGGCACGCGCTCGAGCGCGCCTTTGATAGCCACGGCGGCCAGATCATCGGGACGCGTTGCCCGCAACGTTCCTTTGTAAGCCTTGCCCACCGGTGTGCGCACGGCACTGACAATTACAACTTCACGCATGAAAAGCTCCTAGCAATTAGCAACTAGCTCTTGGCTTTTAGCCATCGGCTGCCGGCTCTCAGCCGTCAGCGAAATCCTTCTAAACAGGGCCGAGATCGAACTGCTGTGACCGACAACTGACAGCTGTTTCTCAGTTTCTCAGCGTCTTACCTGTCTTCAGCGTGTACTGAATGCGCCCCTGCGTCTTCTTCTCGCCGCACAGCGACTTGAACGCCTCGCGCTCCAGGTCGAGCAGATATTGCTCACTCACCGGGGTACCCGGATTCACCGCGCCGCCGCAGAGCACCTCGGCGACCTTGTTGCCGATCTTGACCTCGTGATCGGTAATGAATTGCCCCTCATGCATGATGTGTACGCCCAGCTTCAGCGTCGCCAGGATGCTCTCGCCTGGTGCGGGGATATCCGTCCGAGGCATGGATGCGCGATAACCTTCACGCGCCAACTCCAGCGCGCGCTCCTTGGCATCGGTGAGCACACGTTCCCGGTTCATAGTGATGTCGTCGCCGGTGGAAAGGAATCCGAGATTCCGCGCCTCGAATGCCGACATCGACACTTTTGCCATCGCGACCGTCTCGAACGCCTGCTTCATGGCTTCCATCAGTTCGACGCTCTCGCCGCGGCCGTGAGGACGAATGTGATGGGCCTTATCGAGAGCGCGAAGCGTCATCTCCTTGCACCCTCCACCACCAGGCAGCAAGCCTACGCCGACCTCGACGAGGCCGCAGTAAAGCTCAGCATGAGGTTGACGAGCCGCGGCATGCAACGTCACCTCGCAGCCTCCACCGAGCGTCATCCCGAACGGCGCAACCACTACCGGTTTCGACGAAAACTTGATGGCCTGGGTCATGTTCTGGAATTGGCGGACGGCAAGGTCAACGTCGTCCCACTCTTCTTCTTGCACCGCCATCAGCAACATCATGATGTTGGCGCCGACGGAGAAGTTGGCAGCGTCGTTCGTGATGACGAAAGCGTCGAAATTGTCGCCCGCGCCGCCCGGCTTCAGCGTCTGCGTGATCATCTGCACGATGTCGCCGCCCAGCGCGTTCATCTTGGAGTGGAACTCGATGCAGCCGACACCATCCCCCAGATCGACCAACGATGCGCCAGCATTCTTCTTCACCACGAAGTTTGATTTCTTCGCAACCGTGACCGACCAGACTCCGGGTGGCACCTCTTCCGGACGATAGTTGCCGCTACGCAGGTCGAAGTAAACGCGCGCGCTGGCGGCCTTGGGATCGTCGGCGTACCAGCTTTCGTGGCCTGAGGTGAGCAACTTCTCGACGTTGGGCGAAACCGGTCTGTCTTCCACCTTCATCCGCTTTACGGTCTTGGCGACGCCGGCGGCATCCCAAAGCTCGAACGGCCCCATCTCCCAGTTGAAGCCCATCTTCATGGCGCGATCGATCTCGACCACCGAGTCGGCGATTTCGCCAATGCGATTGGCGGCGTAGGTCCACAACTCCGACAATGCCGACCAGAGAAAGATGCCGGCTTTGTCCTTCGACGGCGCCAGCAGCATGTTCAACCGCTCGGGCAGACTATCCACGGTTTTGGCCATTTCGAGCGAAGCAAACTTGGGCCTCTGCTGCGGACGATATTCCAGCGTCTTCCAGTCGAGCGCCCGCCGCTGTTCGCCCTCGGCGCTTTTTTGCTTCTTGTAGAAGCCACCCTTGGTTTTGTCGCCGAGCCACTTCCGTTCCAACATCACTTGGAAAAAGTTAGGCAGCTTTAGATCGTTGCGCTCGTCGTGAATATTCGCACTTGCGTTGCGTACCACATGGCCGAGCACGTCTAGCCCTACCATGTCCGTAAGGCGGAAGGTCGCCATCTTCGGCCAACCGACGGCCTGTCCGGTCAGGGCATCCACTTCCTCAATGCTGAGGTCCATCTCCTGCATCAGGCGCATGACATTGAGCGCGGAAAACGTGCCAATGCGATTGGCGATGAAATTCGGCGTGTCTTTGGCGTGGACCACGTCTTTACCGAGATGCAGATCGCAGAAGTGCGCGATGACATCCATCGCAGCGGGATCGGCGTCGGGAGTGGGGATGAGTTCCAGCAGCCTCATGTAACGTGGCGGATTGAAGAAGTGCGTTCCAAACCAGTGGCGACGGAACTCGTCAGGGAAGCCTTCGACGATTTTCGCTACCGGCAGCCCGCTGGTATTGGTGGTGATGATGGTCCCGGGTTTGCGAACTGCCTCCACCTTGCGTAGCAAGCTGCGCTTGAGCTCGAGGTCCTCAACCACAGCCTCAATGATCCAGTTCACCTCCGACAGTTTGTTGAGATCGTCTTCGAAGTTGCCGACGGTAACCAGCTTAGCCAGCGAAGGGTCAAAGAACGCAGCGGGTTTCGATTCTGTCGCCGCCTCAAGTCCGGTGGCTGCAATACGGTTGCGCGCGGGACCGTCGGCATCGGGCGGCACAATATCCAGCAGATAGGAGGGCACACCGGCGTTCGCCAAGTGCGCGGAGATGCGAGCGCCCATCGTGCCGGCACCTAGAACAGCGACCTTCTCAATTCGTTTCGTCATGGGATGATGATGACTCCAGCGTTAAGCCATTATTTGCCTGAAAGCTTGCGCGAGCAAAGCCGCGTCTCATTCAGACACGATCAACGGCCTACGAACTTCGATTGTGATTAATGGAGAACGGCTGCTGAATTGTGTATGAAGTGGGCTGGTTCGAATGATACGAAGAAAGCAACGGAATCGTCGGCACGGCTCTCCTCAAGTGCAAAACGGCAAAACACATATGACGGCCCAAAATACAAGCAGCGCGCGCCGTAAGATGTGGGGTGAGGATGGCAACGGCGCGCGCCTATTAAGTTGACTTGATCGTAGTGAATGAATCCTCATTCAGTCAAGAGAAATCTGCATAAATTATTTTCCCATAATGGGTTACGAAATCAGCTTTGCAAGCAGGAACGCCGCTCCAGCCGCAAGCCCTCCAATCACAATGGTTTGCGTGGCTGAGCGGCCGGGCCGCGAACCCGTGAAGCGTCCCTTGATGTAGCCGAAAACTCCCAGCGCGATTAAAGTGACCACCACGGACCAGACCAGCGCCATGCGTGCGCTATGCAACGCCATGTAGGGCGCCAGCGGGATGATGCCTCCGCAAACGTACGAAGCGGCGATGGTCAACGCGCTCTGCAGGGCCCGCTTAGGCTCGGGCTCTTCCAGGCCCAACTCGAAGCGCATCATGAAGTCCACCCACTCCTTCGGTTTTCGGGTCAGCGCCTGTACCACTGGAACGCTTTCGTCGTGCGACAGACCGTAATCGGCGAAGACGTTCTGCACCTCGCGCGCTTCTTCGTCGGGGATTTCCTGCACCTCGCGAGTTTCGCGTAGGCGTTCGCTTTCGTAGTGCTCGGCATCGCTCTTGGCGGCCAGATAGCCACCCAGTCCCATGGCGATGGAGCCGGCGGCGATCTCGGCCAGTCCGGCGACGACCACGATGTGGCTGTTATCAATCGCGCCGGACAGACCCGCGGCCAGTGCGAAGGGAACCGTGAGCCCGTCGGACATGCCGATAACAACGTCGCGGACAACTTCGCCCGCGGTGAAGTGGCGTTCAATGTGTGGTGTCTGTGGCATGGTCTCCCAGTTCCGGATGGTCTTTCAGATATTGCAGGGTACGCGCGATGACTTCGCGCTCGCCGGAGTAGCTCAAGATACTGGGAGCATCCTCCAGCGGAAGCCAATAGGCGTTCTGGACTTCGATTCGCATCTCGGGCGCAATGTTTCCCAGCCGTCCAGAGTGGTAGAGCAGCAGGTAGAAGCTGACGATCTTGAAGACCCTGGCGTGGTCGCCCCAGTTGCGCACATAGTAGTACTTGATGTCGGCCAGCTTAGCTACCAGACTTGCCTGGACACCGGTTTCTTCGCTGACCTCGCGAAGCGCGGTCTGATCGGGCTTCTCGCCCTTGTCGATGGCGCCCTTGGGCAGGGCAACCAGCGTGGCCGGCGTTTTAGAGGGACGCTGCGAACGCCTGGGTGACTTGTTGGGCCGCGTCATGTGAGGCTCAATGACCGCCAGAAACCAGCGGCCTCGCATCTTTCGCAGCACGACACCTCCCGCCGAGAACTCGCGCACCATGAGCGTTCGCCAGCGAACCGGCTAGTGTCGCAGACTTGAGGGAAGCTGACAATCAAAAGGGATCGGGTGTTGGAGCTCATCTCACAAATCGTTCTGCGGCGTATTTCCGCGCCGACCGTTAATCGCGCCGCGCGAAATCGATTCTTTGCAGATAACTCAACAATTCGGGCGTATTTGTCACAGACCTTGTCAACATCCCCATTGACCGTCAATTTTCTTTTGGTGGGTAATAGTTGCAAGGTGGATCGTTCGGCCTGAAGGTGTCGACTTCCGCAGTGAGCTCCCGCTTCGCAGCGGTAGACGACAACCAATCCAATATCAGTATTTGGACGTTGCCCAACTAAAACAGCGGCAAAACGGCTAAAATGACCGTCATGAAAGTGCAGCGTTTGTTTGTGCTAATGGTTTGCATGCTGCTCAGTCCGATGTTGCTCCTGGGGAGCGACAAGAAAAACGACTCCGGGCAAGTGTCGTCGATCAAGTTTGTTGTCTTTAAGGACGACAACGGCAAGCCGGTGCGCAATGCCGCTGTCGTCCTGCATCCCGTAGCCCAGCACGGTAAGCAGTCGCGGGGCGGATTCGAGCTTAAGACAGACTCGGACGGCAGGACCGAGAGCGATGGCATCCCTTATGGAATGCTACGCGTGCAGGTTATCGCGCCCGGTTTCCAAACCTTCGGGCAGGACTACGCCATTAACCAGCCCCAACAGGAGTTGACCATCCGGCTGAAGCGGCCGCAAGGACAGTATTCGATCTATGAGAATCACACGGACAACAGCGGCACCCCACCGAAGGACAAATGAAGAGGCGGTTTTCGCTGTTCACTCCTAGCCTTTAGCTATTAGCCTTTAGCTTTTAGGTGACGTGACTGAAGAGTTGCTAAAGCTGACGATTGAGGGGAAATGCGAATAGCGAAAGGCTAACAGCGAACAGCGAAAGGCGAACAGCGAGACTCATGATCGAGGCCAAGACAATCTGGACAGACAACGACCGCTTCCTCGGCCAGGCGAGCAGCGGTCACGCGCTGATAGTGGATGCGGGCGCCGAAAAAACGGCGAATAGTCCCATCGAGTTGGTCTTGATCGCCTTGTGCGGCTGCACGGCCAGCGATGTTGCCGGCATTTTGCGCAAAAAGCGCGAGCCCTTCACTAGCTTGGAGGTACGCGCTACCGCCGAGCGTGCTGAAACCTTCCCCAAAGTCTTCACCAGCATTCGGTTGATTTATCGCGTCGCTGGCAACGTCACTCACAAGGCTATGGAAGATGCCGTGCGCCTATCCAAGGAAAAGTATTGTTCAGTGTCGGCAATGTTGGAAAAGACGGCGAAGATCGAATTCCAGATCGAGTACGCTCAGTAACTCGTTCCTCAGGTCTATCTGTGTACTGTCTTCTGTTGCTTCTTGCTCCCCAACTGCCGGTATCCCGGGTGAACGCCCGGCTTGAGCCCCTGCTGCTCGGCAATACGACGGCACAAGTCTCTCAATTGCAGCCGCTCCTCTTCGCTTAACGCGATGCAGACAGCATCCTCGTGCTCGGCGGCAACGCGGGAAAGCTGGCTCAGCACCTGGCGGCCTCGCTCAGTAAGTGCCAGCGCGTAGTTGCGGCGATCTTCGGTGCTCCGCTTGCGCTTCACAATTCCTTTGCTCTCCAGTTCATCAATGAGGGCGACCATGCGACTAGGCATGACACCCAAGTGCTCGGCTAGTGCCTGCTGGCTAATGCCCGGATCGGCCGCAATCTTGCGGAGCATGCCGGCGTCAGGAGCGGTCAATCCGATGGCGGCAACCCGTTCGCCAAAGCGCCGGGCCGCGTGTGCGCCCAGCTGAGCTAGCAGGAACGCGGCACCGGTCGGCCGCCGGTCGGGAGTGGCACAAACTTGCTTATTTGAGGCCATGACAGAATAGTAGCATTTGTAAATGATTTATGATATTAATCATTATGTAAGTGAACTAAATTCCCGGGAGGCATTTATGACCCCATTCGACCAACAAGGTACTTCAACCCCTGCTACGACGACGGTGCGCCACGCGGGTCCGCACTTGGGAGCCGTCGCGATCGTCTATACGCTCCTCTTCAACGCCGGCCTATATCCGGTCACGATTTTCGCCGATAAGATTCACTTTCCCGGACCGTGGGAGTCCGGGGACGTCATCGTGGCTTACTTCCAAACCCACGCTTCGGCGGTGCTAACGTGTGCGTTCTTGCAGGCCGGGGCGATGATGGCGCTCGGCATTTTCGCGGCAACGGCAGTCAGTCGATTGCATTTTCTGGGGGTGCGGGCAGCCGGGCCTTATATCGCGCTCTTCGGCGGCTTTCTGACGGTAGTGGATGGGATTGCTGCCGGATCGATTCTTTGGGTACTGGTCCGTCCGGGCATTGCCCAGGATGCCACGCTCGTGCGCGCGTTGTATTACCTCTCGTACGCATTTGGTGGTCCGGGCTTCTCGATGCCGATGGGGCTGCTGTTGGCCGGGGTGTGCGTCCCCGCCGCATTCATGAAGCTGTTGCCCAAGTGGCTTGTGGTATTTGGGCTCGCGCTGGCAGTTTGCGGCGAGCTAAGCTGGCTCAATATTGTCTTGCCAGGCGCGCTGTTCCTCATTCCATTGGTAAGGTTTCCTAGCTTCATCTGGTTGATCGTTGCTGGATTCAAGCTGCCCGGAGGGATTGTCCGCGCGTCGCGCCCGGTGGAGGTGGCAGCATGAAGACTGTGCTCGGATTGATTATGGTCGCAAACGCCGCCCTGTTTTTGTTTGGCGCTGTGCAGCATGCCGGCGTCGCTATCGGGCCCTTTCACGAGCCGCGCATCATTCCCGCCGCAATTGTGGAAACGATATGCGCGATCGCGCTGCTGTCAGGTGCGTTGGCGGTTCTTGGACATACGATGAACCTGTGGCGCACGGCGCTGATCACTAACCTTGTTGCCTTGGCGGGGGTGTTGCTCGGGATTATCGCGCTGGCAGCGGGTGCTGGTCCGCGCACCGCCAGCAACGATCTCTACCATCGCATCATGTTGATCTTGATCGGAGCGAGCCTGGTTATTCTGTTCTCTGCGCGGTCCGGGTTGCATCCAGGGCGATAAGACAGCAACCGCAAGCAAGAGCAACGGCTTCCGCTGATGCCAGTCTTACCTGGAAGGGTATAATAGGCAGTTTGCCTATGACTACTACTCAGACCGAACTGCGCCTGGCCCAGCGAATGTCGCGCCTGGGAACCGAAACCGCCTTCGAAGTTCTGGTGCGCGCCCGCGCTTTGGAGCGTCAAGGAAAGAACATCATTCATCTCGAGATCGGCGAACCCGACATGGACACCCCCGCCAATGTTGTCGAGGCCGGGGTTGACGCGCTGCGCAAGGGCTACACCCATTACGGTCCTGCGGCTGGGTTGCCGGAGTTGCGCGAGGCCATCGCGGCCGAGGTCTCCACTTCGCGGGGCATCAAGGTCAACGCCGATGAGGTCGTCATCGTTCCCGGCGGCAAGCCGATTATCTTCTTCACCATGCTGGCGCTGGTGGATGAGGGTGATGAGGTCATCTATCCCAATCCCGGCTTTCCCATTTACGAGTCGATGATTAACTTCCTCAGTGGCAAGGCGGTGCCTATTCCACTGCGCGAGGAGCGTGATTTCCGCCTCGATGTAAACGAATTGGCTGCCCTCATCACCGATCGCACCAAACTCATCATTCTGAACTCGCCGCAGAATCCAACCGGCGGCCTGATCACCAAGAGCGATGTGGAAGACATTGCCGCCGCTATCGGCGATCGGGACATCATGGTCCTGAGCGACGAAATCTACAGCCGCCTGCTTTTCGAAGGCGAGCCTTATAGCATCGCTTCGGTGGATGGCTTCAAAGACCGCACCATCATTCTGACTGGCTTCTCAAAAACGTATTCGATGACCGGCTGGCGTCTGGGTTATGGCGTGATGCGGGCCGACCTTGCCGCACAATTCGCGCGGCTGGCAACGAATTCCACGTCCTGTACGGCGACCTTTACGCAGATGGCGGGCATCGAAGCCGTTCGCGGCGATCAGAGCGAACCGGAGAAGATGCGCCAGGAATTTCATCGCCGCCGCGACGTGTTTGTCAACGGCCTCAACCAGATCAAGGGATTCTCTTGTCGGTTGCCCAAGGGCGCGTTCTACACCTTCCCGAATATCAAGCAGACAGGCTGGCCGTCAAAGAAACTGGCGGATGCGCTGCTCGACGATGTGGGAGTGGCGGCGCTTTCGGGAACTGCGTTCGGCTCATACGGCGAAGGCTATTTGCGGTTCAGCACCGCCAATTCGATTGTCAATCTGCAGGAAGCGCTGTCGCGCATCGACCAGTGGACGAAGAAGAATTTGTAACGTTCACTTCACAAGTCGGCCCTGTATCACGGCACGACTTTGCAGTCGTGCCGACAGAAGTGCCGGAAGGTCAGTGCTTTAAGCCCTAATTCTCCCTCAATTTTGTGCATTGATATTAGATCAACCGTGAGGCGTTGCCAGCTTCGGCGCTCGATTTATCAATTTCAATAGTCCTAACCAGACGAGTGTGTACAGCCCTCCGTTGATCAAGACTGGCACAAGCAATCGTAAGATCGGGATTTCTATTCTGCAGAGTCTCAGTACGAAAAACCCTGGACTTGAAAGAACTAATCCTCCTGTGAATAATGCGGTCCCGATTTTTCCGTTGCTGATGAATCCCCAAGCGAATGTTGGCAACGCATAAGCCGATATCGAGGTTGCGGATCCCAACATTATTGCTTTTGATCGTTGACTCATGTTTCCAGATCCCTCGGCATTCACGTGCAGCTGCTTCGTGAGGGCGAGAGCGGCAATTGATTATATCCAGTCTGTATTCGTCATGCCCTGTTAGATGAGGTCAAAATGACTGAGCATTCGAAATCACAGGAAGAGACTCAAACTGAGAACTTTTTCTACTTTGCCGCCATCGCCGACACCAGTGAGTGGAAGATCTTCGCCCCGTCGGTCATGCCGAGCTCCGGCTCGCTGGCGCGCTCGGGGTGGGGCATCATTCCCAGCACATTGCGGCCTTCATTGCAAATGCCCGCAATGTTCTCCAGCGATCCATTGGGATTGGCTTCTGCGGTGACTTCGCCGCTGGGAGACGTATAGCGAAAGATGATTCGGTCCTGGTCTTTCAACTTAGCCAGAGTGGCTTCGTCGCAGAAGTAGTTGCCCTCCATGTGGCCGATCGGAATTTCTAGCACCTCGCCCTTGCTCGACTGCAGCGTGTAAGGTGTATCGGTGCTCTCGACACGAATATGTACCGGTTTGCAAACGTATTTCAAACCGGCGTTGCGCAAGAGCGCGCCCGGCAGCAGTCCAGCTTCGCACAGGATCTGAAATCCATTACAGATGCCGAGCACCAGCCCGCCATCAGCAGCGAACTTGCGCACGGATTCCATGACAAGCGAAAACTTCGCGATAGCGCCGGTGCGGAGGTAGTCCCCATAGGCGAATCCACCGGGCACGATGATGGCATCACAGCCTTGCAGGTCGGAGGAGTCATGCCACAGGAAGGTCACCGGCTGTTTGGCCACTTCCGAAATAACCCAATAGGCATCGTGGTCGCAATTGGAACCGGGGAAGACGATAACGCCGAATTTCATTGCGGCAAGTCCTCTTGCGGGAAAGTAAAATATAGTACGGATGTCGGGGACAACGGCGCGCTTAGAGCTTCAGACGCTCCTCGACTCTCACCAGACGGTTGTCGATATCGATTACCTTACCAGTAAGCGTATCAAACTTAGCGTCAATCGAAAGGAAACGCGCATTCACTTCCGAGCGGAACTGAATCAGTTCACTACGCAGGTCGCGAATGCCGGTGTTCTGGTGATAAAGGCCAATGATGAACACGACGAGCGGCAAACACAATGCGGTAAAGAACTGAGCATTGCTCATAACTCATTCTACCTCCCTTTGGCAGCTTGCACCATGAACTTTGCTATGCAAGCACCCGTCGGTATGAGTGGTGTTGCGGCGCGGGCGCGAAAGGGAACATCAAACGAATGATGCAATTTTCCCGGCACCTGAACATCACCGGAGGCGCGCTGCGCCGGTGGTTCATTGCGCAGTGCTACAACTCGGCTGCGGTAGGCGCGCTGTGGTGGGCCGGGCTCGAATATCTGCACGTGCCGTGGGCGCCGTTCTGGGCGATTCTTGCCGCAGGTTTGCAGTTCATTCCGCACTTCGGGCCAGTGTTGGCATTTTTTGGGCCGGCATTAGTTGCGTTGTTCGCCGGCGGCTTCGAGCAGTTTCTCTACGTCCTCATCCTCTACGGGGTCATCATTGTGATTGATGGCTTGGTCTTGCAGCCGGTGATCATGCGGCGCACAGCGCGGGTGCCAATCTGGGCGTCGTTGATCGTTCCGATTTTGCTCAGCCTGATATTTGGCTTTTGGGGATTGCTGCTTGCGGCGCCGCTGCTGGCCGTCATCTACGCGTATCGAGCCTATGGGAAGGGCCGGGAGCGCCCGACGATCCCACGGCAAACTCCTCCCGGGCAAACGATCACGGGAGGACGCCTGATTTCGCCCGGCGCTTCGACCGGAGGCATACCTCCCGACAACATTCCATAGTGCTGCTTCTGCTATGCACTCGGATGAATCAGCATCCAGACGCCTAAAACCAGAATGATGCCTGAGACCATCAGCCGGAAAGTATTCTCCGGAATGCGGCTCAACATCCACTTGCCTGAGACCGTGCCGACGATCACTCCGACCGCAGCGACGGCCGCCATCTGCCATTGGGAAATGATTTGATGAAATTGCAGTGCGGCGTAAACCGGCATGCGGAAGATATCAACTAGCAGCGCGATCGCAGTAGCGGTCGCAACGAAGGCATCGCGCCGCAGATCGAATCCCAGCAGCGCCGCCGAGCGGATTCCGCCTTGATTGCCAACCAACCCGCCAAACACTCCCGATAAAGCGCCGGCGAACCACGCCACTCGCTTGCCGAAACGCATGCGGGCCGCCAGGCCGGTGATCCCCATCAATCCCGCGAATACCAGAAGGATTCCCAGCACGTAACCAAGGACCGCGCTGCGCATCCAAATATGAAGGAGTGCGCCCACCAGGCCACCTATGGCGCTGGCGGCGCCGAAGGTCAACAAGACGCGCCGGTCCACGTGTTCGCGAATCACGATGAAGCGCAGCGCCGTTCCAATGAAATGCGGTATCGAGACCACGGCCACGGCGAGCTTCGTGCCGATCCACGAGGCCAGCAGCGGAGTGAGAATGCTGCCGATCCCAAAGCCGGAGATCGACGCTATGGCTCCCGCCAGGATGCCCGCCAATGTCAGGAGGAAGGAGTGGTTCACGACGCGCCAGTCCGTCGGCCAGTGTACTCCGCAAGTGTTTTGAATTGATGACTGCTTTTCCACAGCGTGGCCTGCATACAGGAAGTGCCTGCCACGCATAAAATAGAAGCTGACAGCGAAGGCCCAGATTCCGAATGTCTCAATCGCAATTCGTACATCTCCATCTTCATACCGACTATTCCATGTTGGATGGTGCTTGCAACATCGAGCGCCTGGTCAAGCGGGTTAAAGAACTCGACATGCCCGCTGTAGCTATGACCGACCATGGCAACATCTTCGGTGCTGTGGCGTTTGTGAATGCCGCTAAAGAAGCGGGGGTGAAGCCCATCCTAGGCTGCGAGCTTTACATCTGCAAAAAGGAAGACCACCGCGCTGACAAGGAGGGCGACAGCTACAATCATCTCGTCGTGCTGGCGGAGAACGAAGAAGGCTATCGCAATCTGGTCAAGATCGTTTCCGAGGCATCGCTGCACGGCTTCTACTACAAGCCTCGCGTAAGCAAGAAATTCCTGGCCGAGCACTCTCGAGGGCTGATCGGTTTGTCTGCATGTCTCAAAGGCGAAGTCGCCGAGCGCCTCACGGAAGGGAAGTACGACGCAGCCCGCGAAGCTGCCGTGACCTTCCGCGACATCTTTGGCAAAGGCAATTTCTATCTCGAAATCCAAGACCAGGGTCTGCCCGAAGAGGCACGCATTCAGTCCAACCTGCTGAAGCTGGAGAAGGAACTTGAGATTCCGCTGGTCGCGACCAACGACAGCCACTATCTCTGCGAGGACGATTCTCACGCTCAAGACGTGATGCTCTGTATTCAGACGGGGAAGTCTATCCACGATACCAACCGGCTGAAGTTCCAGGGTAACCAGTTTTTCGTTAAGAACGCCGCGGAGATGGCGAAGGTTTTCCTTGGATACGAGCATGTTCTGGCGCGGACGCTGGAGATTGCAGAACGTTGCAATGTCCGGCTAGAGAAAGTTCACGATCCGTTCCCGAAATTCGAAGTGCCGGCTGGCTACTCTCTGCCAGATTACTTCGAGCATGTCACCCGCCAGGGCTTTGCCATGCGGCTGACCATTCTTGGCGAGCTCCAGGTCGCCGGACGGCTGAAGCATTCGCTGGAAGACTATGAGCAGCGCTTATCGCGAGAGATAGGCATGATCCGGCAGATGCAATTCGCCGGCTACTTTCTGATCGTGTGGGATTTCATCCGCTACGCCAAAGAGCGCAATATTCCGGTTGGACCGGGCCGCGGATCGGCAGCGGGTTCGATGGTGGCCTACGCTCTTGGCATCACGGACATTGATCCACTGCAGAACGAGTTGCTGTTCGAGCGCTTCCTCAATCCCGAGCGCATCAGCCTACCCGACATCGATATTGACTTCTGCATGAACCGCCGCGGAGAGGTCATCGACTACGTCACTCAGAAGTACGGACGCGATCAAGTGGCACAAATTATTACTTTCGGAACCATGGCGGCAAAAGCAGCAATCAAAGATTCCGGCCGCGCTATGGACATCCCGTATGCTGAGGTGGATCGCGTTGGGAAGATGATTCCCGCCACTCTGAATATCACCATCGACCAGGCGTTGAAAGACTCGCCGCCACTGGCCGCCGCTTATCAGAACGAACCGCAGACCAAGGAATTGATCGACACGGCCAAGCGCCTTGAGGGTCTGGTGCGCAACGCAGGTGTGCACGCTGCGGGAGTCGTCATTTCGCCGATACCGCTCACCGATCTGGTACCACTGCATCGCACCAAGAACGACGAAATCGTGACCGCGTACGACATGAAGGCGGTGGAAAAGCTGGGCCTGCTGAAGATGGATTTCCTCGGGCTCACCACGCTCACCATTATCGACGACGCGCTGCGCTTGATTGAGCAAACCCGCGGCGAACGGCTAGACCTACAAAAACTCGCGCTGGACGACAAGGAAACCTACGAGAAGGTCTTCCATACCGGGTTGACGTCGGGCGTCTTCCAGTTTGAATCGCATGGGATGCGCGACGTCTTGCGGCGGTACAAGCCGACGTGTGTTGAAGACCTGACGGCGTTAAATTCGCTCTATCGTCCGGGCCCGATCCAAGGGGGCATGATTGAAGATTTCGTCGAGCGCAAATGGGGACGCAAGAAAGTCGAATACGACCTGCCCGAGCTGGAACCGCTTCTGAAGGAAACCTTCGGTGTCATCGTTTACCAAGAGCAGGTGATGCAGATCGCTAATCGACTAGCCGGCTATTCACTCGGTGAAGCCGACCTGCTGCGTCGGGCGATGGGCAAAAAAGATCCTGAGGCGATGGCCAAACAACGCGAGCGGTTTGTCCGAGGCGCAACTGAGCGCGGCTTCCCGCCGAAGAAAATCGAAAAGCTTTTCGATCTGATGGAGCAGTTCGCAGGATACGGCTTCAACAAATCACATTCAGCTGCCTATGCACTGCTGGCGTATCAGACGGCATACCTGAAAACTCGGTACCCCGTGGAGTTCATGGCCGCACTGCTCACCTCCGTGTCGGGCAGTACCGACGATGTCGTGAAGTACATCAACGAATGTCGCGAAATGGGTATCGCGGTCGAGCCGCCCGATGTCAATGTCAGCGATGCGTACTTCACCCCGCACGGTGAGGCGATCCGCTTCGGACTGGCTGCGGTGAAGAACGTCGGCCACAACGCCATCGAGTCCATCGTGGCGGCGCGCAAGGAAGGGGGCGAGTTTAAGTCGATCTTTCAGTTCTGCGAAAAGGTCGATTTGCACCTGCTCAACAAGCGGGTGATCGAGTCGTTGATCAAGAGCGGCGCAATGGACCGGCTCGGACGTCGCTCGCAGTTGATGGCAGTTATTGACAGCGCCATGGACCATGCCCAGAAGACGCAGAAGGACGCGGCCCTTGGCCAACACGGATTGTTCGGCGTTTTCCAGCAGGACGACGCGCCGCAAGCCGAAAAGCCGTTGCCGAATATCCCAGACTGGGATGAGCACCAGCGCCTGGGTCACGAGAAGGAAATCCTCGGCTTCTTCATCACCGGCCATCCGCTGGAGAAATACCGCGAAAAGCTGCTCGAGTTCAACGCTCTGTCCACTACCGAGGTTGCGGAATTGAAATCGTCCACAGGCAGGGATGAAGTGTTGATCGGCGGCATCCTCAAGAACATCCGCGTGGCCAAGTCGAAGAAGGGCGATCTCTACGCGCAAGGGCAGCTGGAAGATATGAACGGGTCGGTGGACGTTCTTTGTTTTGCCGACGCGTACAAACGCCTTGCGGACAAGCTGAAGCTCGCGGTTCCAGTGCTTGCCAAAGGCGGAGTGCGCGTTGAAGACGGGGCCAACTCCAAACTCATGATCGGTGATATCACTCCGTTGGAGGAGGCCCAGCCCAAACTGCCCAATCACCTGCGAATCAAGATACCGATTGAGGGCGTCTCCCCAACCATAATTGACGAACTGCATACAATTTGCCTGGAGCGCAAAGGCGCGGCGAGGGTGCTTTTCGACTTGGAACGCAGAGGCGACTTTACCGTGGTGATGGAGGCGGAAGGCTATAATGTTTTGCCAGACCGGACCTTCATCCATCGTGTGGAAGAGCTGTGCGGTCGCGGCAGTGTTCGGGTTGTTGATTAAGTACGATGACGTTGGATCCAACGCAACCTCCCATTGCTGGGACACGGGAACGGGACCTTTCGCTTCTCCAATCGGGAATTCTGCCGGCCGTCGATTACTGGATCTCCGCGGTGGAAGCGGTTTACCGCGCGTCAAAGAAACGACAAGAAACCAATATGGAAGCTTCTTCGAAAGCGCAAGACGAACTCGAACGCATCGAGAAACAGATTGAGCAACTGGAAGCTGCTGCCGGCGACAATCAAGAAGCGCGCCGTCAGCTGCAGGAGATGCACGGACGGGTTGACGCGCTGCGTCGCCAGATGGCTGGCCAGCTCACGCCGTGGGAGCGTACCGAACTAGCGCGCCACCCCATGCGTCCTTATCCACTGGACTACATTGAGCGCATCTTTTCCGATTTCAGCGAGATTCATGGAGACCGCGGTTTTGGTGACGATGCCGCCATGGTTTGTGGTATGGCGACCTTTCATGGACGGCAAGTTTTGGTGCTCGGCACGCAAAAGGGTCGCGACACCAAGCAGCGCATCTACCGCAACTTTGGTCAGCCTAACCCCGAGGGCTATCGCAAGGCACTACGCGCGATGCGGTTCGCGGAGAAATGGCAACATCCTGTGATCGCATTAATCGACATCGTGGGAGCCTATCCGGGACTCGGCGCGGAGGAACGCGGGCAGGCCGAGGCCATCGCCCATAATTTGCGCGAGATGGCGCGACTCAAAGTTCCCTTCATCGCGGCCATAACCGGTGAAGGTGGTAGCGGTGGCGCGTTGGCCATTGCCGTTGCCGATCGCGTGCTGATGCTAGAAAACAGCATCTATTCTGTCATCTCGCCCGAAGGATGCGCCTCGATCATGTGGCGCGATTCCAACAAGAAGGACATCGCCGCACAGGCCCTGCGCATTACGGCGAAAGACAATCTGGAAATGGGTTTCTGCGATGAGGTAATTCCTGAGCCAGCGGGTGGCGCGCACCACGACTACGACGCCGCGGCCAACACGTTGGGGGATGCTCTCGAAAAGCACTTGGCCGAACTGGAAAAAATGCCCATCCCCGCGTTGCTGGATGCGCGGTATAAGAAGTTCCGCAACATGGCGCAGTTCTTTGACGTGCAGGGCGCCCCGGCCTGACCGTGAATCTGCTAATTGCTGATTGCTAGTTGCTAGTTGCTCCTTCACTTCGACTCCTGTATTTTCCGCACGACCTTGGTCACCATCTCACGCGGAGATAACCGCAACATTTGCACACCAAATCGGTTCTTCCATCCCGGAATGACCAAGCGTTTGCCCTGCTTCATGCCTTCGTAGCCCACGCTCGCTACCTCGCGAACGTCCACCAGCAGAGGGCTCGCCGCCAACTTTGTGCTGCCGAGATGAGCGCGCTTCTGGAAGTTGGTCTTAACTGGCCCCGGGCACAGGCACGTGACCGTGACGCCGGTGCCACGCAACTCCTCCGCCAGCGCCTCGGTGAAATGCAGAACGTAAGCCTTGCTGGCGTAGTACACAGCCATGAAGGGGCCGGGCTGAAATGCGGCGGTGCTGGCGACATTAAGCAGCTTGCCTTCGCGCGCGCGAATCTGCGGCAGAAACAACTTGGTGAGGTGGGTCAACGCCACCATGTTCACCTGCATCATTTCGGCTTCGTTATTCCAGTCGGTGGTGAGAAACAGTCCCCCGCCACCGAAGCCGGCATTGTTCACCAGCACGTCTAGGACGATGCCAGCCTCCTGCAACTCCTGGTAAAGCTCAGTCGGCGCCGCCGGGTGGGCCAAGTCCTTCGGCGAGACCCGCACGGTCACGCTATAGCGCGATTGCAGGTCGTCGCCGAGTTCACGCAACGCGCCGCGATTGCGCGCCACCAGCACCAGGCGATAACCGTCGCGAGCAAACAGGTGCGCCAGTTCAAGTCCGATGCCGCTGGACGCGCCCGTAATTAAGGCCGTCTTAGGAGCGAAAAAAGGATTGCTTGCACTCACCATTCTGTTATAGCGGATTTCACGTCATCGCAGCAGTGACAAAATGGGCGAACCCTACGCTGCATAAAATAAGAAATCACCACGGAGGCACGAAGATTACGGAGAGGAGTCGATAGAAAACCAAAAAACTTCGAGCCCGCCGTGTCGGAGCCTGCCCTGCGCGAAGCCGAAGGGTGGTGAATGATTTTCGATGGAATACGCTTACTGCGCTGCGGCCTTCGTGTTGTCCTGCGACTGGAGGAAAGTTACGATCTGCCAGCGCTGTTGTTGAGGCAGGTTCGCCCACGAGGGCATGCCCGATTCCAGCTTTCCTTTGGTAATGAACCAGAATAACTCTCCCGGTTTTGCACTCCTGACAGACGTGCTGTCGAGTGCAGGTGCCGGTCCGATTCCGCGCAGGTTACTGCCATGGCACTGCGCGCAGTTCTGCGCGTACAACTTCTTGCCCGCTGCTGCGGCTGAAGCGCTCGTGTAGGGATTTTTCGTCTCCGCCGCCGACGGAGGCGCATTGCGGAAACCGGAGTTCTGCGCGGCAGAAGAAGGTGCCAGCCAAAGCACTGCGCAAGCGCTCATAATTGCAGCGAAAATAAGAACAGTATGTACTTGAGATCTCAACAGGCCAACTCCATAGTTCACGAATTTATAGATGTTAAAGGCCGCAGCAGGGTCGCTGTGGGCCCGCTCCGGACTCACACCAATGGCGCGCAGAAGCCTTCTGCGCGCCACAACTTGCAGTTTTGCCTCTTCCGCACGAACGGAGATTACCGGCTCGCGACTGCTTCCTGCACCTCGTAGATGCTGTACCAGGGAGTTGCGGCCTTGAGCGCATTGTTTACATTGGTAATGTTCTTCACGCCTTCGTCTTCCAGCCAGGCGCGGAAAGCGGCGGCGCCTTTATCGGCGAAGATTGGGATGCCATCTTTCCAGGTCGCGCGTCCACACAGGACTCCGTTAAATTTCACGCCCGACTCGGCAGCGAATTCCAGGTCCTCGATGAACTCCGGATTGCTCACCCCCGCCGACAAATAGATGAACGGCTTGCCGGTTGTGCCGGCGGCGACGCGGTAGTGATCGAGCGCTTCCTTCTTGGTGTAAGCCTTGGTGCCCTTGAACGACTTCGCGCCCTCGACGAATTGCAGGTTCACCGGGATCTCGACCTTCAGCACATCGACGCCATAGCGGTCCTTGGTGAATTCCTCCATCGATTTGGCCACGACCTCCGGCTTCAACTTCGCATACTCGGCGCCCTTCTCGTCCACACCCTCTTTGTAGCCCACCAGCTCCAGGAAGAATGGAATGTCGTTGGCCTTGCACTCATCGCCGATGCGCTCGGTCCACGCATGCTTCAGATCGTTGATCTTCTGGTCATCGTAGATCGAGTAGTACAGCAGAATCTTGATGCAATCGGCGCCCGCTTCCTTGAGGCGCTTCACCGACCACAGATCGAGCAGGTCAGGCAGGCGGCCGGGCAGGGCTTTGTCGTAGCCGGTCTTCTCGTACGCCAGCAGCAGGCCCGAACCCTTGGCGCGGCGCTTGGCGGCAGGCAGTCCCCACTGGGGGTCGAGCAGGATGGCGCTGGCGTGCTTGGTCAGCACCTCGGACACGTTGATCTTGAACTCTTCCAGACCCTCGTCGGTCGCGTGGGTGCCTAGCGCCTTCTTCAGCGAACCACGCTGGTCCATGGCGGCCGCGGCGATGACGCCACGCTGGTTCGAAACAGCTTTAATGCCCGCAAGTTTTCCGGGAGTAAGTTTCATGGCAAAACCTTCCTCAGGCGCGGCGCGCCCGGTATGAATGAATTTGAACACGGTCCCGCAGGAGCGGCAGGGCCACGGTTGCAGAACATAGAATTCTAACTGAATTCCCGTGCTGCGCGCGAGCAGTTGTAAGCAGCGCGGAACGCCATTCTTAGGTGCCCGTCACATGCCGATCAGAGGATTGCCAGTGTAACGGCCGATTTGTCTTCAACTGAGTTTGGCGACGCGGTGGACTACCGAACTGACCCTCCCCAACCGTGGGCGTCTGCCGGGAGGGTGGAGCGGACCCGGTCGGGATCTTAGTCGGCATGAGCCCAAGTCTTGTCAGGATTGTATTCGGACATCGCAGCTCCAAGTCTTTCCGTGTCCTGCCCAAGGTCTTTTTCGTACACCACGCCATCCTGATTGACGATAAACGTCATGACGCCCGAATTGCGATATTCGGCGGGATAGGCGACGAAAGCGAAGCCGCGGACCAGTTCGCCATTCACCAGATAATTGCGCGCCCCACCCTTGGCTGCGGCCCCCTGCGCGGTGAGCATGCGGTAATAGTAGCCGTGGAACGGTGTCTGTTTGCCCTGTTGTATGTTGTAGCCTTGGCCCGCGGCATCCACGAGCAACGGACCAATCGGGCTCGGAGGCTCGTTGTCGCTAGTCTTCCAGTAAAGTCCGTTGTGCTTGCCCTCGTCGCTCACGAATTTGAGCGCATAATGCTTGGCCTTATCGCTCTCCTGTACGCTGGACGCATACTCGCGTTGAGCATCGACCAGGGTGTGGAGGACATCGATGGCGTCGTTTTCGTTGGCCCCAATCCTGCGAAAGAGAATTTCCTTCATTCCCGACTCAGTATCGAAGTACCATGCCCCGCTGCTGTTCTTGGCGATGGGGATAGGCATCGGCCAATTCTCTGCGCCCACATAGAGGGTGGCGGTCTGGTCCGGTTCTATCACAACCCGATGCATCTGGTCGTATCGCCGAATGAAGTCGGTCGCCATCTTCTTGTCCGCTACCTCGTCACCGGTATGCAGGACCTGACCCGCGTTCGAGCCCAGGATGGCGTTCAGCGTCTGTTGATCGCCGGATTTCACGGCGTTGTAGATAGCCAGCACCGCGTCGCCGGGTGAGGCGAAGGTCTTCTCATTGCCTTGCTGGGCAAAGGTGCGTGGGACGAACAGCCCGAGCGACAGCGCGAATGCACTCAGGATAAGCGCACTAAAATGACGCCGGCGAAAATCAATCAACCTGTAAGAATGCGACATAGACTTCATAAAGCGTCTGCTCCTGCCTTCCGATCGGGATTCGACAGCAACGGGATTTGCACTCGTGGGAGTTACCGGCGACGTCCGCCTCCGCCTCCACGGTTCGCACCACCTCCGCCCGCGGGCCGACGCTCGCCACCCCCTCCGCCTCCGCCGCGGTTGCCTGCCAGGCTCTGCTGCCCGCGGGCACTATTGGTGCGGGTGTTCCCACCCTGGCCGTAGTTGCTGAACGCGCTCTTGCCGGAATTCGGAGCCGGCTGCTGCCCGTAGCCGCGCTCCGCCTGCCGCTGGTTCTGGTTGAAATTCCCACCGCGCACCTGGTTCTGATTCGCTCCAGCCCGATTCTGTTGATAGCCCCGGTTCTGCTGATTGAAGTTGGGCTGGTTCCCGGCCGCGCGTTGTTGTCCCAAATTTCCCTGGCCTTGATTTCGATACTTGGCCTGATCCAGGTTCTGGTTGAAGTGCGGCGTTGAGTAGTTGCCGCTGTTGAAGTTATTGGCGCGGTTATTGGCGTTGTTCCGGTTGACGTTGTTGGCGTTGATGTTGTTTCGGTTTACATTGTTTACATTGCGGCCATAATAGTTGCTGCGATTCACAAATGTATTCGACGTCGAGACATAGGTGTTGTGGTTGTAGACCACGGTGGAGTTGTGCCAGCCGCATCCCCATGAGTTGTACCCCCACCCGCAACATCCACCCCCACCACTGATCGCCGCCCCGACCGCGATGCCGACCCCAAAGGAAAGCAGGCTGGTGGCCACCATGGCGCCGGTCGAGTATCCGGGATAGACGGCCACCGGCGCCCCGTAGACGACCGTCGGATTGTACGTGGGCACGTAGACAACTTCGGGCTGCGCCGGTTGGATGATGATCGTCTGCGGCGGAGGCTGGACGACCGTCGTCTGCTGTTCCTCGCCTGCAGGCGTCGGAGGCGGGGCAGTTCCGGGAGCTTGGTTCTGCAAGGTGACGTTCTGCTGCTGGTTGCTCTTCAGATTTCCTGCCTGATACGCGCGCTGGCGCATGACCTGAACGGCGTTCATCACGCTTTGGGGAATGTTGTAATAGGCGTCGCCCAGAGCCGAGGTCCACGACAGATTTGTGGCCATCTGGTTAAAGACATCAGAAAACTGCGTCAGGCCCTTCACGCTCGCGTCCCAGGGCTGCTGATTGGCGGCTTCAGTAAGTTGCTGGCCCTTGAGGTTCGAGTTCTGTTGCAGCCATTGATAGGCAGCGCTGACCTGGTCGGGATAGGTGGAGGCAGCCAGCACCATCGCGACTAGGTTGTCGGGAAACAGCGCGATGGGAGCGACCAGTTGATACAACTGGTCCGCCGTAGGTGCGGCGTAGGTTGCTGCCGGCGCCTGCCCTTGTGCCCCCTGCTGCGTGGCGGCAGATTGCGTTGTCTCCGGCTTCTTGCTACAGCCGTCGAGCCCCATGACGCTGATCATTATGCTGAAGCTAAGGATGACGGAAAGAGCTTGCTTGAAGATTGGCATAGCGATGCCCCACTCATACAGTAGAACAATAATATGGCGCAGCAAAATCGTACACGTATAGCAGAGACTATGCACATTCTTAACTCACGATTTCTGGCGGTCCACTCCGATTCGATCTCGGAGGCATGAACAGAACCTATTCCCTTGCAGGAACCGAGCGCACCGATCCCACGTTAGCCCAACAGAAGGGCGAACCTGGGGACTTGGCCTCTTTGCAGGCGGGCTTCGCTACGTGAAAAACTCCACGGTTCCCGTTTCCAGGTTGTGCATCGAACCGACAATCTTTATGGTGCCGGCGGATTCAAGGTCGCGAAGCACAGAGCTCCTTTGCCGAATGTTGGCGATAGTCAGTGACACGTTCTGCCGCGCCACAGCGTCTACGAACGCATAGTTCTTGGCTGAGCGTTCTCCCGTGTAGTGAGTGGCTTCAATGGCCGGACGGATCTTCGCCAACAACGCGGTGAGATTGCCGAGCTGCACCCCATCGATGGCACCCTTGATAGCACCGCAGGAGGTGTGGCCCATGACAACCACGACTTTCGATCCGGTGACCTTGCAAGCGAATTCCATGCTGCCCAAGATGTCCTCGTCAGCGACGTTGCCTGCCACACGACCGCTGAAGATATCGCCGATACCAAAGTCGAGAATTAGCTCGGCGGGGGACCGCGAGTCAACACAGCCGAAGACAATGGCGGCAGGATACTGTCCCTTGGCAGTCGCCTTAGCTTCGCGCATAAGATCACGATGCTTCGGTTTGCCCGCCCGAAAGCGTTCGTTGCCAGCTTTCATCTCCTGGATGATTTCGTCGGGCGTCATCTTGTCACGCTGCTCTTTGGTGAGGTCGGCGTGGGCCAACACGCCTCCCAGGCTTGCCTCTACTACTCCGACGGCGGTCGCAACGCCGACAGCCTTGCAAAACGCCCGGCGGTCAAATCGATCTCTTACATGGCTTAGTTGTGAATTCTTCATGGCATCAACTCCGGTCTGCATTATTCTCAACTTCGAATACGCGAGCGATAATATACCTTGTTCGCCGCTTACGATGTTGGGGAAAATTTGCACCTGACATGTAACGAATCGGTCTAGGATTCGCGCCACTTTTGCCGGGGATTAACGCACCCTTGTCCCGCGTGCAACCATCACTGCCTCAACGGCAACCCCGTCAGCACTGCCTGCTGCCGCACGATCAGAGACTCGATACCGCTTCTTGCCAGCGACATCATCTTGGCCAGTTGGGCATCGTCGAAGGGACGATGTTCAGCCGTGGCCTGCACCTCGACAATCTTCTTGCTGCCGGTGATTACCAGATTCATGTCCACGTCGGCGCGCGCGTCCTCTTCGTAGCAGAGATCGAGCATGATCTCGCCATCCACGATGCCCACGCTGGTGGCTGCAATGTAGTCGCGGATGGGCGCGACCGTCAGCGTGCCCGACTCGATCATGCGACGCATGGCCAGCCCCATCGCGATGAAGGCGCCGGTGATGGATGCCGTGCGAGTGCCGCCGTCGGCCTGGATGACGTCACAGTCGAGAAAAATGGTGCGCTCACCCAGTTTCTCCATGTCGGTCACCGCCCGCAGCGAGCGTCCAATCAGACGTTGGATCTCGTGCGTGCGTCCGCGCTGGCCACCCCTATTGGCCTCACGCGGTGTGCGGGTCAGGGTGGAGCGCGGCAGCATGCCGTATTCGCTGGTAACCCAGCCCTTGCCGCGGTTGCGCAGAAATTGTGGCACCGAGTCTTCGATGGTTGCGGTGCAGATAACGCGAGTGTTGCCGAGCTCGATCAGGCACGAGCCTTCGGCGGTGGAGATGAAGTCGGGGACGATGTTGACCGGCCGCATCTGTTCAGGAGAACGATTGTCGGAGCGATAGATCATAAGGGGCGATTGTACTTTAGCTTGCCGGCGATACGTTGATGCTATTGTTTCTCCATGGGCAAGGGGGCTCCGCTGCGTTGGGTGGAGAACAAACTGCTGGCTCAACATCTGTCGGGGCGAGGCATTGAGATCGGCGCGCTGTGGCGTAAGTTTCCCGTCCCTCGCCGCGCCGTTGTGTTTTACGTGGACCGTACATCGCCCGCCGATTTAGAGCGGCACTACGCGCACATCGAGTCTTCCCTTGTCCCCTTGGACGTCGTTGCCGACGCCATGCAGTTGCCATTTTGTTGCGGCAGTCTTGACTTCGTTATTGCCAGTCACGTGCTGGAGCATCTTCCGTTCCCACTGGCGGCGCTGCGGCGGTGGTATGAAGTAATTCGGCCGGGCGGGGTGCTGCTGCTCAAAATTCCGGACAAGCGATATACCTTCGATCTACGGCGGCAACGGACGCCTTTGCAACACCTCATAGCGGAAGATCGCGCTCCGCTTACATTCGACAAGCGCGCGCACTTTGAGGACTGGGTCGAGAACGTCATGGGCCGTCCGCGCTCGACTGCAGAGTTCACTGGCGACCTAAAGAACCTGCTCGAAGCTGACTTCAGCATTCACTACCACGTCTGGACCGATCAGGACATTCGCGAACTGGTGGAATACACGCGGGCAGAATTGCATCTCGACTGGCAGCCTCTAGTGTTCTGGAAAGCCCATTTCTATCGCAAAGAATGCGTTGTGATGCTGCGGCGAGCAGAATGAGGACAGGACTCGGGATGCAATTATCCACCCAGGTCCACATGTTCTACGTTGTCCACCTGACGGCCAAGGAAGCGCGTTGCCAGGCGTTTGAACTTGTCGGTGGAGTCGGTGACATAGTAGCGGAAGGTGCGATGCTCGGCGGAAGGGACTTTCGCCTCAATAGGGATCCTTCGACTGCGTTCGGTCGTCGACGCGCCCTCACTCCGCTCAGCATGACAAATCACATCCCCATCGATAATCTTTTTGACCACGCGCGCGGTTGATTCAGCGGAATCTACAATGTGCATATGCTCGGGCGCGATACGACGCAGCAGCGGTGCGATGAGCGGATAATGCGTGCAGGCGAGTACCAGAACATCCGCCTGCTCCGGCGCCTGCTGGAGCGCCTCACCGAGATAGATCCTGGCGACCTGCTCGGTCACGGGATGCTCGATCCATCCTTCTTCGACCAGCGGCACAAAAAGCGGGCAAGCTTTTTCGTGAGCGGCCAGTCCGTGTCGCTGTAGCGCGTCGCGGTAAGCGTGACTGCTCACAGTGGCTTCGGTGGCGATCACAATGGCCGAGCGGTTCTTGCTCACTTCAGCGGCCATGGCCGCGCCGGGTTCGACCACTCCGACGACCGGTACATGTGCGGCTTGCTGAATGAGCGGAAATGCGAGCGCGGTCGCGGTATTGCAGGCGATGACCAGCAGATCGATGTTCTGCGCTTCGAGAAACCGCGCAGCCCCGATGGCATAGCGCGCGACGGTTTCCGCTGACTTGGTGCCGTAAGGCAGGCGAGCCGTGTCACCAAAGTACAAGTAGTGCGCGGGCAACTGCTCGGCCATGGCCTTCAGCACGGTGAGGCCGCCGACGCCCGAGTCGAAAACGCCAATGCGCGGCAGAGTCACTGCAAATCCTTTACGACCTGGCCAATGTTGCTGGCTTCGTAGAAGCGGCGCAGGTCGGCATGTCCCGCAAGAGTTTCGCGCTCTTGTCCATTAACCAGGATCTTGACGCGTGCGATTTTGCTGTCATTGGCGTTCAGGGTGACCACGATTGAGGCGACCGTCAGCTCTTCCGCGAGCACGCCCGAAGGATGCGCGTTCGCGAATGCGGTGTTCGCGTCCACGATGGCGGTATCGTCCCCAAGCAGATAAACAGCACGAATGTCCGCGCCCGCACCGATAGGATGAGGCGACGCGGATTGTAAATACTGTCCAAGGAGGGCGCGCAGCACGGTGCGGTCCCGCTCTGTGCGCTCCGGCGGTAAGGTCACATTCAACTGGGTGCGGCGTAGTGTGCCATCGCTGTCAGAAGCGACATAAAGCGTGACCGGAGTTGGCGGACCGTTTGCAGGGGGCGCAAGCGACTGTTGTTGCTCCGAGGCGATTTGCTCATCGCGGGCCACCTTTCTCTTCAGGTGGAGGGCGTAGAACGCCAGGCCGAGAGCGATTGTCGCCAACACCGCGAACATCACCAGGACGCGCCGGGTCATGGTCGCACCTGTGGCAGCTTGCTGCGGACGGCCGCGACCCCGGCGGCGATCGATTGCGCAACTTGCTCCTGATATGCCGCACTCGCGATTTCGCCGATGTTTGCGGAGGGAGGCGCGATTTCAACGGCAATCGCAGGCGCAGCAATGTTGTTCATGGGGCGAAGCGGCGCCAGTAACGTAGTATTGGGCAGCCTGCGGGATTCGAGTTCTGCGGCCACCGAGCCGGCCACCGTTCCGCTTAAATCCAGGAATGCGGCCTGCGCGGTGTCCCACGGCAGAAAGCCCTGCGGCGACAAGGTGGTCGCTGGCAATAGCGACGTGAATACATGGACGCCCTGTCCGGTATTGGCGGCATGCAGTGCGATGTAGAGTGCGGGGCGGGCCGCATTTGCCGAGATTGCGCGCTGGTCGAGGGTGATCGCAACGTCGGAATTGCGCAGCAGCCCGGCAGCGATGCCACGATTCTGGAGCTCGTGCTGTACTCGCCGCGCCAGCTCCAGCACCACGTCTTTCTCTGCAAGGGACGGGGTGATGGCCGCTCCGATGTCGCTGCCACCGTGTGCTGGATCAATCAGCACCAAAAAGCGTGGCGCGGCGGGCTGCTGAGGCTGTGGCGCCGGAGTTTGCGTAGTTGGAACAGGCGGTGGTGGAGGAGCTTCTCGGGCTACAGGCGGGGGAGCAGGAGCACCGGTAATGATGATGGTCTTGCCTCCATCGGCGAAGCTGGCCATCATGGGCGCCGATCCGGTTACGTCGAGTTCAGCCACGCCGTCGTGCTCTGAAAAACTCACTCCCTTGATCAAGGGATCGTTATAAGGGACATTTTCGGGGCCGGTGGAAACGAGCGCTTCACGGCGAAAGGTGAGGCGTACTCGTCCGGGCTCGGTAGCGATCGATGGATTGACCGGGGAGGAGAAGCCCAACAGCAGTCGCGACGGATTGTCCTTGTGCAATTCCTGGGTGTAGCGTACCTGAACATTACCGATGAACAAGCGTCGCTGCGCCGGGTGTAATTCGGTTTCGGCTGCCAGCAACTTCGCAATCAGATCCCTGGTGGCGTCCAGCGGAACATAGCCCCGGCCGTTCTGAAGAACGAAATTCGCCGGCAGTTTGTAACCGTTGCCCCGAACCTTGCCTTTCTCTTTGCCATTGTTGAATTGCACCTCCAGAGGGCGGCCGCCCGGAGGCGTAAAGTGCAGCTTGTACTTCTTCCCGTCGACGTGGGCATCGACCGAACCCAGCGGCTCCAACAACTCGACCAGACCAGCATAAGGCTGGCCGCTCACGTCCAGCAAAGGTACCGTGTAAGTGGTCTGGGGAGAATAGACGTTGAGCTGATTGGCTTCGGGCGATTGCGCGTGAACGCTCGCATAGCGAACTAGAAGGGCCGCGGATAGCAGAGCCGTGGCGGAGATGGTCGCCAGGGCCAACCGCGCTCCGCGGCTGGAAAGTGGCAACCTAGTGTCCTCCTGATGCCGACCCTTGCGCGGCCTCCTTCAGCGAATAGATGGTCAGGCCGCTCAGCATCTTGGGATAGAAATCGGTGGACTTTTGCGGCAAAACTTCGCCGGAGAACGCGACGTCACGCATCTGCTCAATGCGGACGGGGTTCATGATGAACGCGACGTTGGCGCCGGTGCGCACTTCGTCGATCGCTTCGTGTGCGTCGCGCGCATATTTCAGGTGCCTCTGCTCGCGGATGTCGTCCTCTGACATCCCGAGTGCGTCCTCCAGCACCAGCTTGTGCAGTTGTACGACATCCAGCGCACGCTGGCGCTCCGACAGTCCCGCGAGATTTTTTGAATGCTGCTGGGCGCGAGAACGCAGCAAAAAGCTGCCATACGAGGTGACGGCAAGCAGAGCGGTGGCGTCTTTGCCGGCCTGACGCAATCGGTCCAGGGCGGCGGCCGCATCTGTCAGCGGTCCCAAGTTCTCAACCTCGAAATTCTCCTGCAGCTTCGCTCCTATTTTAGCGATGTCAAAGCCCTCCACTCCGAACACCACCCGATGGGTTGGCAGAACCACCAGGCCGGGAGCATCCATGTTGACGAACGTCATCATCATCCGTTCCGACGGCGCTCCAAGATCAGGGTTAGCGTGGCCTCGCATTTCGTTGCGAAAGTTGAGGGCTGTCTCGTAGCGATGGTGGCCGTCGGCAATGATCAGCTTCTTGTCGGCCATCTTGGCCTGCACGGTTCGAATGACGGCAGGGTCAGAGACCTTCCATAACCGGTGCAACACATCGTACTGGTCGCGAACCTCAACCGTCGGAGGGCCGTTCTGCCATAGAGCGCTGTCAATCTCTCCCGCGGGATCGCTGTACAGCATGAAAATCTGCCCGCAGTGTGCCTGCGTGGCCCGCAACAGATTGAGCCGGTCAGCCTTGGGTTTGCTGAGCGTTTGCTCGTGACGGTAGACGACCTTGTGGTCGTAGTCTTCCACTTGACCGAGGGCGATGAAGCCACGGCGCTCAGCAGTTGCGCCGGAAGCGTCGCCGGGAATTCTAAAAGTCTGGGTATACAGATAAATGCTGGGTTGTGGGTCGGCCACCAGAACGCCTTCGGCCCGCCATTGCTGTAACGACGCTGCAGCGCGGGTATAGACGTTCTGTTGGCCATTGTCATTAGATTGCGGCTTGCCGAGAATCACGCGCACCAGGTTGTAGGGACTGGCGGCGTAATACTGATCTTGCATGGCCGGGGTGACTTTGTCGTACGGCTGGGTTACCACTTGGGCGGGTGACACTTTGGAGGGGTCATACCGCAAGGCTTGGAAAGGAAAAATGGCTGCCATGAGAGCTCCACCTCCCTAAAAATTGGAAATGTAGTAGTAGAAAAATAACTTTGGGAGGCACCACGATTGTAGCAGTTCGACAAAAGGAAACCCGAAGCTGCCAGAGCAACATCAAAGCGAGCAAATGCTTGGCAGCTGGCTCGTGGGGGCCTTGAAGTGAGCTCCTCGGACCCCCATTAGCTGTGATAACATCACCCCAACAGTCCACCAGAGGATCCTATGGCCCGCGGTCGCAGTTCGGGGTTCGGGTCAAGTCGCTCGACGATTCGGTGCCCGTTTCAGTTTCAACGGTCGGGACGTTTTTCGAAGCAGCCCGTCCAACCTTTCGTGCGTCTCGCCAAGAATCTCGTCCTGTTACTGGCGTTGTCTTATCTGGCTGCCTGCCTAGCTGTTTCCGGTTATGCACAGGATGAAGATCAAAACGTACATCTCATTCCTCACGAGGCCAAGAAGCCCGAGCCCGTTCCGGCCGGAATTGCCGTGCCTGCCGGTGTGATTGTTGATCCCAGCCTCAAGACGCACACCAAGCCGATTCGGAAAGACGTCGATCTGGTGCTGGTCCCGGTGACCGTCACGGATCCGATGAACCGGTTGGTAACCGGTTTGGAGAAAGAGAATTTTCAGCTCACCGATAGCGGAAAGCCGCAAGAGATCAAACACTTCTCCAGCGAAGACGCGCCTATTTCGTTGGGCGTTATCTTCGATATCAGCGGCTCGATGGCCGACAAGATCGACAAGTCGCGCGAGGCAGTGGTCGAGTTCTTCCGCACCGCGAATCCGCAAGATGAGTTTTTCCTGATCACTTTCTCGGAAAAACCCGAGGTGTTGGTCGATTTCACTTCCTCGGTCGAAGACATCCAAAGCAAGCTGGTTTACGCCGTGCCCAAAGGCCGCACTGCATTACTCGACGCCATCTACCTGGGCATGGATCGCATGCGCAAGGCACACTACGAGCGGAAGGCGCTTTTGATCATCTCTGACGGAGGCGACAACCATAGCCGCTACACCGAGGGCGAGATCAAGTCGATGGTGAGGGAAGCCGATGTCCAGATCTATGGCATCGGCCTGTTTGACCTCAGCTTCAAGACGCCAGAAGAACGCGAAGGCCCCGCTTTGCTCAGCGATGTGACCGAAGTGACTGGAGGACGGACATTTACCATCAGCAATCCGAACGAGCTGGCCGATGTGGCTACAAAGATTGGTATCGAGCTGCGCAACCAATATGTGCTGGGATACCGTCCAACTAATCCTGTGCGCGACGGCAAGTGGCGGAAGATAAAGGTGAAGCTGAATCCTCCCAAGGGCTTGCCGCCTCTGCACGTTTACGCTAAAACGGGATACTATGCACCGACGGAATAAACGCTCCCATTCCTTTGTAACGCTGATTGGACTGGTTCTAGTGTCGGGGATCTGGATGGTGGCTCAGAATCCGACCACCTCGCCGCCCGCCACGGCGGGCGGCTCCGTCGGCCAGCGAACACCACAAGCCACGCAGAATCCGTCCGCACAGGCACCAGCGGCAAATGTTCCCGCCCAGAATGGGGAGCCGGACACTGCTCCTGCTCCGCAGGCGCCGAATCAGCCGGGAGACACGGTGCAGCTTCCGCAGCAAGGACAAGCTCCCGCAGCAGAACAGGGCGATGTCTATATCTTCAAGAAGGAAGTTGACGAGGTCACTCTGCACGCCACGGTGGTTGACGATCACAACCGCCTGATCACCAACCTGGCGAAGAACGATTTCACGGTTTTGGAAGACGGCAAGCCACAAAAGATTACCTCGTTCCGTAGCGAGGACGTTCCTGTAGCGATGGGAGTCGTCATCGATAATTCAGGGTCCATGCGCGAGAAGCGACCGGCGGTGAACGCTGCGGCCATCAACCTGGTGCAATCCAGCAATCCGCAGGACCAGGTCTTCATCGTGAACTTCAATGAAGAGTACTTTCTCGACCAGGATTACACTGCCAAGATTCCGAAGTTGAAAGATGCGCTGGAACGGATTGAATCGCGCGGCGGTACCGCGCTGTACGACGCGGTGGTTGCCTCAGCCGACCACTTAAAGAAAAGTGGCGCACTGGAAAAAAAAGTGCTTTTGGTAGTGACCGACGGCGAAGACAATGCCAGCCGCGAATCGCTGGAGCAGGCATTGCGGCGCCTGGAAGAGAAGAATGGTCCAACGATTTATACCATCGGATTGCTTGGCGATGAACATGCCAAACGGGCGCGCCGAGCGCTCCGCGAAATGGCGGAAGACACGGGTGGCGTTGCGTTCTTTCCCAAGGATCTGAGTGAAGTACAGGCCATCACCTCGCAGATCGCTCACGACATCCGCAATCAGTACACCATCGTGTACAAACCCAGTACGCCCCAGAGTGCCGGCGGCTATCGCACGGTGAAGGTAGAGGCCCAGGCCAAGGGCTACAAGAAGCTCCAGGTCCGCACGCGTAGCGGATACTACGCAGGGCAGCAACGTGCTGCGGTCAACGAGCAAGGTGGCACTGAGTAGTCGTCAGCAGCGAGCGCACCGTCTTTTGGTCTCCTATTCCAAGTTCGCCTGGCAATACAGGGCGAGTGCATTTTTGTATGACAACCCTTTACATGAGACCTATACTCTGAACTAAGAACGTGTTAACGATTGGATTCGCATGATTCACAAAGCCAAGGATCTTTCCCCAGAGCAGAAAATCGTCGTCGAAAGCCTGCTGGGACGCCCCGTCGCTGAATACGAGGCTATCAGTATCCGCGCGCTCGCCTCTGCTTCTGCCCCGGAGTGGCTTCAAGAGTCTTGGGAGAGTGCGAAGCGCTTAGGCGTGGATCAACTCTCCACAGAAGAGATCGATGCGGAAATCGATGCTGCCCGCCAGGCGCGGCGTAATCGCCGGCAGCCCGTGGAGCAATGATCCGGATTGTTCTCGATACCAATGTCCTGATTTCGGCGCTGCTGAGCTCACAAGGTCCGCCCGCGCAAATATTTCTGATGATCCTCCTTGATCCGGAGATGCAGCTCTGCGTGAGCGGCGACATCTACGGGGAGTATGAAGAAGTAATTCGCCGCTCATGCTTTAAGCGCAGTGATGGTGAGATCGAAGCTACGCTTCGAACCATTCGTGAGCGGGGACTTTGGGTCAAGCCAGTCGAACGGGTTCGCGCCTGTTCCGATCCCGATGATGATGTCTTTCTGGAGTGTGCCCAAGCTGCGGCTGCCCATTACTTGGTGACCGGAAACACAAAGCACTTTCCGGCTGCCTGGGCGGGCACGCGCATCGTTACATCGCGCCAGTTTCTTGACGCCATTTCGTGAAGGTGATCCTCCGCGTTGACCGACCGATTCCGATTCGCGTACGCTTGATGGTTCCTCCTTAGGTGCTCATGAAGATTGCTGAAGTGACCTCCCTGCGTGTCGCCGAAGACATTACAGAGCTAGTCGGCGAAACCCCAATCCTTCATCTTCGAAAAGTAGTTCCACCCAATGTTGCCGACATCTATGCCAAGCTCGAGTATCTGAATCCGGGCGGCAGCATCAAAGACCGCGCCGCGCTGGGCATGATCCTCAAGGCAGAAGAAGCAGGCTCACTGCAGCCAGGCGCAACCATTTTTGAGGCCACAGCCGGTAATACCGGCGTTGGGCTGGCGCTGATTGGGTCTGGTCGTGGATATAAGACCGTGCTGGCCGTGCCTGAAGGCTTTTCGCAGGAAAAAGTCACGCTAATGGAAGCGCTCGGCGCGGAGGTGATTCGCACTCCTCAGGCCGACGGCATGGAGGCAGCCATTCGCTATGTGAAAGAGCGCGCCGCCAAGACTCCCAACTCGTTCGTCGCGGGACAATTTGAGAACCAGGCCAATCCCGACTTCCACTACGAGACCACGGCGCGCGAATTGTACGAACAGATGGGCGGGCAGATTGACGCAGTGGTGATCGGCTCTGGCACGGGCGGAACCTTTACCGGGGTGGCGCGTTACCTCAAGGAGCGCAACCCAGGTGCGTTGGCAATCGTGATCGAAACTCAGGGTTCGGTGCTGGGCGGAGGGCCGAAAGGCGAGCATCAGGTGGAAGGTATTGGGGCGAGCTTCATCCCCAAGACCTGCGATCTTTCCCTCGCGGATGAGGTCATCGCCGTCAGCGATCATGACGCGTTCGACATGGTGAAGAAGCTGGCTGCGATGGAGGGCGTTTTAGCGGGATCGAGCGCCGGCGCGGCCGTGTTTGGCGCAATCGAAATCGCGCGACGACTAGGCCCGGGCAGGCGTGTGGTGACGATCATTCCCGATTCTGCCGAGCGCTACCTGTCGAAGGACATCTTCCACTTCAACGAGAAGGACTGATTTCACCACGGAGGCACGGAGAACACGGAGGATCTTGATGGTTCAGTTTGCCCGTACCTTTACTCTCATATTGCTCCTGTCCTGCCTCGCGATCGCGCAAGCAACAACCCAAAATCCATCTCCTGAGGAATACGCAGTGATGGGCGCGATGCTGGACGGCTGTAGCGAGGCTGGACGGGCTTCCCATCCGATTGTGGCTGACTACACCTCGACATTCGACTGCGACTCTATATGCAACGGTATGAAGGTGGCGCTGTAATGGTCTGTCCGGGAATGGTGAAAGTCCCAATGAACGGCTCGCAATTGTGAAACGGGACTTCCCGATGTCGAAGGAGCCACAATTGCCGATTCCAGGGCGAAGAATCGGCACTGTTCCAGAGTCAGTGACAAGATCCCTTCGTCGTCACTGTTTTTTCTGTTCGGAAGCGACCATGCAGAGAAGCTACCCTCGGGCTGGGACCACGCGGACTTTTTTTATTTCTCTCGGGTTGGTTTCAATGGGGAGAAGACGCAGGCTCTTGTCAATGTAAGTTTCTATTCCGGAGCCGACGCTGCGAGCAGTGGCGGAAAGTATTTCCTTCTCACCAAACGGAACGGTAAGTGGATTTCGAAGGAAAGCTCAATTGTGTGGCAGATGACACCACCGCAACACAATTCAGAAAACTCCGTGCCCTCCGTGCCTCTGTGGTGAAGATGATTTTCTATGAACAAGAAGAGTGCTGGTTTCTCGACTCGCGCTATCCATGTCGGTAACGATCCCGACCCGTCCACGGGAGCCGTCGCCCCTCCAATATTTGCCACCTCCACTTATGCGCAAGAAGAGCTGGGCGTAACCAAGGGCTACGATTACTCGCGAGCCGGCAATCCCACCCGGACGCGATTAGAACAAAACCTCGCCTCGCTCGAGGGCGGCATCGCTGCGCCAGTTTTTGCCAGTGGAATGGCTGCGGTTGGCGCGCTGTGCCAGTTGATGAAGTCGGGCGACCATGTCGTCGCCTCGAACAATCTTTATGGTGGCGTGCCCCGGCTGTTTAACCAGGTCATGGTGAACTTCGGCCTGGAATTTACCTACGTCGACACGACCGACCCACGCAATGTGGAGCGTGCCATCCGCAAGAACACGCGCTACATCTACATCGAGACGCCCACCAATCCGCTGATGGGCCTGACCGATATCGCGGCGGTCAGCGCGATCGCGCACAAGCGCGGCTGCGAGGTCGTGGTGGACAACACCTTCATGTCGCCCTACTTTCAGCAGCCCATCAAGTTTGGCGCCGACATCGTCATGCACTCGACCACGAAGTTCCTCAACGGACACAGCGACGGCCTGGGCGGCGTTTTGGTGTGCACCACAAAAGAACAGGCAGAGAAGCTGGCGTTCATTCAAAAGGCCGCGGGCGCTATCATGTCGCCGTTCGAGTGTTGGCTGGTATTGCGCGGGGTGAAGACGCTGGCCGTGCGCATGAAGCAGCACGACGAAAGCGGGCGCGTGATGGCCGACTACCTCAGCGGCCATCGCAATGTGAAGCAGGTCTTCTATCCTGGCTTGAAGAGCCATCCACAGTACGAGCTCGCGTGCCGGCAGATGTCGGGCTTTGGCTCTATGATCACCTTTGAGACCGGCTCGCTCGCCAATGCCAAGCGGCTGTTGAAGCGGGTCCGCGTGTGCACGATGGGCGAATCACTGGGCGGAGTCGAGACGCTCATCTCGCACCCCGCAAGCATGACGCACGCAGCCATCGGGGAGAAGGGAAGAAAGGCTATCGGACTTACCGATGGCATGGTGCGGATTTCTGTGGGGATCGAGGATGTCGAGGACTTGATTGCTGACCTGGAGCAGGCGCTGGGGTAGCTATCGGCTGTCGGCTTTCAGCTAAGGACGAAATACCGGGCCGATAAGCCAGTGTTCTAGATAGTTAGCTGAAGGCTGACAGCCGACAGCTGACAGCTTCTTACTGTCCCGGCCCCTGCGCCTGTCCGACGACCTGATATTCCTCTTTGTGGCCTTGCGCGTTAATGACCGTCGCTTTGTTTCCCTTCACCTCGAGCTGAACGGTGTCTCCGGGCTGCATCTTAGGTTTGGTTTCCTTCTTGCGGGCGACCTGATATGTAGTATTCGGATCGGTCTGGATCGAGTAGACGACCCACTGCCCTACCTTGTTCTTCTTCTGCTGATAAGTGGAGTTCTCCCACTTCACAACCTTGGCCGTCTGGTAGGTGTTAGCGGCGACGGCCGCGCAGGATAGCAACAGCGTCATTAGCAGTGCGAAAGAAATTTTTCTCACAAGCTCTCCTCGGGAATTTACAGCGCTCCAAAAGACATTATGGCAGGTGTAGGGGTCCCCTCGGCTTCGCTCGGGGCAGGCTCTTCGACTCCCGCGGCCAACGTCGGACCGCCTCCGCTCAGGATGAGACACAGTTGACGTCGGTTGCTAAATGCTAAGAGCTAGTCAAAGAACTTCGTCACGCCCTCCTCCATCACGCAAATCTTCCTTTCGATGCCGCGCCTCTTCGCATCAGCCTTCAGACGTTCGACGGGTTCGTCCACCGGCTCATACGAGAGCCGAAATGTGCCGTAGTGCATCGGAACCATCCAGCGCGCGCCCAGATCAACGAATGCCTGTACGGCATCTTCTGGGCTGGTGTGCACCCGGCGAAACGAATCGGGATGGTAAGCGCCAATGGGAAGCAACGCGACCTCAGGCTTAAGGCGCTCGCCGATCTCACGAAAGCCGTCGAAATATGCCGTGTCCCCGGCATGGTAGATCGACTGCTTGCCTGAACAGAGAACGTACCCGCCATAACCTCGGTGCACATCACGCACGATACGTGCGCCCCAATGACGCGACGGAACATGCGTGATTTCGACATTGCCGAATTGGAAGCTTTGCCACCATTCCAGCTCAATGACGCGTCCATAGCCCAGATCGTTGACCAGATCGCGGACATGGCGGGGCACAATGATCGTTGGCCGTCTGCCAGTCTTCCGCCGGGTGAGCCACGCAATCGCGCGCAAAGAGGGACGGTGAAGGTGGTCGAAGTGCGCATGCGAAACCAGCACCGCATCGATCGCCGGCAACTCGCGCAGCTTCAATCCGGGACGGCGCAGCCGCTTGAGAACGAAGATCCAGCGCGCGAAGTTGGGGTCAACCAGGATGTTCTTTCCCCCAATCTGGAGGAAGAAGCTGGAATGCCCGATGAAGGTTACGCCCAACTCGTTGCGACGCGCAAGTACAGCCTTGCGCGTGATACCGGTGCGAGGCGTCAGGGCGGAGTGGCGCACCAAAGTCCCAAACTGCCTGGCTTTACGCCGAACTGTAATTCCTAACATGGGTTGTAATTATTAGACGCTGCCAGGTCCGGTCGCGATGCGGTAACGAGTCAGCTTCGAGCTTTGCTTGACCTTAGCCAGTTACTCAGCTTAAATCAAATGTTTAGCTCTGACTCGGCAAGCGCTACTTCACCTGCTGGGCCGAGAACCCTGAAGCTAAGGAGCGGTGGATGAAAATTGCCTTTCTCGGATTAGGCATCATGGGACGGCCAATGGCCTCCAAATTGGTCGCTGCCGGCCATGAGGTCTCGGTGTGGAACCGCAGCGCCCGGCAGCACGTCGATGGGGCGACGACGGCGGTTTCCCCAGCCGACGCCGCCAAGGATGCTGAGGTTGTTTGGATATGCGTAGCCGATACCGCAGCCGTTGAGCGCGTTGTCTTCGCCGAAGATGGCGTCGAGCAATCGCTGCGCGAAGGCATGATCGTTGTCGATTCCAGCACCATCTCGCCTTCAGCGACATTGCGCTTCGCCGAACGGGTGAACGCGCGCGGCGTCCATTGGGTGGATGCGCCCATTACCGGCTCGAAAATCGGGGCCGAGAATGGGCAGCTTATTTTCATGGTCGGCGGCGCCGACGAAGCCGTCGAGGCGCTTCAGCCGCTGTTCAAGGCAATGGGCAAACTGGTCATCCACATGGGCGAGACCGGCAAAGGACAGGCGGCGAAAATCAGCATGAACCTGATGATCGCCCTAATCTATGAAGGCTTCGCCGAGGCATGGGTTCTCTCCGGCAAGCTAGGGGTCGATCCCCACAAACTCATCGAACTGATCCAGGCGTCGATGGTGCGTTCGGGAGTAGTGGATTACAAGGCTCCCTTCGTGCTGCGGCATGATTACTCGCCGAATTTCCCGCTGCGCCTTATGCACAAAGACATTCACCTCATGCTCGACACCGCCAAGGAGATCCGGGTCAAGTTACCGGCGCTGGAAACCGTGGACGAAATTTACGAGTTGTCTAGCGAAGAGGGCTGGGACGATCTTGACTACGCCGCGACGCTGGCGCTGCTGGAGAAGTGGGCAGGGTTGGGCGGCCAGCCCAAGTAGAACGCATTTTCAGTAAGTCGACGTGGAGGCAATGCTGGCCAGTTCGTGCAACACGTCGAACATTCCAGCTTCGTGGAGATCGGGAGACAGAGACTCCAGCGGCGCCCTCACCACAAAGTGCGGAGCTTGCTTGCGAAATGCCACGTTGAGGTAATCGCACGTGCGGGCAAAGGTTTGCAGCGTTTCCAGCATGTGGCCCGAACTTCTCTGCCGGATGGATTGCGTGCTGATGAGCATGGGCGCGAGAGTCTCAAAACGCCATCCCTGCAGCGAAGTGGGCGCGGTCCGTCGCGTCCGGCCCGACCAATAGTGCTTCTGAATATGAAGGTCCCGGCTCGGACGGTGGTCAAGTTCTGCCTTGAACGTGACCGTCTCTTTGCGCTTGTGAACTCGATTGAGCAGCCACCGCAGGGGTAGTTCCCGGGGTTGAAGCTGCACAGCCAGCGATGCCCGCAGAAACACGGAAGGGCAGAGGCGGAGATCGACTTGGAAGCGCGACGCACTCTGCCAATGCGCGTCGGAGATCGACCCGTGGCCTGAAAAAGCCTGTTCGATCCAACTTAGAATTTGCACCGATCGGCGTTGGTTGGCCCGTCGAAACCACCAATACCACCCGGCCACCAGTATGGCCGCTCCAAGCAAGTCGATAGCAATTTTGCCCAACATCCTACGATTTGAGATGCAAGCGGTAAGGTCGCAAGATGCTAGCTTCAGCTCGGCTTGGGCGCGTCCACCACGTACCAGCGATTGGGATTGCCCGGCTCGATGTGATTTTTTTCGAAGCAAGCCTTGATTCGGCGCCGCAGCTCCCGGCTGACCGCATACTGTGACCCCGGCCGGGTCTTTACCAGCATCAGGTAATCCACTTCGTTCCCGCTCACTCTCTCGATTCCTGGGACGTCAGGCTTGGCCACGATCATTTCGGCATAGCGGGGATCATTCGCAATCGCCTCGCCAACTTCTTTCAGCAGGCGGATCACTTGATCGCTGTCGGCGCCGTAGGCCACGGAAATATGCATCGGCAGTTGGGCCCAGTCGCGCGTGAGATTGGTAACAATGCTGATTTGTCCATTGGGCACGGTATGCACGCTACCGTTGTCATCGCGCAGCACGGTGCGGCGCAAGGTCATGTCTTCGACTGCGCCCTGCACAGCGGCAATCTTAATGGTGTCGCCGATGTCGTACTGGTCCTCCACCAGAATGAAGAAGCCATTGATGAAATCCTTGACCAGGGTCTGCGCGCCAAAGCCGATAGCCAATCCAGCGATCCCAGCGCTGGCCAACAACGGGCCCATGTTGATACCCAGCAGCGGCAGGATTTGCAGCGCTGCCAGGAACATGATGACGAATACTCCGACGCTGTAAATGACCGTCGACAGCGTGCGAAGTTGCTGCGTCCTCAGCGCGGACGGCAGTCCTGCCCGGTTGCTGAGTTCGGCCAAATGCCTCGATGCGATCTTGAGCAGCCGGGTCAGAATGAAGGCGATGATCAGTACGCCGATGATGCGCGGCACCTGATGGCGCACGAAGTCGATAGCGTCGTCGCCCCAGTGGCTGAACATTTGGAGGAGCCCATCTCTGCCGCCGGGAAGGAACACGAAAATGGCTTGCAAGGGTTCTAGCACTGGAACCAACATTCTCCCTGGATTTAGTTGGACTTCAGAGTAGCGGATGACCGCACGATCGGCAAAGTTGCTCCTCCCTTGGGAGCCCGTGCGGGGAATATAATCCCGTTTCTATGACCTACTCACTCAGTTCGTTGCGCAAGTTGAGAAACGTTGCTGTGTTCGCGGCCGTGCTTCTCTTTTGTATTTCTGGATTAGCAGCCGGTTGGGCACAAACCGCTGACCAGCCCGACCGTTCTGTTGCGGGTGGGCCTCAACAAACCCCTGAAGAGCAAGCCTGGGAAGCCCGACAGAGACAGGCGCTGGCAAAGAAAGAAAATGAGAAACGCCTGCAAGATCTCAAAAAGGACACGGCGCAGCTGTTGCAACTGGCAACCGAACTGAAGCAATACGTCGACAAAACCGACGAAAACATGCTATCAGTCGATGTCATCAAGAAAGCCGAGGCAATCGAAAAACTGGCCCACAGCATCAAGGAGAACATGAAGGGGCCGTGAACAGAGGCCGCGGCTCTCGCAGCTCAATCTCCCCGCGATGTTCACGACGTTGCTGCTGGGTGCTCGTGCAAGAGCCCGACGTCGGTTACAACCTTTTCCAACTTGGCGCGAGTTTCTTTTTTCATCGGGACCAGCGGCAGCCGATAGACCTCCTCAATGCGGCCCATCATAGCCAGCACCGCTTTGGCTGGACCGGGATTCGACTCGATAAAGTTAGCCTGCATCAGCGGCAGATATTTACGGAAGAGCACACGAGCGGTCTCCCACTTGTTGCTAAGAGCGGCCCTTGTCATGGCACCCATTTCCGTAGGAATTTCGTTGGAGACGACCGAGATAATTCCAACTCCGCCCAACCCGATTACCGCCAAGGTGACGGCGTCATCGCCGGAGAACACCAAGAAGTCCTTTGGCACCGTTGCACATACCTCGGCAATCTGCGAGATGTTTCCGCTAGCCTCTTTCACCCCGGCGATGTTGGGAACCTCGGCCAGGCGGAGCAGGATGCTGGTCTCGATGTTGGTTCCAGTTCGTCCCGCAATGTTGTATAGGATCAGGGGCTTCTCTGAGGCTTCGGCAATGGCCTTGAAATGCTGATACACGCCTTCCTGTGTGGGCTTGTTGTAGTACGGCGTCGCGGTGAGGACGTAGTTAACTCCGGGACGCGCCGAGATTTCCTTGACCTTGGCGACGGCTTCGCTCGTGTTGTTCGAGGTCGCACCCGCCATGATGGGCACGCGGCCCTCGGCTGCCTCGATGGTCAAGTCAACGACGCGCAGCCATTCATCGTGAGACAAAGTCGGAGTTTCGCCGGTGGTGCCGCACGGGACCAGGAAGTCGATACCCGATTCAACCTGCCAGCGCACCAAGCCGCGCAGGGCTGCTTCATCAATGCGTCCATCCGATTTAAAAGGAGTGACTAGGGCGGTACCGCATCCACGCAGCGTCATCTCAGCAGGATAATCCTCCTAGGTGTGAATCTCAAAAGCCAGAATTCACCACAGAGGCACAGAGAACACAGAGAAAAGAAGAATTCTTTTTCACCACAGAGGACACGGGAGGTCACGGAGTTTCTATGGTTATTTTTTCTCCGTACGCTCCGTGTTCTCCGTGGGAAGAAAACTCTTTCAGAGCTGCGCGAAGATGTCCTTGAAGTCGTAGAAGCCTTTCTTTCCGGCGATCCACTCGGCCGCGAGTACGGCGCCCTCGGCAAAGGTGCGTCGTGACTTGGCTTCGTGTGTGAGCACGATGCGATCGCCCGACGAGCTCAACTCCAGCATATGAGTGCCGGTAATGTCCCCTTCGCGCTCCGAGGTAATCCCGACGCGTTCTCCTGAGACCTGCTCCAGTAATCGTTGCAGAGCCACGGCAGTTCCCGACGGGGCATCTTTCTTGTGGATGTGATGCCGTTCGGTGATGTGTCCGCGGTAGTTGTGCGTCAACGCAGGCGCTGCTGCCTGCACGATCTGAAAAAAGAGGTTCACGCCGTAGGAGAAATTTGCGCCGAAGACCAATCCAGCATCAGCTTTTTCGACGGCCTGGCGCACGCGATCCAGTTCCCCGTACCACCCAGTGGTGCCGACGACCATGGCTTTGCGTTCAGCCAGGCAGGCCTCGATGTTCGCCAGCACCGCTTGCGGCGTCGTGAAGTCAATCACCACATCGAGACCGACTAAATGCTCGTGCGTCAGCCAGGCTGCATCGCGGTTCTCGTCCGATGCTGGGCTTTGCGCCCGGTGCCCGCGTTCGCGTGCGACCTCAGCGACTAATCCGCCCGTTTTGCCGCGTCCCAGCACGAGCAGCCTAAGAGGCGAGGAGTTCAATCGAACACCTCGGGGTCGACTTCGGAAAAAAACTTGGCGTGCAATCGCCGCACCGCTTCCGGCACATCGTTTTCGTCGATAACGAAGGTCAGATTGATCTCGGATGCGCCTTGCGAAATCATGCGCACGTTGATGTTGCCGATGGCGTCGAAGACCTGCGCCGCAACTCCGGGCGTGTCGCGCAAATTTTCGCCCACCAGGCAAACGATCGCCTTGCGGCCGGAATACTTCACAAACGCGAGCTTCTCGAGGTCAGCAGCGATCTGCGGAATGGCCTCGTTGGAATCAACGGTGAGGGAGATGCTGACTTCTGACGTCGATACCACGTCAACCGCACAATGGTGGCGCGCGAAGATCTCGAAGACCTTGGCGAGAAAGCCGTGTGCCATCAGCATACGTGCGGCAACGATTTCGACAATGGTGATGCGGTTCTTCGCCGCGATCGCCTTAAACAACGAATGCGAGCGCGGTGTTCTTGACAGTATGCGCGTGCCCTCATTCGAGGGGTTGCGCGAGTTCAGCACCAGAACCGGAATGTCCTTCTCGACTGCGGGAAGCACGGTCGCGGGATGCAACACCTTGGCGCCGAAGTATGCGAGTTCGGCGGCTTCCTCGAAGTTGATGACCTTAATGCGACGCGCTTCGGGACAGATGCGCGGGTCAGTAGTTTTCATTCCATCCACGTCGGTCCAAATCTCAATGCGAGCCGCATTCAAGCCGGCGCCGACCAGGGCTGCGGAAAAATCGGAGCCGCCTCGCCCGATCGTCGTGGGAATACCTTCCCGCGTCGAACCGATGAAGCCCCCCATGATCGGTACCCGATCCTGCTCCAGCAGCGGCTTGACCTCGACTCTGCAGGCGAGCATTGATCTCGTCAACCTGAGGCACGGCCCGGGTATGCTGCGAGTCGGTAACGATGACTTGACGCGCATCCACCAGCGCTGCTGGAATGTCGCGCGCCAGAAAAGCAGCCGTTGCGATCATGCTCGACAAGCGCTCGCCAAAGGAAACCACGTAGTCGGAGGTGCGCGGCGTAAGCTCACCGACCGCGGCAATTCCTCGCAGCAATTCGTCCAGCGAATTGAACTGTTCTCCCAACTCAGTATGCAACTCGGTATGCAGGCCGGTGTCGAGCAACTCGCCGGCGACCAGGTAATGGCGCTCGCGGAGATGGCGGCAAATGTCGAGCGCCTGTTCGCGGTCACCTCGTCCCGCAGCCGCGGCCATGGCGAGCAACTGGTCGGTCACCTTAGCCATGGCGCTTACGATCACGAAGGGGCGTTCTGGCAAACGCGTTTTCACGATCGCCGCGACGCGATCGATGGCGGCAGAATCTTCCACGGACGTGCCGCCGAACTTCATCACGATCACGGTTTCACCACCAGCCAAGAAAGAGGAAGTGCTCGCGTCACAACAAGAAGCCTTGCACCTTGAGGAGTTCGGCGTTGAGTATAGCGGCGCCTGCAGCGCCACGGATAGTGTTGTGCGAGAGGACCGTGAACTTGTAGTCGAGCACACCGCAGGGGCGAAGCCGTCCTACGCTCACCGTCATCCCGTTGCCGCGGTCCACGTCGAAGCGCGGCTGCGGCCGGTCAGGTGCGGCATCATAAAACACCGGCTGCGCAGGCGCCAGCGGCAACTTCAGCTCCTGAGGAGTTGAGCGGAACTCGTTGAACGCCGCGATCAGTTCGGCAGCTTCGGGTTTCCGCTTCAACTTCACCGATACGGATTCTGTGTGTCCGTCCTCCACCGCCACCCGGTTGCAGTGCGCTGTCATGCGAAACGCAGCCGGCTGGACATGGTCGTCCGCCAATTGTCCGAGAAGCTTGCGGGTTTCCTCCTCCATTTTCTCTTCTTCTTTGGCGATGTAAGGAATGACATTGCCGAGAATATCGAGGGAAGCGACCCCGGGATATCCCGCGCCGCTGACCGCCTGCATCGTGGTAACGAACAGGGACTCGATGCCGAATTTCTGATGTAGCGGCGCCAGCGCCACCACCAATCCAATCGCCGAACAGTTTGGGTTGGTGACGATATAACCGCCTGACTGCTTGCGCCAGCATTGCTTCGCGATGAGGGCAATGTGGCCGGCGTTTACCTCGGGCACCACCAGGGGAACATTTTCCTGCATCCGAAAAGCGCTGGAATTGCTGACCACGGCGCAACCAGCGGCAGCAAACTGCGGCTCAAGGTCGCGAGCGATGCCCGCGTCTAGCGCGGCGAAGATGACCCGCGGAGCCCCTTCCGGCGTCGCATTCGACACCGGCATTCCCAGCACGCGCTCGGGGATAGGGGTCTTCAAGCGCCAACGTACAGCTTCCCCATAGGGTTGTCCAGCCGAACGATCAGAAGCCGCCAGCCACGCAACTTCGAACCAGGGATGGGCTTCCAGCAACTGTATAAAACGCTGGCCGACAACGCCGGTGGCGCCAAGGATTCCGACGGGGATTTTCTGCTGGGACATGTTGGTGAAAAACAAAGTTATATCACGTTCACCGGGCGGCGGTGACGCGCAGCCAACGCTCGAACCTCAGCGCAAACGAGGGAAGAGGTACAAATTCAAGGCAATTTCCCGCGCCAGTTCTTCGACCTTCTTATCAGTTGCGTTCACCGTGAGATCGGCCGCGCGATAGTAGGGCAGCCGCCGGGTGTAGAGGGCGTAGAACGCTTCGGGTGTAGCGACGAGTGGTCGAGGGTTTAGCGGCAGGTGCTGATCAGCAGCTCGGCAGCGCTGGAACAGTTCCTCGATACCAGTCTCCAGGAAAACGACCTGCGCTCGCCGCCTTCGCAAGAACTCTACATTGGCCGATTGGACGAAGGTTCCACCGCCCAGCGCAACCACAGTCGGGCCAGACGCCTGTTGCAGTACGAAGTGCAAGGTATCAGTCTCTATTTCGCGAAAACCGGACTCCCCGTGCAGTTGAAACAATTCGCGCACCAGCAGCTTCTGCCTCAGTTCAATTTCGTAATCGAGGTCGAAGAAAGACCAGCGAAGCAGGTTTGCCAGCGCACGGCCAACTGTGGTTTTGCCGGCGCCCATGTAACCCGTGAGCGCAACCAGCTCACGGTAGGGAGTTTGTTGGTCGGTTTGATCGTCTGTGCCCACGATAGTGGAGGGTCAATACGTGCCCTTACAACTCGGAAGCATGTCGCAAACTGTTGTTGGTTGATCCTGAATTTTAGCACTCGCAAAGTCCGTCCTGGTCCAAGACTGTGACACAGAGGTTGTAGAGGCCCTGCAACCCTCAGGGGATGATGCACATTTTGACTTCGTCTACTCTTTGGTGCATGCAACTAATACAGATTGGCGAAATCAAGCAGAAGACGATCATGGACCTGATCCAGGAGATGGCGGCGAATCAGTTCTCTGAGATCGAACGACTGAAGGCAGCCGCCCGTTCCAAGGCGAATGGCAAACGCGCCCGTTATGGCCGGCCGCGCTGCAGTTCGTCGGGTCGTCAACGATAGGTGCTCAGAGCCTTGCGCCGCCGGAGTTGTGTGCTCATTCCCATCTGATTTCACTCGCTCGGCCTGCGCACTCACCTGACTTACCGCGATGACGAGTTTTACAGGCCCTCCTGGAACTAGTGGTCACCTTTGAGGTTCACGGCCATGCACCTTAGTCGTTCGTGCGGCGGCGCCATTAGAACTAAGTACAAAAACTAAGGTGAGTTCAGGGATTGACGGGGGATGCTTCTGCACCGGTCGACCCTATACTCGCTGAGTTCCACAACAGGTCTTCCCAGGGATCCCATTACACCACGCGTGGCGGTAGGTGAAAACCACGTGTACGGAGCGCTCTGATGTTGAAGATACAGACCGCCTTTCTTGCGGTTCTCTTAATTCCTTTCACAATTCAGGCCGAGCAAATTGTTCCCAATACCACGTTGGCAGCGGAAAGCGGAAATAATACAGCCGCGGCGAATTCATTTCCGGGGTGCGAGGTTACCACCGTTACCCACGGCCAGTGCGTCAATAACGGCGATCAACAGGCCAGTAACGTCAGCAAAGTAAATGTCCACACGTTGCTATCGCCTTCGCAGCAGGGCGCCAAGGTCTACACTACATACATTCCATATTGGGGACACGGCTCCCACCCTAACATCGGATACAGTTCCCAGGATCCGAATCAGGTCGCCAAGGAAATAACCGACCTGACCAGTCGGGGTTTCGACGGCGTCTTAGTTGACTGGTATGGGCAGGGAAGCTGGGAAGATGGCGCTACCCAGGTCCTGAAAACACAACTGGAACAACAAAGCACGCTTACTTTCGCTTTGATGATCGATCAAGGCGCCATCGAATGGTATTCGTGCTATCCCAGTTGTTCTGCCACCCAGGCATTGCTCAACACGATCGCCTATGCTCGCTCGAAGGGCTATTTCAGCTCCCACATGGCGATAAAGAACGCCGATGGCAAGACGATCGTCACCCAGTTCGGGATGGAAGCATACAACATCAACTGGACTACTATTCGCAACGCTAATTCCGACCTGGAATGGATCTTCGAGAATGCCGGCAGCTTTACCAGTCCGTACACGATCGGCGCCTATGGATGGCTGTCTCCCAAGGATCCGCTGCAGCAGGGTTATGAAGGTCTGGATTATACCCAATACTTCGTACACATCGCCAGCCAACATCCTTCCATGAAGAACTGGGCTTCCACTTGGAAGGGTTTCAACGACATCGTTGCCAGTTGGGCGCCTCCCGGTGGCCGTCACATCCAACAACTCTGTGGCAAGACTTGGCTTGACTCCTGGGCCACCATTCGTGCCTTCACCGGCAGGCTGGATGCCGTTCAAACCGTCACCTGGCATGACTATGAAGAGGGGACTGAAATACAAAGTGGCATCGACAACTGTCAAACGATCTCGGCGAGTGTCTCCGGCCAAACGTTGAGTTGGCAGGTGGCCGACGAGTCAACACTTGATCACTACACGGCTTATATCTCCACGGATGGCCAAAACCTGATGTCAATCGGCGACTACGCTGTTGGCACGCACACCCTCGACCTGTCCGCGTTCGACTTTCCCCCCGGTAGCTACCAAATGTTCGTCAAAGCCGTGGGCAAGCCAAGCATCGTCAACCATATGTCCAACTCGGCGTTATACAACAACAGTAGGCTGGGTACGCCCACTGTGAACATCACCACGCCCTACGATGGACAACACGCGGGCCCGTACACCAATCTCCAAGCCAATGCTTCCAGCCCGAACGGCCCGATTACTCAGTACCAGGTTTTCGTGGATGGCCATCTGGTGAAGACCATCGCCGGTGCGCCGTCGTTCCAAGCCTGGATCGGCACCGCCATGGGGGATCACACCATCACGGTCAAGGCTGAGGATTCTTCTCAACAATGGGGCAGTGCTCAGGTCTGGGTGGATCGTACCTACTGACGCCTTTCGAGGGGAGCGCCTGGGTTCACAGGCAAGTCTCCATCAGGCTCGGTTCTGGCGTGCCTGACTGCGCTCCCCCCAGCATACTTTCGACGAATGCTGTAGCATCGCAGAGAGGTGCTGATGATGTCATTTCGCAATGGTGATAAATCGCGCGAGAATCGCCTTCGCAAAGCGCGCGAAAGAATGCGCGTGAAAACCCGCGGCTTGCAAATCAAGGATGAAGCCAAGAACCCACCGGCCGCCAGCGGTGCCACGAAAAAGTAATGAAGTTATCTGAAATGGGCAGACAGGTAGCTGTCGTGCTTTACGTGGTGGCGATGGCAGCCGTTATAGTCGGTGTAGATTTCCTGTTCTTCAGAAACCGATTCTGGGAACGGCTGACAGTGAATATTGGTATTGTCTTGGTGTTCGCAGCTTTCTACTTGAGATTCCTCAGGCGTCCATGAACAAGGCGCGACAGCACCCCTTCGCTGCGGTTGTGCAGACGCATTTCGCACTCGCTACAGACGAGTGATCTGTGATTAAGCGCCCGAGAATTGCAAGGCCAACTTTCTTGCCTCTCATCGGCCCTCCCCACAAAAGCTGGATCGATTAACCTTGAACTTCTTTCGATTGCCGCACGAAGAATGCAGCTTGGGCTTTGTTTCGAGTTCGCTGCTGCGCCGCTTATTACTTTACGGCTGCGCCGGGATAACTATTGGAGAATCCCCATGAAAAGCCGCTGCTGGATCAGGAGGTTATGACGGCGATATCGTCGCCGGTTTTTGCGGGTTTGCTGCCATGTAACAGCCCCACGATTGCCTGATAGAGACGAGTCCTGACCTCGTAGCGATCATGCGCATGTACCACGTAACGCACCACCAGGTTAATACCCAGATTCGTGGGCCGCACGTCAATGGCCGGCGCTGCCGAAAACGATTGCGTTACTGATCCATGCCTGACACGACGCCATTCCTGTTCCGCCTCGGTCGCGTCTGCCTGGGTTTGCTCGGCCACTAGCTTCAGCACGGAATTCAGCAGGAAGTACGGATCTTCTCCCGTGGGAATCAGAACATCCAGTTCGTCCCACAACCACTGCCCGGTGGTAGTGAAGTTGAAGTAATGCCCTTCAATGGCGAAGCTGTTGACGAACGACACCTTGCGGCCGGTGGGATGTCCAGCGTCGTTCCAGTTTCCGGTTTCGAGCAAGATGGTGCGCAGCAGTCCAATCTCGACTACCTCGCCGCCAATGCCGTTGATCTCGACCCAGTCGCCTTCCCTGATGCCATGCTTGCCCATGAGGACAAACCAGCCGAAGAACGCGACGATGAAATCTTTCAGAGCGACGGTCAGACCTGCCCCCGCCAGAGCCAGCACGGTCGAAAGTTGACTGGGCATTCCGAAGAGCACCAGAAGAATGAACAGTACGCCAATGAACTGGGAGACCAGGCGAAGCACCAGACGCATGGTGCTGAGCTGCCGCCGATCCGGGCCCAGACTCATGTAGAAGCGTTCGATCAATCCTTCGGCCACAACCAGGAAGAGGAGGGCCAACAGGATCCAGAGAAGGGAACGCAACATGGCGTGCAACGCGACTCGCAGTTGGTCCTGGAGAATCGTGTCCCAGTCTCCGTAGATCGTCACCAGTTGCTTTTCCGCTTGGATACGCTTGTCGTACTCGGAGAGCAGCCTTGTTTTTTGCGACAGGGTATTCAGGTTAGCGAGGGTAGCGGCCTGCTGGTTTTCCGCTTGAGGGGCCGTGGTAGTGTCGTTCGGAGTCGATCCTAAGTCGTCACCCTGAGCCGTGTCGGTTAGACCCTTCTCCAGGGCCTCGTGTTTGCGGGTCAGAGATTCGGCGGCAGTATTCGCCTGCTGTTGGGCTTCGCGCAGGCGCTTCTGGTTTTCACGCAGCCGTCTCCAAGCGCGGTACTGCGAAAGCAGGCTGCCTTCCACCTCGAAAGCAGCCGGCTTCGTCGGCGGGGCGGCATTGTTGTTGTGATGCTGAAGAGCTTCATGCTCGTCCAGTTCCTGCTGAATTTGGGCCTGGGGGTCGCCGCCGGCGCGAATCAAGTCCTCTTTGGCGTCGTCAAGCGCGTCTTTGATGAGCGTAACTCTAGCCTGGGCGATTTCCAGCTGCTGCTGAATTGTGTCCGCATCGTTCTTGCCAGGGTGCGCGGCCAGTTTAGTTAGCCGGGTAGCGTTATCTTGCACTTGCTGCAGACGCGTTTCGAGCGAGTGAATGCGGGCACTGATCTGCTTGGTCTCGCCGTTTTGCGCAGCAGGATGTTGTTGCGCCTGCTGCAAAGCCATGGCGAAAGCCATATCAACTTCGTGATCGGCGACGCGAATGGCTTCGGTGGATATCTGTTGTTCTGCAGCCGTGCTCGCGGCATTAGCCAGACTCAGCGCGGTCTCCAACGGGGTTTCATTGACCAGCTTAGCTTGCGCAGCGGAGCTCCCCTCGCCGGTTCGCTGGCCCGGCATCCCTGCCTGCCGGGTAAGAGTAAACCCAATGAGGGCGGCGATTGCCAATATCGCAAGCCCCATCAGTAGCCAGTTCCTTTTGCTTTCATGCATGGCGAAAAACCTGAGCGAGCAAAGTAAATATATTCTCATCTGGAATGGTGCGCGAGGAAGAATGTGCATTGGGTTGGAGGGCCGTCGGACAGCCTTCCATCGCACACCGGAGCGGAAAAGATCTGGTTGAAGCCTGGACCTGGAATCCTGCAAGTAGGTGTGCCTGCTTGCGCCGGGAGGAGCGGCGTTCAGGGACTGTGTCGCCAGCTCATATCAGGTTGCCACAGCGAAAGGAAGCACATAAGGACCAGCCCCGAATGGGGCGAAAGAAGTGAGCCTAGGGCTTCAGCGCTGGGTGAGTCTTGGAGACCAGAACTAACGACTCCGGAATCGCAGAAAACTTGTTGCGAGTAGGAACCCCTCGGCCTATGCACTCATGAGACTCTCGGCGCCGGTTAGCGATACAGTCCGTTCATGCTCTTCAAAACCGCCGATTGTTTCGCAACCTCCAAGCTTCAGGACGGACTGCAACTTTGTTAGAGCAATCAGTTTTCGGACGTAGGGTGAGGGGCGCGCGATTCGTAATGCCTTTCTCCACTGATTTGCCCAGCCTTGCAACTCGACCAGCAATCCGAGGCCCGCCGCATCGATTACACGAATGCCACTCAGATCGAGAGTAATGCAGTTTTCCTTGCATGATGTCGCGATGTAGCGCAAAGTTTCGGCCTCGAGTCCAAGCACAATCCTGCCCGAGCAGCGCAGCGTCACATTCGGATATACGGCCTGAATATCAATTCTCAACATAATTCCATCCTGACCAGTTCGTGCTAGCGGCTAATAGTTTTGTCGTTAAGTAAGTGACGTAGACCTCGGTCGATCAGTTAGCTGAAGTATGCATGAACTTGATTGCAACAAGATAAAAACCGGGACAAATGACTTTCGATTTGCAACAAAAGTTTCCAATCACGAGCCTCTGACCAATTTCAAATCTGCTGTATCGGCAATTGCTTTAAAGCACGGCGAGAACGCGCCCGGGTTTTGTCCTAATATTCGCGGGAGTCGTCCGTCCACTGACATACGACATCGCGCTCCTTCGCTGTAGGGCCAGCTCGTCTGTGAATCAGCATGTACTTCCGATCTGGCATGTCTCCGTTGGCCACTTGTTCACAGATTTCCTCAAGCTTGTCTGTCTTCTTATTCGATGAATAATCGCCCCACTCCGACAGATTCATTGTTTTCCTGGCCCGGTGGACATCGCGAGCGACGACCCATGAAACAGGTGCGACGTAGCTGTACCAAGGCCAGGAAGTTTCGTCGGAGTGGCAATTCTTGCAGGACCGCTCAAAGACCGCCTTCACATCTGCAGGCACCGGCAGGCTTGCGTAGATGGTTCGTGACGCATCGACCTTCGGGTTACTCCGATTCACCGGAATGAACTGAATGGCGGCCACCAAAACCAGGGTCGCAAGTCCGATTCGTTTTGCCCACGGGCGCACGCAAGATTCTCCTCAACTCAGCAAACACTGCCATGCTTAATGCAATGACTTCACATAGCAGATGACCTGCCAAATCTGGGGATCGCCCAGTTTGATCCAGGATGGCATACCCTGGCTGCGGTTTCCGTTTACCAGCAACCAGTGGAGATCTCCATCAGTGGCCTCTTGCTGCACACGTGTACTTCTCAGCGAAGGCCGCTTCTTGGTTCCCTCGGCGTCATTGCCATGGCAGTGGGCACAATGATCAAGAAAGATCCGATGACCGGCGGCGATTGCATCGGGCTGGTCGCGATAGGGATTGACGCGCTCCCGATCGCGTTGCGGAACGTTCATCAGCCACGCACCGTTGGATGTGGCGAATGTAGCCAGCGATGACAAGAGGATGGCAAGCGCCACAAAGAAAAATAATGCCGCCCTGCTGATCATTGCCCGCTCCGGTGAAAGTGGCTGAAGAATTGTTGGATTTCATAAGACACCGAGAAGCGATACAACACGGGAAGGCTGTAGCTGTTCAGCCCAAACTGAGGCGACACCGTTATGGTCATCCCATTCGGAGCCGTCCAGTTAATGGTCGGGCCCAGGTATTGCGAGGTCAGGTGTAACCCGAAGCCATTGGTATCCCCTAAGCCACCGTACATCTCGGCACCCGCTTGAAACTTCTCCGCGCAAAAGACGCATTCGTGCGCGCTGGCCGCGAGTTGCAAAGGACGGCTCGCTGCGAATGCATACCCGAACTCCCAGGGATCGCCGGCAAAGTTTTTCTCTGCAATGAAGTTCTCGCTGATGTTCCAACCGCGAACATTACTGCCTAGAATCAGCTTGAGCTCAAGTTCACGCTGTTTATCCAGGCGTGACACCGAGTTAGGGACCACTAAGTCAGGTCTGCCGTCGTGGCCGACCACCTCCCGAAGAGTTTTGTCGGCGGCGTTGATATCTTCAAATTCAGCGTAAAGCACGGGATTGATCCAGTGCTCCCGGGGAAGTAGGCTAAAGCGATTCTCCCAGCGGAACCCGGTAAAGATGGCGCTGTCATTCGCGGTCGCTTGCCCGTCAAGGTAGAACTCCGTCGTCCACCACCCCTTCAAGCCATACTCAAACTCAATATCGGAGCCAATAAAGCTGTTACCACCTTGAGGGTTGCCGACTACATTGAACAGTTCGATGTCGAGATTCCCAGGTTCCTCCATCTCCTGCGAGTAGGTTACGAAGTAGGGATATTCCTGAGCATGACTTTGCTGGCCGCAGGACAGCACGACGCCCGCCAGCAGCAATGCAGCGCAGCCGATGCGCGCCCGCGCCACCCGTGCCAATAGTGCCAGAACTCGCATAGCCATGTTTCTAGAACTCATGACTCATCTCAAAATTGGTTTTGAAGGGGCACGGCTTCAGCCGTGCCGTAACCTGCTGGCATTTATTGCCGGGTTTAGCCGCTGAGGGATTTCGCTGTTGTCACGAAGTGGGAGTTCCCTCAGGGGCTAAAGCCCAGCTCTTAACACTCTTAACGGCACGGCTGAAGCCGTGCCCCTTCAAACCGTACGGTTCAGATGAAACCGTGCCCTGATACAACTTATCAACTCAAATTGTTCTAGTTGCGACTCGGTCGCATGTAGTGCTAACGTATCTATGCTCATGGGCAGCGCGCCTTGCTGTCAAGAAAGGCCGAAAGATTTCGTCGCAGCCTTCTTGCGACCAGTTGCAACACGGGAGGACTGACTCTATGCCTCTACCGGAAACCGAGATTCCAGGCCGTCTGCAGGCTTACTTCAGCGAACGCGGCATTCGCATTACCCAGCAGCGGCGTGCGGTCCTGCGCGTCATCGAAACCGCAAACAAGCATCTCGATGCCAGCCAGATCCTGCGCAAGGTACAAAGAGTGGACGCTTCCGTGGACCGCAGCACCGTGTATCGGACACTGCAACTGCTCAAGCGGCACGGCTTGGTCGATGAACTCGACCTGCTGCACATTCGCGGGGAAGGCCATTACTACGAAAGGAAGATGAACCGCGAGCACATCCACATCGCCTGCCTGCGCTGCGGACAAATCACGGAATTCGTAACCAGTACCTACGAGAAACTGAAGCAACAAGTAGAAAAAGAATGTCAGTTCAAGATTCTAGTTTCCCGCCTCGAGGTTGGAGGCTATTGTTCCGCTTGCCGGCAATAAGGCGGACACGCTGCGCCTTCTCACGTCGGCGCAGAGCCGACCACGCCGGCGTTGGAATCCAGCTACTCAGGCAATTCGTTCTCTTGCGCCTGCTCGCTGTCAACACTGCCAGTGTCTGATCGAAACCTGGGCCATATAAAGCGCAGCGGCTCCTTCACCGCGTCGGCGCAGAGAAACCTCAGAATTTGGAATTGTTCCGCTGGTCCAACGTTGTAGGCCCGTAATGCGACGAAGGCAGCGATCGTGAAGCTTACGAACAGATTCAGGACAAAGATGACCGCGATGCCTTCCACGGCGTGATAGAACCAGGCGCGTCCCAGGCTCCAGGTGCCATAACGTGCGGCGGCCAGGGCGAGGGTTCCAGTGGAGAGCGTCACATGGCGCACATCCAGCGGTATCCCGAAAAAACGTCCAAGTACCGGCGTGAATCCGAGGAGATAACCCAGCACAATGCTGGTGCTCCATCCGCCCAGATTGTTTTCCAGAACACTGGCCACCCTACCCATCCAAGACTTGCCGACTCGCAACCCCAGAGGATGCTGAGCGACGGCATCGCTAAAACGATAATAAACAGCGAAGTTCTCGAACCAGCCTCCTGCCAGCGCAGCGAGCCATAGGATTACTCCCGTGACCGCGGCGTAAAACGCTGTGCCCGAGGCAAATGGATGCAGCGTCTCGTACACGTGAGTGGCGCTCTCGGGAGCCAAGTAGGATTGGGCAAAGATGCGGGACCATAGCATCTCGAAGACCACCGCTCCCAAGCTGACGGCGATGACGTTTCCGATCGCGGCCGCTAGCTGAGTGCTGGTTATTCTGGCAACAAAGTCGGTCAACTTACTTGATCGCTCGACTCCGCGGTTGTTGCGGATAATTCCTGCAAATGTCGCTGCCGTTGCCGCAGGCTGCTTGGTGGCCAGCACCAATCCAAACACCTGAAGCAGCACAAAACTGATCGCATAGTTCGTTCCGCTGGCAAAGCCTTCGATAAACGGCGGCAGGTGGGCATCGACAATGCGCATTTTCAGCGCAGCCGTGATTACTGTGAGCAGTCCACCCCCAATGGCGGCCCTCCACATCTGCCAATATTCGCTACGGTTGGTGGCGATGTAGTGCTCGCCACTATGCCCGGTGCGCTCCACCATCTTGCGCGCGATGAGATTCAGGTTCTCGCGCAGAAGCGACCGCAGACTTCGGTCCGATCGGCGGCCTTCAATAAGATGACCCAATAAGGTTTGCACCGCCTGAGCTTGCTCGGGGGGAGTGGCGGCGGCGAGCACGTCAACCAGCGCTGCCATACGAAGGAGACGGGCCTCGATTTTCTTAAGATCGAAGATCAGCTCCACACTGACCCCAGCCGATTCCATGTGACGGTAGACCTGTGCCATCTCTAGCCGGCAACGATCGACCACATCTTTCCAGACGGTCACGGCGGCTGCCAGAGTCTCTTGGGAAGTGTGCCCGATCAAGTCCTCCGTACTTTTGACCATCTGATAAAAAGGTGATTCGGAAATTCCGCCGGAGGTACTGCGGTCCCGCATTTCCGGCTCGAGCCCGATTCCGCTGATGCGGGCCGCCAACAGACGCAGCGCTTCCTGCAAATCTCGCTGCTGCGGCCGCCAAAAGTTGGGCGAGTTGGGCGAAGACAGCAGAGCGATGAGCCTCTGCAATAATTCCTGGGGCGCGGCTAGAAAACTGCGCGCATCGCGCTCCGAGGAATACAAGGTCATAAGCAGCCGCGAAGTATCGGATTCGGCGCGTGCCGCAGGAATGAACCTCCCGGCAATGCGCTGCGTGATTTCCGATGAAAGGCTGTGGTCGGATGGAATTCCGGCTTCCGCGAACAGAGAAATGGAGTGCAACTCCGCAAGTAAACTGCCGAACGACGATTGAAATTTAACTCGTGCTGGTTGGTCGGCTTCAAGGTACTCGACAAACGCGACCAGGCGAGCCACATTTCTGTGTGATCTCTTGTCCTCCCTCGTCCAGCGGATCAGGCGAATCAATCCGACGTTACGGGCGTCCAGCGTGGTAGCATCGCAGAACTCATTTACCAACTGAACCAAGTCTGGGGGCACCTCCCGCGACGGGGTCGTCTGAGGCTCCTTGAATTCTCCTGATAGCTCTATCGCGGGCCCATGCATTGCCGTTGATAATATCCGGTTTCACTTGCGAAATGGTAGAACAGTAGCTGGGGCAGAATGATCGATTTTTGGCTGGTAATCCAGGGTTCCTAGTAAACTAGCTGACTTCCAGATCACGACCGCCATACGAGGTATATCAATGCGCCACCTGCTTCCGTTTTTACTCTTGTGTACTTCTCTCGCCGTCGCGCAATCCAAGGATGCAAGCGGCACCACACCCTTTGTGACCGTCAATGCGCCAGTCTTTGTCGTAAATCACGTCCGCATAATCAATGGAACGGGTGCAGCACCACAGCAAGACCAGGCGATTGTGATTGCCAACGGCAAGATCCAGTCAATCGGGCCCGCCGCAACGATCCAGGCGCCCGCTGGCGCACAACAGCTTGACCGGCCTGGGTACACGATCATCCCCGGCCTGGTTGGAATGCACGACCACCTCTACTACACGGACTCAGTCTCTGTACAACGCGGGGCTGACGGCAAGATCGGCGAGCCCGGGCTGTTCATCGCCGAAATTCCCTATACCGCGCCTCGCCTGTATCTGGCGGGGGGCGTCACCAGCTTGCGCACCACGGGCAGCGTGGAACCTTACACCGATCTCAAGGTCAAGCAGCGTATTGATGAGAACCTGATGCCTGGCCCAAAAATTGACGCGACCGCACCTTACCTCGAAGGCGCGCCCACGGTGTTCGCCCAGATGCATGAACTCACTGGGCCTGACGACGCGAAGCGCCTGGTCGATTATTGGTCCGCCGAGGGTATGACCTCGTACAAGGCCTATATGAACATCACGCGAGAGGAACTGGCCACGGCGATCCAGGAGGCCCACGCGCACAAGTTCAAGCTGACGGGACATCTGTGCTCGGTGACCTGGCACGAAGCCATCGCGCTGGGAATCGACGATCTGGAGCATGGCCCGGTTTTCACCGATACCGACTTTGCGCCGGACAAGAAGCCGGACGCTTGCCCGCAGGGTTCGAGTGCTCGCGACAGTTGGGCGAAACTGGACGTCAACGGCCCTCAGGTGCAAGCACTGATCCATGATCTCGTCACCCATCATGTAGCAGTGACATCCACGCTGCCGGTGTTTGAGGCCTACGTGCCCGGACGCCCGCAATTACGGCGGAGAGTACTGGATGCCATGTCATCCGAGTCGGCACAGAGTTATCTCACCGCACGCGCCCGCGTGCCGATGGATTCACCGATGAGCTCTTTGTTCAAAAAAGAGATGGAGTTTGAACTTGCATTCGTGAAGGCTGGAGGTCTCTTACTAGCGGGTCCCGATCCGACTGGCAACGGGGCCACGCTTCCGGGGTTCGGCGATCAGCGGGAAATTGAATTGCTGGTCGAGGCCGGATTCACGCCACTGGAAGCCATTCGGATCGGCACCGAAAATGGCGCGGTTTATCTCGGTAAGGAGGATCGCATTGGTACTCTCGCGGCCGGCAAAGATGCGGATTTCGTCTTGATAAAGGGCGATCCGTCCAAGAACATCGACGACATCGAGAACGTGGAGACGGTATTCAAAGACGGAATTGGCTATGATTCGAGCAAGCTGATCGAGAGCATACGAGGCCAAGTCGGGATTCGTTAGTCAACAGGACTTCGATTGCATCACCTTCTCATTTTCATCGTGCCCTTGCCGGGTTAGCTCATCTCAAGGGCTGACCGAGAATTGCCGATGAATAGTGCGACTCGCCATTGTTGGCCGCGATGTCAAATTGCGTTCAAAATTCTTTGTCCGTCACTCGTGTTCGCAAGTTCGGCCGGATTTTGCATGACCGGAACTCCTAAAACCAGAAGATTGCAAGATGATCTCGTTGAAGAAATACCTGGATGCAGACACAGACACACTTCCTTGCTACCTGAGCGGACCCGATTCCGGCGACCTGCTGCCCGCAATCCTGAACGCCTACCGTTCAGCCTTGCTGGTCATTGGACAGAGCGGGGTCCGAGCCTATCCTGCAGTTGGTGCCGAACTGCAGCAGAACCTCACCAACTTGGTGAAGTGCCTTGCCCACGGCCCCACATCTGTTCTGGTACAGGAGACGGAGGCCCAGGTCGAAGAGCAACTCCGCCGTTGGGGAGGTAGGACCGAGGAATATCTTAAGGCCAAAACCAACGACATCAAGGAACTACTCATTGTGCTGGCCCGCACAGCCGAGTCTGTCGGCGAGCGCGATCAGCGCTATAGCAATCGTTTCACGCAGTTCACCTCCAGCTTGCAGGCCATTGCCGACCTGGAGAATTTGACGCAGGTGCGCGCATCTCTGGTGGAGAAGGCAACCGAACTGAAGGCCTGCGTAGAGCAGATGGAGCAGGACAGTCACCAGTCATTGGCCCAACTCCGCATTGAGGTATCTAACTACGAAACCAAACTTAAAGCTGCCGAAGAGCTGGCCTTGCGTGACCCGCTCACCGGCTTAGCTAATCGCCGCAACATCGAGGAGCGCATTGCATGGCGTATTGCTCACCAGCAACCATTTTGTCTGGCCATGCTCGACATCAACCGCTTTAAACAGGTCAACGATCGTTACGGACACCCGGCAGGCGACAACCTGTTGCAACAGTTTTCCCAGGAGCTAAGCTCGAATATGCGCAGTGGTGATTTGGTTGGCCACTGGGGTGGCGACGAGTTCATCGTCATTCTGGATTGTGACCTTGCCGGAGCGGTGTCGCAGATGAGCCGCATGCGGGAATGGGTAATGGGGGACTACAATGTCCCACTCTCCTCAGGAACATCGACAAAAGTCAGCGTGGATGCATCTATTGGAGTGGCGCAGTGGCATCTGAACGAAAGCATGGAGCAAGTCATCGAGCGCGCCGACGCCGCCATGTACAAAGAAAAAAACCTAGCAAAACAAAGAGCATTAGCGGCAGACCGAAACTAGATCGCGCCGACGCCAGACGTTGCTGCCTAGCGCTATGGAATTATGCCTGATAGTTGTGCAGCAAGCGTCATTGCCGCGTCCCCATCTTGACTGCTTGGTGGGTGAACCACGGCCTCGGATCGTCGGGCGATGAACAGCGAGAGTGCGAGGTTCCCCGCCAAGCAAAAGACGCTTGGAGGGGAACCGCTAGAATCTGTGGCGCGAGAAGCTTGACCATGCCGCCCACCCTGCTCTGCTTTCTCACGTTACAGGGCGCTCACCCCTGGGGATCTACTTGCTGTCCCCCAATATCTGGAAGAAGCGAATGATCGACTCGATTCCACGATAGAAGTTGGGGATGTGGAACTTCTCGTTAGGTGCGTGCAGATTGTCGTCGGGCAGACCCATGCCCATCATGATGCTGGGAATCTTCAGGTCTTCCTCGAACTGGGTCACGATCGGAATCGAACCGCCCGAGCGAATATACACGGTGTCTTTCCCGAAGATTTCATGCATGGCCTCCACCGAGGCGCGCGCGTACTTGTTGTCGGTGTTCACGACGCAAGCCGGGCCCTTGCTGTGAACCTTAATGTTGATCTGAATGCCCTTCGGCGTCAGCTTCTTCACGTATTCGGTGTACTTCTTCAGGATGTCGTCCGGATCTTGCTTAGGCACGAGCCGCATCGAGACCTTGGCCGAAGCGCGTGCCGGGATTACCGTCTTAGCGCCAGGGGCTTGGAACCCTCCGACTATGCCATGTACTTCCAGTGTCGGGCGCGCCCAGGTTCGATACATCACCGAGTAGCCCGGCTCGCCGGTCAGCACGTTCGATCCCACTTCAGCCTTGCGATAGTCCTCTTCATTGAAGGGCAGACGGTCCCAGGCTTTCAGTTCGTCGTCCGTCGGCTTCTTTACATCGTCGTAGAAACCGGGGATGAGGATCTTGCCATCGGCATCTTTGAGTTTGCTGATGATCTCGATTAAGCCGAAGATGGCGTTAGGCGCAGCGCCACCGTACACGCCGGAGTGCAAATCGGTCTTTGCACCCTGCGCGTGAATCTCGGTGTAGAGCAGACCGCGCAGGCCGACACACAGCGTAGGAAGATCAGGAGCGAACAGCTCGGTGTCAGTGACTAGCGCGAAGTCAGCCTTCAGTTTCTCCGAGCCGGCGTTCTTCTTAACGAACCCTTCGATGCTCTCACCGCCTACTTCTTCTTCGCCCTCGATCAGCACCCGGACGTTGATGGGCAGCTTTCCGTTGCCGGTCTTGAACAGCGACTCAAATGCCTTGAGCTGCATCCAGAGCTGGCCCTTATCGTCCACCGCGCCCCGCGCGTAGATGTTCTGATTGCGTTCGGTGGGCTCGAATGGCGGGGTGTGCCACTCGTCTAGAGGTTCGGCCGGCTGCACATCGTAATGCGCATAGCACAGCGCCGTCGGTTTGCCCGAGGCGTGGAGCCAATCGGCATAAATCAGCGGATGGCCCTGGGTGGGAACGATCTCGACATGCTCGAAGCCGATGCGCTTCAGATCGTTGGCCACCACCTCGCCAGCTTTGCGGACATCGTCTTTGTGCTCTTCGGCGGTGCTGACGCTGGGGATGCGAAGCAAGTCTTTCAACTCGTCGAGAAAGCGCTTCTGGTTCTCACGTGCGTAGGAAACGGCTGCGGATGACATAGGGAAAAGTTCTCCTTCCAGAACTGGACTGCTTGCGTGCTACTGCTCGCAAAAACAGTGATAGGCAAACCCCAAAGTATATCGCAACAGCGGTGGGAAGTTTGTGAGGCGGCGCGGCAAGGAAGCCATCCCGACGGTCATTGTTCAAAAAAGGTTGCGCGCCCTCTAGTTGGTGAGGACGCGCACGAAACGGCAATTCTGTTTCCGCTGTTCCTATTACTTGAGGATGTTCTTTCCAAAATTGAACTTCGTGCCCACGGTGACCCTGACGCTGTTGCGACCGCCATTCAGTAAATTCGAGAAGTAATTATAGTGAACAAGATCAGTGGCTACACGGATGCCAAAGTGCGGTGTGGCCTCCCAGGTAATGCCGCCTCCAAAGCCGTAAAACACCACCGTGTCAGAGCTGGACGTCTTCCCGTTCAGAAGGCCACTGACAATCAGTCCTGTTATTGGGTCGCTCGGCTTGGCCGTGAAGTTCGCGTGCACTGCACCAAGCGCTGGACGCACGAAGAAGGTAAGCTTTTTCAGTCTGCGGTAATTGAATTGCGGCCCAGCCTCGTACGTGTAGGTCGAAGAGTTGTAAGGGACCTTCAATACGAACCCTGGTGGAAGAAGCGGTAGAAACGGCGCTAATTTCGCCTGTGTAGTCGCATTAAGATCGCTCGGCACCAGCGAACTATGCCCATTGTTGTAGCTGAAATCGCCGCCAACCGTCAGCCAACTCTTCCAGTTGTAGCCAAAGTCACCATCGAATCCGCGCTGGACCAGATTCAACGACGGCGTGGTGAGGTAAGAAAAGGCGGTGAAACCACTGAACTGTAGGATCTCGGTTTGTTGTGAGAAACAGGTGAGAGAAGTAAGAAGTACCAACACAAGCACGACGGAGAGAGTTCCAGGCCGCATTGCTAAATCTCCTTTTGCTCGCCCCAAGTGGAGCAGGGCGGCCAATTACACGTTTTCAGCGGGTCGTAAACCGTGGCCTCCTTCGCCTGACTGGCTCCGTCCCAACTGTTCTTCCAACTCATTGTGCCCCATAGGGTTGTCGCTTCGGCAACAAAGTGGGGCGTTTTTGGCAGTTATTCCCGAAATGGTACACGAACCCGGAAGCCCAGCAAAGCTGGCTTTGTCACAAGCGCGATGTGATGGCTCTCGTTGGCAAATTTGCAGGAATGTGCTGTTGAGATCGTCTTCGAACTATCGGTCGCGGACGATTATCGCTCGCTGTCTCACGTGGCTTGTGAGCGGCAACAACCTCCGCCCGGGCCTCTACGAAGTGAAAGATTTTCCCGCTGGAAGAGACTGCCGGCGACGTGAACTTCGCTCGAACGGCCCAGGCGGTATGATCGGATTCATGCCCGATCGATCGAACGCCGAGCCTCGCTGGCCGGTCATTCTCGCACTGGCGGCCGTCGTAGCTCTGCATTTCTCTCTGCCCGAGATACTAAGTGTCGGACCGAATTGGCTGTTAGTTACTGTGTTTGCCGTGCTCGCTACGTTCGTTTCAATTTCAAATTCGCGGCGCGCTGAGCATACTACCTACGTTGCCGGAATAATCCTGATCAGTTGTGTCACGCTGGCGGTAATCGCATCTCTCGTTCTGCTGATACGCTTCCTGCCCGCGCATAAAGAGTCGCCGGTTCATCTGCTGCAGTCGGCGGCCTCGCTCTGGATCAGCAACGTGCTGGTGTTCGCGGCTTGGTATTGGAAATTAGACGCCGGAGGCCCCAACCAGCGGGAACGGACCAAGAGGCATGAGCTGGGCGCCTTCCTTTTTCCCCAGATGGCCCTTCATGAGGAATCTCCACTGAGACCCGACAACTGGCATCCCCGCTTCATTGACTATCTCTTTCTTTCTTTCAACACCAGCACCGCGTTGTCTCCCACGGACACGCAGATTCTTTCCCGTTGGGCGAAGGTCCTGATGATGCTGCAGTCACTCATCTCGCTAACCATCATCGTATTGCTCGCAGCCAGGGCGGTAAACATTCTCTGAACGACCAAGTGGAGTTTCCCGAGATGTTCTGTTGGCGCTCGCGGTCGTTGATCCCCCCGAAGTCCGCGTTTAGACCGTTGCGCCTGGTGGTAGTCGAGGCGAAGATCACATGCTCGTGTGATGTGTTAGAATCGGCGCACTCATGCGGCGCTGTCTCTCCAGTTTGCTGCTGGTGCTTACCTGTGCGGGGGTGTTGCTGCCCTTACTTCAAGGGTCCTCCACAGACGTTCCCGCATGCTGCCGACGTGACGGCAAGCATCACTGCATGCGCCCCACAGGTGCCGACGGGTTCAAGTCGGCGGTGGCGGCTTGCCCGTACCGGTGCCTTCGTGTCCTAACCACCAGGGCGACGGCACTCGTAGCAGGTCGCAAGGGCGTGAGACGATCGGCGCTGCCAGGCACGATACAAACACTCGAGCTTTCTCACTTAGCGTTTCGCGTTTCAGAAAGCTGTCAAGAACGCGCGCCGCCTGCCTCCTAGACTCGGCTCCAGATCACAGACGGATTTCATTGCCGGGTTCCGTGTTCTCGCACACCTTGGTGTGACCTACTGAGCATGGAGGCGTCCTTCTATCTGCGTTCTCGAGCCACCCCTCAGCCTTAAGCAAGCTCCATCTCCGACGACAAAGAGCACCCGATCCGACGGAGTGAAGCAGTTACGAATCTTTCTAAGGCGCCAAAACGAAGGGAGAACTGCTGTGACATGCTTCCGAATACAGGCGAAGTTTGCGGCGACTTCTATATTTTTGACGGTTGCGTTCTTGTTCTACGGTGCGCCCCTATCGGCAACTATCTTCGGTAGTGTTCGAGGCGTCGTTCACGATCCGCAGCACCGCCCCATTCAAGGAGCACACGTTACGCTGAAGGCTCAGACCTCGGACTGGACACAGTCCCAAGGTTCCAACGATAGCGGAGAGTTTAACTTCATTTCGGTCCCCATCGGGACTTACACGGTCACGGTCACGTCGAAGGGGTTCCTGGATATGCAACAAGATGTCATTGTTCTGTCCGACACGAGCCCGGTGCTGCATTTCAAATTGGCAGTCGCAGGCAAGCAGGAAAACGTCGTCGTATCGGGAACTGCTGTGGCGGCGCCCATGGACAGCGTAACGCCGACAACCATGCTTAGCCGCGAAGACATCCAGGAGACCCCCGGAGCGGACCGCACCAACGGCTTGGAGATGATCACCGATTACGTGCCGGCTACTTACGTTACGCACGACATGCTGCACATGAATGGAGGCCATCAGGTCCAGTGGCTGATTGACGGGGTCTCCATTCCCAATACCAACATCGCCAGCAATTTGGGGCCGCAGATTGACCCCAAAGACATCGACTATCTGGAAGTTCTGCAAGGCAGCTACGACGCCAGCTATGGCGACCGCACGTATGGAATGTTTAACATTGCGCCGCGAACCGGTTTTGAACGCGACCGGCAATGCGATCTCGTCCTTACCGCGGGGAATTTCTATCAAACGGACGACCAACTCAGTTGTGGAGGACACACGCAGAAATTTGCTTACTATGTCAGCTTGAATGGAAATCGAAGCAATTACGGACTGCAGACCCCGATCCCGCAAGTGGTTCACGATGCGGAGAACGGCTACGGAGGATTCGCTTCGTTCATCTTCAATCACGATTCCAAGAACCAGTTTCGGGTGGTAACTTCTTTGCGCCAGGACTACTACCAAATTCCCATCGATCCCGATCCCCACTCAGCTGGAAATCAGATCCTGGAGTCGTCGGGAGAGGTCCCCAGTTACGGCCTGCATGATGTTGAGCGTGAGCCCGACGGCTACGTCATCTTCTCGTGGATTCACACCTTCAATCCAACTACGCTGCTTACGCTGTCTCCGTTCTATCACTACAATGCGGCGAATTATCAGGCAAGTCCAGACGACTATCCGGTCAGCACAAATGTAAATCTGGCCGCAAATTACGTCGGTTTTCAGGGGGTCCTCAACAAGAGCTTTTGGAGGAACGACCTGGAGGCGGGAGTGTATGGCTTCTTTCAGCACCAGTACAACTATTTCGACAACATGTTCACGGATGGCACGCCGAATTTTCCTGCTTCTTCGATCAGCGTGAACGGAGGAGTCGCAGAAGAATTCATCAGTGACCGGTTCAACGCTACGAGATGGTTGACCATCATCGCCGGCATTCGCGGCAGCCAGTTCCGCTCGTCGGTTGCAGAGAATCAGGCTGACCCGCGGGTGGGTGTTGCCTTTAGGGTCCCACGGCTGAATTGGGTCTTGCGCGCCTTCTATGGTCACTATTATCAGCCGCCGCCATTGGTCACGGCCACGGGTCCACTCCTGGGTTACGCCAACAGCCAGGATTTCACCTTCGCGCCGCTTTACGGCGAACGCGATAAACAGTGGGAAGCCAGCCTCATCATTCCGTATCGCGGCTGGAACCTGCAAGTTGATAATTATCAGACCAATGCGAGGAACTGGCTCGACCATAACAACATCGGGAGCTCGAACCTGTTCTGGCCCATCACCTGGTACGGAGCCTTGATTCAGGGTTGGGACCTCTCGCTGCGGTCTCCCATGTTGTGGCATCGCGCCCAAGTCCACTTGGTTTACGCCAATCAGATTGCGCAGGCCACTTCGCCCATCAACGGAGGACTGATCTGTCCGGTTCCTAATGACCAAACCTGCCCGCTCTACATACCGCCGGGCTATTCCCCGGTGGACCATGATCAGAGAAACACATTGAACTGGGGCGTCAATACAAGTCTTCCCTGGCACAGCTATGCCTCAGGCAATGTGTACTACGGTTCGGGATTTGTGAATGGTTTGTACGGGACGCCTCAGGCGCAATACCCCGGTCCCTATCTGCCTAGTCATACCACGATTGATCTCTCTCTAGGAAAGAGCTTCTCCGAGGGGAAATACGCAGTTTCGGTGACCGCGCTGAACGTGGCAAACCTCCGCGTGCAACTGGATAACAGTCTGACCTTTGGCGGATTTCACTGGAACGAGCCACGGCAAATTTATGCGGAATTTCGTTGGCGCTTCCACTACTGATTCGCCACTGCCGCACAGTACAATCGGAATATCATTTCAGTCCATGGGAAGCCGGCGTGGATTGGGCTTCGGTTGGAGAAACTTCTTGCGTTATCTCGTTCTGCTTCTCGCCATTGCGGGCATCGTGGTTTCTGCGCTCGCCTTAAAAGTCCACTACGACACGGGTTCCGAGCCGTGCAGCATCAATGACAAGTGGGATTGCGGAGTGGTGAACCATAGCCCCTACGCCGTTATTCATGGCGCCCCGGTGGCCGCTATCGGCATCGCGGGCTATCTCCTCATCGGCGCTTTAGGGTTTATGCGGCAGCGCGGGCCGCTGCTGATGTCTGTCCTGATCGGACTTGCCTTCGCGTTATATTTGACGAACATCGAGGCCCATGTTCTGGAAGTGTGGTGTCTTTACTGCGTGATCTCGCAAGGAATTATTGCGGTGTTGGCACTGCTGGCACTGGCATGGCTAATCTCGGCGAGACTTCGAAATAGGCATGCATAAGCGAAAAAGGACAGCGAGACGAGCGACTGCCAGTGAATCCTTCGACCTGGCAAGCAACTTATCAGTGCCTGTCCTGAATCTAAACTCAGGTGGTGGGGGCGAAGTGTTGTCCAAAACGATCTCGCTTAGCGTTTGAAATTCCAATTAGAAAAGGTGAGCCCTTGAAGCCTGCTCGGGAGCTCATTGTTCTCGCGGATGACAATGGTGACATGCGCGCCTATCTTCATCATTTGCTGAGTGAATTTTACGATGTACATGCTGTCTCCAGCGGAGAGGAAGCGGTGGCTGCCACGCGGGAACTCCGTCCTGACTTAGTGTTAGCCGACATCATGATGCCGGGACTTGATGGTTTTGGCATTATCCAGGCCATTCGCGACGATGCCACCATCCGGACGACTCCCGTGATCTTGCTTTCGGCCCGTGCCGGAGAAGAGGCGGACGTGGAAGGCTTGCATGCAGGAGCGGACGACTATCTGGTAAAGCCGTTTACCGCACGCGAATTGGTCGCCAAGGTTGGCGCGCATCTCAATCTGGCGAGGATTCGCCGGGGAACCGCAGAGCGGGAATCGCAGTTGGCCGCTATCGTCGATTCCTCGGATGACGCCATTATTTCGAAAAATCTCAGGGGCATAATTCAGAGCTGGAATGCGGCCGCCAGCCGAATGTTCGGGTATACCGCCGAGGAAGCTATCGGGCAATCAATTCTTCTGTTGATCCCACCGGAACTGCATTTGGAAGAAGCCGACATAATGGCAAAGCTGACAGCTGGACAGCGGATCGACCATTACGAGACCCAGCGTGTGCGCAAAGATGGCCAGCGGATAGAGGTGTCGCTGACGATTTCTCCCGTAAGGGACGCCCTTGGTCGAGTGGTCGGAGCTTCCAAGATCGCGCGCGATATATCAGAGAGAAAGAAGACCGAGGAAGCTCTGCGGACTGCGGAGAAGCTCGCCGGCGTGGGCAGAATGGCTGCCACCATGGCTCACGAAATTAACAATCCGCTGGAGGCGGTGGTCAACCTTTTATACTTGGCGGCCAGCCATCCCTCGCTTCCGGACGTATCGCGGCAATACCTGCAGGCGGCTGACCAGGAGCTGACCCGGGTGGCTCACATCACCAAACAAACGTTGGGTTTTTATCGCGAATCGGCGACTCCGCAAGTCACGCGCGTCTCCCAGATATTAGACGGACTGCTTCTGGTCTATGAGGCCAAGATCAGAAACAAGAATCTACACGTCGACATTGCTGTCCCAGAGAACGTTGAGATGACCGTGGTCCGCGGCGAGCTAAGACAGGTCCTGGCAAATCTTCTGCAAAACAGCATTGAGGCCGTCCCCACCGGAGGCCATATCCGTATTCGAGCGACCAAGCGCCATAACCACCGCAGTGGCGACGATGCGGTCCAGATCGCCATCGCCGATGATGGGAAAGGTATTCCAGAAGCCAGTCGACGCAGAATCTTCGAGCCCTTTTTCACCACCAAGAAAGACGTTGGCACCGGGCTTGGGCTTTGGGTTTGCAAAGGCATTGTGGACCGGCACAGCGGCTCCATTCGCGTACGCAGCCGCACAACTCCGGGGAGCAGCGGAACTGTATTTTCGGTATTCCTGCCAGTAAGCGGAAGCGCACCCCAACTCATCCCTTCGGAATCGGCGCTGGAAAACGCCGTCTAAAACCAAGACACTACCGAACCTTCCACTGTCTAGGGCGTAGCCGGACTTCCGTATATGATGTGTTCTTCCACCGGTTCAGCGTATTGCCTTGTTCGGTGCTGAACCGGCGCAATCCTTGCTATGGAAATGACCCACATATTCGGTTTGCTGGCCGCCCTGCTGGTGCTGGCCTACGTTGCGAACCGGCTCTCGCGTTTGACCCGTGTGCCCGATCTGATTGTTTTGCTGTTGATCGGCATAATCCTGGGGCCGGTCCTGCATTGGGTAGCGCCCGCGTCCTTTCAGGGCGTTATCGATGTTTTCGGAACGCTGGCATTGATTCTTATTCTTTTTTCCGGCGGGGTCGAACTCCGGTTACGACAAGCCGCCCGCCACGCTCCTGCTGCACTTCTATTGATGGTGCTCAGCTATGGCCTGAGCTTGGGATTGATTGCCCTGATGGGCAGGGCGCTGTTACACCTGCAGTGGAACGATTGCATCCTTTTGGGAGCCGCCCTTGGCTGCACCAGCGGCACCATTGTCATACCCGCTCTAGAACAGATTTCTGCTCCTGAGCCCGTGAAGATTGCGCTGACGTTGGAATCTACCCTGGGAGAGGTGATCGCCGTTCTGCTCATCGGTAGCTTGCTGACGACTGGAGGGACCCAGTCACTGGTGTTCGACGTCGCCACCCACTTCTCCCATAACATCGTGATCGCGTTGCTTCTGGGCGTGGTAGTGGGTGCCATTTGGTCGCGGCTATGGCCACTGCTTGCCAACCATCCCAACGCTAACATTTTGAACTTGGGAGTACTGTTTGGTGTGTACGCGCTTGCGCGCTACTTGGGCGGCGGTGCTCTGCTGGCGGTTTTGGTTTTTGGCATTACTCTGGCCAATATGCCCCGGACTCCGCATATGACTCGACAGGGGGCGCGTCTGCTCGCCTTCCATGCCGAGCTTAGCTTTCTGGTGCGATCGTTCTTCTTCGTTCTCCTGGGAATTGTTGCCGAATTTGTCGGCCGGAGACATCTTCTTCCCATCCTCGGCATTCTGGCCGCGTTGCTGCTGGCGCGCTTGCTCGCCGTGCAAAGCAGCCGCTGGGCAGTACGGGACGTGACGCGCGGGCAAACGGAGTTGTTGTTCTGGATGCTGCCGCGCGGGTTGGTCACCGCAGTGCTCGCCTTGGAAATCGTCAGCGCCCGCGGACAAGTGTTCGCCTTTCTACCCGCAATGGCATTCACCGTCATTCTGGTGACCAACTTGTTTGTGGTGGTCGGAGCCGTGAGGTCGGCGAAGGACTCGGCGCTCGCGCCGGCACCCATGGAAAAGCCATTCGTGATGGAAGAGTTGAAACCGCTCTCGGTGGACGTCCACAGTCTTACCCAGGTTTCCGACGCCAGCCAGGGCGAAAAATGAAGGCCGTTGCTGCCTCGTGCTTGTTGGAACTGGAAACCTCCAAGCTTGATTACGGAACCGGCGCCGCTGCGAGGATCGAAAAGCTGCTGGCTTCGATGCGCGATGTTCAATTCGGCAGTGTTGAATCGCTTATTCGGTTTCACGACGTGCTGCTTTTCCTGCGCGCATTTCCTCAAAGCCGCAAAGTTGTGCAACTGGCCGATAATTTGTTGGCCGGCAGTGTTCGCCAGGTGGAGCGACTCCAAACTTCGGGCGCCGATATGGAACTGTTCGACAACGAGCAGTTCTCTGGCATTGCGGGCACGGTGATTAGCGACAACTTCACCTACGATGTGGCTCGCTGGCTGGCGCAGCGCTATCCGCAACGGTTGAGTGTCGAATGGGATTTTGACGGGCAGGGTCGCCAGATGGCGGTGACGTTGCCCCGCTTTATTCCGCTACTGGCAGACGATTCGCTCGTTGAAGCCGACACGCCATTGTTGGATTACATGGCGAATGCCGCAGGTGGTGCAGAGAAAATACTGGCGTGGCTTTTGCAGCGCGTGGCCAACGCACCTCTTGCCGGCCTGGAGCGGACGTCGCTCTACGACTCGTTCGGAATCAATGTATTGTGGAAGCTGGGTAATTCTGCCGCGAGCCGAACGCGCGCGCGCCGAAGCGTGTCGCCAATGTTTTACCACCGGCAGCCACTGCTTCGTCGCAACCAGATTTCGTTGGCCGCCGAGCTAGGTTCGCCTCCGCTGCCAGTTCGCAAACTTTCGCAGCGTGAGGGCGAAGAAATTCTGGATCTGACACGCGCGGCCCTCACCGTTCGTTATCGCGAGCTTTACGGCACGACCCGTGGCTATCCGAAGTTGGTGTTTGAGGCAGAAGTGGGGCGCGGCGTACAGATCTTCCTCTGGGGATTGCCGCCCGACCGGCGATTACCTCTCCGTGCCTACCATGCGGGTATAACGCTGAAGAATGGCATCCCTATCAATTACATTGAGGGCATCTCGCTGTTTGACTGGATGGAGGTAGGATTCAATACGTTCTACGCCTTCCGCGACGGAGAGACGGCTTGGATATATTCCAAAGTACTTCATTTTCTGCACCAGCTAACCAGTGTGACCTGCATCTCGGTATACCCCTATCAACTCGGCCATGAGAATGAGGAAGCTATCAAGTCAGGGGCTTTCTGGTTCTATCGCAAGCTGGGATTTCGCCCCGGACGTCCAGAGCTGCTTGCGATCACCAGGAAAGAAGAGTCGAGAATGACTCGCGATTCCGCCCACCGAACTTCGGCGCGCACCCTGCGCCAGTTAGCCGCAGGGCATGTCTTTTATGAATTTGGCGAAGGACCGCGCGGCCAGTGGGACACCTTCTCAACCCGGAGGATCGGACTGACCGTCCAGCAACGGATGGCAAAAGAATTCGGCGGCGACCCCGAAAAAATGCAGCGGGCCATGAGGAAAAAGCTATCTCAAGATCTGAAGGTGGACTGGGAACCTGGAGTGCGACTCGAGCAATCGGCATTCGAAAATTTTGCGTCAGGTCTATCGCTGGCGCCCGAGGTCGCGCAATGGACGACCCCACAGAAGCAGACATTGGCGGACATCATCCGAGCCAAAGTATCGGCGGACGAGAGGAAGTACCTGCACCTGCTCCAACAACATCAGGAGCTGAAAGAGCTTGTTCTGAGATTGGGATCAGAAGCCCCGACAGTCAAAATCGGCCCGTACAAAAAGAAGAGCGGATTATGAGAATGGCTCTGCCGATCAAGATACTGATACTCGTATGGTTCTTTGGCGCTCTGTTTCTCGCCGAACTTGCTTTCCGTATTATCCGGTAATTTCAAACTGACCCACTATCCAAAATCGCGAGCTTTTGACACGAGGCTAATATCCGCGGCCATCCACCGGCAAGCTCCTCAGCTATCGCTCGTCATCATGAACAGCGGCTTGTCCTCAAAGCTCTTGTAATACGGCCTTAGTCTTTCGGTGTTGTACTGTTCCTTCACGTTGACCACTTTTTTCGACGACGCCACTGTCTCAATCGGGACGTTGCTGTAGCGGCCGTTCTTCAGCACAACTAGCCTTCCATGAATCCCTCTCAGCAGCAGGTCCAAGGCGAGATTGCCGTAAGCCATGGGAACGATCGAGTCAATCGCATCGGGATCGCCGCACCGAACCAGGTAGCCCAGGTTCTGGCTGATGGTGTCCAATACTTTGCCGTTGTTGTACCGCGGAGAAAGTTCCTTCAGCTTCTCAGAAACCAGGTCGCCAATCCCGCCCAGTTTCTTATGGCCGAAGGCGTCCGCAGTGTCGCGCGCGAAGATCATCTCCCCACCTTCAAACATGGCGCCTTCCGAGATCAGCACCACCGAATACCGGCTCGGGTTTTTGTGCCGGTCAGCGATGAGCAGTTCGGCCAGGCGCTCGATGTTGAATTTGTGTTCGGGAATCACGCAGCGGTTGGCCGCGCCCGCCATGGTGGGCAGCATCGCGGTGAAGCCCGCATAGCGTCCGAAGACCTCGAGCACCAGCAAGCGTTCATGGGAGCCAGCCGAGGTCCGCAGCCGGTGAGTCATTTCGATGGTGCGCGTCACACAGGTACTGAAGCCGATGCAGTAGTCGGTGCCCGGCACGTCATTGTCCATCGTTTTGGGGATGGCAATCACCTTCACTCCTTCTTGATGCAGCCGCACGCCGTAGCTCAGCGTGTCGTCGCCGCCGATGGGGATTAGGCTATCGATCCCCAGCCACTCCAGGTTCTTCAGCACTTCAGGGGTGACATCGTTCACGGGCGCGGCATACAAGTCTTGCAGGTGAGCAGGAACAGTGGCGAGGGTGACTCGCCCGGGATTGGTCCGCGAGGTGTGAAGGAAAGTTCCACCAGTACGGCCTGCGCGATTTACCAGCTCTTCGGTGAGACTCTGAAAGTTTTGGCTGTTGTCATAGTCTTCCTCGCGGACCATATCCACCAGACTGGCCCAGCCTCGCCGCAAGCCGATGACTTCGTAGCCTTCACGGATCGCCCGGATCGTGACCGCCCGGATCGCCGGATTCAAGCCCGGCACATCACCGCCTCCAGTCAGGATTCCGATGACACCCTTCTTCGTATTCACATTCGCCATGAAAATTGCCTTTTGTATGAAATTGCGCCGCGACATGCGCTTACGAACAGTCTAATCGCCGGAGGTCGCCATTGCGTGTGACAATCCCGCTTTCCATCGCAGCGTCTTCGCCAGCACGCCTTGACCTGGCGGGTCTACACTATGGTTCATGCTGCAAACACACAAGAAAGCAATGGCTGCGATCAAGGATGCGCGGCAACGAGTGGAGAAGGCAACACGTGAGCGCGACAAGGCGAAAGCAAAGTTCAAGGAAGCTGAGACTCGATCTGGCATTGGAAAAGGCGCGACTCAGGAGGAGTGAGGAACAGCTGGAAAGCTAGGGTTGCTACCTGGACCGGGTAGTGCGGGCCTTGGGCCCGCGTTAAGCAGTATCTGTGACAGACGGCTTTACAATAAAGCCCGAATTCAGATGCAACCCTCAAATGCACCGCTGAAGCGGTGCTCCACCCGGATACACCAAAAAAGAGAATCTGCTTTAGCCCTTGGGCTGAGTCGCCGACTGCGCAGTATTTCGTTGTTGCTGGGCCTCGGTGATCATGTGCTCGATCACGGCCTTCTGCGGGAAATTCGGATTGCGCTTGAGCAGCGTTTGCCACGCAGCGACTGCGCCGGCCACATCGTTCTTGCCTTGCCACTTGATGATGCCGATGTTCATCAGCGTTCCCGCGTGCTTCGGATCGTAGGTCAGCGACTTGTTGAGCTGCGCCAGCGCACCATCCACGTCGCCGGTGTAGTACATGCATGACGCCATATCGGTGCGAATGGCCACGTTCTTGGGATCGACATCCAGAGCTTTCTGGAAGTACGAAACGGCCTCGGGGAATTGATGGGTCGCCTTGTAGATCAGTGCGACCTTGTTGAGCAGATCGACGTTCTTTGGGTCGGCCTTCAGCTTGGCCAGCAGCGGTTCCGCTTGCTTGTCGGCCATGCGCTTCATGTCATCCAGAGTCGGCATCGGTTTCTGTGCCGCGGCGGATGGCGGCGCGCTTGCCGCCTGCTGCATTTCGGCGGCGGCTGGCGCAGCCTGGCTTGCGCGGCTGGCGGAGCCACGCACCAGATATCCCACCAACAAGCCGATCAGCAGGCAGACGGCCGCCATGGCGTACGTCTGGGTTGCCGTCCAGTTAGCGGTTGTCGTGCCGCTTTGCTTCGATTCCTCTTCCATCTTCGCTACCCCTTCGTGGCAATCCGGGAAGGTGGTTGCTCAAACACCCTCCCGAGAGTGGTGTGCGTATGCTCCGCAGAAACATTAGGAAGGTGCACATTGGCTGCCAAATGTGCCGGATTGCGAATTGAAGGCTAGGCCTTCATATTCAGAGGCTTAGCCGAGCCAGCAAAGGCGATCGGAGCCCGGCAGCAAAAGGCAGGAAGCGTCTTTGTCCGCACTCCGGGTGTGATTTGGCGCGGTGCGAACCGCTTCCATCCGTCACCAACGCCTTTGTTTGATATTCAGGACTTAACCGACTCTCCGAGTTTGGAACGCAGAGGTGCTAATTCTTCAGTGGGATGTCTTCGCGGTGTAGGCGGGGATGGCACGGTGATGACGACGCAACTAACAGAAGCCGAAGCAAGTTCCTCGGACGTGCCGAACCATGCCGCGGCCAAACCTGCGTCTTCGCCTGCGATGCCCGCGCACGCCAGACGAAGCTACCCCGAATGGCTGGTGCTGGCCGCATTAGTGATTGTGATGGCCACGCAGTTATGGACCAGCGTCCGGCAACTCTCCATCACCTCGGACGAAATCGACCACCTTCACGCCGCCTACCGGTATCTGCAGTGCAACGATTTCGGATGGAACCCCGAGCATCCTCCGCTGGTGAAAATTGTGGCGGCGCTGCCCCTGATCGCGATGCGGATCAATGATCCCATTGCCCACGCTTGCGGCCTGGCAAACAGCAAGGAGATCGATTTTGTCGCCGGTCACGACTTTGTGTTCGCCAATCCGGAAAGTATGCTGACCGCGGCGAGATGGGCCGTCTCGTTGTTCTCGGTTCTTCTTCTGCTGACGGTTTGGTTCTTCGCCCGGAGGATGTTTGGGCTGCCGGTGGCGATGATCTGCGGGGTCTTGGTAGCATTCGACCCCAATATTCTGGCGAATGGCGCTCTGGTCACCACCGATGTCGCCGCGGCCCTGGCGTTCCTTCTCGCGGTGTACGCGCTTTACTGCTATTCGACCGAGCCGAACTTTACACGATTGCTGGCCATCGGCTTGGCGACGGGCTTTGCATTGTGCGCGAAACATTCGATGATCTTGCTGGCAATTATTCTGCCCGTGGTGCTGTTCACTGACGCAATCATCTTCGGCCGGAACGATCTTGGCCGCAGACTGCTACGCTGTGCAGTCACGCTGGTGGCAGTGGCGGCCATTGCTTTCGTAGTGCTCTGGGCTGGTTACGGATTCCGTTACGCGGCACGACCCGGAGGGGCGGCGATTTGGAGTCCGCCGCAGATGCCGCTCGCTCACGGCGCAGTGGCGACCAGGTTGATCCCGCAACTTCAGCAGGTGCATCTTTTGCCGCAGGCGTATCTGGCGGGCTTGCAAGACGTGCTGGTCCAGTCGGAGGTGGGAGACCCGTCGTTCCTGCTGGGAAGGCGCTACCTGGAGGGAAAGTGGTTCTACTTTCCAGTGGCGGCGGCCATCAAGTACACGCTGCCGGTGTTACTGATGACGCTGATCTCGCTGCTCTCGTGGCGATTCTGGAGATGCAAGTCGCGGGAACTACTCTTCCTGATATTGCCTGCCTCGATATATCTAGTGTTCAGCATGAGCTCAAAGCTGAACATTGGCAGCCGGCACTGCTACCGGTTCTTCCTCTCCTGACGATCTTCGCGGCAGCAGGGACCTGGAGTTGGATTCGTGATCGCAGGTGGGCAATCGCGGTTCTGGCAGCGATACTGGCCGTTCAAGTTTTCACCTCATTGCATGCGTACCCAAACTATCTCAGCTACAGCAACGAGCTTTGGGGCGGACCAGGTGAGACGTATCGTGTCATCGCCAAGTCCGATGTTGACTGGGGCCAAGCGCAGAAGCTGGCTCGCGATTACGTTGCGAAGACGCATCCATCGAATTGCTTTTTCCTGCGCACCTACAACAGCGAGAACCGCGATTACGGTATTCCGTGTGGCGGCATTTCCGAGATTCAGTCGGACCCCCTGCAAACGCCATTTACTGGAACCATGATCGTGAGCAGCACCGTGGTGGATGGGGTCGGGCTCGGCCGTATGAGCGTTCCGATCCGGCGAGTCTTCAAAGACCTGAATCCAGTGGCGAAGATTGGTGGCAGCGCGCTTCTGGTTTACAAAGGAACATTCGACGTAAGTCCAATGGTGGCCTTTCAGCTCCTGATCGCGTGCCAGAGGTGTCGGAGAGCAGGATCCGCAGCTTGCGCTTGCACTCGGTCAACGGGCCGCGAAGCTGGATCCCAGCGATGGGACGCCCACGTCGTGATGTGCGGAAGTTACCGGGCCTCGGCCAACGGAAAAGGCACAACAGGAATGCAATCTTGGTCTCGCACTGGTCCGCAAGGATCCTCAATATGGACCCGAGCAAGTAAAGTTCCTCGAGAATTTCATCACCAGAAATGGACTGAAGATAGACGACAGTGCGACGGTGGCACCAATGATGACCGGCTGGATTATTGGTAACGTATGAGTTCTACACTGGAAGCAAACCACGTTCGGCAACAGGAACGAGAGCAGGTGAGCTTTGTCCGCGAGGTCGTTCCACTCCTTCGTCTGCGCTGGTTGCAGTTGCTCGTGCTGGCTGGCCTGCTGGTTACAGTCGGAGTGATCGCCTTCAATCTGAAGTTCTCGGTGCTCGACCTCGACATCTGGTGGCACCTCAAGGTGGGCGATTGGATCGTTCAGCATCACGCGGTTCCCCACACCGGGCTTTTCTCGTGGACGGCGGGTGATCGCCCCTGGGTGGCCTACAGTTGGGGATACGAAGTTCTGATGTCGCGTGCCTACGCCTGGTTCGGGCTGCTCGGCATTGGGGTTTATGGAACGCTGCTTACTCTGGGCGTCGCCTACTCCATCTATTGGATGCTGCGCCGGCTTTCGGGCCGCTTCTGGACGGCATGCATTCTGGCGGTTGTGACCTGCTCGGCATTTCTCTTTAACCTGATGCCGCGGCCGGTCTTCTTCTCCATGATGCTGTTCTGCGTGACCCTGACACTGGTGCTGGAAGCGCATCGCACCGGACGTGCGCAGCTTCTCTATTGGCTGCCGCTGATTTTTCTGGTGTGGGCGAACCTGCATGTCCAGTTTATCTACGGCCTGTTTCTTGTTGGCTTGCTGATGGTGGTGAATGTGGCCCAGCGGCTAACTGCGCGTTTTGGATTTGCGCCCTCATGGCTCCAGCAGCCCACACTTCCTGCGACGACCTCGGCCGCCGTTTTTGCCGCGTGTGTTGTTGCCACCTGCATTGGACCGAATTCTTACCGTCTGTATCAGGTGATCTTCCAATATTCCCAGGCGAAAGTTCCATACCGCATGATCATGGAACTGCAGCCGCTAAACTTTCGCGCCGGCAGCCATTACGTGGAACTGCTGTTGATGGCTTTTGCATTCTTCGCCGTTGGGCGGCAGCGCAAAGTTGATGTTTTCAAACTCCTGCTGCTGTCGGTTGCGGGAGCGGTCGCCTTTCGTACCATGCGCGACGCCTGGTTCATCTGCATTCCCGCAGCGGCCTGCATCGCCGATACCCTGGCAGACGAGAGCAAGAGCGAACCGAAAGAAACTTGGCCGCAGAAGCTCGCGGTGGCGGCGGTGGTTGCTCTCGCGCTGCTGCTGTTCGCCGGCAGCACCCAGTTCAACCAGCGCGGCCTCGATCGTGCAATCAGTGGCTTCTTACCTGTGAACGCCGCCAACTATCTCCGCAAGCATCCTGCGCCAGGACCGCTCTACAACACGCTCGACTGGGGCGGCTTCCTCATTTGGTATATGCCGAACTACCCCGTCGCCATCGACGGACGCACCGACCTCTACGGAGATGAAATCGATGAGCGCTTCTTCGAGACGGCCAATGGCGCGCCATCGTACGTGGACGACCCCTATCTCAGTCAGGCGGGCGTGGTGCTCTTGCAGAAGAGCAATAACCTGGTGAGCATCTTACAGGCGGACTCGCGATTCCAGCTTGTGTACCAGGATCCGCTGGCGGCGCTGTTCGTGCGCAACTAGGCCGCAAGAAGCCCCACCCCTCGGATCGCGAGGGATGGGGCATCCAAATGGAACGAGCCATCAAGAAAGGTGCGGACGATCCACACCGACTAATCGCGCGGAGCCGCCGGCTGGCCGCGAAGGTGAAAGCCTCTCCCGAATCGGTTGCGCGACGTATCCGCTGGCGATTCGTTACGCTGCGCCGGAGCCGAAACCTCCGCCGTGGATGCGCTAGTCTGCGAAGCCGGTACTTCGATCATGGAGTAGTCGTCGCACACCCCAGGATGTTTCTCGTCGCAGGGGATCAGCAGTATGGCACGCATGTCACCACTAGAGTTCATTCCAAACCCGGAAATCTCTCCAGCGTCATTGATATAGTTCGTTTCTAGTATTGTCACGTCAGAGCCGGGAAGAACCAGGGTTTGCAAGTCCACAATGGGACCTCCGTTTTCCCATAGGAACCCACGGTTAGTCCCCCCACAAATTACCGAATCACCCACAATCTGCTCACTGGAATTGATTGCATACGCCGTAGCGCACGTATCACCAGGCAGAATCCCGAGATCCGTCATCACGCCGTTTTTCCAGAGAAAGCCGTGGCGGTTGATCAAACCGGGGTATAAATTTGCGCGACCGACAACTTCTCCCGCATCGTTGACCCACCTCGCTGATGAGTTATCGCCTCCCAAAGTGCCCAGGTCTGTAAGCACTCCGCGACTCCAAAGAAAGGCGTGGAAGTGCACGTCATCCGCCACATTCGATTGCCCTGTCACCTGGCCTCGGTTGTTTATGCCAAAGGGCCAGCCGGCAGTGCCTCCGAGCGTGCCGAGGTCGATCATCCTGCCGTTGTCCCAAACAAACGGGTCCTGCGTGGGTATACCAGTACTCGGGTTTGGCGTGAAACTCGTATAGGAGACCCCGGCTACCTGCCCGCGCTCATTCACAAACAAGCCGGCGCTATCGGGGCCACCCAATGTACCCAAGTCTTGCATTGGGCCGTCTTGCCACAGAAAGGCGTGTATTTGTGTTACTCCGAAATTCCACAAAACATTCGGAGGGCCTAAGCTCTGGTTGAAGGAATCAGGGATTGTATTGGATGCCAGTCCAGTCACCTGGCCGCGGCTGTTAACAGCGCCGGCCGCACTGGTATTTCCTCCCAGTGTTCCAAGGTCGATGATCCTACCGTTTTTCCAGACAACACCATCAATCTCCGGAAAGTTGGCGAGTGGATCAATCAGTCCGTTTTCCGAAACTCCGACGACCACTCCACGGTCATTGATCCAGGTTGGCTGACCGCTGTTGCTTGCGTTCTGAAGCACTCCCAAGTCGGTGAGGACACCGTCCTGCCACACCCCAGGATGGTTGACGAAACAATCCTGAAAGCAATTTGGGTAAAAGGGATCGGGAGTGGCCGTGTCCCCCTGCATGATGGTGGTGCCTCGAGAATTGATGCTCACCTCCAAGCCCGGAACAAAGCTGGCAGATCCACCGAAGGTTCCCATGTCGATGAGCTTGTACTGGTGGTGCTTGTGATGATCCGTCTTCTCTTGTGCGGATAATGGAATGGTTATCGCCAGCGCGGCGACCAAGGCCGTTGTTGTAACGCAGACCAGCTTTCTCGTGTTCATAATCTCCTCTTTTCTGAATTTGAATCGTGGTTCCCCGAGTAACGTATTCCGCGGACTTTGGACCCGTGCGGGAAAGAACGCAATGCACTGGCGCTCATTTGTCACTCAACTGGCGCTCAATTCTCAACTCATTGAGAACAGGCTAATTAAGGTAAGAACCATCAGAATTCCAGGCAAAATCCTTGCCATTTTCCGAATCAAGTTTCTTGCTAAAAACTTAATGCAGCGGTAACCGAAGAGGAGTAAACTCTGCCCCACACTTCATCTCCATGAAAGACGCGGTCCCAATCCGGGCGAAAATTGGACCGTTCGAGTGCGACCTAAGGGCGGGAGAACTCCGCACGGGGACGCACACAATTCGTCTGCAAGAACAACCCTTCCAAATACTAGTGATGCTGGTGGAGCGCTCGGGCGAACTGGTGACCCGCGAAGAGATCAAGAAGAAGCTTTGGCCCAACGATACGGTGGTGGAGTTCGACCATAGCATTCACACCGCGATCAACAAGCTCAGGCAGGCGTTGGGTGATTCTGCGGACAAACCCAAGTACGTCGAAACCGTGGCGCGTCGCGGATACCGGCTCATCGTTCCGGTGGAATGCCTTGAGTCCACTCCCGGGGATGGCCCCCCGAGTGGCGAAGCTTCGAGCAGCGAGGATGGCGCCGCGTCCAAGTTGCAGCTTGCACCAGCAGGTCTGACCGGCAGGACGGTTTCGCACTACCGAGTGCTGGACGTTATCGGCGGCGGCGGCATGGGCGTAGTTTACAAGGCGGAAGACCTGAAGTTGGGCCGCGCCGTTGCACTGAAGTTTTTGCCGGAAGAGCTGGGCAGCGATCCGCGCGCGTTGGAACGCTTCAGCCGTGAGGCGCGAGCGGCATCCTCACTTGATCATCCCAACATCTGCGCGATCCACGAATTCGGCGAACATGAGGGACGGCCCTTCATGGTTATGCAGTTGTTGGAAGGGCAGACTTTGCGGGACCGCCTGGCGAACACCGCAAGCGAGGGAACGCTTCCGCTCGACGAACTGTTGGACATCGGGATTCAAGTTAGCGACGGGCTGCAAGCCGCGCACGAGAAGGGCATCATCCATCGCGACATCAAGCCGGCGAACATCTTCATTACCAATAAGGGCGTATGCAAGATCCTCGATTTCGGATTGGTGAAGCTCCTCGAAGCCGACCAGGAAGACGAAGTCGCCCAGGCGCAGGACGAGCCATTGAAATCGGCTTCGACTGCTTTGACACTCACTCGCACAGGAGTGGCGATGGGCACCGCCGGCTACATGTCGCCCGAGCAAGTTGCGCGGCGAGAAGTTGGATGCGCGCACAGATCTGTTCTCCTTCGGCCTGATTCTTTACGAGATGGCCACCGGGCAGCGCGCTTTCACCGGAGACACAGCGGCAGTTCTCAAAGACGCCATCCTGAACCACATACCCGCTCCGGTGCACGATCTCAATTCCACGCTCCCGTTAAAGCTGGAACAGATCATCGACAAAGCGCTGGAGAACGTCCGCGAACTGCGGTATCGATCAGCCCGAGAGATGCGCGCCGACCTGCAATCTCTGGCGCAGCAACTGCCAACCCGGACCGATACCAGAGTTCAGCGACAGAACCGCCATTGGCCATTGGCGGCGGCCGCGCTGGAGGCAATTGTGCTGACTGCCTCGGTCGTCTACATGGCTGCTCGGCGCCCGCCCGCTCCTCGTCCCGGACTCAAGCAAACGCAGCTCACCGCCAATTCCTCCGCCAACCCTGTGGGTAACGGTGCCATCTCCCCAGATGGCAAATACCTCGCTTACTATGACAAGAACGGGATGCACCTCAAGTTGCTTGAAACCGGAGAGACCCACGATGTACCGGAACCGGAAGCGCTTAAAGGATCCCAGTATTCATGGGAAATTTTCCCCTGGAGCGATACAAAGTTTCTTGCTGACGCTTTTGTAGTGGGCGAAGAGGATAGCGCTTGGGCCGTTTCGGTGATGGGAGGAGCACCCCGGAAGCTTCGCGACGATGCTTTTCCTAACTCTGTGTCGCCGGACGGATCTATGATCGCTTTTGCAAGGAATCCGGGCAGTATTGGGGACCGAGAGATTTGGCTAATGGATTCCGATGGCGAGCAGGCGCGGAAAGTCTATCAGACCGACGAAAACAGTAACCTGCAAACGGTTGAGTGGTCGCCGGACGGACAACGACTAGCCTACTGGAAAGAACACCGGGCAGGCGACAAGCTGGAAGTTAGCATCGATACCCTGGACTTGAGTGGCGGGCCTTCCACCACACTCATTTCTGACCCCAAACTATGGCAATTCGTGTGGTTGCGGGATGGGCGCTTGATCTACTCCTTATCAGAACCCGACATTAATCAAGCAAGCTGCAACCTTTGGGCGTTGCGCGTTGACGCGCGAACGGGCAGGCCCGCAGGAACACCGGTGCAGCTAACCAACTGGGCTGGATTCTGCGCGGGAGACATGAGCGCCACACAGGACAGCAAACGGCTTGTAACTTTCAAGTGGTGGAACCAGCATAGCGTCTATGTAGGGGACTACGCCCGCAATAGGCTCACGAATCCACGGCGCCTTACGTTGAGCGATGGCCAGGAATATCCAGTGGGATGGACAGCCAACGGTAAATCAATCGTATTCGTATCCAATCGCAACGGGACGTGGGGGATCTTCAAGCAAGCATTGGACAAGGAATCGTCCGAAACCATCGTCACCGGACTCCCCCACAGAGTCGACGCACGCCTGAGTCCTGACGGTTCGTGGATTCTCTACCAGATGTTCACCGGTTGGACTGCGGGACGGTTGATGCGGGTACCGTTAACAGGGGGGCCTTCAGAGCCGGTGTTAACGATGGCAACGCCTCCGGAGCCAATCGGGTGGGCTGGTGTGCATCTCCATGAACCTCCACGCTGCGCCAGGTCGCCAGCAGAGTTATGTGCGATTGCCGAGCGAACTCCCGACGGGAAACAACTGGTATTCACCGGTTTCGATCCTGCGAAAGGCCGCGGGGGCGAGCTCGCTAGGCTCGACATTGACCCCATCAGCGCCTATAAGTGGGACCTCTCGCCAGACGGTGACCGCATTGCAGTCCTTAGACGATCGGAGGATCGAGTCCATATTCTCTCTCTAGTTGGGCGACCCGAGCGACTGATCACTGTCAAGGGGCGGCGAAGTTTGGAAACAGTGGATTGGGCAGCCGATAGTAAGGGCTTGTTCGCCTCCGCCGCTCAGGACAAGAGTTCGGTGTTGCTGTATGTTGACCTGCAAGGTAATGCCCACCTGCTCTGGGAACAGCCAGGCGAGCAGGAAGGAAACAATGATATCTACGCGATACCCTCTCCGGACGGACGCTACCTGGCGATGTTCGGCTGGACCCGAAACAGTAATATGTGGATGCTGGAGAATTTTTAATCTCCATTACCTAGACACCCCACCGGACGCTCACAACCGCCTATCAGAATTTCCTCACCCTCTGGAAAGATGCCGACCCCGACATTCCCATCTACCGCCAGGCCAAGGCCGAGTACGCAGAACTGCGGTGAAGAAAGTAACCGATTCCAATTACACCCGAGCCCCTTCGGGGGCGGCACAAGTTACGCAAACGCGCGATTCGGTTCGAAGCCGATATTTGCCGGCCTGCAACAGCGGCTGACATTCCTCTGCAGCCCTAGTGCTTCTTGGCAGGGACTCCGTTGCCCTTCTGCGTGCCCTGCGAGATCGAGCCGTCCTGGTTGTGTGCCACATTGTGGCACACCAGGGTGCAGGTATTCGTGGCGCGGCTATAAGAGACGGGCGTGCCTGCATTCGGAGCCACCACATTGATGTCGAAGTTCACCAGGCGCTCGCCGGAGATGGTTCCGCTTCTGGCGCCCATGCCATGCGCCGTATGGCAAACCGAGCAGGAGAAGCCGGTGTTGATGTGGTCGCCGTGGTGATTCCAGCTTGCATTGGAGACGACGTTGTTAAGGTCGTGGCACTTGCCGCACATCGCGTAGGGGCCCTTGAAGCTCAAGTCAGGATTCGGAAACAGGTTAGTGATTAGCTGACCGGGCGCCGGCGCCTGGCTGAATTCGTAGTCCCTTTCCAGAATGTGGGTGTGGGTCGATCCGTGTGGACCGCTGGCGCCCGATCCACCAAATTCGCGGTTATCGTCGCTGTTGTGGCAATCGGTGCAGAAGATTTGAGTGCCCATGGCGCGGCCATGCGTCGTGCCGCCATTTTCATCCAACATAATCTGCAGCAAGCTGGGCTGCGGCAACGGGCTGCTGCGCACGTGCGTCACCGGATGACTCGAAGTAGCGGTGGCGCCGAATTGCGGGATCACATTCAGCGGATCGTTCGGCGAAACCGCTCGGAGCGGCAGATACCCGAAAACCGGATTGGAAACTTTGCCAGTGCTGTTGCCGTGACAGCGCAGGCAATTTTCATATTGATTAATCGACGGATTCACAATGGTGTTACCGTCGGTCGCGCTAATGCCGGCCACGCCGCTCTGCGAAACCCGTATGGCCGGCGGCGGCGGGAAGGTCGCCACCTGCTGCGATCCGTGTCCGTTGTGGCAATCGGCACAGGTGGCGTGCCGATTATTGTTCAGCAGCACGCCTTCGGCCGCATCATGGTTATTTTGTCCGGCGGGAAACGGATGCCCGGTCTTGGCGAACTCGGCAAAGACATTCGGAATGGCGGGGGTAAGGTTGGTGCCTCCACTGTGGCAGCCTGCGCAGTCCTGCTCGTTCGGCCCGTGCAGCAGTCGCGCCGGCCCGAGCGCATTGTGCGGTGTGTGGCAGGAGATGCAAGCGTTGCCGGCGACCGTGCCGTAGCTTCCCAGGTTCGCCGCCAGCGCTACTTTGTTGGTCGCCAGAAAGTGCGCGCTCGTGTCCCATCCGGCAAGAGGGTTGACCTGGTTAGTTATGGTCCGGTTCGGATCGTGACAGGCGAGACACATTTGCCCCTTCGAGCTGTCACGCACCAGAAAGGTGTGCGACAGCGTGTCGATGGCCTGGACATGAGCGTTGTGGCACGAGGTGCACTCGATGTTCCCGTTGATCAGCTTCACCTTCTGGAGCGGATCGCCAGTCTTGCCCTTCGCGACCAACGACGCAATCAGGTCGATCGTGTCCTTGATCGGCAATTGCAAACTGAACGGATGCGAGCTCTGCAGGTTTGTCCCCAACACATCCTGGGCGTTCATGGAGCCGAACATGGTGATCTGCCCGGAAACGATCGTGTTGCCGACCGCGACGGTCCCGTCGTGGCAGCTCAAGCACAAGTTACTATCGGAGCCCAGCACCGGCTGCTGGCCTTTCTGATGATAGGTAGTGCTGTTATAGACCTGATAGGTCGCCTTGGTCTGTGTCTGGTTCCACAGCGACATGCCAGTCGCCAATCCCGAATGCGGAGCGTGGCAATAGGAACATGATCCCGGCCGCGCGCCGGTAATCGGTGACTTGCTGCCGGGCGAGAGATCATGGGTGCCGATCACATCGCCGGTGATCTGTGCCAGCACGGGAGCCCCAGCCAGCAGGAACGCGAGCAACCAGGCGCGCCTCACTGGGAGCCTCCCTTAGCCGGCTTTGCCAAGCCGTAGTAATGGAAAACCTGCACGCGCCGGTTGAACGAATCGACCACGAAAATGCGGTCGTCGCGGTCGATGAACAGCCCCGCCGGCAACTGGAATTCTCCCAGCCCGGTGCCGCGCTCGCCGAAGGTGTATAGCAGTTCGCCCTCGCGGTCGAATACCTGCACCACGCCCCATAGCCCGTCAACGACATAGAGGTCGCCTTCCGAGTCAAACCCCACACCCTTGGGACGGAACATAGTGCCCGACTGATCGCCAAGCTGCCCAATCGCGTACTGGAACTGGCCAGACTTATCCAGCACCTGCACGCGGAAGTTCATCGCGTCCACCACGACCAGGTCGTTGCCGTGCAGCCGCAACTCGGTGGGATAGTTGAATTCGCCCTTGCCTTCGCCGTTGCTCCCGATCGTCTGCAGCACGTTGCCCTGCATGTCGGTGACGAATATCTTGTTGCGCAAAGTGTCAGTCACATAGATGCGCTGGGCCGCGGAGTCCACGGCAATTCCCGTGGGCCGTTTGAAGAAACCTTCGCCGCCCTTCAGGCTGCCGATCGCGCGCTGAAATTTGCCGTCAGAGTTAAAGACGAACACCTTGCCCGACTCCGAATCGGTCACGTAGATGTTGTCGTGGTCATCGACGGCCACGCACTGCGGCGTCAGCATGGGATCTTTGCCCTTGTCGACGCGAAACAGAAACTTGTACTTCTGTTGCTGAAAGTCGAAGATGTGGACCCCATAGGCGCCGGGGTCGGTCACGATGATGCGTCCGCGAGAATCGGTGGCGATGCTGTAGGGACGGACGAGGGTGTGGAATTCCGGCTCGCCGGCAACGAAGTCGAGCACTTTCTTCCAGAAGGGCCGCTTGGGTTGCACTTCGCGGGCGGAGTGGAAGCTGCGCTCGTAGGCAAGTTTGCGGCCGCCCAGCAACTGCATTTCAGGCGGAGTCGGCTCGGTTGTGACCTGTTGGTTTTTCTCTTTAGTCGCCGCCGCCCCTGATGCCAACAGCACCAAGGTGACAATTGCGATCTGGAGTACCTTCCACAGCAAAGCCGGACACGACCCATTAGAAAAAGTTGAAGTAGCGCGATACTCCGAAGTATATCGAGTTGACGTTACTCGCCGGCACACCGGAGGCACTGAAGCCCTGGACCAGCCGTCCATATCCGCCGGTGAAGGTAAGCTTCCTGAACTGGTAATTTCCGTTGGTGAAAACCTGCTCATTGTGATTGGCGGAGAATATCAAACCATTGACCGTGTTGCTGTCGGCCCGCGAGAAGCTGGCTGACAGCGACAAGTGGCGTACCGGTGTCGTTCCCACCGAAAACGAATAGCCAGAGCCACCATACAGCAACAACCATTCCGGCGGTATCACTCCCGGGGGCAGATTGGGTGGCAGAGTTATTCCGTTCCCACTTAACAATCCGTAGCCATTTGTCTTGGCATAACTTGCGGCCAGGGTAATCCGCCGCGCTCCCAGGCTGGTCGAATAGCTTTGGCCACCGTTGCCTGTGTTCGGCTGGTTGACAATCGCGCTGTGCGACCCTGCCGCACTCGCCGTCCAGATGATCCGCCCGAAGCGGTGTCGCACGTTCGCCGAGTAGACGTAAAACGAGTTCATGTAAGTCAGCAGGAAGGTCTGCACGTTTTGCGCATAGCTGAAGTCTCCGCTCACCGTCCAGTCGGCGAAGGTCCGGTTATAGCCAACGTTCGTACTAAAGCTAAGCGCGTTGCCAATTGAATTATCGGTAGTATTGTCGGCAAAGTTTACCGCGGCATTGATCGAGCCACCCAGCAACGGTCGCGTATAGACAACCCCGGCTCCATACGTGTTGGCGCCATAAGTTGTTCCCAGGAAGGTCTGTTCGCGGCGTTGGGCTTGAAAATTCAGTTGCAGATTAGGCGCCAGGGCGTATGCACCAAAGCCCGAGAAGTAAAGAGCGTTCGACGATTGCTCGCTCTGCTGAAATACTCCGCCAGTCTGCTGCTGTTGTGCGGCGGTTCCGCTTGATTGCGCCTGCGCTGAAGTTGACCCCTGTGGCGCCGAGCTGCTTCCCGGAATGATTGACTGGTAAAGCGAGCCCGCGAGGTTGTCGGTGTAGCCCATGGACACTGAGAGACTGAGCTTTTGTGTGGGCTGGATCCCGGCTGCGGCGTTAAGCGTATCGATGGTGCCGTTGAAACTGTAGCCGAGATAGTTGGAATCGATATAGGACCGCGAGAAACTAACCGATGACGAGCCATGCATGGGCAGCATGTGCGATGCGCTGACGAACCAGGAGTTGTTGTTCGATTGGACACTTTCAATCGTATCGTTTCCAAAAACCAGGGGAATCGCAGAATGCGACGTTCCAATGTTGTAGCCGCCAGTCAGGTTGAAACCGGCAATCGAATAATTCGAGCGCAGGTTGAAGTTCTTGTAGTCGTTGTTTCCGTTCTGATTGGCTCCCAGGACCGTGTATTCACTGCTGCCAGTGTTGAAGTTCGCACTCAAGCTCGGCAAGCCTGGCAGGAACGCGCCCCAGCCGATGCCGAATCCCTGTCCGTCGCCACGGGTGGTGTAGTTGGGCACACCGGGGATTCCAAAGTTTCCCTCGCTGTCCCAGGACTTGGCAAAGTTGATCGACCCGGGGAAATGACTGCCCCCGAAGATGCCACTATCGAACTCGAAACCGGTGCTGTTGAACAGGGAACGCGACTCGGAATTCTGCGACGATTGGTTGTAGTAAGGCGACAGATTGAAGTTGACGAAGTTGGGATTGTAATAGAAGCCGGATAGGGTTCCGTTGCCGTTGAAATTCACGGCATGGCTAGAGCTGATGTCGCTGCCCCAGACATCGTTATAGCCAACGCCGACGACGCCGTTCAGGTTCATGTTGAGGTTGTCGCCGACTTGGATTTGCGCGGCAGCAGGGAGGGCCAGCAGCATGAGAAGAGCCCCGAAGGGGCGAAATAGCTTAGCCCAGCGCTTCAGCGCTGGGAGAGAATTAAGAAGAAAGCCGAGTCCCGTAGGGACGACACAGATTTTTTGCGATAACGCATTTTGTGCCGTGCCTACGGCACTCTGCGTTCTTACCAATGCTACCCAGCGCTGAAGCGCTGGGCTAAGCTCTTTCGCGCCTGCGGCGCTTACCTCATCATGAGGGACGGCCTGCCCTGAGCTTGTCGAATGGCGCGGCGACGCCCGGAAGTAGCAAGCTTCAATTTGCTTGAGGGTCCCACTCCACGCATTGGTAATGCTCCCCCACACGGCATCGACCCCTACAGCACTTCCACCTTGGCATTTTGCCGCAGCTTCTTGTCCAGCGCAGCACGGACCTGGTTGGTCTTTCTCTCCTGCAATTGCTTGGTCAACTGAGCTTGCACATCCTGAAACTTGATCTTGCCCGCCGGAATATGTTTGTTCAGCCGCACGATGGTGTAGGCGTTTTCAATCTGGATAAGGTCGGTGATTTGGCCGGGCTGCATGACCAGCAGGGCCTTCACCATGTCGGGCGGAAGCTTGGCGCGGTCCACCTTGTGGTGGTCGCCCATCATCACCCGGTAGTCGTCCTCGGAGATCTTCTCTGCCAGAATTCCGAACTCCTCGTAGGTCTTAGTCGCCTTGGCCTGTTTCAGCGCGTCATCCGCCTTCTTGCGGGCTTCTTTCAACTGCGCCGGTGTGGCCTTCTCAGGCGGAAGGATGGAAATGGTCTGGATGGCGAACGCTTCGGGATACTGGAAGCTCACCGGATTTTTGTCGTAATAGGCTTTGACTTCCGCGACGGTAACTTTAGATTTGCTGTCCACGTCGCTCTTGAGCAAGGCTTCAATCATCAGCGAGCGCCGGATTTTTTCGTTTACCGCCTGCTGCGAGCCGTGAAACTCAACTTGTAGAAAAGTGTTGTATTCGGCTGGCGTGGGAAACTGCTTACGGAAATCCGCTTCGGCCCGATTTAGCCGCTCGGCGGAAACTGTCATCTTGCGCCGTTGCGCCTCTTGATAGAGCAGCTCCTCAAAGATGATCATCTGCATCGCGCCATTGCGAATCTGCGGTTCCATCTCCTGCGGGATGCCGCCGTTGTGCTGGCGGGCGTATGGGAAGATGGCGAACATCTCGCGCTGCAGGTCGCGATCGGTAAGCACAGCGCCATTGACCCGCGCCACCGGCTTGCCCGTTATCACTATCGCCGGCGCCGGAGCGCCCGGGCGGGCTTGTTGCGAGACTGCCGTCGGCGCGTGGGAGGCAACTTGCGCCGAGGAGGCGGCTACCGCGAGGAGGACCACCGCGAAGATTGTTAGCTTGTACTTCATTTCCTCACCCCAAGAAACTGAAACTGGGGAGAGAATTGCTCTCTCCCCAAGGTTTGACTACGACTAGAAGGTGGTTCCAGCCGTGCCATTGTTCATCTCGTTGGCTTCGCCACCGTGACACTCGCGGCAGAATTGCGCCGTCTGGTTGGAGCCAGCGGTGCCGCTGCCCGGGTTGTAAGGTGCGCGGACGAAGAACATGGTCGCGTAGTAGCCGGAAGGCAGACCCGACTTCGAACCCGTGGTGACCTTTACCACGTTCATCAAGTGCTGGTTGTGGCAAGTGGTGCAGGTGACCACCGGGGTGCCGTTATAGTTGCCAGGGCTCACGAAGAAGCCGTAGTTCTGTACGAACTGGTACATCTTCGTTCCCGAAGGATAGGTGATAGCGCCGTTGACAATGGTGCAATCCCAGTTGTACTGGCCGCCGCAACCGATCGCAGCATTCAGGCCCACCGGGTGATCGTTGAGGTAGTTGCCCGAGGTGGTTCCGTCGTTTCCGAGCAGGGTCGGAATCGTGTTGTAGGTACCGTAGGTCGAGGGCAGCGTCTCATAGACGGCGTTCTTCATCATGGCGCCCTTGGCCAGGTTGCCGTCATGGCAGCTCAGGCAGAGGGTGATGTTGAGGTCAGGGTTGGTCGTGGTGAATCCGGGCAGCGTCTCGGAATAACCGGTGCCTGGACCCGTCCCGCCGAAGGTAAAGGTTTGGCCGACCAGCGATCCGACATCCTGGCCCCACAGGGCGACGTTGCCCGCGGTGGGATCGGCGGTTTTGGCTGAGCCGTTGCCGTATGCACCGCTGTGCGGAGCATGGCAGGCTGCGCAACCGCGGCCGTAGTTCAAGTGAGCGCCGAGGACGTCAGTCGCCGGTGCAGCACCGATCTGCGCCATGGCGAAGCTCGCCGCGGCAAAGATCACAAGCGTAATTAGGATTACTTTTTTCATTAGATCGATCTCCTGATATGAAACTGCAGTTTTCATCGTTTTATGCCTGGAGACCCTAGGCCCCGGCGGCCTCCGCTCATGGATAGTGCAACTGGCTGGCCTAAACTGAATGGCGCTTCAGTCGCCTCTTGAATATCTCTTAAGCTTTTGAATTAACGTGCTTTACTCCAAGACTTTAGAGCTTTGGTCGGTGGTCTTGCGGACGGGGAACTGCATTTCACTGCGTGAAATGAACCATTTCCACTCGTCGGATGGCGAAATTCCGCAGCGCCGGTTGGGGTGGAGCGATGCCTTCCAACGAGAGCTTAGTGAAACGAGGAGCCTCGCAAGCGGATCCGCCCAAATCGGGAAATAGACCGGGGTTTTCCGAAGATTGGGAATTTCGCGTCTGGTGGCCCTAGGAGCCACGAAGATCGATCGAGGATACTCAGGTCTCGTCTGGCTCAATTAGGCCTCACCACGGCCCTGCAAGCGCTCCCAGATGGCATTCTGATGATCGCCCAGATATGGCTAAATGGTGGGTCGTGTGTTTATCACTAAAGATTCATATTTTGTCCAGCACATAATGACACTTAAGCGCTATATCAACTCCGGTGGGTTAACGTGGCAGGGAAAAAGCAGGTCCCTCGCAGCTTAAAAGGTGCGCCCCATTAACGGGGTCTAGTCGCTACTTCTTTACGTCCGCGCCGGCTGCGGCTGCTTGTGGCGTTGCGGCTGGTTTGGCTGCGGCCTGCGTTGTCTGATGACTAGCTTCCTTCTCCTTCTTCAGTTGCTCGGCTTCAGCGTCGGTAATATAGCGAAACTCCTGCACCCGTCCCCAGGGATATTGCTCGGACACGAACATGCGATTGTTCTGGTCGATGAAGATTCCTACCGGATCGGTGAACTGCCCCAGGAGGCGGCCGGGACTGCCGACATAAGCGAGCAATGCGCCACCTTTATCGTAGGCTTGGACAAGGTTAAGGCTGGTGTCTACCACCCAGATATGACCGTCGCCGTCTACCGCAATGCCCTTGGGCCGCTCAAAGCAGCCGATGGCGTCGCAGTGCTTTCCGAACTGGCTGATGAACTTCCCCTCAGCGTCAAAAATCTCAACTCGCCAGTTTAAGGTGTCGGTGACGTAAACGTTGCCGTCCTTATCGAGTGCGATATCGCTGGGCAAAGCGAAATCGCCGGGTGTGCTTAGCGTGTGCTTCTTGCCGGCGGTACCGATCTTGCGCAGTGGCTTAAGAGTGTCGGCGTCGTACACGAGGACTTGGTCCTGCTGCGTATCGACGACGTAGAGCAGACGGTTCTCTCTGTCGAGCGCCAGGCCCACGGGATCGACCAGACCCTTGATCTGGTCCTGCACCTGGTGCTTGGCGTTGAAGACCAGCACCTTGCCCAGCTTCCCATCGGAAACAAAGACGCGGTCGTCGTCGTCCACAACCACGCTGTTGATCATGCCGAAGTGGGCCTCGAAGCCGTTGCGGATCAGCTCCGTGTCCTTAGTCTCGGTGTTGAAGACGAAGATTGCGCCTACTTTCTGGTCGGCTACGTAAAGGCGCCCCTTCGTGTCCACTGACATGCCATAAGGGCCGAGCAACTGAAAGGGAAAGTTCTTGACCGTGATCTTTTCGTCTTGCGACTGGGTGCCGGCGAGGCGGTCCATCCAGCTTTGCTTGGCCTTCTTGCCCGGGGCATCGGCCTCTTTGTCGAACTTCATGCCTGCGAAGTAACTGGTGTAGCGGACTCGCGGGACGTTCGGTGGCTCGGGCCAGACCAGCTTGCTCAGGTCTTGTTCCGGCTTCTTTGCCGCAGGCTTCGCGGCGGTGGTGGCCTTCTTCTTTTTGTCGCCGGCGTGGAGGGCGACGGGCGAAGCCAGCGTCAGTCCCCAGGCAAAAACCAGCACGACGGCTGCCATGCGAACTGTAGTTGTCTTGGCGCGAAGGTTGCACATGGTTACTTTTTCTCCGCAGTCTTGGTCATCTCAAATCGGTTTTTGTGGCAGGTATCGCAGAACGCCATGGTGTTTGCCTGGTCCTTGACCAGCAGCTTCGCTTCCGCCGAGGAATGCGGCTGATGGCAGGTCATGCAGCTCAACGGTGTCTTGACCTTGCCCGGATTGGCCGGATCCATCAGGTTCGAAACCGGGTGTCCGCTCACTGGGTGTCCCAGTCCATACTTCAGCGGCAGCACGACAGCTTTGTTCTTCTCGAAGTAGTCGGCCGGCAGTTTGACCTGGCCGTTGAAGATGGTGATCAGGTGCTCGGCCTCCAGTTTTTGCGGCTGCGACTCGCTGCCATGACATTCGAGGCAGAGCGTGTTGGTATCTTTCGCGCGCAGCAGGTGGAGGTTGTCGCTGCCATGGGGTTCGTGGCACGTCGCGCAACCCTGGCCAAACGCTGGTTGATGCAGGTGCGCTTTCTTCATCTGGTCCGATTGTTCGCTGTGGCAGGCGACGCAAGCATTGACGGGGTCAGGCTGCAGGAAGCCCGGTGTGGCTCCGGCATGCGGATTGTGGCAGGCAATGCATTCGCCCTGCGCACCCGGATGTTGCACCTTGGCCTTCTCTATTTTCTCCGCCTGCTCGCTGTGACAAGTGACGCAAAGGGCCTTGGTGTCGGCCTGAGTCAGCACAACCTTGCCGTCTTTGGCGGGTGCGTGACAGGTATCGCAGCCTCCGCTTGCGAATGGCGGATGCGTGAACGCCTGCATCAGCTTGGGCTGCGACGACTGGTGCGGATCGTGGCATTGCACGCAATTGGCAGTGGCGAATGGCTGCCCCTGGTGCGCCTTGATCAGGCTCGCGTCCTTGGGATCGTGGCAATCGAGGCACAGCGCTGGAGTCGCCTTGGCCAGGTGATAATCAAACTCGATCTTGCCGCGCTCGCCGACTTTGTGGGTGACGTGGCAGGTCTCGCAACCCATGTCGAGCGCCGCGTGCCGGCTGCCTTTGTCAGGGACGTTGAGTCCTTGCTTATGGCAGGTCAGACACAGGTTCTCGTTCGCTCCGCCAGAGGTCGGCTTCAGCAGCTGGTCTTTGTTATCGGTGGTATGAGGGTCGTGGCACTTGAGGCAGTCGCGAACCGCAGGAGGATGAACCGTGCCTTTCAGGTCGGCGGCGTTCTTGTCGGCGTGGCAGGTTAGACAGAGCGAGTATGGCGTCGCGGTGATGAGCTTGACGCGAGTGACATCTTTCGTCACTCGCACTTCGTGGCAGCTGGTGCAACCCATCGCGATAGCCGAGTGAACATTCTTGCCCTTAGCCTTGTCCTCATGGCACTCAATGCACTTGGCGGAGTCTGTGTTCTTGTCCAGCGGAACGGGGTGTGTGGCCGCGCCGCAAACGCCGGCGCTCAAAATCAAACCCAATCCCAGAAACAACCGTACTGCCCTCACACGAACCTCCACCCTGAGAATAACTACTTGTGCACGTCGATTACCGTGAACCAATGGCGCTGGTGGAGATTGGTTCCAGGCGAGGTAAGTTACTGGCCTGGCAATGATTAAGCGGCTTCAGAATTCCGTCATTATCGGCGCGGAATGGCGGGATCGTGTCTCCGGGAATGGGTTTTCCTCCGCAGTAGAAGGTGAAATCCCCCACTGGCCTGGCTATGCGGAGGGATCGTCTCGCCTCTAGAGTCGCCGCCGGTGCAGCGAATTTTCCCACTTCGCTCAGCACTCTCGCCAAAAAGGTGACGTCGTTCAGCGCTGGAAATCGCTGAGCACTTTGTTGCAAGAATCTGCACCCCGCTCGGAGGGAGAGCCTTATTCTTCAGCGGGATAGCGAGGAATCAAAATTGCAGAACCCCTTCACGAATCGGTACTCCGCTTTCCCTGAGTGGACTTGCGGATGCCGAGGGAGCTCGCTTTCGCTTTGTAGTCAACGGGTCACTCACTCTCGCAAGCTCTGTGGTGCGCAAGTCCCCGCAGACGTCGACTGAAGGAGGCAACGTGAGCAGAACTTCTCTCAAAACTGTGTTGTGGTGCCTGGCGTTAATCGTAGGGCTCGGTGTCGCCAGCGCTTATGCTGATAATTTCTCAATCGTGACTACCCGTACGGGCACGGATAGCATTGATTGGGGCCAATACGGACCGCCTTTCACCACGTTCGGCAGCCCCGCGCCTTGGACCTCTATGCTGGGAGCTACCGGAACTGCCAGCGATTCAGGGACCTTGGAGAGACGCGACGAAGGCAATGGCTGGGATGGAATCTTCACGATTGGTGACCACTTGTTGTGGAACCAGGACAATGGACAGGCCATTGACATCCACTTCAATACTCCGATCTCGCTAGGCGGCGCCCAGATCCAGGACGACTTTTTCGGACTTTACATGGGTTGCATTCAGGCGCTGGGCAGCTTCGGATCCAGCCCTGTATTTTGCGTGCAAGGAAATAACACTGGCGCCGAGGACGGTAGTGCGCCATTTATTGGAATACAGGATTTAAGCGGCGGACACATTACCGACCTGTTATTCACGACCGATGTTGGGCCGAATGCGACAGCCATTAACCAGCTATCGTTCAGCGCGGGCCAGGCGACAACGCCCGAGCCTAGCTCCATGATTTTGCTGGGTTCTGGCCTGCTGACCGCCGCTGCGGCGATCAGGAGACGTAAGCGCCAGGTGTAAACCAGGAGCGAACGAGGCGATCAGTGGGGCGTCAGCTTGCAAGCTGGCGCCCTTTTTATGCGAGCGGCCCCTGGTCTAAAGCAGCTTCACATCGGTGTATAGGTCACGGGTGGAGTACGCCTTCAGGCGTACATAATTGCGGCGAGTTGTTGGATCGCGCTTTAGCGCCTGAGGTAATGTTTTCCGACACGGCGGCGGCTAAAGCTGTCTCATTTCCGAATCTCAATTGCACCGCTGAAGTAGTTCTCCGGCATGGATGCCAAATGTGAAAATGCTCTAACCCCCATTTCGGAAATCGATTTCTTCTTTCGCTGGACCAAGAATCCAGCTCCCGTGCTGAAAAGCGGCGCCCCTCCAACCCGTAGAGCTCCGAATGCGCGCTTTGATCACCGAAATGGGTGATATGCCTCACTCGGGTGCGAGCGCTGGAGCGGCCCTTCAGCGCAATTGCCCAAATCGCAATCACTTACACATTTGTCGCGGGATGGCTTCCGACGTGCACTTTATTGGTTGCTCACGGGAAGGAGCACGCATGGCCTTCAGCCTTTCGTCTATTCCAAAACGCATTCATAGAACTTTTGCCAACCTGCGGACGGGCATCGTGCTGCTGATTCTGGTTGTGATCGCATCAGCATTGGGAACTTTCATCCTGCAGCGTCCGGCCACCGATCCCGACAAGCTCTCGCAAGCCTATTCACCGACGATGCTGCGTTTCCTCGATCGCGTCATGCTCACCGATGTATTTCATTCTTGGTGGTTTCTGACTTTGCTTGGCTTGGTGAGTTTGAGCATCGTGCTGGTTTCGATTGATCGCTTTCCTAATGCCTGGCGCTTTTACGCGCGACCGTACCGCAAGACAGACTCGCACTTCCGCTCGGCCCTTCCGCACAAAGTTGAGATACCGATCAAGAATGCCGAAGACGGATTGAACGCCGCCGAGCGCGCACTGAAGAAGCTGGGCTGGTCGGTCGAACGCGCCGCCTACAAAAACGAACCCTCCTTATATTCCGAGCGGCATCGCTTCTCGGTTATGGCAGTGTATATCGTCCATGCCAGCCTGCTTCTGATCTTCGCCGGCGGCATCATCGATGGCGTCTTCGGGTACAGCGGGTTTTTAGCGCTGCACAAGGGTCAAACCGACAACGTCATCGAGCTGCGTAATGGGACTAAGAAACATCTCCCGTTCGCGGTGAAGTGCTATGCCGCCGGACAGGATAACTATGCTGACGGTTCGCCGAAGAAGTGGTGGTCGAAGCTGGCGGTGGTGCAGGACGGAAAGGAAGTCGAGTCAAAAGAGATCGTGGTGAACGATCCCCTGGTTTATCAGGGATTGCGCTTCTACCAGTCCAGCTACTGGATCGACAACCACACCGTCGACTCGCTGCAAATCGCCTCGGTGGCCAAAGACGGCAAAGAAACGCCGCTGCACATTGCAAATGAACCAGCCGGTCGCCCTGGATAGCTACGCCACGGTTTCGCTGGTGGACTACATTCCGGACGCATTCGTTCGCGATGGTCAGGTCTTCAAGAAGTCCGACGACATTGAGAATCTGGCGTTCGGGCTGGAAGTAAAAAATCTTTCGACTGCCGAAGTCACCAAGACTTTGGCTGCTTGCCGGCACAAGGCGCGGTTCTCGGTGGCGAGAACCTGAATTACCAATTCAAGGGTCCGGCCTCGGCCCAGGACATTGCGTGGGTGGCGGTTACTGGTCTGGAAGTTTCGCATGAGCCTGGCCAGTGGCTGGTTTGGGGCGGAGTTCTATTGATGGTTGCGGGCCTGGGAGTTGCATTCTACATGGTGCACATGCGGCTGTGGATCGTGGCTATTCCAGATGCAAGAGGCAAGCTGGTGTTGTGGGTCGGCGGTCAGGCCAACAAGAACCGCGACCGCTTTGAACAAAAGTTTAATGACGTAGTTGACGGTATACGCACCGAACTGGAAACTGCATCGCTCGTCCCGCGGTCTGCGCGCAAAGAACAACCCGAACTAACACTGGAGGGGGTTAAGTAAGAGTTCGGGTAGTGCGGCGCTTCAGCGCCGCGTCCGGCAGAGATTTGAAATAAAGCCGGGCTTTAGCCCGGCGTCGTCGGATGGGGCTAAAGAAGGTGTGTGAGAACTCGGGTGGGTCGGCTCGGTGGAAGGAACTGCCAAGAAACCAGCCCCGCAGGGGCGGAATTGCTGTTAGCCCAGGGCGGAAGCCCTGGGTAAAGTGGAGAAAAATGATGAGTCCCTTCAGGGACGGCAGGTTCTCACACGCGCTCTAAAAGCCCCGGAGCATTAGCGACAGGTTAGACGCGGGCCTGAAGGCCCGCACTACCCGGACTCGCCAAGAATTAGGACGGAGGAAGAAAGAGATGTCTACCCGAGCACGAGTCGTACAAATGGAATCGCCACCGGCCGCGACTGGCGGAACCGCACTGCTGGTCCTGGTGGGGCTATCGGTGGTTTTTCTGCTGATCGTGGCGTTGCTGGGCGTGGCGAAATCCGGCGGCAGCCTTATCAGCGAAAGCAATTTTCTCTACGTCGCGCTCATCTTCTACGCAGGTGCCGGCGCGCTGTACATGGGATTTGGAGTAACCGGAACGCCGCGCTTTGTGCGCTACGCGTCGGTGGCGACATCCATCGGCCTGGTGGCGAATACCCTGGCCGTGGCGCACCGCTGGTATCTTTCAGGACGCCCGCCTTTCGCCAGCATCTATGAAATGTTACTCAGCTTTGTCTGGGCAGTGGCTGCGCTGACGCTGGTTGCCGAGAAGAAGTTCGGTGTCAAGATCATTGGCAGCATCACCATGCCGCTGGCGGTAGTTTGCGTCATCCTGATGCAGTTGCTGCCGTCCGAAGTGCGGCCGCTGGTGCCGGCGCTGCAGTCCACCTGGCTGCATGTGCATGTCACGCTGGCGATGTTGAGCTACGCAACCTGCGCCTTAAGTTGCGCACTGGGCATGATGTTCCTTATCAAGGACAACTTCCACACTGAAACTTTTCTGGCGTGGACGAGCGCAATGGTTAGCGCGATCTACATCGGCATCATTGCCACTCGCTTCGAGCGCTGGGGCGGCCTGTCGGTCACCGGATGGGACGCGAAAAACAAGTCCGACATCTTTCTCGGCCGCGGCATGCGGCTGTTCGTCACCGTGCCCGACCTGGGTTGGCTGTTTGTAATCGCGGCGTTGGCAGCTATCGTTCCCCTGTTCCTATATTTCGCGGGTCGAATCAAGAACGACGAATCATTTTACGCAACTGCCAACAAGGCAATCTTTATCAGCATTTTATTGCAGGTCGTGGTGGTGGCTGCTTTCGTTCTTCGCGTCCGCGATGCGGCTTACCCGTCACCTGACCAGGATGGACTCTTCCCGACGAGTCTGGCTGCCAGCCCGTTCTTACTGGGAGGCATGGTGACGGGTATTTTTGCTTCTTTGCTATACCTGATGCTGTTGTGGCGGCGCGCCGACCTTGAGGGTCTGCTTCCCTCGGCCGAGACGCTGGATCGCGTCACGTACAAAACCATCTGCATTGCCTTCCCGCTGCTGACCGGCATGATCGCCGCCGGCGCGTATTGGGCGAATCGCACCTGGGGCTCGTACTGGAGTTGGGATCCCAAGGAGACCTGGGCTGCCATTACCTGGCTGGTTTATGCAGGCTATTTACATATGCGGATCACGCGGGGATGGCGCGGGCGTAGGGCCGCGTACTTCGCCATTCTGGGCTTCGGCGTCGTGATCTTCACTTTCCTCGGCGTCACGTATCTGCTTCCCGGCTTACACGCGTACGCATGAGGAAACAGGGCTGGCCGATCCGGTTCTGAGGATGGATTAGGCCCCAAGAGTCAGCGCCGCTTCCCAGCCCTGCAATTTTGAATCTTCGGGGAGTGGAGCAGCAACGTGAAGATGTCGATTCCAGCCCCATTCCGATTGTATGACGCTGATCCACCGGCGAGAGTGGACATCTCTCTATGGGAGCAGCCGCCGGTAGCTCGCAAGCGCCATCTCAGTTGGGCGCTTAAAGCCGTGCTGCCTATCGCCGCAGTCGTGCTGAATGGCCTGCTGCTGTTTGTGCTGATTTCTCTGTCGCTCACCGTAGGCGAGCGGCACGTCATCATCACCGTCGCGGCCGCGGGTGCGTTCCTCATTTGCGTCACGGTCATCATGGTGCTGGCCGTTTCCGTCCGCCGTCCGATGTTGGAATTGCAAGACAAGATTGCGCGCGTTCGGCTGGGCGACATGGATGTCGCCGTTGGCTTCGCTTCGCGCAATGACGAAATCGGCGATCTGGGCCGCGACTTTAACGACATGGTGGTGCAGCTTAAGTCCAGCCGGGAAGAGATCCAGCGTCTGCATCAGACGCAGATGTCGCGCGCCGAACACTTCGCCACGCTGGGAGAATTAGCGGCTGGCCTGGCCCACGAAATTCGCAACCCGCTGGCCGGCATCGCTGGAGTAATCGAGATCATTAGCCGCGATCTGCCGCCCAACAGCCCGGCGCGTTCCGTCATCAAGGACGCCAAGGAAGAGGCAGTACAGATCAATCGCATTCTCACTGAGCTGCTGGACATTGCCCGCCCCAAGCCGCCGCAATTCCGGGTCGGCGATTTGTGCGGCACGGTCGAACACGCTGTCATGTTCGCACGCCAACAGGCGATCACCAAGCGCATTATGGTCGAGTTGGAAATTAAGGACGTTATTCCACCCGTGGAGCATGACCCTAATCAGATCAACCAGGTCTTGCTGAACCTGCTGCTCAATGCGATTCAATCCATGGACAAGCCCGGCGTCGTCCGGGTTTCACTGGAGAGCGATGAGGACGACGCGCTCATCACGGTTGCCGACGAGGGGAAGGGAATCAAGCCCGAGCATCTGCCCAATATTTTTCGCCCCTTCTTCACGACCAAAGGGCATGGCACTGGGCTGGGGCTCTCGCTTGCCCGGCGCATGGTAGAAGCGCATGGCGGCCACATCGAGGTCACCAGCGTGGTAGGCAAGGGCACCCAGTTCCGCGTGCAGCTCCCTATCAGGAGCCGTGCCGAGCAGCAGCACCAGGCGGGCTAGAGCGGTTTGACACCGGGTTTATAGATCACGGGTGGAGTACGCCTTCAGGCGTACATAATTGTGCTGAACTGTTGGATCGCGCTTTAGTGCCTGAGGTGATGTTTTCCGTCACCGCTGCGGCTAAAGCCGTCTCATTTCCGAATTTCAATTGCACCGCTGAAGCGGTGCTCCACCCTATACGCCAAGGGTGAAATTGCTTTAAACCGTGTTTCATATTGTGTTTGCCCGGGCGATGAGTTTCAGCGTCGTTCAACCTAGGCAGCAGTCTTCGGGACGGCGTTCTCCTGCTCAGCGATTGCACGCACCCCCAGTACAGGACAGGAAGAGTGGGAAACTACGTTGTACGCCAACGGCCCTGGCAGATGTGCGGTCAGATCGGGATGGCTGGTGCCAGGCACGCTCAGAACTATGAGCTGAATATCGTGCTGCTTGGCCGCTTCCAGGATCAGGGTCTCCGGCGGCCCAAACTCGACTAGGAACTTCGGCTCGACCCCTTGCTGGCTTACCGGCCACTGCTCTTCCAGCAGGCGCAGGCGAAAGAACGAGTCCGGCGGCATTCTGGTGGAAAGCGGTTCCTTCCAGACGTTATCGACGATGTGCAGAAGATAAAGATCGGCGCGATAGGCTTTCGCGAGCGCCCAGGCGTAGTCCAGGGCACGCCTCGATTCGGCAGAGAAGTCGGTGACATGCAGGATGCGTCGGAGATGTACTTCGGCTTGAGGGTCAATGGTTACGGCCGGTCCGACCAGCAGCACGGGAAGAGTTTCCAGCCGAACAATTTCTTCCGCTGTCGAGCCTGACCATAGTTTCTGCAGGCCGTGTCGGCCGTGCATCCCGGTGACGACCAGATCGACGTTGTGCTTTTCCACAATCGAAGAGAGCACCGGCAATATTTCTCCGTGATCGAGCAATAGCTGATGAGGGATGCCATTGAAGTGAGAACCCGCCAACAAAGTCAGTATGCGGCCCTCGGCTTCTTGTCGCATGCGAGCCAATTCCGTGGCGCGCTGCTCCAGTGGAATGTGAGCGTAGGATTCCGAGGTAATTACATGTGCCACGTAGAGGGTGGACCGGAAACGACGGGCTATGGCAGCGGCGTACGGGAGCGCCATGGCAGACCAGGGCGAAAAGTCGGTCGTAAAGAGAATTTTCGCGAACCGGATAGGAAGTTGCTCTGACGGATGCAGTGCTGATTTCATTTTCCAATCCCGCAAGCCTCGTTGTTGTCAGGCGGCAGCGTCGGAAGCGGGAGCCTGCACTCCGCTTTCCTGCACCGGCGGTATTGGCGCAATGTATTTCGCCAGTTGATCGCGAGCTGCCGGAGAAGTGATCATAATGACTCGATCCATTGCCTGCAGTACGGTGTCCGGATGCGGCAGCAGCACGTGTTCGCGTCGCATCACCACAATGATCTCGAAGTCGTATTGATGTAATTGGCGATACAGCTCGCCGATGGTTTTTCCCGCTATCGATGTATCTTCCTGCACCATTCCCATGGTCAGTTCTCGGCCGCCAGGCAAGTCGAATTGGATCCGGGAGCGCAGCAGTCGCAACAGATCGAGATGGCCAAGTTTGTCGGTGAGCGGAAGGTTTCTGCGACCCAGAAGCTGGAGCGCGATTTGGATGTGCTCCATGTAATGGGCCGGCGAGTCCCGTCGTCCGGGAACCTGGCCTTCATACAAGCTGCGATACTTGAGAAAAGAGGAAAGCCGTACCTGAATGAGGTAGCTGATCATCACCGCCATTCCCGCGGGAACCAGCAGGTGATATCCGCCTGCCATTTCTGTCACCATCAACATGGTGGCGACGGGCACACGAGCAGCTGCTCCGAAAACCGCTGCCATTCCTACAATGACAAAGACCGCGGGGAGTTGATGCAGGATCACAGCGAAGGCGCCTCCTAACATTGCCCCGACAAATAAGGATGGTGCAAAGACGCCACCTGAGCCGCCCGAGGCGACCGTCAAGGCAAAAGCCACCATCTTGGCCAAGACCAGCATTAGGATCAGGCGGAAAGCAAGCCTGCCATCGATTGCCTGCTGCATCCAGCCGTAACCGCCGCCCAGGACTTGTGGCAGGCGAAGCGCCAACAAACCGACTCCCAGACCGCCAAGTGCCGGTTTCGTCCAGAGTGGAACCGGCAAGGCCCGGAACAAATCGCGTACCCGATAGAAGACCTGGGGCAAAATTGTTGCAATCAGTCCGGCTGCCACCCCCAGTGCAGCGTAAGCAAAGTAATCCCGGAAGACGGGTGTGGGGATAACAGGAACTTGAAATAAGGGGCGGAAGCCAACAAACGCGCCGTTGACGGTGTAAGCGACCGCCGAGGACAACATGGTGTAAAGCAGCGCCTCAACTTCGAATTCCATGTTTCCATACAGGACCTCAATGGCGAAGACGCCTGTGCCCATCGGGGAACGGAAGATCGCCGATAGTCCGGCAGCCATACCCGCCAGCAGCAGCAAGCGGCGGTCCTCCTCGGAGCGATGGGCCAAACGGGCGTAAAGCGAGCCCAGGCCGGCAGTGATCAGTGCGATTGGACCTTCGCGGCCTGCCGAACCACCCGAGCCTATGGTAATGGCGGAGGCCACCATCTTGATGGGCGGAACGCGCGGACGAATCAGCCCTTCCTTGCGATGAAATGCATCTACTGCAGTATCGGTGCCGTGGCCTTCGGCTTCGGGGGCAAAGCGGTAGACCAAAATTCCCGATAGCAAACCGCCCAGCGAGGTGACAGCGGGAATGAGCCAGAGACCGTGTGGTCCGATGTGCTGGGCAAGTGCCTTGCCTCCCTCGACGGCCGGGGAGCGATAGCCCGCCAGATCGTACAAGAAGAGGCGCTGGCAGGCGCGCAACATCCACATGAACAGCTGCGCACTCAGAGCGCCGACGACTCCGAGCATGGCCGATTCCAGCAGCAGTCTCGGCTCGCCTTCGTGTGTCAAACTTTCCTCTGCTCAATCAAATTTCCGAATGCCCGCCGCGAAGGACCCCTGCAAGCGTCTGGCACGCGCCGGGCGATTCGTTTGGTGAGCGAATTTTCGCCCACACTCTTCACTGATGCCTCTGTCTGTCCGTGTGGGTGGCTCGAAGAGCAAAATAAGGCTCCTCATCTCGCAGTGGAGCCTTGGTGACGTTGTTTATGGCTTATTTCTGTGGTATAGGCAGCACGGTGAACGACGGATTGTGATAGGTTCCTGCAACTTTCACTTCTACCGTAGAACCTTTCTGCTTCTTCTTATGGACCAGCGGTTGGACAATCTTCAGCAGGAACGATTTCACCCCCGTAGTTGCCTGCGAGAGCGATGCGTCGAGGCGCACGGGACCATGCAGATCGATCTTCTCCGACTTGAGATTGTAGGTGCCACTCACCATCGCTGAAGCTCCGGGAACGTCGAAGGAGACGTTGCTCAAGTTTGCGATCGCGTCGCGCAAGACCACGTGGCCCTTGACATTGGAAAGCACACGTCCAGGATCGTAGTCGTAATCTCCATGCTTCTCATCTTTTTCCTGTTGGTCTTCCACTTTGTCGGCTTCGCCGCGCGCCCGCGCGCTTGCGAGGTCTACGTCCTTCTGAGTTTCAAAATTGGTATATTGCGCGCCGACGATTCCAAAGTCTCCTTGCAGGCGCACCTTGTCGAGGAATGGCCGATTCTCCGGAGGGACAGTCACTTTCGCTCGGAAGACAATATCGCCGGTCATGGGCGGAGGATTGTCCTTAGTGAACAAGCGCAGCAGGTCCTCCGTGCGGGCGCGGGTGGAATAAGCAGTCATGGCAACCGTTTTGCCATGATCTTCAGATTGGCTTTCCACATCGGTCTTGGCGACAATCGTGGTCCGTCCCCAGTGCGCGACGACCGGCTGCAGCGCAACGTCACCGTTCAGCCCGTCCACCAGAGCTTGAAAGCGAGTGGTCAGATGCACCGGATGTCCGTTGCGGGTGAGCACAAAGTCGGGCGTATCGGTTGTGCCGGTCACGTCCACATGCTGCAGCACTCCGTCGAACTTTCCCGCAGCGGAAACTGTTCCGGCGATTCCGGAGAACACTCCTAGATCAGCGTGCTGCAAGGTGTAGGAGCCGGAGAGGGGAGTCTGTCCACCATCGCCCGATTTCCACGGACCGAACTGTCCTGTGACGCTCACATCGCCCGGAGGTTCCGGGATCTTCAGCACGGCCTGGAATGAGAGTGGATGCCCATCGTAGATGGAATGTAGTGCGAGCTTTTGAATCGGGAACACCAGCGGTTCCTGGCTGGCCTGGCCTGGCCTGATCTCCACTTGTGCGCCGTCGGCGATAATCTCGCCAATCGCGATCCCGGACGGCGTGGAAATTCCCGGCGGTGCTGACGCCTCGGAGCCGGCGGCGCGTGTGACCACCACGCGCATGCCTTCGGCTCGAACCTGTTCGAGGCGATGTGTCAACAGGCCGGGATAACTTCCAACGATGGTCAGCCGCTGGATGGTGATAAATGGCGGCGAGGCCTGATTGCCGTCGTGGCGAAACGTCACTCCATCGGCGACGCAGCCGGGATGAGGGAAATACGTTTGCCGGAAGCCGGTTAGCTGCACGCTTGCTCCCGACTGCTGCTGCAATGCCTGTATCACGGCACTGCGAGTGAACGGCCAGTGGCGCTCGGCGACCACTGCCAGTATTCCCAGACCAGCCACGACGAGTACCAGCACAACCAACCATGCGGGCCCAGGAACAAAACGTGTGGCCCGGTTCGTCGTCGGAGAAGGGATGAACTGAAGTTGGCGTTCCACGGATTGCCGCTGGTCTCCCGCGATTGGATTGGGCTGGCTGGAACCGGGCAAAGCGCCCTACAACTGGGATGAGCACGGCCACTCGACGGTTGACTGGCGTTCCTCTGACGGTGAGAAATTTCCTGGTTCAAACGAATTCGTAGATGCCCGCGCTGTTCTGTTCCACTCTGCCGGTCGCAATCTCCGTAGCTGGGTACCAATGTTGAGAGCCACCTTCTGGTGGCGTCAGGAATCTTATAGCTCTGGCCAGGTTTCCACTTGCGCTCGAAAGGACATTTTATGAAGGTCCCATTCCTACTCGGCCGCCTGATATTCGGCGGCTTCTTTCTTCAGGCCGGAATCCACCAGTTCAAGGAGCGTGAAATGCTGGCACAGTATGCCGGCGCCAAGAACGTTCCCATGCCCGACGTTGCGGTGACGGCCACTGGGGTGGCGCTGACCATCGGCGGCGCCAGCATTCTGCTGGGTGATCAAACCGAAGCTGGGGACGCTGGCGATCATGGGCTTCCTGGCCGGCGTTTCGCCGATCATGCATGACTTCTGGAAGAGTGGAAGATCCGCAGCAGCGGCAGAACGAAATGGTCAACTTCATGAAGAACATGGCCATGCTCGGCGCCGCCATGGCTTTGATGGCAGTAGAAGAGCCCTGGCCGGCGAGCGTCCCCATCGGGCAGCCCAAACTGATGCAACGCGTGCGCAAGTTCGGGCGCAACATAGCCGCGTAGCCGATTCAACTGAACCGCTCGACCGCCTATTGGCAGGAGGAACATAACCGCATTCGCGGCACGATAGAGCCGGACGCGGCGTTGCGGCGATCAATTCGCCGACAGAAATTCGTTCATATCCGGCGCCGTCGCTGCGAGTCCCGGAAAAACGGTGACCCCGGCCAGTTTGAGCATAAAGCGGCAAGTGCTCTGGTGCTGGTACACCGTCACCGGGATGTATGAACCGTTGGGCGGGTATCCTGGGTTGACGTTGGGGCCGACGGCAATCCAGGCAACGTGGCCGCCGCCAAATTCAGTGTCGCTGTCTTCCGACTCGTCGAAGGTAATGATTAACAGGCCGCCTCCGGAGGTGTTGAAGTCCGGACTGGCGAGCAGCGGTGCGATGTTGGTTTGCAACCAGGCATCGGCTTGTGCCAGCGTGCCGTCATGCGCGTCGTCCAGCAGATCGGGGACAATGAAGCCATAGTTCGGCAGCGTGTGATTGGCGATGTCGGTCGCCAGTTGCGTGAACGGCACCAGGTTCTGCTGCTGCGTGGGGTCATTGCGAACATCGGACATGTAGGACAGGGGATTGTGGCGCTCGGCATACTCGCCGGTGTCGCCGCCGTCGTATCCCTGATGGGGTAGCGCTTCCGAATATTCCTTCCAGGTTTTACCCGCCGCCAGCAGTTCGCGAACGACATTGTCCACGGTCACGGTCTGGGTATAGCTGTCGTCATTGGTAATGATTTGCCCGGTCGTCAGCATGAAGTAATTGCCGATCGAGGGATGGGTGTTCGCATAATACCCCTGGGCCACGGAGTAGGTGCGAGCGAGACTATTCAGGTACGGCATGGCCGGATTGCCGATGACGTCGGTATAGCTGTGGTTCTCTTCCATGACGATGAATACATGACTGACCTGCGTAGCCAGAGGTTTAGCGTTCGCAGCAATGGGAGGGTTTCTTGGGGAGTGGTGTCGTTGCGCCGAGAGGGTCGTGGTCGCCATCAGCAGCACCATGGTTAGAGCGAGAAGCGAAGATCCTTTAGTAAACATTTTTCTCCCGTGTGCCCCTGTGGATGACGACGCTACTACACCAGAGCGGGTCGGAGCAAGCCGCGCTGGAACGCCGAAGGCGACAGCTTGCGGGAGTATATTTTCTTCCCTGCTGGACTGAAGTCCAGCTTCCCGCAGCATCCGTCCCGCGAAATGGGAATCGCTCTGCCCGACGGCGTCATCCAATGCAGCACATCATGAGGCCCGATTCTTCCTCCGACAGCGCCCTCCGGCACTTTGCTGCGCTGGTGGGGCCTGCTCGCGAAGACGAGTCCATCCCGCTCGCGGAGGCGGCGTTGGCGATTGCGCGCATGGAGTATCCCAACCTCGACGAGGCGCATTATCTGGCACGTCTCGATGAGATGGCCCGGCAGGTGCAAGCTGGCATGCGCAAGAATCCGACCACGCGCGAATCCATTGCGCTGCTCAACCATGTGCTCTTCCAGCAGGAGGGCCTGCGCGGCAACCGCGAGGACTTTTACGATCCGCGCAACTCATTTCTCAACGATGTGCTGGACCGTAAGCTTGGCATTCCGATTACGCTTTCGGTGGTTTACATGGAGGTGGCGGGCCGCGTCGGCTTTCCGATTGCCGGCGTGGGCATGCCCGGTCATTTCCTGCTGAAGCACTATGACGTGGTGGCAGGCGAACTCTTCATTGATGCATTCAACCGCGGAAGCATCTTGAGCCCGCAGGATTGCCAGCAACCCCTGGACGAAGTTTTTGGCGGCCAGGTCGACGTGCAGGCCGAGTATCTGCAGCCGGTTACGCATCGCGAGATACTGAGCCGCATACTGAACAACTTGCGACAAATTTATTTGACCCAGCAGAATGGGCGCATGAGTTTGGCAGTGCTGGACAGGTTGCTGGCCATTCCACCCGGTTCGCCCGACTTGCTGCGCGAGCGCGCGCTGCTACGGTTGAACCTGGACCAATATCTCGGGGCCGCGCAGGATTTTGGCAAGTATCTGAAGTTGGCGCCCGAGGCCGCCGACGCGCAGGCGGTCCGTGAAACCTTCGACATGGTACGGCAAATGGTCGCGCGGATGAATTGAGCCACGCCGCTGATCGCTATTCGCCATTCGCTTTTCGCTTTGGCGGAGCGGACTCACTGGTCGTCCGCGTCTAAGCCGTATTTCTACGGGTTTTAGGGACAGGCTGAGAAGTATGCTTGGTTAGCCAGGGGAAGTTGCTGGCCACACATCGAGCCCCGAAGGGGCGGCGAAAGAGCTTAGCCCACTGTTTCAAGCGCTGGGTGGACTGGGGCATACGGCGAGCCCTGTAGGGGCGGCAGACTTCCGTTTCTCATCCAGGTTCTTTGATGTCTTGCCTTCGGAATTTTCTACCGACTTTTGACAAACAAACCGGAACTCCGGTGTTACAGTCGCAGGAAGCTAGATTGAATATCGAACCACGGTCCGCAAGAAACGCGAACCGCAATGGCCAACCGCGAAGAGCGAAACGCGAACCGGCATCTTCCCCGGCGAAAAAAATAACTTGCCGGGTTACCAGGAAGTTGCATCATAAGCAAAGACGGCTTTTGCACTTGCGTTCCGGCCCTGAAGCTAGGTACGATAGAGACGTCCTCCAATCGCCGCACTTCCCGTGCAGGCGGCCCTCGCGCCGAATTTTCCAGGCGCCAGACGGACGTAATAGATTCGATTTCAGCGAAGTATCCAACCGCCGAGCCGGCACGTAGGAAAAGTGCGAATGCCTGGCCAATAACAGCGGTTCACAAATGTGGGAGCCCGCCACCTGCGGGTGATTACTATTAAGAGAGAAACATGAACCAAGGATCGAATCCTCCCTCCGGCGGACAAGCCGGCGGGAAGGGACGCAGACGGCGGCGCGGCCGCCGTGGACCCGTCACGCACGGTTCGCCGGCACAACCTGGGCAGCATCCCGGACAACAACGTCACGGGCCTCCCAAGCGTCATGGCCGCAAGCCTGGCGGATGGCAGGCTGGCCAGAACCAGCCTGGCGGCGGCATCTACACCGCGCCCATGGACCACAGCTATCGCGCGGCCCAGGGCGCCAACAACGGCAACACCCATCGCCCCAACCGCGGTGCACGTCCAGGCCAGAACTTCGGCAGGCAGTTTCTGCCGCCCGAGCCCGAGCCGCTGCCTATGACTTCGACTTCCGACGCCACCCCTGCCCGCATCTTCGCCTTTGTTGACGACCTGTTTTTCCTGGCGAAGATCCAGGAGACAGCGCGCAAGATGAATGTGAAGGTCGAGTTCGTCAAGACCGAAAAAGACCTGAACGAGCGCATGGGCCAGAACGGCGATGACAAGCCCGCGCTCATCATCTTCGATCTGAATAATGTCTCGTCGAAGCCGCTGAGTGTCATTCCAAAACTGAAAGCTAAGCTGAAGAAGGCCACCAATATCATTGGCTTCGTCTCGCACGTCCAGGGCGAGCTGAAGATGAAGGCGCAGGAAGCCGGATGCGACATGGTGGTGCCGCGCTCGGCGTTTTCGCAGAACCTGGCGCAAATATTGCGACGCCATGGCGCTCCGGAAGAATTGCCTGAGCCCGGACAGTAGGCTGCGAAGCAGTTGACCAAAGGCAGTATGTCCGGCGTCGTGAAACCAGCCTTGGCGTTTGTTGTGCTGGCGACGTCGCTCCTGTTGCTGGGAATCGCCAACTCGTCGAATTCTTCATCGACGCGTGGCTCGGGTCCCCAGCCCACGTTCTATAAAGACGTTCTACCCATCTTGCAGGACCATTGCCAAAGCTGCCACCGCGAGGGCGAAATCGCGCCCATGCCCTTCACGACCTATCAGCAGACGCAACCCTGGGCTGTAGCCATCAAGCAGGCGGTTGAATCGAAACATATGCCGCCGTGGTTCGCCGATCCGCGCTACGGAAAGTTTTCCAATGACCCATCGCTCACGCCCGAACAGATTGCCCTGATTGCCGCCTGGGTTGACGCTGGCGCGCCCGCTGGCTCGGCCAAGGACGCGCCGCCGCCGCGCCACTGGGCCGAAGGCTGGAACATTCCTCAGCCTGACCGGGTCGTGCAGATGCCTAAGGCAGTCAGCCTTCCCGCGACCGGCGATGTCGAGTACACCTACGAGATCGTTTCCACCGGTTTCACGGAAGACAAGTGGGTGCAGATGTCGGAGATTCGGCCGTCGAGCCGCGAACATGTGCACCATGCCGTGGTTTACATCCGACCCCCAAACTCGACCTGGTTGCGCAAAGCGCCTGTGGGCGTGCCGTTCACGCCGTCAAGTTTTTCCGACGCCGAAGAGCGTGCCGAAGCCCATGCCACCACCAGCGACATGCTGCTGGTTTACGCGCCCGGGAGCGAGCCCGACCGCTGGCCTGACGGCATGGCGAAGTTTATTCCCGCTGGATCCGATCTCGTCTTCCAGATGCATTACACGACTAACGGCCACGCCGCCGCCGACCAGACCAGCGTTGGCATGGTGTTTGCCAAACAGCCGCCGAAGCAGCGAGTGCTGACGTTGCAGCTCACCAATCACACCTTCGTCATTCCTCCGCGCGAAGACAACTATCGCGTTGAGGTCTCCGGCACTTTGCCGAACGATGCGACCTTGCTCAGCTTCTTTCCGCACATGCATCTGCGCGGCAAGACCTTCGAGTACAACATCGTCCACCGGGACGGCTCGGTCGAGACGCTGTTACGCGTGAACTATGACTTTCATTGGCAACTGAGCTACCGGTTGGCGCAGCCACGATTTCTGAAGGCCGGAACGCGCCTGCAGGCAGTGGCCTGGTACGACAATTCAGACGGGAACCCGCATAATCCCGATCCCAACAAGACCGTGATGTGGGGCGGCCAGACCTACGAGGAGATGATGGTCGGCTTCTTCGACGTTGCCGTTCCCGCCAATGTGGACAAGGAACAGTTCTTCGTGCGGCACAGCGCGCCGGGCAAGTGAGTTCGAGGGGAGGGGCGTGGAAGGAGCGCGCTAGGGCGCTACGTACGTCGGTGACATGTAGCTTTGAAGAAGCCACTCATACGCAAACGTTGGCTAACTTCGTGTTTTGAAGGGGCGCACCTTTAGGTGCGCCAATAAGCCGCTTTTTTCCCTTCCGAGCGGGCTTCAGCCCGCGAGGATATGCTGTTCCGACTTTTTTCAGCGGCCTCTGAAGCCGCGCCCCTTCAAATTTCAAAGCGACGCTCCAGCGCGTACTCCGTCTGATGGCGCTGGCCCCATTACAATCGACTTATTGCATGGACCCGCAACTAACTCCTTCCGCACTTCGCAAACTGCGCCACGCTTTGTTGGCTTGGTACGACGCTCATCGTCGCGAGCTGCCCTGGCGGCGTGACGCTGATCCCTATCGCGTGTGGCTATCGGAGATCATGTTGCAGCAGACGCGAGTCGCGGCGGTCATCGACCACTACCTGCGCTTTCTGCAGAAATTTCCCAGCGTGCAAATCCTGGCTGCCGCCCGTGAGGCCTCGGTGCTGGCGCTGTGGAGCGGCCTTGGCTACTACCATCGCGCGCGGCGCATGCATCAGGCGGCAAAATTAGTAGTGCGCCAGCGCAAGGGAATCTTCCCGCGCACGGCGGAACAGTGGCGCAAACTTCCCGGCATCGGACGCTACTCCGCGGCGGCGATCGCGAGCATTACCTTCGGAGAAGCCGTCGCCGTCGTGGACGGCAATGTAGAGCGCGTACTCGACCGCATGTTTGGAGTGGCCGAGGGAAGGGAAGCGGCGTGGCAGCGCGCAGAATCGCTGCTCGACCGCCAGCATCCCGGCGATTTCAACCAGGCAATGATGGAGTTGGGCGCGACCGTGTGCACGCCGCGAGCGCCGCAATGCCCAATGTGTCCGCTGCACAAATGGTGCACGTCACGAGGCGTCAAGGATGCGCGGCCGCAACCGGCACGCAAACGCAGGCAACTCGCGTATGGCCTTGCCCGGAAGAACGACTCCATTCTGCTGGTACAGCGTCCAGCCGACGCTTCGCTCATGGCGGGCATGTGGGAGCTGCCGGCGCTTTCCGACACGCAGCGCAACGGTGACGAGCCGCTGGCAACGTTGCGTCATTCCATCACCGATACCGACTACCGGGTGTTGGTGTTCACCGTGCCGCCCGCGAAGTTTCACCGCCCGGACGCCACCACTCGATGGTTTGCGCGACGGCAGTGGGAGCGCTTGCCGCTGACCGGCCTGGCCCGCAAAATTCTTCGCCGCCTGGCGGGATGAGTCCAGTGGTAACCCGGCTGAATCTAATCCGCATCTGGAATTTTCGGAGGTCTAATCGATGGCTGCATTGAACACGGGCGCACTCGCTCCAGATTTCACTCTGCCGACTGTGCAAGGCGGTGAGGTGTCGCTGCGCGAGGCGCTCGCCAAGGGTCCGGTTATGCTGGTGTTCTTCAAAGTGAGCTGCCCGGTTTGTCAATATGCTCTGCCGTTTCTCGAGCGCTTATACCAGACGAATCGTGCTGCGAACGTCACCGTGCTGGGCATTTCGCAGGACAAGGCCACCGACACCAAGGCGTTCATGCGTGAATACGGCGCCACCTTTCCGGTCGCGCTCGACGATCCGGCGCACTATAAAGTGTCGAATGCTTACGGACTGACCAACGTGCCCACGGTTTTCTACATAGCTCCCAGCGGCGAGATTGAGATTTCCAGCGTTAGCTGGTCGAAAGCTGACGTCGAAGCCGTCAACCGAAGGCTGGCCGAGCATCGCAATCAGCCGCCCGCCCCGCTCTGGCGCAAGGGTGAAGACATTCAAGACTTCCGCGCTGGTTGAAACTCCAGGAATTGATCCGCGGTCGCGGATCTTCATCTGGAAAACTCATCAACTTGGAGTGTCATCCTGAGCGACGAGTCCGGTCGCCGTGGCGACTGGACGAGGAGTCGAAGGACCCCTACACCTGCCATAAAGGCGCGGCTCAGCTATAGGGGTGCTTCGACTCGCTTTCGCCAACCCCCGGCGAACGCTCGCTCAGCATGACACCTCAATGCCTGTCTACCATTACGACATCACATCCGCTGCCGCCCTTTTCGCGTAGAATGATGAGTTTCTACTTTCATCCCTGACTCCACCGGAGACTTCCTCATGCGCAGAACCGCTCTGATCGCCTTCCTGCTTTCGATGGTGGCCGGTTTGCTGCTGGCCCAAACAGCTCAGCCTCCTGCGAAATCCGCCATCGCTGTACCGCACGTTGCTGCGCTTCCTCCGGCGGCGGAACAAGCCATGGCTTCCGTCGACCCGGAGAAGATTCGCGCGCAGGTCAAGTTTCTGGCCAGTGATTTGCTGGAAGGCCGTGGCACCGGAGCGCGTGGAGGCGACATCGCCGCCGAGTACATCGCCACTCAATTTGCGTTGTACGGACTACAGCCCGCGGGAGACGACGGCAGCTATCTGCAGAAGGTTGCAATGCTGGGCATCGCTACCGAGGATGACACCACATTCGCTCTCGTTCCCGATAAGGGCGCGCCCATGAATTTGCGCAACCGCGTGGACTTCGTTGCCATGGACGAAACCACCAAGACGGTGGACTATGTGGATGCTCCCATCGTGTGGATTGGCTACGGTATCGATGCCCCCGAGTTCAACTGGAACGACTATAAAGACGTCGACGTGAAGGGCAAGGTGTTGCTCATGATGGTCAATCAGCCGCCTTCGAACGATCCCAAGTACTTCGGCGGCGGGGCACTCACTTACTACGGCCGGTGGACCTACAAGTACGAACAGGCGGCGCGGATGGGCGCAGCCGGCGTCATCCTGATTCACAAGACCGACATGGCCAGCTACGGATGGAACGTGGTGCGCAACTCGTGGTCAGGAGAACGCGCCTACTTGCGTGACGACCCCGCTCCCAAGTTGAAGGTGGCCTCATGGATTCAGCTTGACGTTGCCAAAAAACTGACCGCCGATTGCGGCATGAACCTTGACGACATGATGGCCGCGGCGCAAAAGCCGGGTTTCAAGCCGGTCACGTTGTCGGCCAAGCTGAAGGCCCACATCGTCAGCACGGTGCGGCCATTTAACTCCAGCAATGTAATTGCCAAGCGCGAGGGTTCTGATCCTGCGCTGAAGGGCGAAGCCGTTATCTACAGCGCGCACTACGATCACCTGGGCATCGTGCCCGGCATGCCGGGCGACAACATCTACAACGGAGCACAGGACAACGCCACTGGCGTTGGCATTCTGTTGGAGATCGCACGCGCCTTTGCGGAAGCGTCCCAGGCGCCGAAGCGTTCCGTTTACTTCGCCTCAGTCACGGCGGAAGAGCAGGGGTTACGCGGGTCAGAGTATCTTGGCTTGCATCCTCCGATTCCGGCAAAGGACATTTCGCTCGACCTGAATTACGACGATGTGCCGCCGCTCGGAGTGCCCGAACAGGTGAACGTGTCGGGCGCCGAGCGCACCACCTTTTATCCGACGGTCGAGCGTACCGCCAAGGAGTTCGCCCTGACGATTGTGCCTGACTCGCAGCCCGGTGCAGGCCACTACTACCGCTCCGATCACTTCAGCTTCGCGCGCGCCGGCGTGCCCGCCTTCTCCATCGACGAAGGCGACAAGTATCAGGGTCAAGACGCCGAGTGGGGCAAGCAGCAGGCGCGCGACTATGTTGCCAAGCACTACCATCAGCCCAGCGACGAGTATCGTCCGGAGATGGACTTTCGCGGCGACGCAGTGATGGCGCAATTCGGAATCGCGCTGGGATGGCAGGCAGCGAGCCAGCCGACAATAGTTGGCTGGCAGCCAGGGGATGAGTTCGCGAAGCAGCGACTAGCAGCTAGCAATTAGCGATTAGCTCTTAGCTTTTAGTAATCAGCCATCATCTCATTCGCCACGAGCAACTTTGTCATTCTGTCTACAACGCCGACGTCGTTACAGACAGAATGACAAAATCATTAGTGCGTGATGACACCTCATGAAGTGAACGCCGGCGGCTAGTTGCTAACTGTCATTGGCTGGTTGCTAGAGCATTTTCATAGTTGCTGTATCCCGTACCCGCAGTGGCGGAAGAATGCTTGTGCGTTTTGAGCCGTGATGGCAGCCAAGGCCTGGGCGATCGCTGGTTCGAGCTGTTCCAGGACTCGGGCCTTCACCCCCCGCAACAGTTGTTTTACTTTGGACCAGGCTTGCTCGATGGGGTTAAAGTCAGGCGAGTACGGCGGCAGATAGAGCAGCTGCGCGCCGTGGCTTTCGATGAGCTGGCGCACGCCCTCAACTTTGTGGGCAGCCAAGTTGTCGAGGATGACGACGTGCCCTGGTTCCAGCCGTGGCCCCAGTACCTGCTCCACGAAAGCGAGAAAGACATCACCATCAGTAGGCGACTCAATGGTCATGCTGGCCAGCACGCCGGCCGTGGTGAGCGCGGCCAACACGGTCAGGGTGCGCCAGTGGCCGGCGGGCACCGCTTCCGAGACGCGTTCGGGTCGGGGTGCCCAAGCATAGCGGCGGGTCATCTCCGTAGTCACGCCGCTTTCGTCGAGAAACACCAGCGCGGTGGGATCCAACTCGCTTACCTGCTCCCACCACGCCTGGCGACGCCAAAGGCTTTCGCCGCTTTCCTGCTCCTGCGCCCGGAGCGATTTTTTTTATGCCGTAAGCCCAGTCGCTGCAGCCACACCCACAATCGCGATCGACTGATGCCGACACCGGTTCTGGCAGCCAGTCGCGGTTGCAGTTCCGCCAAGGTCAGATCGGGCTGTTGCCGGAGGATCGACCACAGCTGCTGCTCCACCCCAGCAGTCAACCGACTGGCAGGACCATGCTGGCTCTGCACCGGCCGCTCCTTCCGCCCCGTCCGCAACTGCTGGGCTCGAATCTTTTTACTGTACCCCCAACTGACGCCGAACTGGTGCGCCAATTCCGGCAAGCTCCCACGGCCAGCCACGTACGCTTCCAGAAGCTTGCAGCGCAAATCGTCCGAATAGGCTCGTGGCATCGACGCTTTCGCAGAGATCGCCATCCCCACACTATCGCCAATTAACCTTCTGGGATATAGCTACTAAGGAACTGCTCTAGTTGCTAAGAGCTAATTGCTAACTGCTCTTCACTGCAAATGCCGCATTCGGAAGGGAATCTGGACCACGGCTTCCAGCGCAACCGGCTCGCCATTTTTTGTTCCGGGGCGGAAGTGCCAGCGCGCCAGCGCGCGCACCGCGTTCTCGTCGAGGCGCGAATCCAGGCTATCGAGCACTTTGATATCGTCCACCGTGCCATCGATGCGGATCACGGCATACAGGGTGACGGTGCCTTCCACCTTGTCGCGCAGCACGTCGGGCGGATAGGCCGGATCAACCTTGGTCGTGGCCACCGGCGCGGTGATCAAACCTTTATCGGCGGTCTCTTTCAGCTCGGCGAAGCGAATAATCCAACTGCCCGTTGCCGAGGTCAGGTTGGGCATGTTCATGGTGAGCGAGAAATAGCGCCTGGCGCCGAACACCCGCTTCTCGATGCTGGCATCGGGATCATCTGACAATGTGGGAGGCGGCGCCGGAGGTTGCCGGTCATGAATGCTGGGCAGCGACGGCCTCATGGCCTCGGCGATCATGCGCTTGCGGGCTTCTAGGTCGGGATTCGAAGCCGGCGGCTTGGCAGGCGTTCCGGCGACAGCAGTTGTAGCAGCGCCCGGCGGAGCCGCCCCGACGGTGATGCCCGGAGGCAGACCGTTTGCGGCGCCCTTACCAGTGCCGCCGTTGGAGTTGTTGCCGGTACCAACGATGTTTGGCGTGCCGGGTGCGTCAGCTTTGCCGCTCGGTGAGGCGTGAAATCCTCCGCTGCGATTGCCGCTGGGCACGCTGATCGGCCCGCGCACGTCGGCCGGAGCTAGTCCCAAGGCAATCAGTTGTCCCTGTCCCTGCGAGGGAAGGTTCTGCACGTTGGGCGCGGGCGGAACGTTCTTTGCGCCACTATCACCCACGCCACTGGCCCGCTGCACTGGCACCGGCAGCTTGGGAGCTGCTACCTGCGGCTGCATTTGTGCCATGTTGAGCTGTCCCTTTTGCAACTTCAACTGGTCGGGAGACAACGGAGGCTCGACCACCGAAGGCTGCGGTAGCGTAGGTAGTTGCAGCTTCGACTTCAACTGCGAAATGTCGGCGGTGGGAGCAACAACCTGCGTCTCAAATTGCGGAACTTTCAATTGCGAAACCGGCCGCGCCGAGGCGGCAATCGGCTGGGCTGCAGGCACGGGTGTCCAAGCGACGATATTCGGCAGTTTCACATCGTGATCCAGCTTGACCTTCGGCGGGGTGACGATGGTCTGGTGGTTGTTGTCCGGCTCGGGTGGGACGGAGAGAATCTCCTGTTTCGCCAGCCTGGGCTCGCCTTTGCGCGACTTCAAGGGGGCATGGCTGGCGGTGTTGATAGGCGGCAGGTACTCGCTCACTGGGTAGTACTCGACCTTGGTGTTCTGAAATGGTGACTGCAGTTTGGGCGCGCGGTTGAACAGCGGCAGCGAGCAAATCAGATAGACCGCGATGACGAAGGCGATATGCCCGGCGTACGATTCGGCGAAGCGGTAAGCATCAATGCCGGTACGGATGAAGTATCCCGGCCGTAGGGGGACAGGCTGGGCCGTGATTTCGACCGGAGGCGGCTGGCGGTGGAGAAGGAAATCGCCGAGGTTGCGGAAGAAGACGCGATACCACGGGTCTAACTCAAACAGCAGCACCGGAGTACCGGACAGCGCCGAGTTCGCGCTCTCCGGGATAGCGGGATCGCTGGCTGAAGGATCGCGCTGGGGCCTGGTTGCGGTACTCTCCGACATCATCCTCGACCATGGAGCAAGTACTCGGATTATAGCGGAAAACGGCGACCGCGGCGGGGGATGGCGACCCGGAATTGTTCTTTCGCCAAACTATGGCGGCGTGCAATGATGGATCATCACGAGGGCCATATGATTCGTAGATATTTGCTGTTGGCGGCGCTGATCACGTCGCTGTTGACCTGGGCGCTGGTGTCTTCACGGGCAGCATCGCCGGCCCAGCAAACAGCAAGCGCCCCGGCAGCCGCGGACGATCCCTCCGGGATGTACACCTTCTTGCGGGAAGGCGAATTCGTGCAGCTCACGGTGGAAGGCGGCAAGGTGTCGGGTTACGTTTCGCGCTTTGGCGACACCGACAGCGACAAGGGCCAGTTCATCGACCAGTTCTTCGACAAGGCCAGCCTCGCGGGCGATCATCTGTCGTTCAATACCAAGACCGTGCACGGAGTCTGGTATGACTTCAACGGTGTGATCACGACAACGCCGGGCAAGCAGCCCGGACAGGAAGACTATCGCGTGATCAAGGGCAACCTGGTACAGCACGCAACCGATGCCAGCAACAAAGACAAAGCCGAGCAGCGGCAGGTGGACTTCAAATCGTTCCCGCAAGACCTGAGCAAGCCGTAACAGCATTCAGCCGTCGGCTATCTCACAATTGGCTGTCATGCTGAGCGAGGACTTCAGTCCGAGTCGAAGGACCCTATCCCCAGTCCCCAACGAGCGTGGCTCATGAACTCGGGCGCTCACAAACTTAAAACCGTGGCGGCGATTGAGGGCGCCACCACGAGCGCAAGCCATCGGAAATCCATGCATCAATACTGTATACTCGGCAGTCCAAAACCATAATTTCGAGTCAATCGCCTAGGTCGCTTTGGACTTGATTGGGCAATGTTCATCTATGGGCTTGTCGGTCGCCATTGTCGCCATGAACGAGGAGGCCATTATCGGCCGCACCCTTGAAAGCGTGCGCTGGGCCGACGAAATTGTGGTGGTCGACTCGGGATCAACGGACCGAACCTGCGACATCGCGCGCGAATATGGCGCAAAGGTCTTGTTGAAAGCGTGGCCGGGATTTTCGCTGCAGAAAACCTATGCCTTCGAGAACTGTACGCAAGACTGGATCCTGTCGCTGGATGCCGACGAGGTAGTCAGCCCTGAATTGGCGGAGGAAATCCGGGAGGTGGTCGGCAATGCTGACGCGCTTAGTGGCTACTGGATACCGCGGAAGAATCTTTTTCTGGGGAAGTGGACGCGGTTCGGGGGATTTTATCCTGATCCCAAGCTGCGCCTTTTTCGCCGTGGCCGCGGATTTATGACGGGCGCTGAGCCGCATCCTCGCATCGACTTGAAGCCGGAATTCGATCAGAGAACCGGACACCTGAAGAACGCGATGGTCCACGATGCGTATCCCACATTGTCGTCCTACATGGCGCACATGAACGGCTACTCTTCGGAGGGGGCGAAAGGGGCGGTGGCAAGCGGCTATCGCGGTTTCAGCTTCATTGACATTGTCTTACGGCCGATGGCGACGTTCATCTACAACTACTTTTTTCGTCTTGGATTTCTCGATGGCCGTGAAGGCCTGTTGCTGCACCTTTACCACGCGGTGTACGTTTCCAACAAATACGCCAAGGTATGGGAGCTGACACGAGCAGATTACTCCGCGAAAGATAAACCCCATGTCAGCAGTTAGCGTGATTGCGACGGTTCTGAACGAAGCGGACGACATCGACGGTCTGGTGTCGAGTCTCGTCCAGCAGACGCTCGTGCCGGCCGAGATCATCATCGTCGATGGCGGATCTACCGACGGTACCTGGGAGCGTTTGCAGGCTGACGCCCTGGCCCACGCAAACTTGAAAGCCATTCGAGATCCGAGTTCCAACTTAAGAGAATCGCCGGGGCCGATTGCCCGGGGAAGAAACGTTGCCATTGCTGCCGCCTCCTCCGAAGTGATTGCGTGCGCGGACGCCGGATGTATTTACGACCCTGATTGGCTGGCGAAGCTTACGGAGCCAATCCGTAATGGGGCTGCTGAGTATGCTCTGGGTGGGGCTTGCCTGGATGCCGATGGTCAGACAACGTGGGACATCGCGTCAGCCCCGTTTTTTGGAATTAAGCTCGACCCCAGCCAGAGCACAAAGTCCTGCACCGCGCGTTCCATGGCCTTTCGGAAAGAATTGTGGCAGCGAGTTGGCGGTTTTCCCGAAACCAGCCTCACGGAAGACAGCCTTTTCGATCAGTACGTGCGCACCATCGTACAGCCAGCCTTTCCTGAAAGCGCCAAGGCGCACTATAGGCCTCGGCACAGCCTGAAGACTGCTCTCAGGGACCTTGGGCGCTACGCGACGCTCGACGGAGTTATGGGCATCAGGCGGGGGCGCCTATTGAGGAATATGGCGCGCTGCGTTGCCGAGGTAATTGCGATTGCGCTTCTGCCGCGCACCGTCATCCCGCTCGTGTGTATGCTCGCTCTGGAAATCTATTTTGCGTTTCGACTCGACTGGAAAAGCTTTCCGGGAAAAACATCAGTCCGGCGGCTGGGCGCCAGGCTCTTGTTCTCGCTGATCGTTCCATGGTTGGTTACGCTGAACCACATCAGAGGGGCGCTCACCAAAACCAATCAACCTAACCGGCAAAATGTGGCGGGCTGACCGCTGAGAGTTTCAAATCCATTAGGTTGCGCGACAGGAAAATTGCGCCCTAGCGCGCCAGTTCGGCCGTGCGCAAGAAATCATAGTTACCCGACGGGCTCAACTCGATGCCTTGGACCCGCTTAGTATGCACCAGGACGTTGTCGAGATACCACAGGTTGATGTACGGCAAATCGTCTGCGATGATGCGCTGCACCTGGTCATAGATGACCTTGCGTTTCTGCTGGTCAACGGTGCCGCGGGCTTCTCGGATCAACTCGTCCACACGCGGGTTGGAGTAGAAGGTGCGGTTGGCGCGTTTGGGCGCGAAGCTGCCGGAATCAAAGATGTGCTCGAAGATGTCGGGATCGAGATTGCTGCCGCCCACCCAACGCAAGGAATGTATCTGGTAAGCGCCTTTGGTTATGTCCGCAAAAAACGTCGCGAATTCGAAGGTGCGGATGTCGAGTGCGATGCCGACCTCGCGCAACTGCTGCTGCAACACCGCAGCCAGCAGCCGGGTCGACTCGTCAGTGGAAGTCTTCATCGTGACGTGAAATCGAATGCCGTTGGTTGCGCGGTAGCCTGCGTCATCCAGAATCTGTCGCGCCCGCGCCGGGTCGTGAGGATACCTCACAACGTCGGCATCGTAGGCCCAGTGCTGAGGTGGCAACACGCTGTACGCGGGGCGGGCCTGGTCGCGCAGCAGGTAATGAATGATCGGCTCGACGTTGATGCCGTACGCGATGGCGCGCCGGACCCGGACGTCCTTCAGGACGGGATCCCGCAGATTCATGGCAAGGTAGGCGTAGATCGTTCCGGGCGATTGCGTGATGATGAGATCGCGATCACGCTCGAGAGCAACGACAGTGTCGGCCACCAGCGAGTTCAGCGCAATGTCGGCGCTTTGCTTACGCAGTTCGAGGGCACGCGTGGTGGCGTCAGGAATTACTTTGAACTCTACGCGCTCCAGCTTGGCCGGCGCCGCCCAGTAATCCGGATTGCGTTCGATTACGACTTCCTTGTCCATCTGCGCCCGCACAAAGCGAAACGGTCCGGAGCCAATGGGTTTGCGATTAAAATCATCGCCGCTTCCGTACGGCACAATGCCAATCGCGCCGTCGGAGAGATTCCACAGCATCGGCGCAAAGGGCTCCTTCAAATGAAAGACGATGGTGTAGTCGTCAGGCGCGTCGATGTGGTCGACGGGCGCATAGGTGCTGGTTTTCGCGCTGCGAATTTTGCCACTCAGGAGCGAGTCGAACGTCCACTTCACGTCGCGCGCAGTCAGCAACTGACCGTCGTGGAAATGCACCCCATGATGCAGATGAAAAATGTAGGTTTGCGCATTGGGTATTTCCCAACTGTCAGCCAGCCAGGGCTTCAGGTTGAAATGATCATCACGGTGTACGAGTGAATCGAAGAGAAGCGTGTCGATTCGCTCCGACTGGGCATCAACTCCCACGCGGGGATCGAGATTCGTCGGGCTGCTCTCGATAACCATGACCAGCGTGTTGGGATCGGGTTTGTGCGAGCAACCAGCGAGAAATAAAACCACAGAGACACAGAGGCACAGAGAAGAACAAGAAATCAAGAAATCAAACACAGTTACGAGCCAGTCATGAAGCCAATACTGCCCGAGCGTCAAGCCGCGAATGGCTTCGTGTCTCTGCGCCTCTGTGGTAAATGACTTCTCGATCTTCCCAGTGCCCTCCGCGTTCTCCGTGGTGAAAAAGAACCTACACATAGCTGACCTTGCCCAGGATCGCCGGGCGCTTGGCTCCGGTCGCAGAGGGAATGTTGGACGGCAGATGGCGCCAGGTCTGGTAGGCCAGCATCGCGAACGCCACAGCCTCCTTGGCCTCCGAGGGGAGTCCAAAATCGTCGCTGGTACGCACGCGCATTTTCAGAGGCGCAAGTTCCTCACGAATCATTCGCATCAGGGTGAGATTTTTCGTTCCTCCGCCAGAGACCACCAACTCGCGAAAACGTGTAGGCGGCTCGACCAGCGGCAGCACGAACTTGCGCACCGCGATACCAATCGACCGTGCGGTAAGTGCCGTCGCCGTGGCGACAATGTCATGCTCGTCAGCGCGGCGGCAAAGCCGCAGAAGCTCGCGTACAAATTCGCGGCCGAATTGTTCGCGGCCGGCGGTCTTCGGCGGCTTCTGCCGGAAGAATGGATTGCGCAGCAACTGTTGTAGCACTCTCCCGATCGGTTCACCACGCGCGGCGAGTCGTCCATTGCGATCGAAGGGGCGCTCGAACAGCCGCTCAGTGATGGCGTCGATCACCATGTTGCCGGGACCGGTGTCGAAGGCAACAACATCCTCGGGAAGCGTGCGCGGCGGAATCGCCGTGAGGTTAGCGATGCCGCCGAGATTTTGTACGATGCGCCCGTAACGGCGATGGCGGTAGAGAACGTAATCCAGAAAAGGTACCAGCGGCGCGCCTTTGCCACCGGCAGCCATGTCGGCGGGACGAAAATCGGAAACCACCGGCACCCCAATCCTGGCCGCAATGATCGCCGCTTCGCCAGTCTGCCAAGTGCAAGAAATCTGGTGTCCCAGGAAGGGCGCTGTGCGGCCTTGATGATAGAGAGTCTGCCCGTGGCAGCCGACCAGTTCGCACTCCAGACGCGAGCGTCGCTGGGCAGCATGGACCGCGTCTGCATAAAGCTCGCCAAGGAGGAAGTGCAGACGCGAAAGGTCGGCGACACTTGCTGAGCCCGCGTTCATGGCTGCGAGAATAGTCCGTCGAACGTTGTCGGGATAAGGAAACTCGTAATGCGCCAGCAGTTCGAAGCGGGAACGGAAACCACGGCCTTGGATGCGCACCAACGCGACATTGATTCCGTCCGCCGAGGTGCCGCTCATCACGCCCGCGACGATCAATGCGCTAGCTCCGGGGAAACGTCTTGAAGCGCCACGCCTTCACAGAGTGCTACAAAAGTCGGATGCGGGCAGCTCTGAAAGGGCGCACCTTCAGGTGCGCCGTAAACGTTCGCCAAGACGATTGGCTTTAGCCGCTGAGGGCATTTGCTTCTCGTTTCAGTTGACCAAGCGCTGGATGGGAGACCAGACTTCATAGGATTTCTTCGGAGCTTAAGCACGTGTGAGAAGATCTGTCTCCCTGAAGCCCTGCCCTCTTTTGCGGAACATGGCACACCCAACCCCCTTCAAAGGCGAGCCCCAAGACTGCTGGCGCGTATTTCTTCGCTGAATTCCCAAATGCTGCGGCGGAGCTTGTCCACGGTTTTTTGCGTCGGAGCGGCCGCCGTGCGTGACTTCAACACGCGAGACTTCTTCTTCACCGTCAGTACTGTTTGCGACTTCTCCGCGATGAGCTTGGCAAATTTCTTGTCGCTCTCGGCCTGCTTGTAAACCGCCTCGAACGCTCGCCACACGCTCTCTGCTTTCTGGCAGACAAGAAAAATGTCGGCCCCAGCGCGAAGCGTCTCGACCGCAGCATCCTCGATGGAGGCTGCCGCCAGCACTCCGCCCATGTCGAGATCGTCAGTGATGAGGAGCCCACGATAACCGATCTTTTTGCGCAGAACATCGCTCATCCATTTTTTCGACAGCGACGCCGGAGTGCGATCACCGGTAACCTGCGGGTAAGCCGCGTGCGCTACCATGACGAACGGCAAATCCCGCCGCAACTGGCGATAGGGAAGCAGGTCTTCGCTCCACAGGCGATTCCAAGGCTTGTCGATCACAGGAAGTTCATTGTGCGAATCGAGACGGGCTTCCCCGAGCCCGGGGAAGTGCTTGCCACATCCGAGGACCTTGCTGTCGCTGAGGCCGCGCAGGAATTCGCGGGCGTACAGGATTGTTTCCTTCGGATCGGGCGAAACTGTTCGCGAGGCCAGCACATTCTTCGAGGCCTCGAACTGGAGGTCGAGGGCAGGCGCAAAATTCGTGTTGAACCCTAACGCATGCACTTCCCGGCCGATGATATGTCCGTGTTTGCGGTAGAGTTTTTTTGAGCCTGTGGCCGCGACCTCGGCGACGGCCGGCGTCGGCGCGATCACATCTCGCAGGCGATCGACGGTTCCGCCCTCCATATCCACGCAAAGAAACAGCGGGGTTGACACGGCCTTCTGCACATCACGCAGCAGCGCGTGCGTTTGGGCAGCCTCCTCGATGTTGCGCTGGAAGAGAATAATGCCCCCGGGATGCAGCGTGCCTAGCATGGATCGCAGGCGTGCGGACATCGTGGTCCCGCCGCAGCCCATGATGAGCAACTGACCAACCTGCTGGCGAAGTTCGAGTGTGCTTTTGGAAGCCATGGAAATATAGAAGAGTGTAACGCGAGAGAGAAAAGAATTCAGGTGCGAGGAAAGGTGCGGGTCGCGTTTCCCGCAGTGTTGTTAAAGTCGTGGCGCAGTCTTAGGGTACTCTGGGACGCAAAGCCCAGGCTTATTGGCCTTCCAACCTTTCCAGCCGTTTCTCATGCGAATCGACAACAGCAGTCAGTTGCGTCACGGTTCCAGCGAGCGTCGAAACGGTCGAAACCATTCGATCCTGGCTCTCGACTATTCGATCCTGACTCTCGGCTATTCGATCCTGACTCTCGACCAGTCGAGCCTGGCTCTCAATCAGTCGATCCTGGCTCTCGACCAGTCGATCTATTCGCTCGCCAAGCTGTTTCATTTGTTCGGCGTGCGCAGAAACCGACCGGGTGTGCAGTTCAACAAGTTGCTGCTGTGACTCCTGCAGCCGGACAATATCGGTATACAGCCGCCCTAATGCCGCCCAAACTTCCTCAAAGTTTTGAAACGCCACGTTCCCACCTTTTGAAGGGGTACTGATTTAAAAATATCCGAGTTTACCTAACGTGTCCATTGCAGAAAAGCAGGAGTATTATCTACGCCACTGCGAAACTTGGAGGTGTGTGGTCGACAGTCGTTATAGAGATCACTCCATTTGCTTCTTCAGTTCATGCAGGAGGTTTAACGCGTCCATGGGACTGATGCGGTTGAGGTCAGTCTCCTTGATGCGATCCACGATCTTTTGCGACAGCGGAGTGAAGATGGTCAGCTGCAACTGAGCGGTCTCGGCGGTTTCATCGTGCGCCAGATGCTTGACTGCGTTGCGCTCGGCACTCTCATGCTCGGCCAGGACCTCCCGCGCGCGATTGACTACGTCGGTCGGCAGTCCAGCCAGCTTGGCGACCTCGATACCGTAGCTCTTGTCGGCTGCGCCTTCTTCCACTTTGCGCAGAAAAACAATCCCACCGCCGCTCTCCTTCACCGAGACGTGATAGTTCTTCACGCCACTCAGCCGGTCTGCCAGCTCCGTTAACTCGTGATAATGTGTAGCGAACACCGTCTTGGCGCGAGTGTTGGCGTGGATATATTCGATAGCCGCCCACGCGATTGCCAATCCATCGTAGGTTGAAGTTCCGCGGCCGACTTCGTCGAGCAGGATCAGCGAGCGCGAGGTCGCCGTATTTAGGATCGCTGCCGTCTCGGTCATCTCCACCATGAAGGTCGAGCGTCCGCGAGCGAGGTTATCGGCCGCGCCGATGCGGGTGAAGATGCGATCGACCAGTCCCAGGCTTGCCGAGCGCGCAGGTACGAACGATCCCATCTGCGCCATCAGCACGATCAGCGCAGCTTGCCGCAAGTAAGTCGACTTGCCTCCCATGTTTGGCCCGGTAATGACCAGGATCGAATGGGTTGTGCTGTTCAGATAGAGATCGTTGGGGACGAAGCGATTGGTGGCTCCGGGAATCTCCATCTGCTCGATGACCGGGTGACGCCCCTCAACAATCTCGATGTTCGCACCCTCGTTGAACAGCGGACGGCAGTAGCTGCGATTGGCAGCGAGTGCGCCGAACGAAGAAAGCACATCGATTTCCGCCAGTGCCAGCGCAGTTTGCCGAATGCGGCGCGCCTCGGCAGCAATTGCGGTGCGCAACTCCGCAAACAGACGCCGTTCGATCTCGACCATCTTCTCCTGCGCATCGAGCACCTTCACCTCATACTCTTTCAGCTCAGGCGTGGTGAAGCGCTCGGCGTTGACCAGAGTTTGCTTGCGTTCGTACTCCGCCGGCGCGAGATGCAGGTTCGCTTTCGAGATCTCGAGATAGTAGCCGAAGACGCTATTGAACTTGACCTTCAGCGAACCGATGCCGGTGCGCTGGCGTTCGCGTTGCTCGATCTGCGCGATGTATTGCTTGCTATTGCGGCTCAGGTTGCGAAGCTCGTCGAGGCCGGCATCGACTCCGGAGCGAATTACCCCGCCGTCGGCCAGCGTAAGCGGCGGTTCGTCTTCGAGCGAGGTCACCAGCCGGTCGCGCAGGTCGCTAAGTTCGTCACATTGTGCATGCAGCGCTACAAGGCGCTCAGCAGGGAAGTGCGATACCGCGATGCGCACGGTAGGCAGCTTGGCCAGCGATGTCGCGAGCGCGAGCAGATCGCGTGGATTCGCTCTCTCTAGGGTTACGCGGCTCAGCAAACGCTCCAAATCGAGAATGCCTTCGAGGGAACGGCGTAGTTCCTCGCGCGCGACCACGTCGTTGACCAGACCTTCGACAGCGTCAAGCCGCCAATTGATCTCGCCGGCATCAATCGAAGGGCGCAGCATCCAGGCACGCAACAGGCGTTTGCCCATCGGGGTGACGGTGCAATCCAGGCAGCGGAACAGCGTGGCATTGTCGGCGGCGCCGGCGAACAACGGCTCGATCAACTCCAGATTGCGCACCGTGACCGCGTCCAGCACCAGGCAGTTTTGCCGCTCGTAGAAGCCAATGCGATCCACGTGATCGAGCGAGCCACGCTGCGTGGTGCGAACGTAATGCAGAATCGCTCCCGCGGCGGTAGCCGCTGCCGATCGATTGGCGAGACCGAAGCCTTCCAGCGAGAGTACGCCGAAGTGGTTTTCGACCTGCGGAATAGCGTAGTCGGGAGAGAACACCCAATCGTCGAGAGGAGTCTCCGCCCAGGACGCATTCTCCAGTGATGTGATGCGGGGGGCTGAAGCTGCAACCGGCAAAGAAGCGCCAGTGCTCGGCTGATCGAAAAGCGGCAGCGATGAAGCGAACAGAACTTCACGTGGACGAAGCACCAGCAGCTCCTCGCGCACGCGGCGTTCGGCATCGTCTCCCTGAAATTCGGTCGCCCGAAATTCGCCGGTCGAAAGATCCAACGCCGCAAAGCCGAAAGCGTTTCCGGCTCGCGCCACGCAGCCCAGGAAATTATTCTCCTCCGACCCGAGATGCGCATCGGCCGAGGTGCCCGGCGTAAGCACTCGCGTGACTTCGCGCTTGACCAGAGTCTTGGTGATGCGCGGATCTTCCATCTGTTCGCAAATGGCGACCTTAAACCCTTTGCGGATCAGCTTCCCAATGTAACCTTCAGCCGAGTGATACGGCACTCCGCACATTGGTATTGCGATGCCTTTTTCTTTGTTGCGCGAGGTCAGCGTAATCTGTAGTTCTTGGGACGCGACCACGGCGTCTTCGAAGAAAAGTTCGTAGAAGTCGCCCAGGCGGAAGAAGAGGAGCGCGTGGGGATGCTCTTTCTTGATCGCGGCGTATTGCCGCATCAGTGGGGTGGACGGCTCAGTCATCGGATTGGCGGGAATTGCGCGGATTATAACATTCGAGGGTAGCTGACCTCGCTGCGTCGGAGCGGTGATGACGGTTACACTGCGAGGTTTTTCCGATGCTGGGAGAGGAATTCCTCAGGGACTGCTTGAAATGGCACAGCTTTGGCTGTGCCGTGTTTGTGAAGCAAGAACTGGTCTTCAGAGCGTGTGTGAGAACCTGTTCAAGGTTGGCAGGATGGAGAGAGCACGCAAAATCGAACCCCGAATGGGGCGAAAGCGCTAAGCCCAGCGCTTCAGCGCTGGGTAAAGTAGAAAATACATTCGAGTCCCGTGGGGACGATAGACCTTCTCACACACGCTCTTCAGCCCCTGAGCGAATTTGGTTTTCGGGGTGCGAGTACGCAAGCTTTCAAGAGCCGAAAAACGATTTCGTTCTGTAGCTAAAGAGGCTGCTGAAAAAGCCGAAAAAGCAGATCCCTCGCCGGCTCAAGCCGGCTCGGGATGACAAAATAAGGCCAGTAACGGCGCACCTGAAGGCGCGCCTCTCCAAAAACTACGTAAGGTCATTGTTACTGTGAGGCAATCATTTCATGGCGAAGATCATTGGTTTTGAATGCAGCAAGTGCGGCGCGACCTTCACGGCCGAGAACGCCCAAAATGTCTGCACAAAGGATGGCGGACCGCTTTATGTTCGCTATGACCTGGCAGAGATTCGCCGCAACACGGCTCGCGAGTCGGTCAACGCCGGACTGGCGAGCATGTGGCGCTACGCGGCGGTGCTTCCCGATGCCGAGCCGGTGACGCTGGGCGAGGGATTTACGCCGATGCTGCCGAGCCGCAAGTATCCCAATCTGCTAATCAAAGACGAAGGGCTGAATCCGACGGGCTCGTTCGAAGCGCGTGGCATGAGTGCGGCAGTCACCATGGCACGCCAGTACGGCGTGAGGAAAGTGGTAGCGTCTTCGGCAGGAAACGCCGGAGGATCGCTGGCTGCCTACGCAGCAGCGGCTGGGCTGGATGCCTATGTCTTCATGCCGAAGGACGTGCCGATCGCAAATCGGCTGGAGGTCGAAGCCAGTGGCGCGCACCTGACGCTGGTTGATGGGCTCATCAGCGATTGCGATCGAATGGTCGCCGAGCGTAAGGAGCACGAAGGCTGGTTCGATGTCTCCACGCTGAAGGAACCGTTCCGCGTGGAAGGCAAGAAGACCATGGGCTACGAGGTGGCCGAGCAAATGGGATGGAGCTTGCCGGACGCCATTCTTTATCCGACGGGAGGCGGCGTTGGACTGATCGGCATGTGGAAGGCGTTCGAAGAAATGGAGGAATTGGGCTGGATCGGCAAAGGAAAACGTCCCAAGATGATATGCGTGCAGGCAGATGGTTGCGCCCCAATCCCTAAAGCATTACGTGAAGGTAAGGGCGCGTCGGAAATGTGGCCGAATGCGCATACCCTGGCTGCCGGACTGCGCGTGCCGAAGGCCTACGGCGACTTCATCATTCTTGACATTGTGCGCCAGAGCGGCGGAACGGCCATCGCCGTTAGCGATGACGAGATCATGGATGCGGTAAAGGAGATGGCTTCGACGGAGGGTATCTTCGCTGCTCCTGAAGGAGGCGCTGCACTCGCCGCCTACAAGCAATTACTTAAGAGCGGATTTCTCGCGCCCAGCGACACAGTAGTGCTGTTCAATACCGGATCCGGCTACAAATATCTGGACGTGTTTGCGAAGTATTGGGGAGTGAAGGTCTTCGCTGCGACGATGAAGGTACCGGCCTCGCGCAATATGGGAGGAATCATCGCGCCGTACTGAAGCGGTTACCGTCCGACCCCGACGACGTTCTCGACCGGCTGCACCAGCTGATCGGGATTTTCGCTCGCCGCTTGGGCGATGCGGATCTGCCGTTTGAAGTCGTCCATCATGTTTTCATGCAGCCGAACTTCCGTGGGCTTTTTGGCGATGGTCATCTTGTCGATCTTGTCCTGCAGGCGCAAAAGTCCGTAGAAGAGATTCTCTGGCCGCGGCGGACACCCCACCACGTACACATCCACAGGCACAATGCGGTCCACTCCCTGCAGCACGGCGTAGGTATTAAACGGGCCTCCGACCGACGAGCAAGCGCCCATCGAGATGCACCACTTGGGATCGGGCATCTGGTCATAGATGCGCTTTACCACCGGCGCCATCTTTAGCGTCACCGTTCCGGCCACGATCATGAGGTCGCTCTGGCGCGGGCTGGGTCGAAATACCTCCGAGCCGAAGCGTGCTATGTCGAAGCGCGATGTCGAGGCGGCGATCATCTCGATCGCGCAGCAGGCCAGGCCAAACGTCATTGGCCAAATCGCCGACTTGCGTGCCCAGTTGAAAACGTAATCAACCGTGGTGACCAGAAAATTCTTTTCGAACCTGTTGTCAATCCATCCCATGAATGCCTTCTCTCGATCTCAGCTCCACTCCCTGCAAATTGTCATCGCGACCCAAGTCCTCATCGGAGCGGAGGAACCTGCTTTTTCTCGACTCAATATCTTCGCCGATCACTGTACATCCAGGCTGTGATAAGCATCACAGTTGCCGATAAGCCAAGTCTAGGCGGGATTTGAGGCGTATTCAAGCGGATTGCAAAGGCGCGAAGCGAACGGGTAACGCGACCCGTCGCGGCAGGTATACGGTACAATTTGCGTGATTTCCATGCATTTGAAAACCCAGCCGGCGCAGACGGCGCCCACCGTAGGGCCCTCGGAACCTGTGCGCCAATCGCGATGGCAAAGCGTCGTGCACTCGGTCGGCTGGATGGTACTGATCGCGTTTCTGGTGCGCGTGGTGTGGATCATAGTGGCGCACACCTACCGGCTCCGCACCTCAGAAGATAACTGGGGATTTGGCTGGGAGATCGGCCGCCTGGGGTATTCACTTGCCAGCGGCCACGGCTTTAGCTCGCCGTTCGGCGGCGACACTGGTCCTTCGGCATGGACCGCACCTATCTATCCCTGGATCGTCTCCGTGGCCTTCCGGCTTTTCGGCAACTATTCGCGCGCCGCGGCGTTTTGGCTGCTGGTGTTCAATAGCGCTTTTGCCGCGCTCACCTGCTGGACGATCTATCGTACTGCTCGCCGCTTGTTCGGTGAAACAGTAGCTGTCTGGTCAGGCTGGATCTGGGCGCTGCTTCCTTACACCATCTTCTGGTCGGTGCGTGAGATCTGGGAGACCAGCTTGTCAGCGTTCCTGATCAGCCTGCTGTTCATGCTGACGGTGGAGATGGAAGGCGACGAGCGGCTCTCATCGTGGATCGGCTACGGCCTGCTCTGGGGCGTTACGGCGCTGACCAATCCGTCGGCTCTGTCGTTCTTGCCATTCGCCGGATGCTGGCTGGTCTATCAGTTGCATCGTCGCGGAAAGCCATGGCTCGTGCCCGCCGTGTTGAGTGGCGTCATCTTCTGGATGACGATCATGCCATGGCTGGTGCGCAATTACGAAGCACTCGGCAGGCCGGTTTTCATCCGCGACAACTTCGGAGTCGAGCTACGGATAGGCAACAACCCTCTGGCGGAAGGGGTTTATGTGCTGGCGTACCATCCTGCGAGCAGCGTCACGCAATTTGCAAAGTACAAACAAATGGGCGAGGCCGCGTTTGCCGCGGAACAGGGACGCCTGGCCAGAGAATGGATTGCAGAGCATCCCAGCCGCTTCTTGTTGTTGTCCGTCCGGCGCTTCATCTTCTTCTGGGACGGCATGCCGCGAGTGTCCGACGTCGAGGGACTGATTGCCGCCAAGAATTTGCTTTTCCTGGCGACTTCCGTGCTGGCGATCTGGGGATTGCTCTTGGCGTGGAAGCGGCGCATTCATGGAGTGTTCCTGTTCGCGGCGCTGCTGATCTTCTATCCGCTGGTTTACTATGTATGCTTTCCCGAGCTACGCTACCGGCATCCCATCGATCCTGAGCTTCTGATCCTCGGAGTTTATCTGGTTTCTGAAACTCGCTCTGCCGCATCAACCCGCCACGACGCCGACGAGTATCCCGAGCCCTTGCCGGACGGGACCGTGCCGCAATTCCACACGCTGTCTGTCATCGTTCCGGTTTACAACGAATGCAGAACGGTGATGCAGCTGTTGCAGCAGGTGGCGAGACAGCCTCTGAGTCTGCATAAAGAATTGATTATTGTTGACGACTACTCGACCGATGGCACTCGGCAATTCTTGCAGGAAAGCGATCTGCAAAAGCTTTTGGGTGGCAACGGTGCGAACACCGTCAAGCTGGTGCTGCATGAAAAGAACCAAGGCAAAGGCGCGGGGGTCAGAAGCGGGCTGGAGAATGCCAGCGGTGAGTTGGTGCTGATTCAGGATGCCGATCTGGAATACGATCCCCGCGATTATCCCGCGCTCATCGCTCCCATTCTCGAGGGGCATGCCGACGCGGTTTTTGGCAACCGCTTCCACGATGGTCCGCACCGCGTGCCGCGCTATTGGCGCTACGTGCTCAACCGCGCATTTTCCATGTTATGCAACGTGCTCACCGGCCTGAGCATTCACGACGTGACCGCTTGCTACAAAGTGTTTCGCCGCGAAATCTTCTCGCAAATCCATGTGCGCTCCGACCGCTTCAGTGTGGAAACTGAGATGACGGTGAAGCTGGCGAAGCTGGGAGTTCGCATCTACGAAGTGCCAATTTCCTATCACGGACGCACCTACGCCGAGGGCAAGAAGATCAGCTGGACTGATGGCGTTGCCGCGGTATACCACCTCGTGCGCTATCGCTTTAAAGACTAAAAATGTCGCCATCGAGGTCTTGTCGACGGCGGAGCTCGCCTTCGCACGCGTGATAACATCGAAACACTGCGTTAATAAAGGACCGCAACAGCTTGCGCATACTCTTCGTTGGTGACATTTTCGGGCGCCCCGGGCGAACCATCGTTCACGAACGCTTGCCGGAACTGCAACGGCAGCACGACGTTGAACTGACCATCGCCAACGGCGAGAACTCCGCTGGCGGCTTCGGCATCACTCCGCAAATTGCCGAAGAGTTGTTTGAACTCGGGGTCGATGTCATCACCACCGGCAACCATGTTTGGGACAAGCGCGAGATCATCGACTACATGAACTCCGCGAACGGAAATGAGGCATCGCTGGCCCGTCGTGTGTTGCGGCCGGCAAACTATCCGGCAGGGTCACCGGGCTTCGGCTGGTATGAGGGCCGAACCCGCAGCGGCGTCGGCTATTGCGTCATCAATCTGCAGGGCCGCGTGTTCATGACCAACAACGACGATCCCTTTCGCTTCGCCGATCAACTGCTGAAGCAGATCACGGCCAAGGTAATTTTGGTGGACTTCCACGCTGAAGCCACATCGGAAAAGGTTGCAATCGGCTGGTATCTGGAAGGAAGAGTAACCGCGGTGTTCGGAACTCACACTCACGTGCCCACGGCCGACGAGCGCGTGCTGCCGGGCGGCACCGCCGTGCAAACCGACGTGGGAATGACCGGTCCTTATGACAGCGTGATCGGCGTGCAGAAGGAATTGATATTGGCCCGCTTTCTGACCAATATGCCTGGCCGCTTCGAACCCGCCGTCAATGACGTGCGTTTGTGCGCCGCCTTGATCGATTGCGATCCTACGACCGGCCGGGCAACAGCGGTCCAGCGCATCATGCTGCGGCAGTGAAAGGCAGCAATTTAGCAATTAGCAATCAGCAACTAGCAATCAGCAATTACCCTGTGCATACCGAGGCGCCAATAATGGAGAAGGGCTGGCAGTGGCCAGCCGCGGTAGGCTATGGACTCCTATCGATGTTTCTCGGCATGATTCTGGGTTTCTTGCCGCAGTGGCTTTGGGCAGAGCTATTGACTCCTAGGTTCCGGAGTTCTGACTTTGCAGTTGGTCTCCCAGTCGGTTTCCTGGTAGCCAGTCTCGGCGTCGGGTACTTCTGTTTTGCGAAGTTCGATGCCAGTCGTGCGGCGTGTTACGCGTGGATTTTCGGATTCTGCTGGCTCTTTTTTGGTGTCATAAGCACGGCCTCGGAATGGAGTTCGGAGTGGTCACATATCGGAAGGTGGGACTATGCATTTTCCAATACCTTGGCGTTCCCACACGACTGCGGCGAAACGGAGTGTCTTGGATTGCTCTTCTATACCGCTCCGTGCTTCTGCACGATTGGCTTCAGTCTGGGTGCTCGCATAGCTGCGAAGCGTGAAAGAAGAAAGGTTGATGCTCAGAATTCGGCGCTGGATTCATAAGCCTTTGCTAATTGCTAATTGCTAGTTGCTAATTGCTAATTGCTGTCCTATGTCCCTCTCCGACGAACTGTGGATGGAAGAAGCGCTGCGCGAGGCGCAGCGTGCACTGGCGCTGGGTGAGGTTCCGGTGGGAGCCGTCGTGGTGCGCGACGGCCGAATCGTAGGCCGGGGATGCAATCGTCCTCTCACGGCCAACGATCCTACGGCACACGCCGAGATCCTTGCGCTCCGCGAAGCCGGAACAACCGTCGGCAACTATCGTCTGATCGATTGCGATCTCTACGTAACGGTTGAGCCCTGCTCGATGTGCGCCGGCGCCATCACTCACGCACGGGTTCGCCGCCTGATCTATGGAGCCGAAGACGCCAAGGCCGGCGCGGTCCATTCCATGCTCCAGGTCCTCAACCATCCTAAGCTGAACCACAAAGTGGAAGTCAGCTCCGGCGTGCTGGCCGCGCGGTGCATGGATCTATTGCAGAGCTTTTTTCGGGAGCGGCGACCTGAGATCGACAGCAATCGGTGAGCGATCGCCACCAATGTGGCGCTGAAAAGATTGTTACGGAACTTGTGCCGTCCTAAGGAATACTTTCCATGACCTTCAACCCCAAAGCCATTTTTCAACGAGCCGACCGCTACGAAGGCGTCCGCCCGATCAATATCTACCTCTTGCGCCTGCTCTATATCCTGATGTTCTTCGTGCTAGGCAAAGAAACGTGGACGCACGTCCTCACGCATCAGGGACCGTGGGACCCAATCGACGCCGTAGCCTGGTGCGTCTGGACCGCCTTTGCTACCCTGGCAGTCCTGGGAATCATTCGCCCCTTGAAAATGCTACCGATCGTGCTCCTCGAAATTGTCTACAAGGTTCTTTGGCTAATCCTTGTCGCTTACCCATTGTGGTCCAAAGGTACGCTCGCAGGCTCCCCAGCCGAAGGCATCACCTCCGAATTTCTCTGGGTCATACTACCGATCGTAGCCGTCCCCTGGGGATACGCGTTTGTCACCTATGTCTACAATCCAAAGAAGGCCTCTTAGGCCCTGGGCAAAAAAATAATCCAGCCCACGCGGGCTGGAATTTGCGCAATCGTTGCACCGTAGCAAACTCAAAATAAGTTCGGACGCGCGTGCTCAAGCGCCGGTAGCGGCCTGGCCTTTTGCCGCCCGGACCAGCGCCAGGGCAGTGAAATCGTTTTGCGCGGGCGCATCTCGCATGAATTGCTGGGCGCCATCGAGGATGGCGGTGGCCATACCTTTCGCGCTTTCCATCGGCGAGCGCTCAAATTGCTGCTTGACACGCTCCAAGCCAAACTCCTCTTTCTTGTACGAGGCCTCGACCACACCCCGCGACACCAGAAGCAACGACGCGCCGGGTTGCAGCGCCGCGGTCGGCGCTTCATACGTGGAGGCGGAAAATAGTCCCAGCGGAAGGCCCGTGGCCGGCAATTCGGTGACGCCCGAAGGGTCACGCAGCAATCCCGGAGTGTGCCCTGCATTGGCGTAGCAGATGGTACCGAGCTCCTCGTTGTAGCAGCCCAAAAAGGCTGCACAGGAGCGGACTCCAGCGGCTGCTCGGCGAATGGTCAGGTTCAACTCGAGGCAGAACTCCATCATGGCATCGGCCTCGTTGATTTCGCCATCGGCAAATCGTTCGCTGCCCAACGTCTGGAATGTCTGCCGTGCTGCCGACACGATCTGTTGGTTCTCTTCGTGACTTCCGGCTACGTCGAGCAAGCCAAACACAACCCGGTTCGGATTGGCACGAAGGAAATGGTAGAGGTCGCCGCCCACTCGTTTGCCATGACACATACCGGCTATGTCAGCACCTGAGACGGCGGGAAAATTTGCCTGGCTAGGAGCGGCTCGAAAGGGCGCTTCGCGTTCGCGTTGGAAGGTGAGCTTCATAGAGGCCGTTAATCATAGCCGAAATCCGGCGGATTACAAGGGGCCGTGATACCCCATTTTTCGGAGCCTGGAATGCGAACCTTGAGCTGATCTCGGCCGAAAGGCACCCGACAGGCATTTCCCTAGAATTTCCGTCGATTCAGCGAATCACAAGCAGGACACGATAGGATAGCTGGGACCCAAGGGAGGCAGGCGGATTGCGAATCGTTGCTGTCGGAGAGATCTTGTGGGATGTAATTGGCGAGCACGAGTATCTCGGTGGCGCTCCGCTGAACTTTGCCGCTCACGTCCAGAAACTCGGCCATGAGGCTTTCCTGGTAAGCGCGGTCGGCACTGACGACCGCGGCCGCTGCACTCTCGATCGCCTGCGGCAGTGGGGCCTTTCGACTCAGTTCGTGCAGGTCCTTCAAGGCAAAGACACCGGAACGGCTCAGGTCGAGCTCGACCGTGATGGCAAGCCCTCATTCCAGATCATGCGACCCGCTGCCTACGACTTTGTGACGCTCACCGACGAACAACTGCGATCCCTTTCCGAATCGCAGCCCGACTGGATTTACTTTGGCACGCTGTATAACATGTCGGCGCAGGCGCTGGAATCCACGTTGAAGCTGCTACAGGCTGCGCCTTCCGCTCGTCACTTTTACGATGTCAACCTGCGCGAGGGCAACTGGAACCTGGCCCTGGTGGAACAACTGTCATCGCATGCCGACGTCATCAAGTTGAGCGACAGCGAAGCGGAGTTTCTCGATGGTCTGCTCAACGCAGACGGCGAAGAAGGATCGGTCGAATATCTTTGCCGGCGATGGGCCGACCGCTACCATTGCAAAACCGTCTGCGTGACCTTGGGCGAGCGGGGCTGCGCAATCCTCAACCAGGGCACTTACTGCGAGAGTCCGGGCTACAAGGTGCGGGTGGCTGACTCGGTCGGGGCTGGCGACGCTTTCGCGGCGGCACTGCTCCACGGGTTGGCGCAGCGATGGGACACTCGCCGCCTTGGCTGCTTTGCCAATGCCGTCGGCGCTCTGGTCGCGAGCCGGCCGGGAGCGACGCCCGACTGGAACATCAACGAGTGCTGGCCCATGCTGGGCGAAAGGTTCGACAAATAAGCAGTATGACCAACGCCCGCCGCGCCGCCCGAATATCGGGTTTCTTAGCTGCCCTATTGCCGGAACACGTTGCGCGCAATGAAGATTACGTTCGCAGGACGCTCCGCCAGGCGGCGCATAAAATACGGATACCACTCCGACCCAAAGGGAATATACACGCGCAGGCCGTATCCTTCGCGCACCAGTTGCTGTTGCAGGTCGCGGCGCACGCCGTACAGCATTTGAAACTCATAGGCTGAGGCCGGGATGTTTTCCGCGCGCGCGAACTGCTTTATCTCGGCGATGATCTTCTCGTCATGCGTCGCAATGCCGTGAAACACGCCGCTCTTCAGCAGCGTGCGTGCCAGCTTCACATAGTTCGCATCCGCGTCTGCCTTCTTGGGGAAAGCGATCTCCGCGGGCTCCTTATATGCACCTTTGCACAAACGTATGCGGATGCGCTCCGACAACAGGTCGTTCACATCTTTCTCGCTGCGGTAGAGGTACGACTGGATGACTGTCCCTACCCGGCCAGCGTGTCCCGGTTCGCGATGCAGCCCACGGACAAAGTCGAGCGTGCGCTGGGTGTAGGGCGAGCCTTCCATGTCCACGCGAATAAAATTGTTGATGCGCACAGCGTGGTCCACCAGTTCGGTCACCAGCCCGAAGGCAAGGTCCTCGCTCACGTCAAACCCCATGTGCGTGAGCTTAAGGCTGACATTGGCGTTCAGCTTGCGCCTGGCGATTTCGTCGAGCATGCGGTGATACAGCTCGGCGCTGTGCTTCGACTCATCGGCATTGGTGACGTTCTCGCCGAGGTTGTCGATGCTGACGCCCGCACCCCATCCGTTGACCACCTCGGTGGCATGAATGACGTCGTCAAGCTGTGTGCCGGCAACGAAGCGATGGGAGAAGCGCAGCCCCATCGGCGACTGCTCGGCGAAATGGCGTAATCGTTTGCTTTCGGAAAGCCCAATGAAGAGCGACCTTAGCATGCCGCCGCCCCGAATTCGGAAGACGGAAACGCGGCGGCTTCACAGGCTGCGTAAAAAGTCACATAGAATGCGCCAGCTGAGTAGAGCGATGCTGGGGTGCCAGGTCCAGGAGCGATCGGGTAGAACGCTGCTTGAGCGCCGGGTCCAGAAGCGATCGGGTAGAGCTGGCCTTCAGGCCAGCGTCCAGGCAGCCTATTTCTTTTCTGAGCCGGCTTTAGCCGGCGGCACGGAAATGCGGAGCCGGTGCTCCGCCAAACGAAATGGCTCATAGTTGGCTCGTGCCGGCTCTGCGGCCAGCTTACATACCTGTGTATCACACACCAGCGGCTTCAGCTATGAGGCACATCACAGCGGCGAGTTGCAGGATCACGCCGCTCAGTGTTCATCATCCTGATCGCCGCCTGCCTGGCGGCCTATGTCGCACAGTACCGCGAGAGTTCGTCGCGTGCGCAAAACATCGTCCTGCCCTACGCCGGCGAGCAGTTCAGCGTCGACTTTTTCTCGCGCCGCCGCCTGCGTGGCCGCCGCGGCCTTACCGCGCTCGGTGAGAGTCACCGTCAGCTTGCGGCGATCCTCTTTGTCGACCGCCCGCTCCAAATAGCCGCGCGTTACAAGAGCGTCGACCAGTTGTCCCGCCGCCTGCTTGGAGATCCGCAGTTCTTTGATCAACTGGCCAAGAGGGATGTCGGGAACACCCAGCGCCAGGCCGCCAATGACGTAAAGGCCATTTCCCGGGATGTCGTCGTAACCGGCTTCGTCCAGCGCCCGGCGCATGGCCGAGCCGTAAGCGGTGCGCCCGTGCCGGAGCAGTACAGGCAGTGCAACTTCCTCGTACCAAGGTTTTTCGTCTGTCATGCGGGGGATAATATAATCAATAAGCAGGACAGTCAATAATGTAGATAGTCAATATTGGCAATTACTTCACGATAGCCGAATCCGCCTGGCCAAAGTCTGCATTTCCCCGGAATCTACGAGATCGTGCGCGAACAACCGGCCACCAGCTGCCGAATCGGTCTTCGCGTGTAAACTTGCGGCATGAGAAGGGTAGCGTTTATTGTTGCCGTTCTGTGCGCCTGCGTAACACTGGCCAACGATCGCCACTGGAAAGACGCCAAGGTCGTCCGAATTGCTTCGAGCAGCGAAGACAACTATGTTGTCGTTGGAGCAACCGGGACGACGGCTGTTGGCGGCGTGGTAAAAACCAACACAATGTATTACTGGATCGAAACCGACGACATGACCTATGTTCTCGACTACTCCTATAACCCAGCAGTTAAGGCGCCTTGGCCCGGCCAACACAGCCGGGGTCGGACACCCAACGTTACACTGAATGGAAAGACCAGAGCATTTTCATAGATAGTGTAGACTGAGGGTGGCGATTCTCCGCTCCGCCCGATGGCACGACCCTATGCAAATGATTTGCGACGAAAGTTTTTGCAGGCCTATGAGCAGGGCAAAGGGACACTGGGGGAGTTGGCGGAACAATTTGGGGTGAGCGAAGGCTGGGCCAAGAAGATCTCCGCCACCCGTACGCGCACAGGGCAGGTTGAGCGGCCGCCGTGGCGACGTGGCCCAGAGAGCCGGGTGACGGCTGCGGTGCAGACGTGGCTGCGGGAGCAAATCCGCAAGCAGCCGGATCTGACCTTGATGGAGTTGCGGGAGCAACTGCAAGAGGTCAAGGGCGTGGGTTTGAGCATCGGGCGGTTGTGGCTGGCCTTACGACAGATGGGACTGCGGCTTAAAAAAAGTCACTCCACGCCCAGGAACAAGAAACGCCGGAGGCGCAGCAGCGCCGGCAAGCGTGGCGAGAAACCCTAGCCCAGATCGACCCGGAGCAGTTGGTATTTCTGGACGAGAGCGGCGCCAGCACCCAGATGACGCGGAACTATGGCCGCGCTCCGCGTGGAGAACGGGTGCCGGAAGGGACGCCCAACAGCCGCTGGCGCACGCTGACCATGCTGGCGGCGCTGACCACCCAAGGTTTGCGGGCACCCATGACCATCGAATCGCCAACCGATGGAGATGTCTTCTTAGCCTATCTGGAACAGGTGTTGTGCCCTCAGCTCCAGCCCGGACAGGTGGTCATCATGGACAATCTGGCGGCTCACAAAGTAGCTGGAGTGCGGCAGCTCATCGACGCCACCGGGGCGCGGCTGCTGTACTTGCCGCCCTATTCCCCCGACTTCAACCCGATTGAGCAAGCCTGGTCGAAGATCAAGCAGTTGCTGCGCTCGGCCAAGGCCCGCACCGCGGATGCTCTGGAAAACGCAATTGCGAAAGCCCTGGCAGCCATTACTGCCGAAAACGCCTTAGCTTGGTTCTCTCATTGCGGATATGGTCTACAATAACTTTGAAAATGCTCTAAGATCTCCATCGAAGGCCACAACGCACACATATTGGATGACGACGGAAGGGACGTTAAGCTTCCTATCTTCGAGAAGATTGCACGGGCGCCCGCAGCAGCCCCAATGTAGCCCCGCATGGCGTTAGTTCAGTATTGAGGTGCTGTCGTGAACCTACTCTTGCTATTCATTTTGGCGTTTTCAGCACTCTGCAACGCGCAGACCTCCAAACCCGATGCATCAATGGCGAAGAGTCAAGCTTGCGTAATCGTGGAGCGTCATGTTCACAAGTTCGGGGAGAACATGTCTCGAATGCATCCCCATCGCCCTTTCGACTATGTGGAGGGTGATTACCCGCCAAGATTCAAATGGCGCTCTGAACTCAGCGATGCTGACGTCCGAGAGCTTCAGCAAAAAGGCGGGAAGATGGTGGTTATGAAGCCCGATTACCAAGCCGCCGACCTCGAAGACGCCAGAAAACAGTGCCAATCCCAGGCTGTGAAATGATCAGGATCTCGTGTCGGCTACGCGGCCTAGCTTGCATTAACGACCGTTGCGTTAGTCATAGCCAGAGGCTCGTAAAAAGCTGTAAAGTCGTTATGAAAGATGAGCTTGACGTCCGGAATCGGATTATCTGAGAGGTATTGATCGATCTGCCGAAAGTAATCCTTCTTATACTCAGCTAGGAAATCATCGAAGCAGGGATTAATGTATAGAAAGTGGCGTGCTGCGCCTGTCGCATCATATGCCTGCATTTGATTCTTGGCATCGGTAACGTCTGACCGAAGCTTACGGAAGAAGCCTGCATCCAGTTGAACAGCGATTCCCCGGACCGTCAACTGATTGCGGGCGCGAAGCTCCCCTTCCGAGATGTTGATGGTCTTTACCTCGCATAGAATCCTCGCGGACCCCAAAGTCGCTTCGAGGTCAGGGGTCCTCAACCCTTGCTTCGTAGCTCGTGGAATGAAACGAACATTCAAGCAGCCTAGGATTCTCAGGTAGTTGTACGCTCGCGCTTGATTAAGAATGTCAAATAGCTGTTGCCAGCCCCGACCACACTTGTCCTTGCTTACCAAATACGGGTGTGCTTCGCATTTCTGAAATTTCCAGGCATCGGAATCAAGGCCGTGAAGCTCTCTTTCCCAGCGAACATAGATTGCCCTGACGTGGTGAGGCGAATCTCGGACGTTGTCCTCAAAATTTTGGAAATACGCATCAGGCGAAGCTCGATCAACGATAAGATCGCGTAGCTCGTAGATAAGTGGCATCTGCGTCCGAAACATCGGTGACTCCGTAGATAACTGATTACCGCTCTAGTCTGCACAAGATCTTTCTGATTGTCCGCACGAAGTTGAGGCCAACTCGCGATCTGGGCATTATTCACCGAACACGAACCGGCCCAATTGGTCGCCCAACTGCTGCACTTCTTTGGGATCATTCGCCTCACGAAAGCGTTTTGCCAGCTCGAAAAAGGCCCGTTCCTTTTCTCTGCGCGCCTGGGTTCTTTCTTCGATCAGTTCCACCAGGACCCGGTTATCGCTGAGACGTCGCTGCTTCGACATGGTTTCCACCTGCTTCGCAATTTCTCGCGGCAAGGTCACGCTCCGCCGGACTCGTTTTGCTGCCGCCCTTTTTTGCCGTTGCCACAGTGCCATCATATCCACAATTGTGGTGCAGTTCTGGCGACTTGCTGGTCACGTCGTACACCACTCGGTTGATGCGCTTCACCTCATTCACAATCAACCGAAAATGATCCTATATGCGGGGAACGCAATATAGTATAACTGTTATATCAGAATGCGGTTCCACTTTGACCTGCGCAAGAGCCAGCGAATACGGGCGAACCCTCGACGTGGAATCGGGTTTGAGGAAGCACAAGAAATCTTCGCGCACCCGTATTATCTTGACCAACGCTCGGACCTTCGGGCTCAGCACCGCGCGATTGGCTGGGTGGGAGAACGGCTGTACACCGTGATCTTCGAGGTCAGAGAGGACAAGGAAGGCGAGTATTACCATCTGGTGACTCTGTGGAAGGCTACCAAAGAGGAGCAGCAGCTTTATGAAGAGCACTCGTAATCGCAGAAGGCCGGTTTCTGTCAAGACCATTGCCCTGCGTGCCGATCGGGGTCAGGACATTTCGGGCTTCTTCACCAACTCGGGACGCATGATGCCACCTATCCAGCGGGTGAACGTTGACTTTGCGGCACCGATGCTCACCGAACTGGATGATGCCGCAAAGGAGCTGAACATCAGCCGGCAAGCCGTGATCAAGACACTGATCCGGCAGGCCCTCGATCAGCGATATCTGGCGCGCAATCTTGCGCCCAGATCGAGACGAGCATAAGGCTTGAGTAAGATTCACGGCGAACCGCAGATCCTTTGACTCGGGCTGAAGTCCTCGCTCAGGGTGGCAGAGCGGTGGGGTTACCACGCTGAGGGCTGATAGCCGACGGCTGAAAGCTAATTGCTAGTTGCTAGTTGCTTCTTCTCACTCCCACTCAATCGTCCCTGGGGGCTTCGACGGTCACGTCGTACACCACGCGGTTGATGCCCTTCACCTCGTTCACGATGCGGCTGGAGATGGTCTTCAGCACCTCGTGCGGGAGAGGAACCCAATCGGCGGTCATGCCGTCTTCGGAGTGCACGGCGCGGACGGCGCAGGTGTAGGCGTAGGTGCGCATGTCGCCCATCACGCCTACCGACATCACCGGCAGCAGCACGGCGAACGACTGCCAGACTTTGTTGTACAGTCCGGCGCGCTTGATTTCGGTGACCACAATGTCGTCGGCCTCCTGCAGCAGCGCTACGCGTTCGGCGGTCACCTCGCCCAGGATGCGCACGGCCAGCCCCGGTCCGGGAAATGGCTGGCGTTGCAGGATCTCTTCCGGCATGCCGAGGTCGCGGCCGATCTTGCGCACCTCGTCCTTGAACAAATCTTTGAGCGGCTCGATCAGCTTCAGCTTCATGATGTCGGGCAGCCCGCCGACGTTGTGATGGCTCTTGATGGTCTGCGACGGCCCGCGCACCGAGCGCGACTCGATCACGTCGGGATAGAGCGTGCCCTGCACCAGCCAGTCAACTTTGCCGTGCAACTGCTCGATGCGGTGCGCCTCTTCTTCGAAGACCGCGATGAATTCGTTGCCGATGATCTTGCGTTTCTTTTCCGGCTCGGTGACGCCGGCCAGCTTGCTGAGGAAGCGCTCGCTGGCGTCGACCGCGTCAATGTTGAGGCCGAGCTTCTCGCGCAGATTGTTCTGCACGGTGGCGAACTCGTTTTTGCGCAGCACTCCGTTGTTCACAAAGATGCAGGTCAACTGATCGCCAATCGCGCGATGCACCAGTTCAGCGGCAACCGACGAATCCACCCCACCCGAGAGGCCACAGATCACGCGACCTTTGCCAACGGTCTGACGAACGCTGGCGACGGTTTCGTCGATGAAGCTGCTGCGCCGTCCAGTTCGGCTTGAGCCCGCAGATCTCGAAGACGAAGTTGCGCAGGATCTCGGTGCCCTGCGGCGTGTGGTGCACTTCAGGATGGAACTGCACCGCGTACCATTTCTTTGCCGGGTACTGGATGGCGGCGACCGCATTTGAGGTTGTAGCGATCAACTCAAAGCCGGCCGGAAGTTCCAGGGCCTCGTCGCCGTGTGACATCCACACCGCCACCGGTCCTCGCAGGCTTTTGAAAAGCGGGGACTCGTTGCTCAGCAACTCAACCTCCGCGTGGCCGTACTCTCGCTTGTCGGCGGCGCGCACTTTGCCACCCAGCTTGTACACCATGAACTGCAAGCCGTAGCAGATGCCGAGCACCGGCAATCCGAGATGCAGCACGCGTTCGTCGGCCGGAGGCGCATCGGGGTCATAGACGGACGACGGCCCGCCCGACAGCACGATGCCCGCGGGAGAATAGCTTTTGATTTCGTCGAGCGGACGCCGTACAGGGCAGGACGACGGAGAAGACGTTCTGTTCGCGGATGCGGCGCGCGATGAGCTGCGAATATTGCGCGCCAAAGTCGAGGACGACGATCGCTTGCGTTTCCACCATTTACTTTGCCAGAGGACGGGAGCAGTGTAAAGGGGGGAACAGCAACTAGCAACTAGCAACTAGCAGTTAGCCCTTAGCTCTTAGCTATAAGCCAACGTTCGCTGTGTTGTGCGAGGTCATCTTCATTGTGACCGCGCACTTGACGGTTGGATGAAACCGGTATGCACCCGCCGATGCGGTTAGCAATCAGTAGTCCGCAGGTTCGCGCCGAATCTCGGGGCTAGGGAAAGAGACACAGGAATCTGAGTTGGGCGTGGCCTCCGCTCGATGCGGTCGCCCGGATTGTGCGCAGGTTCCCATCTGTTTGGGCCGGCATCGGCAGCGAACCTGTGTGGAATTTTTCGCTGGATTCGATTCAACCGGGGCAAGAAGCGCAGAACGTCGCGCAGCAGGTAGTAGCGGTTTGCCTGGTGTTGATAAAACACCGGGAAGGTGTGCATTAGTTCGGGAATGCTCCAGAAGCCGAGCCAACTGCCATAACGCGGCGCCAGGAGCTGACGCAATACTTCTTCGTGCACAATCTTGCGGTGCAAAACCACCGTCAGGGTTGCCAGCCACGAGTACACCCTGCCCGTCCGCGGATAAAGCAATCGGCACGGTGCAATGGCCACCACTTCATTCCGGCCGCCGATCAAAACGTTCAACTCCTCCACCCACCCGCCGTTGTGGATCGGCTGATGATCGCAGGGCAGATAGATCATTGATCTTTGCATAAGAACCGAGGGCTAATGGAGTGAGCAGGAGACGGAGGACGGCAACGGATTTCGGCCGCCTCCAACACTCCTGCCATGCTTATCGGCAGAAACCTCTCAGTCTTGAGTTGAAGTTGGATCGAGCCGCCTTCGTTGATCACAATGGGTACGTGGTTTGAAGCTCGGATGGTTGGTGACTCACATGCCGCGCTGCCGCTCCGCGCGGCGGATCAATTCGTTGCACGGCACTGCGGGATCGAGCACGCGACGCGCCTCCTCGGCGCCGCTGACCGGCAACTTCGCCGCGTCCAGCAAGCCGATCTGCACCAGTAACGACGCCTGGTCCCAGTAGATGTGCTCATAAGCCACCTTGCCATCGGAAAAGCCCACCAGCACGACGTGGGGCAACTCGACTTTCCTGCCCGTCGGCGCAATGCCCGGTAACATCGCGGGCATTTCGATGTCGTGCGTAAAGCTAACGATGATTTCGTCTACCACCCGGCCCTGGCCGATGGTGCGCGAGACGTGTGTGATTTTGGTATCGGCCGGCCAGTGCCCGATGAAATAGTTGGCATAGAAGTGGCGGATGTCATCGCGGCCGGTGCCTCCCGTCAGCACCGGCACGTGCGTGAGACGAGGGTTGTCGGTCATCGTGGCCATGGTGGCGTCCACGTCGTGAGTGACGAACTCCGCCTCCATGTGCGCGTCGAAAACCGCGGCCAACTCGGAATCAGGAGTTGTTGCTGGAGAACTCATCGGCTTTCACCTGATCGAATAGTTTACAACTGCTCGCCAGAGAATGGGGCAGGGCTGGCTATCCCACCTCGTGGTACATCTCGAGATAATGGCAGCGCGGACAGAGAACCAGGCGAACCGGCATGGCGCTGGTCAGGTTAACGCACTCAGCGCTGTCGTTCTTGGACTGCTATGTCCAGGGAGCGCAAAGCTGGTATCCAGCAGGGTTCTGTCGGTGTAGCATTTGGGGCACTGCGTATCAATCTTGAATCCCAGTGACATCACCAGTCCTCCATGACAGGGTGTTCCAGCGCTAGCGGTTTAGATCGCTTGAAGCGAAAGTAACAGAGATTAACTGTTCTTCCCACCCTTCCGCAAAAGAAGAAAGAGAAGGGGCGCGGTTTGCAGGAAAATCGTTTTCTTATTCCACCGTCAGTGGCACGATTACGCTGCCGATTCTGCCGCTTAGGTTGTCGCGAACCACGAAGCGCACCCGGTATTCCCCTCGAGCCAGGTCGAGCGAATTCCTGTAGAAGATCCCATCTGCCTTTATTTTAGCCAGCGCGTCTGGGGGAAGCGTACCGTTAATGGTTTGGCCCACGGTATCGGCGATGGTTCCTTTCTTTGTAGCCCGAGCCACGAACTCCAGTTCGAAGCGATTTTTGTCCGCCTCATCGATCAGTCCTTCGGCCCGCACACTTAAGCGAAACCAATCTTCCTCTTGCTACCATCCGGCGCGATTCCCTGCCATTGCTCAGCCACCGCGATGCCAGTGCTGTCTATGCGGAAAACTATTCGACTTTCGCGAGGAGAATGAAAAGTTCACGGCCAAGGTTTGTTCGTTGCGCCGCCATACCTTCAGCATTGACAGTCCGTTCTGCTGATCAAATGGTTCCGATCGCATTCCCAAAATACAGCTCCCCAGTATATACTGGGGAGCTGTATGGCACATACGATTCGAGACAAAGCGAAACTGTTGAACCGGGTGCGAAGGTTGCGGGGTCAGGTTGAAGCGGTCGAGCGTCTGCTGGAAAACGATAGCGAATGCTCGGATATCCTTCAGCAGATTGCCGCCTGCCGCGGCTCAATTAGCGGGCTCATGTCGGAAGTCCTGGAAGGACATATTCGGTTTCACCTGGTCGAGCGCGAGCCGAAACGCAAATCACACAAGGGCAACGCCGTGGAAGAAGTGATCACTATTGCGAAGTCCTATTTGAAGTAGCGAGGAAACCATGTCAGTTGCAAGGCAAGATCGGCCGATACGCCCGGACGTCCAAACCGCTCCATCAAGCTCATCGCAAGGCCAGCTCGGGCCTCATCTACATGAGCATGACCACGAAGCTCATGACCACGGCTTCGAATGGCAGGATGGGATGCGAATCGCATTGGTGGCACTGGCGGCTGCGCTGGTCTGGTTCCGTGTGTGGGAGCCCTTTGCCCGCCTCAGCGTCATTGGCATTGCGGGAACCCTGATTGGTATCTATCCCATTCTCAAAGAAGCTTGGGAAAACGTACTGGAGCGCCGGATGACGATGGAACTCTCCATGACCATCGCTATCTTGGCGGCACTGGCGATCGGCCAGTTCTTCACCGCGCTAATCATCGTGCTGTTCGTGCTGATTGCAGAAGTGCTCGAGGGACTCACCGTCCGGCGCGGACGTACGGCGATCAGAGATCTTTTGGACCTGCTTCCGAGCGAAGTGACGGTTCGCAGAAATGGTAGAACCGAGCAGCTTAGCACCAGCAGCATCAACCCCGGAGAGATCATCGAGGTCCATCCCGGAGGCCGTATTCCGGTCGACGGCGAAGTGATCGGTGGCAATTCGTTTGTCGATCAATCCGCCATCACCGGGGAATCTCTTCCGGTCGAGAAACTTCCCGGCACCTCGGTTTACGCCGGAACTGTCAACCAATCCGGAGCGCTCGAAATTCGGGTAACGCGGATTGGCCGGGATACGGCCTTTGGCCGCATCTTAAATGCCGTCGAAGAAGCGGAACGCTCCCGCGCCCCCATCCAGAAAACCGCTGATAGGCTCGCCGGGTATCTTGTTTGGTTTGCCCTCGGCTGCGCAGTTCTCACCTTCATCATCACGCACAATCTCACCTCAACGATCTCGGTCATCATCGTCGCCGGCGCTTGTGGAATCGCCGCCGGCACCCCACTTGCGATTCTGGGAGGAATAGGGCGAGCCGCCCGCGAAGGGGCCATTATCAAAGGAGGCCTATATCTGGAACTGCTGAGTTCGGTGGAGACCGTGGTCTTCGATAAAACCGGCACGCTCACGCTTGGCAACCCTGCGGTCACGTCAATCGTCGCCGCGCCGGGGCACACAGATCCGGAGGTTTTGCAGCTTGCCGCTATTGCGGAGCAAAGGTCTGAACATCCCTTGGGAAAGGCGATCGTCAGCAAAGCGGCGGAAGCCGGACTAACCGTAACTGCACCGGAGAATTTTAGATATATCCCCGGTGCCGGTATTTCCTGCTCTCTTGATCACCTGGATATCCTGGTGGGAAGCAGAGCATTCCTGCAACAGAAACAGGTCGATCTTAATGGACATGCTGCGCGTACCGACCACTCGTCCGAGATATTGGTTGCCGCCGGCGGCCAATACGTTGGAGCCATCCGGATTGCGGACACGCTGCGTCCGGAGGCCCGTGACGCGGTCCGCGCCTTGCATGCCATGCGCTTGAAAACTGTGCTGCTGACTGGTGACGCCCGAGCGGTTGCCGACGCAATCGCCAAGGAGGTTGGCATCGATGAAGTTTATGCCGAGGTTCTGCCGGATGAGAAGAACGCAATCATCAAGCAGTTTATCCGCGACGGGAAAAAGGTTGCGATGGTTGGCGACGGCATTAACGACGCACCGGCACTCATGGAGGCAACGGTTGGGATTGCAATGGGGTCGGGCACCGAGGTTGCACGCGAGAGCGCCAACATCATGCTGATTGGCAATGATTTGCTACGACTGGTGGACACCATCAAGATTTCTCGTCGTTGCCATCGCATCATCATGCAGAACTTTGTCGGCACCTTGACGGTGGACAGTATCGGGGTTGGACTGGCGGCAGTTGGGATGCTCAACCCTCTGTTTGCTGCCTTCATCCATGTTGCCTCAGAATTGACTTTCATCTTGAACTCCGCTCGGCTTCTGCCCGGGACCCAAAGACGCAGAGTTAGCTCCGGGTGGGCGGCGTCGGCTGCTTCAGCCGACTGATGGATCATCTGATTTGCGCCAACCGCGAAAACTCGCTCTACTGATTGCAGTGGCAATTGCCATTCTTGTGCTGGTACTGAAGTTCTGGCCTGTACTGACGGAGTGGGTCGCATATCACCAGAACTGGATTGATTGAAGAACGATCTCCGACTCGGGCAGCAAACGCACCGAACACAGCAGTGCATTCAACACAAAAGACCCAACATGAGAGCAATACTCCTTACCGTTCTCGCGGCGCTTTCAACGTTGAGCGGAGGTTGGCTGGCTCTTCGCGCCCGAAAACATCTTCACCTGCTGCTCGGTTTTGCCGCCGGAGTTTTATTGGGGGCAACTTTCTTCGACTTGCTGCCCGAAGCGATCGAGGCGGCAAGCCCGCGCGGCTGGACGAGCCGAGAGATTCTTGCACTCACCGTGGCCGGTTTCCTGATCTTCTATCTCGGCCAGCGGCTTCTTTCGCTGCAAGCTTGCCCGCATGGCGATTGCGAGCCCGATCGCCACGTCGGCCGCATGAGCGCCGTTGGGCTGATTGCCCACAGTACCGTTGATGGAGTATCTATCGCAGCCGCCACACTCATCTCCTGGAGGATGGGCCTCATTGTGGCCGTTGGCATCATCATTCATGATATTACTGATGGACTAAACACGATTTTGCTGGTGACCCGGGGCGGTCCAGCCACGAGGGGGGACCTTGCGTTTCTGCTGGCCGACGCGGCTGCACCCATCGTAGGTGGCACTCTTGTCGTTTTCGCGGCTTTACCTTCCCATCAGCTCGCGCTGATTCTTGGAGTCACGTCTGGATTCTTCCTCTTTACCGCAACCGGCGACTTGCTTCCCGATGCTCATCGCCGCTCGCCGGGATTTAGTGTCTCGGCGGCAACTGTCGGCGGCATCCTTCTAATCGGAATTGCGGTGCGACTTGCGTCAGTCTAGCTGTTCTCATATTCACAAAACAGCAACGGCTAAACCAACCATCGTTCCGCCTCTGATCGAGCCAGGTTTAGGAAGCCCAACTGCGATTTCGATTCCACGAAAGGTCCTTTGCGAGCTTGCCGCCTATAATCTCTTTCATGCCTTTCAAGCGGGCGCGCAAAGTCTACGACGGGGAGTCGCTCTACGAATATGCCGTGGGAGCGCTGGCGCGGCAGATGCGCACGGTGGCTGAAATCAAGCGCCTGATGCGCAACCGGGTCAAGGAACAGGAGCACGGCGAACTGCTGGTCGAGATGGTAGTCGCCCGGTTGAAGGAACAGAAATATCTCAACGACACCAGCTATGCGGAAAACTATTCGCGCTTCCGCAAGGAGAATGAAAAGTTCGGACGGATGCGGGTCATCCAGGACCTGAAGATCAAAGGCGTGCATGGCGACATCATCGACAATGTGGTCAGCGCTGCCTACGGCGATGTCGACGAAGAAAAACTGGCGCGCGAGTTTTTGCAACGCAAGCGCTTGGTGAAGCCCGAAGGTCAGAAGCAAGCGGCGCGGGTGTTTCGCGCCATGATGCGCGCGGGTTTCAGCAGCCGGGTTATCTTTCGCATCTTGAAGAAGTGGGACGTAGACGAGGAAACACTTTCCGCGCTCGAGAGTGAGGCTGTGGAAGCTCAAGGACCCAAAGAGGAACTTGACGGCGGGTAGCGTGGCACCGAGCCTCTTTTCACCACGGAGCGCACGGAGTCGTTTTCTTTCTTTCACTCCGTGTCCTCCGTGCTCTCCGTGGTGAAAATTCCGGCAGCGAACTTTCTAGTTAAAATCAAAGCACATGCCAAAAAACCTTGACCACTCCGCCGCCCTTGAACATCTTTCGCGGGTCGACCGCCGGCTGGCGCGGATCATCCTTCGCTACGGCGAATGCCGCCTGCAACAGGAAACCACCCAGAACATCTTCGAAGCGCTGCTGGAGTCCATCATCTATCAGCAGCTCAATGGCCGGGTCGCGGCCACAATCACCGCGCGGGTGAAGGCGCTTTTCCCCGAGAATACCAAGCGTCTTCGTACTCGGCGAGGGCTGGTCGCCGGCTTTCCCGGCCCAGAGCAGATTCTGGCCGCTTCGGAAAAATTGCTACGCTCGGCGGGACTCTCGCGCGCCAAGATGCTGGCCATTCGCGATCTCGCGGCCAAGACGCTCGACGGCACGGTGCCAACGGTGAAGCAGGCCAGTCGCATGAGCGACGAAGAACTGATCGCGCGCCTTGACGGTGTGCGCGGCATTGGCCGCTGGACGGTGGAGATGCTTCTGCTGTTTCGGCTTGGCCGTCCCGATGTGCTGGCCGTGGATGATTACGGCATCCGCAAAGGCTTCGCCAAATTGCACAAGCTGGCCGAGTTGCCGAAACCGAAAGAATTGCTGGCCTATGGCGAGCGCTGGCGTCCCTATCGGAGTGTGGCTAGTTGGTATCTCTGGCGCGCCGCCGAGATGAAGGACCTCCCAATGGCGGGTGACCAGGTAAAGAAGGCTGATGCAGCGAGCAGACGCAAGACTGCGGCGAAACGGCCCGCGAAGCACTCCCGAGGCCGCAAGAAATCATCCTAGCATCGGGGATTCCCCCATGCTGGTGATAAGGCGGCTACTACAGCGTTACGCCGCACTTCAAGCGCTGCGTTCGGCTCCAGACAGACATCAATATCCGGTTGCGTTAGACTATGATTTCCCGACATAGGCAGCTCGAATGGAAGAGAGCAAACCATCACCGCGTCGAGGTGATTTTGAGCACGTCTCGAATCTGAGGCGCTCGCATGTAATGGAATCGTACTGCCCGAACTGCGGGCTGTTCGTTGGCGCCAGTCCTAATCCCAAGCTGCTGGTAGCGGCTGAGCTTGCCCACACCTGTCCCGAGTCGCTGAAGTTTTTTGAACCGCGGAAGTAGTCTCAAGATTCCAACTGCCTGCTCGTCTAAATTGCGCGCCACTACTTTTGTTTCTGCAGCGCGTCAACAAACATTTGTGCCGCTTCCTTGCGGTCGGCGGAATCGGAAGAGGGAACCAGCGCCGGAACTTCGGCCGGACACGCTTTCACTGCGGAACAGATATTTACCGCGTGCGGCATATCGGCTTTGATAGCGGGATTCATGTCGGCATCCGCCGGCGTATCCAGAATGATCACGTCGGCGTTCAGATCTTTGCCGACATGGTTTTGTAACAGATCGCGATAGTCCCGGCTCTCGACTGTGCGTACCTGGATTAGTCTGCCGGAGGCGGTGCGTGGATTGCTGATTTGAAATTCCACAATCCTGCGGTCCATTTCGCTGCCGTATGGAGAGACCAGGTTGCGAAAGACCATTACTGTCTCGGGCGTGACTTTAGGCTTGGCGTTGCACCCGATTAGAACGGCGAACAGGAGCATTGTCGAGATTGCAGGGGCGAACCTAAGGGGCGAGAACATGGTTACATCATACCGTAGCTCGCGTCGTCTTCTCTCCGAATGTTCCTCGCGGTAGATCTCGTGGACCTCATCACGAGTGGCGATGCCGACGCACGTGGGTTCTATCGAACCGCAATTTATGGCTTGAAACAGCTACCCTTTCGCGCCAAAATCGCTTCCAACCTAAACAAGTAAGTTAGCTGGGATGGGCCGAGTATGAGAGCCAGGGGGATGGTCTGCTGCATATGGTTGGAACTGTGCTGTGCGCCGCTATTCGGGCAGCATCTACCCAAGGTGGCATGGCGGACTCCGGAACTGGACTCGCAGCCGCCGTCCGGGGATTCGCAGTCGCATCCGGTTGCTGCTGTCCTCAAGGCCCCAACTCCAGTGACTACAGTTGAGCGCTTCCCGGTGGCTCGGGGATTTCCGCAAGCAAGCACGCTCGAAGAAGCTGCTCAGCCGCAGTCGCCGCAGATCGCATGCACAGAGTTAGTCGCAGTTAAAGAGAGCGAGGTGGTCGATAGCAATGCGTTCGACCATCTGGATTTCAGCGCGGCGGCGATCAAGTCGGCATTCACCCATGAAAATCTGGTGAAAATGGGACGCAACTTTGTTCCTGGACAACCGCTGCCCGACGCACCTTCTTATGTGCCACTGACCACGCAGCAAAAGTTTGACCGGTTTTTGCGCTACAGCCATTCCGGCGGCTTCGCCTTCGACGTGCTGTCCGACTCTCTCTTTTCGCAGGCCACAGGCGCCTACCCGCGCTTTGGCGGCGGAATGGCGGGCTATGGCAAGCGCTTCGGCGCCTCGGCGATAGGATCAGAAGCGGGAGCGTTCTTCTCCGGCTTTCTGTTTCCGGCGGTGCTGCATCAGGACCCGCGATACTTCCCCTCGCGCCAGTATGACATCTCCGATCGCATGGCGTATGCCGTCAGCCGGGTCATCATCGGCCGCAGTGATGATGGCCGCAACGTGTTCAACAGTTCCCTCATCCTCAGTGTGTTTGTGCAGTCTGCCCTTTCCAACGCTTATATTCCGTACCGCAATGAAACCGTCCCGGGCACCATCGAGAACGCTCTCGCCAACCTTGGCGGAATTGCCGAGTGGAATATCCTGACGGAATTCTGGCCCGACATTAAATCGTTCCTAAGCAAGCATCAACCCAAGCTACTTCATCACGGGCAACCGAAGCCGGGCGCCGATAACTTCAATCGGATCGCGGAAAAATAGTGCAGCGGTTCTTCGGGCCGAGACTCGCGCTGCAGGCGACGCACACCGCCTATGAACTGGTAATCAACTTTGAAAGCTCCTGGATCACAGCAGGATCCAGGAAAATCTCATGACCTTCGCCGGGCAACACCGTCACCGTCACCTTGATGTCGCGTTTCTTCAGCGCGGCGCTATAGCGGTCGGTCAGACTGGGCGGAGCTATGTTGTCCTCCTCGCCTACAACCATGGCGATTCGCGTCGTCTTGCTGATGCCGCCCACAACATCCAGCGGCGAAACGCTTCGCACCGGGGCGTCCCACAACGGGGTAGGAGCGACCGTTTTCATGTGCTCACGGAAACCCGGCACATCGCAGGGACATGACACCAAGAGCGCAGCCTTTGCCACTCCTGGGTCGCGGGCGATTAGATCCGCCGAAATTGCCGCTCCTCCCGAATGCCCCACAAGCACTACTTGGGATGGATGCAGCTCATCTTTCAGACGCCGAATTGCGGCATCGAGTTGATCGAGGACCTCAGGAGTGTAGTTATCGGCGGTAGTGTTGCCGCGCATCCCGTCGGAAGTATCGCCTTGTTTGTCGGTATAGCCGGGCCGTAGCAAAGCCGCCACAACCACTCCATGCAGTTGCCGGGCAGCGTTGGCGGCAAATTCATATTGATAAGACGGTTTCACGAAAGGAGCGTCCCCATGCAAAACCACCACCAGGACGGGAGCGGCACCTGGATCAGCGCTACGGAATATCTCTGCCTTTACGCGCTGGCCCTGGTTGCCGATCCACTCGGTCCGGCTGACCTGCGCTTGGGCTGTCGCAACCAGCACCAGCAAGATGCTTAGGTATTTACCGATCATCAGTCCCTTTTGACTCTCGAGCGAATGCAGAGTACGCGAACAGTCCCATTGTAGATGCGGAATTTGTTGCCGCGGCTACCGTGCCGGAGATGGTTTTTATCATCGCCATTCCCACATGACATTTGTCATCCCGCAGCGTTGACATTCCACACTGGCGCCCGTCGCACGGCTAAGTGACAATCATTCGTGTCAGTTGGAATGCTGGGACAAGCGGGAACCTGAACCGCGTCTGGAACGTAGTAATCAGCGGTCGCGCTCTTCCAAACTTGCAGCAACAATGCGATGCTAGTAGCACCAACAAGGGGAGCGAAACCACCGTTTATGAGGGACCTGAAAGACGAGCTCGCTTCGCTCAAGATTGAGCGTGACGTGCCCCGCCGGGGAAGATGGCGGGTCCCTGTCTTCTTGCTTCTTGTCGCTATCGCAGTCGCCGGAGGGCTGTATTTCGTGCGGGCGCGGCCGGCCTTCGGCGCCGTCGAGGTCCAAACCGTGACCCCCAGCGTGCAAAGTGGCACCGGACCAATGGCGGGTACGCCGATCCTGACGGCCTCTGGCTACCTGGTGGCGCGCCGGCAGTCGGTGGTGTCGTCGAAAATTCAGGGACGCATCGAAAAGTTGCTGGTCGAAGAGGGAAGCGTGGTGAAAACCGGCGATGTGCTGGCGACGCTGGAAAACGAAGACTACATTGCCGCCATTGCCAAGGCGAAGGCCGATATCGAATACGCGAAGGCTGATCTGGCGGAAGCACAGCGCCAGGAGCGCTTGCAGGACGACCTCCACCGCAGCGAGGTTGTGTCGCAGGATGCGCTCGACGCCGCTAAAGCCAAGGTTGCACTGGCTGCAGCCACCATCGATCAGGACAAGGCGAACCTGCAGGTGCAGGAGGCAAACCTCGACTTCACCACCATTCGCGCGCCATTCGCCGGCGTTGTTGTGAAGAAGATGACCGAGGCGGGTGAGAGCGTCGCTCCCATTCCTCCGGGCGTGAATATCTCGACGTCGTCGGGTGCCATCGTCGCCATCGCCGACATGAATTCTCTGGAAGCGGAAGTGGACGTCAATGAGGCGAATGTGGCCCAGTTGCGATCGGGGCAGCCTGCAGAGATTTCGGTGCAGGCCATTCCTAACCACACCTATAATGGAGTGCTGCGACAGGTCATTCCCACCGCCGATCGAACTAAGGCGACGGTGACGGTGAAGACCTCGATCCTGGACAAAGACAAGTACCTGAAGCCGGAGATGAGTTGCAACGTTACCTTCCTGCAGCCGCAGAAGCAGGCAGAAAAAACGGCGGCCGCACCCAAACGCATTGTGACGATTCCGAAGGGGACAATCGTGACGCGCGATGGCAAGACTGTGGTCTTCCAGATCGAGGACAACAAGGCCCATCAGCTTCCCGTGGTGACGGGAGCCGACCTGCGCGGAGGGGTGATCGTCACCAGTGGACTAGTAGGGTCAGAAACGTTGGTGAGTAATCCACCGGACAAGCTGAAGGACGGCGATTCGGTGAAGGTGAAGAGCTAGGTTTTCGGTTTTGGGAAATGGGTTGCGAATCGGGATTCTGCCACAGAACGGACACTATGGCGCTTCGGAGGCTGTTACGAAACTGAGCTCGTCTTCTCCGAGATGGAACAAGGCCAACGAAATCCGAGTGCCGTAGGCACGGAAGAGCTTAGCCCAGCACGGAGCCGGAGGCGGAGTGCTGGGTAAGTGGAAAATTTGATCCGAGTCCCGTAGGGACGGCAGAGGTTGCGACACAGTCTGTGAAGGTCCGCACTACGCGGCTCCAGCAACAATTTAAGACGGCAGAATTTGGAGAGATCATGAGTGCAACCGAAGTAGCGGCCAAGGCGGGCGCCGTCAGCGTGCAGAATGTTCGCAAGTTCTATCAGCGCGACAGTTTGCAGATCAAGGTGCTCGACGGCCTGAGCCTGGAAGTACCGCAAGGCGAATTCCTTGCGCTGATGGGGCCGTCCGGCTCCGGCAAGACCACGCTGCTGAACCTGATCGCGGGAATTGACCGCGCCACATCAGGCCGGGTTGTAGTCGCGGGCACCGATCTGGGCCCGCTGTCGGAAGGCGATCTCGCCAAATGGCGCAGCCGCAACATCGGCTTCATCTTCCAGTTCTACAACCTGATTCCCGTGCTGAACGCGCTGGAGAATGTCGAGTTGCCGCTATTGCTCAGCCCGCTTTCCAGGCGCGAGCGCCGCGAGCGCGCTATGACCGCGCTGCGCATCGTGGGATTGTCGGACCGCGCCAAGCATTATCCCCGACAGCTCTCTGGTGGGCAGGAGCAGCGCGTAGCCATTGCGCGCGCTGTCGTCACCGATCCAACCGTGCTAGTTGCCGACGAGCCCACCGGCGATCTCGACCATCAGAGCGCGGAAGAAATTCTGGACCTGATGCAGACCTTCAACAAGGATTTCGGCAAGACCATCGTAATGGTGACTCACGATCCGCGCGCCGCCGAGCGCGCGCACACGCAACGGCATCTGGAGAAAGGAGTGCTGACCAACTGATGGCGAGCCTAATGGAACTAATTCATTACGGAGACACGGACACCACGGAGAAAATATTTTTCATTCTTGACTCCGTGACCTGTGTGTCTCTGTGGTGAACACGAGATCGATATCATGAAATTCGCACCGCTCATTCTCAAGCATCTGCGCAAGAACTGGCTTCGCACGCTCAGCACCGTGCTGGCGATGGCGGTGTGCATCTTCCTTATCTGCACGTTGCAGACGGTGGTTGATGCGGTGAACTACGGCCTGCATCTGGGCAACGCCTCGCGGCTGGTGACCCGTCATTATGTGAGCCTGGTCTTCAATCTGCCCAATTCCTATAAGAACAAAATCGCCGCTATTCCCGGTGTACAGAACACGACTATCAATAATTGGTTCGGTGGCGTCTATCGCGGCGACTTCAAGTACTTCTTCGCCAATATGGCGGTCGAGCCAGGGCCTTTCCTGCAGATTTATCCGGAGATTATGTTGCCCGAAGACCAGAAGCAGGCATGGTTTCACGACGGGCGTGGCTGCATCATCGGCCGCAAGCTGGCTGAAAAATGGGGCTGGAAGGTCGGCGACACCTTTCAGCTAGAGAGCTTCATTCCCCCCTATCGTGTGGGCAAGCCTTTCGAGTTTGTGATCGACGGAATCTACGACACCGATCCGGTGAAGTATCCCGGCACCGATCTGGAGGCGATGTACTTCAACTACAAGTATCTCTATGAAGCCACCGGAGAGAAAGCGGGCATTGGCACGATCACGTCATTGATCGACGATCCTAAGAACGCCGGCCGCATCAGCAAAGCCATCGATGCCGAGTTTGAAAACAGCGATGTGCAAACCAAGACGGAGACCGAGCAGCAATTCCGCGCCAGCTTTATCGCCATGGCGGGAAACCTGGCACTGCTGCTCAACGGTATTGGACTCGCCGTCGCATTTACCATTCTGCTGGTGACGGCCAATACCATGTCTATCGCGGTCCGTGAACGGCAGCAGGAAATCGGCGTTCTCAAGACACTAGGATTTCCCAGCGGCCTGGTTATGGCGCTAGTTCTCATCGAAGCACTGCTGTTGGGAGTGCTGGGCGGCGCGCTTGGCCTGGTCTTTGCCGGTTTGATGATCCGGGCCCTGCCTAACCTTCCATTTGGCGTCGGCGACGTTGTGCGTCAGTTTCCGGGACTGGGGTTGTCGCCCAAAATTGTGTCTTACGGGCTGGGCGTTGCGTTGCTGCTAGGGCTGCTGGCCGGGTTGATTCCCGCGCTGCTGGCGTATCGCGCACGGATCACGCAAGTTCTGCGGCAGGTGTGAGAAGAAGCAATTAGCAATTAGCAATTAGCAATTAGCAATTAGCAATTAGCAATTAGCAATTAGCAATTAGCAATTAGCAATTAGCAATTTAGAGGATGATGCGTAAATCAGTTATGGGTTGTATCAGGGCACGACTTTTAGTCGTGCCGGAGGAAGCATAGGAAAGGTCAGGGCTTTAGGGTCAGTTCTCACAAAGACACTTTAGCCCTAAGTGCTGAGTGCTAAATGCTAAATGCTAAATGCTAATTGCCAAGGGATAGCATTGTGACCAGGCCGATCTCACTGGCTTCCATCAACGAGCTGTTCAATTACAACTACTGGGCGCGAGACTGCCAGCTGCAGGCGTGTGCGGCCCTGACTGAGGAACAGTTCCTGCGCAGCCTGGGCAGCAGCTTTGCTTCGGTGCGAGATACCCTGGTGCACATGGTTGGGACGGAGTGGATTTGGCTAGAGCGCTGGCGGGGTCGGTCTCCACAATTCGCGTTGTCTCCGCAGGAGTTTCCTTCTTTGAGCGCCGTTTCCGAACAATGGCGCGCGGTGGAGCGCGAGATGCGGGAATATCTGGCGACGCTGAGCGAAGAGACTCTTGACCAGCCTGTGACTTACGTGAGTCAGAAGGGGGATACCTTTACATATGAACTCTGGCGGCTGATGCTTCACCTCGTCAACCATCAGAGCTACCATCGCGGCCAGATGGCGACCTTGCTGCGGCAGTTGGGATTGCAGCCACCCACGGTGGACTTTTTGCCGGGATACCGCGCGGGCTTCAGCGCCCGATGAACCGCTAAGTGCTAATTGTTAGTTGCTAACTCGAGGTTTTCATGGCGCTTCCTCTCAGCTACAACGTTCGCAACCTGCGCTCGCGATGGAAGGTCACCCTGCTGGCGATCTTCGGCATCGCCCTGGTGGTGGCGGCCTTCGTAACTATTCTGTCCATGGCTCGCGGATTCAACATCGCACTCAGTTCCACCGGCTCCGACAACAATGCCATCGTCACCCAGCGTGGCTCCATGTCAGAGCTGACCTCGTGGATCGACATTGGCAATGCCAACCTCATTGCAGTTGATCCCCGAGTCGCCCGCGGCGCCGACGGCAAGCCCCTGGCTTCCTGCGAAGTCGTCGTGATTACTACCCGCCCTAAAAAGGGGACCAACATTCCCACCAACGTCACCTTCCGGGGTGTGACGCCGATTGCCTTCAACGTCCGCAACAACATCAAGATTGTCGAGGGCAGGACTTTTGCGCCGGGCCTGTTCGAGGTGATTGTCGGCAAGAAGATTGCTGATCGGGTGAGCGGCGTGGACGTTGGCTCGACAATCAACATTCAACGCAAGAACTGGAAGGTGGTGGGACTGTTCGCCGCCGATGACAGCTCTTTCGAGAGCGAGATCTGGGGTGATTACAACGCCATGGCGCCCGCCATTGGCCGCAATGGCGGATGCGAGTCGCTGACCGTGCGGCTTACAAATCCAACTGTGCTCGCGTCGTTCGACAAAGATATTCGCGCCAATCCGCAGGTCCAGGTGCAGGCGGACTCAGAGAAGAAGTATTACGAGAACCTGGCCGGAAGTACGGGCACGGTGCTTATCGCGCTGGCGTCGTTTGTCGCCATCGTGATGGGCATCGGCGCGGTCTTTGGCGCCATGAACACCATGTATGCCATTGTGTCGCAGCGCACTCGCGAGATCGGGACACTACGCGCATTGGGGTTCTCGCGCTTCAGCATCTTGTTTTCTTTTGTGATGGAATCGGTGCTGCTTGCTATTGTCGGAGGGGTGATCGGCTGCCTGATCGCCCTGCCAATGAATGGCTATACCGGGGCAACTGGCACTAATGCCTTCAGCGAACTCGCGTTCGCTTTCAAGGTTACGCCGGCGCTGTTGATCATCGGCCTTAGCTTCGCAGTGCTGATGGGATTCGTCGGCGGATTGCTGCCGGCACTTCGCGCATCAAGAATGTCGATTACGAGGGCGCTAAGGGAAGCGTAGAAGAACAGGGGTCAGTGGCTAGTGGTTAGGGGATATTGCGAATTTTCCGGTTTCCAACTGGGGTCCAGCCAAGCTTCCTTTGCTTGGGTGGGATTGTTTTCTCCGCTTTGTCATCTTGAGCGACGAGCGCAGCGAGGAGTCGAACGATCCCTATAGCTGGTCAAGTCTATCCTCGAAACGTAGTCTTCACCTCGCTCCAACCCTCGTCCAAGCTTTTGTACTGAGGATTGCCCTTCTTTCTCGCGTCCGCCGCTTCAACTGTTCGCGCGATCCGCGGTAAGATATTTGTCACCACGTTATCGAGGGGATTCGTTTTAATGCAGAAGTGCCGATCCTGTGGTTTCGAGACGACCCAGGCCACTCCTTTCTGCGCTAGTTGCGGAAAACCAATATCTTCCAGAGCCGTAGACAATAATGGCGACGACACGCCAACGTTGTCTCAGCCGAAGAGCGCCGCGCCCAGAAAGCCCTTGTCCCGACCATCTTCCCACGCGTTTGCCAACAATGGCCGCTTCGCGCCGGGTGCGCTGATTGCCGGTCGCTACCGCATCATCGCGCTGCTGGGCCGGGGCGGCATGGGTGAAGTTTATCGGGCTGACGACCTTAGCCTGGGCCAACAAGTGGCGCTCAAGTTCCTGCCTGACTCTGCCGGAGGCGAGCACAACCTGGAGCGATTCCGCAACGAAGTCCGTATTGCGCGCCGCATCTCGCATCCCAACGTTTGTCGCGTCTTCGATATCGGGCAGGCGGATGAGCTGATCTTCTTCACCATGGAGTACATCGATGGCGAAGATCTGGCGTCGTTGCTGCGCCGCATCGGCCGCTTGCCAGGTGACAAGGCTGCCGAAATTGCCCGCAAGATTTGTGCGGGAGTTGCCGCCGCTCACGACAAGGGCGTGCTTCACCGCGATTTGAAGCCCGCCAATGTCATGCTCGACGGCCGCGGGGAAGTCCTGATCACCGACTTCGGCCTGGCAGGCTTGGCCCAAGAAATCGAGGATGTGCGCAGCGGTACGCCGGCGTATATGGCTCCCGAGCAGTTGGCCGGCGAAGAAGTCACGGTTAAGAGTGACATCTATTCCCTTGGTCTGCTGTTGTATGAAGTATTCACGGGCAAAACCGCGTTCGATGGTAGAACGCTGGAAGAGATTGTCCGCATACGCCGCGACAGTGCTCCCAGCCGGCCTTCGTCGCTAGTGAAGGACATCGACCCAGCCGTGGAGCGCGCGATTCTGCATTGTCTTGAGACGGACCCCGAGGCCAGACCGGCATCTGCGCTGGCGGTGGCAGCGGCGTTGCCGGGTGGAGATCCGTTAGCAGCGGCGCTGGCCGCCGGTGAAACTCCGTCTCCGCAAATGGTGGCGGCCGCGGGAGAGACGACCGGACTGAAACTTCCTTTTGCGCTGGGATGGCTGGGCCTCGCGATTCTGGGACTGGTGGGCTTTTATCTGTTGGCTGCGAAAACCAGTGGCATTGCCAGGATCGATGTCCCGTATTCGGCGGAGATCCTGAACCAGAAGGCCCGCGACATGGTGCAACAGCTCGGATACACCGCACCACCCGCCGACAGCGCGGAGGGATTTCTCTATAACGATACTTACCTTGAGTATCTGCACGACAATCCGAAACTGCGTACAAGTTGGGATGCCGCGTTTCGAGGGCGGCCGCCGGCGCTCATTTACTGGCTTCGCGAAAGTCCGTCAGAGATGGTGGCTGCCGAGGTGAAGGACAACTCGCTAACCCCCGGCATCGTCGACCTGGACGACCCGCCACCCATCCTCTCCGGTATGGTTCAGATTTCTCTCGACTCTGTCGGCAGGCTGCATCACCTGGAAGCGATTCCGCCTCAGAAGGAGACCGAAACTGCTGCGTTTGCGCCATTCGATTGGAGTGTGTTGTTCCATGCGGCCGGTCTGGATGAGACGAAGTTCCAATCGGCAACTTCCACGTGGAATTCGCTTGCCGCTTCCGACGCGCGTGCCGCGTGGACGGGCACATGGCCGGGTACTACGTATCCTCTCCGCGTCGAAGCCGCCGCCTATCGGGGCAAGCCGGTTTATTTTGCTTTGATTGGGGCGTGGACCGAGCCCGCCCGGATGACAACCTCGGACGAGTCCTTCACCGTGAAAGTGACGCACGTTGTACTGTCCATTCTTGCGCTCCTTCTGCTGTTCGCCGCAGTCCTGATCGCGTGGCGCAACTGGGTACGCGAGAAGGCGGACATCCAGGGAGCGGGGCGGCTAGGCATCGCAATTTTTTCCATCCAAATACTGCTTTGGATCTTTAAGGCGCACTTTGTTCCTTCCATCTCGTCGCTCGGACTCTTCGTGCTGGCCGCAAGCTCGTCTCTGTTCATCAGCGCGGTAGTTTGCGCGCTATATCTGGCCATCGAGCCTTTTGTCCGGCGACGCTGGCCGCATGCCATCATTTCCTGGAGTCGGCTTATGGCGGGGCAGATCCGCGACCCTCTGGTCGGTAGGGACGTGCTCTACGGAGTGCTCCTGGGTATGAGCTGGGCGCTGATCTTCTCGATCTTTTACCTATTGCGCCTCCGCGCGGGCGACGCGCCAGCCTTGGGGACCACCGATTATCTGCTGGGAGCGCGCCATGTGCTCGGATCCTGGCTGTGGCACTTGGCCACTTCGGTGCAGGGAACTCTGCTCTTCTTTTTCGTGATGTTTGTGTTACGTGTCATTTTGCGCAAGCCATGGCTTGCTGCCCTGGCCTTTGTCGCCGTGTGGACGGCGATCAAGACCATCGGAAGCCACCACGTGTTGATCGACGTCTCCACCTTCGCCGCCATTTACGCGATCGCCGCTTTCGTCGTTTTGCGTTTCGGATTCATCGCCCTGGCGACCGGCATGTTCACGGTGGATCTGCTGTTGAACATTCCGATCACAACCAATCTTTCGGCGTGGTATATAGGGGGCTCTCTGTTTGTGCTGCTGACGGTAATCGGCTTAGGGGTTTGGGGATGTTACACCGCTCTCGCCGGACAAAAGATCTGGAAGGAGAATCTGTTCGAATAGGGAAGGAGCTAGGGCAAGCTCACTCGCTTAGACCGGCGGCGACCCGCTCGAAGAATGCTCAGGAGGAGAGATACTCCTGAGCAACAAGCCGCTGCCTGCGGGCACATGCACATTCTTGTCCGACTCGAGGATGATCTGGCCAATCGGCTCCCGCCTGCCGGCATGAACAATCTTTAAGTCGGCAAAGCCGTAAATTCCACACGCCGAAGGGGAGAACAACCAAAGTGCCTGCTCGCGGTCGTTTCCGCCGCAACCGCGATCACGAGAGGCAATCAGCTTCGCGGTCACCTCGCCCCCAACCGTCGATTTGCCGACCACCTGACCGTCTGTCATCACGGTTCCGTTTCCGCGGTAGACTGCATCGCCTCCGACTTGCACAGTGACCCAGTCGGCCGGGGTGGTGCCGTAGTCATCGATCGCGTTGGTGGGCAGTTGCGCCTCGAACACCTCCATCATGGAAGCTAGCGAGCGCAGGCTCGTCGTTATGGAGACTTCGGTCCCACCGGTCATCAAGCGATCGAACGACACCGCGATGCGTGATCCCGTAGTCGCGCCCGGGCGGGTCACTGCGACGACGTGGCCAATCAGCTTCGCGCCCGCGCGAATTCGTCCCTGCGGCAGGGGAACATCCTGCATAACTCTGGCCACGATCCTCTGACCCACCGTAGCTTTTGTGGCGTCCAGTGTTGTACGCAGCATTACCGGGATGACCGTGCCCGCCGGAATTTCTTGCGCAATCAAGGACGAAGCTAGCAGCAACAGGATCGATGCGAAAGCCTCGAGCCCCGACATACGCATGCTCCTAGGCTTCCAGATGTCGCCGCGCCCGCTTGCGATGCAAGTTTGTGACGGGCCCAAGGTCTAATGAAGGTCTGATTAATCCAGCTGGGAGTGCCTCAGGGGCCAAAGCCCAGCCGCTATACCAGATATTTACGGACGGCCTGAAGGCCGTCCCCTCCAAAGCACCAGACTTAATCAGAGCTTCCCTAGTGAGCATGCAGGCGGTAATCAGGTTTTGGGTCGGAAAAAGCATCGGTCAGCGTGGTGATCTTCATCGCGCGCTTGACCTGGTCCAAACTCGCCGGCGTCTTAGCCATTACTGTTACCCCCTCGCCCGGCAGCAGGTCGAAATAATTGTCGGAGAGCTGGATATTCACATCTCCCAGAGTTTCAAACGACAGAGCTACATTGCGCGCCAGCACCGGCGACCGCAGCGTGATCTTGTAGCCCTGTGCTGTGTCGCTTATCTGATTTTCTATCGCCGGCTTCGTCGGAAGGTCAAGATTACGCATGGTGTCAAGGAATACTAGGTTGCGCGAGACCGTCTGTCCTCCAACGATGAAATCAAATTCAAAGAAGACCTGATCGGGACCAGTTGCGCCCGGCAGATCTTTCGTGCTGACGCTGAAATAGATAGCACTTGACTGAGCGGGGACCTGGATGTCTTGTGTCTTATCGAGCAAGATTTTGCCACTGAAATCGAGCAAGCGCGTCCGGACTTGACCGTTGACCGGCTGCAGCCGGTCCGACACCACGTACACATCGACTACTCCGTCATGGAGGAAGGGCGAGATAAGCAGATCGTTATAGAAGCGCCGGGCGTAGTACTGCAGGGCCTTCCAGCGTCCGTAATAGTCGATGCTGGACCACGACGCCACCGGCCAGCAGTCGTTCAATTGCCAGTAAAGCGAACCCATCACGCGCGGCCGGTTTCGTCGCAGATGTTCGGCGCCCACCTTGATCGCTTCCGCCTGCAGCACCTGGCTGAGATATACAAACGACGCAAAATTCAGCGGCTCGGGATAATCCCGCAACATGTAGGTGAGGATGCGCTCGTTGCCCCCGTGGTTCTTTTGATGAGATTGCATCACCACGGAATCGATGGCGAGGTCGCTTGGTTGGGCGAAAGTGAGAATGGTGCGCATCTCTGGAAATGACTGGAAGCCGAACTCTGACATGAAACGCGGGTTTTGCAGGTTGTAGTTCTCGATAGGCTCGAGCGCATGCCACACGCCCCAGTAGTGCATATCGCCATAGTCGCTGGCCCGCGAGTCGGCGGGCGCCTCGAAGTTTGCGCTGGGCGAACTGGGCCAGTAGGGAACAGGGACGGCATATTGCGTGACCACCGACTTGACGATGTCGTGAAACATAACCACATAGTCTTGCCACACGCGTTCACTTTGCAGCGGAGGAATACTCAGACGGTAGGCGATGCGGTCAGCCCAGTTGTCCCAGCCTGCTTCGATTTCGTTGTTGCCGCACCACAATACAATACTGGGATGATCGCGTAATCGTTTGACCTGCTGCGTGGCTTCCTCGCGCACGTTCTCTTGAAAGGCAGGATCGCCGGGCACCATGTCGCCGCCGAAGGCGAATTCCTGCCATACCATCAGCCCCAGCTCGTCGCAGATCTCGTAAAAGTCGTCCGACTCGTAGATGCCGCCGCCCCATTCGCGAACCATGTTCATGTTGGCGTCGCGTGCAGCCTGCAGAATTTGGCGATGTCTTTCAGGCGTCACGCGGCTGGGGAAGCTGTCGAAAGGAATTACATTTGCGCCTTTGGCGAAGACGGGAACGCCGTTGATCACGAAGGTGAAGCTCTTGCCCCAGGTATCCGATGTGCGGCGCAGTTCAACCGAACGCAGACCGGTTTTTAGCCCCGCGGTGGCGATGACTTCCTTGCCGACGCGCACTGTTGCAGAGAAACGATAGAGGTCCTGCGGGCCGTAGCCTGTGGGATACCACAGCTTCGGTCCTACAATCCGCACTGGAATGGAACTATGGTTTGTTCCAACCTCAAGCTGGACCGTCTGGGTTGCAACCGTGGTCCAGCTGCCGGAAGGGTCGGCGCTGCGGACGGTAAGGGTTGTCGCTAGGGACTGGCTGGATTCAATCTCGAACTCAGCCGCCAGTATTGCCAGGTCAGGGGTGACCCGCATTTGCTGGATGTGAAAATTTGCGATGCGCGCCGCGTCCCACGTCTCCAACCGTACTGGCTTCCAGATGCCGATGGTTACAAAGCGCGGTCCCCAATCCCAGCCGTACTGATAAGCTGCTTTTCGAGTGTAAGGAGCGGTGGCAACATTCTCTTCGTTGCCGGCATTCACCGTTGAAATAGACGGCAACGGATAGGGCAGTGCCCTGACCTTGGGGATCATCGAGGTAATGGGCGACTGGAATACGATGCGTAACGTATTAGGGCCGGGCTTCAGGAACGCTTTTGCGGCGACTCGCCAGCTACGAAACATGTTGTCCGCGCGCAGGACCGACTGATCATTCAGAAAAACTTCCGCGAAAGTATCGAGCCCGTCGAAGACAAGATCCACACGCTCGTGCGCAAGCACGGAGGCATCGACCTGAAAGGTTGTACGGTATTCCCAATCGGTTAGGCCTATCCATTGCAGCCGGGCTTCGTTGTCGCCGTAGAAGGGATCGGCGATGAGCTTGGCGGCCAGCAGGTCGGTTTGTACTACGCCCGGCACCTGCGCCGCGTGCCAGGAACTAACTTCGGGATGATCGTTGGCATTGAGTGCGCGGAACTCCCAACCTGCGTCCAGAACCTGAGTGGAAGGTTGCGCCGCTTGCATGGGCATGACGAAAGAGAATATGACGATTGCCGTGTAGCCGACGAACGCACACTTAGTCACCCCAGCCAAACTCATCCCAGCTTTCTGCGTTGTTCCGACAAGCCGACGAAGAACTGATAGGTCTCGTCGTTACGCTTGATATCAACGGCCAGAAGCTGCTGGTCGGCATAACGGAGGATCTCTGGCTCGGTGTACCGTTGGTGCAGATCACACATGTGATGGTAAAGCTGGCTCACCATCGAGTGCATGATCCGCAGGTCGGCGATGATCCTGGTCTCGCGAACTTGCTGGCCACTCAACTGCTGCTGGGTCTTGGCTGGCGTGTGGGGAAGAGAAGCTTTCTTATGAATAGCCACTTGTTGTCTCCATGAATACCGGACGAATGATTGCACGCCGATCACTAATAGATGTCAATACCCGCCGGAAGGTCAACCATCGGCATTTTGCCACAGCGAACAGTCGAGGAGATCAGCCTCCCGAAGGCGATTGGTCAACTTTCCATCCCGCAAAAAGAGTGCTGCTAGCTAGCAATTTTGCCAGTAGCTTGAGGATCGCCGGGGGACTTACCCTTCCTAGGATCAATAAAAGCTTCGTTGGGGCCGGCTGTGTGTGATTTTCGCTGGCTCTTTCCTGTGGGTTTCGCCCAGGACCCGCTTTCATTTCCCCTCCGCTGCGGAGATAACTGAGCTACCGAGTAAGGAGCAACGAGTATGGACTTTGGTGCAGGTGTTCGAAAATTTGCATTTGGAGCGCTGGCTGTCTCGAGCTTTCTCGCGAGCAGTAACGTGACCGCACACGCGCAAGCGAACAACGCGAAGCCGCCTAACATTCTCGTCATCATGGGCGACGATGTAGGTTGGTTCAACATCGGCGCTTACCACCGTGGAATCATGTCTGGCAAGACGCCAAACCTCGACAAGCTTGCCGCCCAGGGCATGATGTTCACCGATTACTACGCAGAGGCAAGCTGCACGGCAGGACGTGCCAATTTCATCACCGGCGAAATTCCTCTCCGGACGGGTATGACAACCGTGGGCCAAGCGGGAGCTGACGTGGGTTTGCCGGCGCAGGCCGTCACCCTCGCCACCGTCCTCAAGTCGCTGGGCTATGAAACCGGCCAATTCGGCAAGAACCATCTCGGCGACCTCAACAAATTCCTCCCGTGCGTGCACGGCTTCGACGAATTCTTTGGCTACCTCTACCACCTCGACGCAATGTCAGACCCCTACTGGTTCGACTACCCGCAGGATTGGATCGACAAAACCGGCCCACGCAATCTGACGCATTGTTGGGCTACCGACACCGACGACACAACCTCCCAGCCACGATGGGGACCCATAGGCAAACAGAAGATTGTGGATGAGGGCCCGTTGCCGCCATTCCCGAACATGACCGACGTGCAGAACTGGCAGAAGGGCAAACCGGCCAAGTACGACATGGAGACCTTCGACGAAGTGCTGGTCCAGAACACCAACGGCTTCATGGACAAGGCCAAGCAAGATGGCAAGCCCTTCTTCATCTGGCACAACACCACCCGCATGCACGTCTTCAGCTACATCCCACCCAAGTACCAGGCGATGATGAACGCCACCAACAACTACAACATCGAAGAGGCCGGCATGGCCCAGATGGACGATTGCATCGGCGAAATCCTCAAGCACCTTGACGATATCGGTGAGGCTGACAACACCATCGTCATTTTTACCACGGATAATGGCGCCGAAGTGTTTACCTGGCCGGACGGCGGCATGACGCCCTTCAAAGCCACCAAAGGCACCAGCTTCGAAGGCGGCTTCCGTGTACCTGCGATTATCCGCTGGCCGGGACACGTCAAGCCAGGCTCGGTTGAGAACGGCATCTTCTCCGGCCTCGACTGGTTACCCACGCTCTCAGCCGCTGCCGGCAATCCCAACATCACCGAACAACTACTAAAGGGCGTGAAACTCGGAGACCGCACCTACAAGAACCACCTCGACGGCTACAACCAGATGGCACTCCTTGAGGGCAAAGGACCGTCCGTGCGCCATGAACTCTTCTACTTCGCTGGCCCCCACCTGGGCGCCCTTCGCATCGATGATTTCAAGTTCCAGTTCATCCAGCAGCCATGGGGCTGGCCGGGCGAAAAGGTCACCACCGACATGCCGTCGATTGTGAACCTCCGGCAGGATCCCTTTGAGCGTACCCCATCCATCCGGGGCGAAAGCCTGAACGATCTTGGAGGGGGTTATATGAATGACTTCTTTGCGCGCGAGTTCTGGCGCTTCGTGCTTGTGCAACAAGAGGTCGGTAAACTGGCGATGACGGCCATCGATTATCCTCCCATGCAGGACCCGGCGAGCTTCAACCTCTCGGCCATCAAAGCCAAAATCACTGAAATGATGAAGGCGCACGAAGGCCAGTAGTCAAACACCCAACAAGACGAGCGGCCCTTAATTAAGGGCCGCTCTGTTTCATCTGAGGCTAACCAACCCTATAAGGAGAAAGAATGGACTTCCCCGCCAGTTCCTTCTTCACCGTCTCGCTGACCAGTTTGCCATCGACGCGCGCGCCGGCGAATTTTGCCATGACGTTCTTCATCACGGCGCCCATGTCCTTCATTGTGGGAGAGCCCATTTCGGCGATGGTGGCGCGCACGGCGGCGACGACTTCTTCTTCGCCGACGAGCCTTGGGCATGTAGGCTTCGATGATGGCGATTTCTTCGGCTTCTTTTTTAGCCAGCTCGGGGCGGTTGCCTTTTTCGAACTGCTCGATGGAGTCTTTGCGCTGCTTGATCATGGTGCTGAACACTTGCAGCTCTTCTTTCTCCTCGAGCGCGCCGCGCTTCTCGATTTGTTTGTTTTGCAGCGCGGCCTTCATCATACGCAGCGTGGAGAGCCGCAGCTCTTCTTTCTTGCGCATGGCGTCAACCAGGTCTTTCTGCACTTGCTCGGTCAGGCTCATGGCGCAATTATAGGTCAGGCCGGAGTTGAAGTGAGTTCGGGTAGAGCGGCGCTTCAGCGCCGCGTGCTCGCGAACCCTTACGAAAGAAGCCGGGCTTTAGCCCGGCAACATTGCTGCCAAAGCCGGGGCTAAAGCCCCAAGAGTTTCAAAGGTTGTGCTATCGCGGGCCTGAAGGCCCGCACTACCCGAGCGCAATCGGGTTTATAGTTTTATCCGGCGCTTGCTATCGCCGGAACTTACAAGTAAAGGTGGTTATCCATGCTACGTAAGACGCGTCTTTTTACTCCCGGTCCTACTCCTCTACTTCCCGCAGCCCAGAATGCAATCGCTGCTGCTGATATGCATCACCGGACGGCGGAATTCCGTGAAATCTTCACCCGAACGCTGGCCGATCTGAAGACCTTCATCGGCACGCAAAACGATGTGCTCATCCTCGCTGCCTCCGGCAGCGGAGCGATGGAAGCCTCAGTGTCGAACCTGACTTCGCCCGGCGACAAAGTTGTCGTGCTGAGCGCCGGCAAATTCGGCGAGCGCTGGCGCGACCTCGCCAAGGCCTTTGGATGCCAGGTGGAACTGGTAGCGCTCCCTACGGCGAGACCTTCGACCTGCGCGAAGTGCAAGTCGAAGATCGACGGCGCGCGCGTGCTCTACATGCAGGCGACCGAGACCTCGACCGGCGCGCGTCATGACGTGAAGGGCGTGGCCTCGCTGCTGAAGGGCACCGACACGCTGTTCGTGGTGGACGCGATCACCGGCCTCGGCACCACCGACTTTGATGTGGACGGCTGGGGCATCGACATCCTCATCGGCGGCTCGCAGAAGGCCGTGATGATTCCACCCGGGCTGGCCTACCTCAGCGTGAGCGAGCGCGCCTGGCAGCGCATGGAAGAGACCAAGAAGCCGCGCTATTACTTCGACCTGCGCAAGGAGCGCAAGTCGCAGGCCAAGGGCGAGTCGGCGTTTACGCCGGCCGTTGCGCTGATCTGCGGGCTGGCGGCGGCGCTCGACTACATTCGCCGCTCCGGCAACGGCAACCTGGCTGACGGACGCGATGCACTCATCCACAACGCGGAGACTTCGGCCGCGATGGTACGCGCCGGAGCAAAGGCGCTGGGTCTGAAGCTGTTCGCGCCAACCTGTCCCGCGGCCGCCGTTACCGCGATGCTGGCGCCCGCCGGCGTCGATTCGAGCGCCATCGTGAAGGAGTTCCGCGAGCGTTTTGCCATGGTCGTCGCCAACGGCCAGGGCGAGATGAAGGGCAAGCTCTTCCGCATCGCGCACCTCGGCTACTACGACTACCTCGACGCCATCGGCGTGATTGGCGCGCTGGAACAGGTGCTGGCGAAGGTGGCGCCGTCGCACCGCTTCGAACTCGGCGCCGGCGTGCGCGCGGTGCAGGAAACCTTTGCCGAGCAGTTCGCAGAGGCGGTGAGAGTATGAAAATCGTAATTGCAGACAAAGGCTCTCCCTCCACACTCAAAGTCTTTGCTGAGCATAGCGACTGGACCGTCGTTTCTCCCGACAAAGAAGCGCTCGCTGGGGAACTGGCTAATGCAGACGCCATTCTGGTGCGCTCTGCGACGTTCGTCGACGCCGCCATGATGGACAAGGCGCCCAAGCTGCGCGTCATCGGACGCGCCGGTGTGGGCGTCGACAACGTCGATCTCGACGCCGCCACCAAGCGCGGCATCGTGGTCATGAACACGCCCGGCGGCAATGCCGTTGCGGTCGCCGAGCACACCTTCGCTCTCATGCTGGCGCTGGCGCGCCACCTTACCCGCGCCGACGCCACCACGCATGCAGGCAAGAGGCGGGAATTCCAACCCAGAGCAAACTGACTATAGATATTGCATCTACGACAAGATGCACAACGATTACGGCTACACTCAAGCGTGGGTGGATTTCCTGGTCGAAAAACTTAAAGCCGAAAACGAGTTCGCCAGCCTAGGACAAGGTTCTCCCACCTGCTGGGGGAGGCGCAGTTTCGTGACTCCCTCGTGGCTGGCCCGCCGACCAGCGTCCGCTGATCGGCGTGCTGGGAGCCGCGTTAGATCGTAGCCAGTATTCCTGTCGCCATGCTACCTTCCGTCTTCGAATCCGCGTTTGATCCAGATGCCCAGCCCGGTTGGTACCCATAGGATCGCCCACGTGATCACCGCGATGACGACCGCGCAGATCACTGCGAAAATGCTCATTGCAACCCAGCCCTCCCAATCAATCCCGCCGTGATGCTCGATGAGCGTATGGCCGCCGTAGTCGGGATTCGGCATGTTGGCCAGAGTCCACGTGATCAGTGGGCCGAGCACCAGCCCGATGCGCTGGTATCCTCGATCAAGGTTTCTCATTACCTTCCTCCCGCGTTGATCGCGATGGCGGAACTGTTCAGCCCGGAGATGAGCCCGGAGCAGCTCTGCGTGTTGTCGGGAGGGACTTGATGCAGGTACGGTACTCATGCATCAGGGCTTCGCTCGTCGTTCATGGCTTCCATCTATCGTAAAGCCACGACCGCTCTCCGCAGCCGGAGGAGCCGCTGCCCCGCCTACCGTCGATCGCCCCTGCGTTGCGATGTAAAATACGGGCATGGGAAGGATCGAGCGATTCCAGGCGCAGGTTTTGAGAGAATTGCGATATTGCTTCAACTGTCAGCCTTGGGAAGACGGCGACCCTGTCTGGATTTTCGGCGCTCGTATCGAGATGGACGAGCTGCTTCGATCCCTTGGTGTCCCGTACAATCTTCATGCTGAGGTCGTAAAGGGAGTGGATTGCCCGAATTGTGGTTCTTCCGTCGATCCGGGCGCGATATGGGCATACGCCACGAGTACGAGATCGAACACGAGGAACGGGTGCGGGCGAAGGAGAGCGCCTTCTTACGGGGCGCGCCTCTTCGATTTTTCGCGCCATATTCAAGACTATCCGTACCTGGGATCGGCGCATCCGGTCGGTAGGAAGATCCTCCGCGAAATGCCCCGATTTCCCAGAGCGCCGGTGACCGAGAGTCTTGGTTTCGAGCACGACGCGCCAAGGACGCGCGGCGCTACTCCATACGCGCGATTTGCGGCCGCCCAACCCCAACGAAGTCTGGATACCAGATGGGCGCTTTAATCACAGCAGCAAGGCTCATTGGTATTTGGCTAGCGATCCACATGCTGCGATCACTAAGGTGATCGCGAAAGATGACGCTTTTGCCTGGGTTCAAGAATGGTGGATCGAGCGGTTGGAGAATGTTCTCGACCTGAGAGCCTGGGATGCGGACGGAGTTCGCGGGTTCGTCGATGGCAACGAAGGCCCCACCGATGCACCATTTCTTGCGATCGCGTTGATCTTCAGCGACCATCTTACGTCGCCTGTCCAGGCAGAAACTCGTCAGCCTGAATACATCGTGCCTCGATTCGTGGCAGACGCCGCGCGACAGGCGGGGTACTCGGGCATCCTCTTTAGCAGCGCGAAGCACGTCTTCAAAAACCTTGTGATTCTCGATCCAGAGACGCTACTCATAGCCATGGGGGAGCCCAAAGTTAATGGAAATCTCACGGGACCGAGAGAAGCCGTTTTCGGCTAACGGCTCTGAGGGGCTAGAACCCGAGGTCTGGGTCTTTTCTCCGAAAGACATTGTGACGGTCCTCCTCGGCGCACGCATTGGAAACAGCAGCTCAACCGGGAATCGTAACGACCGGATAGCGTGAACTCGCCTTGGGTCGATGATGCGGCGGCGCGCGACACAGCGCACGAAACGATGTGCCAAATGCGGGGCCAGGTTCAAGCTCTGACACACAAAGCATAGGCGTCCGAAGCTTCACCGGGACGTGCGGAGAAGAGATTGTCGTCGATGAGGCTCACGGTCAAAGTCCGCTGCGATCGTTCGATGACTGCCCCCCTCCGCTGTGCATAAGACGAACGCGGACAGGCTGGGGGCATTCTTACTCAGAAGTACTCGGCTCCCTCTTCGATTTATTGCCTAATCCATCCGTCATGAGTTGCTTGTCTGGCAGAGGATTTCGTTGATACCGGACATTAGTAGAGCAACGCGCATGGATGAGAGTCAGAGATTTAGAGCTGCCCTCTTGAGACGTATCGATATCCTGATTAGCCTGCAACTCGATACTGCTCCATCAGACAGCATCGCGACGAATAGGAAAATTGATCGTCTTTTGGCGGCAGGGGCTTCCGCATCCGAGACTGCGTGGATCGTGAACAAACCGCTGAATTACGTTACGGCAGTAGTTGCCAGCCGCAAGCACCGACCGGCACGAAAGATTCCGAAGAAACAATGACGCGCGACCCTGAGCAAACAGCGCATCAACTGGATGTCATCGTACGGTTGCTCGCCATCGTGGCAAGCGAGAAGGGAAAAACCCTGCGCGACAGGTGTGCCGTTCTCGCGCGTGCGGGACTGACCCCCAGCCTTATTGCCAAAATTCTGGGAACGACAGCGAATACAGTACGCGTGGAGCTATCTAGACAGCGGAAAAAACCGGGGAGGAGGGGCGCATGAGTTCCGTAGAGCACGAACTGCTGCGGGAAATCGCACAGAAACTGGACCTCCTCATTGGTTTTGCCGCAACGGTCGGAAGAGATACTGACGCTCAAATCGATGTTCTAACGGCACTCGGCTACGGCCCAGCGTTTATCGGCCCTGTAGTAGGGACTCAGACCGAATGCGGTCTCAGTCCGCGTTTCCCGTCGCAACAAAAGCGGCGCTAGCGGTTCCCGCAAAAAGAAACCCCTATAGTATCCTACACTGGCCAAGGCGCGACGTAGGCACGCACGAAACAAAAGAGACCGCGCGCGTTCAAAGAAGGTTATGTAGGTGGCTAAGACTGTTGCGACACATCTCGATTGTGATCAGCAAATCCTGAACCGTCTTAGCAAAATCGAGCATAAGGTGGATTCGCTGGAACAAACAACAGCTTTTGCCCTTCGCGCCGACGCAGAAGAACACTTCGCGTCGATAAAGAAGATTTTCAAGAGGAGTAAGCGGCGCGCTCAAGTTTATCTTGCAGCTAACGGAGTTCTGGGCGTACAGGAAATCGCAAAACACTTGATATGCAGACCCCCAATGTTAGCCCCGAACTGAAGCTACTCGCAGAAGAGGGGTTGATCAAAATCGTCGATACGGCAGGTCACCGTGTGATCGCCGGGTATCCTTGCTGTGGGCGGACACGTTTGCTGGCGCGATCCGCGCGCAGGGGCGGCTCGACTTATGGCGGCCGGCTTTTTTACTTTCGAGAGCGACTCGAGCGAGGCGTGCCGTTCGCGCTGGCGGGAGCGGCCGGGGTCGGCACGACCTCCGCGTCCTCGGCCAGCTCGAGCCATTTCCGGTGACTCGCCTCGAGGGCGGCATCGTGCCTGAGCGCGCGCTCAGCGGTTGGGCGAAAGACCAAGTTGGGCCGCGAGTTGCCCGAGGCGGGCCAGCGACGCGGGTCGGTTGGTCCGCTGATTCCGCGTTGGGCCGGCCCAGGTCGTTCGATGGGGTTCGGCCTCCACGGCATTTAGGTCGACGAATCTCACGAAAGAGGGCCCCGTACGCAGAGAGCAAGCTCGGCGAAGTGTGGC
>CAVREJ010000013.1:0-243879 GCA_963720135.1 uncultured Acidobacteriaceae bacterium
AAAATACATGGCCAATATAGGGTGATTATTTACTTGACTCGACCAGCGCGAGGGGGGAAGATGAGGGTGGCCGGGCAAATGAAGCACGGTGCGGGGGTGCGCGATGAGCGACTACAGCCCTGTCATGCATCTTGCATCCGCGATTCACTCCGCCGCGAGTCGAAAGAAATTCATGTTGATGCTCACAGCCTACTTTGACGAGACGGGTCACGCCGACGACCCGCAACTCAGCTTTGCTGGAATGGCGGGGTTTGTTGCCCCCGCTGGCGCGTGGGCCAATTTCGAGGACCAGTGGAATGATACCCTCCGAAACGCGCAGCTATCCGAACCGTTTCACATGAAGGACTTTGCTCACAGTGTCGGCCAATTCAAATCATGGAAGGGGAAAGAAGACAAGCGAAGGCTGCTTTTTGGAAGACTCATAGAAATCATTAGGGAGACCAAGGCCACTCCTATTGGGGCTGCTGTTTCGCTGCGGGACTTTGAAAGCCTTACTCCGAAACAACAAAGTCACTACAGGGGGCCGTACTATATCTGCTTTCAAACGTGTACGAGGGGCGCGGCGATAGAGGCCGTGTTCGAGGAGCCATCAGAAAAGGTTGCGATGGTTTACGCGTTTAATGAGGAGTATGGAACCAATATTGATGGCGGAGCGGAAAAATTATGGCAGGCAATTAAGAAGCACGTAACTCTTGACTGCGACTTGCGCTCAAGGATGGGCTCCTATGCTTCTAGTACGCCGGGAGAGCTGTGTCCGCTGCAGGCCGCTGATTTGTTTGCTTATGAACTGTGCCACGAATTTGAGAACAGGATTAAGAGGCCGAACGATGCGATGCGCTGGGGCTTACGACAAATCCTGAAAATGTACACAATTCCTTCACCACAGATACGGTTGCTTGACCGCAAAGAATTACTGCGCCTCATGGCAGAGTCCGGATGGGAAGATCGGACAGGTTTTGAGGAGTTGAAAGATAACCAGATGTTGTCGGCGCAAGAAAGCATGATGCGCTGGTTGATCGAGCGCGGCGACTTTAACTGGGAAACAATCGACCTATGAAGCATTCGGAAGAGTTTACAAAGTTCGACATGCTGGTGCGCAAAATATTTGCAGTTCCCCATGACGAAATCGTCAAACGAGAGAAGGAATATCAGCACCGCCGCAAGCAGGCAAAGAAAAAGCGGACTAAGACTTCGCCCGCTTCCCGCGCTTCTTCCGGTAAGGGTTAAAAGGCCGTTTCGCATAGCTTTCCGGTGAGCGAGGCGAAGGTCAACCGCTTACCGAAAATCTTGGATACGGCCATGCTGAAACGGTCTGCATCGGTAATCATGCGCTTTTTGGTCGCACGATTGTTGTAACGGAACACCTGCTCGTCAAGGTAACGAAACAGATGGAATGGTTCGACGCTAACATAGCTGCCAGAGATGCCGCGCTTGAGCAGGCTCCAGAAGTTCTCAAGGCCATTGGTATGAACCTGACCGTCAACATAGCGCTCCGCATGGTCAACAACCTTGTGAGCGTACTCGGACGCCAGGCCATCATAGGACAAGCAGAAAGTCAGTATAGAGTGCTGCGCCAGCTTCGACATGCTTCTTCACTTCCGCCTGCAGAACACCCTTCTTGCGGCTAGGAACTACTTGCGCCCGAACGTATCCGCCACGCTCCAAGATTCCCATAACTGCGGTCTTATCGTGTCCGCCAGTACCAGTGATGCGGCGCTGCTTAACATCCAAGTGCATGTTGCGGGCCTTGCCGCCGATGAAGGTTTCGTCAACTTCGACATGACCGTCAAGCTTGCCGAAGGTTTCATCCTGCAAAGCCAAACGAATCCGATGCAGCATGAACCATGCGGTCTTTTGGGTGACATCCAGATCGCGGGCCAGTTCGCAGCTACTGATTCCATTCTTGCAATTGGAGAGCAACCATATCGCGGTAAGCCATTTATCCAAGCCGATGGCGGAATCCTCGCAAAGACTGCCGACCTTGATAGAGAACTCACGCCTAGAATGATGCTTGTTGCAAGTCCAAGTGCGGCGCTTCTCGCTGAACTTCGCTTTATCCGACCCGCAGGTTGGGCAGACGACGCCAGCAGGCCAGCGGCGGACGGCCAAGTAGTCGATGCAGTTATCGGCATTCGAGAAGTAAACGACTGCTTCTTGAAGGCTCTTCGGTTCGCTCATGGTCTTGCTCTCCACAAGCAAAACTATAGGCTAGAAGCGTGGTCGAGTCAAGTAAATAATCACCCTATATAGCGCAGACGGGCATGTGCAGCGCTGGAGTCTGACTCCAGCGCCACCATTCTATTTTGTGGATCGAAGCAGGGCCGAGGAGAAAACGCATTCCGCAGAACGAAGGTAACCACAATCTCCCAAGAGCCAGATGCTGCTGGCCCCCAAGCCGCCTTTGCTTGAGTTCGGCTGGATGCAGGGTTTCGCAAACAACCCACTCACCGCTCCACCCGGTGCCCCACACATTCGCGGTTTTCGAATGTGTGGGAAATCGACAGTCAATTCTTACGAGACGAGTGCTGTAGGCGGAATCGATTCCCACTTATTCCAAAGGCAGGAATGAGTGGGGCTCCGGACCCCGCCCTACGGAACAGGTTTGAATTTTTGTGCAGGCTCCACGAAGAAAACCGGCTTGAGTTCAGTCCGCCGTTGTCGCGCTTCGCTGTAACCTAATCCCTCCAAGTCGGGAATAGCGCGAGCCTTATCAAGTTCCGCAAAGCCCTTCCGAACCGCCGGGTCGACTCTCACCACACTGGGATGCCCTGCGATCATGTACGCCGTCCCCATCGATCCACCGGACTGTCCACTCATTGCCGCCTCTACGGCCTTGCGTGCCCACCCGAATTTTCCTCCCGACTTTGGGCGGAAATCGACAGGACAGTAAGTGCAACCCAAACTGAGGACGCGAAGTTGAGAAGGTGCCTGCTCTAACAGTGTGACGGCCTCCACCACGGCTAGACCAGTGGGATTGTTGGCCCAGATTCCACCGTCAATGAACGGTACGTTAATGGTGGAGCGATGTATAGGAAAATACGTTGGCGCGGCACTTGTTGCAAGGGCCACTTCCACTGCGGGAATTTTCCAATCGGTTTCTAGTTTTGCGTGGTGCCGAGTCTTGTATATGTATATTTCACCGGTGGCGGCATTAAGTGCAGGGATTATCAGACGATGCTTAGAGTCGCCGAGAATTTTCCCGCCGATGGCTTTGTTGAGTGCGTCCCGCAAAGGTTCGGGATGATACTTTGAAACAAACCAATGGCGTATCCACCCAGCCGCAGCGCTGGGTGGGAATATCGCGGGACCTTCGGACTTGTAGAACTCCAATAGTTCCTGAGCGCTCAGGCCAAGCCCAAGTCCAATAGCGATAATCCCTCCGGTTGAAGTTCCGGCGATGAGGTCGAAGTAATCGGCGATGGGATTAGGAAGGTCGGATTGTAAAGCGGCAAGGAAAGAGGCTGGGAAAACACCCTTGATACCGCCGCCGTCGATCGAAAGAATTCGAAACAACTGCACCTTCACTTCTTGATCTTGCGCTCGTGCTCTGCACCACCACCGAGCCACTCACCTGTGGCTAGCCACACTTCGTAGTAAAGAAGCCACTCTGCAATCCACGGGACGATGTACTCCGCAATAGTCATATCCGACTGCCACTGGCCCGGAATATGCAGACACAAGCTGCCATCGGAGAACATGTGTGGGATGGGAGTGCCCGCCGAGATACTACACAACGGCGGCTTCAAAACCCGAATAGAGGGCCTCGTGCGCATCTTGTAATCGATCCGCACGAGGTATGTCTCCGCACACCCGAAAGGGCTGATCTCCGCGGTGAAGGAGACGCGGTCCTTGCCTAGTCGCGCCTTGTACGCCGGAAACAGGCCCGCCATTGAGCAAACTTGCTGCCCGAACGTGAGCGTGTTCCTGCGGAAGTAACTATTCTTCCCCGCCATAAAAGACGTTCTTCGGGACGGGGATAGCTGCGGGAGTCAAGCCCGACAAGATTCCACTGCCCCTCCGTAGACCCAGGCTTCCGTTATCCCGCATTTTGGTCACGGACTCCGCTTGCTCCTTAATAACAGACTTGGCTAGTTGCTCACCGAAGAGCCGCTGGAGCTGGATCGCTACATTTGGGATTCCCCGCGCAAGACGCAGGCTCTGCCACGACCGCTGCAGACCCGAGATGAAGCGAACGAAGGTCATGTACAATCTGTGATCACTCCAGCGCTCGCTAAAATCTTCCTGCGGGTTCATCGGATTGACGACTACCAGCCGTCGGTCGCTCGGGATCGAATCCACGATGCGCTGCAGGATATTCGACAGTGCCTCACCTGTACTTTTTTCTCCGTTGTAGTGCAAAGCTGCAAGTGTCGTGAGCACGATCGATGGAGGCGCCGAATCACAGTCCCCAGCAAATGCCACGTCGCGCGCACGCTTTAGCAGCTGCACTACCAATTTCAACGGTGCCTTCTCGTCGCTGTCTTCGCGGACCGGAACAGGCTCAGCTTTTTCCAAGAACATCGTCTTGTGAGACTCGCACCTGCGCAAGAACCAGGATGCGAAGCCTTTGGGGTTGCTGGCCTTCCAGCGTTGCACCTTGCGGTCCGGGACGACGACGCACGTGCCACCCGAATATCGATCCGGGCACGCTGGCAGGATGTCCAAGTGGAACAAATTCTCGTACGAGACGCGGACGCACCGGTTTTTGGGCTCGACCATCGTGCGGTACGTTTCATGCTCGCACAGTCGCTTCTCGACGGCACGGAGAAGAAGTGTCGGGTCGGGAAAAGCGAGCGGGTTCACCTCAAACTGACACACTAGATCGATGTCGTACTCCAGCGACGCGGTCGGCTTGACGGTTGTCCCGATGCGGATGGAGCCTTGTGGGTAGATCTGGGGCTCCAAAGGCTTCAGCGCACTTCCCTCCGCGGCCAACCAATCTCCGATCGCATGGTAGCGCTGTTCGGCAGAATTATGCTGTGTAGGCGATATTTGGAGCTTGCTGCAAATGCGCTCCAATAGGTCCTCTATTTGGGTTTCCGGTTTTTCCAGAAAAACTGCTGATGCTGCCATTCGTACCTCCCGGTTCGAATCAGGTGTTGCGGATTCAAGATTGTGCGACGGGAAGTACGGCGGGGTGGCCTAGCCTAACCTACCTCGGGGATCTTCCTTTGATCACAACTGTGACCGCTTCAGTTTTGTTCCAACGGGCCCGCCATTACTGACGAGCCCCGCTTCTACCACAGAAAACTTGCCTACGAGCATCCGCTAGTCGAGCCGCACTCATTACAACGGAAGCAGCTCCCGTTACGTGTCATGATGGCCCCGCAAACGGAACAAACGGGCGCGTCGCCCATGTCAATTAGCCTCTTTAGTGCGTCGGCCGCATGATGGTGCCCCGTCACAGCGCCACCAGGCAATCTTGTTTCATCAGCCATACTGGCGAACGGTTCTTGCCCACTTGGAGGGTCACTGTAGCTCGATCCATTCTCATCCGGCGTGCCCACCGGAGGACCGCCCATGTATTCGGGACGCAGGAAATCGAACAAGGCCTGCTGCTGGCCGGTGAGGAACCGCAGCTGCAGCCAGCGGAAGATGTAATCCATGATGGACTTGGCGTAGCCGATTTCAGGATTGGTGCTCCAGCCGCTGGGCTCGAAGCGGGTGTGCGCGAACTTCTCGCACATCAGCTTGAGCGGCACGCCGTGCTGCAGCGCGATGGATGTGGCGCAGGCGAAGCTGTCCATCAGGCCGCTGACGGTCGAGCCCTCCTTCGCCATGGTGATGAACAACTCACCCGGCATGTCCATTTTTGTAGAGGCCCACGGTGAGGTAGCCTTCGTGTCCGCCCACGTTGAACTTGTGGGTTACGGAGAAGCGCTCGTCGGGCAGGCGATGGCGCATGGCGCGCGGGGGAGCAGCGGTATCTTCCACCTAGCTTCCGACGGCGGACGAGCGAACGTCGCCCTTCTTCGATTTCGCCGTGGCCGATCCCATCGAGCTGAGCGGCTGCGCCTTCTTCGATCCATCGCGATAGATGGCGACCGCCTTCAGCCCCAGCTTCCACGCCTGGATGTAGGCTTCGGTGATGTCGTCCACCGTGGCGTTCTCGGGCATGTTGATGGTCTTGGAGATTGCGCCCGAGATGAACGGCTGGGTGGCGGCCATCATGCGCAGATGTCCGAGATAGTGAATGGTGCGCGTGCCCTTCGACGGCTTGAACGAGCAGTCGAAGACCGGCAGGTGCTCTTCCTTGACCGCGGGCGCGCCCTCGATGGTGCCGGTGGCGTCGATGTAGCTGACGATGGCGTTGGTCTGGTCAGCCGTGTAGCCCAGCTTGAACAGCGCCGCCGGAACGGTGTTGTTCACGATCTTGATCATGCCGCCGCCGACCAGCTTCTTGTACTTCACCAGCGCCAGGTCGGGCTCGATGCCGGTGGTGTCGCAGTCCATCATGAAACCGATGGTGCCCGTGGGCGCCAGCACCGTGACCTGCGCGTTGCGATAGCCGAACTTCTCGCCGTGCTTCAGGGCTTCGTCCCACGTGTTCTTGCTGGCTTCGAACAGCGCAGGCGGAACGTGGGTCTTGTCGATGTTGTTCACCGATGCGCGATGCATGCGGATGACATCGAGGAATGGCTCGCGATTGATGTACCAGCCGGGACAAGCAGCGCCGGGGAAGCTGTCAGCTGTCAGCTGTCGGCTATCAGCGAAAGCACCCGCATCGTCGCGGGGATAGGGGTCCTTCGACTCGCTCCGCTCGCTCAGGATGACAGAGGTTTGTTGAGTGGCCGGCGCGAGCGGCTGGCACAGCTCGGCGATCTTCGACGACTGCAGATACGCTTCGCCGCACATGATGGCAGTCACGCAGGCGGCATAATCGCGTCCGGCATCGGAGTCGTAGGGCAGGCCCGCGGCCATCAGCAGCGCGCCCAGGTTGGCGTAGCCGAGTCCCAGCGGACGATAGTCGTGCGAGTTCTTGCCGATCGCCTCCGTCGGATAGCCGCTGTTGTCCACCAGAATTTCCTGAGCGGTGATCATGACGGCGCACGCGTAACGGTAGGCCTCCACGTCGAAGACGCCGTTGGGCGCGAACTTCATCAGGTTCAGGCTGGCCAGGTTGCAGGCCGAGTCGTCGAGGAACATGTACTCGCTGCACGGGTTCGAAGCGTTGATGCGCGCTGTGTTCTTCGAGGTGTGCCAGCGGTTGACCGTGGTGTCGTACTGCATGCCGGGATCGCCGCAGTGCCAGGTGGCGTCGGAAATTCTGCGCAGCAGCTCGCGCGCCTTGAAGGTCTGCGACCGGATGGCCGTCTTTCACCGAGCGTGTGCTGAAGTCGCCATCGCGCAGCACCGCGTACATGAAGTCGTCGGTCACGCGCACCGAGTTGTTGGCGTTCTGGAAGAAGATAGACGAGTAGGCCTCGCTGTCGGGACCGCTGCCGTCGTATCCGGCTTCGACCAGCGCCCAAGCCTTGGCTTCCTCCTTCTGCTTGCACTCGATGAAGTCAACCACGTCGGGATGGTCGATGTTGAGGATGACCATCTTGGCGGCGCGACGCGTCTTGCCGCCGCTCTTGATGACGCCGGCGAAGGCGTCAAAGCCCTTCATGAAGCTGAGCGGACCGCTGGCCGTGCCGCCGCCGGAGAGCCCTTCCGTGGACGAACGCAATGGAGACAGGTTCGTCCCGGTGCCTGATCCCCACTTGAACAGCATGCCCTCGGTCTTGGCGAGCGTCAGGATGCTGTCGAGCGAATCGTGCACCGAGTTGATGAAGCACGCGGAGCACTGCGGATTCTTGTAGCCGACCGCGCCGTATTCCACGCGCTGCGTCTGCGGATTCCAGTGCCAATTCTGCGCGTCGGAGTTGGGCTCGATGCGATCGCAGCCGACGTTGAACCATACTGGCGAATTGAAGGCCGCCTTCTGCTGCAACAGCAGGTGCGCAAGCTCATCGTGGAAGATGGCCGCGTCATCGTCGCTGCGGAAGTATCCGCCCTTGATGCCCCAGTCGCGAATGGTTTCGGCGACGCGGGTCACTAGCGCGCGGACGCCGGTCTCGCGCTCGGGCGTGTCGAGCTGGCCGTGCAGATATTTGCTGGCGACAATGTTGGTCGCCGTCATCGACCAGTCCTTGGGGACCTCGACGTCCTTTTGCTCGAAGATGATGCCACCGTGCGAGTCGGTGATCTGCGCGAGGCGTAGCTCCCACTCGAGCTCGTCGTAAGGCGAGACGCCGGCCTTGGTGAAGAAGCGCCTGAAGCTCAAGCCCGGGGCGCGCTTCTTGGAAGCAGAAGCGGTGGTGGTGGATTCACCGGTCGCGATGGATGGCGGATTGGCGGTGGTTGGGTTGGTGGTTGTTTCGGCCATTAGCTTGCTCCTGAAGGGATGAGTTTTCTCTCGCTAGGAAATCCAATAGTTGTGTGATTCTCAATCAGCTTTTCGTTTCTTGTTCCTTTTCTGTCGCACGCATAAGGCTCAGTGCCAGAAGACTATGAAACACCAAGTCTGCAGTATTTCTGTTAAATGCTCCCGCGCCGACAAGTCCGTGTGCCAAATTGTTTCTGAGATTGAGTCCTCTACGGTCAACGTAGAGCACGGCCAAATATCTCCAGAGATTCTCAGTCAACGCTTGCTTAGCCCTTTCATCACTGAGGACGTCATTCATGTTCTTGACATCCATTATTCCCGGGTGCCCTCTTACAGTCTTCGCGGTTGGAATTCTCAGCAGCGCCAGAAGGTTGCGGAGCGTTTGCTCGACCTGCGGGACAAGGACAGGTATTGCCTTTATATAATCCCCTTGCTGGTAAGCAAGTAAACCCTCTTGAAGCAGTTCCCGTCCACTCTCAATAAACAACGGTGATCTGCACAAGGTATCGAGAATATCGTCGACGCTCGGCGTGTATTTTTCCCGCAGCTTTTCCAGCGTGTATGTGAGAAAAGGCTGGCAAAAACCTATACTTTGCGCTAGTTGTGCGTGCAACCTGCCCTCAGCATCTTCGTCCAGCGAATCAATTTTCGCAGTGGGACGGCCGTCGCCTTGTACCGTGACGACCGGAATCATGCTCAAGAGCGGAGTCTCGGTTTTCATTCTCTCTAGGAACTGTCTCGCATCATCTACTTTGGGAATGAAATATTCGCCGACGCGGCACAGGGACTTCACTATGTCAGCCCTTCCAATCAGATGTTCAACTAACCTGTCGACGTCCTCTCGCTTAACTTCAGTCTTCACTGAGATAGTCTTCAGGTCGTCCGCGATATTCCGCCCCTTCTCTGCCGACGTGTTCTGGAGCCGTTCGGCTTCTTCCTTCAATCCCTCCTGTTCGTATCTTTCTACAACCGGTTGAAGCCAAGCCATTGCAAGCATTGGGCTGGCATCTTTCGATATCTTTTCGAATGCCTGTCCGTAGCTTCTTATTACTCGCTGAACATTTGACTTGTCGTTCTGTCGGTTGTAGTGGCGGGCTAGCCGCTCTGCCGCAGCCTGAGCGCCAAATGGATCAAACTCTTCCGCTCTTTCTTTGCCGGAGGTCCTCTCCAGCATAGTTTCTAGGTCCGCGATGAGACGGGTTTCCTGTTCGGACGTCAGTAGACCCTTCTTGTCATAAAGGCAGTCGAAGGGGAAAGCCCAAACGCCGATGTGATGAGGGTTGACCACCTTGTCATAAAGCGCAAAAATTGAATCTACCACTTGCTTTTGCCGCTCTCTGTCGTCAATGCTGAGAGATAGGTTCAGTGCTCGCCTTAACCAGCCGAATCCCTCAATGTCCATCGTGTACAACTGCCGTTCGGCGGCGGTTAGGTAAGCGTCAATTGCCATCTGCGCATACTGATATTGTCTGCGTCGTTTGGTTATGACTCTGTCCAAGTCCCAAACCAGGTCGGCGTACCGAGCACGCATCAGCGGGTTACTGGCGGATTTTGCACCTTGCTCCCACGACGTAACAGTATCTGCGTCGAGTTCTTCGACGTCTGGCACTCGCAACTCTTTGCCGTCGTCCTTTGTAAAGACTGCCATTGGAGCAAAATATGTGCCCCATACACTATCTTCATCTGGCCGTTCGATGAACATGAAGCCCGATCTCACCGCCAAGAACCCCTTCCAGTCTTCGTCGCTCAGATTTCCCTTGTCCTTGCGGGCAGCATCGAGCGCATCTGCGATCTGCACTTCATTATGAGGGCTGGTCCGGCCGTCATAATCTGACAGCACTTCTTGCACCCAATCAGGGATTGTTAGCTTCACATTCGTAATTGCACTCATACCGCACTCCCGTTAAATGGCCTAGTTAAGACAAAACTGTGCAGCCCTTCGACCCCGATTTTTTGCCGCTGCAAAGGTTGTGGGGGCCTCTTCGCCTGTCTGCGTATCATCGACAGGAAAGAAGCCCCCGGGTTGATCTTCGTCCGGCGCCACCGCAAAACAGCGTGCCGCCCAAGAGAAAATCCTGTGGCGGATTCCGAACCGGCAGCTCACGCGCTCAACCTCTCGCGCTGGAGTGCCGCATTGACTTGGAAAGGAACAACGCTGACGCCATCGTCTTGGCGATGACTTCGTCGGCCCCACTTCTACCAGAAGCTTCTCTCTCGCAACCTTGGCGGAGAGCCCTGCCCTAATTCGCTGCTACCTGCCGAACACCTGCCGCTGAAAAGGAGGGATCGCCAAGAAACCCTGGGCCCAACTGCATGCCACGGCGGTCACCTCTGCCGCCTTGGATCTGGGGGAGGAACCCTGCCAAAAAACCGCTTCGGCGAACCACTTTCGCGAACAGTAATCCCGACATCTTGTGGATGTCAAGCAGATAACACAAGATCTTGTATTATTTTACATTTTTTTCGGCCGCAATCAAGGAAGCCAATCGGAACCCGGCTTTCCAGTTTTCGCCGGGTTAACGTCCAAGACGTTGCCGCTTCTGAGGCGGACCGTGTGGCAACACATTTTTCGCTGTTCCCATTTCCGCAGGGGCAAGGCAAACTGACGCATCGCTCTCGCGACTCTCGAACCTCCAGCGCCATACTCTTTGGACTGTAGTCCGGCAATGCCGGCGATTCAACGCCCCATCTCGGTGCAGCTATGTGGATCGCTGTGGATTGTGAGGAAAAGCAGGCGAGAACCTCGAGCGTCTTATGGCTAGTTTTCCTACAGCGCTTTAGCCTTTTCGACGGCGGCTTCTGCGGCGAATACAATCTCTCCTTATGTTCTCGCTATTCTTTTCTGCCAACCGTGTTACCGGACTTCTCTTGTTTGTCGCGCTTTCGGCCGCTGCCGTGCTCTCACAAACCGCCGCTCCTGCTATCTCCGCTGACGCCGGCCGCTTTCGGCTGCACAAGTTTGAGCAACCCATTGGCGAAGAGACTTACACCATCACCCGTAATGGTGACACTGTCACACTGAAGTCCAATTTCGAGTTCACTGATCGCGGTACCAAGGTCCCTTTGACCGCCACCCTGCGAGCGGCCGCCAACTACACGCCGCAGAGCTTCGTCATCAAGGGCAGTACCTCGCGCGTCTCTACCATCGATACCGACGTGGAGATCAGCGGCGCGCAGGCGACCATCCGTCAGAGAAACGACACGCGCACCGTCGCTGCGCCGCAAAGTTTCTTCACCATCGCCGGATACGCCCCGGTCGCGATGCAGATGGCGCTCATCCGCTACTGGCGCGCGCACGGCTCGCCGGCGCGGTTAGCGACTCTTCCGTCCGGTGAGGTCCAGATTCAAGATCGGGGTGCTGAAACCGTCGCCCTCGATGGCTACAGCCTGCAAGTCGAGCGTTACAGCATCCGCGGTTTGATCTGGGGTCTGGAAACGCTATGGATGGACAGCGACAACAACCTGGCTGCATTGGTCTCCACCGACGCTGAGTTCGATCACTTCGAGGCGGTCCGCGAGGAGTACGAGCCCGCTCTGGCGAAATTTGTGGCCAGTGCCGCGCGCGACGAAATGGCGGCGCTCACCGAGCTGAGCAAACAAATGCCAGGGCGCCGCACCGGAACCTTTGCCTTCACCGGCGCGACTCTGATCGACGGGACCGGCGCCGCGCCCATCGTCAACGCCACCGTTGTCACCCGCGACGGAAAGATTCTTGCCGCTGGCCCCGGCGACAAGACACCAATTCCGCCCGATGCACAGCGCATTGATGTCACAGGCAAGTACATCATTCCCGGTTTGTGGGACATGCACGCGCACTACGAGCAAGTGGAGTGGGGACCGATCTATCTCGCCGTCGGGGTCACTACAGTGCGCGATGTGGGCAATGAGTTCGACTTCATCACGGCGGTGCGCGATGCGGTCAACAGTGGTAACGCACTCGGGCCGCACATGCTGCTGGCCGGCATTGTTGACGGCGATGGCCCATACGCCATTGGCATTGACCGCGTGAACTCGCCGGCCGACGCCGAGATGTGGGTCAAGCGTTATCACGATGCCGGTTTTCAGCAGATCAAGATCTATAGCTCGATGAAGTCTGACAATGTCAGAGCTGTCTGCGCCGATGCCCACCAACTCGGCATGACCGTCACCGGTCACATCCCCAACGGCATGACCGCGTATGACGGCGTAAACGACGGCATGGACCAAATCAACCATATTCACTACATTCTCGACATGCTCCTGCCCGCGAAGGTTGATCTAACGAAGCTGAAACGGCCCAACCGTCTGAAAATGATGGCCTCGCTCGACGTCAATTCCAAGCAGGGTAAAAAGGCGGTCGCATTTCTGAAGGAACACAACACGGTAATCGATCCCACCATGGCGCTGATGGAATTTGAGAACCGTCCCGCCAACGTACCTGCCGACAAAATGGAACCCGGCATCGACCACGTTGCGCCCGAGCTGCGCGCGCAACTGGTCAACGGAGGCTTGCCGCCGGACCTTGCTGCCGACGCTCAAAAGCTGACGCAAAAAGAATTGGCGCTCATCGGCGCGCTGCATCGCGCCGGAGTGCGTATCGTCGCCGGAACCGACCAGACCGTGCCGGGATACTCGCTCTATCGCGAGCTCGAGTTGTACGTGCAAGCGGGCTTCACTCCGATGGAAGCGCTGCAAGCGGCAACTATCATGCCCGCTCGCGCCATGAAGGTTGACCGTGACAGCGGCAGCATTGAGGCAGGCAAGCGCGCCGACCTTGGCATTCTCGACGCCAACCCGCTGGAGAATATTCACAACATCCGCAGCGTTCGCTCCGTCGTCGCCAATGGAGTGCTCTACCAGAGCGCTCCCCTGTGGCAAAGCGTGGGCTTCCAGCCCTAGGGAAACTCTGAATAAGCACTGCTTCTGAGGCAGTGCATCACCAACTTGTCGATTCCGAATCGTGAAACCAGTTGTTGAGGGCGTATTCTGTCGCTTCCAATCACGCAACCTGCGCAGAAGATCTACTTTCCGTGGCCTATACTGCCGCCAAGCGCAGCAGCTTCTTGCGAACCAGAAACAGGTTCACCAAGGCGCAGCTGGCAAACAATCGATTGGCGTTCTTCTGCAGTCCTCGGTAGCGTACCTTCACGAAGCCAAACTTCAGTTTGAGAATTTGGAACACATGCTCCACTTTGGAGCGCACGCTCGACTTGGTCCGGTTCTTGGCCCGCTCCACTTCGTCGATGCGGTCTTTATAGCGATACCGGCGATGGGTGCAGTCCCGGGCCCGCGGCGCTGCTTCATGGATGGCGTCGGTCTGCCCGACATAGCCCTGATCGCCCCACACCCGCGTCTCCTCTCCGTGCAGCAACTCCGGCAGCACCTTGGCATCGGCCACATTGGCCGCCGTCACTACGGCCGAGTGGATGATCTTGGTCTTGCTGTCTACGCCTACATGCGCCTTCATCCCGAAATACCACTGCTTCCCCTTCTTCGTCTGATGCATCTCCGGATCGCGCTTCTCCTCGCGGTTCTTGGTCGAGCTGGGCGCATGAATGATGGTGGCGTCCACAATCGTACCCGTCGTGATGCGCACTCCCTTCTCCTGCAAGTGCACGTTCACCCTCTCCAGCATCTCTCCGCCCAGCTTGTGCTCTTCCAGTAAGTGGCGAAACTTGCACACCGTGGTCTCGTCGGGCACCGGCTCCTGCCCCAGATCAATGCCCACGAACTGCCGCAGCACCACCGAGTCGTACAGCGCCTCTTCCACCGCCGGGTCCGACAGGTTGAACCACTGCTGCAAGAAATAAATCCGCAGCATCCGCTCCACCCCTACCGGCGGCCGCCCGTTGCCGGCTTTGGGATAACAGGGCTCGATCAGCGCACACAACTTGCGCCACGGCACCACCTGCTCCATCTCTTCCAGAAACAATGCGCGCTTGGTCTTCTTGCTGTACCGCTCAAAGCCAGTCATCATCGCCAGTGTCCTCTGTTTCATGCTGGCGTGACTTTAACCTATACTCCTGTGGAAAGGGAGAGCTTAATCAGAGTCTCCCTAGCAACAGCTGGTACGGGGCAATCGTGAGTCTTACTGCACGGGCGGTGTGATTTTGAGGATGACGGACAGTCGCGGAGGGAAAAGTTGGGACACCCGCTACCCGGGGCCAAATCAGCGATTCAGTTATCATTCCGAGTAGAACTCACTGAGTAAAACGCAGGAGTTAGGTCGCATACCTACCAGGAGGATGGCCTGTGTCGACAGACACCGCTTCACGGCGCGAGTGGCTGGTTCCGTTGCTGTGCCTTCTGCTATCGGTTGTTTGCGTCCGAACTCGTGCTGCGGCCCAAGCTCAGCCAGCGCATACGCCTGCCGCATCGCCGGAAAAGACTGGGCCCCCGTCCCCTGATACCGGATTGCCCCTGACATTCGAGCGCCACACCGACGACTTCGATTCGATGGTGAAGCGCGGCAATATTCGAGCTCTCGTCCTATACAGCCGATCGGGCTTCTTCTACATTAACGGAAAGCCGGAGGGCATCTATTACGAGGCGCTGCAAGGCTTCCAGCAGTTCGTGAATGAGAAGCTGCCCCGGGGCCAGCATGTCGAGGTTACGTTTATTCCCGTCCGTCCGGATCAGCTTGAGTCCGCTCTCACCCAGGGCGTGGGCGATCTGATTGCGTACGGCCTGGTGGAAACCTCCGCCCGCGAGCAGCAGGTCGCCTTTTCGATCCCGATACAAACGGGTGTGAAACAGATCGTCGTTACGGGAAAGGATTTCGGCCCGCTCTCATCGCTGGAGGATTTGGGCGGGAAGAAGGTCTTCGTTAATCCCCTCACTACCTACTACGAGAACCTGGAGAAGGTAAATGACTCATTGAGGAGACAGGGCAAGCCGACGATCCTGATCCAGAAAGCTGACCCGAACTTGATAGATGAAGATCTGCTGGAAATGGTGAATGCCGGCATACTTCCAGCGACGGTTACTCTCAATGAGCGTGCCAAGCTGTGGGCCAGTGTGTTTCCGAACATTACTGCGCAATCGAAACTCGTCATCGCCGACGACGGAGATCTGGCATGGGCGATGCGCAAGAACAATCCTAAGCTGAAACAACTGGTGGACGAGTTTGTTAAGACGCGCGCCGTCGGGACGTCATTTGGAAACACTCTGCTGCGGCGATATCTAGAGAATAACCAGTGGGTGAAGAATCCAACCACTGCGACCGAAATCAAGAAGTTCGAAGCGACGGTTGATTTCTTTAAGAAGTACTCATCGCAGTATGGCTTTGACTACCTGATGGTTGTGGCCCAGGGGTACCAGGAGTCGCAGCTGGAACAATCGGCGAGAGGTCCGACCGGCGCGGTAGGGATTATGCAGGTGAAGCCGTCAACCGCTGCTGCACCTCCAATCAGCATCCCTAACGTATTGAGTGCGGAGAACAACATTCATGCTGGGGTAAAAGTCCTCAAAACTATTGCGGATACGTATTTCAACGATCCAAAGATCGATCCGATGAACCGTTTGCTTTTCACCTTCGCTGCTTACAACGCGGGGCCGAATCGCATTGCGGAGCTGCGTAAGCGAGCGCCGGCACAGGGACTCGATCCGAACAAGTGGTTTGAGAATGTCGAACTGCTGGTTGCCCGGGACGTTGGGCCAGTGACTGTCCAGTACGTCAGCAATATCTACAAGTATTACGTTGCCTACAAACTCGTCGTCGAGCAGGGGCAATCCTTGCAGTAAGGCGCGAGCGCGTGGGACTGAAACCTCGAGTAAGGTTACGAAACTCTTAACGGCCAGCCCTAGCCAGAACCAGCCTAGAACGGGGCGCCCTCGCATCGGCCGGCGACAAGGTGTGGGGTACCTCCGCGTATATGAGTGACGTATAGTCTCAAAGCGAACGGGTAGGCATCCGGACGGGGACACCGACTGGACCTTAGGTAATAGCATGAATACGGCAGATGCGGTTCTGGCAACACTCCGCGCCCAAGTAGCGGACATAGTCCTGGGAACCGTTTTCTTGTCCATCGGAGCGGCGGCGTGCGCGATCGCAGCGATCCGTTGGCGCAGAGACGTTCGCATCCTGGTGTGGTGGGGAATCTTCAGCGGGATGTTTGGTCTTCAGACGCTGGTCCAAACGCCCGCCATTTTGGCGGCTCTGCCGCACTGGCTCAACCCAGCCATCCCTTACATCAGTACAGCGATCACGTACCTGCTCCTGGTTTCCGCTTTGCTTGCGTGGCGGGAGCTGATCCTCGGTAGCCTCAGGTCTTTTATTCAGCTGGAAATCTTCGTGGGGCTGGCAATTGCTGCCGCTGGCATTGGCACGTTCATTCGGACTGGCGTCGCTGACAGATGGATGTTCTACAACCATCTGCTTGCCGTCTTAGGCATGCTCGTACTGCTGGCTGTCGTGCTGGTCCCGAAGTTTGCTTCCAAGTTTCTGGTTATCGGGAATCACCGCGTCCTGGCCGTCGGTACGCTCATTTTTGCTGTGGAGGCGCTGTACACCAACTTGTCGAGCGTGCTGAATTACCACACGCTTCCTCTGGTCAGCTCGCTGGGCTTTATAGCTCTGCTGTTGTCCCTGGGGTACGTTGCGTTAGAAATGATCTTCACTAACGAGCGCCGTCTGCTCTCCATCGAGACCGAACTGGAGACGGCCCGGCAGATTCAGTCTTCCATTCTTCCGGCCGGCGTTCCCGAAGTCACGAATCTCCGGATTGCCGCTGCTTACCATCCTATGACCGCGGTCGCGGGCGATTTCTACCAATTCGTCCAGACAGACCACAACAACCATCTGGGCATCCTGGTGGCAGACGTCTCCGGGCATGGCATCCCGGCGGCGCTGGTGTCTTCAATGATCAAAGTGGCAATGCAATCCGTCGCCGTCCATGCCCATGACCCTGCGCTGGTGCTGGCCGGATTGAATCGTATCCTGTCTAACGAGGCGCACGGCCAACTTGCTTCTGCGGCTTACGTCTGGATCGACAGCGAGGACCGCAAGCTGCTGTACTCCGCCGCGGGGCATCCGCCGTTGCTCTGCTGGCGAAACAGCAGCGGCGAGTTGCGGCGTATCGAGAGCAATGGGCTGTTGTTCGGAATCAAACCTGATTCTGATTACCCGGTGTGCGCCGTGGCGCTGGAAGCATTCGACCGCTTGCTGCTTTACACCGACGGCGTAACCGAACCGGAGAATTCTGCCGGTGAAGCCTTTGGTGATCGAGAGCTGGAGCGTGTGGTGCGCGAGAACCGCTTGCAGCCCGCCGCGGAACTGTCGCAGCAACTGCTGTCTGAACTGCGAAAGTGGCAGGCCGCCTCTGTAAGCCAGGAGGATGATATTACGCTCATCATTGTTGACGTGGTCTGAACCTCAGTTTTTTGCAAGCTTGATGGTTCGCAGCTTCTGCGGTAGTGTCCTAATTTGCCCATCTCATGCCCCGAGTGCGGCATCAATCGTGCTACGCACCCAATCTGAAACCGTCTGCTTGTTTGCCTTTGCCGCTACCTCGACTGCCTTGATGCGATCTGCCGCAAGACGAACGGGCATGATCTTGCCTTTGGCTTCACCCTTGGGTAGTTTGGGGCGTCCGGGTTTACGCTTCTTCTGGTTCGCCACTTCTGAACTCCTCGGCAATCGCCGCTCGCACTGCCATTGCCGCCGACATAACAGGCGGAATATGCAGGACGGTGACATGCTTCTTTGGGTGGTTAGGGTCGTCCGTATCGTGAGACCACGCATACACCTTGGTAGCAGTTGGATGACCGTGTAGCTCGAATACCTCGACTACGCCTTCCCAAACAGTTTGGCCGCGAAACACCTCTTTCACGGGAACGCTTTCAACGTGCATAGCCTCTGCCCCATGCAGCTTCCGTATAGCCTCGCGTAACTCTCCGAGGTAGCTCATGCTGCTGCCTCAAGCAAATCTCCGACAGTCCAGAAGCTCTTCTCGACCCCTGCTGCCATCGCAGGAGTGCAGCGCAGCGTGTTGTGACGATTCACGAAGTTGTAGTACGCGAAGTGTAGGCCGACCGCTGCTTCAAAGTTTTCGCGTTTCTTGCTGAATGCTAACGTTAGGCGAGTCAGGCGACGCATGTGAAGGCGAGTCGTAGCGTTCAACCGCTCAACGTAACTGGTGGAGATCAGCCTTTCGTCTGGGTTCCCCGCAATGACTTTCTTCTCGGAAGAAACGAACTCAGGGGCACTGTAGCGACGGTTGTCGCTCACTTCTTCGTGTCCGTAAGTTTTCACGATCTGCGCATAATCCACTTCCGAACCGAAGGCACTCTCTACGGCTTCCACATAGGCTCTTAGGCCATCGGTGGAAATTTGCACTCGATTGCGCATCCTGCTTGCAATGTCGCTCACAAACGCTTTTGCGGTGGCATTGTCGCGGTCACCAACCTTGAACGCCGGTACGAGCTTGGTTTCCGCATCAATCGCACAGAACGTCCAGACATTGCCGACTGGCCGAGGTTCATTCAAGCGGACGTTCTTATCTTTTTTCCCCACGAAGCCCCAGATTTCGTCTAGCTCCAAGCGAGTGCAAGGCAAATCGCGCATCTTAGCATCCATTAGAGCGGTACATCCCTGCCCAACCTTCACGCCAAGCCGCATGATCGTATCGCGGTGAACGCCTGTGATGCGCTCGATTGAGCGAATGCTAGAGCCTTCAGCCAATGCGCCGATTATCGCGATTTGCTTGTCGGTATTGAGTACGTTTGCCATGTTTATTACTGTATTACACAAATAGTAGGCTGTCAAGGGTTTTTGTGTTACAATTTCGCTAGTTCCCACAATTAGAACAAACGCGCCATGAATGACAGCGGCAATCCCGACAATAATCATCCCGGCAGTGGCAAGATCGTTTCGGCCAATGCTGGCGAAAACCCCCCTCCAGCACAACCAGCAACCGGACAGCAACTCCAAACCGCCGAACAGAACATAGAAAGTCGGATGTCCGCTTTTGAGCGGTCCATGGTACGGCTGACATGGGCTGCTGTAGCCATTTCGATTGTTACCGGAATCGTATTCGCTGGACAGCTTTACGAAATGATTTCTGGCGGAACTCAAACCGACAAATTGGTCAACTATGCCAGAGCGCAAGCCAACGCTTCTAGCAATCAAGCCGACGCGGCCCAGCAATTCTCGGACACCGCTGAGGATATCAACGGCAGAATGTCGGACGCCGTAGATCAACTGCAAGCTGCTGCCGACAACGCTAAACATGGATTGGAGGCCACCCAGCAGGCTATGCGACTTGATCAAAGGGCTTGGGTAGCCACCGAGAGGATTTCTACGACCCCAAAGTTGGATATTAGCAAGGAATTTGATGTCGAAGTCGCTCTCAAAAACACAGGGAAAACGCCAGCTAAAAATGTCGTAATGATCGCGCGGTGGGATGCCACCCCTGAGGGAATTAAACCCAACTATGCGACTGAAGAGGGAGATAAAAACAGGGTCAAAGGTGTCTTCATAAGCCGGGCCCTTATCGCACCCAATGCCGAGTATTTCCGTAAAATAGAGCCGTTTCAGCCTATCTTGGACTCGTTTGACACTAGCGAATCCCTCTCCGTTGAAGCCAAGGAAATCGGCAAGAAATCGTACCTCAAGATGTTTACCGACGGCGCTGTGGTTCTTTACATTCATGGGCGGATTGACTATGAGGACATTTTCCATTGCCGACATTGGACGACTTTTTGCTCTCAACTCGTTCTGGATCACGAGAAGGCAACCACAAATGTGTGCGAAGAGCACAACGATACCGACGACCAAGCCTGCCCAATTAGCGAAAACGCGACATTTCGCAGGCGCTGAAATTAGGACACCACCGCTTCTGCTGCTTCGTTGACATCGAGGCTCAAGCTCTGTTAGTTTCAATAGTTCCAGTTGTCGCCTTAGCGCCCTCAGTGCGTCTTCAGCAGTAGGCACTCACGAACAAGGAATGGACCAGACTCTCAAACAAGTAGGGGAATTACTGCTCGGAGCCATCCCGACCATCGTAATTCTGCTGTCGTTGTACGCCATCTACAGTGTGCTGCTGCACAAGCCGCTGAAGCGTATCCTCGAGGAGCGACGTGAGCGCACCGAGGGCGCCTTCGTGAGAGCACGCGCCGATATCGCCGCCGCCGAAGCCAAGGCCCAGGAATACGAGCAGAGCCTGCGGGAGGCGCGCCTGGCCATCTTCAAAGCGCAAGAAGCACGGCGGCAGAGGGCGCAACAAGCTCGCGCCGAGGCAATTCTAGAAGCGCGCACTCGGGCCCAGCAGCAAGTTCGCGAGGCGCATGCCGCCATTGAGCACGACATGGCCGCAGCGCGGGCGGGATTGCAAGGGGAAACCGAGAGACTCGCGGCGGAGATCATTCGCACGATTTTACGGCCTGCCGACGTGGCTCCCGCGATTGGCGGTCAGCCGTGATGAAGCGAGTAATCCTCGGCGCGGCCTTGGCTTTGGTGTTCGCAGTTTTTTCGTTCGGCGTGCTCGCCGCGCAGCAGCCTGCCGGCAGCTCTGCGTCGTCCTCTTCGGCTTCCCAACAGCAATCTTCCTCCGCTCAGCAGCAGCCACCCCAGAATCCCGACACCGCGACTGGTGAGGAATTGACTGGCGCCGCTAATGGAGAGGCAGGCGAAGAGAATGCGCAATTCAAGTACTCGAAGTCAGTAGTGTGGATGGGGCATCTGGTGGGACTCGGTCCCCATGCCAGCTACCTGGTTTACTGGTTCATTAATTTTGTCCTCGTCGTCTTGTTCTTCGTGCTGCTCTTTCGGTCGTCGGTGCCCAAGATGTTCCGCGATCGCACTCAAGCCATTCAGAAAGGGATACGCGAGGCGCAGGCCGCAAGTGCTGAAGCGGCGAGGCGCTTGAGCGACATCGAAAGTCGACTGGCGAAGCTGGACACTGAGGTCGCGGAGATTCAGTCGTCGGCCGAAAGCGAGGCTGCAGCCGAAGAAGCGCGAATTCGCCAAGCCGTGGAGGAAGACAAGCGCAAGATATTGGAAGGGGTTGAGACCGAGATCGGTGCCATCGCGCGCAATGCCCGCCGCGAATTGAAGACCTACGCTGCCACGCTGGCGGTTGATCTGGCGTCGCGCAAGATCAAAGTAGACGACACGACCGATCAGGCGTTGCTGCGTGAGTTTGTGGGCCAACTGGGAAAGGATGGCAAATAAGTTATGGCCGCCATTGCCAGTCGATACGCGCGCGCCCTGGTAGAAGTTGTCTTCGAGCAGAAGACTGATCCCGACATCGCCCGACAGCAACTGACTGCTATCGTGGATGCGGTCCGCGAAAGTATCGAACTGCGTCGCGTGTGGGAATCTCCAGCGGTATCGGCGGAGCAGAAACGCGCTGTGCTCGATGCCATCGTGCGGCAGATCGGTGTGGCCAAGCCGATTCGCAATGTTGTCGCGGTGCTGATTGATCATCGTCGAATTGCGATGTTGGAGGACGTGGCGAAACAGTTTGACAGCGAATTGAACTCCCAGTTGGGATTGGCGGAGGCGGAAATCTCCAGCGCCCGCCCACTTTCGACCGATGGCAAGCGCGAGTTGGAATCGCAGTTGGAGCGCTTGACCGGCAAGAAAGTTCGCGCCCACTACGCGTCCGATCCAGAACTGCTGGGCGGAGTTGTGGTTCGCGTGGGCAGCACGATTTATGACGGCTCCGTGCGCGGCCAGTTGGAGAAGATGAAGCAGGAACTTAGTACCGCCTAGAGGCTTGCCAGCGAATTGTACTGGCCAGAGTCGAGCGCCGTAGGCGCGAAAGAGTTTAGCCCAGCACAGAGCCGGGGTCCCCAAGCCGCGCCGCCTTTGCGCGGATTGGGGTGGAGGAGCCGCAGGCGGAGTGCTGGGTAGAGTGCAAATTAAATCCGAGTCCCGTTAGGGACGGCACATTCTTTACCGGCAAGATTGGAAACGCAATTCTATGGCGCAGATTAAAGCAGACGAGATCACAAAACTCATCCGCGAGCAGATCGACAACTACGAAACCAAGATCGCCGTCGATGAAGTCGGCACCGTCATGTCCATTGGTGACGGCATTGCCCGCGTCTATGGGCTCGACAAGGTCATGGCGGGCGAGCTTCTCTCCTTCCCGCACAACGTTGCTGGCCTAGCCATGAACCTGGAAGAAGACCAGGTCGGTGTGGTGCTGCTCGGCGAATACACCGAAGTGGAAGAGGGCGACGAGGTAAAGCGCACTGGCCGCATCATGAGCGTGCCGGTGGGCGATGCGATGATTGGCCGTGTGGTCAACGGGCTCGGCGTGCCCATCGACGACAGAGGTCCGGTCAATACCGACAAGTACATTCCGATTGAGCGTCTGGCACCCGGCGTCATCGACCGTCAGCCGGTAAAAGAGCCCATGGCCACGGGATTGAAAGCCATCGACTCGATGATTCCGATTGGACGCGGTCAACGCGAGCTCATCATCGGCGACCGGCAGACCGGCAAGACCGCAGTCGTGCTTGACACCATCATCAACAGCAAGGGGCGCGATCTTATCTGTATCTACTGTGCCATCGGGCAGAAGCGCTCCTCGGTTGCGCAAGTGGTGAAGACACTGGAAGATTTCGGTGCGATGGAATACACCATCGTGGTCTCGGCGTCGGCCTCCGATCCCGCTCCTATGCAGTACATCGCGCCCTATGCCGCTTGCGCCATGGGCGAGTACTTTCGCGATAACGGGAAGCACGCGCTGTGCATTTATGACGATCTTTCGAAGCACGCCGTCGCGTATCGCGAAATCTCGCTGCTGCTGCGCCGTCCGCCTGGACGCGAGGCCTACCCCGGCGACGTGTTCTATCTCCACTCGCGTCTGTTGGAGCGCGCCGCGAAACTTAGCAATGAACTCGGCGGCGGTTCATTGACGGCCCTCCCCATCATTGAAACTCAGGCAGGCGACGTTTCCGCCTATATTCCGACCAACGTCATCTCTATCACCGACGGCCAGATTTATCTCGAGACCGACCTGTTTAACTCGGGCGTGCGGCCCGCCGTAAACGTCGGCTTGTCAGTCAGCCGCGTCGGCGGCAACGCGCAGATCAAGGCCATGCGACAGGTTGCCGGCACGTTGCGATTAGACCTGGCGCAATACCGCGAACTAGCGGCGTTCTCGCAGTTCGGCAGCGACCTGGATAAAGCGACACAGGCGCAGCTTGCCCGTGGACAGCGTCTGACTGAGATCTTGAAGCAGGGGCAGTATCAGCCATTGCCGTTCTCAAAACAGATTCTCATCATCTACGCCGGAACCCAAGGCCTGCTCGACGACATGCCGGTCGATCAACTGGGCGAGTTCGAAAAGGGTCTATACAACTACGTCGACACCACGAATCCCGGAGTGTTGAAGTCAATCGAGGAGAAGAAAGTCCTTGACGACGATCTGCGCGCTGCGCTGACCAAGATCATCAAGGAATTCAAGGAGCGTTTCGCCAGCGAGCGTCAGGCTGTAGCGACCGCGAGCGCGTAAATATTTTGGAGGTTCTACGCCACATTGGGTGGAGCACGCCTTCACAGGCCGCTGAAAAAGTAGCCCGGTATCCGCAAAGGTAGCACCTTTCCACACCGGATTGCGCTACACAGGTAGTATGCGAGGCAACGACGAGCAACAAGGCATGGTATTCAGCTACATCAATCCGGAAGAGCGCATTCCGCAGGACCATCCTTTGCGGCGAATTCGCGCGATGATCGACACGGCCTTGCGCCGCATGTCGCTGCATTTCGAGGCGCTGTATGCGCGCAACGGTCGGCCCTCGATTCCGCCGGAGCGGCTGCTGCGGGCCCTGGTGTTGCAGCTTCTGTATTCGGTCCGCAGCGAGACCCTGCTGATGGAGCAGCTCAACTACAACCTGCTGTTCCGCTGGTTTGTCGGGCTGAACCCAGACGATGAGGTGTGGCACCCGACGGTGTTCACCAAGAATCGCGATCGCCTGCTGGGGGGTGAGGTGGCGCAGCGACTGCTGGCCGAGGTGGTAAAGCAGGCGGGGGAGCAGCAGTTGCTCAGTGATGAGCACTTCACGGTGGATGGCACGCTGATCGAGGCTTGGGCCAGCCGCCGCAGTTTCCAACCCAAGGAGCCGCCGCCCACACAGGGCACCGGGGCGCGGGGCCGGAAGTTGTTGCGCGACACGCACGAATCGAAGACCGATCCGCAGGCGCGGCTGTACAAGAAGAGCACCACGGGCGAGGCCCGGCCCAGCTATCTCGCCCATGTGTTGATCGAAAACCGCAACGGGCTGGTGGTGGCGGCCTGCGCCACCCAATCCAGCGCGACGGCCGAGCGCGAGGCGGCGCTGGCCATGCTGGAGGCGCGCGGGCGCAGTGTCAAGCAGGTGAACGAAACCACCGCCGCCATCACGTTGGGGGCGGACAAGCATTATCAGGAAGAGAAGTTCATTAGCGAGCTGCGGCGACGCAAGGTGATTCCGCACGTGGCCGAGTATAAGACCAACGAGAAGTGGCCAAACTGGCTGACGGACCAAGAGCGGCAACATCCGGGCTTCGCCATTAGTCAAAAGAAACGCAAGCTGGTGGAAATGATCTTCGGTTGGGGCAAGCTGGACAGCATTCTGCGGCAGGTGAAATTGCGCGGCCAGCACAAGGTGGACTGGTTCTTCCGCCTGCTGGCCACTGCCGCCAACCTGGTGCGTATGGTGAAGCTGATTCCGGCGGTGTAAGTGCAGGGAGTAGTGTGTCTGGAAGGCTCCGTAATGTCCTTCCAGAGATCGAAATCGAGAGCCGAAACACGGATTAGAGCTGAGAAAACACATTTGGCTAAAGACACGCGCCCCCATAGGCGAGTTTTTCAGCGGCCTGTAAAGGCGTGCACCACCCGGCACAGCTGGTGTGGAACTGCTTTAAGGAACCATGGCGAACATACGCGACATTCGGCGGCGCATTCGCAGCGTGAAAAACACGCGGCAGATCACCAAAGCCATGAAAATGGTTTCGGCGGCCAAACTGCGTCGCGCCCAGGAACGTGCGCTCGCCTCCCGTCCTATGGCTCAGATGTTGCTGAACGTGCTCACCTCGGTCATGAGCCGGGCCGATCTGATCGATCCCGTTACCGGGCTACCGAGGCACCCGCTGTTGGCGGTACGTCCGGAGCGCAATATCCTGCTCGTCCTGGTGACGGGCGATCGCGGCTTGGCAGGCGCGTTCAACTCTAACGTGCTGAAGGTAGCGACGAAGTTTTTGCAAGTCTTTCCGGATCAGAACATCGATGTTTTGGCAATGGGTCGAAAAGGGCGTGATTTTCTCCGCCGACGCTATCCCGTCGGCAAAGCCGGAGAACCACGAGCCGGGCGGGTGCAGGTTATTGGCGAACACCTCAACCTGCTGGCCAAGGTGGAGTTCGAAGCGGTAAATGAGATCGCGGAACGCATCATTAAGGCCTACACGGAGGAACAGATTGACTCCGTCTATGTCATTTTTAATGAGTTCAAGTCGGTGATCTCGCAACGCCTGATAGCGCAGCGGATTCTGCCGATGCACGAGATCGGCCGTCGCGAAGTAGCCCTGACCGAAGAGTTCACGGTGGAACAACGCGAGCGCATGGGAGAGGCAGCCCGGGCTGCGGGAATCAGCCTGCAAGAGCCTCCTCCGAGCGAGGCAGAACAGGAGGCCGCCAAATTTGGCACGGCTCCCATTGACTACATTTATGAGCAGCCGCCGGAAGAGTTGTTTGCCGCAATCCTGCCCCGCTATGTAACCATTGAACTTTTCCAGGCGCTGCTGGAATCAGTCGCCGCCGAAAACGCGGCCCGCATGACCGCGATGGATTCAGCGACCAACAATGCCAACGACGTGATCGATTCGCTGACGCTGACCATGAACCGGGCGCGCCAGGCCGCGATCACGAAAGAGATTATCGAGATCGTGAGTGGCGCGGCAGCGCTGTAAAGCAGTGATTAGTGGATAGTGGCTAGTTTCAAGCGCTGCTTCTACAAATAGACAGTTGCTTAGAGCTAATGGCCAAGAGCTAAAGGCCAAAAGCGAATCGCGAAGAGCGGAATTCATATGTCAGAAAATATCGGACACATTATTCAAATCGCGGGTCCTGCTGTGGACGTGCAGTTCTCCGAGAAGGCGTTGCCGCCAATCTATTCGGCGCTGCGCGTCACCAGTGACGGCTTTAAGGTTCCCCAGCCCATCAACGTCATCCTCGAAGTGGAGCAGCAACTCGGCGAAGGTCGCGTCCGTTGCGTGGCCATGGAGCCTACCGAAGGCATGGTGCGCGGCATGAAGGCGCTCGACCTGGGCGGCCCCATTACCGTGCCCGTTGGCCGTGGAACGCTGGGCCGCGTGCTCAACGTCATCGGCGAACCCGTGGACAAGCTCGGCCCCGTGCCATGTGACAAGCGCATGCCTATCCATCGTGAGGCGCCAGCATTCGACGAGCAGTCGACCCAGATGGAGATGTTCGAAACCGGCGTGAAGGTTATCGACCTGATCCAGCCCTTCCTGAAGGGCGGCAAGATCGGCTTGTTCGGCGGCGCCGGTGTGGGCAAGACCGTCGTCATCATGGAACTCATCAACAATGTGGCCTTGAAGCATGGCGGCTTTTCGGTGTTCGCCGGTGTGGGCGAGCGCACCCGCGAGGGCAACGATCTCTGGCTGGAAATGCAGGAGTCGGGCGTTGTCAACATCAAGGACCCCGCCAAGTCGAAGGCGGCTCTTATCTACGGCCAGATGACCGAGCCGCCCGGAGCGCGTTTGCGCGTGGCGTTGACCGCGCTGACCGTTGCCGAATATTTTCGCGACGAAGAAGGTTCCGACACGTTGCTGTTCATCGACAACATTTTCCGTTTCACTCAGGCGGGTTCGGAAGTCTCCACGTTGCTGGGCCGCATGCCTTCCGCGGTGGGATACCAGCCCAACCTGGCCACCGAAATGGGCGAGTTGCAGGAGCGTATCACCTCCACCAAGAAGGGTTCGGTGACATCGGTGCAGGCCATTTACGTGCCGGCTGACGATTTGACCGATCCGGCGCCGGCCACGACCTTTGCTCACCTCGATGCGACCACCGTGCTTTCGCGCCAGATCTCCGAGCTGGGCATCTATCCGGCCGTCGATCCGCTGGCTTCCACTTCGCGTATTCTCGATCCGCGCGTCGTCGGCGAGCAGCACTACAACACGGCGCAGGCCGTCAAGCGCGTGCTGCAGAGCTATAAGGACCTACAGGACATCATCGCCATTCTGGGTATCGACGAGCTTAGCGAAGACCAGAAGCTCACGGTATCGCGCGCCCGCAAGGTACAGAAGTTCCTCTCGCAGCCGTTCTTCGTGGCCGAGCAGTTCACCGGCCTCAAGGGCCGCTACGTCAAGATCGACGACACGGTGCGCAGCTTCCAGGAGATCGTGGACGGCAAGCATGACGACGTTCCGGAGCAGGCGTTTTACATGAAGGGCGACATCAACGAAGTGCTGGAAGAGGCCGAGAAGATGAAGGCGCAAGCGTAATCTGCCATGGCTGACACGCTGCACTTACAAATCGTGACTCCCGACCGGCTGCTCGTCCGCGAGGACACCGACCAGGTTCAGATACCGGGGAAAAACGGGGAGCTTGGCATTCTGCCGGGACACGCGCCGCTCATTACGGAGCTGCAGATTGGTGAGATCAGCTATCGGACGGGTAGCACGATGCAGCACCTCGCCGTTGCGTGGGGCTTCGCCGAAGTATTGCCGGACAAGGTGACCATCCTGGCCGCTGCCGCCGAGCGCGCCGAAGACATTGACATCAAGCGCGCCCAGGAGGCGAAAGCCCGGGCTGAAGAAGCCTTGCGCCGGGCCGCCGCCGATCTTGACTATGACGCAGTTCTGTACGCGTTGCGGCGCGCTGAGGTGCGGTTGGCTGTCGCTGCCCGCGCGGGACAGACGGTTGCTGCGCACTAAGCTTTACTGAAGGAAGAAAGAATCGCCGCGCCGGATGGAACTCCGGCGCGGCTTTGTTTTGCAAATCACCATTCGGCGATTACGCCGAAACCGCTTTCGGCTGCGGTGCAACAAAGCGAATCGCTTTGGCGAGCAGGATGGTCTCGATATTGCGCAAAGCGTCGAGCACCTTGTCGCTGATTTCGCCATCCACCTGCACTACTGCAACTGCCGATGCCTCCTGCCCCTGCCGGCTGCGGCCGAGCGAGAAGTTGGCGATGTTGACATTGTGCTGTCCCAGCACCGTCCCGACGCGGCCCACAACGCCAGGGACGTCGAGATTGCGCAGGTAGATTACGTTGCCTTCCAGCGGCGCCTCTACCTCGATGCCGTCGATCTCAAGTAGCCTGGGCAAGCCGCCGGCCTGAACACAACCAGCCACGGTGTTCTCCTGCTGACCCTTCTTGAAGGTCATGCGAAGCACATCGGCCGCGCCGCCCGCCTCGCGCGTTTTCTTGCGCTCGGTGATGCGGATGCCACGCTCCTCGGCGATCGACGCCGCATTTACCAGGTTCGCCCTCTCATGGGCATGAGCAATCTGGTTTAGTGCGCCTGCTACCGCGGCGTTGCGAATGAGCGCAGTCTTCCATTCCGCAATCTCGCCGCCGTAGCTGAGGCCCATCTCTTCCACGCCGCCTTCACCCGATTGCGCCAGAAACGCACCCAGCCGCTCGCCAAGCACGATGTAGGGCAGCATCTGCTGGTACTCTTCCTCACTGATCGACGGCACGTTCACGGCATTTTGGATAACGCCCTTCAGCAAGTACTCGCGGACCTGCAGCGCGATCTGCACGCCCACAGCCTCCGACGCCTCGTGGGTGGAACCCGCGATGTGCGGCGTCAGAATGACGTTGGGCAGCGTAGCCAAGGGAGAGTCCTTGAGCGGCTCATTGCTGTAAACATCCAGCGCAGCGCCACCCAGTTGTCCCGACTGCAGGGCTTCGATGACAGCGGGTTCATTCAGCAACTCGCCACGTGCGCAATTGATCAGGCGCACGCCCTTCTTCATCTTGCGGATGGAGTCAACGTTGATCATGCCCTGGGTCTGCGGCGTCAGGCCGACATGCAGCGTGATGTAGTCAGCCTGCGCGAAGACCTCATCGAGCGATCCCAGGGTAATGTCCAATTGCTGAGCAAGGCTGGGCGCCACGTACGGATCGTGTGCGACAACCTTCATGCCGAAAGCAATGGCCCGCCGAGAGACTTCAACTCCGACGCGGCCTAGTCCCACGATGCCGAGAGTCTTGCCACGAAGCTCGCTGCCTTGCAGCGTCTTCTTCTCCCACTTGCCGGCATGCATAGTCGAGTCGGCGCGTACAACATGACGAGCCAGGGCCAGCATGAGGGCGAAGGTATGCTCGGCGACAGCCACAGCATTGCCGCCGGGGGTGTTCATTACCACGATGCCGCGCTTGGTGGCAGCGTCGAGATCAACATTGTCGACGCCTACGCCCGCGCGGCCGATGACGCGCAGTTTGGGAGCCTTGTCCATCATGGCGGCGTCTACGAACGTTGCCGAGCGGACCAGTATGGCATCCGCCGTGGCGAGTTCGCCGGGCAAGCGTTTCTTTGTCGGTGGTGACGACTTTCCAATCTTTGTGCTCAGCAAAGATGGCGGAAGCCGATGACGAGATTTTGTCAGCGATGACGATCTTCATACGGTAGCCGCCTCGGCGAATTGTCCGGCGAGAACTTCCTGTACAGCGCGCACGCCGGCGCCTAACTCGATGTGATGAGACGGTGCCACTTTGAGCAGCACATGTTCCAGCGCGCCGATGACGCCGATGGCGTCGAGATAGTCGTAGTAACCGAGATGGGCGATGCGGAAGAGTTTGCCCTTCATCTCACCCTGGCCATTGGCAACGACCATGGCAAAGCGCTCACGAAACTCTTTCACGATAGCGCTGGAATCCACGCCAGCCGGCGCCAACACGGCAGTGACGGCGGCTGCAGGACAAGTGGGCGCGAACAGCTTCAAGCCCAGGGCCTGCACTCCGGCGCGAACCATCGCGGCCGAAGTTTCCGCATTGTGAATGAGGGCCTCACGACCATCGGCAAGATTGCCACCGCCAGACTTGCGAATGTAGTCCAGTGCGGCGGCTAGTCCACAGATCAGCGCGACGGCAGGCGTAAATGCTGATTCACCTTTGGTCTGCGATTTGCGCTCCTTGCGCAGGTCGAAGTAGAAGCGCGGCTGCTTGGCAGTCTCCATACGTTGCCAGGCACGCTCGCTCACGCACAGATACGCGAGTCCCGGCGGAATCATGACTGCTTTCTGCGAACCGCCGATGAGAATGTCGATGCCCCAATCGTCCACTTCGAAATGGGTGGTGCCCAGTCCGGTGATGGCGTCGACCACAAACAGCGTTTCGGTACCCTTCAGCAGGGCGGCGATGGCCTTCACGTCGTGGCGGGCGCCGGTGGAGGTCTCGGTGGCCTGCATATAGAGCACGCAGGCACCCTCGAGCTTGGATTTGATTTCGCGAAGATCGAAGGTCTGCCCGTAAGGGACTTCGACCAGTTCGATCTGGCAGGCGAAGGCCTTGGCAAGATCACGCCAGCGCTCACCAAACTTTCCGGCCGTGAGTACTACGACTTTTTCGCCGGGAGAAGTGAGGTTCGATACTGCGGCTTCCATCGCGCCGCTACCTGAGGAAGCGAGAATGAGAACGTCGTTCTTGGTGCCGATGAAGGTCTTCAGATCAGCAAGTGTACGAGTGAAAATTTCGCGGAATTCAGCTGTGCGGTGATGCATGTCCGCGGCGGCAATCGCATTTTGAGCGGCCGGAAGAAGAGGGGTCGGGCCGGGAGTAAACAGCCGTGTCTTACGTAGCATGGCAAGTACCTCTACAGGTTGATTGCCGGCGCACACGAGCGCCGACATGTTAATCATAGGCTTTCGCGGCTGGACAGGCCACCACACGTGGGTAGTGGCTGTGTGTTCCGTATCACCGGCCCATGTGACTCACTACTCTATAATTACGCCATGAGCTTGACTCAGCAAGTCCAAAAAGACATGGTTGACGCCATGCGCAAGAAGGAAGAGCTGCGGCTGTCGACCCTCCGGATGATGAAGGCCGCACTGCAGAACAAACGAATCGAGAAACGCGCCGACCTCGATGACAAAGAAGAGTTGCAGGTCTTTACCACGATGATCAAGCAGCGTAAGGACTCCATCGAGCAGTTCACAAACGGCAACCGTCCCGAGCTGGCGGCCAAGGAAGCGCAGGAGATAACAATCATCGAGGGCTACATGCCCAAGGCGGTTGGTGAAGAGGAGATCGTTGCCACGGTTCGTGCCACCATCGCAGAGATGGGGTCGCCGACTATGAAAGACATGGGCGCGGTGATGAAGAACGCCAAGGCGAAATTCGGCGACGCGCGCGTGGACGGAAAACTGCTGAGCGAAGAGGTCAAGAAGCAACTAGCGACTAGCAATTAGCAACTAGCAACCGAAGAGGAAGTATGCTTCGCACCCCCTATTCCGGCTGCGTCGAGGGTCCCTTCTTCACGTCAGCAAACACCCGCAGGGCGATGCGGTCCATTACCTGCGAAACCACCGCCGCCTCTGGCATCGCTTCCTGGGTTGAGAAGGGCGCACCGGCAATCGCCGCGTTATCTCCAGCGCGATACAGCTTGTATTCCACCGTGGCGCGATACTCCGGATCCACGGCCTGTCCCCGGGGATTGTTCCAGACTCCGTTCGGATTGGTTTCGATGGTGCCGGGCCGAGGCATCGCGGGATCGGTCGAGCCGCGCAACTCGACCAGAGTGGTGTACACGACGTAATCGCACTTTTTGTCTTTGGCTTCGGCGCCGACATCTTCGGGCGTTATTCCGTCGAGGGGCATACCTTCAACCTTGATATGCAGTTTCTTGTCGGGCTTCAGCTGGTTTAACGCAGCGACCAGATGATCGCGCTCCACGGTGCCCGGAACAGAGAGGCTGGCTGAGTTCTTCATGGTGGCCACTCCAATCCGGACGATGCGGTTCTCCTGAGCGAGTGCGTAGGTTGAAAGCAAGGCAAAACAAAGCAATAAGCCGCAACCGAAGCGATGCATAGTCACCTCGCAGCTGAGTTGACAGCATTGTAATAGATTGAGATGGTGCGAGTTCCTGCGAACGTGACCGGAGTGCGCTGTCATCTGGAGAATCGAGTGCTCGTCTGTGGAAACAGGACGGTAATGTTCAATTAGGAACAGTCATCATCGGGAGGGGTTCTGAGCCGACCCGCGCGTTAAGCTAGCTGCGCGATTTCGCATATTCCACTGGAGACGGCAACTCTTCCAGCCCACGGCCCGCGAAGATCTCTTCGAAATTCGTCATCAATTCCTGGTGAATGAGTCCGTTCGTTGCCAACACTTCGCGGCTATCGAGGCGAAACGGCGATCCGTCAAACCGGGTCACGCGGCCACCCGCCTCTTGCACCAACAGCACACCAGCCGCGGTGTCCCACGGATTCAGATTGAACTCCCAGAAACCGTCGTAGCGCCCGCTGGCGACGTTCGCCAGGTCGAGCGCTGCCGATCCGGCGCGCCGGACCCCGTGCGAGCGCAACGTGAGCTGGTGATAGAAGTGAATATTGGGATTCTTGTGACGCTTGTGACTGGGAAAACCAGTGCCCAGAATTGATTCCGCTAAGCGCTTAGTCTTGGATACGTGAATGGGTTTGCCGTTCAGCGTCGCGCCTTGGCCGCGCTCGGCGGAGAACATCTCATCGCGTGTCGGGTCGTAGAGAACGCCGACCTCAAACTGCTCGTCTTTGCGTACCAACGCGATCGAGATGCAGAACACTGGATAGCCGTGGGCAAAATTGGTAGTGCCGTCGAGAGGATCGACGTACCAGCGATAGTCGGCCGCGGGATCGCTGCGGGCTCCTTCCTCGCCGACAATGCCATGTTCCGGCCAACGGGAGCGCAAGCGCTCGACGATCATCTTCTCTGACGCGCGATCGGCCTCGGTGACCAGATCAACGTCGCCCTTGTACTCGATGGTGACATGGCTGGCGAAGTAACGCATCAGGAGCGCGCCAGCCTCCTGGGCGATCGCTTCCACTTCTGGCAGGTACTGCGTCATTCCGAACCACTTGCGGAGTTGCCGTTCTTGGTCTGACCAGAGCCGTCGGGGCGCGGCTTGCGCGCAGTGTCCTCGGCAATGTACGCGATCTCGTGCTTGAAAATAAAAAGGTTGGGTGCTCCCTCGCGGGTCAGACGCACCATACGCCGGTCGTAGTACTCAATCCAGCCGCGGACAATGTCTCCGTCCATCAACTTGATGCGGACCGGACGCTGCTTCTCGCCCAGCATCTTGAGATAAGCCGCCTCCTCGTGAGTGTCGTCTGGCGGTGGAGACTTGCCCTTACGCGAATTGGCGTCGTTACTGGATCCTCGAAAAGCCATGGTTCGATTCTACACGCAGACGCATTCTTGCCTGGCTGCAATCTGGAAGACCTAACGGAAGATCGCAACGATTAGCGGAAGGCCACAATTTCTAACCTTGGTCAATGGGATCACGACTGTCGATTGCAGATGCTCTGGAGTGCAGCACAGGAATTAACGAAGCAGAAACACTTCTTAACAATTTTCCTTTGACTAAACCATCAAGATAAAACCTATCGTGATACCTTGACTATCTTGCCGAATGCATCATTGAGATCAAGCCGAGCATCTTATCGGGAACGTGCCGCGAATTGAGAATGTACCGCGAGTCGTCACCACTTTGATTCCATTCTGGGGTTAGGAAGCTGAGCGTCATCTTCAAGTCCTGAATCTTATGCATCTGCCGTCTTCTTTAGCAGTGGTGGGAACTCCGATCATGGCGCTGGCGTTATGTCTCGGCTTTGGCCTCGCCGCTTATTTTGGTTTGCGTCACTTCTCTAGAGTGCTGTTTGCTCTGTCGCGAAGCCGTTCACAGTTATTTTCAGTTGGAGCGGGCATCACGCTGTTTATGGTTGTGTTCCAGATGCACAACTGGAGCCGGCAGCAGTCTGCCGACACGGTTGGCCAGGACTACATAGTGGCGTCCGCGCCACAGGGGGCGGCGGGGATTCTTGACCATGCGGCCCTTGCTGCCGTCAGCACCTACCACAACGACAATGCCCGGACCGGACAGTACATAAATGAAACGGTACTGACGCCGGCAAACGTGAATGCAGCGCGGTTTGGCAAGCTTTATTCCTATCCGCTGGATGGCTATGTTTATGCGCAGCCGCTTTACATGCCGCAGCTCGGAATTCCTGGAAACGGTGTTCACAACGTTGTAATTGTGGCGACCCAACATGACAGCGTTTATGCATTCGATGCCGACTCCAGTTCCGCCGACCCTCTTTGGCGAGTCAACTTCCTCAATCCCGATGCCGGTATTAACAGCTTGTCGCCCGCGGATGTGAACGCGAGTGACATTGTGCCGGAGATAGGAATCACCAGCACTCCTGTCATTGACGTAACCAGCAACACGATCTATGTAGTGGCGGCCACCAAGGAGAATGGCGCTTTTTATCACCGCCTGCATGCTCTGGATCTGGCTTCGGGTGCGGAGAAATTCAGTGGGCCGCAACCTATCCAGGCCACGTATCCCGGCTCCGCCCGAGAAAGCCTGGACGGTGTTCTTGCTTTTGATTCCCGCTTCCACTTGCAAAGGGCGGCCCTGCTGCTCGACAAAGGCCGTCTGTATGTTGGGTTTGCGTCCTACGGCGATTTTGGCGCCTATCACGGCTGGGTCATTGCTTACGACGCGACGACGCTGAAGCAAGTCGGAAGCTGGATGACCACTCCCAACGGCTACCAGGGAGGCATCTGGATGAGCGGCTGCGGAATCTCCGCGGATGCTGATGGCAATCTCTATCTCTCGGTTGCCAATGGTCCCTTTGACGCCTTCGGTGAGCAACCCGGTGTGGACTTGAGCGACAGCGTCGTAAAGTTGAAGCCGGCGTCCGGCGGTTTAGCACTACTCGATTACTTTACTCCGTTCGATCAGGCAAGAATGGCGCGCGATGACTTGGACCTGGGATCGGCCGGCGTGCTTCTGCTACCGGACCAGTCCGGTCCTTATCCGCACCTGGCGGTTACCAGCGGCAAGAACGGTCACATCTATGTCCTCAACCGCGACGCTCTCGGCGGTTACCGGGCGGATGGAAATCGCAATTCGCAGGTGGTGCAAGAAATCTCGGGGCTCCGCCAGCAGATGGGTACGCCCGCCTATTGGAATGGTTACATTTATTTTGGATCGGGAGTGAGTCCATCCAAAGATTCCATTCGAGCTTTTAGTATCCGCAATGGAATGTTGTCCCATCCGGCGGCCTCGCAAACCCCGGCCGTCTATTCCTTGACTCGCAATACCGTGAGCGTTTCGGCGAATGGCAACAAGAATGGAATCGTATGGGCGGTGCAGACCGACGCCTACTACACAACCAAGGCACCCGGTCCGGCAATTCTGCACGCTTATGACGCCAGGAATCTCGGACGCGAGTTGTATAACTCCAGTCAGCGCTTGTCCCGCGATAACCCAGGTCCGGCGTCGAAGTTTACGGTTCCTACGATTGCGAATGGCAAAGTATTCGTCGGCACGGCGAATCAACTGAGCGTTTACGGGCTGTTATCGCCACCGGCCAACTAGTCGCGTCTATAAGGCTCAGGGGAAAACTTTATAAGGATTATTTGGCGCCCACTGGCTTAGGCCCTGCTGCCTTCACCTCGGGCGTTGCGTCGAACTGCTCGAAGTTTTTGGCGAAGCGCGTGGATAGATCGGCTGCCATCTTGTCGTAGGCCGCTTTGTCCTTCCATGAATTACGAGGGTTCAGTAGCTCCGGCGGAACTCCGGGACACGACTGCGGAATGCTCAATCCGAAGGCAGGCTCAACCTCAAACTCCACGTTCGCCAGCTCGCCCTCGACCAGCGCGTTGACCATGGCGCGCGTGTAAGGCAGGCTCATGCGCTTGCCGATGCCATAAGGTCCGCCTTGCCAGCCGGTATTCACCAGCCAGCATTGCGCATTGTGCTCGCGCAAGCGGCGACCGAGCATCTCAGCGTACACCTTCGGTGGCAGCGGCATGAACGGCGCGCCAAAGCAGGTGGAGAAGGTAGCCTGTGGCTCGGTTACGCCGGCTTCAGTTCCCGCAACCTTGGCGGTATAGCCAGACATGAAGTGATACATGGCTTGCTCAGGTGTAAGTTTCGAAACTGGAGGCAGTACGCCGAAGGCGTCCGCGGTGAGAAAGACGACGTTCCTAGGATGTCCACCAAATCCCGGAATCACGGCGTTATCGATGAACTCCACCGGATAGGCGGCGCGAGTGTTTTCGGTCAAGCTGTCGTCGTCGTAATCGGGAATCCGCGTGACCGGATCTAGCACTACGTTTTCCAACACCGAACCGAAGCCGAGCGCGTTATAGATTTGCGGCTCGTTCTCTGGCGAGAGTCTGATGCACTTGGCGTAACATCCGCCTTCAAAATTGAAAATGCCGCTCGCGCTCCAGCCATGTTCGTCATCCCCGATCAGCCTGCGGGTGGGATCTGCCGACAGCGTCGTCTTGCCTGTGCCCGACAATCCGAAGAACAGCGCAGTTACCCCGTCCGCGCCGATATTAGCCGAACAATGCATGGGGAAGACGTTACGATCGGGCAGCAGGAAATTCATGATGCCGAAGATGGACTTCTTCATTTCGCCGGCATACTCCGTGCCGCCGATGAGCACCAGTTTCTTGCTGAAGTTAATCAGAATAAATACTTCGGAGTTGGTGCCGTCACGCTTGGGGTCGGCCTTGAAGCCAGGCGCGCTGAGAATGGTGAACTCGGGCGTGTGGGTCTTGAGTTCCTCTGCCGTGGGACGAATGAACAACTGCCGAACAAAAAGATTGTGCCAGGCATATTCGTTAATTACCTGAATCGGCAGCCGGTATTTTGGATCGGCGCCGCAATAGAGGTCCTGGACGAACAGTTCCTTGCCTTTCAAGTAGTCGAGCACCCGTTCATAGAGAGCGTCGAACTTGTCGGAGGAGAAAGGCTGGTTGGCGGATCCCCACGCAACTTTGTTTTCGGTGACGGCGTCCTTGATGGTGAACTTATCCTTGGGAGAACGGCCGGTGCGCTTGCCGGTCCCAGCCACCAGCGAGCCGCGAGCCGCCAGTTCCGCCTCATCACGACGCAGCGCGGCCTCCGCCAGGGGGGCCGGATACAAATTGCGATGGACCTTGTCTCCTCCCAACAGTTGCGATACTTCGGGAGTTTGTAGAACGGAGGACATATAAGAACTCCTAACCCTGAATCGAAATGGAAATTAGAGCGGTTTCACTACGCTTCAGTCCGACTTCGGGTAGAGCGGCACCCTAAGCTCAATCGTTCATAAACTGCGGACAGACGAATACCTCGAGGAACTGTTGCCCCTGACTAAGATGTCAGCGGGCCACAAGTTGGTGGGCTTCGTCAACAATTGCCTGAAGATGATCGAGCGTTTCCTGAACGGTCAAGCTATACATCTCGCGACCGTTATCTTCGCCCGATTCAATTGCCCACTTTAAGTAATGTCCCGCGATCTGGACCGCCATCGGATCGGTTATGACTTTCCCAGTCTGCCGGTGATACTCCACCCAGGCAGGATGGGGAAGCGCAATCCAGACCGGCCGATCTTCTACCAGAAATTTGATGTCGACTGCATCCGCGTGCCGCGTCGCAATGGCAACGATCAGCGCCTGATAAGCACAGTGCACAGGCTTACCTGTCCAGCGATCAATAGCCTGGAAGTCGTCGTACATAACCAGATAGAACTATAGCCGACCCAGAGTCGCGGGGGCAATCATCCTGAGGACAGAGGACCAGAGTGGGAAGGATTGCGTTGGACGTAGCGGTCCGTAGCGATCGCCACTCGCGCGGCGATTAGGCGCGTTCTCTCGCTTCGCCTAGGACGACCTTCACATCCATCTTGCGCTTGTTTCGATAGATAGTCACGGTGACGGTGTCGCCCGCACGATGTTTGTTCATGGCGTTCGCCAGGTCCTGCTGATCGCCAATAGAATCCCCGTCGATGGCGACGATTAAATCCCCGCCAATCATGATGGGGGCATTGCCAAGATACGCGCGCTGATTACCGCCGCGAAGGCCAGCCTGGTCAGCAGCCCCACCGGGAACAGTGCGTACGATCAGAACGCCATAATCGGAAGGCAGACCCATCTCCTGCGCCAACTCAGGCCCGATCGACAGTACTGATATGCCGAGCGTAGGCCGCCGCACCGTACCGAGCGTGATCAGGTCGTTAAGTACAGCCTTAGCCACATTGATGGGAATCGCAAAGCCGATGCCCGCGCTTTGGTTGGAACCGCCGGTGGCAATCAGGCTGTTGATGCCGATCACTTCGCCGTGTGAGTTCAAAAGCGGTCCGCCGGAGTTTCCAGGATTGATCGCCGCATCGGTCTGGATAGCTTCGTCGATGTTCGAACCTTCCGGGCTGCGGATGGGGCGAAGCGAACTAATGATGCCGCGCGTCATTGTTCCCGCCAGTCCAAACGGGTTTCCGATGGCGAAGGTCTTCTGACCGACTTGAAGGTTCTTGGAGTCGCCAAGCACTGCTGGGACCACGCCGGGGGCATCAATCTTGACGACCGCCAGATCATGTCCGCGATCGCGTCCGATCACTTCGGCCTTGTAGGTCTTCTTGTTGTGCAGCGTCACTTCGACCTGCGTGGCGTTGCCGACCACGTGAAAATTGGTGAGGATGTGTCCTTCTTTGTCGATAATGAAGCCCGAACCCTGGCCTTCCTCGGGTACCGGTCCATAGAAGAAGTCGTACGCCACTGTTTTCGAGGTAATGTTGACGACCGATGGGATGGCCTTGTGATAGACCTCAATGTTATTTCGCTCATCGGCATCGAGGGTCTCAGGGCCTGCAGCCTCGCTGAGTTCGACATGCGTGGGACGAGAAACCCAGTTTGGCGCCGTCACCCCGCTGTGGTGCGTTGTGTACCAATAAAAGGCTCCCGCCAGAATTACTCCGAGGAGAAAAGGACGTGCAAATTTCATAATTTTGATTTTGTGAAGGCGATCATTGCTTCGTAGTTGCCGCAGAGAGATTAGACGGTCAACTCATAAGAGTGTACCGAATGAGGGGCGACTTGGGCGAATACGAGGCGGTCGTCAGGATCGATTCATTAATCGCTTTCCCCTCTTTGTCCTCGGATGTGTCACCATAATTTGCGGTCTCAACGGATCACAGCGCAATGACTCACCTGGGGAAATGGCGTTTATGGAATACACACGGCTGGGCCAAACCGGAATGGAGGTATCGCGCATTTGCCTCGGATGCATGACTTATGGCGATCCCAACCGGGGCGCGCATCCTTGGACACTTCCGGAAGAGCAGGCGCGCCCGCTCCTTCGCCGCGCGATTGAGTTAGGCATCAACTTCTTCGACACGGCCAATACATATTCCGATGGCACCAGCGAGGAATTTCTTGGCCGCGCGATTCGCGACTTTGCCAATCGCGATGAAGTAGTTATTGCGATCAAGGTTTACTTCCCTCTCCGCAAGGGACTCAATGGGAGGGGCCTTTCGCGCAAGGCAATCATGGCGGGCATCGACGCCAGTCTCAAGCGTCTCGGCATGGATTATGTCGATCTCTATCAGATCCACCGCTGGGACCACGACACGCCCATCGAGGTAACGTTGGAAGCGTTGCACGACGTAGTCAAGGCCGGCAAGGCACACTACATCGGGGCATCGTCCATGTTTGCATGGCAGTTCTGCAAGGCACTCTATCTTGCCGACCGGCACGGCTGGACGCGCTTCGCCACCATGCAAGACCACTACAACCTGCTGCACCGTGAGGAAGAGCGTGAGATGCTGCCGCTGTGCGCGGAGGAGAAGATTGCGGTGCTGCCGTGGAGCCCGCTGGCACGAGGACGGTTGGCGCGCGCCTGGGATGAGAGCACCAGCAGGCTGGAAACCGATGAGTACGGGAAGAAGCTTTACGTCGCTGCCAACGACGCGGATCGTCGCGTTGTAGAGCGCGTCGGCGAGATCGCAAAGAAGCGGGATGTTCCGCGCGCGCAAGTGGCGCTGGCGTGGCTGCTGCATAAGCCTGTGGTCACCGCGCCCATCGTAGGCGCGTCCAAACAGCAGCACCTTGAGGACGCTATCGCCGCGCTCTCATTGCGTTTAACCCCGGAGGAAATTTCCGCCTTGGAAGAACCCTACGTTCCGCATCCGGTGGTTGGATTCTCGTGATTCAGGTGGACAAGGCGTTTACGGCGCCATGCCGTCGTCCATCCACTGCTTGAACCTGGCGATTTGCTCTTTCGGCCAGGGTTCGTCGCACGGCATGCTGCCGTCGTCGAGGCGGGAGTAAATGGCCTCGGCATGGGTTTTCACGTCATCGTAGGACGAGAGATCCATGCCGAACTCTTTCATGGTGTCTACATCAGGAGTGTCACGAAACAGCGGGCGAATGTCTTTAGCGAAGCTGAGAGCCAAGCACCACCTCCGGAGAACGATTTTGTCACAAAACGTGAGAAAGTTCCCGTCGAGTTGCACCATCGGAGGGGGAGATGAAATGCAACGATATGTTGTTAGAGCCGGAGCTTGCGCCGTGCCAGCAACGTGCTCTCTGACATTGGGAACCGGTTAACATAGAATTTTCGCCTGGAACCGGTGGAGTTTGCGGAATGAAACCATTACCAGCACCGAATGTGCCCGGCAATACGGAGCCTGAAAGGCCCGATAATGCGGTCCGTAAGATATTCAGCATGTTAAAAGAAGATCTGATGAAGCGAGAGACGAAGTGAAAGCGCGCGCAAGCACGGAAAAAGCGAGCGAAGACGCACGGCGCGTAAGCGAGCGTGAGTCCCTTCAGCGACGCTATGTGGGACGGAAAGCCCTCATTTACCGCATCCTGCGACCACCTATTCCTGTTTTTCATAACCCTGCCGAACCTGCTCTGCCTCAAGGCGGAGGGCTTACGCTGTGGATCGGAGCGGCTGGCCAGATAGTCCCGAGCGGGGTCATCGTGGTAGACATCATCAGCTTGACAGGCGTTGATATCGTAGCAGACGTAGAAGCATTGCCCTTTGCATGTCAGTCGGTGAGCCGTATCGAATGTAATGCCGTACTCGAACACGTGCAGCATCCCATCAAGGCGGTCAGCGAAATGTTTCGGGTGCTCAAGCCTGAGGGGTATCTACACATTGTCGTGCCCTTTTGCCATCCGGTTCACCTTTATCCCGCTGATTACAGCAGATGGACGATAGACGGCTTGCGAGAACTGGTCGCCGATTTTGAGATCGTTGACATTGGGGGTACGAACTGGACCGACTGCAACCCTGCTTACGGTAGTGCTCGAATACCTCAAGTTACTCGCTCCCAGACCGCTTCGTAAGCCGGTGTATGCCATCGCAGGCTGGCTCCTGTGGCCGTTGCGTTATCTCGACAAAGTCTTGCTGCGGCGCAGCGACGCTCACGTATTAGCAAATTCAATCTATGTGTTAGCCCAGCGTCGTTAATAGAATCAGTCACTCGCAACTTATCACGATATTGTCGTTTTGCGCCGTCGCTAGGATTGCCTTCCAAACGAGGCCCATTTTCGAGCCCTACCTCGAACTCGCCGACCGGGTGACGATTGTCGCCTTGAAGGATTGAGGGTCTACGAGGCTAGCTGGCTGGTCCGCCCCCGAGGTGACAAGTACCCGCCTCCCGTAGCATCCTTAGATTAAGTGCCCACGACATTGCCGTACAAACTGCTCGGTGGTTCGATGAATCGCGTTATCTTTTTCCTGGGAATATTTCTGGCCGTTCTGAACCCAGCGGCGCAGGCGCAATCGATTCCTCTGACATCCGGGCCGGTGTTGCCGTTATATCGCGCGCTCCGCGACGTAGGACTCGATCCCCAACGCGTGTTCCAGATTCGCGAGGCAGAGATCGATCGCGAAGATATTCACATGTGGTTGAATGACGGCACCATTGCCTTTACCCAGTCCGTCGATGGCAAAGTGACGGGCGCTTTCTTTGAAGGCGACGGCGAAGTGCTGGTACGTCCTCCCGATCGAATGGAGCGGGCTTCTCTCGGCCGCTTCATCGGCGCCGGTGTGCTGGAAGAGAAGTTTTCATCCGCGTATCTGCGGTTCAATGACAACACCGCGAAGGACCTGGAGCCATATCTGCGTCCGCCGTCCGATGCCGCGGCCTTCCTCGCAAAGGTTGGCGCCACGGCGCGTGCTCTGGCACAGACTGATGCGATGCGGCTCTGCATTTCCTTCACCAGCACACCGGCCATTCCGGCGAATGGCCAGGCTGCTCCTATAGGCGACCGTTTGCTGCATGCCCGGATAGCAGGCGAGCACTACGGTGTGTTCGACGTCTATTTCGACACGCTCAGTCCCGAGCAGATCGTGGTGGGCAATGCCACCTCACAGAACCAGCAGATCTATTACGACCTCTGGATGAGCTTCCCGATGCGCTCGCAGCGCAAGACACCCCTTTCCAATAGCCGTTTCGAAGGACCCAACGGCCCGGCATGGACGCGGGATGTCCTGACGGTCAACAAGTTCACCATTACTGGGAAGCTCGATCCACCTCGAGACCTGGCGGCGGATGCAACCCTCGACGTCGAGGTGAAACAAGGCGGCGCGCGGCTGGTGCTGTTTGAACTGTCTCGCTACCTGCAACTGAAGCAGGTCGACGCAGACGGCCAACCGCTGGAATACATCCAGAACGAAGCCGTGGAAGGCAGCGAGATGTCGCGGCGTGGCAACGACATTGTCGCGGTGGTGTTTCCCCAGCCTTTGCAGGCAGGAGCGCATTTTGCCTTGCGCTTCAGCTACGCCGGCTCGGTGCTGTCGGATGCGGGGGGCGGACTACTGTACGCGGGTGCGCGCGGAACCTGGTATCCTAATCGCGGCATCGCCATGACCAACTACGATGTCACCTTCCGTTTCCCTGAGCCCTGGACGGTGGTGGCTACGGGGAAGCTGGTCTCGTTGCAGCGACAGGGCGGTGATTTCCTGGCCCATTGGGTCACCGAGAAACCCATTCCCATCGCTGGGTTCAACCTCGGGGTGTACGTCCGCAGCTCGGCGAAATCCGGCAATGTCGAGGTGGACGCCTATTCTGCACGCGGAGGCGTAATCAAAGTCGTGCCTCCTTCGGGCGTGATTGCTACCTCGCCGGGCCCGGAATCGCTGCTGGCCTCGGGGACCTCGGGGATGAAGCCGGAGCCGCTGCCCAGCGCCGCAAGTCGAGGTCAATCGCTTGCGGACAACGCGGCGGAAACGTTGACCGCACTTTCGCAGATGCTGGCGCCATATCCCTTCAGCACGCTCTCGCTGGCGGAAAATCCCAGTACCGACAGCCAAGGGTGGCCAGGGCTGGTTTTCCTTTCCAGTTACGTGTTCCTCAGTCCGGAACAGCGTGCAGCCATAAAACTTCCGCCTGCCGACCAAATCATCTATGGCGACATCATGATGCCCCATGAACTTGCCCACCAGTGGTTCGGTGACACGGTGTCGTGGGCCAGCTATCACGAGCAGTGGTTGATGGAAGGGCTGGCGAATTACTGCTCCCTAATGCTACTGGAGCGCACTCGTCCCGCGGACGCGAAGCTAATGCTGCAAACGTATCGAAATTGGCTGGCGTCCCCTTCGAAGGAAGGCCGCCCCAACGTCGAAGCCGGACCGGTGACGCTGGGTGTGCGCCTATCGTCATCGCACTTTCCCAACGGGTACGAAGTCATTACCTATAGCCGCGGGACCTGGCTGATTCACATGCTGCGCTGTATGGTGCGCGATGCATCGCGCACCACGGATAAGCCTGATGGTGACGACACCGCTTTCCTCGCGTTGTTGCGGAACTTAGTAAATCGTTTTCAGGGGAAAGAGATCACTAACGCCGATTTTCAGCAGGCCATCGAGGCGATACTGCCGCCTGCCTTATGGTTTGAAGACCGCAAGTCGCTGGATTGGTTTTTCGATGGCTGGGTAAACGGCACGGCATTCCCGCAGCTCGACGTTACCGAGGTGAAGGTGTCGCGCGGCGCCGGGACGGTGAAGATCAGTGGAGTTATCCGCCAGAAACAGTCGCCACCGGACCTGGTAACCAGCGTCCCGGTCTATGGGGTGGCAGGCGAGCAACAGATCTATCTGGGCCGGGTCTTCGCCGAAGGAGATGAATCTCACTTCAGCCTGTCCGCTCCGGCAGGGGTGAAGCAGTTGGTGCTCGATCCTTACCAAACCGTGTTGACCTCGCCGCAGTGAACCGCATAAGCTCTCCACATCCCGCAAAGAGGGCGATCACCTGTTTTGCGTATCTCTCACCACAGCTTCAAGATGTTCGAGCGGACGGGCAGGATCGTATGCCAGAATCCGCCGCGCGGCTGATATGTCCGCGACAAACCGGTTCACCTCGATCGACCTCGCCGGTAGATGCTGAACGGTGGACGCTGATCCGGTAATTTCCAGGACGCGCGCGGCCAACTCCGGCAATGTCGTTCCTTGCCCGCTGCCGATGTTGATGGGACGGTCTGCAGGCGCCGATGCCGCCGCCATGAGCGCGGTCACAACGTCGCCGATCCAAACGAAATCCAGAATCTTGCCCTCGCCATAAATCGTCAGCGGCTGCTCCGAGAGCGCCATCTCGATGAAGAGCGGTATAACCCGGTCGCGATCCCCCGGTCCATACACATTGGCGAGCCGAAGGACCATGACTTCGAGACCTTCGGAAGCGAACTGGCGGCAGTAGAACTCGCCAGCCGCTTTGCTCGCGCCGTACATGTTTTGCGGATTGAAGGCGGTAGTTTCTACCACGGGCAGAGTTTGCGCGTCTCCGTAAATCTCGCGGGAGGACGTAAAGACCACCCGGCGAACTCCACGTTCCTGTGCCGACCTCAACACATTGTAGGTGCCCACGACGTTGGTTGAGAACGAGTAGTCCGGATCGGATGTCGCACCAAGCACGTTGGATTGGGCCGCCAAATGGTAAACCACATCGACGCCCTTCATGGCCATGGCCAACGCGGCTCGATCGCGGATGTCGGCGATCTGCAATGCTGCGCCGTCGCCGGCAACTGGCTCTCCGCGGTGAAGGTTGTCAAAGACCGTCACCTCATCAGAACGGATCCGAAGGGCGGAAACCAGATGACGGCCGATGAATCCGGCGCCACCGGTAACGAGAACTTTCATGAGCCATACTTCACTTTCTCGCTACGATGTGCTTCAGCCATGGTGGACCGCCTGCTTGACGCGACTCCGACCCATGTCCACATATTCGAAGCCGGCCGAACGCGCTACCTCGGGATCAAGCAGATTGCGCCCATCAATGATTACCGGAACCTCCATGAGTTCATGCAGACGGGAAAGATCAAGTTCTCGGTATTCGTGCCAGTCCGTCAAAATCAGCAGGGCCTGGGTGCCGCGCGCTGCTTCGTATGGCGACGAGAAGTATTCCAGGCAGCCCACCTTGGGTCGGATCTGCTGCCTGGCGGCCTCCATGGCTTGGGGATCGTGCACTTGTAGCAGGCCGCCCTCCTCTAACAGTGCATTAACGATCCGCAACGCGGGAGACTCGCGAATGTCGTCGGTCCCGCCTTTGAACGCCAGGCCCAGCACGCCCATCTTCTTGCCTTGTAGCACCCAAACGGCCTGTCGCACTTTCTGCAGAAATACCTCAGTCCGCCGCAGGTTGATGTTCTCCACTTCTTCGAGCAGCCCGCATTCCACCTTGTACTCGCGCGCCAGATACATGAAAGCGCGAAGGTCTTTGGGGAAGCAATAGCCACCAAAACCGATGCCGGCATTCAAGAAGTCGGGTCCGATGCGAGGATCGAGCCCTATGCCCAGCGCCACCTGACTAACGTCGGCGCCGACCGACTCGCAGATGTCGGCTACCATATTTATGAAAGATATTTTGGTGGACAGGAAAGCGTTCGCCGCATGTTTGGTCAGCTCCGCGGTGCGGAGGTTGGTGAACAGGACCGGACAATCCACCCCCTGATAAAGATGCTCCAGCATGGCGCGAGCCCGTTCCGATTCAACTCCGACCACTACGCGATCAGGATGGAAGATGTTCTCTACCGCTTTTCCTTCCTGCAGGAACTCTGGATTCGAGGCTACGTCGAAGTCGGCATGCAGGCTACCTGGCGCATCAGCATGCTTGGCAAAGCGGGTCACGGTTTTCTTGATCCATTCAGCCGTGATTGCCGGCACCGTGCTCTTCTCCACAATCAGCTTGTAGCCGTTCAAATTGCGGGCGATGGTCCGGGCGATCGCTTCAACCTGGCTGAGATCAGCCTCACCGCTATCTTTCTGAGGCGTACCGACGCAGACGAACACGATCATAGCTGCGCGCACCGCGTCCTGCGCGCTCTGGCAAACCGTCAATCGGCCGCTGGCCAGCCCGCGGGCCAGCAGGTCATCCAGCCCGGGTTCGTAGAATGGCGCCTTCCCGGACTGGATCATCGTTACCTTGGAGACGTCGTCATCGGCACCAATAACCTCCCAACCCAACTCGGCAAAGCCAGCTGCCGTAGGCAATCCCACATGGCCCAGGCCCAAGACAGCAATACGCGGCTTGTCGAAACCAGACTCCTCGCTCAAGTCAACCTCCAATTTTCTGGCGGAGCTGTCACACCAGCACAGTAGTAGTGTAGCTTAAGGTTCGCCTTCGAAAATGCCTACCCGTACGGCGCAACCGCAGCGTTTTTCTTAAGTGTCGAAATACACAACAGTTATTGCGATTACAAACGGGGGCGCGCAGCAATGCGCCGTGCTCATTCCGACACCGGATGTTGTAGAAATACAACAGCCGCAACCATGTTACAGACTGTAATCTTAAAGTCTGCGCTGCCATACGTCTTTCTCTTTGGTCTACGAAAGAACAACTCGGACTCCCGCCGAATGCAGCGGCATTGGCCTCCATAGCGGGGCGCCCGTTCATCTGCGTATCCTGCCTGCCCCTACCGGTACGGGTATTGTCTTTCGTCGTACCGACCTCGATGGCTTTGAAGTGGAAGCCATCAGTCGCAACGTCGCAAAAGTCAGTTACGCCACCAGCTTGATGAAAAAGGGCGTGCTCATCTCGACCACCGAGCACCTGCTGTCGGCCTTCATCGGGATGGGGGTGGACAACGCAATCGTGGAGATCGACAACCTCGAACTGCCCATACTGGATGGCAGCGCGCTACCCTTCGTGGAGATGCTCACCGAAGCAGGCCTTCGCCAGCAACGGCGCAAACGGGTGTATCTCAAGATTCTGCGCCCCTACGAAATGCAGGAAGGCGACAAGTTCATCGGCGTATATCCGGCGGAGCGGTACTCTGTCAGCTACGCAATTAACTTCCCACATCCCCTGATTGGCAGCGAGAGATTTCAGGTCGAGCTTTCCAATGGAAGCTACATGGAACAGATCGCCTCGGCGCGGACATTTGGTTTCTTCGAGCAACAGCGCGCTATGCTGAATATGGGACTGATTCGTGGCGCTTCGCGCGAAAACTGCATCGTGCTCACCCCCGATGGAATCGACAACCCGCCGCTTCGCTACGCTGACGAGTTCGTGCGACACAAGGTGCTGGACCTCATCGGCGACCTCGCCCTGTTCGGCAAGCAGATTCTTGGCTATGTGAAAGCCGATCGCGCGGGACACGCCATGCACACCGCTATCGTCTCACGCATTCTGCGCGATCCCACCTATCGCGGAAGAAGTCACCCTGGACGAGACAGCGGTTGCCGATTGGCCAGCCGATCCCGTCGTCGCTGCCGACTAGCTGACCCCGTTTTCCCCTTAGTTTCGCAACTTACCCTACCCAAAAGATGGAGCAAGCGGGTTAGTTCGAAAATCTCAAAATATATTTGGCTAGATCCGTTAGAAAGCTCGATGGCCAACGACTACCTACATGTGCGAGGGCCTGAACCTATACCGGTTGAAGGCGTGAGCCAGGATTCGCTGTACGAACAGGCAGCGGACATTTACGGTCCTGCACTTGACCGGCTGGCGCGAGCTTATGAGCTTGATCCCGACACGCGTCGTGACCTGCTCCAGGAGATTCATCTCCATCTCTGGCGCAGCTTCGCGTCGTTCGACCAGCGATGTTCGTTGAGGACCTGGGTGTATCGTGTCGCGCACAACGTAGCCACCGGGCACGTGATCCGGCAGAGCCGGGTGAGGAACAAGCTGGTTAGCATCGAGGACATAGAGGCGGTCGCTGGCAGCGATCATGAACTCGCCGCCAGCCAGACCCAGGCGCTGGAGCGTCTCTCCATGCTGATCCTGCGCCTGAAACCACTCGACCGGCAGATCATCGTCTCCTATCTCGAAGGGATGGACGCCAACTCGATTGGTGAAATCACCGGGTTATCGCCGGCGAACATCGCGATGAAAGTTCACCGGATCAAGAACATCCTTAAGCGCTGGTTCGTCGAAGGAGGACTTGATGCCAAATGAGTTCCCTATGAACGACCCGCAAAATATCTGGCAAAAACAACCTACGGAGGCATTCAAAATGTCAGCAGATCAACTACGCCTGAAGGCGGAGAAGCGTCAGAGGAGGGGCCGTTTCTCAGTGCTCTTCTCAACAGTCATGTCGGCCATCATGTTCGTAATCTTTGCGTGGGAGCTCGCCAGGTTTTCGCCCCTCATGCCGGGCCCGCTAAGCCTCTGGAGCATGCGTGTCGGGTTCAGCGTGCTATGTCTCTGGTGCATCAATGTCCCGTATCAGGCATACAAACGGCTGTGGCCGGGGCGCCTGGCGCCGGATGCGACGCTGGACACCACCCTCCAGTCTTACAGAAGCGAACTCGAGAAGCAGCGCGACTTCGGTCGGAACACCATGGCCAGGCGGGTACTCGCGTTTTTTTTCTTGGGCATAGCAATGTTTATAGTGCCAATGCTGATGGTTAAAGTGCCAGTGGTCATCAATCCAACACCTATGACCGGTCCGCGACTGCTGCTGAATGTGGCTCCATTCCTGCTTCTCGCTACGGCGTGGGTAATTATGCTTCGCATGATGAATCGAAGTCGGCGGAAGCTTAAACAGGAGATTGAGCAGTTACGGGCGTTTGAGAGAGAGAACCTGGCGTGACACAAAAACTCCTCACCTCACAGGATGCAATCACGGGTTTGCCGTTGTGGCCTGCGAACAACTCGTTCAGCTGATTCAATCGCGCTAACATACTTGCGTGGAGAAGACCGTTTATCTTTCGCTGGGCTCCAACGTGGGCGACCGTGAGGTCAATCTTCGTATGGCGATTGAGAAGCTTGCCAGGCTCGGCGAAGTGCTTGCGGTGTCGTCGTTCTACGAGACGGAACCGGTGGAGTTCACCGCGCAACCGTGGTTTCTGAATTGTGCGGTTGCGCTGCGTACCGAATTGATGCCGAAACTTTTCTTATCGAAGACGCTGGCCATCGAGCAGCAGATGGGCCGCCGTCGCAGCCAGCCGAAGGGTCCTCGCACGATCGATATCGACATCCTGCTGTTCGGAAATTCTGTGATCCATACGCCACAGTTAGATGTACCTCACGTAGCCATGCATGAACGGCGGTTCGTACTGGAGCCGCTGGCTGAGATTGCCCCCGAAGTGCGGCATCCGGTCTTCAAGCGCACGATGCGCGAACTGCTGCAAACGCTGCCAGCAAATGCGGGGCGCACTCGCAGGCTTTCAGGATGAATTTATGGGTAGCCGATCTGCGGCGCCCATTTCCTGGTGTGGGTGCCACGTTCAAAGACGACAACGCTGTCATAGAAGTGTATAGCAAGCGTGGTCTTGGTAAATTGGCTCGGCGCCAAGGCCCCCCTGCTATGATCGGCATTGAGCTCGTCGATCAAGTTCTTGCAGATCTCAATGAAACTTGTGGGGCGGTGCAACCCACCTTCGTACTCCGGCCAATACGCAGTGTGCAGGTCCTCGACCATGTAAATGCCATTCCTCGCAACTCGTGGATAAAGAAATTCGAAGCTGGCAATGACATGACTCATCATGTGACTGCCGTCATCGAGAACAATGTCCAGAGGGCCAAACTCTTCGAGGATGCTTTGCAGAAATTGAGGGTCCTGCTGCTGCCCGATGCGGACTTCGATCTGATCTTCCTCAAGTGTTTTGCACTCTGGGTCAACGTCAATGCCAACAATTCGGGCATGTGGACCAAAGTATCGTTTCCACATTTGCAGCGAGCCGCCGCGCCCAACGCCAATCTCGAGAAACACGATGGATTTGTTAACGAAGTCGCGAAAGTACCGTTCGTAAATTGGGAAATAGTGCTTCCACTTACTGGACGATCGACTGTTGTTGACTAGAAAGTCCGACCAGAGATCCATCTATAGCGGTCTCCTAAATCCTCTGCAACTCGTTCTTTGTCCGTTCATTGTGCAAGTTCCCGGTATTGAGCGTGCTCTTTGGTTCCAGCAGCATTATGTGGGTCTCCACATCGGCGGAAGGAAGATGCTCGACGCCGCGCGGAATAATGATGAACTCCCCGGGCTGCACCATAAACTCGCGCTCGCTGCCGTTCTCGCGTACCTTCATGCGCAACGCGCCTTTCACCACGAAGAACAACTCGTCTTCGTTGTCATGGTGATGCCACATGAAGTCGCCTTGCAACTTCACCAGTTTGACGTAGGCGTCATTCACCTCACCCACAATCTTAGGGCTGTAATGCTCGGTGAACAGTGACAGCTTCTGCGCGAGATTGACTTTGTCCATGCGAGCCCCTAACAGGCAGAGTTTTTGTGCTAGGTCAAATTGTATTCAAAAAACGGGGATAAGTGTTGTCATGACAATGTGCTAGAATTATGTCACTTGTTATGGAGCGTGTCATGTACGAGGAAACTCGAGTACGGGTCAACGAAAACGGCCGGGTAGTCATTCCTGCGGCATTCCGTAAGGCGCTTGGCATCGAGACTGGGGATGAAGTCGTTCTAAGTATTCAAGACGACGAATTGCGAATCACGACTCAACAGCGCCGCATTCAGCGCGCACGACGGCGCGCAAGGCAATACGTAAAACCTGGCGCGTCGCTGGTTGATGAACTGCTCGCGGAACGCCGCGAGGCGGCGAAGAATGAATAGGATCGTGCTCGATGCTTCCGCGATTCTGGCGGTTATTCACGGAGAAGCCGGGCAAGAGAAACTCACTCCTGAGCTGCTAGCCAATGCAATCGCTAGTACGGTCAATCTCGCTGAAGTGCAAGCCAAGCTGGTGAGTCGCGGGTGGACTCCCGTCGAAGCGTGGGAAGATACCACCAGTCCCATTCGGGAAGCCATGCCTTTCAATGAACAACATGCCAAGATTGCCGGCAGCCTGGTTTCTCTGACGCAGCACCTCGGCTTGTCGCTCGGAGACCGCGCCTGCCTCGCACTGGGAATGGCGCTCAAGGCCCCTGTCTACACCGCCGACAAAACTTGGAAAGGGCTCAAGTTGAACATCCGCATACACGTCATCCGATGAAAACCCCCACCCAAGCAAGGGAAGCTTGGATGGGGCACCCTTTCAGTTCTACTGCAGCAGCAATCCGCTCTCGCCGTTGCCGTTCTCGACGACCTCTTCTGGGGGAATGATCGAAGTGGCGGCCACACGGTCGTCCTGCTCCAGATGCAGCAGACGCACGCCCTGGGACGAGCGTCCGCATTCACGGATGGTCTTGGCGCCAATGCGGATGATCTTACCGAACTGGCTGATGACCATCACCTCCGACTCTTCGTTTACCAGCATGATGGAGACGACTTTGCCATTGCGAGCCGTGGTCTTCACGTTGATGACGCCCCCGCCGCCACGTGCCTGCAGACGGTATTCATCCACGTCGGTGCGCTTGCCGTAGCCTTGCTCGGTGACCGAAAGGATGAGGTTCGCCTCTTGCTGGCCGCCGTTCTTCGTCTTTGCGCTCGCCTTAGGAGTGATCGCCATGCCCACAATGTAATCGCCTTTGCCCAGCCTCATGCCGCGGACGCCATAGGCCTGACGACCCATGGGCCGTACGTCCTCTTCCTCGAATCGAATCGACTTGCCATCGTGCGTCGCCAGGAAAACGATCTGGCTGCCATCGGTACAACTGGCGGCGACCAGCTCGTCCTCCTTCTCAATGCCGATGGCGTTGATGCCATTCGAGCGCACGTTGCTGAAGTCCTTGAGCGGCGTTTTCTTCACCGTTCCGCTGCGCGTGGCGAAGAAAACATACTTGCCTTCCTCTTCCAGATCGCGAATGGCAAGGAGCGCGCGTACGCTCTCGCCCGCCTGGAGGGAGACGAGACTTGCAATCGCTTTGCCCTTGCCGGCAGCGCTCAGCTCTGGAATTTCGTACACCTTGAGCCAGTACACGCGCCCGTTGTTGGTGAATACCAGAATGTAATCGTGAGTGGACGCCACGAAGAGATTCTCGACGAAATCCTCCTCGCGCGTGCTCATGCCCTTACGTCCGGTCCCGCCGCGACGCTGCTGACGATAGGTCGAAATCGGCGTGCGCTTCATGTAGCCGGAGTGGCTCACCGTGACGGCGACTTGCTCGTCGGCAATCAAGTCTTCCAGGCTGATCTCGGCCGCTTCGTCCTGAATGACGGTGCGGCGCACGTCGCCAAATTTCTTTTTGACTTCTTCGAGTTCCTTAATGATGACGTTGCGCAGCTTCTTTTCGCTGCCGAGAATCGATTCGTACTCGGCGATGCGGCCGCGAACGTCGGCCAATTCCTTCAGGATCTCGTCGATCGACAACCGCGTCAGGCGATGCAACTGCAATTCCAGAATCGCGTCGGCTTGCACGGTATCGAAGGGACGCGTAAGCTGCGAAGGCACTAAGCCCTTCAACGAAGCCACCTTACCCGACTTGCCTTCGGCCACACTTACGGTCTTGCCGGAAAAATACTCCACCAGGTTGGTCCTGGCCTCGGCACGGTTCTCGCTGCCACGAATGATGCGGATCACGTCGTCAACCCGATCAAGCGCAACTTGATAGCCTTCGAGAACATGCTCACGCTCGCGCGCCTTCATCAGCAGGTAAGCCGTACGACGCCGCACCACGTCGATGCGGTGATCGACGAAGTACTGGATGGCTTGCACCAGGCCCATCTCTTTTGGCTGGCCGTTGATCACAGCCAGAAAGATCATGCTGAAGCCTTCCTGCATCGAGGTATGCTTGAAGAGTTGGTTGAGCACGATCTGCGCTTCAGTGCCGCGCTTCAGTTCGATGACGATGCGCATACCGTCGCGGTCGCTCTCGTCGCGCACATCGCTGATGTCGTCGATCACCTTGTTGTTCACCAGTTCGGCAATGTGCGCCACCAGCTTTGCCTTGTTAACCTGATAAGGGATCTCGGTGACGATGATGGCGTCCTTGTCCTTCGTCAGGTGCTCGATGGCGACCTTGGCGCGCATCATGAACCGCCCGCGCCCGGTGCGGTAGGCTTCCGTAATGCCGCTCCGTCCATAAATGTAGCCGGCGGTTGGAAAATCTGGACCCTGTACGTGCTTCAGCAAGTCGGCGAGCGTGGCGTGCGGATTGTTGACCAGCGTGATGCATGCATCCACAATCTCCGTCAGATTGTGCGGGGGAATGTTGGTGGCCATGCCAACGGCGATACCGTTCGATCCGTTCACCAGCAGGTTGGGAATTCTTGTCGGCAACACCACCGGCTCAACCGTGGTGTCGTCGAAGTTGGCGACGAAATCGACCGTGTCTTTGTCGATGTCGGCCAACAATTCTTCGGCGATTTCGGTTAGGCGCGATTCGGTATACCGGTAGGCCGCCGGGGGATCGCCATCGACCGAACCAAAGTTGCCTTGGCCGTCGATCAGCGGGTAGCGCAAGCTCCAAGGCTGGGCCAGGCGAACCATGGCGTCGTAAACCGCGGTGTCGCCATGCGGATGATACTTCTTCAGACACTCACCGACTACACCGGCGCACTTCATGGGCTTACGGTTGTGCAGCACGCCCATGTCGTGCATGGCGTAAAGAATGCGGCGATGTACTGGCTTCAACCCGTCGCGGATGTCGGGCAAGGCGCGCCCAATGATGACCGACATCGAGTAATCGAGATACGAGCGCCGCATCTCCTCTTCTATGTTGACGGGCTGCACATTGCCCCCGCCGCCGCCGGGAGCCGCGGGGTCGAGCGGTAATTGCTGATTTGGATCGTCTGCCATGTCAAACTTTCAGCGGCCGACTGGCGGCCTTTAATTTTTATCGCCTGAGACTTCGCGTGTTCGCATGCGGCATGAGGCCGCGACTTGCTGCAGGTCGACAGGGAGCGGCTTTCGCGTTCTGGCTAGCCGCCATGAGACTGCGCGTAAGCCATTGCGATTTCAGGAGATTATAGTTGTAACAACACCTTAAATTATAGCACCGCTAGCATGCTTTTAGAGCGCATCAAGCCATTTATTTTCAGTCTCTTACGTGGGTATACTGGCAGTGCTCGAGCGCGGCTAAATCAAGGGCGACCCTACTCCGCGTGCGAGGTAGCACTGAGTCCGTTACGACGATAGAAATCGAGAATAGAAATACGTTACGGCGTCGCTGACGCCACGTTAGCTGGCGGAGGAGGATTCTGGTTCGGGGTGCCGTTCGGCTGCAAATCTGAATTCTTTTTCTGCGTGGGATGGACGGCCGGGACCGTGAACTCCGTACCGCGATCGTCATTCGCCTTGATGGTGGCCGGCACGTCGAGATTCGTCAGTGGAATCTTTTGGGTGCGGTCATCCAAAACGTAAACTGTTTGCCCCATGATGGCATAGTTGCTGACCTGCTGCTGATGACCATCGCGGAAAACCAGGACCGTTGGCTCGACGGGCTTAGCCTCACGCGCCGGGGAAGACTGCTCCTCTACCTCGGGCTCAGGTGGCACTGCTTCTGCTTCCATGTCATCCGCAGCACCGCGATACGCTTGCGCTGGTGGACGTTCCGCCAGCATGTGCAGCGCTGGGTCATTTGGGCCAATCGGCGGTCCAGAGTACATGTCAGGACCACCTACGTAATCGTAGTCATAGCCGTAGCCGTAATCGCCCATCGGAATGTAGTAGTAAGGGGTTGCGTAGGACCAGCCTCCTCCTCCGCGAAACCGGCCGCCACGATTGAAACCCGCGCCGTTATGAAAGTGATTTCCGAGACCAGTGTTGGGAATCGACGAAACACTGGGCGGCGGGAACGGAAGATAATGCGCGCCAATCGAGCTCACCGAGGGCAGCGGGTAACCTCCCCGCGTGCGACCGAATCCCGCCTGCCCAAATGCGGGTGCGACCAGCAAGAGGCACAACCCCAATATGAGCGGCAAACGCTTGAACCACGCACCGCCCTTCGAACACCCAGCTTGGTATGCGCCCCTCATTGTGCCTTTCACTCTATTCCAACCCGTTAGATGTTGGAAAGTTCTTATCGGCTTCGCGATGTTAGATGGAGCAGGCTGTAAATGTCGATCGTCGCGTTGGCGATCAGCACACCAACGATTACAGCGTTGGCCGGCAGCGCGTGCCGGCTTTCCAGCAGGTCCGCCGAGACCCCGGCCATAAATAAAATCAGGAAAGGCAGCGCGACAAACAGGAAGGTGAAGCCTGCGAAGTGCAGTCGCAACGCCAGAGCCACCAGTAGAACACCGGTGAGCAACGGCGCCGCGGTGCCGAAGAATCGCGTCCGTTTCCAGGCCAGGAAGGTGACCAGAGATACCACCAGCAACAAAACGAGACCTACCCCATTTTGCAGGAAGAAAGTCGCCAGCAATGGGGCCACCGCGTTCCAGGAGAACGACTGCGAGGAAATTTCCAGCCAGTCAGCATTAATCAGGGCCTTGCCGAAAGCCAGCGGACGAAAGCTGTAGAAGGCCCACAACAGCACCAGCCCGGTCACACACGCTGCAGCAAAAATGGTCAAGACCGCGCCTCGCCGCACGTGGCCGACCCACAGCATAAAAGCGAGCACGGGCACCAGCAAAATCCAGAGTGAGAACTGAGCGCCAATGCAAATGGCCATGGAAAGCCCCATCAGAAGGATCCGCCGCCAATTCCATAGCACGACTTCACGCGGAGCATAGAGAGTGTGCGCCACTGCAATAGAGGTGAAGATAAGACCGAAGGCTCCCCATGCGCCCACGATGTCAGGCTGCGCTTGGCTCGCCCTTCCCACCATCGCCGGCGAAAAGCAATAAAGCCCGAGAGCAACATATCCGCCGATGTTTCCGTAAAGACGGCGCGCAACGTACCATAACGAAGCGCCCAGCAATAATCCTGCGCACAAGAACGGCAATCGGATCCAGAGCCGGTAATTTCCCAGCCGCGCATAATGGTTTTCGGCGCCGCTGATTCGCGCGGCAAACCCAGCTAGTAAGGGCACCAAAGGAGAGCGCTCGCTGGTGCCAGCATCGGACAGGCGCTCCAGATGCAGCAGACCGGCCTCGACGTAGTTGCCTTCGACAACCGACAGCGGCACATGCGCCGAAAACCAGAGACACTGGGCGAGAAAGACAAGCAACAGCAGCAGCGCTGCGATCTGCGGCACCCCAATTCGCCTACGGATATCCGAAATGGACATGGGTTTTTGTTGTAACACGACGGCACTGCCGGACGCGGAAGTTGCCTGGCGTGGGGAGGAGAGGCCGCTGGTCGAGCTGAGTCTGACTGGATTCAAAGGTCAGGAATCGTTGTGCGATTGTTCTGGCAGAAAATACCGGAACTGTTCGGCGATATTACACGTGCGCTGCGTCTGGTTCGCATCGCCTGCGCTCGAGGCGACGCAATCCGTTGCAGCGCGATCACGACCGCCAGACACGGCGTGACCACCGCGCTAACGCGGCAGTATATCTGTTAGCGCCCCTTCAATCCGGTCCACTTCTTCACGAATCACACGGATCGCCTGGTGATTGGCGGGGTGCGGCACGGGTGTGATGGCTTCCACCGCATGACGAATTTTGTGGTTTCGGTCCCAGATCAAATTGATCCTGGCGGAAGTCTCGATTCGATGCTGATAGATCTTTCGGACCACCTTTGTTGTCATCCAGGCGAACATTAACCCAAACAACATTTCGATGGGGAGACGGTCGGTCGCTCCGTCGAAATCGAAGAAGGCAAGCCGGTAGACAGCCTCGCCAGCGCCCAGAGAAGCGAATATTACCCCCATGCCTATTAGTGCTAAAGTCAGGCGGTCAAGGGGTCGAAGTTCCAAAGATGGTTGATTAGTGCCGCGGTTTTGCGCGAATGCCATGGTGCCCCCGAACAACATTTTGATAGTGCGAAGGTCTATTGTGCTACAAACGCCGGGGTTTGTGGATAACGTATTTGCGGTATTTACGGCAAAATCATCGAACGGCACTACTGCCGCCTGTCGCCGGAATTGAACATCGCAGACCCTTGCAATCCCGAAAGTACCCCCGCATGGACAGCTCGATCAGATGTCCAGGTTCTTCACTTCCAGCGCATTGTCTTCGATGAACTTGCGACGGGACTCGACGTCTTCGCCCATCAGCGTGGTGAAGATAGTTTCGGTCTCGGTTAGGTCCTCGAGTTTTACGGACAGCAGGGTGCGACGCTCAGGATCCATCGTGGTCTCCCAGAGCTGCTGCGAACTCATCTCTCCCAGGCCCTTGTAGCGCTGCACGGTGTAGTCTTTGCGGCCCTCGTTGAGCACGTAGTCGAAGAGTTCGCGCGCCGAGGCCTTCTCCACGGTTTCCGCTTCAGACTTGCGCTTGGAGGTCTTAGGGCTTTTCTGCTCAGCCTTCTCCTGGTCGGCGCGTTCGGCGTCGCTCAACTCTTCCTTGCCATTCGAGGCGGAAGCGGCGTCCTTCTTCACGCTCTCGATGTAATACGGCGGCTGCATGTACTGCTCGATCTGCTTGTACTTCGACATCATCTGCCGATACTCAGGCGTCGACGCCAGTTCCCAATTGATGACGTGCTCGGCGCCCTGTGAGTTCACGAAGAAGCACTCCCACAAGCTGTGTTCTTCTTCAAAGCGTAGCGCCACCGACTTGATAGCGCGGTCCTTGGCAATCCCCTTCAGCGCCTTCTCTAAGGCAACAATCTTCTTAGCAGGATTCTTGCTATCACCCTCGAAATCAGCGCGCTTCAACAGGTCAGCCTTCGGCAAGACCTCGGTGATCTTCTCATCGCGAATGCGCTTATCCACCTTGTCGAAGAAGCCGATAAAGTCATTCAGCGTAGTCATGAACTTCGTAAGCGGAGCGCCTTCCAGCGCCGCGGCCCCTTCGCCGTAACGGACTACCAACCCATCAGCCGCCCGTTTCACCATGACCCGCACGAATTCCGCGTCGTTCTTGATGTACTGCTCGAACTTGCCCTTCTTGATGCGATACAGCGGCGGCTGTGCGATGTAAATGTTGCCCTTCTTGATGAGTTCCTGCATGTGGCGGAAGAAGAAGGTGAGCAGTAGCGTGCGGATGTGCGAGCCGTCAACGTCGGCATCGGTCATCAGAATAATTTTGCTGTACCGCAACTTCGAAACATCAAAATCTTCTTTGCCGATGCCCGTTCCCAGCGCAGTGATCATGGCGCGAATTTCTTCATGGCCCAGCATCTTGTCGTAACGCGCCTTTTCCACATTCAGGATCTTGCCCTTGAGCGGAAGAATGGCCTGGAAGCGGCGATCACGTCCCTGCTTGGCGGTACCACCTGCGCTTTCACCCTCGACCAGATAGACCTCGCAGCGATCAGGATTGCGCTCGGAGCAGTCGGCCAGCTTGCCCGGCAAACCTCCGCCATCGAGAGCACCCTTGCGGCGGGTCAGGTCGCGCGCCTTGCGTGCGGCCTCGCGCGCACGTGCAGCCTCCACGGCCTTGTTGATGATTTTCTTGGCGACCGAAGGGTTCTGCTCGAAGAAGGCTCCCAGACGCTCATTCACGAATGCCTGCACCGTACCCGCGATATCGGAATTGAGCTTGCCCTTGGTCTGGCCTTCAAACTGCGGCTGCGACAACTTCACGCTTACCACCGCTACCAGGCCTTCGCGCACGTCGTCGCCCGTAAGGTTTTCTTTCACATCCTTGAACAAACCAAGCTGCTGACCGGCATAATTGACCGTGCGTGTCAGCGACGTACGAAATCCTGAAAGATGCGAGCCACCGTCGATGGTGTTGATGTTGTTCGCGAAGCTGAACACGGCTTCGGAATAGCCATCGTTATACTGCAGCGCGATCTCCATCGCCACATCGTCGCGCTCGGCTTCCATGTAAATTGGCTTGTCGTGCAGCACGCTCTTGCCACGGTTCAAGTGCTTGATGAATTCGGCGATTCCGCCGTTGTACTTGAATTCCGCGCGCTTGGGCTCGCCGGTCTTTTGATCAGTGGTGCGCTCATCGGTGAGGGTAATGAGCAGCCCCTTGTTCAGAAACGCCATTTCGCGCAAACGCTGCGCCAGCGTGTCGTAGTTGTATTCCGTAGTGGTGAAGATTTCCTTGTCGGGCAGGAAGTGGACCTTGGTACCGCGCTTCTTGGTGGTGCCCGTTTTCTTCAGTTTTGTCGTGGGCTCGCCCTTGGAGTAACTCTGCTCCCAAACCGATCCTTCACGCCAGATCTCGAGTTCGAGCAGATGGCTGAGCGCATTGACGCAGGAAACACCAACCCCGTGCAATCCACCAGAAACTTTGTAGGTCGAGGTGTCGAACTTTCCGCCAGCGTGCAGCACGGTCATCACAACTTGCGCCGCCGGCAGACGCTCGCCGTCCACGTCCATTTCCTCCGTCGGAATGCCACGGCCGTTATCTACAACGGTGATTGAATTGTCGATGTGAATGGTGACATCGATGTGGTCGGCAAATCCGGCGAGAGCTTCGTCCACCGAATTGTCCACCACTTCGTAGACCAAGTGGTGCAGGCCCAACTCACCCGTCGATCCGATGTACATGGCCGGGCGTTTGCGTACCGCCTCCATGCCGCCAAGCACCTTAATCGAATCGGCGGTGTAGTCGCCATCCGACTTACCATTGCCGTTCTTCCCATTTTTCTGGATTAATTTTTCAGTTGGAACCGCGAGAGCATTGTTGTTCTCGGGGGCCGCAGCTGCGGCTGACTCGGAATCTTTCGGGGACATCCTGCTCCATTCCAACGGCACACGTCGAGCGCGTTTCGTTGCTCACACCCCGGACGCCACAAAGGGTCCGCGACCTTCTTCAGCAACCCTATCTATTATAAAAGTCAACAACTTAAGGGTTCGTAGGTATGTGTTGATTGTAGCACAGAAATACGCTCTTCGCGATCAATTTGAGGGTCTGTAAGATGCTATTTTTCAATCGGTTGCAGCAAATCTTGCTCCCCTAGATGTTGGCCACGTGTAAAAATGTAAATCGATGCCATTGAGCCGCTGGGATGCTGTCATCTTCGACTATGGTCGGGTACTGAGCTTGGCACCCTCAGACGCCGAATTGCAGGAGTTCGCGGCATTGGTTGGCGTCACCGAGCCACCCTTCTTCGAAATCTACTCCGCCACTCGCCATAGCTATGACTGCGGCCGCTGTGACTTCCGGCAGCACTGGCAGGCTTTCGCTGACGCCGCAGGTGTGAAGCTTCGGCGCGAGCAGGTAGAGCGAATTGCCGAAATGGAGACACTCATGTGGCTGCGGGTTAATCCCGAGATAGTTGCGCTGGCGCGCGAGATCAAGGCACAAGGAATGCGAATCGCGATCCTCTCCAACATCCCTCACGACTTGTTGGCCGAGGTGCGCAAGTTCGGTTGGCTCGACGAATTCGAGTTGAAGATCTGGTCGTGCGAGTTGGGCATCGTAAAGCCCAATCCGGCTATCTACCGCGCTTGTCTCGACGCTCTTGGTTGTCCCGCAGAACGTACGCTCTTCTTCGATGACCGTGCTAACAATGTCGAAGCCGCGCGAAGGTTAGGCATGGAAGCGCATATCTTCGAGTCAGCAGAACAGGCGAGAGCGATTGTGCGAGCGGGAGTTGCTCGGGACAGTTAAGCCCGTCATTGGGTGCTTGAAGATCCAACCGACTGCGGTAAATTAAACGTCGCTGGCGGCCGCTGCCTGTTCACTACTCAATAAACACCACCAATAGCACTACTTGACGAGGCGCCCGTAACGCAGGCCGGAAAAACGAAATCGGCTATAATCCTCAACCATGTTTGCACGCTGCTTGTCTGGACTGTTGCTGATGGCTGCGTTGGGCTTCGCTCAACAGAAGCCTGAACTAACCGGAGACTATGCCGGAGTTTTGGCGCCCTTACATGTAAAGCTCCACCTGGTCGCCGGTCACGACGGAACCATCACCGGAACCGTGGACAGTCCTGATCAAAACCTGTACGGGCTGCAGTGCACTAACTTCCATCTCAACGGACAATCCCTCAGCTTTGATGTGCCGATGGTGCACGGCTCATGGATTGGATTTGTAAGCGGAGACGGTTCGACACTGTCGGGCATGTGGAACCAAGGCAGTCCCATGCCGCTGAATCTTACCCGCGTTGCCACTGCGACTGTGGCGGGCGCTGCGCCCAGCAGCGCTGCTCCTTCACAGGCTGGGCCCGGCGAGGTCAAGTGGGACGACTACGTTTTCAAGTTCAACCCAAGCGGAACCATGGCGCAAGTTTATGAGGGTGGCAAAGTAGTGGGAACGATTCTAACTATGAATGGCGAGCAGCGAGTACTTCCGTTACCTGGCACCGATGGAGACAAGCTGAAGAAGTCGTTCGAAGACTACAAGGCCTTTGCCGCGCGCAGTCACTCAGGAAGTAGTTCGGCTGCAACTGCAGCTGCGCCTCCCGAGCCAGGCGCTCCCGCTATGGCGGCGCCATCGCCAACACAGCCGAGCCCCACGGCTGTTGCTGCAACGTCGTCCCTTTCCCCTGTCAAGGAGGTTGCGACGCCAGCTTCGGCGATTCGCTTTGATGAAGCGGCCCATACCATCACCGTACCGCGGCCTGATGGTGTCACGGTCACGTTTGTTGGCCAAGATGTAAAGATAGCGGGCCTCCACGGTCGAGGTTATATTTTGCGACATCAAAAGGGCAGTGCAGGCAGATTTTTTGAAAGTAATGTCGAGCACTCGAATCGAGTCGGAGGCAGCATATCGGGCGGAGGGGTGGAATTTCTGTATGAGACCGGCGGGCTGATCTACGATTCTGGTATGGGTAGCTATAATCTTCAGGAGAATCCGCAAATCCGAACCGCCAAACAACTTTCGCAGGTCGCCGTCGCCGCCGTGGCTGATGTCCGCCAGGTCCCAGGTCATGAGAGCTTCACTCCACCGGGATATAACACGCTGAAAGATATTTCTCAGTATCGCCTGCGGTCTGACGGCTCACGGTAGAAATCTGGGCTTTCGAAGAAAGGTTTCTGCCGGTCTAATCGGAGCTAATTGTTCAGGCAACGCTTCCGGCCAACTATTTCCCATCTATTCCATACTGCATAATCGCGCGAAGGAGATTTTGAAAATGTGTCGATCTCGGCGCTCCGCCGGAGTAGTTTTTGCTGTCCTGCTGTTGTCCCTTTCCCTAAGCGCGCAAGTTGGTCCTCGTTTCGAAATTACGGTTCCAGCGACTGTTCACGCGCAGCCGATCACTGGCCGGGTGTTCGTAATCATCAGCCATACTGCGGACAAGGATTTGCGTGACCAGATCGGCTCGTGGGAAGAGGAAACTCCATTCTTCGGCGCCGATGTAGCCTCGCTCCCCGCGGGGCACACCGCAGTCATAAGCAGCGCCACGCTGGGATATCCGCTGCGTAGCCTGAAGGAAATACCCGCTGGAGACTATTACGTGCAGGCTCTGGTGAACGTTTACACCGAATTTCACCGTGCCGACGGTCATATCATCTGGGCCCACATGGACCAGTGGGAGGGCCAGCATTTCAGTGAATCCCCCGGCAATTTGTATAGCGACGTGTTAAAGGTGCACCTCGATCCGCACGCAAAGTACGCGGTGAAGCTGGAAGCCCGCCACGTCATCCCGCCAGTAAAATCTCCTCCCGACACCAAGTGGGTAAAGCACATCAAGCTGCAGAGCAAGTTGCTTACCCAATTCTGGGGCCAGCCGATGTACATCGGCGCGATCGTTCTGTTGCCGGAGGGCTATGATGAGCACCCGACGGTGTCTTACCCCGTTATCTACGAACAAGGGCATTTCGGCCTGGAGCCGCCCCTGTTTATGCAAATGGAGCCGCCGACCACCGAGTCGAAACGGGGAAAGTTCCGCTATGCTGCCTTCACAGCTTGGAGTGGCGCTGGCTTTCCGCGCATGATCGGAGTGACCTTCCAGCATCCCACGCCGTACTTTGACGACTCCTATGCCGTCAATTCGGCGAACAACGGACCGTACGGCGACGCCATCATGCAAGAGCTGATTCCGTACCTGGAAGAACACTTTCGTATCATTCGCCAACCGTGGGCGCGTGCACTGATGGGCGGCTCCACGGGAGGTTGGGAGTCGCTGGCGCTTCAGCTTTATCATCCCGATTTCTTCGGTGGCACCTGGACCGGCTTTCCCGACCCGATTGACTTTCGCCACTACCAACTCGTGAACATCTACAAAGATCCGAATGCGTTTGAGGTCCCCGGATATGAGTGGGTTGCGCGCGAGCGTCCACTGATGCGAACCGCGGAAGGGCAGGTGGTGGAGACGATGCGCCAGATGAGCCAACTGGAGCAGGTGCTTGGCTCGCACGGACGTTCCTGCCAGCAACTCGAAGCTTGGGAGGCGGTCTATGGCCCGGTGGGAGCGGACGGCTATCCCCGGCCGCTATGGGACAAGCAGACCGGCAAGATCGATCATGAAGTCGCCGACTACATGCTCGCCCACGGCTACGATCTGCGCGCCTACGCCGAAAAAAATTGGTCGTCGCTCGGCCCCAAGCTAACCGACAAAATCTTCATCTGGGTTGGAGATATGGATAACTTCTACCTCAACCTCGCGGTGTATGACATGGAAGAATTCTTGAAACAGCACCCGGAGGCGCATGCCCGCTTTGAATACGGCCGACCGGAAAAGGGGCACGGCTGGTTTCCCTGGCAGCCGGGAGACTTTCTTCGGCAGATTGCTACGCACTTGGCGGAGCACGCGCCTGCCGGCTCGGACACCAAGAGCTGGCAATATTGAGAGAGGCGGTTCAAGGTAAGAAATGTTGCAAGTTCCGTAGCGCTGCGCGTTCAATAGTCACGGCGGTCAAGTCGGAGTAATAGTGTTTTCCGGCTTTGCTGTCACTCATCCAAGGTTCGTGCTGGGAGGTACTGCATATGCAAGGCGCTCGTCCATTTCATCCGACTGTCCTCTTAGCTTTCTTGCTGGTCCTCCCGCTGTCAGCGCAAGCCCCAACTGACAACGCGGTAACCAACGCGGACATCGTCAAGATGGTAAAAGCTGGTCTTCCGGAGAGCATCATCGTGCGTGAGATTCAGATGTCGAAAGCCGATTTTTCCACTGGACCTAATGCGCTGATCGAACTGAAAAAGCAGGGCGCGTCGGAAAAGATCCTGGGCGCGGTCCTGGATAGCCGAATGAGCGTGAGCAAGCCCGAGCCAGAACCACGGGCGACATCGCCCATTCTCGCGCGACCTGCGTTGCCGGGCCCCCATCATCTGCGCTCCTTTGAAGCGGACATGCGAATCAATCCGGCTGTAAATGGCAAACTTTTGATGAGCCACAATCAAGTAAAGTTCGAGCGGGCAGGAGTACCACTGTTCAGCTTGAAATGGAAGGAAATCAAGAACACAAGTAGTACTAAATAGAAGAACTTCGTCGGGAGTTCCATCCTTACTGCCGCCGGTCGGTTTAGGCTATTGATGGTCCCCCAACAAAGCTTATCCTCTACCCATAACCGCAGACTGAGATTGAAATAAAGACCTACAGCGAAACCCTAGCGGACCTCCGATTGCTGTTCAAAAATAACGACTTAATTTTATAAGCATTAACTACGTGAACAATAGTATTTACCCCGCCAGCTGTGTTTAAATGACAGTCTTCGATAAGAAGTTGGGAGGCTGTCCTATGCCAGCCAAAACTAACGCGGTCACCGTCCCTACGGCGAAACTTTCATTTCCATTCAACTAAACATTCCCAGGTTGCGAACCATTTCGCAACGTTCCAGCCATTGCGCTGAGATGAAAATGGAGATGTAAAAAGACATGAAACGCGACACGAAAATCTTCGATTTGTTTTTGCTCGTTTTGAGTATGCTGGCTTTCTGTGCTGTACCGCTGCTTGCACAGAACAGCTCAACCCCCACCTTGCCTCCGACGATGACCTTCCGTCAGCCGGTTGCCTTTGCTGTTACGCCCCCGCTGCGCGAGCTTGCCAAACTGCCGCAGCCCCCGATCTATGGATTCCATGAGTCTGATAGAGGCCTCTGGGTCAATTTTCATCAACACCGTTATTCAGCCCAGGCAGTGGATCCCGTGGAGCAAAGCTCGGCAAGCAGTCCATCGAACGTATCGGTCGGCTTGAACCTGCTGGGAGTTGGAACTGGCTTCCCCGGTTACAGCGTTCCCGATGCTCCCCCTGACACCAACGCCGCAGTTGGCGACACCCAGGTAGTGGAGTGGGTGAACGTGTCCTTTGCGATCTACAACAAAACAACAGGAGCGGTAGAGGCAGGTCCAATTGAAGGCAACACCCTATGGTCCAGCCTGGGCGGCACCTGCGCCAACAACAACGACGGAGACATTATCGCGCAGTGGGACCGCGTAGCTCATCGTTGGTTGCTAGCCCAGAATACGTTCGTTACGCCGTACACAGCCTGTATTGCCGTCTCCCAGACGCCCGATGCGACCGGCGCTTACTATGAGTACGCGTTCTCGTTGGGTACCGGCTTCCCCGACTATCCCAAGTACGGGATTTGGCCTGCCGGCTATTTTGAGACGATGAACAACTTCGGTCCCGGGGGTTCGCGGTTTATAGGTGCGGAGGTTTGCGCCTACAACAGCGCGAAGCTGCTGGTTGGCGATCACACAGCCGAGCAGATCTGCTTTCAGTTGACGGCCAACGACTACAGCATATTGCCTGGCGACCACGACTCCCCCTCTGCTCCACCGGCCGGCCAGGATGAGTTCTTCCTGGGCAGCTACGATGTGGATACCAGCAACAACCATCTCTACCTGTACTCAATGCACCCGGTCTTTCCTAACCCGAGTCAGTCCACCTTCACAGGAAGCGGTCTGGCCGATCCCATCACGGTGCCGACTTACAGCCCCTACGACCCCACCTGCGACCCGATAAGGGGAGCCTGTATTCCGGAGCCCGGTAGTGTCGGCGTAGCCCCCCTCAGCGATCGCGTGATGTACCGTTTAGCCTATTGGAACGACCTGGCGCCGGCCACGACAGTGCCGGGCTCCGTAGCGGGGCCACGCCAACACTGGTATGTAAACCACGTGGTGAGCGCATCTGGAGGCCAGGCTGGCGTGAGGTGGTACGAGTTCCGGGCCGCGGAGAGGATGGTGACACTCAGTGGGCTTAGTCTGTACCAGTCGGGTACCTACGCTCCCGATTCCAGTTCCCGTTGGATGGCCTCGATGACCCAAGACAACGTAGGCGATGTCCTGGTCGGATACAGCCTCTCCAGTACATCGATTTACCCGTCAGTGGCTGCTGCAGGCCGTCTCAAAACGGATCCCCTAGGCACATTGGAGGCTGAAACCCCTATCTTTACTGGTACCGGCTCACAAACTGATACAGAGAACCGTTGGGGCGATTACAGCAGCATGGCGATCGATGGCTCCGACAACTGTACCTTCTGGTATGCCCAGGAGTATTACACCGTTCCAAATACCACTTTCGACTGGAGCACTCGAGTGGCGTCTCTGAAGTTCAGCAACTGCCACTAGTAGTAGCCGAACTATCCTCGTAAGACTTTGCGAGGAAGCGAACAACGAGTAAGCTAAGGTACGGGGCACTCCGCAAGGGGTGCCCCGGCTTTTGTAGGAAGTACAGGCGCAATCGCCCGTCGTATTTGACCTAAGAGAGTCACCTACTCCCGGATATACCTTCAGTAAGTAACTGCTAGGCGCCCTCCGATTTAGTGGTGTCTTCAAGCCATCCTTCTATTACCGCATTAGTTTCCCCATACCGCCTGCGCACTTTTTATCGTGCATTAACAATCGTCACCTGCTATCGTCTGACGAACTTGGAGCGCCCTGGTTGACCGGGAGTGCCAGCCTGGTCAACTGCCCCGTTGAGGATGGCGGAAAGAAGGCTGTCATGAAGGTGTGGGAAAGTTCTCTCCTGAGTATCTTGTTTTGTCTGTCTGCCGAGTTTGCTTCCGCTACTCAACCTTATGTCTTCGGGAGGGCGGATATCCCTACAGCCACCAGTCCCGATGCCATTGCCACGGCCGATTTCAATGGGGATGGCAATCTGGACTTGGCCGTCGTCAATCATGACGATGGCACGGTGTCAATTTTCTTCGGCAGTCCTGATGGCTCTTTCGTCAGAAGCGCTGACTATTCTGTGGGCAGCGGTCCCATTGCAATAGCGGTAGGAGACTTCAATGGCGATGGAAAACCAGACTTGGCCGTCGTCAATCAGAATTGCGCGATGGGCTGTGGGCCAGGATCTGTCTCGGTCCTGCTCAACTTGGGTGCTGGTATCTTCCAAACTTCTCCGCTTTACACCACAGGGACAGATCCCGTCTCAATCGTCGCAGGCGACTTCAATGGAGATGGCAAGATCGATTTGGCGGTTGCTAACGCGATCACCACAGGTCAGCCCGTGGCGGGTACGGTTTCCATTCTGTTGAACAACGGCGACGGTACTTTCGGAAACAGAGCAGACTATCCTGCGGGCTCGGGTGTTGGCGATTTGACGACGGTCGACTTTGGTAGTGGCAAGCCCAGCCTCGCGGTAATTAATTTTGTTTCTCTCAACGGTGCTAACGCCGTTATTGTCCTGCGTAACCGGGGCGATGGCACTTTCCAGGCGCCTATGTCTTACCCCACTGGCCTAGGACCAAACTGGGTAGTTTCGGCTGACTTCGATCACGATGGTAATCCCGACTTGGCGGTCACAAATGGCGCCGGTAACACCATTTCCATTTTCCTTGGGAAGCCGGATGGCACGTTTGCGAGCAAGGTTGACTACGCTGTCACCGCCGGCCCCAACCAGATGGTATTGGGTGACTTCAATGGAGATCATCAGCTTGACCTCGCCGTGACTACCAGCACCACTGATAGAGGAGGTGGCGCTATTTCACTGTTCCTAGGGAACGGAGACGGCACCTTTCAGAATGCCGTGTCCTATGGCACCGGCAACGATCCATTCGCGGTGGTGGCCGCCGATTTTAATCGAGATGGACGACTCGACCTAGCATTCATCAACGGAGATGTTAACCGGGTCTCCGTACTCCTGGGGAACGGCGATGGGACGTTTCCGTCGCACACCGACTATCGATGCGGCAACGCACCTATTGCTGTTGCCGTGGGCGATTTCAATGGCGACGGCCTGCCTGATTTAGTTGTCGTCAATTCCGGAGACAACACCGTATCCATTTTCCTAGGCACACCGACTGGTGTGTTCGTACCCAGCGGCACCTACCCTGTGGGACTCAATCCAAGTAGTGTCGCGATAGGCGATTTCAATGGAGATCACTATTTGGATTTGGCCGTGACTAACACAGACGATAACACCGTTTCCATCCTGCTTAACCGTGGTAACGGTACATTCGTGTTGAGTGATACGTATGCGGTTGGCAATGCCCCCAGTAGTGTCGCCGTCGCGGATTTCAACGGCGATGGCAAACCGGATTTGGCCGTGGCCAATGCTGACGACAACACGGTTTCCATCTTGCTTGATAGGGCCAACGGCACGTTTCAAACAGCAGTATCTTATATCACCGGTCCAGGACCGGCGTCCGTAATCGCGGCGGATTTTAACCGAGATGGCAAGCCAGACCTCGCTATCGCCAACGGAGAAGCTCCTCTTAATGGCGTTGGCCCGGGACTGGTTTCCATCCTGCTCAATAACGGCGATGGTACCTTTGCTAATAAGATTGACTATGAGACCGGGCCTTTCCCTGTTTCTGTTGTCACTGCGGATTTCAACATCGACGGTGAGTTAGATTTGGCGCTGGCCACTAACCTCGACGTCTACGGTCGCGTTTCCATCTTGAACGGCAATGGTGATGGCACCTTTCAGCCCAATGTCGACTACCAAGGGGGATTTGGAATCTCTTCGCTCGTCGCGGCTGACTTTGATGGAGATGGCCAGCCGGATCTGGCCGTCGCCAGCAACTTGAACGATACGATGTTTCTTCTCACACACAGCGGAGCTGGGGCATTTCGCACGCAAGGAACGTATGGCACTGGGAGGCAACCGGCAGCAGTTGCGACGGGTAAGTTTGGCCGTAAACCGGCGAAAGCCCTCAGCGGCGCCGACGTTGTGGTGGCAAATGTCGCCTCCGGCTCAATTTCAGTGTTCCTAAATCTTCCCCTGCAGAGAGTCGGCATTAAGTAGGAATTGGTCGAGATCAAGGCGGAATTGCCCTACCCAAGGTTTCTTCCGATTGGGTGAAGTCGTTTCTTAAGTTTCCGCAAAACAGTGCACTGCCCCACAACGAACTCCCTGTTGATACCGTATTATCCTCCGTGAAGACTCGCATTCAGGAGCAGTGGGCGATGACATCTGCGACCCCCAGCCTCTCGCGGTTGACAGATCGGAATAATTCGGTGCGCTGGTATGCCACTGGCTTCGCCACAGTCGGCGTGATTGTTGCAGGGCGGCTGTTACTCCATCTGCTCACCGCCAACCGCTACGGCATTTTTCGCGACGAACTCTATTACATCGCCTGCAGCCGGCATCTCGATTGGGGCTACGTGGATATGCCGCCATTCATTCCGGCGGTGACGTGGCTGTTCACCACACTGTTCGGCTCTTCGTTGTTTGTGATTCGTCTCATCCCAGCAATCGCCGGCTGCGGAGCAATCGCTCTGACTGGTTATCAGGCGTTTCAGTTTGGTGGACGGCGCTTTGCGATGGCGCTAGCGGCTTTGGCGACTGCAGTTTCTGCCGTCTTCGTCATCAATGGCCACCTGCTTGGCACAAACGATTTCGAGGCGCTTTTCTGGATGGGCTGCGCTTCGGTCGTCATTCGCATCATCCAGACGAGCAATCAGAAGCTGTGGCTATGGTTCGGTGTGCTGGCGGGCATCGGTCTCGAAAACAAGTATTCGATGGCCGTGTTCGGTCTGGGAATTGTTGTTGGACTGCTGTTAACGCTGGAGCGCAAGGCCCTCACTCATAAATGGATTTGGATCGCTGGCGCGTTGGCATTTCTGATTTTCCTGCCGAACTTCCTCTGGAACGTCCATCGGGATTGGCCGTTCGTGCAGTTGATGCACAACATTCGCGCCAGCGGCCGTGACGTTGCGCTGAATCCCGTGCAGTTCATTCTGCAGCAGATCCTCATGGTGAATCCCTTCGCGCTCCCGCTATGGCTGGCCGGATTGGGCTGGCTGTTCTTTGGCCGCGAAGGACGGCGCTATCGCGTTCTGGGCTGGGCTTTCGTGGTCACGTTCGTCGTCTTCATGGTTCTGCACGGCAAGGATTACTACGTCGCACCGGCCTATCCCATGCTGTTTGCTGCCGGCGGCGTTGCCTGGGAACGCTGGATCGGTCGAACGGGGCACGCGTGGCCAAAGCCTGTTTTTGTTCTGGTGCTACTGGTTCCGGCGCTGGTCTTGTTGCCAATCATCGCGCCCGTCATCAGCCCTGAGCGCTTTGTTGCATTCATGCGGACGATTCATTTCACCCCGTCGGTCAGCGAGCACAGCCACGCCCGGTCTCCGCTGCCGCAGTATTATTCCGACGAGCTCGGGTGGGAAGCGATGGTGGCCGAGGTGGCTCGCGTCTATCACAGCCTTCCGCCTGACGTGCAGGCCAAGACCGCCATTAAGACCGGCGATTACGGACAGGCCGGCGCGATTGATTATTTCGGACCAAAGTATGGCTTACCACCGGCGATCTGCTTTCATCAAAACTATTGGTACTGGGGAATTCACGGCTACACGGGCGAGAGCATCATCGTGGTCGACGAAGACAATCCCGAGCACCTCAAGAGCATCAGCGAGCATGCCGAATTTGCCGGACACTTTGAGTATCCCTACGCATTGGAGAATTTCGATATCTGGTATGCCCGGGGGTTGAAAGTGGACCTGCACGACGTTTGGGAGCATGAAAAAGACTGGGATTAGGTCGAAGGCAACAGTCAGGCGCGGACGCGCGACGCAGCCGTTAAGCAGGCGGTACCGGTGAAACGCTTTGCCCGCAAGAGCCGGATAGCACCGCCAGCGCACCGAAGCTACGCTGTGACCATGCAAACCGAACTTCAGAACGAAACCCAGAACGAAAACCATTGGCAACAAGTGATGGCGCGCGATGCCCGGCAGGACGGACGCTTCGTTTTCGCGGTACGCACCACGGGGGTTTATTGCCGTCCATCGTGTCCGAGCCGTCGTCCGCGACGCGATTCGGTTGAGTTCTTCCCTGATCCGCGCGAAGCTGAGCGTGCCGGTTACCGTGCCTGTCTGCGTTGCAAGCCTACGGAAATCTCCGCCCAGGCGAAATATGTGCTTCGGGCGCGGCAGTTGCTCGACAACGCGGAGGGCGTCGTCACGCTTGCGCAACTCAGCAAGAGTGTCGGGCTTAGTCCGTTTCATTTGCAGCGGCTGTTCAAGCGCGCAACCGGCCTCAGCCCGCGCGAGTATCAGTCTGCACGGCGCATGCAGCACGTCAAAACAGAACTACGCAAAGGAGAAGATGTGACCACGGCACTGTACGACGCAGGCTTCGGCTCGCCCAGCCGGCTCTACGAGAAGTCGGACCAGCACCTCGGAATGACTCCGGGCACATACCGGCGCGGAGGTGCGGGTGCGACGATCACGTTTGCGATCGCGCCAACTCCGCTCGGACGAATGCTGGTTGCTGCCACCGAGCGGGGCTTGTGCGCCGTCCGCTTTGGCGAGAGCGCGACCGAACTGGAGCGCGGCCTACGCATCGAGTTCCACGCAGCCCAGTTGCATCGTGACGATGCGGCCATGCGCCGATATGTCGAACCACTGCTGGCCAGCCTCGCGGCGAGAAGACCACGATCGATCTGCCGCTCGATGTGCGCGCCACCGCTTTCCAGCAGAAAGTCTGGGAGACGCTGCAACGGATTCCGCGCGGCGAAACGCGCAGCTATACCGAAATCGCGCGCGAGATCGGCAATCCGAAAGCAGTGCGCGCGGTGGCTCGGGCTTGCGCGTCGAATCCAGTGGCGCTGGCCGTGCCGTGTCATCGTGTCGTCCGCAGCGATGGCGACGCGACGGGATATCGGTGGGGAGTGGAGCGCAAGAAGAAGCTACTGGAAGGCGAACAACGCAAACTCCTGAACAGTTGGTCTTTCGATGTGCGGCGGGCACTGTCGCCTCGCGCTGGGTCACGCTAGGCTCGGATGCGAGCCAGTAATTGTGACAAGAAATAAAGGCTGTGGTGTCGTAGGGATTCTGTCCATGAACTCCAAGACATGGGTGCCGTCCGTGGTCACCGTGAACGTTGCCGTTTCCCGCGTAATGGCAGTCGACTGGCGCGTCTTATCCCCTCGCCATCGCTTAACCGTTTGCGGCTCACTTTATACTCGCGTGTTTCGCCAGTTTCTGCATCATTCCGTGAATGTGTTAGGAGCCGTCTGGTGAAGATCCTGGTCTGCATGAAGCAGGTCCCACAGAAAGACGCGCCGCTCAAGCTGAATGAGAGGCGGCACGTGGATTCGCGAAGATGTTTCCTACGAAGTGAATGAGCCCGATGCCTACGCGCTGGAAGAGGCGCTGCGGCAGAAAGAGAAAGCATGGCGGCGAGGTGGTGGTGATCACCAGCGGACCGGCGCGCGCGCAGCAGGTGTTGCGCGAGGCGTCTGGCCAAGGGCGCAGACCGCGCCATTCATCTCGAAGGCGACAGCTTCGTCACGCTCGACGCCTTCAATACTGCGAAGGCCTTCGCGGCAGCCGTCAAGGACGAAAGCTTCGATCTCGTCTTCACCGGATTGCAGTCGGACGATTATGGCTTTGCGCAGACAGGCGTGATTCTGGCTGAGCTGCTGGGCTGGCCGCACGCCACCATCATCATGCAGATCGAGAAGAGCGATAGCGGAATCAGGGTGAAGCGCGAGCTCGAGGCCGGCTTCTTCCAGTTCGTCGATATGCCGTTGCCGGCGGTGCTCACCATTCAGTCGGGCATCAACAAATTGCGTTATGCAACCCTGATCGGCATCAAGCAGGCGAAGAACAAGCCCCTGAAGAAAGTGAGTTTCGACGAAGTCAAGTCGGCTCTAGGCGAAAACTTGCAAAAGATCGAGAAGCTTTACATCCCGCAGAAGACGAAGAAGACCGAGGTGCTGGAAGGGCCTCCGGAAGAGATTGCTAAGAAGTTGGTGGACAAGCTGCGCAATGAATTGCGCGTGATCTAGGAAATGTATCCGAGCGGCCCTGCCGCGACGCATCCGCCAGGTTGCGTCCGTGATCTTTACTAATCAATGTCGCTGGCGCCAGGAATCGCGGCTCGCCGTAGCTTCCATAACCTTTGCAATCCTGATCATATTCGGCATCTAACGGGTGATCTACCGTCATGGACGAAAGGAGTCGCTGGTTATGCCAGGATTTGATCGCGATCAGGTCGCCATTGACAACACGGTGGAGAACCGCCGCCTCGGTTCAGTTTTGCTGACATTGGGCTGGATACTTCTCTGGATGGACGCGATTCTGGGGATATTCTTCTTCATCAGCCTGCGCAATGGTTCGTGGTTTTGGCCGATATGGCTGGGCATTGAAGGCTTCTTAGGCTTGGTGCTGGTGATCATGGGAACCCGCTATCGGCGTGCCGTCGGCGCAACCCGGCTGGGACAACGCGACCTGCAGCACACTCTCGAGCAGCAGCGCAGGGAAGACGCGGAAGAGAACCAGGTGGCTTGATTCTGCGCAACATGCAGTCCCGCCACCAGAGCAAGAACTTTGGGTAGCAGTGAGAGTGGCAAGTCGGCATGCCCGCTACGGCGGTCAGGAGGCGACTATGCCATCGTCAGAAGAAAAACGTGAAACCGGCTCAGCTCTCGTGGTGATCGGCTGGGTGCTGGTGCTGTTTGCATTCCTGGTTATGTTCTTTCAGCCGGCGGCACTCAAGCTGGGGGAAACGCGGTTTCAGATCATCGCAGGCGTGCTGGTAGCAGCGGGCCTGCTGTTCAACATAATCGGTGCTCGCATTCGCCGCCGCAATCGCTAAAACGGGTGGCGGCAAGTATGCTCTGGACGACAGAGAAGATCGGACCGAGATGGCAGACACCATACTGGTTGTAGTGGAACAACGCGAAGGCAAATTGAATCGTGTTTCCTGGGAGACGATCACCGGGGCGCAAGCCATCGCCGCTGAAACTGGCTGGACGTTGGAAGCGACCGTAGCCGGCAGCGGCGTGGGCGACATCGCCAAAGAAGTCGCCGCCAAAAAGGTGTCGAAGGTGTACGACATTGAGGCCGCGAAACTGGAGCCCTATACCCCCGACGGCTTTGTGGCCGCGCTGAAACCGTTCATCGAGCAGAAGCAGCCCAAGCTGGTGCTGATGCCGCACACCTATCAGGTGCGCGACTTCGCTCCTAAACTTGCTGCCGCCCTAAATCGGGCGCTCATCAGCGATGCCATTGGCTACAAGTATGAAGCCGGCAACTTACGGTTCACTCGCCAGATGTTCCAGGGAAAGTTCGCCGCTGATGTGGGCTTCGTTGGGGGTTCGCCGTATTTCGCGACCTTTCAGAACGGAGCATTCCGTGGCGATCAAGTTCTAACAGGAGATGCGGCGGCGCCGGTCGAGACTGTGAACGTCGATGTGGCAGACGGTGTCGTACGGAACAAGCCCGAGGCTCCGTTCAAAGAGGCTAAGCAGGCAGTCGACTTAACGCAGGCAGAGATTATTGTTGCAGTTGGCCGTGGTATCAAGGAGCAGAAGAACATCGACATTGCCAGGCAGTTGGCCGAGGTGTTGGGTGGCGAGATTGCGGCCTCTCGACCAATCTGCGATTCCGGTTGGCTGCCGATGGATCGTCAGGTGGGATCGTCGGGCCAGACGGTCGCGCCTAAGCTGTATCTCGCTCTGGGAATCAGCGGCGCGATCCAGCACGTGGTTGGGATGAAGGGAGCGCGCGCTATCATTGCAGTTAATAAAGACGCAGAGGCGCCGATCTTCGAGATTGCCGATGTCGCCGTGGTGGGTAATCTGTTCGACATCGTCCCGCCGCTGATTGAGGAAGTGAAAAAAACGAAAGGCGCCTAGCCAGCACGCACCGATTCATGTAAGCTAGAAAGGGCGCACAAACCTGCGCCCTTCTTTTTGGGTAAGACTATTTTACGGGTTAAGGCTATCGCCTTATTTGGGCAGGTCCCCACCGCCTGTAACAATGTCAACGTTTTGTCACCGGCGGTGACGTTAGAATAATAAGTCTCTTTTCTTAACGGAAGCTCTAATGATCGTTTTTCGAAAACCACTTGCGGATGTCGAACGGCCGGTAATGGAAGCTGATGTCGTCATCGTTGGCGGAGGCCCCGCAGGTATGGCATGTGCACTGCGCCTGTCGCAGCTGATTGACAGCCACAACGCTAAGCACCCCGACGCGCAGGTGACGAAGGAAAATATCTACGTTCTCGAGAAAGCTCGCGAGGTAGGAGCACATTGTCTATCAGGCGCGCTGCTCGATCCGCGTTCCATGCGTGAGCTGCTGCCTGGTTTCGAAAAGGAAGCGCCGCTGGATGCTGCCGTGGTGAAGGAGGCGGTTTACTTCCTGACGCGTACAGGTAAGTTCAAGTTCCCCATTACGCCTCCGCCCATGCGCGATCACGGCAACTACGTTATCTCCATCAACAAGTTCGTGAAGTGGCTAGGCAGCAAGGTCGAGGAGGCTGGGATCACGGTCTTCACTGGTTTCGCCGGTTCAGAACTACTGTTTGAAAGCGGGCGTGCCGTGGGCGTGCGAACCGACGACAAAGGCGTCGATAAGAACGGCGAGCGGAAGTCCAACTTCGAGCCCGGCTATGATTTGAAGGCCAAGGTTGTGATTCTCGCCGAAGGCACGCGCGGTTCGCTGACCAAGCAACTCATCGGGCGCTTCCAGCTCGATCGCGAACGCAATCCGCAGACCTACGGCGTGGGAGTGAAGGAGCTGTGGGAACTGCCCGCCGGGCGCGTCGCAGCGGGAGAAGTCATCTACACCATGGGCTACCCGCTGACCTTCAATGAGTACGGTGGCGCATGGATTTACGGCGCCAAAGACAACATCGTATCGCTCGGTTTCGTCACCGGACTCGACTATCGCGACCCACGTCTCGATCCTCATCACGTTCTTCAGGAATTCAAGAAGCATCCGTTCATCGCCAAGCTGCTGGAGGGCGGCAAGATGGTGCGTTATGGCGCCAAGTCGCTGCCCTATGGCGGCTGGTGGTGCATTCCGCCAGTGGCCGGCGATGGCTGGATGATCCTTGGCGACTCTGCTGGCCTCTTGAATTCACAGCGCCTAAAGGGGATTCATCTCGCCATCAAGAGCGGAATGCTGGCGGCCGAGACTACCTTCGATTGCATGGTGAAAAACGATTACTCGCTCGAACAGCTGGAGACCTTCCAGGATCGCGTCGAGAATAGTTGGATTAAGACGGAACTATGGCCGGTGCGCAACTTCCACCAGGGTTTCGAGAGCGGGTTCGTATCGGGCATGATCCATGCGGGCCTTCAACAATTCACCGGTGGCCGCGGCCTGCACGCGCACTATACCAACGAGGCCGGGCATCGCCGCATGGAACAGTTAAAGCGGCTTCGGGCAGACGGCGGGCCGGAGGCGCATATTATCGGCCCGGCTAAGGGCGACGGCAAGCTCACCTTCGACAAGCTGACCGACGTGTATCACTCCGGCACCAAGCATGAAGAAGACCAGCCCTCCCACCTCGTGATCCACGACACCAACATCTGCAACGAGCGCTGCGTAACCGAGTATGGCAACCCCTGCAAGAATTTCTGCCCAGCCAACGTTTACGAGATGGTCGAAGCGACGGACACGCCCAGCGGATTGCAGATCCATCTGAACGCCTCGAATTGCGTGCACTGCAAGACGTGCGACATCATGGACCCCTACGAGATTATTACCTGGGTGCCACCTGAGGGCGGCGGCGGACCGAACTACGAGGGGATGTGAGCAAGGCGGCTGTTCGCTATTCGCTTTTCGCCAGCAAGCTTTTTCCTATTCGGCGTGCAGCCTTCCGCTATCCATGTCATCTATAATGCATAGCAGTGTTTCCGACCTCCGGGGCCTACCGGAATACCCTAAGGTCGCGGCGGCGGTGTTCCGCAGAATTTGCGGAGCCGAGGGTATGGCGGGAAACGGCCATGCCTCCCGTGCTTGGAAAGGAAACGATCAGCCGCCGCTGGGTGTCCTCGCGCGTGCTCCTGTCTCCTTTCCCCGTGCAAGAACAGATTTGAAGGATTCAGAACCCTTACGCCGTGCTCGAAGCCGCGCGGCTAAGTGAGTAAGCAGCATAGGTCCTTCGACTCGCTGCGCTCGCTCAGAGTTTGTGACTTTATTGAAAATTGAGGAAATTTTCGCGCGTAAGCGGTTTGTTGTCAGTGTTGCAATTTGCGCGAAATCTGCCAAGAGCTAACGGCTAGGAGCTAAGAGCCTTTAGCGAAAAGCGAAAAGCGTGTTCCTCACCGACAAATTCGGACGACGCATCAACGACCTGCGGCTCTCCATCACCGATCGCTGCAATTACCGGTGCGTCTATTGCCGCTCAGGCACCGATGGGCCGCAATTTCCCGAGATGCCCATTGCCGAGTACCTGCGCATGACGCGCGTCTTCGTCGGCCTGGGAATCACGAAAGTCCGTCTCACCGGCGGCGAGCCGTTGTTGCGCCGGGGCCTGGTCGAAATGGTCCGCGAACTTAGCAGCCTGCGTACAGTTGAAGGCAGCCTGCTGGATATCGCCATTACGACTAACGGACATCTTTTGGCCGAGATGGCGCAATCATTGGCCGATGCTGGCCTGACTCGCGTGACGGTTTCCATGGACGCCGTAGATGCGGGAGAGTTCGCGCGCATCACGCGCGTGCCCAACGGCTACCAACGTGTGCTGGCGGGAATCCGCGCCGCGCAACGTGTGGGGCTCAGTCCAGTCAAGGTCAATTGCGTCCTGATGCGCGGTTTCAACGATGATCAAATCACTGCCTTCGGCCGCTTTGCGCGCGAGGAAGGCGTCGTTGTGCGCTTCATCGAATTCATGCCGCTGGAAGAAGACCGCGTGTGGTCGCCAGAGATTGTTGTAACCCTCGACGAGATCCTGCGCCGCATGGCCGAGTTCATGCCGCTGCGCGAAATCAGCCACGCCCGCAGCGAGACCGCTCGCCGCTATGTCTTCGGGGACGGCGTCGGCGAAATCGGGATCATCGCACCGGTTTCGCATCCCTTCTGCGGCCATTGCAGCCGCATTCGTGTCACCTCTGATGGCAAGATCCGCACCTGTTTGTTCTCCGTCCGCGAGCACGATCTGGCTGGCTTAATGGCGCGGGGCGGCACCGACGAAGAGATGGTCGAGTTCATCCTTCACGCCGTAGAACACAAGGAAGAGCGCCACCACATCGGCGAACCGGGATTTATTCCGGCGTCAAGGACCATGGTGCATATTGGCGGGTGACAATCAGTCAGGCAGCCTGCAGGGTCGCTCTGGCCAGGGTTCGAAGACTATCTGCTTCAACTATTATTGATGAGGTAGAAAACTAATGGCTACCCAAGAAATGTCCAAGGTGTTGGCCGCCAGCCGCATGGCCAATGTGCGCTATGCAATTCGCGATCTGGCCGTGGTCGCCGACGAAGTGGCCCGCGAAGGTCACAAGCTTCTCTACCTCAACATTGGCGATCCCTGTAAGTTCGACTTCCCTACTCCTCCGCACATGATCGAGGCGGTGGTCAAGGCCATGGTGGACGGCCACAACGGCTATGCCGATTCGCTGGGCATTAAGCCAGCGATCGAAGCCATCCACCACGAAGCCGAGCGCAACGGTTTCCGCGAGGTGCAGAGTATCTTCGTCGGTTATGGCAGCGGCGAGGTGATCGACAGTTGTCTGACCGCGCTGCTGAATCCGGGCGACAACGTCCTCACCCCGAGTCCGGAATACCCACTCTACGGAGCGGTGATGGCGAAGCTGGATTGCCCGGTCAACGCCTATGATCTGGACGAAGATAACGGTTGGCAGCCTGACGTGACCGATATGGAGCGCAAGATCAACTCGCGCACCAAGGCCATCCTGCTGATCAATCCTAACAATCCCACCGGCGCCGTGTATTCGAAACGCACCCTGGAGAAAGTTCTCGAACTCGCCCGCCGGCACGGCCTGATTGTTTTTGCCGACGAGATTTACGACAAGCTTATCTTTGATCCCAGTGCGAAGCACATCTCGATCGCGACCATCGCACAGGACGTTCCGGTGGTGACCTTCAACGGACTTTCCAAGGCGTATCTCGTCCCAGGTTGGCGAATCGGATGGGTGATTGCGACCGGACCTCGCGACGTCTTGCAGCCTTACGTGGATGCCGTGCACCGTTTGCTGCGCGCGCGCCTGTCGGCGCCACATCCGTTCCAGCACGCCATCCGAGCGGCACTAGAAGGCCCGCAGGACCACTTGGTTGAGGTGTGCGACAAACTGCGGCGGCGAGCCGATCTTACAGTTGCGTGGGCGAAGCGGACGCCGAACGTAAGGTTGGTCGAGCCCAAAGGTGCTTTCTACGCGCACCCCTCGCTGGAAATCCCCGAGGATGATCTTACGTTCGTCACCGACTTGCTAAAGCAGAAGCATGTGCTCGTAGTGCATGGTTCCGGCTTCGGTGAAAAACTGGGGACGCGGCACATTCGCATTGTGTTCCTGCCCGAGGAACCGGTATTGAGTGCGGCGTACGAGGCGATGACCGAATTCATGCGAGAGCGCTACACCTAGAAATTGAACGGCGGATTTGAGGTCACAAGGATATCTGTGGAATTTCAGGCCCTCCGACGGCGCTCCCTGCGCTCACCCCCCTTGGGTGACAAGACCGAGGCAAGCGGCTGCATTACTCCTTGCTCTCGGTGGCGGGCGTGCCGAAGCCACACCGTCCGCGCATGCTTTGGCGGAATTTTTCGCGCTCCTCGGGCGTCATGTTCCTCCAGCGTTCGGCCATGCGACGGCCAGAGTAGGAGCGGTGGAGTCCGCGGCCACTAATACCGCCGAAGAGAATGCGGCATAGAGCCAGAATGCCAACTGACTGCCAGAAGGTGATCTGGCGCCACCCGAAAAGCGGCGGCAGCAGCCAATTCCACAGATGCAGCACCAGTTCGCCGCCGATGGCGATAAATAGCAGAATCCCTATAATCGCCGCGGGAGCGATCCAAATCATTCTCTTCAATCTCGATCTCATGTTCAGTTCCTCATGCTTTCGTAAACTCTTCGTAAATGCTTCGCAATCGCTCGCGCAGATGCAGCACCGCATAGCGTTTGCGCGAGAGCAGCGTGTTCACGCTCGCGCCGGTTTCGGCGGCCATCTCCTTGAAGCTGCGCCCCTCGAACTCGTGCCCGACAAACACCTCGCGCTGCTCGTCGGGAAGCTCGTCAAGCGCAAACTCGAGTTCGTCGAGCAGCACGCTGCGGGCGTAAAGAGCGTCCGGACCGGCGTCGGGCGAAGGCAGCAAGTCTTCCAACTGCAGAAACTCACCTTCTTCGTCTGCCGCGGCTGCCTCGGTGAAGCTCTCCGGCCTCTTCTTGCGGAGAAGGTCGGTGATGCGGTTGCGCGCGACGCGGAAGAGCCAGCCGGTCACGTGCTCGATGGGCATTAGCAGGCGGTTCGCCTCCACCAGTTCGTAGAAGACCTCCTGCAGGATGTCTTCGGCATCGCGCGGGTCCGGCACACGGCGGCGAATGAAGTTGCCCAGCCGGGACTGCTCCCGCTTGACCAACTTCAGAGATTCGCTGGTCCTGTTCGAGGCTCATGCGCTCCAGGCTCGCCGCGTCCTTCATCTAGGGATGTAGACGAATTAGGGGGTGCGCATATTGTAGGGGCTCGCAAAAATCGTCGGGGGCGGCCATTTTGCGGCTACCGACGAACACATCCGCGCTGGCCAAAAGAAGGCTAGAACAGAGCACGCAGTAAGAAAACAGTTGTCAGGGGATCACCATCGCCGAGGTCTGCTGAGCCACGGACTACGGCGGCCTGAAGGGAGGAGTCATAGAAAAGCGATAGAAACGCAAAACGCAAAAGGAAAGGTATGTCACAAGCTGGTGATGGAGAGAGCTATGATTATGTCACCATGCGCCTCCGAGAGCCCGTGATCTTGAGAGGTTCATGCGAACAGACGTTAGGACGCCGTACAATGGGCGGATGCGTATTCTTCTTTCAGTCGCCCTGTTGTTGTTCCTCGTAACGACCTTTGTGGCCCAGACACCGCCGGCACAGATTCCCGCTCCCCGGGATGTAGCTGTGCCGCCGGCTGATGCCACTAAAGCTCCGTCCGGCCTTGTAACAGTGGTGGAAAAGCCTGGCACCGGCAGGGACCATCCCGCTAAGGATGAGGTGGTCACTGTTGATTACACCGGTTGGACCAGCGACGGGAAGATGATTGACAGCTCGGTTGCGCGCGGCAAACCGGCGACCTTGCCGGTGAGCCGTTTGATTCCCGGCTTGGGTGAAGGTATTCAGATGATGGTGACCGGCGAAACCCGCCGCCTGTGGATTCCCCAGTCGCTCACCTACAAAGGCCAGCAAGGGAGACCGGCAGGAACACTAGTATTCGATGTGACGCTTCTCGACCTGCCGACCCGCGCACCGGCTGATGTGAAAGCGCCTCCAGCCGACGCGAAGCGAACTTCGAGCGGCCTGGCTTACAAGGTACTAATATCGGGAACGGGCACGCGGCACCCTGGGAAGATCGACGAAGTCACGGTGCACTACACAGGTTGGACGACCGACGGGAAGATGTTCGACAGCTCGGTGGCGCGGGGAAAGCCGTCGACCTTTCCCCTCGACCACGTGATTCCCGGATGGACCGAAGGCGTGCAACTGATGGTAGAGGGCGAGACCATGCGTTTCTGGATTCCTGAAAGGCTCGCGTATCAGGGCAAGCAGCCGCCGTTTGGCACGCTGGTGTTCGACGTACAACTGATCCACATCCAGTAGTCAGTTGTCAGTAGCCAGTGGTCAGTTGCCAGTGAACATAAAGCCCTGCAAATGCCGGTTCCGCTATCGCATCAACATGTCATAAACGACGTGGAAGGCTTCTGGGCTGACGCCGATACTGCCGCGATATGGATTGTTCATGATGAGCAGCAAATGAATTTCTATGCCCAGGAGGGCGGCGAAAAACGCTGTCATCCACACATGCATGGCGAAGCTTTTGAGTTGAAAGAACCAACTTACGGCGAAGCTCAGCACCGCCCCAAGCATGACAAAACGCCACAGCGGGGCCGGTAAGTGCGCGGTGATGGTATCCAGCCGAAGGCTGCGCTTCTGGATAAGCTCGTTGAACGCGCGCAGGGTCTCATGGTGTAGCGCCTCCTGCCCCTGGGTTCGGGGCTCGAATGTCTGCAGCCGGTCCTGAAAACGCCACAGGCGCTCGATCCCGCCCGGGGTAATGATCCCCTTTCGGTGCGCCTGCCAGGCTACGTCGATTTCATAGCGGGTATATTCCCGCAGATCAGACTGGAGCGCGCTACGCTCGGGTTCGGGATAGCCGCTGACATCACGGTACAGTGCCGCCAGAGCACCGGCCTCCATTCCCACCGCGCTGCGGGCACCGTCGTAGCCTTCCCAGACGCCGATGGCAATCAACCCCAGCATAATGCCGTAGAAGATGGCGACAGTACTGAGATAGTAGCTGACGGCGTCGTTGTGCGAGGTGCTAGCGTGTAGCCGGCCTATCCATCTGCGCGTAGCCAGCAGACCTCCCACTCCGATCGCCACGCAAAACAGAACGAAGAGGATACCCACCAGCCAGTCCGGTAAATTAACGAACCATTCCACAGGGCTCTCCACCACGCTTGGCTGTACAGATTGTGATCTTGGAATTTATATCAGACCGGCGAGCGGACTGCTCTAATTCTGTCTATCCAGACCTTCGCGCACCCATGCTTTCGCCGCACTGACGGACGGTGGGAAGGAAGCTGGCCGGCGCGACGAAACAATCACCTCGGTAAGGACTGGGACAGGCTTACGAGATTCTGGGGAACCACGTGAACGAATCCGCTACGCGGGCTGTCGATGTCGGCGATTAGAAGGAACGCGATGGAGACCACAAGCGGCAGCACAAAAAGCAGGCCGGCTTTTGCCCGAGTACTACGGGCACCATAACCGACCAACAAGTTGCAGCAGATGGCGATCGCGATCATTAAGCTCCATGCTGATCCCGGAATGCGGTTCCACCATGCCGCTTGTGTGTATCCCTGCGAGTTCAATACGTCGTTCATGCCCGCAACAGCGAGGGCGATGACGGGCGTCGGTTGCGCCACGGCTGGAGCCTGTACCGCAGACCACATCTCCGTCTGTAGTTGGGTGGTATCGGCATCAATCTGTTGAAGCTCGCGCTTATTGCGAGTTCGGTAGAAGGCGATACGCAAGTCGAGATATCTCTTGAGCTGGGCACGAACAGCGGCTGCATTCGCGGTGGGCAGTAATTCGGCCCGCACGTATTCGGTACCAATCGCATTGGCCTCTTCTTCCTCGTAAGTTTTGCGCTGATCGTAGCGGCTGATGGCCATCGAGAAGGTGAATCCGATGATGAGGCCGAGCAGGGTGAGGGTGGCGGCTTGCACCACGCCGAAATCTTCTCGCTCCTCGTCTTTGAGGGCGCGGCGGCGCCGCAAGACAGTTCCAGACTGCGCTGCGAGCCACAGTAGTAAAAACGAAACCAGAAAGAAGACGCGAGGATAGTTCATCATGAACACCACCTTGTTAGAATCACAATTCCAGTCCAGCCATCGGACCCTTCTGCGTCAAGTGGATGCCGCTACGATCGCTCTTGGTATCACTGTTGACGACCAGGGGCGAACCCAACTGATAGCCGGGGTTGAGACTTAGGCACTTGGTCAGGGTCAAGACTACTACACACCCTCTGAAGGAGCTTCGCGGCGCGCTCCGCCGAGGGTCCACGGCGCGCGAGGTTGCGGAAAATAGGAGAGCCCAGACCGTTTAGCCTGGGCTCTTCGCTCTTTCGCTTGGGTTCGCTTGCCGACGTCTCGTTTCTGGCGTGGCTAGCGTTCTGTTCCAGTTAAGGTCAGCGAATCTTGTCACCGCCAATCCGCCGCTACATCACGAGGGCAATGCTCTCCAGCTCCCGTTGGAAGGCTTCCAGAGTGCCACCCAGAATTCCCGCTCTACTCACCGCATCGCGGGCTTCCTGCGCCGAGACACCATAACCGTGCCCGGCGAGGAACATCTGAACTAACTCGGCTGCATCTTTCGAGTCGAACCCCTGGAGCAACTCGCTCCTCAGCGCCGTTAATTCGGGGACGGAAAACTTTTCTGCCATCATTTGCCTCACCTCCGACCCTTACGGGCTTTGCTTGTTAGACGGATCAGACAGCTATTAAGTTGCAGGCAATTCGAGTACCGAACTCGATGCCCTGCACGCCGTCATAACAAGATTTTGTAACAATCCAACCCATTGCTGCCGCAATAGTTGCAGCCAATGCTGCGGAAAAGTGGCGGCCGTCAGAATTTTCGCCAAGAAAACGAGGTGGCGGGCGGGCGGCGGCTGCAAGAATTTGCGCTGATGCGGAGGGTAAGTGCTCTTGGCGGCTCGGCGGTGGGTTTTATTTCGGGAAAACTGAGCGATTTCCACCATCGGGAGGATCGCTCAGATTTCAGGCCAGAATCATGCGCCTAAGCTCCAAGAACGGAAGGTTCCGAGGGTCCAACGGGCTGAAGCGACGGTGTCGCAGCCAGGCGGTTCGGATGAAATTTTTCACTTTACTCAGGCGCGCCCCGCTCAAGCCAAAGCCGCCGCTGGTTCTCGGGTCGCTTCCCGACACTCTTGATTCAGGCAGCTTTAGAGCTGCTCGATGGTGGCTTCCGGTTCCAGCAAGATGGGAATGCCATTGCGAATGGGATAAACGCGGTTGCACTCGTTGCACTTAAGGCCGTCTTCACCGCGGGGCACGAGCGGCTTGCGGCAAACCGGGCATGCAATCACTTCGAGGAGGTCTGGGCTGATCATGACAACCAATTCTAGCAGCCCCGGTCTTCCGCAATCAGCCGGCCCATGTAATGCTGACGCGGATGTGCTCGCTTCTGCTAGACTTACACATCCCCGTATGTCGGAACAATCGCGCTCTCGCGTGTTTCTTTGGGTTCTGCTGGGTGGCGGAGCCTTCTTCCTATTTTTAGTCGCAATCTTTGCATTGGTTTACTTCACGGTGCGCTCGCAGGAGAAATCAACCTTCAGCGGCTTCGGTGACAAGATTGCCGTGGTCGACTTGGAGGGTGTCATCCTCAGCCCCAAAGATACCGTCGAACAGCTTAAGAAGTTCGCCGACGACAGCTCGGTAAGAGCCATCGTGTTGCATGTGAACTCTCCTGGCGGGGGAGCCGCCGCGTCCGAAGAAATCTATCGCGAGGTGCTGCGCATTCGCGACCAGAAGAAGAAGCCGATTGTGGCCTCCATTGAGACGGTAGGCGCTAGCGGCGCCTATTACGTGTCGTCGGCAACCAATAAGATTTTCGCCGATGATGCCAGCATTGTCGGATCCATCGGCGTGATCGCCGAGTGGTACAACTATGAAGAGTTAATTAAGTGGGCCAAGCTAAAGGCCATAACCCTGAAAGCCGGGGAGTTCAAAGACACAGGATCGCCGACTCGCGATATGACTCCGGTCGAGCGTGCCTATATGCAAGGGCTTATCGACGACATGCACACCCAGTTCATCCACAACGTTGCTACCGGGCGGCACATGAAAGATGACGATGTGCGCGCTCTAGCGAACGGCAAAGTTTGGACGGGAGAACAGGCCATGCCGCTAAAGCTGATCGACCAGATTGGCGACTTCCAGACCGCAGTGACGGATACGGCGAAGTCGGTGGGTATCAAGGGCGAGCCAACGCTGGTTCGCCCCGAGAAGGAACGCAAGAGTGTGCTGGACCTTCTGTTTGGGGATGTTTCTGATTACTTGCCGAGCCGGTCGAAGTTGATGGAAACTAACGTCGGCTTTTATTACCTTTGGAAGTAGGGTTCCGGGCGAGCGAATCACGGAAGTCTAACGAAAACTTAGGCTTGCCAAGGCTGCGACAAATCTGAGAGTATCCGTTGTGCGGGTGAGCAGGCAATTGGTTTCGCGATAGGGGGCGTGCGAGATGACCAAGGCAGACTTGATCGACGAAGTTTCCCGGCTGGCTGAACTCACCCGGAAGGACAGCGAGGTCATCGTAGAGACCATCTTCGAGAGCGTCGTACGCTCGTTGCGCGCCGGAGACAAGATCGAGATCCGGGGATTCGGCAGCTTCCGTACGCGGCAACGTAAATCTCGCGTGGGTCGCAATCCCAAGACTGGGGACCGCGTCGAGGTTCCCGCCAAGAAAATTCCATTCTTCAAGCCCAGCAAAGAGCTGAAGGACATGGTCAATAGCTACGTGGAACAGCATCCACACGTCCCGGCCGCCGCGGAAGGAACACCCGAGCCGCAAGGGTAAGCTGCGCGGGTCTGTGGGCCCCGCTGTCTCACAAAGGGTCCTTTGCGCAACACTGGCGCGGGGTATTCTTGGCGGAGATTACGGAGCGGGGAAGGACGTAATAGGCCACCACACCGAAAATAACGCGACTAGTGACAAAGCTACGATAGCAACGATTGAGGTATAGTCGTAGCGCCAATAATCGTCCTCCCCGCTAGCTGCGATCTGGTTGTAATAAAAAGACAACTTATCTCTGACCCGGCGATATTCTGCCCAATGTATCCCCATCCAGAGGCAAGTAAACAGACAGAGAATGAGAATGGCCGCAGTCAGAACCCACTGCTGTGTTTCTGCGAGCATCGACCGCTTGACTGCCGTGAGGGCGACTATGCCACCGATCATTGCAATCAAGAGCGAGCTGGCCCAGGAGAAAACTTCGTGTTTTCTTGCCCTCTGGAAGTTGAGTTCATATTCGAGGAATTTATAGAGCGCATCGGAGGGCTCGTTGCCATTTGTGCTTTGCCGGTTGCCAGAATTCGGCACGACGCGTATGCCTCCTTCTTATCGTCTTCGCAACCATCATTATCGCTCCGATCTCCTCTCCGAGCACCCCTTTCGCGCTGGCGCCGCGGGGTTTGTATTCTCAAAACTGGTACGTTTTGAGGAACAACAGGGAGTCCCTAATATCAAGCGCTTGTGAGTCTCAAAAGTCTATCTCAAAATCAACGCATGAAGTACGACTGTGCCCGCATCTCGACCGAAAAGTACCCCTGCCACAACACTTCCCCTGTAAGCACTGTGCGAGAATCAATACGCACTCATCCGTAACGCAAAGCAGGAGGATGCATGCGCGAAGTGATCGCGACCAACGACGGACCGAAAGCCATTGGACCGTACTCCCAGGGCATCAAGGCAAACGGGTTCATTTTTCTCTCTGGACAAATTCCGCTGGATCCGTCAACCCAGCAACTCATCTCCGGGGACGTCGCAGCGCAGACAGAGCGCGTGCTGCAGAATCTGGCGGGCATCCTGAAGGCTGCTGGCAGCTCGTTGCAACAGGTCGTGAAGACTACCGTCTTCCTTAAGAACATGTCGGAATTTGCCGCCATGAACGAAGTCTACGGACGCTACTTCACCGAGACCCCACCCGCGCGTTCCACCGTCGAAGTGGCGCGCCTGCCCAAAGACGTACTGGTGGAGATCGACGTCATCGCGCTCGCTTGAGGGTAAGGCGACAAAGTTGAATCTCACAGATCGTATTTATGTCGCGGTGCATATCGCGCTGACCGTGCTGGTCTGCTCGCGCTACCACCGCGTAGAGCATTGGACGTGGTATGTAGCTTGGAATCTCTGCGCACTCGCGGTAATTTTGGTGCTCGCTCGCAAGCGGCGCGACCCCGCCGGCTGGGAGTTCGTCCACGATTGGCTTCCAGCAGTCTTCTTCGTAACCGTGTTCGAAGAGGTGTCGTATCTGTCGCTCTCGCTTCGAGGCGGTTGGCAGAACGTCCATGTCATTGCGTTTGAGTCGCTGTGGTTCGCCGTGCCGCCGACGTTGTGGATGCATCGTCAGGCGGCGCCATGGCTGGACCAGTTCCTGGAATTCGGCTATTTCGCGTTTTACCTGCTGTACCCAGTTGTGGGAGGTCTCTTCTGGATCTGGCGTGAACGGCCGCCGTTCGCCAACGCGTTTCGCCGGCTGACCGACGCGCTTAGCGTTGGATATTTGATTTGTTACGCCACGTATCTGCTCTTCCCGACGCGGAGTCCGGCGAACACCCAAGGCGTGCAACAATTCGGCGGCGCGACAGGAGGCCTGTTTCAGAGCCTCGTCGGGCTAGTTCAAAACCACGCCGGCGTGCACGGGAACGCGTTTCCGAGTGCGCACATCCTGCTGGTGTTCGTCGTCCTGGTGTTCGCCTACCGCTTTCTCCCCCGCCTCGCGCCGTGGCTGCTGTTTCCGGTTCTGCTGATGTGTGTGGGCGCGGTTTACGACGGGTATCACTATGCCACGGATGTGGTCGCGGGCGCATTGCTGGGAATTGTGCTGGGACTGATGTTTGTGCGCCGCGGAACACCTATTCCATACCGGCGGGAGGGATAATCGAAAATCATTCACCACATAGGCACCGTGGACACGGAGTTTTGGTTTCTATCGAGCTTGTTGTGTGATCCCGTGATCTCCGTGGTTTTGAAACACATGTGGCATTCAGATTACGAACAACGAGCAAAGAATAGCCCTCTCGGATTCGAGAGGGTTTGGGAATGCAAAGATCTTGAAAGCTAGGCTTTGGTTACTTTGCCGCTGCGCAGGCAGCTGGCGCAAACGCGCATGCGCTTGTTGCCAGTCTTAGTCTTGGCATGTACCGGACGCAGATTGACGTTCCAGCGCCTCCGGGTGACGTTGTGCGCGTGACTGATGTTGTTACCGAATTGCGGGCCTTTGCCGCAGATTTCACAAACTTGTGCCATGAGTAACTCCAGAAAATTGCCGAACTGGCTGGGTAAAGACTTATGATACCTGACCGACCCAATTTACGGCAACTTGCGCTGACTTCTGACAACCCGCCCCCTCCCCCGGTGCTACACTTCGCGCAGTGGCAAAAGAACTGCAAAGTCCGGTAGCTGTCAGCGACGACGAAGCAGTCACGCCGGGGACGCTATACCTGGTCGGCACACCGATCGGCAATCTGGAAGACATCACGCTGCGCGCTTTGCGGACCCTGAAAGAAGTGGATCTCATTGCCTGCGAGGACACGCGGCAGACGATGAAGCTGCTGAATCACTACAGCATCGAGAAGCCTACAGTCAGCTATCACGAGCACAATGAGCTGACCCGCGCGGCCGAGTTGGTGGTGCATTTGGAACGCGGCGACAACATCGCCATGGTGAGTGACGCCGGGATGCCCGGTGTGAGCGACCCCGGATATCGTCTGGTAGCGCTTGCGGTACGGCATCACATACGGGTGGTGCCCATACCCGGGGCATCGGCTTTCTTGTCGGCCTTGGTTGCCAGTGGCCTGCCAACCGATTCCTTCCACTTCGGCGGTTTTCTGCCTGCTAGAGAAGGCGCACGCCGAACCCTGCTGGAGGCCATTCGGACTGCCCCGCGTACCGAGATCTTTTACGAAGCGCCACACCGCATTGTGGAGACGCTTCGCGATGTCGTGGCGGTTCTCAGGCCGGAACGCCACGTCGTTATCGCGCGCGAGGTGACCAAGCTGCACGAAGAATTTCTTCGTGGACGCGCCGACACGGTGCTGACCCAATTGGAACAGCGGGGCGAGATCCGGGGCGAGATCACGTTGCTAATCGGCAAAGCCGAAGACAACGCTCCCGCGCAGGCATCAACCCACAACATCGCGAGACGGATCCGAGAATTGATGCGAGGTGAGCAACTCGACGAGAAGGCCGCGCTGAAACAGGCCGCCAGGGAGTTTGGGCTTTCCAAGAGCGCAACTTACCGGGAGTTTCAGAGAGGCAAGTGATCCGTGGTTCGAAGATCGTGTGGGTTGGATCGACAGTCCTGCCGCGGGCATTTGACAATGAGGACAAGCATGCTCAACAATAGCGGGCACGTTAGTAGTTGGGCAGTGGCACAGGCCTACCAGCTTGGCAACGGCACCCCCAACGCCGGATCTAGGGACAATGGCCAAGATACTCTGCGTCGATGACGAACCGAACATTGTGACCTTGAAGTGCGCCATTTTGGAGGCCGCCGGGCACCAGGTGACCCCAGCCACCTCGGCGGAGGAAGCGATCCAAAAGCTGGAACTCCACAGCTACGACGCTGTGGTCACCGACTGGCGCCTTGGCGACTCCAATGGTCGTGCTATTGTTCAAGCCGCAAAAAGGCATTCCACCATGCCGGTCGTGGTGGTGTCGGGCTACGTAGCCGAAGCCTTCCAGGCGGCTGAACCGCTGGCCGACCTCTACTTGGAAAAGCCTGTAAACCCTGAAGAACTCGTCACGATCGTTAATGAGCTCCTGAAGACGGGCGACCACCCGCAATAGGCTTCGCCGACCTCTTTGCCAGCCGTAAGACGCAGTAGTTGCTCCCATTCGGTGGGCAGGCCCTGCTGCTTTAACTTTTCATAAATACTCTGGGAAACAGCGTTTATCACACATCCGCGATCTGAATCTTTTCATCCAACGGATAACAAGGTGGTTAACTGCCAGCCCGAGCGTACGAGCTACGGTGAGTTAACTGGGTTAACAAGGTGGGATCATGTGGCTGGCAACAGAAATAGGACGAAGCTGGATAGTACATTCCGCGGGAAGCGTCGCTTTAGTGGTGGGCACGCTATTGAACGTTATCGATGGCGGCCAGCGGCGCAAACATGCTGAGCCCCCAAGAAAAATAGAGCTGCAATCGCTGCTGCAAAGCCTGCCTGAGGCCGTATTCCTGTTCGACATCCATTGCCGCATCCTTGATGTCAACAAGATGGCGGAAGAATTGACCGGGCAAAGCCGGGACGAACTGGTCGGCATGGATGCAGGTGCGTTGTTGAAGCGAATCGAGGGCGCCGAGTCCGGGGCAAATCCGGAATCAGTCGTGACGCGCACCCTGCGTGGCGAGTGCATACGCCACGAGCCGCGCGTCTTCCACAGCAGTAGGAACGGCCAGCCAATCGAAGTCCGCGTCTCCGGTAATCCGATTTACTATCCATCCAAACGTCTGCTAGGCGCGCTGATTGTGATCGAGGATGTCACCGAGATTTCGGCCTTGCAAGAGCAGGTTGCCAGTAGCGAACGGCACTTTGCGGTGGGTCAGATGACCGCAGGTTTGGCACACGACTTCAACAACGTCCTGGGAACCATCTCGCAAGCGGTGTACGTTTTGGAAACGGGACCGGAGCGCTCCGAGTCCGACCGCACCATGTTGGGCATCATCAATAACGCGGTGCACCGTGGCGCGGAAATTGTGAATAACATCCGCGAGTACCTGCGTGGCAGTCGAGAAATGCGGACCCGCGTGGACATGCGCCGACTGCTCGGGGAGGTACTCCAGATGGCGCAACCCGTGCTAGAAATGCATCCCGAAATTGAGGTGATACGCGAATTCCGGGACGCCTGCGAAGTTTACGCCAGCCCGCCCGAGCTTCGTCGCGTCTTCACTAACCTGGTTCTAAACGCGCTTGAGGCCATGCCGCAAGGCGGCCTGCTTACCATCCTGTGTTTCCGTAACGAAGGCCGGGCGATTGTAAGCGTGGAAGACACCGGCTCTGGGATTCCACTGGAAAGTCAGAAGATGATCTTCTCGCCTTACTTCACGACCAAAGCTAAAGGCACGGGACTGGGCTTATCGGGAGCGCGCAAGGCAATCCAGGCGCAGGGCGGGGATATTTCCTTCGAAAGCTATCCTGGAAAGGGGACCAGGTTTTTCGTTTCGCTGCCCCTGGCAAATGGCCAGGAGTTGCCGAACGATCGCGCGGCATAGATCGCTGGAAGAGATACCTTCAATGGACTGACGAGGCCGAGGCCGGCACCGCACGACGCTCACCGGCAGTTTGCGCGGGCCGGGGGCGGCCCGCTACCACGGCGATCGACGCTGTAGCCTGCGCCAGAATTCGGTGGTGAACCACAAATAGTGCCAGTTCCAAACGGTCAGAAACTCCGATTTTATCGAAGATGTTACGCAATGCGTTCTTGATCATCTGCTCAGTGGTGTAGAGCTGTAAGGCGATTTCGCGATTCTTATATCCCTGCACCACGGCGGCGACAATACGCAGCTCTTTGTCCGACAAGCGGTCCCGTACCCGTGCTCCGACCAGGTCCTCGCTTACATCGGCGTCATGGGGATTCGGACTTTGTAGAAACGATTGGCCACGGGAGAGCCACCGCACCGCTTCGACGGCGATGTTTCCGCAAGCGGAGCGATAGATGACGCCTTGCACTCCCATGCGCATGAAGTCGGAGGCGCTTTCCACATTCTCCGCCAGCATAAGTACCGCCGTGGAATGGGTTGAAGCAATTTCTTGAATCTGCGGCAGTGAGGAAAGAAACCCAGTTGACAGAATGAGGACATGCGAACGGAGTTTGTCCAGCGTATTGAGCAACTGTTCAGGCGATTGAGGCTGACCCACAATACGCATGTCTTCTTCCACCGCCAGTACTTTGGCTATCCCGGCACGAAATATGGGTTGATGGTCAGCGATAATTACGTTGATCATAGGATGAATGTGCTTTCGTGCTGCTGCTTTTGTAGCGGGGGCCCAATTCGATTTCCTCGGAGGACGGATGCGCCTCTTGGAAAGAAACCCGCCAGAATCAGGTTTATACCACGAACGTAGGTCTAAAGATAGGTTTTTAGTCACTATTGATGACAAGTAGAGTTGGACAAAAGTGGTAGACAGACTGGGAAGCTGGGTTAGCGAGGTAGTTTCCGTCCGCTAGTTGCGGATTTGCAAGTCGTATGGGCTGCTTCAAGAGCAGTGTTCCGGAAAATAAGGTCAGCGCGCCTTGGAACTACTCAGTAACCACTGGCCGCTGGCAAGTCGTGGCTGCCAGCTTGTATGATCGAAACCAGGTGGTCACGACTTTTACATCTTCACGTATCGAGACCAGGCCTAATTGGGCTGAAGTTTCTCTTCCCACCTTGCGTCATAATTTTCGAGTGCTACAAAACCATGTTGGTTCCGACGTCGCCATCTGCGCAGTGGTGAAATGCGATGCCTACGGACACGGCGCCCAGGAGTGCGCGCTCGCGCTGGAGCAGGAAGGCGCCAAGTGGTTCGGGGTGACGTCAACGGATGAAGGCGCCATCTTGCGCGAGGCTGGCGTCGCCGGACGCATCCTGGTGATGTGCGGTGTGTATCACGGAGAAGAGGAAGATGCCCTGCGCCTATCGCTCACGCCCGCGGTCTTCCGTCTGCAAGATGTGGAAGCCCTGGCGCGGGCAGCGGCTCGTCAACGACTTACCTCACCGTTTGCCGTCCATCTAAAAATCGACACCGGCATGGCGCGTCTGGGACTTCCTTTGTCCGATCTTGAGTCGTTTGCCGAAGGCATCCGGCGCTTGCCGCTGATCGAGTTGGAAGGCGTATTCAGCCATCTTGCTTCGTCGGAGGTGCTCGACGATAAGGCCACCCAACAGCAGATTGAGCGCTTCACGGCCGCGCTGCGAACGCTCGCCCGATACGGTCTGCGTCCCCGCTTGCGCCATCTTGCTAATACCAGCGCGGCGATTGAACGCCCCGATACCCGCCACAATTTCGTGCGGCCCGGCCTCGCCCTCTATGGATATGAGCAGCAACCCTGCTATCACGATGGCTCACAAGCGACCTCGCCCCTATTGCCCCTGCGCCCAGCATTGGCTTGGAAAACCCATGTGATCGCCGTTCGTGATGTTCCTGCCGGGCAAGCGCTGGGATATAACGGCGCCTATAAGACGCTGGCGCCGGCACGCATCGCCACCACTTCTGTTGGCTACGGTGATGGGCTGTCGCGCAGGCTCTTCGGAAACGGTGAAGTGCTTTTGCGCGGACAGCGCGCCCCGATGCGCGGGCGCATCTCGATGGACTTGACCTTGGTAGATGTCACTCACATTCCAGGCGCCGCGATTGGCGACGAAGTGGTCCTCATTGGCCGCAGCGGAGAGCAGGAGATTACGGCGCGCGACCTCGCGCGTTGGGAGGGCACCGTGGTCTATGAAACACTGTGCAATCTCACTAAACGCGTATCTCGGCGGTACGTGGAATAAAGTTCCGGCCTCACGCCAGCCTGTAGAAACTGAGCGAAGCATCGCCTTGATCCAGTCGACGGTAGCGTATGAGCGCGCCAAAGCGTTCGCCGGGATCGAACTTCTTTTCATGCTCAGCAATGACCCGGGCCGCCGGCTGCAGCAGGCGCGACTGCGACAGGTAACCCAGGGTGCGCTCGTAGCTGCCGCGCATTCGGTACGGGGGATCAAGGAAGCAGTAATCGCAGACCACGCCGGTACTTTCCAAGAGCGGCAGCGCTTGCGCAACGTCGCGCTCGTGCAATTCAAACGCATCGGAGACCGTGAGCGAATCCAGATTTTCTCGCAGCAGGCGTGCGTGCTTTTTCACGGACTCCACGAAATACACCTGGCGCGCGCCGCGACTCAGGGCTTCGATCCCCACAGCTCCAGTTCCGGCGTAAAGGTCGAGCCACACACTGCCTTGCAGATTGCTCGCCGCGCCAAGCACATCGAATAGGGTCTCCCGCAGCCGGTCGCTGGTGGGTCGCAAGTCGAGGCCCGGCAGCGAGCGCAGGGGACGACTCCGAAACTGACCGGCGATAATGCGCATGTCCTAGAGTGTATAGAATGAAATTGGAGGCTGACTCGGAGCAATGAGAAGTTGGTCGATTCCTGCGGGGCGGTTATTTGGAGTGGACATTCGCATCCACCTCACCTTTGTTTTTCTGCTGGCCTTTGTCTGGTTCACCCAATCCGTGACCATGGGAAGTGCCGGCGCAGTGCGCGGACTGGTGCTGGTTGGCATCGTATTCGCCTGCGTGGTATTGCATGAGCTGGGACACGCCGTAGTGGCCCGCCACAACGGTGTGGCTGTGCGATCTATCATCCTGCTTCCTATCGGCGGAGTTACGCTGATGGAAGACGTGGGACAACACAACGCCGATCCGGCGCGCGATATTCGCATTTCTGTCGCGGGGCCGCTGGTCAATCTGTTTATCGCCGCAATTTCAGGTGCATTCATCCTGGCATTTCTACCGCAAGTGAATCTGTGGGCCCAGCCTTTCGTTCACGCCAATAATCTGCCGCGCAGTTTGTTCTGGGCAAACGTGTTCCTGGGCGGTTTTAATCTGTTGCCTGCCTATCCCATGGACGGCGGACGTATTCTGCGCGCGCTTCTCGTCGAGCGCATGGACTATGTACGCGCCACCCGCCGAGCGGTTGCTATCGGGCAGGCGTTCGCCATGGTCTTGATTTTTCTCGGAGTGTGGAATACCTGGCTTATGCTGATTGGCTTCTTTCTCTTCGTGGGAGCGCAACTCGAAGATCGCTCGGTTGTCTTCCAGTCGGTGCTGGAGAGCGTTCGGATGGAAGACGTGATGCTAACCGGGTTCTCCACGCTCTCGCCCGCCGACACTCTGGAGGACGCGCTGCAGAAGGCGGTGCACACGTTGCAAGACGACTTCCCGGTTGTTCGCGGCAGCGATATGATCGGCGTCATCAGTAAGCAGCGTATTGTGCAGGCGCTGCGCATTGGCGGCAATGGATACGTGCAGTCGGCAATGGTCCGGGCCTTTGAGATCGCGCAGGCGAGTGACTCGCTGGCGTCGGCCTTCCGTAAGCTCGGCGGGCGAGGACTCAGCATGATTCCCGTGGTCGATCAGCAAAGGCTAATCGGCATCGTGACCATGCAAAACCTGATGCATAGCATGGCAATACTGGCGGAGACCCGTCGGCTCAGAAAGCAGCAGGAAGCGAATAGCGGTTAGAGCTGACTTACAAGATTGCTTTCTCTGATTTACCGCCATCCAAAATCAAACCTAGCGCCCCATCGCTTGGCGGAACGATGAGGCGCTATGCGGCGGTTGGTGCCGTTCTCACTTCGAGTCGCCCGCCGGAGCGTTTGTGTCGGCGATGACCGCCGGACTTGCAGTACTCGGGGTATTGTTGGCCGATGTCGAGACTGGCTTGGCCGAATGGTTTCGTGAAATCGTCTGTTCGGGCTGCTCGGCGGCAGGCAGGCATTGGTACTCCGGATAGGAATTGCAACGCTCTGCCTGGTCCATGGCGCGGTCGTACGCTTGAAGTTCACACGCCCGCAGCGCAGCGAGACTCGACCAGCAGGCATCGTCGTTCGGGTTCGGCAGAGCATTTTGCGCGGACAGAGCGGCCGCCGAAAGCAAAAGCAGAACGCCGATAGCGATAAGTGTCTGAAGTTTCATAATCACTCCTCCCAGCCCTAAATTGAATTTAGTTGCTGCGAAACCCGGTTGGCCTTTTGCTTCTGGGATCCTTGTAGCAACGCAAAGAGGTATTGCAAAACACGTGCCAACCCGGATCGAGTAAAGGCCATGTGGCTTTTGCCGCATTTGCAATGACATACAGGACGGGGGGCAGTTTTGGACAGATCGCCCCATTCGTTTTCATGGGATCGGGCTATCCGGACGGATATTGGCAACTATCCCTCCTGCTAGAGCAGATCCGGGATTAATGTATTCGCCCGTGCAAACCGGACACATCTATTGCGGGGAAGTGGTCTGCCGGACCTCTTTTACGATTATGCTGCTGGTTGATTTTGCACTGGCGGATTATGGACCATCATTCCGAGCGAACGGCGAGAAATGTGCCCAGAGTTTTTAGCCTCAGAGATTTCTCGAGCTCGTGATTTAGCGCACCCGCCAGCTGAGCTTGGTGGGTGCCACCAGCAATTCCGGCGGATAGGGACGCGCTTCGACCGAGAGTTCACCTTCCTCCACGAATACCTGCGGCGTTAACACAAAAACCCCATCCCGCACCTGCAGCTTGATCGTCCCGCCGCCTGGCCCAATGCGCTGCGGGAACTCGACGCTCTCCTCCGACCCGCAGCACAGATATAGCGACAGCAGATCGCAGAATTGGAGCACGTCCGTCCAATACTGCACCTCCTTTTCGGTGCGGTTCTGCAAACGAATCAAGCGACTCTGGCGCTGCTCTTCGGATGCCAGGAATTCGCGAATGCTTCGTGCATCATCTTCCGGGTAAGCGCCCATGCTGGTCCCGAACGTTCCCAGCCGGCAGAAGTGCCCGCTCACAATCAGAGCAGCGATGGGCGCGACCGCTTCGGCCGAATCAATCGACCCTCGCCAGGCGCGCAGAAAATCTCCCGCCTTGATTTCCAAGAAAGACAGCGGCTTGCCTTCTGCATTCAGAGCAATGTTGTCGCTGGAGTAATTTGCCGGAGTCGCCTGAAGCGGCTCGCGGCCATCGTCGAAGGCGGCCCAGCCCTCATCGTGCAAGCTGATGCCGAACACGATGTTTTCGTCCACCGGAGGCGAGTTGGTTATCGCAAGATACCGCACGATATCGCCAGAAACCCGCGCGTGATCAGGCTGGCGTACCAGATAATATTTGGATGCCGTTGTTTTCTCGGCGCGGGCGACAGCCTCCCAGGCAGAGACAAACGCATTGTTGGTGCGGGCAGATTTGGCTTCGGGCCAGAGGATCATGAAGACTATCTCGGCCGTGCGGCGCGCCCGCGCTTGGTCGCAGCAGCGCGGATAGGTCCGGTTCCGGTGGGTGGCTTGCGGTCGCCGTCAAGCAGTTGCTTCAACACCAGGGCGTTATTGCGCTCTTCATTTTTCGAGGCGAACAATAGAGTAAGGCGGCGATGTTTCTTGCGTAACTCGTAAAGCTCCTGCAACGCCACATTTGCCGCATCGGTGGTGAGCTCCTTGAGATACTTTTCGCGAAACTTACTCCACTGCTGCGGGTGGGCATGGAACCATTTGCGCAACTCGTTGGATGGAGCAAGATCCTTCAGCCATGCGTCCAGCGCAACATCGGACTTCTTCAGCCCGCGCGGCCACAGCCGGTCCACCAAGACGCGCGCGCCATCTTGCGGCGACGGCTCCGCGTAAACACGCTTGAGAGCAACCGTCATGCGAGGTGTATTCTAACTCTGCTGGAGCCGCAGTGGCGGCCCACGCGCAGCACAGATTTGCCCGGATACCTGGAAGAATGCCGAGACCAAAACGCGCGCCTCTTGCCGTCTTATCTGCAATTATTTTGATCGTTATTGCGATCCTGTTGGCCTGTGACTCCGAGCCCCACAAGACCGACGCCGAGCTGGGGCTGACTCCGCAGCAGGCGCAAGGCCGCCGCGTTTACGACCAACGTTGCGCCGAATGTCATTACGCCTACAGTACGCATAACCTGCGCGGGCCAAGCCTGAATGGGCTGTTCAAAAAGCCGTTCATGAAGAGTGGCATTCCCGCTAACGACGACAGGGTCACGGACATCATCCTCCTCGGTCGCGCCAAGATGCCTGCCTTTCAGCAGAAGCTGACGCAGCAGCAGCTAGACGATCTGATGGCGTACCTGCATACGTTGTAGAACTGCTGTTCGCGGTTCGCTCTTAGCTCTTAGCTTCTAGCTTTTAGCAGGCTGCAATTGCTGGCTTCTTGACTGCTAAGGGCTAAAAGCTAACAGCTAGATGCCACTGATGCATAGCGAAGAGCGAACAGCGAGTAGCGGCTTTCCCCTTGTACAATAGTTACGTCACATGGCTACCGCTCCCGAACTGATCCAGATCGAGATTGGCCCGCGCCGCGCCGCTCCCAAGCCGGAATGGCTGAAGGCGCGTGCGCCGATGGGCGAGAATTATCACAACCTTAAGACCCTGGCGCGCAACCTGGAATTGAACACGGTCTGTGAGTCGGCGCATTGTCCCAACATTGGCGAGTGCTGGAACCATCGCACCGCAACCTTTATGCTGTTGGGCAATCTGTGCACCCGCCGCTGTGGTTTTTGCGCTGTACCGAAAGGCCGTCCGCAGCCGATCGATTTTGAGGAGCCTAGCCGCGTCGCTGAGGCCGTTGAGAAGCTGGGACTGAAGTTCGCTGTCGTTACCAGCGTCAATCGCGATGACGACAATGTGGGGGGTGCGCGTGTCTTCGCGGACACGATCACCGAAATCCGCAGGCGCGTTCCCGGATGCCGCGTGGAGGTGCTGATCCCCGACTTTCAGGGATTGGAAGAGCCGCTACGCATCGTGATGGACGCCAAGCCCGACATCCTGAACCACAACACCGAGACGGTGCCTCGCCTATATCGTGTCGCCCGCTCAGGCGCGCGTTATGAGCGCACCTTGCGACTGCTGCAGCGGGCCAAGGAAATGAATGGGGCCATCCCGACCAAGAGCGGCGTGATGGTCGGCTTGGGCGAGAGCACCAGCGAGTTACTCGAGGTTTTCCGCGATCTCGCGGCCCACAATGTTGACATCCTCACTATTGGCCAGTATCTGCGGCCGTCGAAGGACCACCTTCCCGTGGCGCGGTTGTACACCCCGGACGAGTTCCGCTTCCTCAAAGAAGAATCGTTGAAGATGGGTTTCCGCCATGTCGAGTCTGGCCCTCTGGTGCGCTCCAGCTATCACGCGGACGAGCAGGCTGACGCGGGAACGCGCATCGTATAGCTGTACAAAATATGGGCCGGAGCTGCGCGTCTTCAAAAAGAGCGCACGAAATGGACGATCAATATGTAAAGAGATACGCGAGTTTCGACCTACCCTCTTTCACATTCCAACTGAGAGTCTGGTGCCGATACCAATTATCGTTATAGAAAGTTCGACCATAATTCGTGGACGTAACCAACGCGAAGTTCAGTAATCCCAGGGATAGCATCAGGCCTCCCACTTCGTCAGACCCGTCAGTCAGTTTTATCGTCCCGAACGAGATGCCCCTTTTCGTTCTTGACCGGCGAAGGTATGCATGTATAGTCCTAGCGGCTCGGGGACAGCCTTGCTTCCCAACAAAGCGTCTAACAGATAGCGCTGCAGACAGCTCCTCTTCGCAGCCTGCCCGGATATACCTTTAATCTTTCCTGCAGCAATCAATCCACAGAAGACCTTTATCATCCATCGTTCAATGTCCAAGCCAGAGGATATGTCGAAAGACAGCAAACTGCCTCCCTTATGAAGCTTGGCGGCATCCTCTGCCAGAGCCTCTATCGTTTCAAATGCTAGCCCTACTGCGGTATCGATGAGTGAGAGGGCGGAATTGTGCTTGTCACACAAAACCTTGGCAGCAAACGCGTTGATGCCGATCTCAAGGCACTCTTTGCCGCCAAAGAAGTGACGTGCCCCCTCAAACTTCAAAGTAGGGGTCGCGATTCCTGGCGTTTCTTTGCCCCAGGCGATCCTTTTCAGGATATTCTTCGATATGAAATGCTCTCGCGTGATCGTTCTACTACAGTTTCCCAACGGGGATAAGTAGCATCGCTCGTTTACATAAGGAGTTTCTTTAATCGCAATGACGCCAACGGGGGTTGTCTCCCAGCACCCATTACCTCTCCAGCAACAGTGATAAGCTTTTTTACGGCTTCCACAGGGGCAAGTCTTGGTAAAGAAATGTTTTGTCCACGACAGCGATGTTGACTTCAAGCTTGACAACTCCGTCTTAGTTACTTATCACTCCGTATAAAACTCTTCATCTTGCGCAGCAGCGATTCGGGCGCTTGCACGTCGAGGTCAACGTAGCCGTCGCGATATTCGCGCGCCAATACAACGGATTTTGCGTCGAGCACGGCCAGCGCTTTGCCTTCCGACTGAGGCACGCGCATGTGTACCCGGCGCACTGGATCTTCGGCGATGAGTTCGTCAATGCTCTTCAATAGCCGGTCCAGTCCGAAGCCCCGTGCCGCCGAAACGTGAATCACGTTCTTTGTGTCGCGCAGGCTCTCGCGTTTCTTTTCGGGCAGCAGATCGACTTTGTTCATGACGTAGAGCCGCAGCTTGTCTTGCGATTCCAGCTCGCGCAGCACTTCTTCAACCTGCTCCTTCTGCTCGGCCGCTACAGGGCTGGTAACGTCAGAGACATGCAGTAGTAGAGACGCGCGCTGCACCTCTTCCAGCGTGGCACGAAACGCCGAAACCAGTGTGTGCGGCAGGTTTCGAATGAATCCCACAGTGTCGGACAACAGGACTTGCCTCCGCGAAGGCAGAGTCACGCTGCGCAGTGTGGGATCAAGCGTAGCGAACATGCGCGCACTCTCCACGACGCCGGCCTGGGTGAGCGCGTTGAACAGGGTTGATTTCCCCGCATTGGTGTAGCCGACCAGCGCCACCGTGGCAATAGGAACCGACTCACGCCGCTGCCGCTGTTGTCCCCGAATGCGGCGAACATTCTCCAGCTGTTCTTTTACATGGCGAATGCGCCGGTAGATCTTGCGGCGGTCCGTTTCCAACTGGGTTTCGCCGGGACCGCGGGTTCCAATGCCGCCGCCGAGCTGCGACATCTGTACGCCGCGTCCCGCCAGTCGCGGCAACAAATATTGCAGCTGCGCCAGTTCTACCTGCAGCTGGCCCTCACGGGTACGGGCGTGGCGCGCGAAGATGTCGAGGATAAGTTGGGTGCGATCGATGACGCGCGCGTCGAGCTCGCGCTCCAGATTACGCTGTTGCGAGGGCGTCAGCTCGTGATCGAAGATGACCAGATCAGGCGAGCTGGAAGCGACGGCGCCTTTCAACTCCTCAAGCTTGCCGCTGCCAATAAGTGTAGCGGGATCCGGCTTTGGACGCCGCTGCTGGAATTCGCCGATGACGGCTGCTCCGGCGCTGTTTGCCAACTCGCGCAACTCGGCCATCGACTCCTCTGCCGAAAATCCGGTATGTTCCTGATCCTCCACGTGCAGGTCGGTGACGGCGCTGCGCGCCGCGCGCGCGCTGCGCGGAACTTTTCCGGTGAGTTGCCGCCGGGAATGCGAGGCGGGCAGATTATCGGATGCGGCTTGATTGCTCTTAGAGGAACGAGTAACGGCGCCGTGCCCAGCTTGGCGCGAGGAGAACTCCACTCCCACGAGAAAGGCTCGTTCCGCTTGGGGGCGTCCGGTTTGCCAAGCCTGGTCGTTCGCTCTGGCGTTCATTCCACCCGCGCGAGAAATAGATTAGCCCTCAGAGGTTGTGGTTGGGTTCGCGGTCTGGGCATCCGCCGGAGTGGCTGGCTCCGCTATCGCGCGGTGCTCAAAGTGACGCTCGGGATGTGAAGAACGCGACATAGCCACGGTAGAAATAGCATGCTTAAAGATCAGCTGCTCCTGATTGTTGGTGTCGAGAACCACCGCATACTTGTCGAAGGAGCGAATTCTGCCCGTCAGTTTTACGCCGCTGAGCAGATAAATGGTAACTACGAACTTATCTTTACGGGCAGTATTTAGAAACCCGTCTTGTATGTTCTGTGCTGCCTTGTTTTCCATACGTCCCTCCCTGGCAACATGCAAAAAACAGCACAGCCCCAGAATTCGCGGCCCCTCCGATTCCGGACCTGTAGAAGCCGTCCGCGCTTTATTGATTAAAGCGAAAGACGAAAGCAAGTATAAGCCACTTTACGATAAGGCGGCGGCGGCACGATTTCAACGGCAACCAGCACAAGGCCGTGTGATGTAGAATTCGCCCACTGCTCCCTGGCGGGAGCGTGTGCAGTTGATTCCGTTCAAGCATAGGGGTCCAAGATGACTGTCTCACTGGTGGCGCTGCTGGTCACGCCGAGGATGCAATTTCCCGGCGGTGCAGAGACCGGCCTAATGGTTACTCGCTGGATACATTTTGTCGCGGGAATCACTTGGATTGGACTGTTGTACTTCTTCAACCTGGTGAATGTGCCCTTCCTGGGCGAGCTGGACGCAAAATCCCGGAGCATCGTGGTCTCCAAGCTTCTGCCGCGGGCTTTGTGGTGGTTTCGTTGGAGCGCGGTGGTTACAGTCTTGGCCGGCATGGCCTACTGGATGCACATCGTGGCAACCGATGCTCGCAATGCGATTGCTCAGGGAGAGCCGGCGTCTACGGGGATGATGTTTGGCAGCTTCTTCGGGCTCTGGACGTTGGCGTTCGTGGTTGAAATGGGCATGTTGATGTCTCCAGCCGAGGTATTGAGGAAGGGGCCGGTGCTGGGCGTTATTGTCGCGGTCGCGCTAATTGCGGCGGCGTACATTTTTGTGAGTCTCAATCAGCATGGCTGGGAGAGCAATCGCGCCCTGGCAATCGGAATTGGCGGCGGACTGGGCTGGTTTATGCTCTTGAACGTCTGGGGTGTAGTGTGGCGCATGCAAAAGAAGATAATTCGCTGGACCGAGGCCAATGCCAGCCAGGGAACGGCGATGCCGCCGGAGGCCGCTAAAGTGGCGAGAATCTCGCTGCTCTGTACTCGCCTGAATTTCTGGGTGTCGTTTCCCATGCTGTTCTTCATGGGTGCATCCAGCCACTACATTATGTTTGGGGGAAGTTAAACAGCGCTTGCCCGTCGCCTAGCACTTCGCAACACAGGCAGCCGACTTACTGGCTCAGCTTTAAGGCTTACTTGTGTCAGGCTCTGCTTTCGCGTTGTTCGTCGCTCGCCAGAATTCGAAGAATGGCGGCTGAAGAGCATAGCCATTGCCGGCGGTGAAAATTTCTTTGTGCATTATCAGCCGCTGGCCGATACGTGGCTTTTCTTCGATAATTCCGGCCCACGCCACAGCCGATTGCGATTAAGGAGCACTATCTCCGTATAATAAATAAGGCGCTTTATAACCTACTGACTGCTCGCTACGGAGCTTGATGATCAAGCCGCCTCCAAATGTCCTTGAGTTGCCGCTGGAACCGCGCGCTGTAATGGCCTTCAAGGCCGCCGTCGAGAAGCTGATTATTCGCGGTCAACCTTGCGGACGCGGGATTCGCAGGATGGCACAGTTTTCCATGCGCATCACACTCCAGAAGGAGCATCGCTTAGTTCGGCCCAATGTTAACTCGCTTTGTGAAATAATCGGCCTTCGGGCCGCAAGAGGTAAATTCATTGGCTATTTATCTTCCAGCAACCGCAGATGACGAACACGTCGCACTCGACGAATTAACCCCGCGCGAGATCGTGCGCGAACTCGACAAGTACGTCGTAGGACAGGACCAGGCGAAGCGCGCTGTGGCTATCGCATTGCGCAATCGGATGCGCCGCCAGAAGCTGTCGGCTGAGCTCGCCGAAGAAGTCATCCCGAAGAACATCATCATGATCGGGCCCACGGGCGTGGGCAAGACCGAGATCGCCCGCCGCTTGGCGAAGCTCGCCAACTCTCCCTTCATGAAGGTGGAAGCTTCGAAGTTCACCGAGGTCGGCTACGTGGGCCGCGACGTCGAGTCCATGATTCGCGACCTGGTCGAGATCGCCATCGACATGGTGCGCGAGGAGAAGCTGGAGGACGTCGCTGACAAAGCCGAGCTAAACGCAGAAGAGCGCCTGCTCGATTTGCTGCTGCCAGCGATGCCGGCTCCAGTACAGACGCGTCCCATCGCGCACGACCCGCAGCAAATCGGATTCAACATTAGTAACGAACCATTGCTGGCCGGTGAACCCGGATCGCGCACACGGGAGAAGTTCCGCCAGCAGTTGCGCGAAGGCAAACTCGACGAGCGCATCGTAGAGTTGGATGTCCGCGAAAAGTCGATGCCAGCATTTGAGATCATCACCAATCAGGGCGTCGAGGAGATGGACGTCAACATGAAAGACATGTTGCCGAACATCTTCGGCCAGCGCACCAAGAAACGGAAAATGAAGGTCAGCGAGGCGTTCGAGTACCTCATCCAGGAAGAAGAGCAGCGCTTGGTTGACATGGACCAGGTGCAGCGCATCGCGGTGGAGCGCGTGGAGAACTCGGGCATCATTTTTCTTGACGAAATCGACAAGATCGCCGGCCGCGAAGGCGGCCATGGGCCTGATGTTTCGCGCGAAGGTGTGCAGCGCGACATTCTGCCCATCGTTGAAGGCACCACGGTGAACACGCGCTATGGCATGGTTCGCACCGACCACATCCTGTTCATCGCCGCCGGTGCGTTCCACGTGTCCAAGCCCAGCGATCTGATCCCCGAATTGCAGGGACGCTTTCCCATCCGCGTGGAGCTGCAATCGCTGACGGTCGAGGACTTCATCAAGATCCTAACTGAGCCGAAGTCGTCGCTCACCAAGCAGTACATTGCGCTGCTCGACACCGAGGGGCTGAAGCTGGAATTCACCACCGAGGCGCTTCAGGAGGTGGCGAACTTCGCTTTCCGTGTGAATGAGGGGACAGAGAACATCGGCGCGCGCCGCCTACACACCATAATGGAGCGGGTGCTGGATGAAATCAGTTTCGAGGCTCCAGACATGAAAGAGAAGAACGTGACCATCGACGCGAACTATGTGCGCAAGACCCTCTCCGACATCGTGAAGGACCAGGACCTGTCGCGGTACATTCTGTAATTCAGTGGCGAGACTTTGAATTATTCATGAAAGTGAGCTGTGATCCAGAGCGAGCGCAGCGAGTCGAAGGACCCCTATAGCTGCGGAAATCCTTCCGTGCCGAAACTGATCACCGCCTACTGACTGCTACATCCCTGCTCCGCCCTCGAAGATCTTCGTCATCTGGTAGGGAAATACGCGAAAGATGGCATAGCTGATGCCGGTATCGGAGTACTGGCGGAAGAGCAGATCGCCACGGCCGTTGGCGTCAGCATCGACAGCGTCGATGATTTGCATGCGCGGATAGGCGTCGAGGTGGTTGCGGTCGGTGACCACGCTGAAGATCTTTTGCGGCACTCCGTTCACATCGACTCTCGCCACGACGGTAACGAAGTAATCGAACTCACCAGCCGCCGCCGTCTTTGCAGGCGCAACCGGCAGTTTGGCGCTCAGCACCAGCGTGGGCGAGTTACTGTAGTCGAGATCGAAGCCACGCAAATCGTAGTTGGTAATGGTCGCCGCCTTGGGAACGGGAGGACCGTTGTGCTTGCTGGCATACTTCAGGACCTCGTCCATTGCCATCTTCGCCATCGGCTCGCCCAGACTTTGCCTTTCGCCAGCCGCCATGCCGTACAGCAAAGAGCGCGTTTCGTAGTTGCCTGCATCGGAAATTGCTGCGTAGGCCTTGGGCGCCTGTATGGCTTTGCCAACGGGACCCACGCCGGCGGTTGCGTGGCCCGTTGCGACTGGTTTGGATATGTTGCTCACAGTTGTTTTCGGGGCAGAGCCGTTGGATGGGTTGAGAACAGGCTCGGCCGGCTTGCCGCGCCGCAGTACCGGCCGGTTGGGATCATTTTCATCGGGCGACGACGTAGACGGCCCGTTCGAAGCCGCGGCCGGCGCTTTCGCTTGCTGGGTGTTGTCGCCGAGGGTCGGCTTCGAATTCGCAGGCGCAGACGAAGAGGCGGACGGCGACGCCTTTAGTGTTGGACGGTCGGAATCGTCGTCCGACTTCGGCGGAGCATTGCTGCCTGCGGTTGAACTCCCGCTGGTGGGAGAAGTCGAATTCCCTCCCGAAGTGGAAGCCGGTGCGCTTCCCTGCCCGCCGCCCGGCGAAGACGCGTCGCTTGCTCCGGGCCGCCGCAGCACCGGCGGACCCTGGTCCTCGCTCAGCACGTCCAGCGACTTAGCCTTGGGCTTGGGCTGCTTCGCGGCCTGCTGGGCGATCCTGGTTTCGAGCGGCGTTTCAGGCTTCCATTGTCCATCCGCAACCCAGTTGCCGTTGACGTCTTTAGGCGTCGTAACGGTAAACCATCCTGCCGGCTCGCCGTAGGTCAGCGCCTGGTATAAGGTTTCGGGCTCCAGCGCCATAGGCTCGGGATCGGCGCCGTAGAGGCTGGCGTCGTAGAAGCGGTCATTGATCCATAGCGCAATCGGCACCAGGCGAGTGCCGCCACCAGGCAGAAACTCGACGACGGCGATGGCGCGCGGACCGCCTTTATTTTTCTTGTCCTGCTTCTGCGCCTGCTGGCCCTGGTCAGCTGGCTTGTGCTCGGTGCGGTCGCGAAGCTGCGCGCTCGAGAAGTTTGGCAGCAACAATACCAAAAGCAGCATCGAAAGACACATCACCGGAGAGCCAGTATAAGAAAGAGAGGGCCTCTCCTCAGCGGCTGAAGCCGGGCGCATTTTCAACCCTTCATGGCACGTCTGAAGGCGTGCCCCTTCAAAGCGCGATACCTCACCATGTCCGGCTGCAACCAGAGTGGCCCGATGGCGAAATTTGCGGTATAGATAGTGCGATATGGAAATCAAATCGAAAGCTCCCGACTTTACCCTGCCCGACGAAAACGGAAACCCGGTTTCGCTCGATCAGTTCCGCGGCCAGACCGTGGTCCTGTTCTTCTACCCCAAAGCCAACACGCCCGGTTGAACCATAGAGGCGTCCGGGTTCCGTGACGCATACAGCAAACTGCAGAAGGCCGGACTGGTTGTGCTGGGCATCTCCGGCGACTCGCCAAAGGCACAGTTAAAGTTTAAAGAAAAGTACGACCTGCCGTATACCTTGCTGGCCGACGAGAAGAAGGAGGTTGCCAAGAAGTTCGGCGTCCTGAAAGAGAAGAACATGTACGGCCGGAAGGTGATGGGCATCGCCCGCACCACATTCCTCATCGCGCCGGATGGCAAGATCGCGCATGTCTTCGAAAACGTGAAGCCGGAAGGCCATGCGGAAGAGGTGCTGGCGGAGGTGAAGAAGAAGGGATAGACGTTAGTAAGAAGCTCAGACGCCAATTGCAGTACAATATGGCGCATTCGTCACGGGAGGAGGCAACTGTGGCAACCTCGTCATCGCTTCCCTTTGGGTATGAGGTGGAACTGTCAGGTGACACCACGCTTGTGAAGTGTCATGGCCGAATCGTCAGCGACACGGCGGGCGAATTGAAGCAGCTGATTAAGCCGATGATACCCAAATGCCGTCGAATTGTGCTCGATCTCAGCGATGTTAGCTTTGTCGACAGCTCCGGCCTGGGCACACTGGTAGGGCTGAAGGTGTCAGCAGCCTCGGCAGCCTATTGTAGTCTGGAGTTCATCAACTTCTCGCCACTGGTCAAGGAGCTTCTGCGCACCACCAGACTAAGTCAATTGCTGGGATCAAGTTAAAGCCGGCGCGTCAGCGGCCTTAGATTTTCTGCATCCTTTGCACGTCGCGGACGCCGGGGATTTTGCGGACGCCGGTGACGATGCGCTCCAGATGCTTGAGGTCGGCAATGTCGGCCACCAGGTCAACCGTGGCGTGATCTTCGGCGGTCTTGGCTTCGATGTTGCGAATGTTAGTGTTCGCATCGCTGATGACAGTGGCGATCTGTTTCAACATGCCGGGACGGTTGTCGCAAAACACCGCGAGCTTAACGGGATAACCCGCTTGCCAGGCTGGTGAAGCCGCATCCTTGCCCCACTGCACCGCAATTTGCCGATCCGGTTCATACATCAGGTTGGTGACGTTGGGGCAAGTCTTGGAATGCACGGCCACTCCCTTGCCACGAGTGACGTATCCAACAATCTCTTCGCCACGAATCGGATTACAACATCGCGCGCGATACACCAGCAGGTCGTCGTGACCTTTCACCATGATGGCCGATGTTTCGGAGCCAAACACGCGGCGGAGAACGTTGGTGAATCCCGGCGGCTCTTTAACCGGATCTGCGGAGCCGGACACACCCGTTGCTGTTTCGGCGGGAAGTACGCGGGCTAATATGCTGCGCGCGGAGTACTTGCCGTAGCCGATCGCGGCCAGAAGGTCGTCGGGCTTGGCGAGGCCATTCTCGCTGGCCACGCGCGTCAGCTCCGCTTCGCTCAGATTCTTTAACGCGATGCGATACTTGCGTGCCTCTTTTTCGATCAGCTTGCGCCCGATCTCGATGGCGCGCTCGCGCTGATGAACGTTCAGCCAGTGCTTAATCTTCTGGCGGGCGCGCGGCGATTTGGCCAGTTGCAGCCAGTCGCGGCTGGGATGATGGCCGGGCGCAGTTTGAATTTCCACGATGTCGCCGGAGCGCAACTTGTATCGCAAGGGGGCCATGCGCCCGTTCACCTTGGCGCCGACGCAAGTGTGGCCCACCTCGGTGTGGACGGTGTAGGCGAAGTCAATCGGAGTAGCATCCTGCGGCAGGATGACGATCCTCCCCTTCGGAGTGAAGGTGTAAACCTCTTCCGGGTAGAGGTTGATCTTCAGCGTCGAGAGGAACTCGTCGGAGCTCTTCATGTCGCGCTGCCACTCGACTACCTGGCGCAACCACGCCAGCCGCTGCTCGTCGCGCGCCGACACTGGACCGTCTTTGTACTTCCAGTGCGCCGCAATGCCTTCCTCAGCCATCTTGTGCATTTCTTCGGTACGGATCTGCACTTCGAAGGCGTGGCCTTTCTCGGAGATGACCGTGGTGTGGAGCGACTTATAGAAATTATTGCGCGGGATGGCGATGAAATCCTTGATGCGCCCTGGAACTGGCCGCCACTGATTGTGGATGATGCCGAGCACAGCGTAGCAATCGGCCTCCGACTGAGTAATGATGCGCAGCGCCAGCATGTCATAGATCTGGTCCACCGAGATGCGCTGCCGCTGCAGCTTCTGCCAGATGCTGTAAAGCCGCTTGATGCGGGCTTCCACTTTGGCCTCGATCTTGGCCTCTTTCAGCTTCTGCCCGATGGTGGTCTGCACTTCAGCCAGGAACGCCTCTCCCTCTTTGCGGCGCGACTCGATCGCCTCCTTGACCTGGTTGTAGGAGATGGGATCGACGTACCGAAACGCCAGGTCTTCCAGCTCGCCGCGGATCTTGCCCATCCCCAAACGATGGGCGATGGGAGCATAAATCTCCAACGTCTCTTTGGCGATCTTGTGCTGGCGCTCCTCGGATAGAAATTTTAGCGTGCGCATGTTGTGCAAGCGGTCAGCCAATTTGATGAGGACCACGCGGATGTCATCCATCATGGCCAGCACCATCTTGCGCACATTTTCCGCCTGCGCCTCTTCCGACGAAGCGAAGTCAATCTTGCTGATCTTGGTGACGCCTTCGACGATGTGGGCGACCTGCTCGCCGAATGCAGCTGTGATCTCTTCAATGGTTACCGTGGTGTCTTCTACTGCGTCATGGAGAAGGCCAGCGACAATGGCGGTAGGGTCGAGCCGCATCTCCGCAAGCAGGCTCGCAACCTCGAGAGGATGCACCAGGTAGGGCTCTCCCGACTCTCGCGCCTGTCCTTTGTGATGTTCGAGGGAGAATTCGTAGGCTTTCTTGATGAGGGCCTGATCGTCGTCAGGCCGGTAGGAGCGAACCTTGCGCAGGAGATCACGAAAACGCGTAACCGTCAGAACATTGGTCGCGATGTGTTGGCGCAAAGTCGCCATGTCCGATTATACGTCAGTTCGCGAACCGCCCTCAGTGACGTGAGTTTTCGAAATCCTTGGCGATGTGTTACAGGTAACTGCGAAGCGAGTGTGCAGGAGTGCGACATGCGAGTACTGATCAGCGGCGCTTCGGGCTTGATAGGACGGGCGCTGACACCCACTCTGATTTCGGCTGGCCACGAACCGGTTGCTCTGGTTCGGCGATCGCCTAGCGGGAGTGAAGTGCAATGGAACCCCGGCGAGCGGCTCGATCCTGAGAAGCTCGCGGGCGCCGAGGCCATAGTTCACCTGGCGGGGAAGAACATTGCCGGACGCTGGACGCAGAAGTTTAAACAGGAGGTGTTGGAGAGCCGTGTGCGGGGAACACGCACCCTGGCGGATGCTGCCGCGGAATCGTATCGCCGAACCGGAAAGCCGCATACTTTTATTTCGGCTGCCGGAATCAACTACTACGGCAGTCGTGGTGACGAATTGCTGACGGAGGAGAGTTCTTCTGGTCAGGGATTCCTGGCGGAGGTGAGCCGGCAATGGGAGGCCGCGACCGCTCCCGCGAACGAGGCTGGAGTGCGGGTTGTGAATCTGCGCATTGGAGTGGTGCTTGCCCATGACGGCGGGGCGCTCAAACCGTTGCTGCCGCCATTTCGACTGGGCCTCGGAGGGCGGATCGGCAGTGGAAAGCAGTTCTGGAGTTGGATCGCCTTTGATGATGTCATCGGGGTGGCACTGTTCGCGTTGCAGAACCACAGTCTGCGAGGACCGGTAAACACGGTCGGACCTGCGCCGGTTCGTAATGAGGATTTCGTTCGAGCGTTGGGGGCGGAGCTTCACCGCCCTACGATCTTCCCATTACCAGCATGGATTGTGCGCACGCTGCTCGGCGAGATGGGAGATGAGTTGCTGTTGACCTCAATTCGCGCGGAACCTGCAAAACTGAAGGCGGCCGGATATCGCTTTGCTCACCCCGAGCTGAGGAACGCGATCCACGCCGCAGTAAGCGGGAAGTGAGCAACGCTGTGTACCGCTTTCACAACGGTATATTCCCGTGCTTTTTGGGCGGGTTTTTGTCGCGCTTGTTCTCTAACATGTCGAGCGCCTGAATCAGCTTGCGGCGCGTATCGCGCGGACGAATCACCGCGTCGAGATATCCGCGCTCGGCCGCGACATACGGATTCGCAAAGCGCTCGCGGAACTCCTCGATCTTCGCCGCGCGATCGCTTTCGGGGTTCTCCGACTTCTCCAACTCACGACGATACACAATGTTCACGGCGCCTTCGGGTCCCATCACGGCGATCTCCGCGGTCGGCCAGGCGTAGTTCACGTCGGTGCGGATATGCTTGGACGCCATGACGCAATAGGCCCCGCCATACGCTTTGCGGGTGATAACCGTAATCTTCGGCACGGTCGCCTCGGAGAACGCGAACAGCAGCTTGGCGCCGTGCGTGATGATGCCGCCGTACTCCTGCTGCGTGCCGGGCAGAAATCCCGGAACGTCTTCGAAGGTGATGAGCGGAATATTGAAGCAGTCGCAGAAGCGCACAAAGCGCGCGCCCTTGATGCTGGCGCTGATGTCGAGCACGCCCGCCAGAAACGCCGGCTGGTTGGCGACGATGCCCACCGGCTTGCCGTTCAGGCGGGCGAAGCCGATGACGATGTTCTTCGCGTAATGCTCCTGCACCTCGAAGAAGTAGCTGTCGTCCACAACGGCGTTGATGACGTCCTTGATGTCGTAGGGCTGGTTCGATTCGGTGGGAACGATGGTGTCGAGGTGCTCGTCGGCGCGATCGATAGGATCGGTGCAAGCCTTGCGCGGCGGATCTTCCAGATTGTTCGACGGGATGAAGCTGAGCATCTCGCGAATCATGCTGAGGCACTCGGCGTCGTCGTGCGCCATGAAGTGCGCCACGCCCGACTTCTCGTTGTGCGTCATCGCGCCGCCGAGTTCGTCCTTGGTGACTTCTTCGTGGGTCACGGCCTTGATGACCTCCGGCCCGGTGATGAACATGTACGAAGTGTTCTTCACCATCAGGATGAAGTCGGTCATCGCCGGGGAATAAACCGCGCCGCCAGCGCAAGGGCCCATGATGGCCGAGATCTGCGGCACCACGCCGGAAGCCAACACGTTGCGCAGGAAAATGTCGGCATAGCCGGCCAGCGACATCACGCCTTCCTGAATGCGCGCGCCGCCGGAATCGTTCAGGCCGATCACCGGCGCGCCCACCCGCATGGCCATATCCATGATCTTGACGATCTTGGCCGCGTTGGTTTCGGACAGCGAACCGCCGAACACGGTGAAGTCCTGCGCGAAGACAAAGACCAGCCGGCCTTCGATGCGGCCATATCCGGTGAGAAAGCCGTCGCCGAAATACTTCTGCTCTTCCATACCGAAGTCGGTGCAGCGATGAGTGACCAGCTTGTCGGTCTCTTCGAAGGTGCCCTCGTCGAGCAGGAATTCGATGCGCTCGCGAGCCGACATCTTGCCCTGCTTGTGCTCGCGCGCCCGGCGCTCTTCGCCTCCGCCGGCTTCGGCGAGCGAGTCGCGGCGCTTCAGTTCGGTCAATTTCTGTTCCAGGTTCATGGGAGGGATTATAACCAGCGAGCAGGGCATGAGGACCGAATAGTGGGATCACCGCATGATGTGACGGGGGCACTTGCCTCTCTGCTCGGGCCAGAGTTCCAGCTGAGACAAGACAACGTGCCCAGTCTCGATCGAACAGAGAACATCTTGCTTTCACCTTCCAATACGCTGTCCGGTCTTGGACGATGCTAGCCGGTATCGGACACTTGGGAAGTCTAAGGAAGCGTTTAAGTACAACAAGAATATATGGATTCTCGGACCACAAGATTGGAAGGCGAGATGCTACCCTTTCTAGAATCGGGGGGAACAGATTAGCTGCGGAGGATTAGCCTACTTCCACACTTCTGGTGAACGGACCGTAACGTCTCGACGCGGGTTGAATAAGTGAGATCAATGATAGATGCACTGGGTCAAGATCTCCGCTGCGCACTGCGGCAGCTGCGCAAGAGCCCTGGCTTCACCGCGGTGGCCGTTGTCACACTAGCGCTCGGTATTGGCGCGAATACGGCAATCTTCAGCATCGTGGAAGGGGTTGTCCTCGCGCGCTTGCCCTATCTCGAACCCGATCGCCTAGTTATGGTGTGGGAAAACAATCCGCGCTTTCCGCGCGTTTGGGATTCATATCCAAACTTTCAAGACTGGCAGCGAAGCGCTCAATCATTTCAGCAGCTGGCGGCGTTTAGGGGAGCAAGAGGTTGACCTCACATTTCCTGGCGCGCCTTTGCATCTTAAGACCAGCCAGGTCACCTCGGGTTTCTTCAGTACCCTAGGGACAGAATTGGCGCTGGGGCGAGAATTTACTTTGCAGGAAAATCAGCCCGGCGGCGCGCCTGTAGCTGTGATCAGCGATCGCTTGTGGAGGGATCGGTTCGGCGGTAGCCCCGAAGCATTGGGCAAGAGTGTAACGGTGAACGGGGTCACTTATTCGGTTGTAGGAGTTGCTCCGCCTGGATTTCGTCTTATTGGGGATGCCGATGTCTTTACGCCGCTCGGCCAGCTCGACCCGTTGATACTAAACAATCGCGGAAGTCATGATGGCATCTTCGCGCTTGCACGCCTGAAACTGGGACTGAGCATCTCGCAAAGTCAGGCGGAGATGAACACAATCCAGAGTCGTCTCGATCGTCTGTATCCCAATGACAACCGTGACCTGGGAATTTATGTCGAGCCCCTAAAGCAGGCAATCCTTGGCGATGCCGGTCAGACGCTCGCGTTGCTATTAGGCGCAGTTGGGCTGGTGTTGTTGATCACCTGCGCGAACGTTGCCAATCTCCTGCTGGCCCGTTCAGCGGCACGCAGCAGAGAGTTTGCCATTCGCTCGGCACTCGGAGCGAATCCCACGCGCCTGATACGGCAAGTGTTGACAGAGAGCGTGATTCTTTCGCTCACGGGGGCCTCCCTGGGGAGCATCATTGCTTTCCTGGGAATCGGATCCGTCTCGGCGGTAATGCCTGGAATCTTGCCGCGCAGCGAGGGTGTCAGCGTAAACGCCCCGGTCCTTCTTTACACATTAATCGTCTCCGTCGTGGTTGGAATTCTGTTTGGCCTCGCACCGGCCCTCAAGAGCTGGAGCGCCGATCCGCAAATATCGCTCAAGGAGGGTGGCCGAGGGGTGACCGTCGTCCATCGTCGTACTCAGAGCAGTTTCGTAGTTGTGCAAGTGGCGTTAACGCTCGTGCTGCTGGTGGGCGCTGGTTTGCTGTTGCGCACAATTCATCACTTGTGGAACGTTAATCCCGGCTTCGACACCACCAACGTCATTGCCCTCAAAGTCGGGGTCTCACACTCGCTGACAAAAACTCCTTCGAGTACTCGCGTCGCTTACGAACAGTTGATCGAACAAATTCGTCAGATTCCTGGGGTGGAGGCCGCGGAGTTTACTACCGCCGTTCCGTTAAGCGGACAAGGCGGATATCTGCCATTTTGGCTGGATTCGCATAAACCCGACTCGGTACAGGGGGCTCCACGAATGGGGTGGTTTCTCACTGGGCCTGATTTCCTTCGCGCCATGGGAATGCAACTGCTTCAAGGGCGCTTTCTGACTGAGCACGACGATACGAAGTCGCCATGCGTCGCAGTTATAGATAGTAACTTTGCACGCAAGTTCTTCCCTGATGGAAAACCTACAGGACATACAATCACTGCGGGTTTCGCAGCGTTTGGGCCTTGCGCAATTGTCGGCGTCGTAAATCACGTAAAATACGCAGGTTTGGAGGATAGCGGTCCGGCCAATCAATATCAGGCGTACTATTCGCTTTATCAAGATCCGGACCAGTGGGTGCCTCTCAATTATCCGGACGCAAGCATTATCGTTCGCACGCCTCTCGATGCTGCAACACTAATCCCCGCAATCAAGGCAGCAGCGTACCAATCCAGCAGTGACCAGCCCGTATACAACATCCAGACAATGCGGCAGATTATTTCGGACTCCATGTCTGCGCGGCGCTTTCCGATGATCCTGCTCGGTGCGTTTGCCGGGCTGGCTTTGCTGCTGGCGTCAGTGGGAATCTACGGCATAATTTCCTACGCGGTTACACAGCGCGTGCACGAAATCGGCATTCGCATGGCGCTTGGCGCGGACAAAGGAAATGTTCTTCGCCTGTTTATTTGGCAGGAGTTGAAATTGGTTCTCACCGGCCTGGCGATTGGAGCCGTAGGCGCAGCGATGCTCGCCCGAACCCTCTCAACTTTTTCGCACCTGCTTTACGGAGTTAGATTGGGTGACCCACTGACTTTTGCTGCCGTCTCGATTCTGCTGATTGCCCTGACTGCTTTGGCTGGTTACATACCTGCCCGCCGTGCGGCCAAAATCGATCCCATGATCGCGCTGCGGTACGAATAAACAAGCATCCAACCGAAAAGCCGCACCGCTTCAATGCCAAATTTCTCACCCGAAGTGCTCCCACCCGGTGGCCTTCAGAGGCTGCGTCTTGCCATCAGCAGTGGCCAGCGTCATCTGATTTCCACTCACAATCTCGCCAATGCGAGTAACCGGCACTCCGTCAATCCTCTTCGGCGAGCGAGTCACGACGCTTCAGTTCGGTCAATTTCTGTTCCAGGTTCATAGGAGAGGGTTCGCGTTCTGTTCACTAAAGCAGAGAATGTAGCCATCAGGATCCTCGACATAAAAATCGAGGCATCCCCACGGTCTTTCTTCAAGCGGCTTGAGCACTTGAGCCCCACGCAGTTTTAATTCGATGAACAGGCTACGGATACCGAATACCGCAATGTGCGCATCCAGATGTTCGTTCTGTTTCCGGTGTTCTCTGTCCGCCGCCAATTTCGGCGCACACTTAAGATGTATTGCGAATCCGTCGCGCGTGACCGCGGCGTAGAACGACTCATACTTAAAATCAAGCTCGAAGCCAAGCTTGTCGCGGTAGTATGCAATTGCTCGGTCGAGATCATCAACGAGAAACTGCGGGGCTATCCCGGTAAGCTGCGTAGCACGGTGACTTGCGACTGTGGACATCTCATTCCTCTTTCGACACAAGCGTTATCGTAAACGATCCGGCCCGGAGCCGGTCACCTGCGATATGGCGATTTACCACTCGCAACCATATAACTATCATGGTCCGATGTTGCTTGGACTCGTATTTGCATATCTCCGGGACCCACTGTCTCAATGTCATCTCACGCGGCTACAGAGATAAGGAATGAACAACATTCAATCGTCCGGGATAGAACTCGGTCAGCGTCGGCTCAACGGCCCGCAAACCACTGGCCGCGAATATCGCAATTTGTCACAACCTACCCACGCCATGGCAGAGGACGACGACGTTGCGGTGCCAATGCGTGACGGAGTGACACTGCTGGCGGATGTTCACCGTCCGGCGGAACCCGGACGGTACCCGGTATTGGTTGCCGCCTCTCCATATCCCCGGCAGATTCAAAACCTTGGTGCACCGGCGGGTTTCATCGAAGCCGGTGCCAGCGATTTCTTCGTCCCCCGGGGGTACGTGCACGTTATTGCCAACTGTAGGGGCACTAGTGGGTCTGGCGGCACCTTCGGTTTCTTTGACGGGCAGGAACGTCGTGATATGCACGATCTCGTCGAGTGGGCCGCGCTGCGACCCTGGTCTAACGGCAATGTCGGCATGATCGGGATCAGCTACTTCGCTTGTACGCAGATGGAAGCTGCCGTTGAACGGCCTCCACATCTCAAAGCGATCATGCCCATCGCTGGCACCTACGACCTCTACGAGTCGGCGACACATCATGGACTGATGAGCAGCAGCTTTGTCACTCCGTTCCTCTACATGATCGGTATGACATCCGGGCATACCAACAAGCTTTGGCGCAGCAAGTTGATGGACGCGGTGCGCGACCTTCTGTTGACTCCAGCAATCCACAAGAAATTCGAGATGGCAAACGGAGAAGCCGCGATCGCCGGCCTCAAAGTGTTGCTCAAGCTGCACCACGATCCTCATCCCTGGGACGATCTCTGGCGCGCCATCGCGGCTGAGCACCCGTTTCGCGATGCCTGGTGGGAAGAGCGCAACTTGCTGCCGTTACTCGATCGCGTCGAGGTGCCGTGCTACATCGGATGCGACTGGCAGAACGTACCGCTGCATCTGCCCCACACCTTCACCGCCTACGAGCGCCTGACCAACAGCAAGCACGTGCAGGTCGCGATGATGGGAGAGCATGGCCTCGCGTGGCCGTGGGAGAGCCTTCACATCGAGGCGCTGGCCTGGTTTGATCATTGGCTCAAAGATCAGGACACCGGCATTCTCGATGGGGCACACTTCCGTTATATCTTGCCCGAAGCTGAGGGCTGGCGAACAACGGATGCGTGGCCAATCCCCGACGCGGTGCAACATGCTTATGCACTTCGAGCCGACGGAAGTCTGAGCGAGGACGAAGGAGAAGCCGGTTCCAGCACTTACATGAACCTGGGCGGTGGTCTCAATCGCCCGCGTGCGAGCGAGACGGACCTGCCGCCGTTCTTGCAATGGACCACCGCGCCGCTGACTCATGATTTGGACCTGATCGGCCCAATCGAACTGCAGTTGGACGCCGCTTGCACCGCCCCCGATACAGCCTTCATTGCAGTCCTACAGGATTTGGATGAGAAAGAGAACGTCACCAATATCACGGCGGGTTACCTGAGGGCGGGCTTGCGGGATGTGGACGAAGCCGCGAGCAAGAGCGGGGCTCCCTATATACCCTGCCGGACCTTTGAAGCTGTGCCGATTGGGGAGAAGATAAGGTACAGGATTCCGCTGGTACCCAACGCCAGACGCTTTCGGGCCGGTCACAGGCTCCGGTTGTATCTAACTAGCGACGACCAAAACGCGGAGAGACCAGCCTTGCTTGAATTCAGACACGCCAGTGTGGGTACCAGTTCCTTCAACACGGTTTTTTCCTCATCGCAGCTGCTTCTGGCTGTACTACGGTAAGGGGCTGACAGCACGCAGGAGGTGGGCAGTGACGAAGGTCCAGAAGGTGGCTGTTTGGGGATAGCGAGCGTGTACCCGGCGCTTACGAGTCTGGGCTATCATTGTTCCGCCCTCCGGCGCCGTCTTTTGCGACTTCATCCCCCGAAGTGTTCCCACCCGGCGGCCTTCAGGGGCTGCGTCTTGCCATCGGCAGTGGCCAGTGTCATCTGTTTTCCACTCAGAATCTCGCCGATGCGAGTAACCGGCACACCCGCAATCTGCATTGGAACCCGACACCGGGGACGAGCCGTGAAGAGCAACTCGTATTCATCGCCGCCGTGCAGCGCTAGCGTCAGTCCATCCTTGCCTGCGGCGGAGGGCACGGCTTCGGCGTAAACGACAGCGCCGGTGCCACTCTCTTCGCAGATGTGTCCCAGGTCCGTCGAAAGTCCGTCGCTGATGTCGATCATGGCGGATGCCAGCTTCTTCTCCCGCAGGAACTGTCCGACCGCAATCCGCGGCTCGGGATAGAAGTGCTTCGGGTGCGACTTCGGCCGCAGCTTCTTTCCGTCGCGAAGTTGGTTTAGGGCAGCGACCGCCGATCCCAGCGTTCCTGTCACATAAATGAAATCCCCGGGCCGCGCGCCTGAGCGCAAGATGGCTCTCCCCGCCGGAACCGAGCCGAGCACCATGATGTCAGCAAGGACGCCCCTGGGCGACTGCGCTGTGTCGCCTCCTGCCAGCGAAACGGAAAACCGGGCTGCCAGCTTTAATAGCCCCGCAATGAACTTGTCCACCCAGCTTTGCGGTAGATCGGGCGGCAGCGCTAGCGAGAGGAATGCCCGGCGCGGTATTCCCCCCATGGCCGCAATGTCGCTTAGCCCGCGTGCCAGGCACCGGTGACCCACGGAGTCGGGCGGATGCCACTCGCGCCGAAAGTGAATGTCCTCGAGGCTGAAATCGGTGGTGACCAGCGCCTCGTGCCCGCGGGGAAGCTGCAGCACGGCGCAGTCGTCTCCGATGCCTTAGCCGGACGTCGTCCACGGGCGGTCGCGCACGACGGATTCGTTCGATTAGCAACTTTTCGCTAAGCGGCATAGCCTCCCACCCTAACATCTGGCCCAATGTACCGGAGACGACATGACGCGGCCAGCTGGCATCTAACACTTTAGTATCAGCGACTTATCCGGAAGTTCATTGACATGCTACGGAGGCTCTGTTACGGTTTGATGTCATTCATTAGCACCAGCCATGCGCTCAACCAGTTAGCTTATCGGCTGATGGTTGGGAGGAGAACCGTTAACCCACGGTTGTCCAGGTACCCGTAAGCGGACAGTTCGGACCGGCAGGGACTGAAGTTCCGGATTTTCATAACCTAAGTTGTTTTGCGTCTTCCGGAACCAATTATTAACTGAGGGTTATAGTTTTGCGAAAACGCTTTTATATTCTTTTTGTAGCTCGCGATGCAGAAGGCCAGCTACGAAAAATCCCTATCCCCATTCATTACCTATACGTCTTCATGGCTGGCGCCCTGATCGGCATGTTCAGCATCACGGGGATGGCCGGCTCCTATACGCGCATGCTGTGGAAGGTGGCGAGCTTCAACCAGTTACGTTCTGAGAAGAATTCGCTGCAGACCCGCTATAAGCAGTTGGAGCAGGTCAACCACGAGAAAGACATCCAAGTCGCTTCGCTGGGCTCTCTGGCCAATGAAGTCTCTATGATCTATGGCCTAAAGCCAAATCCCAAACTCTTGAATGATGGCGACGGCACCATGAAGCCAGAGCAGGTGAACTCGTCGCTCGACCAGCTTTACGCCTTGCGCAGCTCTGCCCTGACGGGCGCCGCGACGGCTGGACTAGGTTCAGGCCTGACCCACGGAGCTACGCTGACCGATTGGGTCAGGGCGACTACCGCGCCAACCCTATGGCCGGTAATGGGCCCGATAACCGGATCCTTTGGCGAGCGCATCGATCCGTTCAACGGTGAAGGCGCGTTCCACTCCGGGGTCGATATCTCCTGCCACTACGGGCAGCCAGTGCTGGCGCCCTCAGACGGCGTGGTGACCTATGCCGGACCCTACAACGGTTATGGCCGCATGATTCAGATTGATCATGGCAATGGCATTACCACTCGCTACGGACACCTGTCAGGCTTCGCGGTGGCCGATGGCGAGACAGTCCGGAGGGGCGAGGTCATCGGCTACGTCGGGCTCAGTGGACGCAGCACCGGACCTCACCTGCATTATGAAGTGCGTATCCACGACATCCCGGTGAATCCTCACAAATTCCTCCGCAGCACAACCATACACCCAGGTGGATTGCCCGCCGGCTAGACCGCATCATTTTCTTGAAGGTTTCTTGACCGCCGGAGCTTTCTGCTCAGGCGGCTTTTGTGTGCCGGGCCCCAACTCCACCGGCGGCTCGCTGAGCACCTTCTTGAAGAAAGCGTACGGGACCTTGGCGGTCAGCACCGCCTCATCTTTCTCCTGGTGGATTTCAAGACTGTCGAAGGCCGCCTTCACGTCGGGGTCAGGACCGCCGCCATCCATCGAGACATTAAGCGACTTGAATAGCACGAGAAACGTATTCACACGTTCGGTGAACGCACGGGCCTCAGCTTCGCTGTGAGTGAGAACTTGCGCCCGCAAGTGCACCTCATTGAGGGGCCTCGCCGAGGCAATCACCGTGCTCTCAGGCGGAAGCAATCCGCTCCAGCCCCCGGGTAGCAGCAATTCGGCATGATCTTCCGAAGAACTTGCAGCCGGAGGGCGCGCGATGGTCCAGATGATACTGCCCAGCGGCACCAGTCGGTAATATTCGCTTACCAGCGATGGACCGGCGAAGGGTAGGGCCGCTTGCCGGTAGCGGTCGATCATGCCGTGAATGGCGTCGGGCCCTTCGGTATTTGACGCGGCGGCAACATCCACCCCCAGCAATGCCACACGAACGGTACGGCCTTCCAGCGGAATAATGTAAATGTCAAAATTCCCGTAGTGTTCTACGCTGGCCGAGAGCTTGCGGAGATACTGCTCGACGCGCCCGCTGTCGAAATGTCCCTGCAGAATCTCACTGTAGCGCGTCTCCGTGGATTTGCCGCGGACCGAAGTACCGTAGTGAATGGCCAGGGCGGCCTTGTCCAGATCGCGCTCGAACTCAAAGCCGGTCTGGCGAACGAAGTCTTCGTATTGCGGGTCGCGGTCTTTAACGGGATGCTTGCCGAGATCGGTTAACAGGCGGATAGGCTCGAAGTTGATGTAGAGGACGGCGTCGGAATCGGGCAGCAGACGGACGGCGTCGGGGGCAGCGCGTTTTCGCAGCAGAATAGCAGTGACGATGCCACCGGCGATCACTACCACAACCGCTAAGGCAACCCACCACTGCATTCGGCGTTTTCGCATGGATGAAATCGATGATACGAGAAAGGCGCCGTAGTGGCCAACCTCGGCCAAATTGGGTAGAATAACTTGACCGCATTTCAGCGTCGGCGAAGGTCGGCGCGCTCCGCAGAATCCCCAACCAACAGGTCCGCGGGAGCGGCGAGTTGTGGGTCCTTGTTTTCAGGTAAGCCGTTAAAAAGGAACGGTTCGTCGTCCGCCGGGTATGCTGGTTGCACGTGATATGCCGTTGTGTTAACTTTGTAGTTTGTCCCGGCTGGCAGGAAAAATCATGCTTGGTTCGGCGCCTACGTGTCGAGCCATGCTGTAGTGCTGGCGTAGCTCAGCTGGTAGAGCATCTGATTTGTAATCAGAGGGTCGGGGGTTCAAATCCCTTCGCCAGCTCCAGGATCGTAACCGTGAGCGCGCCGCAAGGCGTAGCAGGAGCAAGCCAAACGAGACGCGCAGCTCTCCTAGAGAACTGATTCCAGCAGCAGCTTCCTAAATCGCCGAATGCGCGCGGAAGTAGGGCCGCGCGACTGATGCAGAGTTTTGCCGGGATTGTTGAGCGGCGTTTGTCAGTTGTTGTTCTTTGACAGCAGAGACTGGCGGTTCCGGGCCAATGGCGACGCCGGGCTCTCAGGAAGTCGATGAGAGAGCGGGATGCTCGGTCGAAACGTGCACAGGTGGCCGAGTGGTTAATGGCAGCAGACTGTAAATCTGCCGCTCCTTGCGAGCTACGGAGGTTCGAATCCTCCCCTGTGCACCAGATTTTTTTCGGTGCTTCCCCGGTGCGCCGATGTTGCGTGCTTCGGGTGGTTGAGATGAAGCGGTTATGGATGGCCTTGGGTTTGTTCGCAGTACTGGCGGTGCTGGCGTGGACCACCATCGGCGATCAGAAGTTCAGGCTGGCGACGGTGGTAGTTCTGGCAATGTTTGCCATTCGCACTTGGACTTGGAGCCGCAAACAAGGAGCGCGAAGAGCACGACCGGCACGATGAAGATTAAGACGGGTCGGTTGAAGCTGGCTCGCTACGCAAATGAATGGGACTTACGCGGCGAGTCTGTGGGCATTCCGAGGAGTTAGCCCCTCAGGGGCGGAATTGATGTTAGCCCAGGGCGTAAGAGCCTCTGAGAATACTCAAGTTTCGTTTCCGCCTGTGGAATAGAACGCGCGGCAATCGAGCCCCGTAGGGGCGGAAGTGAAGTTAGCCCAGGACGGAGCGAAGCGGAGTCCTGGGTAGAGCGGGAAATTGAATCGCAGTCCCGTAGGGACGACAGAGAGTTTGGCTGGAATGCGCGGGAGTAACTCAGTGGTAGAGTCACAGCCTTCCAAGCTGTTGGTCGCGGGTTCGATTCCCGTCTCCCGCTCCATAGGTTTGTTGGATGTGTGCAGTCGAGGGCTGATGTAGCTCAGTTGGTAGAGCACTCCCTTGGTAAGGGAGAGGTCATCGGTTCAATCCCGATCATCAGCTCCACGAATTTAAGCAGGGTCCAGGAACGCGGGCAGAATGGGTTTCTGGTCCAGTGAATACGTCGATGGAACAGTCGGAATCGCGAATACCGTTTCAGCAGGCTGCTCTTCGCATCGAGAACCTGGACGAGTTTGAGCAGTTTCGCTCCGCCCTGGCGAGGATTTTTGCCGCGGATGCGGTGGAAGACTTCCTCCGGCTGCTACAACGCAAGGGCGTTCCAATCCGCGATTTCGATCGCGTATTGCGCGAGAAGTTGCTGGAGAAGGCCGACCGCAAGCTGGCGCAGGCAGGAAGCTCGGCGCAGCAGTTATATGACGCGCTGCCGGTAAGCGATCAGTCGCAGGTGCGTGAATTTTATTTGACGGCGCTAGAGGCGGTGGATCTGCCTTTGCGCGAAAAGTACAACAAACTTTACCGGTACTACTAGGGCATAGGAAAAATGGCGAAAGAGAAATTTGATCGCAGCAAGCCGCACGTAAACGTAGGGACGATCGGGCACATCGATCATGGCAAGACCACGTTGACGGCGGCCATCACCAAGGTATTGCAGAAACACAATCCCAAGATCGTGTTCCGCTCGCTTCGACTCGATCGACAACGCGCCGGAAGAGCGCGAGCGCGGCATCACCATCGCCACGGCGCACGTGGAGTACGAGACCGCCAACCGGCACTACGCGCACGTGGATTGTCCCGGGCACGCCGACTACATCAAGAACATGATCACCGGCGCGGCGCAGATGGACGGCGCCATCCTGGTCGTTGCGGCCACTGACGGGCCGATGCCGCAGACCAAGGAGCACGTGCTGCTGGCGCGCCAGGTGGGAGTGCCGTACGTGGTGGTGTTCCTGAACAAGTGCGACGCGGTGGAAGATCCCGAGCTGATCGATCTGGTGGAGATGGAAGTCCGCGAGCTGCTGACCAAGTACAACTTCCCGGGCGACGATCTGCCGGTAATTCGCGGCTCGGCGCTGGGTGCGTTGAACGGCGAAGCGCAGTGGGAGGCCAAGATCGACGAACTGATGGATGCCGTCGACAAGAACGTACCGCTGCCGGCGCGCGACATCGACAAGCCGTTCCTGATGCCGATTGAAGACATCTTCTCGATTCAGGGACGCGGCACGGTGGTCACCGGCCGTATCGAGCGCGGCAAGGTGAAGGTGGGCGAGGATGTCGAGATCGTCGGCTTCCGCGAGACCCGCAAGACTGTCGTGACCGGCGTGGAAATGTTCAAGAAGCAGCTGGACGAAGGCATGGCGGGCGACAACGCCGGCCTGCTGCTGCGCGGCACGGCGAAGGAAGACGTGGAGCGCGGCATGGTGCTGGCCAAGCCGGGCTCGATTACGCCGCACACCAAGTTCAAGGGCGAGGTGTACGTGCTGTCGAAGGATGAAGGTGGGCGGCATACGCCGTTCTTCAAGGGCTACCGGCCGCAGTTCTACTTCCGCACGACCGACGTGACGGGAGTGGCGACGTTGCCGGCGGGCACGGAGATGGTAATGCCGGGCGATAACGTGAGCCTGGAGATTGAGCTGATCACGCCGGTGGCGATGGAGAAGGGCTTGCGGTTCGCGATCCGCGAAGGCGGACGCACCGTGGGCGCCGGCACCATCGCCGAGATTATTGCGTAATTTTCAGTCCCACTCATTCCAAAAGCTGGAATGAGTGGGGCACCCAGAAATTTCGCGGCGGAGCAATTGAGTTTCGCTGATTTCCGCACTTCGATGCGGACAAGGCTTCGCGGTGTTAAGCCGCGAAGTAAACAAAGGAAATAGTTCAATGCCTCGCGAAATCGTGACGCTACAGTGTGGAGAGTGCAAAGATCGCAACTACTCCACGACCAAGAACAAGAAGACTACGACGAACCGGTTGGAGTTCAACAAGTTTTGCCGGAAGTGCCGCAAGCACACGCCGCATAAAGAAGTGAAATAAGCTGTTGGCCGTCAGCCATCAGCTTTCAGCCAGCGCGGAGGTAGAGACGGGTGGGACGCATGGGCGGAGTTCAAGCTTGGCCAAACGGGCAGTCTAATGAAGGGCTGACAGCTGAGAGCTGACGGCTGACAGCTAAAACAGGGGCGTAAGCTCAACGGTTAAACTGTCGGTCTCCAAAACCGAACTTGGGGGTTCGAATCCCTCCGCCCCTGCCAGTATTTGGAACGCAGTGTAAGCGTCGGTGCGGGATGAATGTTGTAAGGCGCCGCGGGCGCCGGAAGATAGGAATCAGATGGCGAAGTCAACAGCGATCGAAGTAGCGGGCGACAATAAGCTAGCCACGATTAAGGCCTGGCCGCAGCGCATCAAGAGTTTTTACAACGACGTGCGAACGGAGATGAAAAAAGTCACCACGCCGTCGCGCAAGGAAGTGCAAGGTACCACGACAGTGGTCATTATTACTGTCTTTCTGTTCGGGCTGTACTTTGCCGTTGTCGACAAGATCCTGGGCGCGTCCCTCGATCGCTTGCTGAAATTTTTGACTCACCGCTAATGCGCGGACACATGACTGAAGAAGAGATTAAATCGGAGAAGAACGGCGCTGAGCCGCAGCTTGACGGGGAAGAGTCTACGGCTCCGCTTTCCGCCGACCAGCCGAACCCGCAGAACCCGAACATGAAGTGGTACATCATCCACACCTATTCGGGATTCGAGCGCAAGGTGAAGGAATCGCTGGAGTCGCGGGTGCGCGCCTATCCTGAATTGGAGCACCGGATTGGCCGGGTACTCATCCCCACCGAGTCGGTTACCGAAGTGCGTGGCGGAAAGAAGTACACTAGCGAGCGCATGTTCTATCCCGGCTACGTGCTGGTCGAGATGGACATGGACGACAACGTGTGGCACGTCGTGAAAGGTACGCCGCGGGTAACGGGATTTGTCGGCACGGGCCAGCAGCCCACTCCGCTGTCGGAAGAAGAAGTCAACCAGATCGTGTATCGCGTCGCCGACAGCAAGGAAAAGCCCAAGCTCAAGGTCAAGTTCGAGAAGAACGAGTCGGTGCGCATCAGCGAGGGTCCATTCGCCAGCTTCACTGGTGTGGTGGACGAAGTCAACGAAGACCGCGAGACGCTGAAGGTGATGGTCACCATCTTTGGCCGCTCTACACCGGTGGAACTAGGATTCGGGCAGGTCGAGAAAGTTGTTACGTAGGCAAGACGATGGGCACGTTTTCAGCCAAGTTGCGGGTGTGGAATCCGGATCATCCCGAAACGGTTGAGGAGTTGGACCTTTTCGTCGACACAGGAGCAGCATATAGCTGGATTTCCAGGGCGCGCCTTGAGCGTCTGGGTGTAGTCGCCACTCGTCGTATGCCCTTCCGCACGATTGAAGGGCGAGTGCTGGAACGCGATTTAGGAATTGTTTACATCGGTACCGACGGTCGGTCGGTACCTGACATCGTGGTTATGGCGGAGGCAGGCGAGATGGAAGTGGTTGGTGCGCACAGCATCGAAGGTCTCGGTTTGGCTGCTGACCCGGTACAGAAAAAATTAGTCCCGACTGTGATGTTGGCACTGAGTTCGACGAGTTCATAAACAACACGGGCGACTTGGCCCCATTGAAGAAGAGTAAATATGGCAAAAAAAGTTACTGGTTCGGTGAAGTTGCAGATTGCGGCGGGCAAGGCCACTCCGGCTCCTCCGGTGGGTCCGGCGCTCGGCCAGGCGCAGATCAACATCATGGAGTTCTGCAAGCAGTTCAACGCCAGGACCAGCGCCAAGGAACTGGACGGCCTGATCATCCCGGTGGTGGTGTCGGTGTACAGCGACCGCACCTTCAGCTTCATCACCAAGACGCCTCCTGCTTCGATTCTGTTGAAGCGCGCCGCAGGCGTGGCCAAGGGTTCGGGAACGCCGAACAAGGACAAGGTTGGCAAGGTTACCGAGAAGCAGGTCCTGGAGATTGCCAAGCAGAAGATGCCCGACCTGAACGCGGCTTCGGTGGAAGCGGCAATCAAGAGCGTGAAAGGTACCGCACGCTCCATGGGTATCGAAGTTACAGCATAGTTTATCCCACAATGTGGGATTGGCAGCGGCCGCCTGGCCGCAGTCGTAAATACCACGGCCCTCCGGTAACAAGGGTGGGCGGTGGGAGACAAGGAGAGCAATGAGGAAATCGGGAAAAAACATCGCGAAGGCACGTGCCGGCGTCGAAGCTCGTTCGTACACGCTTCAGGATGCAGTGCCCCTATTGCAGAAAGTGAAGTTCGCCAAGTTCGACGAAACCGTTGACTTGACGATGCGGCTGGGAGTCGATCCCAAGCATGCCGACCAAATGGTGCGCGGCACGGTGGTTCTGCCGCATGGACTGGGGAAAACCAAGAAGGTGTTGGTTATCGCCAGCGGCGAAAAGGTGCGTGAAGCCGAAGCCGCGGGTGCCGACATCGTGGGCGGCGAAGACATGGTGGAGAAGATCCAGAAAGAGAACTGGACTGACTTCGACGCGGTGATCGCTACGCCCGACATGATGAAGTCGGTGGGCCGACTGGGCAAGGTGCTTGGCCCCCGCGGACTGATGCCAAATCCGAAGACCGGCACCGTCACCTTCGACGTGGCTGCGGCGGTAAGAGAAACCAAGGCCGGCAAGGTGGAGTTCCGCACCGATAAGACGGCGCTGGTGCACGTGCCGGTGGGCAAGATTTCGTTCCCGCCGGAGAAATTGGTGGAGAATGCCGCCACTGTTATCACCAGCGTGATCAAGGCTAAGCCCACGGTCGCCAAGGGCAAGTACATCAAGGGTTGCTATCTCAGCTCCACAATGGGTCCGGGTGTTGCCATTGACACGGCACCGGTGGAAGCGGCGGCGAGAGCTTAGGGTAACGCGCAAAGAGGCGCGTATCGGGCGCCCGACAAAAAGGATTCGAAGATGGCTGTCACACGAGCAAGAAAGATCGAGCAGGCAGAGAAGCTGAAGAAAGAGTTTCAGTCGGCGAGCCATGCCGTCGTAGGCACGTTCAGCAAGTTGACCGTGCAAAAAGACTTTGAGCTGCGCAAGGCGGTCCGCACCGCGGGCGGGCATTATCGCGTGGTGAAGAACACGCTGGCGGAGCGCGCCGCTCAGGGGACCCAGGTGGAAGAGGCGATGAAAGGTCTCTCCGGGGTTACTTCAATTGCCTATACCGGCGGCGATCCCGTGGCTCTGGCCAAGGCGCTTAGCAAGTACGCCAAGGACAATCCGGAGTACACCTTCAAGGCCGGCATTGTGGATGGCCGGGTCATCGCGATTAAAGATATCGACGCGCTGGCCAGCATGCCGTCCAAGGAAGAAATCCACTCCAAGCTGCTGTTCCTGATGAATGCTCCGGCGCAGCGGCTGGTGACAGTAATGAACGCCATTGGACGCGATCTGGCGGTGGTGATCAACCAGGGTGTGGAGAAGAACAAGTTTGGTGGCGCAGCAGAAGCAGCCCTGGAAGCTCCGGTAGTCCCGGCGACTGAGCCTGTGGCGACCGAAGCGCAGGCTTAGGCCTGGGCTATACACAAGTTTGGGAGTGCGTAAGCGCTTCCTTAGGGTTTGCGTTATCCGTTGTGAGGCGTGCAGTCTGCGTGAGTCTGGCATGCGACGGCACATTGGAAGCCTCGAAGACCGATAACGAAATCAACACAACGAATAACGAATAGGTGGATAAACACATGGCGGATTTGCAGCAGTTGGAAGAAACAATCGTAGGGCTATCGCTTCTGGATGCGGCAGCCCTGGTGAAGAAGTTGGAAGAGCGTCTTGGCGTCTCGGCGGCGGCTGCGGCCCCCGTCATGATGGCAGGCGGAGCCGGCGCAGGAGCCGCCGCCCCAGCCCCGGCGGAAGAAAAGACTGAATTTGCGGTCGTTCTCACTGCGGTGGGCGCCAACAAGATCAACGTGATCAAGGCTGTCCGTGAAGTCACCAGCCTCGGTCTGAAGGAAGCCAAGGACCTGGTCGATGGCGCTCCCAAGACCGTTAAGGAAGGCGTCTCCAAGGATGAAGCCGAGACCATCAAGAAGAAGTTCACCGAGGCAGGCGCAACCGTCGAGGTGAAGTAAATTTCCGTCCCGTTTCGGCTGGCAGCTGGCAAGTGCTCATTTTGCGTTTGGCGGCACAGATAGCAGAGCGGGACGATTACTCCGGCGCGCTGACCGGAGTTAAGGCTGCTGCCGCCCGCGGTTTCCGGGCGACGGCTACGTTCCTCTTCCCGTCGGAGCGGTCGTGGAGAGGCGCGATGAAGCCGAGGAAGTAGAGCAGTCCTGCTCAGCAGGGACTGCGGAATTCCCGGGCATCGTTGGGTCTGGATTCTTTCTGGAATCCGGAGCATCAAACAGGTAGTGGCAGGCGGCAAGCTCGACCGGAGTCGCGTCAGCTCAGGCGCGACGGTAGGGCTAGCCGAGGACAAGGCCTGAAGATACTGGCGCGGGAAGCGAAAAACATCGCGGCACGAACTTGTGCCGACATCCCGGACTGAATGGTCATGGGATTGCAGAACGCCTGAGGCGGCGCTTGCGGGGATTCTTGTCTCCGCGGGCGCGCTTGCGTTTTTGCGCTCACCCGAGAACAGTCCATTCTTTTTCGACCGACCTGTCACCGTGGGACGGCAGTCCTGCCCGTCGCACATCCGCGTTAGCGGCCTGCATGGTCACGCATGAGCGAGCGTGGCCGGCGCTGATATAGGAGCTTTATACATGGCAAAACAGAAGACTGCCAATCGAAATCGATTCGATTTCTCAAAAATTCCCGCTACCATTCAGATTCCCAATCTGATCGAGGTGCAGAAGCGTTCGTATGACCGCTTTCTGCAGATGGACTCGCTACCGAGCGAGCGCGACGACGGTGGATTGCAGGCGGTGTTCCAGTCGGTATTTCCGATCACGGACTTCCGCAACGTTTCACAGTTGGACTTTGTCGAGTATGCCATCGGCAACTGGGAGTGCAAGTGCGGCCACCTCAAGGGGCTGAATCACCTGCGTACCACGTGCCGTAATTGCGGCGCGACCGTGAAGACCGATCCCTTCCACCTGGGGGACGTGCTGTGCACCAAGTGCGGCACCTACAACGCCAATACGCCCGATTTCTGTAACAAGTGCGGCGACCCGGTTGGATTGCAACTGAAGTACGACGTGGCCGAATGCGAAGAGCGCGGTATGACCTATTCCGCACCGCTGAAGGTCACCATGCGCCTCACGATCTACGACAAGGACCCGGAAACCGGCAACCGCTCTATCCGCGACATGAAGGAGCAGGAAGTCTTCTTTGGCGACATCCCCTTGATGACGGCCAACGGCACCTTCATCGTGAATGGCACGGAACGCGTCATCGTCAGCCAGTTGCACCGTTCGCCGGGCGTGTTCTTCGAAACCGCGAGCAACCGCACCTATTTCCTGGGCAAGATCATTCCGTACCGCGGTTCGTGGGTGGAGTTCGAGTACGACCAGAAGAACATCTTGTACGTACGCATCGATCGTAAGCGCAAGTTCCTGGGAAGCATCTTCCTGCGGGCGCTAGGCCTGCGTTCCGATGAGGACATTCTGCGCACGTTCTACACCGTCGATCGCATCGCACTGAAGGACAAGAAGCTGTACTGGACCCTCGAACCTGGCGTCGACCGTCCGACCAACCTGGTTGGCATGAAGCTGGCGCATCGGATTGCGACCAAGGGCGGCGAAGAGATCGCTCACTCCGGCCGCAAGGTGACGCCGGCGGTGATGAAGGAAATCCAGAAGCACAAGATTTCCGAGATCGAAGTTGACCTCACCGACATGGAAGGCGCGTACGTTGCCGCCGACGTGGTCGATACCAACACCGGCGAGATTCTGCTCGAGGCCAACTCCGAGCTTACGGCGGAGAAGCTGTCGAAGCTGTTGGACGCGGGCGTAGCCGAAGTGCATGTGTTCTTCCCCGAGCGTGACGATGTGGGCACGGTAATCAGTGCCACGCTGCGCCGCGATTCGGTGAAGACACCTCAGGAAGCCCTGATCGAGATCTACCGCAAGTTGCGTCCCGGCGATCCGCCGACGCTCGACACGGCTACCTCGCTGTTTCATGGCATGTTCTTCGACCCGCGCAAGTATGACTTCTCTCGCGTGGGTCGTTTGAAGTTCAACATCAAGCTCTTCGAAAGCGAAGACGCTACCCAGCTCGACCATCGCACGCTGGAGCCGGACGATTTTTACGGTACCATCCGCTACCTGCTCAAGCTGCGCAAGAACATCGGTTCGGTGGACGATATCGATCACCTGGGCAACCGCCGCGTGCGCGCGGTTGGTGAACTGCTCGAGAACCAGTTCCGCATCGGGCTGGTCCGCATGGAACGCGCCATCAAGGAAAAGATGAGCGTGTACCAGGAAATGTCCACGGCCATGCCGCACGACCTGGTGAACGCCAAGCCGGTAATGGCGGCCATTCGCGAGTTCTTTGGTTCGTCCCAGTTGTCGCAGTTCATGGACCAGACCAACCCGCTGTCGGAGATCACGCACAAGCGCCGTCTGTCGGCGCTTGGGCCGGGCGGGTTGTCGCGGGAACGCGCAGGATTCGAAGTCCGCGATGTGCACCCGACGCACTACGGCCGTATCTGCCCAATTGAAACGCCGGAAGGCCCGAACATCGGCCTTATCTCGTCGCTCAGTTGCTATGCGCGAATCAACGACTACGGTTTCATCGAGTCGCCCTATCGCAAGGTGAGGAGTGGTCGTGTGCTCGACTTCGTCACTGTGGTCAACGCTGGCGACAGCGACTACCGCGTGGGCGATCACATGGAGAAGGCGGAAGCGGTCAAGGCCAACAACGATTTGCGGGAGCGGCGCAAGAAGCTTATCGATTTTGAGCCCTTCTCGTTCTATTTGTCGGCGTGGGAGGAAGACCGCCACGTGATCGCCCAGGCCAATGCCGAGATCGACGACAAGGGCCGCATCGTAGCCGAACTGGTCAATGCTCGCAAGGCCGGCAACTTTGTGTTGACCAGCCGCGACGAGGTGGACTACATCGACGTCAGCCCGAAACAACTGGTGTCGGTGGCTGCATCGCTGGTTCCGTTCCTGGAGCACGACGACGCCAACCGCGCCCTGATGGGCGCCAACATGCAGCGCCAATCCGTGCCCTTGCTGCGCGCCCAAGCGCCCATCGTCGGCACCGGAATGGAAGGCGTCACAGCGCGCGATTCGGGCGCAGTGGTGCTGGCACGCCGCGGCGGCATCATTGATTCTGTCGACTCCGAGCGTATTATCGTGCGCGTCGAGGGCGAGCACCATCCCATGCAGCTTTCGCGCGAGGTGGGCAGTGACATCTATCAGCTCACCAAGTTCAAGCGTTCCAACCAGAACACTTGTATCAACCAGCGTCCCATCGTGAGGAAGGGACAGCGTGTCGCCAAAGGGCAGGTGATCGCTGATGGTCCTTGTACGGACATGGGCGAACTGGCACTCGGCCGCAACGTGCTGGTCGCGTTCATGCCATGGCGTGGATACAACTTCGAGGACGCCATCCTGGTCTCCGAGAAGATGGTGAAAGAGGACTATTACACCTCGGTCCACATTGAGGAGTTCGAGATCGAATCGCGCGACACCAAGCTGGGTCCGGAAGAAGTAACGCGCGATATTCCCAACGTCAGCGAATCGGCGTTGCGCGACCTCGATGAGAGCGGCATTATCCGCATCGGGGCAACGGTCAAGGCGGGCGACATCCTGGTGGGCAAAGTTACGCCCAAGGGCGAGACCCAACTCACTCCGGAAGAGAAGTTGTTGCGGGCCATCTTCGGCGAGAAGGCCGGCGATGTTCGCGATGCCTCGCTCACCTGCCCTCCCGGTATCGAAGGTACGGTCGTGGACGTGAAGATCTTCTCCCGCAAAGGGCAGGAGAAGGATGAGCGTGCCAAGTTCATCGAGTCCGAGCAGGTGGCGAAGCTGGAGAAGAACCTGGCCGACGAGATCCGAATTCTTACCGACGAGCGTTTGAAGCGTCTCGAGGCCTTGATGGGCGGTAAGGAGGTCCTCGCCGATCTGCATGACGAACGCACCAACAAGCGCTTGTTGACCAAGGGCGTAATTCTGGACCGCGACACGATCGAGCGAATCTCGACCCGCAACTTGAAGCGCGTCAAGTTCCCTGATAAGGACCCACGCATCAACGAGCAGATCGATGAAATCGAGGAGATGACCTCGCGTCAGATTGACGTTCTGCGCAAGATCGTTCGCGAGAAAGTCGAGAAGCTGCAGAAGGGCGATGAACTTCCGCCGGGCGTAATCAAGCTGGTGAAGGTTTATGTGGCCATGAAGCGCAAGCTGAGTGTAGGCGACAAGATGGCTGGTCGCCACGGCAATAAAGGCGTGATCGCGCGCATTTTGCCGGAGGAGGACATGCCTTACCTCGAGGACGGCACGCCGGTGGAGATCGTCCTGAATCCCCTAGGTGTTCCCAGTCGTATGAACGTGGGGCAGATCCTGGAGACTCATCTGGGCTGGGCCGGTTACGCGCTCGGGCAGAAGATCGGCGAACTGCTGAAAGAGAACTCTAAGGCAGAGCGTTTGCGCAAAGAACTCAAGGTGATGTTCAAGGACACACCGTTCGTGGACAACCTCGTCGGCCTTGACGACGAAACCCTGGAGCACGTGGCGGATGGTATGAAAGAAGCCGTCTACTTCGGCTCGCCGGTATTCGACGGATCGAAAGAGGGAGAGATCAAGTCACTGCTGGCGCAGGGTGGTCTGCCCGAGTCGGGCAAGACCTCTCTCTATGACGGCATGACCGGAGAGCGCTTCGAGCAGCCGGTAACGGTCGGCTACATCTACATGCTCAAGCTCTCGCATCTGGTGGACGACAAGATTCACGCGCGCTCCATCGGGCCGTACTCGCTGATCACCCAGCAACCACTGGGAGGCAAGGCGCAGTTCGGCGGTCAGCGCTTTGGCGAAATGGAAGTGTGGGCCCTGGAAGCCTACGGCGCAGCCTACATCCTGCAGGAGTTGCTCACCGCGAAGTCCGATGACGTCTATGGCCGAACCAAGATTTACGAGGCCATTGTCAAAGGCGAAGCGGCCATTGAGCCGGGTGTGCCGGAATCCTTCAACGTACTGATTCGTGAGTTGCAGTCGTTGTGCCTCGACGTGGAGTTGATCATGACCAACGAGCGCAAGGTGCTCCCAGGAGCTCCTCCGGTCGCGGCCGACTAGATTCGACTTGGCTCTTCGAAGATTGGGGTAACTGCCTCCTTCGCTCCCGCGGGAGGCAGCACCCAGGGAAATTGGAAATACCGGGAGCCGCCAGCGGCCGCGCAAGGGCCGCAGGTCCCTGCACTTTCGTGAGGAAGCCCGCAGGGGAGGAGGACACTTTGTACCGTTCGAGTCCATTTGATCTCGGAAATGCCATCGCCGACTTCGACGCCATTCGCATCAGCCTGGCTTCGCCCGAAAAGATCCGTAGCTGGTCTCACGGCGAAGTCACGAAGCCGGAGACCATCAATTACCGCACCTTCAAGCCGGAGCGCGATGGTCTTTTCTGCGCGCGCATTTTCGGCCCGGTAACCGATTGGGAGTGTCTCTGCGGCAAGTACAAGCGCATGAAGCACCGCGGTGTGATCTGCGATAAGTGCGGCGTGGAAGTAACGCTCTCCAAGGTGCGCCGCGAGCGCCTCGGCCACATCGAGCTGGCTTCGCCCTGCTCGCACGTGTGGTTCTTCAAGGGGCTGCCAAGCCGTATCGGGCACATTCTCGACATTTCGCTACGCGACCTGGAATCGGTGCTGTATTTCGAGGCCTACGTCGTGGTCGAGGCCGGTGAAGCTCCGGTCAAAGAACGCGAAGTAATCAAGGACGAAACCAAGTACCGGGAACTCGATCAGGCGCATCGCGGCAGTGGCTTCAAAGCCATGATGGGTGCCGAGGCCATCAAGGAGTTGCTGAAGCGCGTTGAAGTGGAGAGTCTCTCGGGTGAACTGCGCGAGAAGATGCGCAGCGAGACATCCGTCCAGAAGCGTCTGAAGTATGCCAAGCGCCTGAAGGTGGTCGAGGCATTTCGCAAGAGCGGCAACAAGCCTCAATGGATGATTCTGGACGTGATTCCGGTGATCCCACCGGAGCTGCGGCCTTTGGTTCCTCTGGATGGCGGTCGCTTTGCGACCTCTGACTTGAACGATCTTTATCGCCGGGTCATCAATCGCAACAACCGCCTGAAGAAACTCATGGACCTGCACGCGCCGGAGGTAATCGTACGTAACGAAAAGCGCATGTTGCAGGAAGCGGTGGACGCACTGTTCGACAACGGCCGTCGCGGCCGCGTGCTGCGCGGCGCCAACAATCGCCCTCTCAAGTCGCTGTCGGATACGCTGAAGGGCAAACAGGGCCGCTTCCGCCAGAACCTGCTGGGCAAGCGAGTGGATTATTCTGGCCGTTCTGTAATCGTGGTCGGTCCTGACCTCAAGCTGCACCAGTGCGGCTTGCCCAAGAAGATGGCGCTGGAATTGTTCAAGCCATTTATCTATCACCGTCTGGAACAGACCGGACACTGCACTACCATCAAGCAGGCCAAGGAAATGGTGGAGCAGCAGGAGCCCATCGTATGGGACATTCTGGAAGAGGTGATCAAGGACCACCCGGTGCTGCTGAACCGCGCACCCACGCTTCACCGCCTTGGCATTCAGGCGTTTGAGCCGGTGCTGGTAGAAGGCAAAGCCATCAAGATTCACCCGTTAGTCTGTACCGCATTTAACGCTGACTTCGATGGCGACCAGATGGCCGTACACATTCCGCTGTCGCCGGAGGCACAGGTGGAAGCGAGTGTGTTGATGCTGGCTTCGCATAACATCCTGTCGCCAGCGTCAGGACAACCGATTACTGTCCCTACTCAGGACATGGTACTGGGCATCTACTACCTGACCAAGGGCAAGCCCGGGGCCAAGGGCGAGGGACGGGCATTCGCCAACATCGATGAGGTAATCCTGGCCAAAGAAGCGGGAGAAGTGGAAACGCTGACCCCGATTCGTTTGCGCTACTCGGGCGAGGTGATCGATCTTACCATTGCATATGACGATCAGGACGTGATCCACACCGAGCCGACCAACTTCGAGCGGCAGTTTATCTCGACCACGGTGGGGCGTGCCATCATGAACGACCACCTGAAGCGCGGCGCTGCGGAGATGCCCTACATCAACGGCTTGCTCAAGAAGAAGGGTGTGGGCAACCTGGTGAACTACTGCTACCTGCGCTTCGGTCTGGAAACCACAGTGCGCATGCTCGACGGCATCAAGCAGCTCGGCTTCCACTACGCCACCAAGGCGGGCCTCTCGATCGGAATCGACGACATGGTCATTCCTCCGGGCAAAGCGGGCTTGGTGCGTGACGCCGAAAAGCAGGCGATTGCCGTGCAGCAGCAGTATCTGGATGGCGCCATCACCAATGGCGAGCGCTACAACAAGGTTGTCGAAATCTGGTCTGCGATCACGGAAAAAGTTGCGGACGAGATGTTCGGCGCCATGCAGGAAGACGACAAGAAAGGCGACATCAATCCGATTTACGTCATGGCTGACTCTGGTGCTCGCGGTTCGAAGCAGCAGATCCGTCAGCTCTCCGGTATGCGCGGCTTAATGGCTAAGCCTTCGGGCGAAATTATCGAGACCCCGATCACGGCGAACTTCCGCGAAGGCCTGACGGTGCTGGAGTACTTCATCTCCACCCACGGCGCTCGCAAGGGACTGGCCGACACCGCGCTCAAGACGGCGGATTCGGGCTACCTGACTCGGCGATTAGTGGACGTGGCGCAGGACGTGATCATCAGCGAATACGATTGCGGCACGGTCGACGGCATCTATGTCACCTCCATCGTGGAGTCGGGCGAGATCATCGAGCCGTTACGGGATCGCATCGTGGGCCGCGTCTCGCTGGAGAAAATCAAGGACTACGAAGGCAACATCATCGTTGACATCAACCAGGAGATCACCGAAGACCTGGCGGGTGCGGTGCAGGCGGCTGGCATCGAACGAGTGAAGATTCGTTCGGTGCTGACCTGCGAGTCTAAGCGTGGTGTGTGCGTGATGTGCTACGGGCGCAACCTGGCCTCCGGCCGCCTGGTCGAGTTGGGCGAGGCCACGGGCGTTATTGCGGCGCAGTCCATCGGCGAGCCTGGAACGCAGCTCACCATGCGTACCTTCCACATCGGTGGTACGGCTTCGCGAGTCAGCGAGCAGTCGCGCCTCGATGCCAAGAACAACGGCAGCGTACGCTTCATCAATCTGGTGACCGTGCGTGCCAAGGAAGGCCACCTGGTGGTGATGAATCGCAACGGTTCCATCGCGATTCTCGACGACAAGGGTCGCGAGAAAGAGCGCTACGCCGTCGTCTACGGCGCCAAGGTCAAGGTGGAAGACGGTCAACAGGTCGGCTTAGGCGATGTCCTAGTCGAGTGGGATCCGTACACCTTCGCCATCCTGACCGAAATTGGCGGAACGGTGCAGTTCAAGGACCTGCAGGAAGGCATGACGCTGCATGAAGAAGTGGACGAGGTCACGGGCCTGTCACGCCATGTCGTGGTGGATTCTCCCGACGAAAAGCGTCAGCCGACGATCATCATCAAGGGAGCCAAGGGCAGCAAGCGTTATCTGATGCCCTCCCGCGCTCACTTGATGGTGCAGGACGCTGACACTGTGACTCCAGGCGACGTGCTGGCAAAGATCCCGCGCGAAACCACCAAGACCAAGGACATCACGGGCGGTCTGCCACGCGTGGTGGAACTGTTCGAGGCCCGCAAGCCGCGCGAGACTGCGGTCATCAGCGAGATCGATGGTGTGGTGAAGTTTGGCGATGTCGCCAAAGGTCAGCGCAAGATCTACGTTGTCGCCGACAACGGCACCGAGAAGGAATACCAGGTGCCGCGTGGCGTTCACATCAACGTGCAGGAAGGCGAGCGCATCCGCGCCGGCGAGCCACTGATGGATGGTCCTCTGAACCCGCACGACATTCTGGCCGTGCTGGGCGAGAAGGAACTGCAAGCCTACCTGGTGAATGAAATCCAGGAAGTGTACCGCTTGCAGGGTGTCAACATCAGCGACAAGCACATCGAGGTGATCGTTCGCCAGATGATGCGCTGGGTGAAGGTGGAAGACGTGGGCGATACGTCGTTCCTGCTGGAACAGCAGATCGACAAGTTCCGCTTCCGCGAGGAAAACGAGAAGGCGATTGCCAACGGCGGCAAGCCGGCCACGGGCCGTCCGTTGCTGCTCGGCATCACCAAGGCTTCGCTCTCCACCGATTCGTTCATCTCGGCGGCGTCGTTCCAGGAAACCACGCGCGTGCTGACGGAAGCCTCAATCCAGGGTGCCGTTGATCATCTGCGCGGCTTGAAGGAAAACGTCATCGTGGGCCGTCTGATCCCTGCGGGCACCGGCATGGAGTACTACCGCAATGTCCGGCTCTCGCAGGAAATGGAAGAGGCCGCCGCCAAGGTGCAGGAGGAGGTCACAGCCGCGTACGAGGAAGCCGAACGCGCGCTGGAACTGCTCCGGCACGAAGGCGAAAACGAGGCCGAGGAACTGACGACAGAGTAGGCGGACGATGTAGTAATTCGGAAAACCGTACGAGCGAAGGGGCGATGATTCTGGTCGCCCCTTCTTGCTCGGGTGTGTAAACTTCCCTTTCCAGCTTTACGGCGTCTTCGTCTATGCGGCGGTTCCTTCTACACTTTCGGGTCGCGCTCTGGCGTGCCTTTCAGCACGACGCGTTCGCAGTGGCCAAGGGAGCGGCCTTCTCCGCGATCTTTACCGTGTTCCCTGCGGTGCTCTTGGTAGCGTCCGTACTTTCGGAATCGCACAAAACCTCCGCATTCATCCGCGAAATCGGTCATGCCGTGGGGCGGATTCTGCCGTCGGGGACAAGCGCAGCAGTCCTGCAATACTTCAGCGGAACGAAGCCGGCTAGCATGAGGACGCTAATCACGCTGGCAATCATCACGCTGTGGACGGGATCGGGCACCATGATCTCCTGGATGGAGGGCTTTCGCAACGCCTATCAGATGCCGAAGGTGTGGGGGCTGGTGAAGGAACGAATGATCGCCTTCTTGCTCGTGGTGCTGGCGGGAGTTCCAATGGCCTTCTCGTCATTCCTGCTGGTGTTCGGCAACCAGATAGAAACCTGGATCGCGTACCATGTCGGCCACGAATTCGGGCCTTACATTGTGGGACTTTGGACGGCATTGCGCTGGATCATTGCAGGGCTCACCAGCATTGCCGTGGTCGGGCTTATTTATCACCATGGAGTGCCACGTACTCAACCATGGCATCGCGTGCTGCCCGGCGCGGCCTTGGCTACGGTCATGTGGTTTGTCTCTACGATATTGTTCGGTGTCTATCTGCGTCACTTCGCGAATTACGATGTCATCTATGGTTCCGTGGCCTCTGCGATCGCGCTGCTGATCTGGCTGTACATCGTTTCCATGGTGGTGCTCATCGGCGCCGAATTCAATGCTCTACGCTATCCGCGCTTCCTCTTTGGAGCCCATTCCGATATCAATGCGGATAAGAAACGCGTTTCGGCGTCTTGAGAGATGAAGAACGAAATGGAAGACACGATCGATCGGCCGAAAGATCCCTTGCATAGCCCTACTCCGGAGCGTCGCAGAGCAAAGATCGTGTGCACGATTGGGCCAGCTTGCAGTAGCGAAGACATGATCCGCGAGCTGATGCTGCGCGGGATGAATGTCGCCCGCCTGAACTTTTCCCACGGCACGCACGAGGAGCACGCCCAGGTTATCACGCGGCTGCGCAAGGTAGCTGGCGAACTGCGACGCACCATCTGCATCCTGCAAGATCTGCAAGGGCCAAAGATCAGAACCGGACGGCTGAAGTCTCGAACACCTGTCATATTGCAGACGGGGCAGAAGGTCACCATTACATCTAAGGACTTGAGGGGGACGGCGAACCTGATCGCCACGACTTACCAAGGTCTTGCGAACGATGTGAAACCGGGCGAGCGCATACTGCTCTCCGATGGGCGCATTGAATTGGTTGTGCGCGCTATCCACGGCAGCGACGTGGTATGCGAGGTGCTCAACGGTGGAACCTTGGGAGAGCACCAAGGCATCAACCTGCCGGGTACGAACGTGAGCATTCCATCCCTCACCGAAAAAGATGAGAAGGACCTCGAATTTGGTTTGAAGCACGCGGTTGACGTGGTAGCCATCTCTTTCGTGCGCACCGCCGAAGACGTATTGCGCGCCAAGCGCGCCATGGTGGCATTGGGTCGCAGCGTTCCATTGGTTGCGAAACTGGAGAAGCCGCAGGCCGTCGAAAATCTGGATGCCATCCTGGAGGCCGCGGACGGCGTGATGGTGGCCCGTGGTGACTTGGGCGTCGAGGTGCCGCCGGAGAAGGTACCGCTGATTCAGAAGTTCGTCATTCGCCGCGCGCTCGACTTTCGCAGGCCCGTAATCACCGCGACGCAGATGCTGGAATCCATGACGGAGTACCCGCGACCCACGCGCGCCGAAGCCAGCGATGTCGCCAACGCTATCTTCGATGGCACTGACGCGGTAATGCTTTCGGGTGAAACGGCGATGGGAAAGTTTCCCCGGGAAGCCGTGGAGATGATGGCGCGCATTGTGGCCGAAGCCGAGGCCCATCCCTTTCATCCTCTGGTGCCGGGCCACCTTCAGGCAGAGCATCTATCGATCGCGGAAACGATTTGCGAATCCATGGCGCATGCCGCGAAAGACCTCAACATCCGCGCGGTTGCGGTTTTCACAGAGACCGCAGTGACAGCCCGGATGCTATCCAAGCACCGGCCTGCCGCTGATATTTATGCCTTTACGCAGTTCGAGACGGTGTGCAATCGCATGAACCTGTTGTGGGGCGTGGCGCCGTTACGCTGCTCCGGAGGTCTTTCAGCGGCGGAGATGGCCGAGTTCGCAGAAGAGGAATTGGTGCTAAGAAAAGTGCTATCGCGCGGTGATGTCTTCGGACTGGTTGCCGGGACCACCAACAACTCAGGCGCCACTAACTTTATGCGGCTGATAACGGTAGGAGAAAATTCGGCGCACGCAAACAATAGCAAGCCCGCAAGGCAAACCAACAATCAGGGTTGAGAGGCGACAACACTATGGCGCAAGAAATATTGTCGATGGCGGTACTGGAAGCACTGCCCGGGAAGCAGGAAGAGCTGCTGACGAGGTTACGGGAACTCTATACGATGATGCATGCCAAGGGATACTGTCGCGATACACTTAACCGCGATTCATCGAATCCCGACCGCCTGCTGCACTTGCGATACTGGACATCCTCCGAAATGCGCAGCGAAGCGCAAGCGGACCCAGACGTGCACCGCTACTGGCAGATGCTGCCGGACCTGTGTACCATCCCGATTGTTTACGAGAGCCTGGAGAAAGTGTTCGAAAGTTAGGAGGGTTTGCGGCTCCGGTAGTCGATAGTGCGCCGCTCATTCTGCATAGCGTTCACACGGAATACCCGGCGTCCGTTGCCAAGTTAGGTCACTTGCTCGCAACGTTGCCGTCGGCTACGGGTTCTGGCAACGGCCAAACCACAGACACGAACCACGCGACCACAAGTCCGACAACGCAACCGAACAACACCTCGCTCACTCGGCCCCCGCCTGCCTGCAGGCCGCCGAGTCTTGAGTGATGCTCAAGTCCAGCGGCAATGACGAATGCCGCTGCGATTGGCGCCTGCCGCCACATGGTTTGAATGCGGACCACATAGGAGGAAAGCAGGACGGTCACCGCCATCGCGAGCGGGAGAGTTATGACTCGCGTGCCTCCGATGGCGATGAATAAGAGACCGACGGCACAGCCTACCAGGGTATTGATGATCCGCGCGCGGAAGGTCAAGATGGCTGTCTTCATCAGCGGATCGCTGGTTGCGACCATCGAGCTTATAGCCCAAACCGGGTTGCTTTTGGCAAGCTCGTGAACAAAAACCCAGAGTACCGCGGTGGCGATGAAGATGCTCAGCGCATAGTGAATACCGTGCATGTCGCCCTTGATGAAACGGTCTAGGGCTTTCATAGCCTCGGCTCGCCCGCTATTCCCGTTGATCTTTAGTATCGGCATGCAGTGATTCTAGACGTATCGCGAAGAAACCGTAAGCTGTAATCTCGCGTTGACCGCAGCGGGACAACAATAGTTGTGCCAACCTTGGATCCGCTGGTCTGAAGCTTGGGCGGACATGGATTGCCGTGACCAGAATGAGATCAGTCTTAATCCGATTAGCCGAGCGCTTATGGCGGAGTCCGTATCAACTCTTACCAGTGTGGTGCTCTGCTGTGTTCCCTGCGCGGACAGACTTCAAGTGCGCCTTCTTGCGATGACGCGAACTCGGGGGGCGGAGGGTGGCCTGCACCTTACGCTCGGCTGCCGTGGGATCTTCGTCGTAATTCGGGTCCAACATCGCGATGACAGACACGGCGCGATTGCTGTAGTGTCTCGCCCATTGACTTTGGATCAACGTGCTTTGCACATTCCTCCAGTGATCGGTTTCTGCACCCGTCGTGCTGACGAGTCGTATAGAATCGCGGCCGTCTGCGCCATCGTTTATGGCGCTGAGAAACTGAGTAAACTCCTCGAGATTCACGCCCATCTGAAACACAAGCTGGCTCAATGCCATCTGCTGAGATCCGGTCAGTTGGTCGAAGAAACGGCAGTATGCCCGCGCATTGTAGGTGGCCTGAATAGCAGAGATGCGCAAGAGCTGCGTGGCCTCTTCTTCGGTCAGTTGCGGTGACAGCGCATGGCTCCTGATTTTTCTGCGAAAGTTTTTCTTCTTCCATGCGGCCAGATCGTGATCGAACTGATCGAGGATGATCTGCAGCTTTGCCGAATCGAGTCCCGCTGCCTGCCATAGCTGAGCCGTGGAGGGCTCAATGAACGGATGGGGATTGAGCGGATCCCGCTGCGGGTGATCGGTTGCCGGAACATCGAGACCGAATCCCGCACCAATCAGCGGGCGGCTGGTCTTGGGGTCGGGATAAGCCGCCAAGACCCAGCCTTCGTGCCGGTTGTCGCGAAGGACATTCATCAAGCTGGTCAGGCTGAACTTGATGTCGGAGTCTTTGAAGTCAAAGAGCGGAGCATGGCTACCCGGCGGTATGCTTGTTGTCGCCAGCACGACAGATGACCCTTGCGAGGGTTGCTGCGTCGCTGGCGCTACTTGAGCAAAGGCCCGGCCGGAGCCTGCCATCGCGAACACGAGTGCCGCCAGTAAAACGTAATGTCGTGTGAAGGTCATCTTCCGTGGCGCTGCTGCTCTGGTTTTGGCACTATGGAGATACACAATAACTGAAAATGATTGCGTTAGGAATAGACAGATTGAGGCGAAGCCAACCGAGGAGACTATCCTTGCGCCGGTTGCGGTCTCCTACTCCTCCGGCAGCGCTTGATGCGTATATACAGCCGAGGTATAGTGTATATACAGGCGAGGTAAAGATCATGGCTGTAACAATGACATCGATCAGATTGGACACGGACCTTGCGGATGAGGCTGCCAAGGTCCTGGGAGTGAAATCGCGCACCGAGGCGGTCCATGTGGCGCTCCGGGAAATTGTGGCGCTGAAGCGTTTCAAGGACTTGATGAGAAAGCACCGCGGAAAACTGTCGTTCGCGGGCTACGATGAGTGACTTCGTCATCTTCGATACCGCCATCTTTATTGACGACCTGCGAACGGGGCGCCACCGGGAACGGATCGAATCGGTCAGCGGGCTCGTCAGAACGTCTTCGGTAGTGTTGGCGGAGTTGTGGCGCGGCGCCAGAAAGCCGGCGGAGCGGGAATTTCTGCGGGCCCTGCAGCGCAATCATCCCGTTCTGACACCTACGGCCGGGAACTGGCTGGAGTCAGGACAACTGCTGGCGAAGATCAGCGCGGAGAAAGGATTTACCCCGGAAAAACTTCGCGACATGCATTTCGATGTGCTGATCGCGCTCACGGCTCGATCGAATGGAGACTCGCTTGATTACCTCCAATCGCGGCGATTTCGAAATGATCCACAACCATTGCAAGTTCAAGCTTGAAATATGGGAGGGCTGAGACAAACGAATTGAAGACTCTCAGTCATCCACGCGTTACTGTGAACATCATCTTTTGTGGCGCTGCTGATGTCCCCACGGCTCGCCAGTCGCTTCTGCCGGGATTGGCTTGACTCGAAATTGACTACTTGCGTACCTTCAATCGTGCGCTGACGTTCGAATCGCTGTCGCTGCGCCACGAAAAGCCCACGTAACCTCGGCCCCGCGCGAGGATTGGCGGTCATGAGCACGAAAATGATTACGGACTACATGAGTACGGCCACCGCATTTGCCGCCGTGTTAGGGGGCGTTCTCGCGATCCTCAAGTATTTCAACTACAGATCTCGCCAGGACGAACTCCGGTTGGTTGGGGCCGACTTCCACGCAGTCGTCGCCGCCTTGCGGTCCGATGCTCTGATCGAGCGCATGGCAGGTGCAATCTCGCTGCGCCGCTTTTATGACCAGAGAGCCGAGAGCGGCAAACACACCCCCTATCGAAAGGAGGCTCTCGACATTACTACAGCCATCCTGCGAGGGCAGGTGACCAGCGACTTTCAAAAGCTGCTGGCGGATGGGCTCGCTTTTGCGGGAAATCTGTATCGAGCTGATCTTCAGAAGACAAACTTGCAATTTGCGTATCTTGGGTCTCGCGAAAAGGGGGCCGAGAGTCCCACCGATGTCACCATTAACCTCAGTTATGCAGATTTCTATCGCGCCGATCTCTCGAGGGCGTCGCTAAAAGGTGCTTATGCCCAGGGAGCGGTCTTCTACCAAGCTCGCTTGTACAAAACTGTCCTATCAAATGCCGATCTACAGAAGGCGATTTTCTTTGAAGCCGATCTGAAGGGTGCAAAGTTTGATAACGCGTTGCTCTCTGGCGCTGACTTCGGCGGAGCACGAAATATCCCCCACGACCTTCGGGAGAAACTCAATGAAAAAGGGATTTATCAAGATCAGGAACCGTTTCGCCCCGTACGCAAGTCATCCCAGGCGACAACGACGAGTGTATTTCTGAGCAAACCCGGATCTCTGGCCCCGCAGTGTCAACAGCAAATTGCGTCCCTGCTGGAGAGATTGGAAGCCGAGGGATTCCATCCTCTAACCCTGGATCGTCCTGAGTACCCCAATTTCGGGGCGATTGGCGAAGTCCGGCGGATTATGAGCGGTTGTGCTGGAGCAGTCGTCTTCGGTTTTCCCGAACTTCTGGTGCAGAACGGCTCGTGGCGCCGGGGCACCCCGGAGGAGAAGCCGGTCGAAGGTTTGGCTGTCGCAACTCCCTGGTGTCAAATCGAAGGAGGGATGGCCACGATGCTTGGTATCCCGGTACTCGCACTCCACGAACGCGCGGTGACCGGGGGAATCTTTGATGTTGTCCCGGGTGAGCCTGGTCTCTATCAGGTATTTGTGGACGAGGACTGGAATGCAGCAGGGTTCCAGAGTACATTCTCAGACTGGTGTTCTGACGTACGGGAACAGGGTCGAATGTAGGCGGCCTCCTTGGCTTATTTGCGACGACCCTGGTCAGTTCGCAAACAAGCAATCGGCCTTCGCATCGACAATCGTCGACGAAAGCACAAGGTTCTCAATTCACCCACGGCGGCGTAGAGTCCCCGTTCTTCTTGCGCACGTCGCGGGTGCTGGGATCGCGGAAGTTGCCGTGCTCGTCAAAGTAGTCATCGTGCCGGTAGTCATTGCGATCGTGCTTGCGCATGTAGACCTCAAACTTGCGCGCCGCGCGCTTGCGCTTCCAGCGGTAATAGGAGTTCCGCAGTCCGAACGCGCGCTCGGAGGCGGCGTAGGCGAAACCGCGGCGAGGAATGAACTTCAGCCAGATGTATCCGAACAGCAGCCCTCCCATGTGGGCCATGTAAGCCGTTGACTGGCCAGCCTGCTGCGCGGAAGAGAGCGTCAGGTAAACCTCGATAAAGATCAGTCCGATGATGAAGTATTTGGCTTTGATTAGAAAGGGAAAGGGAAATAGCATTATCTCGGAATTGGCATGAAGAATCCCGAAGGCGAGCAACAGACCGAAGATCGCCCCGGACGCGCCTACCGTCGGCACCACCGGGCTAGCGCCGAGTAGCCCTGTAAAGGCGACGACAACCGTGGTGAGCGCAGCCCCAACTGCACAGAAAAAGTAAAACTGTAAGAACAGGCTGTAGCCCCAACCCTGTTCCAGTTGCGCGCCAAACATCCACAGGGCCAGCATATTGAACAGAATGTGCCATAGCCCCGCGTGCAGAAACGCATATGTTCCCAACTGCCAGATCCACCCGCGAAATACAACCAGCGCAGGCACAAGACCAAAATGTATTTGGATCCAGCGCTCCGCACTGGGTCCATCGAAAACCCCAACCAAAGCGGTCAGCAGGAACACAGCTCCATTAGCAATGAGTAGTTGCTTCACCGCCCGGGTGAAGGGCGGGAAACTCATGGACATGGTCGAGCCGCGTGGCATAACTTACTCCGTTTCTCAACGTTCCGGCAACGGTACGATTGCCAAACTGCGATGGCCCTTGGCATCGAGGGCACGTACAGCAAAGATTACATTGTCCTTGGAGAGCGGCAAAGTGGCCTTGGTGACATTACCCACCGATTTAACATGCTGCCAGTCGCCCGCAGTGGTATCGCGCCACAGGACGTCGTATCCGGTGGCCAATCCACCGGGCGAAGGCTCCCAGACCAGTGTGGAATCATTCTGCAACTCCTTGGTTAGCAGTCGCACATGGGCTGGCGGCGCGGGAGCGGATGCCAGCGACGCGAGGGTCGCGGCATTTAGGCGCGCCACATTCGCGGTGTAATCGTAGTCCACGAATTGCGGCAGATCACCGTATTGGATGCCGTTCTCAGTGCGGACGTTTTGATGCTGATGGTTATAGTTTTCGCGAAATTCTGTAAGGCGCACGGCCGCGAATCCCTGCTCGTTAAACGAGAAATGATCTCCACCCCGCAGATAGCGATCGTGCCGGAACACGAGCAAAGGACTGAATGTGGTCGGTGAGATATATTCTTTGGCCACCGAGGCCACATAGCGTGCAAGTTGTCGCGAAGGGCTATCACTCTCACCGCCGAGCGATCGAATCAGATGCAACTCTTTGTCCGTGGCCGTCGTGGAGATACCCTCGGAAAAGACGCGCACCACATGCGGGTCCTGCAAGGTGTCTCCCGGAGTGCGGTCTCCGCCTACGATATCGTTGTTCAACACCGCCTCCAGGTCCCAGCCTGCCGCCTTGGCCATCTTGGCAAAGTGAGCGCTGCCGTAGAGCCCTTGTTCCTCTCCGGCCACGGTCAAAAAGATGATGGTGGCAGGAAAACGATGCTTGCTGAGCACACGGGCGCACTCCAGGCTAACCGCCGTGCCGCTGGCGTCATCGTTCGCGCCGGGAGCAAGTCGCTGGGCATCGTTGATGTCGCTGTTGCGAGAATCGTAATGGCCACTCACCACGAAGATGCGGCCGGCATTTGCAGGATCGGTGCCTCGCAGGACGGCATAGACGTTGGTGATTTTCGTGGGTGCCGGAACTCGTGGTCCAGGCTCTTGGGTAAACTCGTCGGTTTTCACCTCCAGGCATCCGCCACATTCTTTGGCATAACCTTCGAATTCGCCTCGGAGCCACTCTGCCGCGGCAGTCGCACCTTTTCCACTGGAGGCTGGCATATCCGACGAGAGGGTCTGGCGAGTCCCAAAGCTGACTAGCTTCTCGATGGTTTGCTGGATACGTTCGGCAGAGACATCGCGCAGGGCCGCGGTGATCTGCGGGTCGGGGGTTGCAGGGGGGATGTCGTTTGACTGCTGAGAAAAAAGAGCAACCGCGAGGACAATCGTCAGCATCAAAACCGCGATTCCATTTAGGATCGAATTGAGAATGAACATCGGAACTCCAGGAACGTTAGGAAGGCTTAGGCGTCTATTACTTGACGCTGCCGCAAAGAGATTCTAAATATAAATGCATGACGGCGTGGATGTAATTCTGACGGCGCGGTGAAATCGAGAACGGGAGGCCAATCATCATGGTTATTTGTCCTGAATGTGAGAGCGATCTGGATATCGAAGAAGACGAGGTAGACGAGGGAGAAATCGTTTCGTGCCCTGAATGCGGGACAGATTTTGAAGTGGTGGCCGTGGAGCCTCTTGAACTGACTCGCGTCGAGGACGAGGACGAGGAAGAAGACGAGGACGAGGAAGAAGAGGAGGACGGTGATTACTGAGTTGTGTAGGCGTATTGTCCTCAGACGCGGAATGCTTGCCAGTAGTGCTTCCCTTCTTTTCCTGGTTCCAGTGGCTGCTTTCGGGCTTCGCGCGATCCAGCCCGCTTTTCACTTGCTTCAATCCGCTTCGCAGGCCCCGAAAAATGACTATGCTCTGATTTACGGCACAGTGTGGGGAGCGGACGAACATCCAGAGGCGGGTGTTCCCATTACCATTCGGCGAGCTTCGGGCAAGAAGGGCAAGTGGGAACTCGTATCCGACAGCCGTGGGGAGTTCGCTCAACGCGTTCCGACTGGAGGCCAAGATTACATAATCCAGGCCGATGTTAAGACGCCTAAGGGGCAGCCCAAGCCTGCAATCACGGTCCACATCGACGATAATGAGCGAAAGGATGTTAGCCTGCATCTGAGTAAGTAGACGCGCTCACAAGTGGACGGCCGAAGGGAAATCACATGAAGCGGATACTCGGCGCACTCATGGTTCTGCTGGTTGCCATGGATTGTCTCGCCTGGCAATTGACGCTGCCTATCGGAGGATCAGGATCGTCTTCCTCGGATGGACGCAAAGCGACTCGCGTGACCTCACGCATTCTTACTGGTGTGGTTCTCGACAAGAGCGACGCTCCCGTGAGTAACGCCGTGGTCTACTTAAAGAATACGAAGTCGCTGGCGGTGAAGACCGTCATTGCCGGAAATGATGGCAGCTATCGCTTCCCCGAACTTTCGCCCAATGTGGATTATGAGGTCTACGCACAGCGCGATGGGAAAAAAAGTGACACGAAAGTCTTGAGTCAGTTCGATGATCGCCAAAAGGCCAATATTGTTTTGCGGATCAATATGAACAAGTAAGCGACATGTAAGGTTTCGTCAGAAAATCGAAGGCCGCCATTGCTGGCGGCCTTTGCAGTTTCAATACGATCAGACTAATTGTTTTCGTTGCTGGCGCGCTTCCACGACATGAACTCGCCAATGGTCGAGCCAGCCCCGGAAGAAGCGGCAGCGGGAGCCTTGTAGGCCTCGACATCGTGGCGCGTAGCTTCTTCGCCACCCACAGCGCGAATGCTGAGTCCCACTTTCTTTTCGGCAGGATTCATCTTAATGATTTTGAACTCGAACTCCTGGCCCGGTTCCAGCTTGATGGGGGCGCCGTGAGCGTCCGCGGCTTCGGAGTTGTGGCATAATCCCTCGACCCCATCGGCAATCTCGACGAACGCGCCGAAGCTTGCAAGGCGCAGCACTTTACCGTGAATGACGTCACCCACGTGGTGCTGCTCGAAGAACGTGTCCCAGACATCAGGTTGCAGTTGCTTTACGCCCAGCGACAGACGACGCTGATCCGGCTCTATCGCCAAGACGATGGCCTTCACCTTGTCGCCCTTCTTCAGGACTTCGGAAGGATGTTTCACGCGCTTGGTCCAACTCAGATTGCTGACGTGGACCAGTCCGTCGATCCCATCCTCGATTTCAATGAACGCGCCGAAGTCGGTCAAGTTGCGAACTTTACCTTCCACCACCGCACCCACCGGGAACTTCTCATGCAGACTTTCCCAGGGATTCGATTCCAGCTGCTTGAGGCCGAGGCTGATGCGGCGCTCCTGAGGATTTACGTTCAGCACCACCGCCTCAACCTGATCGCCAACATTGACCAGCTTCGAGGGATGCTTCATCCGCTTGGACCAAGTCATTTCGCTGACGTGCACCAGCCCTTCGATGCCCTGTTCAAGCTCGACGAACGCGCCATAATCGGTCACACTGATCACACGGCCATGAACATGCGCCCCTATGGGGTAACGTTCCGCCGCATCGAGCCATGGGTCGGGCGTGAGTTGCTTGAAGCCCAGCGAGACGCGCTGTTTCTCGCGGTCGAACTTCAACACCTTTACCTGAATCTGATCACCCACCTGCACCAGATCGCGCGGGTGTGTGAGGCGGCCCCAAGACATGTCAGTAATGTGCAGCAATCCGTCAATGCCACCCAAATCGACAAAGGCGCCATAGTCAGTCAGGTTCTTGACCGTGCCGGTCAGAATTCCATCTTCGTGCAACTGCTCCAGAGTCTTGGTGCGCTTCTCGGACTGCTCTTCCTCTAGCAACTGCTTGCGGGAGGCGACGATGTTACCGCGCTTCTTGTTCAGCTTAATGATGCGGACATCGATTTCATGGCCTTTTAGCCCGTCGAGATTGCGCACCGGGCGCAAATCAACCTGCGAACCGGGGAGAAAGGCGCGCGCGCCCAGAATATCAACTGTCAAGCCCCCCTTGATGCGATCGATGACGCGTGCCTTGACCGAAGCCTTGTCGTTGTAGGCCTTCTCAATTTCGTCCCAGGCGTGCAAACGCTGCGCCTTCTCGTGCGAGAGATGGATGTAACCTTCTTCGGTGTGGCCAGGCTCGCGCATCACGGCGATCTCATCGCCACGCTTAACGGAGACGTTGCCTTCGTGATCGGTAAATTCAGCGACCGGAACCACGCCCTCAGACTTGTAGCCAATGTCCACGACGACATACTGCGCAGTTACCTTCAGCACAGTACCGGTGACGATCTGTTCTTCGTTCAGCGCGGCTTCGGTCTGGGCCTGTTCCTGTTCGAAGGTTTCCAGAGCGGTGGCGAAATCCTCCATCGTCTGTTCTTTCTCAGGCCGGGTAGCTTCGGAACGAGGAGCGGCTGCAGCGGTCGACTCGCCGGCCGGCAGGCCGGGTTCAGGCGCGTGCTCAATTTGGGGCGCCGCGGAAGAAGGGCCGGATTCAGAAATCTGTTCGACGTGAGGTTGCGCTAGAGCGCTGGGCTCGGAGGCTTGCTCGGTTTGCGGCTGCTCGGAAGCGCCGGAGTCTTCGGTTGGGGTGGTCGGGGCGTTGGGGGTTTCTTCGAAAGACATGTGGTTGCGTTTGTACACTCGCGCGTTTTGAAACACGCAGAGAGCCTTATAAAAACGGACTGCTGGTTTGAATCTTCTGGTGTGATTGCCCGCTTATTGCGGGTTTGGACAACCCAGCGGCCGGATCCTATGGAGCAAGCTCCGCTTCCATGGAACTTCTTCGAATATAACAACCGTCCGGAGTAGTGTCAAACTTGTAAGTTCAATATTCACGCTGATTTTACAAGCTTTTCAGAATTCTTAACCTGTCTGTCAAGTCCGTCGGACACCCGGTCCCGTGACGGGCGATTTATCAACCGTTGGGGAGACTTTACGAAGGTTTGGTACTCTGCTCATGCTATGGATTATCTGTGGAGCCCGTGGCGCTACACCTACATTACTGCCGGCGAGGTGCCCGCGTGCATCTTCTGCGAACTGCTACGCTCCGGCGACGACGAGAAGGCGCTAATCGTGTATCGGGGCGAGTATAACTTCATCATCCTGAATGCCTTTCCATACACCTCGGGCCACTCCATGATCGTGCCTTTCGAACATCTCAACCGTCTGCATAGGCTTTCGTCTCCGGCTGCCACTGAGATGATGGCCCTATCGCAGCGCCTGGAAATGGCCCTGATCGATCTCTATCGTCCCGATGGAGTCAATATTGGAATGAATATTGGCAAAGCTGCTGGCGCGGGCATTGCCGATCATATTCATATGCATGTTCTGCCCCGGTGGGTGGCCGACGCGAACTTCATGACCGTGATAGGCGAGACTCGCGTGCTGCCAGAGTTGCTCGAAAATACGTATCGCCGGCTGAAAGAAAAGTTCTAGGCAGCTATCAGGGATTAGCCGTTCCGGGGAAATCTCCTTTGCAGCCCTTCTTCTTTTTCATCCAGACGCTGGGCTTCAGCCCAAAAGCCCGTCTTTCGGGGCCTCCGAAGGCCGCTCGTTTGAATCGACGTTGCTCTCCGGTAAAATCCGGTTAGGTCATGAGCACTGCATTGGAAACCAAGTTTCTGTCATTTAGCGAAGCCCGTCAGACGGTTGAGCAACATGCTGTGACTCTATCTCCGACCCAGCCTGAGATGCTCTCTCTGCTTGAGGCAGTCGGACTTGTCCTTGCTGAAGATCTGCTCGCCGACCGTGATTTCCCTCCTTTCCCCCGTTCTACCCGTGATGGCTTTGCGGTAAGGGCCGCTGACGCCTCGGTGCCTCCAGTGCGCTTGCGTTGCGTCGGTGAGATCAAGGCTGGAGCAACTGCAGAGCAGAGTGCGATCAGAGTTGCAGCCGGAGAAACGGCGGAAATCATGACTGGCGCGCCGGTGCCGGCGGGCGCCGATGCCGTGGTGATGGTGGAATATGCCGAGCGCAACCGCGACACAGTCACGGTTCACCGCTCGGTGCGAGCCGGCGAGAACATTGTTCCAGCCGGATCCGAAGCGCGTCAGGGCTCGATCATGATCTCACGGGGAACTCGCGTGAACCACGCCATCGTAGCCATCGCCGCTGCCGTGGGACATGCCGAGATTGCCGCTTATCGCCGCCCCCGAGTTGCCGTGCTGGCCACCGGCGACGAACTGGTGGACATCAATCTTTCGCCTGGCCCCAATGAAATTCGCAACTCCAACAGCTATTCGCTTGCGGCCCAGGTTTATGCCGCTGGTGGTGATCCGCTGATCCTGCCGGTGGCACCGGATAGCGCTGACGAATTGGCGCTATTGTTGCGCAAGGGTCTCGAATCTGACCTCCTGTTGATCAGTGGTGGCGTTTCCATGGGCAGGTACGATCTGGTCGAACAAGTATTAGCTTCGTTCGACGCTCGATTCCTGTTCACTGGGGTTCGCATTCAGCCGGGAAAGCCCGTTGTGTTTGGAGAAGTTGTGCTTCGCGGCCGCACTGTACCGTTCTTTGGGCTGCCTGGAAATCCAGTTTCGACGATGGTCACGTTCCAACTCTTTGCTCGGCCCCTGCTTGATGTGCTTTCCGGCTCGACGCCACAGCCGTTGCCCTTCGCGCAAGCTACTCTGAAGGCGGAGTTCACGACAAAGACCGGACTGACACGGTTTCTGCCGGCAAAGCTCGGTGGCACGCATGAGCGGCCGGAGGTAGAACTTGTACCCTGGCATGGCTCCGGTGACTTGATGGCGGTCGCAGCCGCGAACTGCTACATTGTGGTACCACCGGATCGAGAGCGGTTCGCTGTTGGAGAGATTGTCACTGTTCTGCTGTTCTGAATTTCGAGCAATGGCAAAACGAAGCACCAAGCCGAAGAAGCTGTCACACTACGGCGCCGCGGGACGGGCATCGATGGTGGACGTTTCTGCTAAGCAGCCGACTCTACGCGAAGCCGAGGCAAGGGGCTTCGTGGCAATGAGGAGAACAGTCCTGCGAGCCCTGCCGCAAAATCCCAAAGGCGACCCGCTGGAAGTCGCCCGTATAGCTGGCATCATGGCCGCCAAGCGCACTGCGGAGCTCATCCCAATGTGTCATCCGGTTCCGCTGAGCAAAGTCGATTTGCAGCTCGACGTCCGGAAAGACGGGGTCGCCATTCGCAGCATTGTTCGCACCATGGCCGTCACCGGCGTTGAAATGGAAGCCCTGGTCGCGGCATCGGTCGCGGCGCTTACCGTTTACGACATGTGCAAAGCGCTGGACAAAGGCATCGAGATCCGCGAGATTATGCTGGTGCGAAAGTCGGGAGGAAAGAGCGGTGACTATCAGCGCAGCACATCAAAGCGAGATAAAGAATCATGAGAACCGCTGCTGTCTTGACCATCAGTGACTCCTCCGCGCGAGGCGAGCGCGCCGACCGCTCCGGGCCGGCTACTGCCGAGCTGCTTCGGCAGGAGGGGTTCGACGTGACTCATCAGGAGATTGTTCCCGACGATCAACCGACAATCGAATCGGCTCTCGTTCGTTTGGGTGAACAAGTTCAACTGATTGCGACCACGGGCGGAACTGGCATCGCCGAACGCGACGTCACTCCTGAGGCGACGCGCGCCGTGTGCTCTAAGCTGATCGAAGGCATTCCGCAGAAGATGCGCGCTCAGGGCCTCTCCAATACACCCTACGCCGTTCTCAGCCGTGGTGTTTGCGGTGTGCGTGGGCGCGCGCTCATCCTCAATCTGCCGGGCAGTCCGACTGGCGCGTCGGAGTCGCTGCTGGCCGTGATCGATATTCTGCCCCACGCCCTCGATCTACTGGTGGGCAAAGCTGTACATGACGATGCCCACCCGCGACGCGAGGAATAGGTTCTTTCGTTCATGCGATCTCACGCCTGCGTACAATAGCTCTCTTGCTGTGCCACGAACCACCCGAGGAAAGACTTGGATCCCGTCACTCATTTCCTGACCGGCGGCTGCATGGGACGCTCGGGCTTCAATCGTAAGAGCGCCCTGGCCACAGTGACGATGGTGCTGGCCGCTGAGGCTGCTGACATCGATGTGTTGTGGGGACTCAAGACCTCCATCGCCGGTCTCCAGCATCATCGCGGAATCACGCACAGCTTCGTGGGCGTGCCGTTCATTGCGGCGGCGGTGGTGGTTCTCGTGTACATCTGGAATCGCTGGAGAGCTGCGGCTCCGGCCACCGCAGACGCGCTCTCCAGAGGCTTTGCCACGGTTGCCGATCCATTGGGGATATCTGTATTTCTGCGCGGTCGTGGCCGCGCTCAGCCATTTGCTGCTTGACTACACCACCGCGTACGGTATTCGCCTGTTCGAACCGTTCAACTATCGCTGGTACTCCTGGGACATCGTTTCCATCATCGAGCCCATTATGCTGGTTGCGCTCATTGCCGGGCTGGTGCTGCCTTCCCTGTTCGGATTAATCAATCAGGAAATCGGCGTGCGCAGTAAGGGCCCGCGAGGCCAAGCGGGAGCCATCTTCGCCCTAGTGTGCCTGGTGTTCATTTGGGGCGTTCGCGATTATCAGCATCGCCGCGCGGTCACTGCCATGAACTCATTCCTCTACCACGGGGCCACGCCATTGCGGCTTGCAGCTTATCCCTACATGATCAACCCCTTTCGCTGGCATGGCGTGGTCGAGACTACTGACTTCTTCGAAACCGTTCCGGTTAATTCGCTGGGCCCGGATGTCGATGACTCGCGCGGCCTGCTTTTTTATAAGCCGCCTGAAACCGACGCCAGCCGGGCGGCAAAGTCTTCGTACTTGGGACGCGTGTACCTCGATTGGGCCGCGTTTCCCCTTGTGGAGGTGCAGAAGTTCGAAGGTGAGAGCAGTGGGTATCTGGCCGAGTTCAAAGATCTGCGCTACACCTTCCCGGACGAACGGGGCCGGACACCGCTTGGCGGCTACGTCGTGCTTAGTCCCGGCTTGCACGTGCTGGATGAGGGGATGAACTCCAGCAAATCGCCGTCGGTAGATAGCCTGGAGCATGGCTCAGACCAGCCGTGACGTCGATTTCTTTCGCCGCCAAATTTTGTCGTCCCATGCTAGACCCCACTTGACGGACGGCCACGCGACGTACAGAATCAAATAGTCGAGGTGAACATGCTGGCATATATCTTCATACTGGCTGCTGTGGCCGTGCACCTGCGGTTTTTCGCGATGCCCTTTAGCTTCACGCCTGTGGCCGCTGCCCTGCTGTTTTTCGGGGCCCGCATGCCCCGAAAGCAGATGTGGATTCCGGTAGCGCTGCTGATTGCTTCCGACGTTTACCTGACGCGGGTTACTTACGCCTATCCTCTCACGGCCGATCATTTCGTTACTTGGGCCTGGTATGCGGCCATGCTGTTGCTGGGCGGAGTGATGATCAAAGGCTTTTCCGCACTGCGCATCGGCGCCGCTTCCTTGACCGCCTCGGTTTCGTTTTTCCTGATCAGCAACTTCGCGGTGTGGATGGTCTGGCGCGACATGTATCCCAAGACCTTCAACGGCTTGATGGCGTGCTATGTCGCCGGCTTACCCTTCTTCCGTCCAGAAGTAGTATCGGACCTGCTGTTCTGCGCGGCTTTCTTCGGAATTGGATACTTGGTGAGCCAGTACGGGACGGAGCCCGCTTCGGTTCCGGTTAGCCGCACGCTCCGCTAAGGTCGCACTGAGTACAGCTAGAGCCGGACAATCGTCCGGCTTTTTTGCGCTTATCTTCGCGCGTCGGTCGCCAGCCGCCGAGCCTTCCGCGCTGATTTCAGCTTTCGCGTTCGCCATATCCACCAACCTATAAGGCAAGCGGTAGCAATTATGGCGATGACGTATCTCCAGTGGTTGTGCACCATGCCACCGATGAAGCCCACAATCTGTGGGCCGTAGTGAATCACCAGAAACGAGAGCACCACAAAGCGCAGAAACCGCCCCGAGAAGATGGCGATCAGGAAGTGGCTGAACCGCATTTCGGCAACGCCGGCGGAAAGCACGAACAGCTTAAACGGCGTCGGTGGAGGCAGCATCGAGGGCAGCATGATCGCGAGGAATTCGTGGCGATCGAAGGCAGCTTTGATCTTGTTGAAGCGCTTCTCGCCCATGCGCTTCACCAGCAGGACCTCACCGCCTTTGTACCCGATCACATAGAACACTATGCTACCCAGCGCCGAGCCGGCAGCCGCCATGGCCGAGTACAGCAGCAGGCGATGCGGGTTGGCCCAGACGTAGCCAGCCACGATGGCGTCGAGCGGCATTCCGAGAAAGGCGGCGTCCACCGCTGCGAATCCCAGTACGCCCCAGATGCCGAGCGGCTTCAGCAGCGCCAGAATTAAGAAGGTCCACTTGTGGAGAAGGTGATTCAAAGTCAGGAGCTAGCGGTTAGTGGCTGGTTGCCAGTCTCTCGATTCTACGCGAATGCGTAGCTACGGCTCGCAGTCATCGGATTCTCTCTTCACCGGCGCAAAGACGTTAGAAATCCAAGCCTGGGCGGGGATTTTCGATTCAAGGCGGAGCTGAAGCAGGTGCGAGATTCCCCTGCCCTCCCCCCGTTCATTTCTCCATCCTTGTTTTCAATACTTTGCCAGCAAAGTATTCATAACACGTAACTTAATGTGATCCGTAAGTCATTATGGCTCAATACTTTGCTTTAATTCCGGCAAAGTATTGATAGCACACAACTTAGATTAATAAGTAAGTCGTTACTGCTCAATACGTTGCGCGATTTAATGCAAAGTATTATATCTAAAGCAGATACAAGTAAAGTATTGCGGACAAACGACTTATCGCTGCCTTGACGCCTTGACGACATAAAGGCCAGTGTTTTTTCAAAGATCACTGCTGCGGCCCGCAAGCCATTTCAACATCATGGCTACACAGCGCAGACGGGCATCCGCAGCACTGGAGACTGACTCCAGCAGCTCTCATTCTATTTTGTAGGTCTAAGCCGAGCCGAGCAAAAAATCCGCAGTGCAGAACGAAGGTAACCACAATCCGCCAGGCAGCACACACTTTGTCGCACCGGGTCCCCGGTCTAGAGGGGTTCCTCAGTGGTCGCGTCCGGGTCGAGCGGACCTTCAGAGTCTGTTACGAAACTCATGGCTAAGTCGAGACGGTGGGACAAAACAGGCGTCAGCCGCCTCGCGGCGAAAGGTGAGAGCCCACACCTTCAGATGTGGGGAGGCGCAGTGGGAAATTACGAGTCCACTTCAGCGGACGACAGGAGTTTCGTAACAGCCTCTTAAAGCGTTGCTCTATCCGAACTTCGCGAATACCGATTGGGAATCTGTTTTTAAAATGAAGAGGCGAAAGAGTTGGATGATCTTCAGAAGAAGCCGGTGCGCGTGGAAGTACTAAGCGGCTGGCAGGAAAACCGCAAAAACGGTGCCGCTGTGGCCCGGCGTCGTGCTGCTGCGCACTCGCAGGACACCATCGTGTTTCTCGACCATGTCTCTCACAAGCGAAAGCCCCAAGCCAGTGCCGGCGGCTCCTTTGGTGGTAAAGGAGAGTTCAAAGATTCTGGGCAGGTTCTCTGCAGCTATTCCCCCGCCGTGATCAGCGAACGTTACCCGCAAGCCGTGCCGTTCTTGACCGCTCCATTCGTGGGCCAACGATACCCTGGCGTACATTCTTCCGCCCGTGGGCATCGCGTCGGCTGCATTCAGCAAGAGGTTCGAGAAAGCCTGCCGCAATGGACCGGGGTAGACGGCAAGATCTCCGTCTTCACAGTAGCGAGTCTGAATGGAAATGCCACGTGCCTCAAACCGCGATTTGTAAAACTCAACCACCGAGCCCAGCAGATTCGGCACGTTGGTGTCCTGCGGAGCTCACCGCGTCCCTGAACTCGTTGAGTGCCCGATGTGCGATTTGTGAAATCCGATCCACCTCTTCTTTGGCTAGCACTAAGTAATGGCGGCCCTTCTCTGTGAGGGTGGCCTCGCATTCCGTGAGATAAAGAAGGTTCAGAAGCGAATCGAGAGGATTGTTGATCTCGTGCGCTAAACAGGCAAGCAGCGCCCGACCATCTGTAGGTGCGTCTAGCGCTTCGTTCTGCTTTTTCGATTCTCACCCGGATGCCTGCGGGAAGTGGGCCGGCTCAAAACTGGTGACAATATACCACACCTAAAGTCTGATACCGGACATAAGCCTGCGGTTGTCTCGGAGGAGTATAATTAACTTACATCTTCATACGCACCTCCTCCGGCTAAGGGGCCGGTTCATTTGCGCATCCGGATGCGGCGTTTTTCGCCCGTGAAGGAGCAGATATGAACCTGCCTAATCAGCAGCCCTACCGGAATCGTGTGTTGGCAGCCTTGCCAAAGGCTGAACTGAATCGCCTCAAACCTCATCTTTTCCCAGTGACCTTCCAACAAGAGCAGACCCTATTGGACGGGGACGCTTCGCACGGCTATTTTCTGGAACATGGTATTGCGTCGGTTGTGGTGTCCGTTAAGAACGGCAACACCGTTGAGGTCGGAATTATTGGAATCGACGGTGTCGTAGGTCTTCCCATTCTGCTGGGCACCGATGGAACCCCGGGGCGAACCTTCATTCAGATTGCGGGCTCGGGTTTTCGCATCAAGGCAGCCATTCTGAAACAGGAATTTGAGCGTGCTGGTCCGCTGCGCCGCCATCTGCAAAAGTACCTGCAGGCCTTCATGGTGCAAACCGCACAAACGGCAGCCTGCAACCGAATGCACAATATTGAGGAGCGGCTGGCGCGCTGGCTTTTGAGCTGCCGCGATCGCACGGAATCCGACCAGCTCCACCTGACCCACGATTTTCTCGGACAAATGCTGGGCGCACCTCGCACGACCGTGACATTGGCGGCGGGACTCCTGCATCGCGCCGGCCTGATCGACTATTCACGAGGCGTGGTGACGGTCAAGGACCGCCCAGCACTGGAGGAAGCTGCCTGTGAGTGCTACCCCATCGTGCGGGATGAGTTTAAGCGTCTTTCCCTGCTGTAGAGTCTGATACCAGACAGACAGCCGCGGCCCCTTGGGATTAGCCTCAGTCCAGATGACGGTGGGGTATCAATATGCAGTTCCAACCGGTGCACGGAGGGTTTTCTACCCCTGTTTCTAGAAACGGAACCAGGCGCATATTGTCCGTCGATGATGAGCCTGGAATTCTTTTTACCCGGCAAAAACTTTTGGAGAACGCCGGCTACGAGGTGCTGAGCGCCGCCGATGGCGATCAAGCGCTACACTTTTTCGCAGCCCACGATGTTGACCTCGTCCTGTTGGATTATCTGATGCCGGGGATGGACGGAGGAGCCGTCGCCCAGGCCATCAAGCATCAAAAACCGCGGGTGCCTGTAATCATCGTTTCAGCCAGTCCTGTTGAGGAACAGAGTCTAGCCTGCGTCGACTGTTTCATCAGAAAAGGAGAAGGTCCGGCGTTGCTTTTGGACAAGATCAGGCAAATGCTAAATGGAATGGCCCATGAGGTCAATTTAAGCGGAGGCGTAGATGGTAGCGAATTGTGCTAATCCGGATTGCAATCGTAAGTTTCGGCAATTGAGTAAAGGAAGGCTGTTCTTGCTACCTCCATCTGACGGTCCTGCCGACTCAATGTGGAATGTCCAGAGGCTCTCTGATCATTGCTACTGGCTTTGTCCCGAATGTGCTCAAACCCACACCATCGCACGGCAGGACTCGAAAATAACTGTGAGCCCGCACGAACCATCTGGCCAGCGGGCTACCGCACGTTCAAGCGCAGCTTAAGTTAGCGCGCGCTTCCGGTCCTAGGCCAGACAACATTCTCCCTCCCGAAGGAAACCGCTGTCGGGCGAGCCATCGTTTATAGCTTGCTCTCTTACGAACTACTTTTTTTCTTAGGGACCTTGGCGCCCTTCTTGCGGGCTTCTGAAAGGCCTATTGCGATAGCCTGCTTGCGGCTCTTGACGGTTCCACCCTTCCCGCCTTTGCCGGACTTGAGAGTGCCCCGTTTCTTGCGGCGCATCGCACTTGCGACTGTCTTGCCTGCGCCTTTGCCATACTTCCGTCCACCCTTCTTCTTGCTGGAACTTTTTTTAGCTGGCATATGATCTCCAGCGATTTAGAAGGTCTTTTTCTATTGCGCGTTGTGTGCGCAAGCGGCAACTGCCCTGGCGGCGGAGCATGGCCGCAGTATATGAGGCTGAAACAGCGGTCCGAGCAGCGTTCTAGACCAGTTTTGGGGATTGTTGGCAAAACCAACACCAAAAACAAAGCTTTTGTTGACACAACCAGACGTCTCATAGAAGCCCAGGGCGGAAGCCCTGGGTAAAGTGAAAAAAACGATGAGTCCCTTCAGGGGCGTCACATTTCTCACACACGTTCTTCAGGCCCGCGTTGAAGCCGCCCCCCTGAAAATCGGGTACCGTAGCACGCCAGATCCGCGCCTCCCTCGGTGCCGCCCCTACGGGGTTCGGGAGAACTCCTTGACACGGGCATGAAGACCCCGCTCTACCCGAACAATGCAAACTGAGACACTACTGACGTGTAACCCCGCAATCCGCCAATCACATAACTCCCAAACATCGTATGTCTTTCCATGACTGTCCAGAATTGACCAGCGGATGCCGAAGATGGACGGCACTGGCCACCGCCCTGTCGAGATAAACCCCACGGTACATGCGAGTTGAACCGTTTAGACTGCGGCAACGTAAGTGCTTGTAATTGACACCTGAACGCCCTGAGTCCTCTTATGCATGACATTCGTATAGCTTTTCGTCAATTGCGCAAGTCGCCCGCCTTTGCCATCACGGTAATCCTCACCATCGCCTTGGGGATTGGCGCGAACACGGCCATCTTCACCTTGGTGTATGCGGTGCTGATGAAGTCATTGCCGGTGGTCGATCCGAAGACCCTCTATCGTATCGGCGACAAGGATGACTGCTGCGTGAATGGCGGCTTCGAGAATGATGACGGAGATTTCGATCTCTTCTCCTATGAACTGTACCGGCAATTTCGCGACAACACGCCGGAGTTCGAGCAGCTAGCGGCGATGCAGTCAGCGGGCGATGGCCTGACCGTGCGGCGAGGCTCGGAGCCCGCCAAGTTTGAGCAGAGCGAGTATGTGTCGGGGAATTACTTCAGCACGTTTGGTATCAAGCCGTTTGCTGGCCGGCTTTTGACTCCGGCAGACGACACGCCAGGCGCCGCTCCGGCGGTGGTGATGAGCTATCAGGAATGGCAATCGGAGTACGGTAGCGATCCTGTCTTGGTTGGTTCCACGCTGTATATCCAAGCCCAGCCGGTGACCGTCGCGGGAATTGCGCCGCCGGGATTCTTCGGCGACCGCATCCGCAGCCGTCCCCCTGCCATCTGGATGCCACTGGCCATTGAACCGGTCATTGCCGGGGGCAATTCGCTGCTTCATGTTCTCGACAGCAATTGGCTCTACGTGATTGGCCGCGTGAAGCCGGGTGTGAGCGTGGGAGCTCTCCAGGCAAAAATATCCAACAGCTTGCGTCTGTGGCTCGCGAACCAGAGTCGGTATACCCGCAATGGCGGTTCGACAATCATCCCGCGCCAGCACGTTGTGATCACGCCCGCAGGCGCCGGCATCCAGAACCTGCAACAGGAGACCGGCAAGGGACTCTACCTGCTGATGGCCATCTCCGCGCTGGTGCTGCTGGTCGCCTGTGCAAACATTGCCAACCTGCTGCTGGCGCGGGGCACGACACGCAAAGCTGAGACTTCGATTCGCATGGCCTTGGGCGCCGCGCGCAGCCGGTTGATGCGGCAGATGCTGACGGAAAGCGTGTTGCTCGCATGTCTCGGCGGGTTGGCGGGCCTGGGGCTGGCCTATGAAGGAACGCGGACAATCTTGGCGTTGGCCTTTCCCAACTCGCCCCACGTGCCGATCGAGGCGAGCCCATCGCTACCAGTGCTGGGATTCGCCTTCCTGCTGTCACTGGTGACGGGAATCGTGTTCGGCATCGTGCCGGCTTGGATTACCTCGCATTCCGATCCGGCCGAGGCGCTGCGGGGAATGAGCCGCTCCACGCGCGATCGCTCTTCGCTGCCTCAGAAATCGTTGATCGTGGTACAGGCCGCGTTATCGCTGGCGTTGTTGGTGACCGCTGGACTGCTGACCCGAAGCCTGCGAAACCTGGAGCACCAGGACTTTGGCATCCAGACGGCAAATCGCTACGTGCTGCATCTGGATCCGGCCGGTGCTGGCTATACCCCAGAGAAGCTGCCGGCGTTGTATCAGAGACTGGAGCAGCAGTTTGGCGCGCTGCCCGGCGTACAGAGCGTCGGGCTGGCCCTCTACAGCACACTGGAAGGGGACAATTGGGGCGAAGGTATTCGCGTGGAAGGCCGGCCCGCGCCGGGACCGACCGAGAACATTAACTCTTCGTGGGACCGCGTCAACCCGCGGTTCTTTGAAACCGTTGGGCAGCCGGTGATTCGCGGTCGCGGCTTCACTGACTCCGATACCGCAACCTCGCAGTTGGTGGCGGTGGTAAACCAGGCCTTCGTCAAGAAGTTCTTTCCCAAGGAAGACCCCATCGGGCGACACTTTGGCATCTTCGACCAGAAATATGCGGGTGCGTTTGAGATCGTGGGTATCGTGGCCAATGCAAAATACACCGATCCACGCGAGGAGGTCCGGCCAATGTATTTTCGGCCGCTAACCCAGCAAATGCGGTTTACCGAGCCGGATGCGGCCACTTCCGAGGGCCGGTCTCTCTACATTGACTCGGTCACGTTGCACTTTCGCGAGAAGCCGCAAAATCTCGATGCCATGGTGCGGCACACTCTGGCGGATATCGATCCCAACCTTACGGTGATCGACCTGAATCCGCTGGAACAGCAGGTCAGTGACAATTTCAACCAGGAGACGCTGATTGCACGCCTGACTATGCTGTTCGGCCTGCTGGCGCTGGTGCTGGCCTCGGTTGGCCTCTACGGCATCACGTCGTACGCAGTCGCGCGACGGACCCGCGAGATAGGACTGCGTATGGCCCTGGGTGCGGACCGCGGCACTGTGGTTCGCATGGTGTTACGCGGCGCTTCCTTGCAGGTGGGACTGGGGCTGGCGCTCGGCATTCCACTGACATTGTTGGGTGCGCGCCTGATGGCCGACCAACTCTATGGGGTGCGCTCGTATGACCCGTGGAGCCTCTCGATCGCAGTGGTTGTCTTGTCGATGGCGGCGGCCTTGGCAGGCTTCATTCCGGCGCGGCGGGCAGCGAGCATTGAGCCAATGGAAGCGCTGCGCACTGAGTAGAAAAGCCCGAGTTCTCATCGGTTCCACGACGCGGCGCCGCACTCCCGGTACATTGCATTTTTTCCGCAGCCTCTGAAGGCGTGCTTCACCTATTCAAACGCCTATGTCTGCGACGCCCACAATAACCGGCTTGGCAAACCAATTAATGGACCGGACCGGTCCCTGGCCCCATGCGCGGATCCAGTTTGATCTCGCCGAAGGTGTTCTCGTAGTTCACCAGGTTTTGCTGCAGGATGGTGTACAGCGCTTTCGCCTGCTGTGGGCTCAAATAAATTCCCTGGAAGTTGCGCACGTCCACCCGGGTTTCATCCTGCTGTTGCAGCGTGCCAAATATGAGGAAGAAGTCCCACACATTCACCCGCACCTGGACGCTGTTGGCATAGCTTTCGCGGTAGTCGGGGGTATTGGTCAACTGAATCGATGGCTGGGGAGGATTCGACATGGTGACCTCGAAAAGCAGTTCTCCGTTGCCGGTTATCAGTGGGTCAGATGAGGCCACTGATAATTACTACCAGCAAACCGAAATCGCAGTGTAGCAGAACGGTAGCCCATAGTCAGTTGCCGGTTGGCCATCAATTATGATGACGAGATTTTGCGCTAGAGCATTTAGGTTTTTGTGTCATTCGGTAGAGTGGGCCCTCAGGCCCGCGTTCAGCTACTAACGGCGAAGAAAAAAGGCGGCCCCGAAGGGCCGCCGCCGAAGTAACGCAGAGCGTAAGTGCTTAGAAGGTGATCTTGCCGGCGAACTGGATGATTCGTCCCGAAGGCAGGCCCGTGAAAAACGATCCGTAGGGACCAGTCGGCGGCGCCGTCGTTTGCAAGATCTGACCGAACGTTCCATCAGCGAGATTGAGGTCAGGGTTAGCAAAGTTCGGGTGATTGAATATGTTGTAGAAGTTGGTCGTGAAGTTGAACATAAACCGCTCGGTCAACTTGAAGTTCTTGCCGATGATGACGTCGGAGTCGAAGAAGTTAGGTCCACGGTATCCGTTCCGGCGCTGGTTCGGAAACGTGCCGAACAAGCTTGCCGGACCGAAGGCCGCGGGGTTAAGGCATTGACTGTTGCCATTGACGCAACCCTGTTGGCCATCCCCACCGATGACGTTTGCGACGGTGTTGAGCGGGCCATAGTTGGCGATAGAGGTGTTGCCATCAATGACCGTCAGGGGCAAGCCCGAGCGCCAGAAGAAATTCTCGGAAACCATCCAGCCACCCAGTGCCGCGTTAGCAAAGGCGTTGCTGAACTTGAACCGCGTTCGATAAACGTAAGTGCCGTTGAAGCTGTTGCGGACATCGTAATCGGCGTTGCCGTAGTTGTTGCACCTCAGACATGCGGGATTGATCTGGTCCACGATCGACCCGAAGGTCTGCGAGTTGTTGTAAGGAGTCTGGCTAACGCCACCGTTAGAGACATCGTCCATGGCATGGCTCCAGGTATAGCTGAACTGGAGCGACAACCCATGCGTTTGTCGCATGGCTACGCTGGCCGTTAGACCGTTGTAGTTGGAGACACCGCTCGAAGAGTACTGCTGAACCGTGGAGAAGATTGGGGTGGGTACAGTAGCCGGGAATGGCGAAAAGCCGGCACCGTAGGCATTCAAGCCCTCGTTGTTTACCGGAATGTGGACTCCATGATTGCCCACGTAACCGAGCGAGAGCGTGGTCATGCTGCCCATCGCTTGCTGGACGCCAAAGCTCCACTGCTCGTAGTACGGAGTGTGGAAAGTTCCGATCTGGTTATTGTAAGCGGGCGTCCGGAATAGGGAGCCCAATTGATTTTGCAGGCTCTGATAGGACGCTCCATTGTTGAATCCCGACATGATAGCCGAGGCGGTCGCGGCTCCCTGAACGTACGGACTGGCAGGCGAGGTAGTGTCGCCCCATGGCGTGTCGTTGATTCGAACATTGACCAATCCCGGCAGGTTCGTCATGAATGAATCCCCCACCACAGCGGGGAAGGCATCGTCGAAGATCCCGAAACCACCTCGAAAGACGGTATTCGGGCCCAAGGGGGACCAGGCAAAGCCAAACCGAGGAGCCCAGTCAATCGCATCGGTGGCATTGTAGAGCTGGTGGTTGTTGCCGTTAATGATTGAGTTGTACGGAGTAGTCGGACTCAGGAGTCCCGCCGCAAGAAGGGTGTTAAACGGCGCATTCAGCAACGAGCCGCAGTTGGTCTGGCAGACTGGATTGGAGTTCTTCTCCGCCCGCAGGGCCAGGGTAAGGGTCAAGTTTTGACGGACCTTCCACTCGTCCTGTGCGTAAACGCCTAGCCCCCACATGGCGACTGGCTGGGTCAGGCGAGACGGGAACGCCTGACGGGTTTGCAGGGCAGTTCCGTTATAGAAGTCAAGCACGCCGCCGTCCGAGTAGTTCGGGTCTCCCACGATTGCGCCCGAGTTACCGGTGGCATCACCGAGGAAGATCTCGGGGTTGTTGCGTATGCTGAAGACATAGTCGGTAATGTCGTAACGCCGGAAGTTGCCGCCGAACTTCAAGCTGTGCTTGCCCTTGGTCCAGGAGAGATCGTCAAGGAACTGATATTGCGTGACGTTTGTTCCTTGGGGAAAGTCGAAGGCAAAGCTTGTGATACCGCCCGAACCCAGATTGAAACCGGTGGAAATGATGGAATAGGGGAAAACACTCGGGTTCACTTGGGTGAAGGTCGCCTGGAAGTGACTGAGGTCCGCGCTGAACTGGTTGGTCATGTTGGAGCTTATGATGCGGGTCCAACCGAACTGGCCGTCGTATGCAGGCTGTTTGCTGGCAGCACTCAGGTCAGGGCTGAACGGATCAGCCAAGGTGGCTTGCGTGCCGTGGTCGATGCGGGTGCGGAAGTAGAACTGGTTGTTTTGCGACTGGTTCCAATCGATCCGGAAGGGCAGGATCCATTCCGTTCCCGGCAGGGCCGGATTGGCCTGATAGGTCGAGAAGCAGTTGTTGGCGTTGAACGCCGAATTGACGATAGGCAACGCCTGACCGCAGCTTCCCGCAACGTAGTTGGTTCCGTTGTACCCTTTAGCGTTTGTGTAGAGGTTAAACAGCTTAGTGTAAAGCGCAACCTCGTTCGGATCGACCGTCGACAGGTTGGCCAGCGTCTGACTGACGAACGTTGGGGTTGGCACATAGACTGGCCCGGTCGAAGGAACGATGTACTGGATAGCTTCGTAGTCGACGAAGAAGAACAACTTGTCCTTCTTGATAGGACCACCCAATGACGCAGACCACTCATTGTTGTTGGCAAACGGCCTGGGGGTTTGGGGAGAAGTATGATTGTTGAACCAGTCATTGGCATCCAGGGCGCGACCGGTCCACTCGTAAAACACGTTGCCGTGGTACTGGTTCGTGCCCGACTTGGTTACGTAGTTGATCTGGGCGCCTGCCTGCTGGCCGTACTGTCCAGAGTAGGCGTTGCTGGTGACGGTTGCTTCCTGCACCTCGTTCTTGCCCAGAGTCAGGTTGGTCGCACCTGAATTATTCAGATTCAGGTACGGATTCATGTCGTTCTCACCATTGACCGTGAACAGGTTGGAAGTAGCGGGAAGACCGTAGGCGCTGAAGTTGCCATATCCCATGCCGGTGTTCATGGTTACACCGGGCGCGGTTTGCGCAATGTAGGTCAGGTCGTTGCCACCGTTTGGTGCGTTCTGGATGATGCTCTGGTCAAAATTGGTGGACAGGTTAGCATTGTCCGTCTGTACCAACGGCGGAGCACCGGTGACTTCCACCGTGGTTGAGCTGGCGCCTACCGCCATTTTCATGTTAGCGACGGTTGCCTGGCCGACGTTAACCGAAAATACGCTGGACGCAGTAGTGAAGCCCTGGGCAGTAACACTGACGGTGTAGCTTCCCGGACTCAACAGAGAAAATCGGTAAAGACCGTTCGAGTTGGTTGTAGTGGTGCGGGTTTCGCCGGTGCCATTGCTTTTCAAGGCCACACTAGCGTTCGACACGACCGCACCGCTCGGATCTGTAACCGTACCTGCCAGGTCGCCTGAAACCAGCGACTGTCCGAATGCTGCAGGCACCATTAGACACGCAGCTAGCAAGCATGCTAGAAGCACATACAAACTGCTACATCCTTTCATGTGAAAACCTCTCTTTGTTTTCCGAACTTCGATCTGTTGCGTTGCCAAAGACCTGCAGGGATATCATTGGTAACACTGAAGTTTAGGCAAGAAAGGGGCCAAGCAGAGACGCATTGCAAACCTAAGGCATTAAGGGGTTTGCACTAGTAATAAGAGCATTACTCCACGCTAAAGTATCGTTTTCCACAGGTTCCCACCCTGGGAATCTCCAACTTTCCGAAGGAATCCGAATCCCTACATCGATCAGATGGCAAGCCGAGCAGCGGCGCAGGTACGCCGTTGCATCGCCGCTGCTATTGCTATAGCAGTTTCACACCCGGTGTGTAGATCACGGGTGGAGTACGCCTTTTAGGCGTACGTAATTGCGCTGAGTTGTTGGATCGCGCTTCAGCGCCTGAGGTAAATGTTTTCCGTCACCGCAGCGGCTAGGGCCGTCTCATTTCCGTATCTCAATTGCACCGCTTAATGAAGCGGTGCTCCACCCGATACATCAAGTGTGAAATGCGCTAGGGCAATGTAGGAATTGGTGTAAGCCGAGTTCGGGTAGAGCGGGCCCGAAGGGCCCGCTCTACCGGATTACACAAAAACCTAAAATACTCTAATGGGCTTGCCCGTCACTGAGGAGGATCAAAAGGTCGTGCGTTAAGAACTTTCAATTGGAGGCTTCGCAAAACCAGAACTGAGAACTCGAACGAGGGAAAAAAAGGCGGCCCCGAAGGGCCGCCGAGGTGAAGCAAGGTTGAAGCGCTTAGAAAACAATCTTGCCGGCAAACTGGATGATTCGTCCCGAAGGCAAGCCAGGGAAGAATGATCCGTAAGGACCGGTCGGAGGCGCCGTCGTGATCTGGGGTTGTCCAAAGGTCCCGTCGGCCAGATTGAGATCTGGGTTAGCAAAGTTCGGGTGATTGAAAATGTTGTAGAAGTTGGTCGTGAAGTTGAACAGGAACCTCTCCGTCAGCTTGAAATTCTTGCCGACGGTGACGTCCGAGTCAAAGAAGTGAGGTCCACGGTACTGGTTCCGGCGCTGGTTCGGAAAGGATGTGAACAAATTCGCCGCCCCGAAGGCAGCAGGGTTAAGGCACTGACTGTTGCCGTTGACGCAACTCATTTGGCCATCGCCAGAAAGGACATTCGCGACCGTGTTGGTCGGCCCATAGTTGGCGATGGAAGTGTTGCCGTCAATCACAGTGAGTGGCAGGCCCGAGCGCCAGAAGAAGTTCTCCGACAGAATCCAGCCGCCCAGTGCCGCGTTAGCAAAGCTGTTGCTGAACTTGAACGGCGTTTGATAAACGTAGGTGCCGTTGAAGCTGTTGCGTACGTCGTAATCGGCGTCGCCGTAGTTGTTGCACTTCAGACAGTAGGGATTGATCTGATAGACCAATGACCCGAATGACTGAGAGTTGTTGTACGGAGTCGCGCTGATGCCGCCGTTGGAAACATCATCCATGGCATGGCTCCAGGTATAGCTGAACTGGAGCGACAATCCATGGCTCTGCCGCATGGCAATGCTGCTGGTTATACCGTTGTAGTTGGAGATGCCACTCGAAGTGTACTGCTCAAACGTGCCGAAAATCGGGGTCGGCGCCGTGGTGGGGAATGGAGAAAAGCTAGCAGAGTGAGCGTTCAGCCCTTCGTTGTTAATCGGGATGTGGACTCCGTGATTGCCCACGTAGCCGATGGAGAGCGTGGTCATGTTGCCCAGCGCCTGCTGGATTCCGAAGCTCCACTGCTCATAGTAGGGAGTGTGGAAGGTCCCGGTCTGGCTGTTGTAGCTTGGGGTTATGAACTGGGATCCTAAGGCCGCTTTCAGGCTGGAATAGGATGCCCCATTGCTGAATCCCGACATAATTGCCGCCGCGGTTGTCGCTCCCTGAATGTAGGGACTGGCGGGCGTGGTGGTGTCGCCCCATGGCGCACCGTTGATACGAATATTGACCAGGCCAGGCAGATTGGTCATGAACGCATCACCTACGACAGCCGGGAAGGCATCGTCGAAGAGCCCGAACCCGCCGCGAAAGACGGTATTAGGACCCAACGGCGACCAGGCAAAGCCGAACCGGGGAGCCAGGTCAATGGCGTCGGTGGCATTGTAAAGCTGGTGGTTATGCCCGTTGATGATTGAGTTGTAGGGAGTGCTCGGGCTCAGCAGGCCCGCCGCGAGAAGGTTTTGGAACGAGTTGTTCAGCAAGGAACCGCAATTGTTCTGGCAGACCGGATTGGAGTTCTTTTCCAGGCGCAGGGCCAGAGTGAGGGTCAGGTTCTTGGCAACTTTCCACTCGTCCTGTCCGTAAATGCCAATTCCCCACAGCGCAACCGGTTGCTCCGACTCGGAGGGGAAGGCCTGACGGGTTTGCAGTGCAGTGCCATTGTAGAAGTCGAGGACACCGCCGTCTGAGTAGTTTGGGTCTCCCACGATTGTGCCCGAGTTACCGGTGGCATCGCCGATCAGGATTTCGGGATTGTTGCGCACACTGAAGGTGAAGTCGCTGATGTCATAGCGACGGAAGTTGGCGCCGAACTTCAGGTTGTGCTGGCCCTTGGTCCAGGACAAATCGTCGATGAACTGGTACTGGGTGACGTTACGCCCCTGGGGGAAGTCCCAAGAGTAACCGGTCACTCCGCTAGGATCGCCCAAGTTAAAGCCCGTGGAAATGATGCCAAACGGCAACACACTCGGGTTAACCTGAGAGAAGATCGCCTGGTAGTGACTGAGATCCGCGTTGAACTGGTTGGTCATATTGGAGCTTATTACGCGGGTCCAACCAAACTGGCCATCGTACGCCGGCTGTTTGCTGGCCGCACTGAGGTCAGGGCTGAACGGATCAGCCAAGGTGGCCTGCGTGCCGTGGTCGATACGTGCGCGGAAATAGAAGCTATTCTTTTCGGACTGGTTCCAGTCGATCCTGAAAGGCAGGATCCATTCCGTTCCCGGCAGGGCTGGTGTGGCCTGGTATGACGAGAAACAGTTGCCATTGAGTGCCGGATTGACGATTGTTATCGCTAAACCGCAGTTTGACGACGCCGGGTTGCTCCCGTTGTACGCTGCGTAGTTGGTTCCGTTGTACCCCTTGGCGTTGGTGTAGATGCCGAACAACTGTTGGTATCGCGCCACCTCGGCCGGATCGGTTGCCTGCAGATTGGCTATGGTCTGGCTCATGAAGGTTGGCGACGGCACATACACCGGCTCGCTGGAAGGAACAATGTATTGGACGGCTTCGAAGTCAACGAAGAAGAACAACTTGTCCTTCTTGATCGGACCGCCAAAATTCGCTCCATACGCATTGTTGTTGGCGAAGGGACGCGGCGTTCCGGTGTGATTGTTGAACCAGTCATTAGCATCCATGGAGCTACCGGTCCACTGGTAAAAGACGTTGCCGTGGTACTGGTTGGTGCCCGACTTGGTCACGTAGTTGATCTGGGCGCCGGCCTGCTGGCCATATTGTCCAGAGTAAGCGTTGCTGATGACCGTGGCTTCCTGCACTTCATTCCTGCCCAGGGTCAGGTTGGTGGCGCCCGAATTGTTCAGGTTCAGGTACGGATCCATGTCGTTCTCACCGTTGACCGTAAACAGGTTGGAAGTAGCGGGAAGGCCGTAAGCGCTGAAATTGCCATAGCCCTGACCGGTATTCATGGTGACGCCCGGTGCGGTCTGCGCAATGTAGGTTAGGTCATTGCCGCCGTTCGGCTGGTTCTCGATGATGCTCGAGTTGAAATTCGTCGACAGGTTAGCGTTGTCCGTCTGCACCAACGGCGGAGCACCGGTCACTTCCACCGTCGTCGAGCTGGCGCCTACCGCCATCTTTATGTTAGCCACAGTCGACTGGCCGACGTTAACTGTGTACACGCTGGATGCGGTAGTGAAGCCTTGGGCGGACACGGTAACCGTATAGCTGCCCGGACTCAACAGAGAAAACCGGTAAAGACCACTCGAGCTACTTGTGGTGTTGCGGGTTTCGCCTGTCCCGTTGCTCTTCAGCGTTACCGTGGCATTGGATACCACCGCGCCACTGGGATCTGTGACCGTACCTACCAGGTCGCCTGAAACCAGCGATTGTCCAAATGCTGAGGGAGCCATCAGACAGGTCGCCAGCAACAATGCCAGCAGCACATAGAAGCTTTTAAATCTTTTCATGTTGCGAACCTCTTCTCCTCGCACTACAAGTCTTTCAATTTTTTGAATTGCCAAAGACCGTTTCGGGTCTAAGGAGCAACTATCTGGCTAGACTTAATGCAAGCAATCTGCCATTCGAGTCTCTAGAGCTTTCTTGTCAACTATTTGAATATAAGCAAGTTACATCACATATGAGGTTGGGCTCCCCACGAAAGTATTACTTTTCACAGATTTCCCTGGCCATAATATCCATTTTTTTGGAGAACTGTACTACTACTATTTAGCTGCCCGCGGTTCGCGGCTCCATAGGGCAACGGTAGGCACGAGAAGCGTCATCGAGGTCGTATGAATTGCACTCGCGGCCCGAACGGCTCCGTTTGCAACCAACAATCGCTGCAATCGGACATAAATGTTTGGTGGCTGCGAGAGGACAGGCATAGACTCTAGCCGAATGGTTCAAACGAGAGGCGGTGGGCGAGCCCCGGATCTCCAGGCCGCGCTCGCTTCCTCAAGCCAAGAGGAGCAATCATGGCCCGAGTTGCCAACTCTCTGTGCCTCCTGATACTCACTGCCTCCCTTTGTCTGGGACAAAGTATGAGTACAGCCCACCCGCCACAAACTTCCGCACAGGCTTCGCCATCACCGACGACCACTTCCGAGAGCACTGCCAAAGGGCACGGCGTTATGCCGGTGGAACTAACCAAGTCGCTCGACTCGAAGAAGTTGAAGGAAGGTGAGGTGGTGACAGCTCGCATCGCGGCCGATTTGCGCATGAAGGATGGAACCGACATCCCGCGCGGCAGCAAGGTGACCGGCCACGTGACCGAAGCCAAGTCGCGCTCCAAGGGCGATCCGCAGTCGGCGCTGGGAATTGTCTTTGACAAGATCAGCCTGCCAGGCGGCAAGGAGATGGCCATCAAGGGCGAAATACAGGCGGTGGCGCCGAATCCGAACGCCGGCATACAAGATACCGGTGTCCCCGCACGTTTACCATCCGCGGGTGAGGGTACGGGTGCGGGCACGTCGGCTCCCCCACCTCCCAACTCGCCCACGAGTCAGCAACCGGGTCGGCCCTTGCTGAATGCGCAATCGAAGGGCGTCATTGGAATCCACAATCTTGAACTGGGCGAGAATTCTGTGCTCATCTCCAACGGTAAGAATGTGAGCCTGGATAGCGGGACGCAGATGATGCTTCAGGTAGAGGTCGAGTAACACCTGGCGCTTAGTTCGAGGGCTCGGCGGTTCCGTCCCGCCGGTACTCACTGCCGGTGCGGAGCCACAGTGTGCGGTGCGACCTTCTCCGCCGTCACGAAGATGGGCTCGATGTCCACCGGAATGTCGCCAAGCTTGTCGAGCGCCCGCTTGAACTCGGGTCGCAGCACGCCCAGGGTGTCGAGCATCTTCTTGGCGCCAGCGTAATTTCCTTCCGCCTCCATAGTTAACAAGTCATGCGTCAGGTCGCGCACCGCATCTTTGATCTTCGAGTAGTCCACGGCGAAGGTCTCATCGGGACGCATCACGAATGCGCCTTTGTCCATAAGGTAATTCACCTGCATGGCCATGCCTTTTCCGTGTGCGTCGTTCAGACCAAAGCGCAACGTGCGAAACGACGACGCGAGATAAGTGGCATACAAGCGCTTCTCGGAGACGCGGTTCGGCTTCAGAACATCGGCCAGCCCCATGGCCTGCGCGTGATCGAGCATGTATTGCAGCGCAAATAAGCCGGTAACGTCAGCTTTAGCCTCCTCGATCGGGCTGTAGAGTTCCTTCAACTGCTCGCGTGGCGTGGTCCGTTTTCCATTCACCGTGATCTGATGCGGCCCCAGCCCGTGACACAGTTCGTGGGTGAGGATGTGAGTGAAGAACGCCTCGAATTCCACCCTGTCCTGCTCGTCGCCCCCGAGCACCATCCTGGAGATGGGAATAAGCGTCTTGTCGAACTTTGCCTGCTGCACATTCTTCAGCATCACCCGTTTGCTGCCCTTCTCGGCGATCACGCGCTCGTCATTGGGCAGGTTGTAGGCAGCCGTTTGCACGCCGTGATTCCCATCGCCCGCGCTCATCACCTCGTTGACTACGCGGATAGGCGCCTGCGCGCCAATCTTTGGATTGCGATATTTCGGATCGATTGGAAGATGGTCTTCGATCTCCTGCAGGTTCTTGGAAAACGCGCCCAGCTTGGCACTCTCTTCCTCGTCGCGCACGTTGACGTAAGCTTCGTACGATGCCTTGTAGCCGAATATCTCGTCGTTGTAGGTCTCGTAGGGACCGATGGTGATGTCGAGTGGCGCGTCAAGGTCCATCCACGCAACGTCGCTTTCGTAGTAGTCGTTGGATAGAAAGGCCGCGGCCCGCGTAGTCAGGAAGCGCTTCAGCGTCGCGTTGTCAGTGAGCGCGGCCGCTTCCTTCAACAGGTTGGCCGCGCTCGTCAGGTCGGACTTGTAAGCTTCGCTGTAGGGAACAATTTTGAATGCGCTCTTGCCGTCGGCGCGAATCACGGTGAAGAATCCTTTAGCCTGCTCCTGCTGTTTCTCGGGAAGCAACTTCACCCAGCTTTCGAACTGCTCCTTGGTCATGGTTTCAGGATAGAAGTTCGCTCCTGGCAGCTTGTGTTCCGGTACGCCGGGAATGAACGCGGTATTGTTGTCAAGCTCTGACCACGGACTCTTGTTGATCCAGAAATAGTGCAGGCGGGCCTTGCCCAGCGGAGTCGTATCCTGCTGCAGCGTGGCATAGAGCGCGCGATCGCCGCTCCAGTACTGCATCATGAAAATGTCGTCGATGATGCGCGCCGCTTCCACCAGCTTAACCAATGCTTTGCCGTCACCATCGGAGAGCTTGCTGATATCCACGTTCAACTCTGTGGGCGCGAAGCGGGCAGTCATTTTCTGCAGTTGCGCAAGGTCGGGGACTTTGGTAGCTAGCTGTTCACCGGCCGACGCCATAACGAAGCCAACCATCATGATCAGCGCGAGAAAGACAAGGTACTTCACGGGCATTAATCTCCTGGGTTCGCCGCGCACCGGCAAAGGACGGGGCAGGCGAACAATGGCAAACTGATGATAATAGCGCAACCCACCCTGCGGCTGAGAGGCTTGAGGATTCATTTCGAGCCGCATCCAAGAGGAGGATGGCCATCAAGGGCAGACAGAATTCGCCAGAGCCAAGTATGGACGCCAGCCCGAAGATATTTCCCGCCGTCATTTCCGCTCAGCACGACCCGGCGAGACGCGGTAGAATAACTGCTAACGAGTAAGCGATTTTGATCCCAGGTGGGACTTTGCGCGTGTAGCGCCACCTGATCAGGTATTTGATGAAGAGATTTGCTTTCTTTCTGCTTGCGACATTTCTGGGCGCGCCTTGGCTGATGGCCCAAACCACCCAATCGACGGGCCAGGACGACACCGTCGTCGAGGAAATCATCGCCCGGATCAATAACAACATCATCACCCGCGCCGACCTGCGCCGCAGCCGCGAACAATTGCAAGCCGACTCGCGGCAGCCCGATCCCTCCGGTACGGAGCCCAAAGAGCAGGACTTACTCCGCGACCTCATTGATCAGCAATTGCTGCTGCAAAAAGCCGAGGAACTAGGCATCTCCGCAGACACCGAGGTCGTGAAGCGGCTCGACGAACTGCGCAAACAAATGCATGCCGACTCCATGGAAGACCTGGAGAAGGCCGCTCAGGCCCAGGGCGTGTCGTGGGAAGAATTCAAACAGAACATGAAGAACAGCATCATCACGCAACACGTGATCAGTCAAGAAGTCGGCGGGCACATCACGGTGTCGCAGCAGGAGATTCAGCAATACTACGACCAGCACAAGGCCGACATGGAGCGCCCGGAACAGGTCCGCATGAGCGAGATCCTGATTTCGACCCAGAAGACCCCGGCTGTAAAAACCGAGAAAGGGCAGGAGGTGCTGCCTGAGACGCCAAGCCCGGAAGTCGTGGCGGCAGCCAAGGCGAAGGCCGACAAGATTTATGACCTGCTTAAGAAAGGCGGCAACTTCGAGGAGCTCGCCAAACAGTACTCAGACGGTCCGACTTCGGCCGCGGGCGGCGACTTGGAGTACTTCAAGCGCGGTACCCTCTCCAAAGATCTCGAGGAACGCATGTTCGCCATGAATCCAGGCGGCTACACCGAGCCAGTCCGCACCAACCAGGGATGGGTCATCTTGAAGGTCACCGAACATCAGACCGCCGGCATTCCTCCCTTGAAAGACGTGGACAACCGGATCCAGGAACAGATTTACATGACCAAGATGCAGCCCGCGCTGCGCGAGTACCTGACCAAACTGCGCGAGGATGCCTATATCGACATCAAGGCTGGCTATGTTGACACCGGCGCGAGTCCTAACGAAACTAAGCCGGTTTACACGACGGCCACCACCGAAGGCACGTCGAAGGAGAAGAAAAAGAAGAAGCTGGGACTCTTCTAGTTTTCAGCAATGGTTTCAAAGGCGCGCTGCGGCGTGCCTTTTGATTTGCTCGGGGCATTTTGCCGCCTTAATTGCATCTCCAATAACCTCGGGATTTTAGGAGGTAAACACCCATGTCTGCTTCCGACGATCTCTATCTCGGCGAAGCTTTTCGCAGCCTGCGCGGCTACAAGCGTCTCGCCGACGCTGCCATCGCGCAGGTTAACGAAGAGCAGTTTTTCGCCGCGCCCGATGCCGAATCCACCAGCATCGCGATCATCATGAAGCACATAGCCGGAAACATGCGCTCGCGTTTCACCGACTTCCTTACCACCGATGGCGAGAAATCCGATCGCAATCGCGATAGTGAATTTGAAATGCCCGCTGACGCCAAGCGCGACGAAGTCCTCGCCGCGTGGGAGCAGAGTTGGCAACTGGTTCTTCAGACTGTCAGCTCGCTGCGTTCCGACGATCTGGGCCGTACGGTTACCATCCGCGGCGAGGCCCATTCTGTGCTTCAGGCCATCAATCGCCAGGTTATGCACTATGCGTATCACGTGGGGCAGATCGTCTACCTGGCGAAACATTGGAAGGGAGCAGACTGGAAATCGCTGAGCGTCCCCAAAGGCCAGAGCGAGCAGTTCAACCCAGAGATGTCGGGCAAACGCCAGAGTAGGTGAGCTTCTCGCGTATATCCAAATAGCAGGTAGACGATCTTGGCGAAACCTGGCGCCAATCTTTCAGTTTCTCCACCAGGCGGTGCATTTCTTCCAGCGCCCCATCGCCCTGTAGGTTCTCTTTAGCGCTCAGTTGAAGAGTGCGATACCATGAACTCCTGGCCGCATTTGCCTTGCCGCGATGTGTCCACGGTCCACTATGAAGGAATTCTATATTTGCGATTGCGCCCGTCTGGAGAACCAGACCATCACCTCGCTTTTCGTGGTAGCTGCCAAGCAGGTAAAGTCCAAAAAGAGTGGGGAACTTTACCTTTCCGTTATCCTGGCCGACCGCAGCGGGCAACTGCAAGCCAATATGTGGGACAACGTTGCCGACACCCTTGAGTCCTTCGAGCAGGATGACTTCGTCAAAGTAAAGGGCATGGTCCACAAATACAACGGCCGCTGGCAGCTCACCATCCACAAGCTGCGCAGGCTGGAAGATACCGAGATCGACTACAGTGACTACCTGCCCAAGACTTCCAAGGACATCGACCAACTGTGGCGCACGCTAGGCGATTTCGTCGATAGCTTCGAGAATCGCTGGTTGAAATCGCTGCTCAAGGAATTCATGGCCGACGAGGCGATCGTCACTGCCTACAAGAACGCGCCCGCGGCCAAGACGCTGCACCATGCCTTCGTCGGCGGACTGCTCGATCACGTGGTTTCGCTGTTTACCGTCTGCGACTTGGCTTCACGCAACTATCCCCAGGTGACTCGCGACCTGTTGCTGACTGGCGTGTTCTTGCACGACATTGGAAAGCTGCACGAACTCACCTACCAGCGCTCGATTGCATATACCACCGAGGGCCAGTTGCTGGGACACATGATCATCGAACTTGAAATGCTCCATGACAAGCTCACCCATCTGCCCGGCTTTCCTGCTGAGCTCAAGATCCTGATCGAACACATGATCATCAGCCATCACGGGCACTATGAATTCGGCTCGCCCAAACTGCCTATGTTTCCCGAAGCGCTCATGCTGCACTATCTCGACGATCTCGACTCCAAGATGGAGAGCATGCGCGCGCAGTTCGAGCGCGAAGCCGATTTCGACAGCCCCTGGACCAGCTACAATCCATCGCTGGCGCGTCCGCTGCTGAATACCAGGAAGTTTCTGGACAAAGGCTTGGCTGCGTCGCGAGAGGCGGAGTCGCGAAAGGCCGCTGCCGCCGCTGGCAACGGAAATGGCACTCCCGCGCCAGCCGTCGCCACCAACGTTGAGGCGCAACCGGAAAGCACCGCTCCGGTCGATCCGCCCGAACCAGAGCCAGCGCTCTCTCCCTTGGAAGCCCTGGAGCGCAAGTTCGCCTCGCACAAGGTGACGCCGGTGGCCAGCACGGGAAAATCGTCGTGACGATTCCTTAGAAAGTCCCACAGAGTGGGATACGGCTGCAATAGGCGCAACCCTCGCCTCCATGCTCGACTTCGCACAATTCGAATGGTTGTCCTTCGACTGCTACGGCACCCTGATTAACTGGGAAACCGGCTTACTCGGCTACCTGCGTCCCTTGCTGGCGAGCAAGGGCCACCCGCTTAGCGACACCCAGATTCTCAACCTGTATTCGGAGTTCGAACCGCGCGCCCAGGACGGTCCTCACCGCAGCTATCGCGAGGTGCTGGCGCAGGTGGTACGTGATTTCGCCCGCGAGCTGCGCTTCTCCGTCAGCACCGCCGAGGCCAACGGTCTGGCGGAATCGATCCGCGACTGGCAACCCTTTGCCGACACGGATGCGGCATTGCGCCGCCTGCATTCCCGCTACAAGCTGGCAGTTCTCTCCAATATCGACGACGACTTGTTTGCCTACACCTCACCCAAGCTGACGGTCTGCTTCGACGCCGTGGTAACCGCTCAACAGGTACATAGCTACAAACCGTCGTTCAACAATTTCGAAGCGCTGTTACGCCGCTTCCAAATTCCGCGTGAGCGCCTGCTGCACGTGGCCGAGAGCTTATACCACGATGTGGTACCTGCGCATGCTCTCGAAATTGGGACGGTGTGGGTCAATCGCAGGCAGGGCAAAGACGCGGCCGCCACCAGGCTGGTCGAAGCTCATCCTGATCTGGAAGTTGCGGACCTCGCCAAGCTGGCGGAGTTAGCTGCGCCGAACAGGTAGACTAGAATGCCCTGCTGTCTCCGGAGCGAGCGTAGCGAGCTTCAGGCCCGGCATAGGCTAAAGAAACGCCGCTTAAGCCGATTCCGTCCACTCGTCACCCCACCCTGTGACGCGTCACACAGATTCTGTCGCGCAACAAGAAGAAACTTACAGGGCGGTCGTTTGATGCCGCTCTGTGGACGTTGCAACGAGGCCAAGTACGCTCCCCTCGCCCTTACACACGTTTGCGTTCCATCGTCTGCTGGTTTCGAACGTGAAGAGGGAATTGCCGAAGCAAAGCGCCATGGCCTTGCTTTGCGCTTTGCGCCGCGCTTCCGGCAGTCATCGTGCTAGCGCGTCCATCGGGCCTTGCTCCTGTCGGAGCGATCGAGCTGAGCTTCTGCCGCATTTCATCTCCTGGAGGCTTTCATGCTTCACCTCGACACCGGTAATACCGGTTTTATGATTTTGTGCACCAGCCTCGTCATGCTGATGACCCCAGGCCTCGCTTTCTTCTACGGCGGCCTGGTAGGACGCAAGAACGTCCTCGCCATCATGATCCAGAGCTTTGTCTCGATGGGCTGGACCACCGTCATCTGGTATCTGTACGGATATTCGCTGTGCTTCAGCGGGGACTGGCACGGCATCATCGGCAATTTCCATAACGCCTGCCTGCACGGCATCGATCTCACAACTGCGTCCCCGAACAACACCATCCCCATGATGGTCTTCATTGCTTACCAGATGATGTTCGCCATCATCACCCCGGCGCTCATTTCGGGCGCCTTCACCAATCGCGTGAGCTTCAAGGCCTACTGCCTGTTTCTGACGGCTTGGCTCACCTTCGTTTACTTCCCCTTCGTGCACATGGTTTGGGGCGGGGGAATTCTGCAGCGCTGGGGCGTGCTCGACTTTGCCGGCGGCATCGTGGTGCACAACATCGCCGGACTGGCAGCCCTGGCATCGGTTCTCTACGTCGGCAAGCGCCGCGATACTCGATCGCGGCCCGCACAGCATTCCGCTGGTTGCCCTGGGCACGGGCCTGTTGTGGTTCGGCTGGTACGGCTTCAACGCCGGCAGCGAGATGCGGGTCGACTCGGTGACGGCAAGCGCCTTCCTGAACACCGATATCGCCGCTTCGTTCGCCGCCGTGGCTTGGTTGGCGGTGGCGTGGTTCCGCGAGAGAAAGCCCAAGTTCCTCGGACTTCTCACCGGCGCAGTCGCCGGACTCGCGACTATCACTCCTGCCGCCGGCTATGTTTCGCCCACCACGGCCGTGATCATCGGACTGGTGTCAGGCGTGGTTTGCTACTTCGCGGTCGAGATGAAGAACAAACTGCACTGGGACGACGCACTCGATGTCTGGGGCGTACACGGAGTCGGCGGCTTTCTCGGCATCCTCATGCTGGGACTGTTCGCCAACAAAGCGTTCAATCCCGCCGCCGGCACGAACGGTTTGCTGTACGGCAATCCGTCGTTCTTCGTGAAACAACTGGTCGCGGTGCTTTTCTCGTCGGTGTGGGCGTTCTCGTTCACGTACGGCATGTTGTGGGTCATCAACCTGTTCACTCCAGTCAAAGTGACCGAAATGAGCGAAGAACTTGGTCTGGATGAATCCATTCACGGCGAGCACGCGTACGAGACCCTCGAAGTGGAGGAGTTGTTTAATGGTGAGCCGCACGATCTGATCGAGCGAATCGACGAAAAGGGAGATCTGGTCGGCACGAGAGAATAGCGATGGCGGAGCCGCTCAGGGCGTTGGGCCGGTTCCTGGGACGCGTTACCTTGGCAGGGGTGATAATTAATCTCACCCCTGCTTTTCCGCGCACAGGAAGATCCCGTCACTACAGGCCTGGCGTCGGCTCCAATCCGGCCGACACCGGCCGAAACCTACACATGGTGGCGCGGTATCACCACCAACGGTTTCCTGTCACTATCGTACGGCTACAACACCAACCAGCCTGATTCCCACCAGAACCAATACCGAGTCTTCGACTTTAACGATAACGAGCCCCAGCTCGACGTAGCGCAACTGGTGATCCAGCGGGCCATCGACAAGCCCAACCAGTTCGGATTCCGCTTCAACCTGCTTGCCGGGTCCGGCGTTCCAGAGGTCACCGCGGCTTACGGTTTGTTCCGCAATTGCGAGACGATGATTGCGCATCACGTCGATATTCCCGAGATGTACCTCAGCTACATCGCGCCGCTGGGGAAAGGTCTGCGCTTCGATGCCGGCAAGTTTGCCACCCACATGGGATCGGAGGTTATCGGCGGGTACGACGGGTACAACGACGAATTCAGCCGGGGATTCATCTTTGGTTTCGGCGTGCCGTTTACTCACACCGGCGTAAAGGCGACTTATGCATTTACCAGCAAGCTCTCCGGAATGTTGCTGGTGACCAATGGATGGGATGAGTTTCAAAGATTCAATCATGGTTATTCGGTGGGCGGGCAAATAACCGTCACTCCTACTAAGACCACAGCGCTGTACTTTAATTTTATTCATGGCCCGTCGCGCCCTCAAGACGATCACGACCAGCGCAGCGCCTACGAAATGGTAGGCAGCTGGAAAACAACGCCGAAACTGAACCTCGGCTTTGACGCGCTATACGCGCATGACGAGAACGGAGTATCTCTTGGCCATGATGCAATCTGGAAAGGTGTCGCCGGATACGTCAAGTACAACTTAACGAAACCATTCTCGCTGGCCTTCCGGGGCGAGGTCTTTAACGACAGTGGAGGCACCCGCACCGGGGTTTCGCAGACCCTTCGGGGATACACGTTGACTCCGGAATACGACATGATCGCGAAGTTCTCAAGCATCGACCAGCGTCTGAAAAAGCTGGACGGCAAGTTCGTCATCCGCGGAGAGGTTCGTCTGGATCTGTCCAATAAAGCCGTGTTCCAAAGCTGGGACACTCTGGTTGGCCATCAGTTCACATCGGCCATCAATCTGATCTATTTGTTCTGACTTGCTGGTTTTCCGGCTTATCCGACAGATTTATCGCCTGGTTGTCGCAAGAGGCGCGAGGCAAACATAAAGCTTGCCGTCTTCGCAGAGGGCCATCAAAATGGCACGATGGAAATGCCGCTGCGCTTTGTGGACAACGATTACACCCCACGGCTCTGGGCCGAGCTGTATCCTGTGCTGCGCAACATCAAGACCGATGAGCTGGCCAGGAAGATGATGGCCTATAAAAACAAGCCCGTGGCGAACTGGCGCGCCGACGACTGGGGCCTGCTGGACGCTCTGAACCAGATGCTCACCCTCCGAGCTACGTCGCGCGAGCATGCCTTACGCAACGACTCGCCTCCCGTTCAGGATGCGGCATTTTGGGCTAAGCTGGATAAGGACCTGGAGTTCTATTACGAGGCCCAGTATCCCGGCGAAGAACTGGCCGACGAAGAAGAGGACCTCTAATTGCGCCCTTTCGGGCCATGCCCAATCAGACTCACCTTAGACCAGAGAGGCAGTGCAAGTCATGGCTCACCTGTTTGATCCGCTGTCGATTCGCGATCTCACCCTCGCAAACCGTGTGTTCGTTTCGCCCATGTGCGAGTACTCCAGCACCGACGGGTACGCCAACGACTGGCATTTCGTGCATCTCGGTAGCCGGGCGGTCGGCGGAGCTGGATTAGTGTTCACCGAAGCCACTGCCGTCGTTCCCGAGGGCCGCATCAGCCCGCAGGACCTCGGTATCTGGAGTGACGATCACATTGCGCCGCTGGCCCGGATCGTTCGCTTCATTCATGAGCAGGGAAGCGTAGCCGGAATGCAGTTGGCCCATGCAGGCCGCAAAGCCAGCACCTACCGCCCATGGGAAGGCCCCGGAACGGTTCCCGCAAACGCCGGCGGATGGACCAATGTTGTCGCTCCGAGCGCCGTGCCGTTTGCCGATCACTATCCCATGCCGCGAGCGCTTACCAGCGATGGCATCCAGGAGGTCGTCGCGGCTTTCGCAGAGGCTGCGCGCCGCGCTTGCGAAGCTGGCTTCCGGGTGATCGAGATCCACGCGGCCCATGGATATCTGCTCCACGAGTTCCTGTCGCCTCTCAGCAATCGACGGCAGGATGCATACGGCGGTTCTTTTGAGAATCGCACTCGATTACTGCGCGAGGTCGTGATTGCGGTTCGGTCCGCATGGCCTGAAGGCGCGCCGCTGTTCGTGCGCATTTCCGCCACCGATTGGGTTGATGGCGGCTGGGACATCGAGCAGTCGGTTGAGCTTGCCCGGGGACTGAAGGACACGGGAGTGGACCTGATCGATTGCTCTTCGGGCGGCAACGTGGCTCATGCCCAGATTCCCGTGGGTCCCGGCTATCAAACGCGGTTTGCCGAACAGGTACGCAGTGAAGTCGGAATCATGACCGGTACCGTCGGAATGATCGTTTCTCCGGCTCAAGCAGAACACATCATCGCGACCGGACAAGCCGACGCAGTAATCATCGCCCGCGAATTCCTGCGCGATCCCTATTTCCCATTGCGCGCAGCTCGTGAGTTGGGTCAGTCAGTTTCGTGGCCGGTCCAATATCTCCGTGCTGCCCCGGAAGGCGCACAAGCGCGGGTTCCAGTTGACCTCAAGAATCTGGAATCCTGCTTCGAGGAACAACACGCGATTCCGGAACACTGATTTTGTACTGTGAGCGCACGTCCTTTCGCCGGGTGGCGTGGTGCCCGCTCTAGCCGCTTCCCCGAGAGACATGGGGTGCCCCGTTCTAACCCGGTTTTGGGTACGGCGGGAACCGTCTTGGTGTGGTGAGTAACCATCGATCTCAGCTAGGATTGGTTTGGAAAGGTCACCGAGGTCCGGCTTTGAAGGGACTCAGCTTTGGCTGCGCCGTTGGAAGCCCGGTTTTGTCATCCCGAGCCGACTTTAGCGGCTGCGGAGAAAGTCAGAGCGTAACTGGTGGAATGTACTTTTTGGTGGGAGCCCCCGCATTTATGCGGGGGAAGGCGCGACCAACCCCTACGGCGCCATGATTTCGTAGGAGACGATCTTCCATTGGCCGTCGACCTTGCTCCAGAGGAACGTCAGAGAAGCAGGATGATCCCCCGGAGTTCGAAGCGCGAAGAGCGTGGCGTAATATTCCCCGTACGCCTTCGCCTGCGGACCATCCGGCGTCGCCTGATAAGGTTGCCTGGCGGTCCATTTCTCGCACGAGAACGATTCTGCCAGATAATCAGGAACAGCGACCACTGCATACGCTTCTTGCCCTGAGTGACTAACCATTTTCAGGTCGTCATGGTCCGGGACGACCGGTTCTATCACGTCGGGCAGGCGCCGCGCCGGACCAACATCCTTTCCGACGATCGTGAGGCCTTTGCGAATTCGCGCCGCGTATTCCTCAGGCGTTTGCGGAGCTTGCTCGTCAACTGACAAATAAGGAGTGACGCAGGGATAACAACGCGTAGAGAAATAGAGAGAGGCCTGAGCAAAGTTGTCGCTTATCAGCCACGAGTGCAGGAACTGGTCAGCTGCATGCAGAAAATCGGCATCTGCCACGCCACGTGTCTGGGGAGCGGCTGCAACTGAGGCAGTGGGCCGCGTGTCCGGAGCCGCATCGGGTTTTGCGTCATCGGGCTCGAACGTCCCAGGAAACGATCTTCCAGTATTTACCTTCTCTGGTCCACAACAGGGTGATCGTATCGCCCTTCTCGTGCATTGGTGTCAACTGAAAAACAGACGCAAAATAACGGCCGTACTTTCCTTTTGTTCCCGAGATTCGCGACTTGTCGTAGTCCTCAAATGCTCGCTCGGGATCGCACTCGAAATCCGCAGCAACCCCATCAGGTACCTGGTAGAGCCCGAACGTCGTCGCGTAAGTCTGCTTGACGGGCTTCAAACCGGAATCGGAGATAGGCGAGGGCTTTACAGCGTCCTGCAGCTTTGCCGGCCTACCGATCAATCGATTCGTGGCGGCCATGTCCCTTGCGGCAAGATAGGGCGCGACCCCTGCATTGATTTCCTTGCCTGCTTGCGGCCCATACTCCTCCAGGCAGGCGAAGGACCGCTTCGACAGATACGCGGCAGCCAACTCGGGCTTCTGCTCCACCAACCAGGAGCCAAGATAGTCGACCACGGCGTCCTCAAGTTTGTCTGATCCCTTGCGTGGAACCGGAGGCACCTCCCCGGACGCGGTACTGGCTTCGGCCGGAGTCTCTTCCTCCGAATCTGCCAGCCCGAACAGGTTGTGCCACCAGTCGGTCAGGCCGTCCCACCGCTGCAAGTGCCGCTGGGTATTGTTGCCCGCCCGCACATCCGAATTGGCAGCCGTGAGATGTCCGTTGATAAGTGCCGTAGGGAACCTCGACGAGCGATAGTCCACGTCAATATCCGCGTGTCTGCCATCTTTTGCGATCGAGACTTGAATCGAGGGGACACCGCCGTCTTGCCGGTAGTTTATCGGGTAGCCGTGGTGATAAACCGTGTTGTCGCGGTCACGAAAGAATTCGCTCGAGTCTTTAAGTTTTTGCAGAGCGTCCGGCTTCAGCACCACGTACATGCGGAACTGCAAATCGCCTCGCGCCTTTGGCACCTTTCCATTTATCGTTTCAATGGACTGCACCAGGTCTAACGCGTTGCCCTCGGGCTGCCCGGTTTTGCTGTTCATCTTGGTAGTCAGCAGCGCATGGGTGACTGCCTCAAACGTGGTCCGGGTGGAGAGAGACAACTGGTCGTAGTCGGCGGGATTGTCGTGGGTCTGCATCATCTTGTTGTATTCCGCGTACCAATCGTCGATGAGCTTTTTTTGCGCGGGCCGCAGCTGCGCATAAGTTCCGTAGAACTGTTGCGGAGCGGCAGCGGAGTTCTGCTGCGCAAAGGCGGCCAGCGTCCATAAGATAATGAGGCCCATTCCGATTTTCATTAACATCCCTCGGGGTCGACATCCAGCCATCGAGAGATAAGTATGCCTCAGCCTGTAGTGTTTTGCATTTCACGTGCGGGCTTTAATCATCGATCAATTTTGGTCGGACGAGAGCGACGAGACCGGGGATTCCAGAACCGAGCGGCATGATGCTGCTTGGCCCAGAGAAACCTTGCGCCGTCGAATTTCGCGTCAGAGTGACAGCGAAGCAATGCGTGGATGCGTTTTCATAGCGACGTCCTTCGGTCATGGGTTGTTGCGGCGCGGGATGTGGAAAATGAGGAGCAACCTCACCGCATCAGTTGCTCCTCCTGGTTGTACCCACCCTTTCGCTTCTCCAAGAGATAGGGAACCTCAGCGCCTGCAACGAAAGGACGCTACTTAAGGCCGGGTACCTGCGATTTGTCGACGGCGCAAGCTTTGTTGTTTAAGTTGAAGTTTTCGCTGTTGGCCCGGCCTGCGACATAAGCCACGCTGTAGTCTGCATAGCAGTAGCAAGCCAGATTTTTTCCAGCTCCACACTCATTATTGGTGCCCTTGATGATCGCTACGAAGTTCAAGCTCGCAGTTGCCCCGGCTGCGGTCCCCTTGTTTTGAATTCGTGGAGCATCCCACCACAGGATCATCTCGTCCGGATGGCTCTTGTAGGAAAACGGCTTGCGGTAGGCAAGTGTGTCCTGAACACTTTCGTCGGGCTTGTACTGCTTGACGTTCACCGGGAAAATGGCGTTCTCGCACCTGCCCGCACCCGCATTCCAGGTGCCGCGGAAACGTCTGCAGAGCGCCGGGGTCGACAGATCCAGATCGGTAGTTCCATCCTTGTCGAAGTCGTTACTCGTTCCCGTCCAGCGGGAATACCAAGTGCAGACGTTGTCCTTGAAGTCACCGTTTATGTTTTTGCACTGCGCCGCGGTGAACTTGTTGGCAGCGCTGACGTAGGTGGCCCGGATGATTTGGATCTCAACGCATTTGCTGGGCTTTCCCTCGACTTTAGCTCTGAGCTCGAAGGCATATCCCCAGTAATCATCCTTGTTGTCGGGGTTTTTCGAGATGGGACCGAGAGTTTTTCCATCGTGCGTTTTGTCACGCGGCGGCCAGCCTGCACCTTTGCCGTCGTTACCGATCACTGCACCATTCTTCGCTACATCGATCGTTTTCCCAACACAGTTATCGTCCTTGGCTACCACTAGCAATGTGGTGTCCACGCTAAGCGTGTCGGTGGACCACGCACCCTGGTTGTCAGTGACCGTCAGCGTAACCGTGTAGACCTGCCCCGGAAGGTAGGTATGGCTAACTGTCGGTCCATATCCCGGTTCCGAGCCATCGCCGAAATCCCAGACGTAGGAAACGATGTACCCATCCGGATCGGTGGATCCGGTTCCGGAGAATTGGGCCACATCGCTCGAATCGATAGACCCTTCCGCGTCGGCAATCGGCGGAAGATTGACAGACATCGAGACCGATGGCGTCACCAGGGCTTCACCGTTTGCTAGAGCAGTTCCTTAGTAGCTATATCCCAGAAGGTTAATTGGCGATAGTGTGGGGATGGCGATCTCTGCGAAAGCGTCGATGCCACGAGCCTATTCGGACGATTTGCGCTGCAAGCTTCTGGAAGCGTACGTGGCTGGCCGTGGGAGCTTGCCGGAATTGGCGCACCAGTTCGGCGTCAGTTGGGGGTACAGTAAAAAGATTCGAGCCCAGCAGTTGCGGACGGGGCGGAAGGAGCGGCCGGTGCAGAGCCAGCATGGTCCTGCCAGTCGGTTGACTGCTGGGGTGGAGCAGCAGCTGTGGTCGATCCTCCGGCAACAGCCCGATCTGACCTTGGCGGAACTGCAACCGCGACTGGCTGCCAGAACCGGTGTCGGCATCAGTCGATCGCGATTGTGGGTGTGGCTGCAGCGACTGGGCTTACGGCATAAAAAAAATCGCTCCGGGCGCAGGAGCAGGAAAGCGGCGAAAGCCTTTGGCGTCGCCAGGCGTGGTGGGAGCAGGTAAGCGAGTTGGATCCCACCGCGCTGGTGTTTCTCGACGAAAGCGGCGTGACTACGGAGATGACCCGCCGCTATGCTTGGGCACCCCGACCCGAACGCGTCTCGGAAGCGGTGCCCGCCGGCCACTGGCGCACCCTGACCGTGTTGGCCGCGCTCACCACGGCCGGCGTGCTGGCCAGCATGACCATTGAGTCGCCTACTGATGGTGATGTCTTTCTCGCTTTCGTGGAGCAGGTACTGGGGCCACGGCTGGAACCAGGGCACGTCGTCATCCTCGACAACTTGGCTGCCCACAAAGTTGAGGGCGTGCGCCAGCTCATCGAAAGCCACGGCGCGCAGCTGCTCTATCTGCCGCCGTACTCGCCTGACTTTAACCCCATCGAGCAAGCCTGGTCCAAAGTAAAACAACTGTTGCGGGGGGTGAAGGCCCGAGTCCTGGAACAGCTCGAACCAGCGATCGCCCAGGCCTTGGCTGCCATCACGGCTCAAAACGCACAAGCATTCTTCCGCCACTGCGGGTACGGGATACAGCAACTATGAAAATGCTCTAGCGTAACTACAGCGTTCAGGTAGTACTTACCTGATGGTACTTGGGTGGTGTCCCAATACGCTTCCCAGTCGCCGGGAGATTGACTTTCCGAGCCATTGGCCATTGCGCTGGTGAGGCCAATGCGGATCCAGTTGACGCCGTCCTGTGAGTACTGAAAAGACACCGCCACCACTTGCGTGGGATCGTACGAGTCCGACAAGTGAAGGCTCACCAGCGTATCGCCAGAGACGACGGTGTTGTTTGCGGGAAATGTGATCTGGCCGACCTGGGCCGCCGCCATGCACGGCAGCAGCAGAGCAAGCGTCCAGCAGGCCAGATGCAAAATGAATCGACTGCGGGAGCGAGCAATAGTTACGGTTTTCATACTGACCTCCTTTGGTCATCGGTTGGGGCGGCGATTGGCCTTGAATTGCGAGAAGCAACTCACCGCCCAGTTGCTCCCGTCTTTCGCCCTAGGGAAAAAGGGTTGAAGCTTCGCCGCTGCGGCAATCCTTGTCATTCGCAAGCAGGATTGGCGGCACAAGAGTCTGCTTACTCTTCCGGTTCGTTGGCCCTGGAGTACCTGACGACGAGCTTGGGTTGGTTGCCATCATGATCACGGGAGAAGTACGCGCGCATGGCGTTCCTGGTCACCGCCAGGGTTATTCCGACGTGCGTTCCTCCGCCCCGGTAAATCGTGCTCACAAAAGCTGTAATGTCTTGTGGCGTGGTGAAAGGGCACTCGCCATCCGCGGGTCCGGCTATACGGTTGGTCTCATCCGTGAAGTTACCCGGCGCCTGAATTCTCCCCGTGCCCGCATAGCCATAGGCCACCAGGCCGGCGTCTTCGCCTCGGCCGCCCGCGCAAGTCAGAACAAAGGAGGCATTGTCGATCTTCTGGCCCGACGGAATTAATGCCAGAGAAAATTGCATGGTGCAACGTTCTTCCGGGTTTGCGTTGCCTGGACCAATCGACGGCTGGTATTGGTTTTGTACCGGAGCGAAGGTTTGTCGATAGGGGTTTACGGCACATGCGTCGGTAACGGGAATGACTTCTATCTCTCCGCCAAACAGCATGCTGCCGAAGAACAGGATGGTTAGAAAGGGTAGTAGGCGAGAGCAAATTCTCAGTGTGGACTTCATAGTGACCTCCTTGTGGTCGTGGTTGTGGCGGCGGTGGATTAGGGAAGCGAGGAGCAACGGCCGCACAAGTTGCCCCTCGCCCGGGAGTGCGGCTCGGCCAGTAAGCGTGGTCGCGCTCCCTAATTGGCGGTGCTCATCGCGAGACGTAGCGCGCCGCTAAAACCGCTCCGCGCGGGGCCTTTGCGCCCGGCCAGCAATCCCGTTCGCTCCATGAACTGCCCTCACGCAAGGTGAGCAAGAGCGTCAGGAACGGACCTAAGGTCAAGGCACGTGTAGAGACGCGGCATCCTGTTCCGGGCAGTGGCGTTTGCTCATTGGCTGCGGCGGCGCTCAAGTTCGGCGCTCGGCCGGCGGGCTTCTGCGGGCCTCGTGCGGTGTCAGGTTCGCAGTGCAAAGTCAGAATCAATCTCAGGAACGGCCCCAGCGTGATAGGGGTCGAATGAACTACTTGTGTGCTCATGGCGACCATCCTTCGCGCTACCCGGAAGCGGGATTGTTTCCCCGCCTCCGGGAGCGCCCCCCTAAGAGCAGTCGGTCGAGCTGTTCTCAACGTCCGCTCTTGAGCGGCACAATGCACCGGATTTTGGTCACCTTCAATGGTTAGCGGCTGATTTGCGAATGATTTGGAGATGATCGTCTAAGCTTTTGATACACCGAGACTTGGGTTAGGGGATGATCGAAGGGAATGGCCTTGCTCGAATACAGACAGGTTATAATCCCGAACGATCACGCTCTTTTACTTGAGGTGGTTATTTTGAGCGCCACGCAGAAGCTACTTCGCTTCGGAGTTTACGAGCTAAATCTCACGACCGAAGAGCTACGCAAAGGCGGAACACCCCTTAAGGTGCCGCCGCAGCCCTTTCAACTTCTCGCTTTGCTGGCCAGTCGCGCCGGCCAGGTGGTGACGCGCGAGGAAATTCAGCAACAGCTCTGGGGTGAGGAAACCTACGTTGACTTTGAGCAGGGGATGAACCACTGCATCAAGCAAATCAGAAGCGTGCTTAACGACAATGCGGATGCGCCGCTGTATATTGAGACCCTTCCGCGCCGTGGCTATCGCTTCCTGGCTCCGGTCACATCCAAAGAAATTCCTACCCCCGCGCCGCGGGTGACCGAATCTAAGTCCGGGGTGCAAAGCGGCGTTACTGCGGTCGTGCTGGCAAGGCAAGCAAGCACGGTGGTGGCACCAACAACCGCCGCGCCTGCTGCAAGCAATGTCATCGTCAGCCCCGTACCGGATGTCGGCGTCGCGCAGCCGCCCGCCTCACCGCCCGTGCGGGAACCCGGACCATCCTCTCCGCGAGTTTGGCTAATCTGGGCCGCGGTCGGCTTGCTGATTTTGCTGGGCGGCGCGCTGGGTTACAGGCTGTGGCGCACCTCGCCGATCGGTGGCCAAACCTCTCGCCTGCCTGGCGTCAAGCAACGACGTTCGGTAGCTGTCCTGGGCTTTCAAAATGTGTCTCAGCGTCCCGAAGAGGCATGGCGTTCCACCGCGCTCTCTACTTACCTTAATACGGAACTCGCCGCCGGTGACAAGCTGCTTACAGTTCCTGGCGATCCCATCAATCAGATGAAGATTGACTTGGGCTTGAAGGATGCGGACGGCTATAGTGCCGCAACTCTGGCTAGGATCCGCAAACATCTGAATGTTGACGATGTTGTGATGGGTTCGTACACGCCGTTGGACGGAGGCGATTTGCGGCTGGATTTGAGACTCCAGGACGCCGCGAGCGGTGAAACCTTGGCGTCTTTTTCTGTAAAGGGCAGCGAAGGTCAGATGGATGAGCTGGCGGTCCGCGCAGGGGAGACGCTGCGCGAAAAGTTGGGGGTGGAAGCTGCCATTTCGCCGACTGAGGCTGCGGCGGTCACTGCTTCGATGCCGATCAATCCCGAAGTTGCGCGACTGTATTCAGAAGGTCTGGCGAAGTTGCAGATATTCGATGCGGCGGCAGCGCGAACGCTGCTGGAGCAGGCTGTGGCAGCGGAGCCGGACTCTGCGATGGCGCATTCTGCGCTGGCGGAGGCTTTAAACTTCCTCGGCTTCGACCAAAAGGCGCAAGAGGAAGCCAAGAAGGCCGTAGATCTTTCCGACAAACTGTCGCCGGAGGACAAGCTTTCGGTGCAAGCGCGATATTTCGAGTTGTCGAACCAGTGGCCCGAGGCGATCAAGCTGTATCAGACGCTGTGGCACGACTATCCCGATAATCTGGAATACGGGCTGCGGCTGGCGGAAGCGCAGAGAGGAGCCAGCCAGGGGAACGACGCGCTTGCCACGATCGGCCAGTTACGGGCGCTTCCGGCTCCTAGCCGCGATGACCCGCGCATCGATTTGAGTGAAGCCTACGCTTACAAACTGTTGGGCGATTGGAAGCTGCAGCAGTCCGCTGCCACGAGAGCAGAGGAAAAAGCGCGTGTACAGGAGAGAAAACTGATGCTGGCCGAAGCGCAGTCCGTGGAAGCGGGGGCCCTGCTGGAGCAACAAGACTTCTCCGCCGCCTTGCCTCTGTATAAACAAGCGCTGGAGATCTACCAGCGAAGCGGTGATAAAGCCGCCGAAGCTTCTACTTTGAACAATATTGGAGACGTGTTCCAAGGGCGGGGCGATCTGGCTGCAGCGGAGACCAAGTATCGAGAGGCGATAGGAATTTACCGCGCAATCGGAGCCAAGGGACTAGCCGCGACTACGCTAAGCAACCTGGGAGCCCAGCTACAGAAGCAGCGAAACTTGGATGGCGCAGAAAAGCTGTACGAACAGGCGTTGGACATGCTGAGGGAAGTGAACGACAAGGGCCACGAGGCAACGGTGCTCAACAATATGGGCGAGATTCTGCACGAGAAGGGAGATTTGGCGGGCGCCACAGCCAAGTATCAGCAGGTTCTGCGAATGTACGACGACCTTGGCGACAAGTCAGGCTCGGCCTACGCCCGCTCTGATCTGGGAGAAGTCCTGGCAGAGCAGGGCGATCTTGCGACCGCGCAAAAGATGGAGCAGCAAGCGTTGTCGATCCGGGAAGCTATCGGCGAGCCCACGGCGGAGAACCGGCTGGCGCTTGCGGAATTGTCGCTGGACCAAGGCCGATCGGCGGACAGCGAAGCCAGTGCTCGGTCCGCTGCCGCGGAGTTTCGAAGCAAGGGCATCGTCGACAAGGAGGCGCAGGCCGAGACAGTTCTCGCGCGATCGTACTTGGCACAGGGGCAGCTTTCCAAGGCAAACGAATCCATCGCGCATGCCAACACTCTCACGGCACAAATCAAGGACCCTGCTCTCCGCGTGCCGGTCGAGGTCGAGGTGGGCATCGCGGCGGCCCGCATACGGGCAGCCTCAGGCAAGCAGCGCGATCAATCTGAGGCCATGGACAGCCTGGGAAAGGCGTTCTCGGAAGCGGCAAAGAACCACTTGTTGAAACTTCAGTTCGAAGCCACGCTGGCTCTGGGAGAAATTGAGATGGAATCAGAGAAGGCCAGCGCTGGGCGCGCTCGCCTGCAAACTCTGGAGAGAGACGCCACCGCGCATGGCTTCCTGTTGATCGCGCGAAAGGCGGCCGCAGCGAGACAGCAGACGGTAAGCACCACTTGAAGCGACGTCGTTACAAATGCTGCCGGGCCGCGGTCTCTGATCTCACCTGTTTCTGACTCGGCGTACCAATAGCGGCGCCAGGCCGATTACGAAAAGGCTCAACGTACTGGGCTCGGGGTTGGCAAAGGCCAGGAATGTCTCATTCGGGCGCCAACCGGAAGTTCCCAGATCGATCGTAAAATCGTCTCCATTCGCGATTCCGCCGCCACCGGAAAAGTCGATGATCGTGAAGCCGTTTTCTTCGTGGGGCTGCACCATGCAAGTAGCGAAGGCGCTGCCTCCACATAAGATTGTGTTCTCAGGCGGGATTCCGCGCGTTTCGATTTCAAGCGAGGTCCAATTGTCGCCACTATCATTCGTGAAGCAGAATTGGCCACCACCGGAACCATTGGCATTGAAGCTGAAATCATTCCCTACCGGCATCGGCGTGCATAGGCCAAGCGGATCATGGTTGTTGTTGACGATGATGCGGGGATCGCCGAATTGCGGACTGGCCTGCAGCTGAACCACACAGGACAAAACCAGGACGGTCAAGATCAGTACACGGAAACGCATCGTCCGAGCACCTCCTGGGCTGGATGCCCAAGTGAGTGCTGGCAAGTATAACCCTATTTGGTGAAATTCCCATGAGAGAAAACTCAGGCCCGAGCGTATTAATCCCACTCAGACCTAAGGATGGTTTGGCGCCGTCCGGGCGAATAGCCCCTTTGTCATTGCCAAGTGATTTCTTGCACCTTCTCCTGCTTTCCCGGTACCATGACGGGTTTCCCAACAAGGGAGGATTGTCGATGCGTCGCCTGCTTGCGCTTTGCGCGATGGTGTTCGTGTGGTTTGCAGTGAGCGGACTTGCACAGGTCAATCCTGCGCTTGTCGGGGGCATGAAGTGGCGGCAGATCGGGCCCTTTCGTGGCGGCCGCGTGTTGGCCGTCACCGGAGTCCCCGGCGACCCCAACACCTATTATTTCGGTGCAGTCGCCGGAGGAATTTTCAAGAGCACCAATGGCGGCCTCAGCTGGACTCCAACCTTCGACCATCAGGACATCTCCTCCATCGGCGCCATCGCGGTGGCCGATTCCGACCACAACATCCTTTACGCCGGCAGCGGCGAAGCCTGCCTGCGCGGCAACATCTCTTATGGTGACGGAGTTTACAAGTCAACCGACGCCGGCCAGACCTGGAACAACGTAGGCCTGAAAGACACGCGCCACATCGGAGCCGTGATCATCGACCCTCGCAATCCTGACATTGTCCTAGTCGCTGCCTTAGGGCATGCGTGGGGCCCGAACTCCGAACGCGGCGTTTTCCGCACCGCCGACGGCGGCAAGACTTGGCAGAAGGTCCTCTACAAGGACGACAATACGGGCGCGGTTGAAGTGGTATTCGATCCCAAAAACTCCAGTGTCGTTTACGCTGCGCTATGGCAGGTACGGCGCCAGCCCTGGTACTTCAATAGCGGCGGCCGGGGCAGCGGCCTCTACAAATCCGTGGACGGCGGACTCACCTGGAAGCAACTGCAGGGCCATGGTCTTCCGGAAGGAGATCTAGGACGCATCGGCATTTCAGTTTCGGGAGCAGACTCCAATCGAGTGTATGCGCTCATCGAAGCAAAAGAAGGCGGACTCTATCGCTCCGACGATGCCGGCAATTCCTGGACGCGCGTCAACGACGACGAACGCTATCGCCAGCGGGCCTGGTATTTCAATCACGTCTTTGCCGATCCAAAACAGGCCGACACGGTGTATGTGTTGAACACCGGCGCCTTCCGCTCCACGGATGGCGGAAAGACTTTCACGTTGTTGCCAGCGCCGCACGGCGACCATCATGACCTTTGGATCGATCCCACCAATCCGCAGCGTCTGATCAATAGCAACGACGGCGGGGCCACGATTTCAGTGGACGGCGGAAAGACGTGGACGCAGCAGAACAATCAGCCGACCGCGCAGTTCTACCATGTTGCCGTCGATAATCACTGGCCGTATCGCGTGTACGGAGCGCAGCAGGACAACAGCACGGTTGCCATCGCCAGCCAGTCGGATGACGGGGTGATCGCACGCCAGGATTGGTATGAAGTTGGCGGCGGCGAGAGCGGATATATCTCGCCCGATCCTCGCGATCCCGAGATTGTCTACGCGGGTTCGGACGGATCTACCATTACCCGCTACGATCACCGCACCAACCAAATACAAGATGTGTCGCCTTACCCGCTCGATACTTCAGGCAACGGCGCGGGCGAACTTAAGTATCGTTTTCAGTGGACCGAGCCGGTGCTGGTGTCGGCCTACGACTCCAACGTGATCTATAGCGCATCGCAGTTCGTGCTCAAAAGTAGCGACCAGGGCCGCAGTTGGAACCCCATCAGCCCTGATCTGACGCGCAACGATAAAAGCAAGCAAAAGCCTTCCGGCGGCGATATCACCTTGGACATTACGAGCGTCGAGTATTACGACACCGTATTCGCGCTCGCAGAATCGCCATTGCAGAAAGGAATGCTCTGGGCGGGAACCGATGACGGCTTGATTCAGCTCACGCGCGATGACGGTAAGACCTGGGAGAACGTCACGCCGAAAGATATGCCGGAGTGGAGCATGGTCAGCATCATCGATGCTTCGCGCCATGACGCCGGCACCGCGTATGCGGCGATTGACCGCCACAAGCTCGACGATTTCAATCCGCTGATCTACAAGACCCACGACTTCGGCAAGAGTTGGACTCGCATCACCGACGGCATACCGGTCGGCTCTTACGTGCGAGCTGTGCGTGAAGATCCCAAGATGAAGGGCTTGCTCTACGCTGGCACAGAAACCGGAGTTTATTTCTCTGCCGACGATGGCGCGCATTGGCAGTCGCTGCAGTTGAACCTGCCGACCACGCCGATCCACGACTTGGCCGTCAAAGATGATGACCTGATCGCCGCGACCCACGGCCGGGCCTTCTGGATACTTGATGACGTTAGCCCGCTGCGGCAAGAGAAGTCCGCGGTTGCTGCTGACGATTTCCACCTCTATCAACCTTCGACAGCAATTCGCCTGCACTTCCCCGACGAAGTGGATCGCAAACGTCCGGTGGGGGAGAACCCGCCCAAAGGCGCGGTCCTTTATTACTATCTGAAATCCAAGCCGGCACAGAAGGAAGAGATCACGATTGAGATTTTCGACGCCCAAGGCAAGCGGGTACGCAGGCTCTCCAATCACAAGGAAAACGAACAGGAGCAGCCGCCCGAGTGGCCCGACCGCGAGCCGCCAGCGGACCTGCTTCCCGCCGCTGCGGGCATGAACCGCTTCGCTTGGGACTTCCGCTACGATTCCCCCGTCCAGATTCCAGGCGCCTTCTATTCCGGCGAGCCGCCACGAGGTCCGCTGGTGATTGCCAGCGCCTACCAGGTCAAGCTCACCGTCAAAGGCCGAAGCCAGACCGCGTCGTTAGAGGTGAAGCTCGATCCCCGGATACAGAACTCGGTGACCGCCGCGGACATGCAAAAGCAGCTCGATCTTGCGCTCAAAGTACAGCAGGACATCGACACGCTGCATCGGGCGGTCAACCAGATACGCGAGCTGCGCACCAATTTGCAGACTCTGCAGAAATGGGCTGGGGAAAGCTCTTCCAGCAACGAAGTTATTTCCGCGGCACACGCACTCGATCAGAAGATGACGCCGGTGGAAGAGAACTTGATGCAGGTCAAGATGAAGAGTTCGGAAGGCAACCTGCGCTATCCCAACGAGCTCAACGAACAGTATGCCAGCTTCAATGACCTGATACAGGGGGTCGACGGGGCGCCCACTGCGCAGCAGTTGCTGGTTTTCGACGAACTGCACTCTCGACTGAACACGCAACTGGCGAGTTGGCAGGAAATTGTGCGAGCGGACGTCCCCGCGCTGAACGACCGGATGCGCAAACAAGGGGTGCCGACTCTTGCCGTGGGCAGCGGCCAGGGGGAATAAGGGTGCGGACCAGCATTCGGTGTATCGGCTGGAGCGCCGCTTCAGGTGGATCGTTCATCCGTTTGGATCCTAAAGACATGAATCTTTGAAAGGGCACGGCTTCAGCCGTGCCTCTGCGTGAGAACTCATTTTCAAGTTAGCTCGATGGAACGAGTGCGCCAAGTCCAGCCTCGCAGGGGCGGCATTTGTTTTAGCCCCGGGGGTAAGCCCGGGGTAAAGTGGTAAAGGTAAACGAGTCCCTTCAGGGACGCCACTCTCTTCGGCCGTGCCGTGACATGGGGCGTGGACAGTTGGGCTTCCGCCCTGAGAGGACTTGCCCTTCGGTCCAATGCTGAAGGCCGTCAGTGGCTAAAGCCGGCACGACGCACAGGAGGTTATGGCACGGCTGAAGCCGTGCCCCTTCACAAAACATAGCAGGCTATTGCCACATTGTGGGAATCCTACATTGTGTCATAGCAAAAAAAAACTGAATTGGGGCTGCGACTCAGCCAGCAGTTCCTGCAAATAACCCTTCCAGATCGCCGGCAGCGTATGCGTTCCGTGGCCGCGGGTCTGATCGCTAATTGGCAACAGCACATATTTGCCTTTAGCAACGCGTTTAATTTCGACTTCCATGATCCCCAGTTCCGGCGGATTGATGAAATCGTCGGCGGAGTTGACCGTCATCACCGACACACGAATCTTCTCCAGATTCGGCGATGGATCGTAGTTGCGCGAAGCATCGAAAGCGTAGAGAAAGTCGTTGGCATCGGTGGAAGCCATGCGGGTGCGAATAAAGTTGTCCAGATACGTGTCGGCGGCGTCGCGCGTGGGATATTGCTTCTGCATCTGCAGTGGGCTGCTGCGCATGACCAGCAAGACATCGAGTGCGGTCTTCAACCCTGGCGGAGGCGACTTGTACTCGCCGTTCTGCCACGCCGGGTCTTGGCGAATTGCATCCATGACCATCTTGCGCATCATGCGATTGCGTCCGGCGATCTGCACCGGCAAACATGCCAGCGGCATCATCGCGTCCATGAAGTCAGGATAGGTTTCGTCCCATACCCACGAGTGCATGCAGCCCATCGAGGTGCCAATGATCAGGCGCAGATGGTTTACCTTCAGTCCATCAACCAGCAGTTGATGCTGCGCCGCCACCATGTCGTCGTAGTCGTAATGCGGAAAGCCGGCGTGCAGCCCATCGCTTGGTTTGCTTGACTTCCCATGCCCGATTCCATCCGGCAGGATGATGTAGTAGCGAGTTGCGTCGAGTAATTCCCCCGGCCCAAACAGCACGCCCGCGAACTGCGGGGAGACGAACTGCCTGCCCGAGCCAGTGGTTCCGTGGAGCACCATGACGGCATTCGTTACGCGGCCGCTGGCATCACGTTGCGGTGTGCCGAAGGTGGTGTAATGCAAGCGCAGGCTCGACATCACTTCTCCCGAACGGAAGTGAAAGTTTTGGGCCACGTAGTCGCCTTCGGTTGCAACCGGCGCGCTTTGTCCGGCCGCGCCCAAGAGGCAAGCGACTAGACAAATCCAGACACAAGCCAGAAATCTAGACATAGGGAATCCTCAGTTGTTCAACCAAGTGTCTTATTGAGAAGCCGCTTGCATCAATGGGCGCCAGACCCTGCCGTTCCGCTCGGCCCATAGTATTCGGCCGAGAACGTCGACCGGCCGTTAATGCTTTTGCGGTGGACTCGGTGCGCTCTTGGCGGAAGCATTCTGGGGTTGATCGAGATCTACCAGTTGTGAGCCCGGCGGCGGCTGCAAGGCGAATTGATCATCCCTGAGGGGCTCGTTGATCACCAACTTATCAACTGTCAGCCGAATGGTGTATTCCTCCTGGGGACGGTCGATCTCAATCACACTTGGAAAGTTGACTCCGCCATAGTCTCGATAGACCTGATAGGTGGCGTCGGTAGCGATCTCGCCCGCGGTATCGTAAATGATCTGGTGATGCGGGACCAGGTTCACGCGCTCGAATATGATCTTGCGGTACAAGTACCAGCCGGTGTCGGAGTCGGAGCGGCGGATGATGTCGATAACATAATCCGGCTGCTGGACCAGTTTCTTGGTCTTCGCATCCACGATGGTTTCGGTATCGTTTTCCAAGACGGCAATTTCGTCTTTGTCGATTTCAGGCAACAACAGAGCGTTGTAGATGACCTGCGGCCGCAGGTTTTCCAGCGGATTGCCCGCGGGTCTGGCGACTTGGGCGCTGCCCACGTAGAACTTGTTCTTTGCCGGAATGGATAGTTTGAAGCGACTTCCATCGCTAACCATGTCAAAAGCTTTATTACGCACCAGGGGAAACAGACCGATCATGCGCAGCATGTCAGGCTTGCGTACCAGAATGTAGCCGGTGATTTCCTGGTAGTCGGTAACTTTGCCTTTCTTTTCTCCACCCACCGATGCAGCAATCTCCACAGTGGCATTGAGGGTCTTGATCTGCGAGGCTTCGTGGTTGATGCGGTCCACCAACTCCTGCTTGGTGGCGGTCTGCAGCTTGGCGGTGCTGGTCCGCATTTCCACCACGCGGGTGCGGAACAAACATCCCGTTTCTCCAGCCAGGAGGATGGCAAGGAAAACAGCGGCGAGAAGTCGGGATCGTCTCATAGTGGATCGGGGCGCGCCGATCGATAGGAATCATTCAGTATATAGTGCGGCCCTAATTTCAACAGGTTTCGCAAAACAAGCTAAACTCTCAGTTTGATGCTTGCCTAATAGCGCATCGTCTCCCTACTGTGCGGTGGTCACTGCCCGGCGATAGGCTGCGACATTGCGCGCATGTTCTTCCATGGTGCGCGCGAAACGATGATGCCCATTGTTGTCGCTAACGAAGTAGAGGAAGTCGCTTTGCGCCGGATGCATTGCGGACCGCAAAGATGCCACTCCAGGGTTCGCAATGGGGCCAGGGGGCATCCCAGGATATTTGTAAGTGTTATACGGCGACTCAGATTGCAGGTCCGACTGGTAGATGGTGCCGCGATAACGCCCGGCCAGCAGGGCTGCGTAAACCACGGTGGGGTCGGCCCCCAGAGCCATGTTTCGGGCCAGCCGGTTGTAGTACACGCTCGCCACCAGCGGGCGCTCTCCCGGCACAGCGGTTTCCTTCTCCACGATGGAGGCCATGGTTACGATGCGATGCGTATCGGTATTGCCCAGCAGTCCGATCTTCTGCGCTTCCTGGCGAAAGCGGTGCACCATCGCTGCCGCCATATCATGAGCCGTATCGATGCGAGTGAACTGGTAGGTGTCGGGAAACAGATATCCCTCTAGCGACTGCGCGCTGGGATCGATCCCGCGTAGTAGAAATACATCTCCCTTGGCAGCGGTGATGAAATCGGCAGCCGGACCCAGGCCCGCCTGCTCCACGGCGGCCGCAATATCGAACATGTTGTAGCCTTCTGGGACGATGACCGTGCGTGCATAGACATCGCCGCGCACCAGGCGGCGCCACACCTCCAAAGCGCTGGCCGGCTCATCGAATTTGTACTCGCCAGCCTTGAGGGTCTTCAGTCCCTTGCCGTACTGCACCATGAGAAATGCGGCGGAACTGCGAATGACACCTTCGCGTTGCAGATCTTGCGCGATGTGACGCGTGCTCCAGCCCGGTCGCAGCAAAACGAACTTCGTCTCCGAAGGTTTCAGGGGCAGCAAGGCTGCCCACGCAAACCAGACAGCAAAGGCAAGCATCAGCGCCGCCACTAGTGTGAAAAACGTTCGCATGGAATACAGCAGTTTAGATGAAGAACGGTAGTTGTGCGCTGCTCAGCAACGAAAAGAGCGGATCGGCTACAGGGTTCTATTTTTCCGAAATTCCAGGAACGATTGCAGGATGAGCACGGCTGCCAATTGGTCCACCACCCCTGCGCGGCCGCGAATACTCATGTCGGTTTCACGTAATAGCCGGTTGGCTTCCACCGACGTCAAGCGCTCGTCGAAGAGGTGGACCGGCAGCTTGAATCTGCGGCGCAATTCTTCAGCGAACACCTGCACCTTCTCTGCCTGGATACCCTCGCTTCCGCTCATGCGCAGAGGCAGTCCCATCACCAGCTCGGCGATGTGGAATTCCCGGATCACACGTCGCAAGTGATCAAGGTCATTGCGTTTGTTGCTGCGGCGTAGCGTTGGCAGGCCCTGGGCCGTGATCCCCAGTTCATCGCTGACAGCGAGGCCAATGTTGCGGGTGCCGAAATCCAAAGCCAGGATGCGGCGTGGTTGATCAACAAGCTGCGTCGTTGCAAAAGTATTTCCCATCTTTGGCACAGCAAAAGTATCATGTTCGGAATCCTAGGCTTATACGAGTACTATGGGCGAAATGGCAGAAAAGCTGCTGGACAATCTAGAGTCAGACCCGACTCAGCACGGCGACCCCGATGTGGATGCCAACGCAGCCGGTGGTCCCGCTCCCATTCCGCAGGTGTCGATTAACCGCTCAACGGTTGCCGAACTGGAGCGTCGTCGCATTCTGCGGGTGCAGGCAGCAGCGATGCTCATCCTGGCGATCGCGGCCGTCTTAACCATGCTCTACGTCGGCAAGCTCATCCTCACCGTCATACTGGTGGCCATCCTGATTGCATTCGTGTTGGCGCCGCTGGTTGATCTGCTCACCAGGTTTGGCATACCCCATGCCTTGGCGTCGCTGGCCGCCGTGCTGTTGCTTGTGATTGCCATGGGCGCAGCAACGTATCTCTCTTACAGTCGGGCCTTGTCGTTCATGCAGGAGTTACCGCAATACAAGGCCAGGATCCAGCAGATGATGGGCGGCCTGCGCGAGGAAGCTGAACAGATCGAGCGCACCACCGAGACAGTGCTACCTTCATCGGAGGCCGACAAGAAGACGGTGACGGTCCGCCAGTCCAGCGACTGGACTGACCTGGTCAGCCGGAATGCCAGCTCGGTGTCGGAATTGGTGTTGACCGTCACCTTCGTACCGTTCCTGGTTTTCTTTATGCTGAGCTGGCAAGACCATGTGCGCTCCGCCTCCGTAATGCTGTTCAGCATGGAGAACCGAAACACTGCCTACGTGATGCTAGGGCTGATCGCACGCATGATCCGCTCGTTCATCGTGGGCAACTTCATCATTGGCGTCTTCCTGAGCGTGTGCAGCATCGCCGTGTTCGGGATGATGGGCCTGCCCTATTTCTACTTCCTGGGCGCCATCAGCGGATTTCTAAGCCTGGTTCCTTATCTCGGCGTTCTCCTGGCCGTCATTCCGCCGCTCATTGCTGATTTGGGGCACCTGACCACCGGAGTATTCCTGATCATCGTTTTGGTGGTGCTGGGGCTGCACCTGATCGCCATGAATGTGCTCTATCCCAAGATCCTGGGTAAGCGTCTGCAACTGAATCCGCTGGCGGTCACCATCTCGCTGCTGTTTTGGGGATGGCTTTGGGGAGCGATGGGGCTGATCCTAGCCGTACCGATCATGGGCGCTTGCAAAATCATCTGCGACCACATTGAGCGGCTGCGTCCCTACGGCGCTTGGCTGGGAGAATAGGACATCGGGCTCGATTGGGAGAATGGCCGTTCTCGATGGCTCTTACGCCGGCACCGCCGCAGTGCTTAACTCGTCCGCAACGCCGTGCGCCGCGCTCGGAATTTGCCCGCCGAGCAGAGCTTCGAAGAAGCGATCCACCGCGTCGAGAATCTCGATCTCGCTTTTCGACTCATAGACCGCCTTGCGTAGCTGCGCGCCATGGGGCACGCCATGGGTGAACCACGCCGCGAACTGTTTCATCTTCCCTTCCGCGCCGCCCACTTTCTCTTCCACCAGCATGCTGAAGTAGGTGCGGATCATCTGGTAGCGGTCGGCATCGCTGGGAAGGTCGTACGATCCGGTATGCGTGTACTGCTCAATCTGACGGAAGATCCACGGATTCGACGCTGCGCTGCGGCCAATCATTACCGCGTCGCATCCGGTTTGCGCCACCATGGCGGCGGCGTCTTCGGGCGAGCGCACGTCACCGTTGCCGATCACCGGAATCTTGACTGCGTCCTTGACGGCGGCAATCCACTCCCACTGCGCCTGCCCGCTATAACCCTGCTCACGGGTGCGAGCGTGTAGCGCCACCGCGGCAAGCCCGCATTCCTCAGCAATCTTCGCCAAGTTGACGTGGACGATCTCTTTGTCGCTCCAACCCGCGCGGAACTTCACCGTGAAGGGAATCTTTACTGCCGCCCGCACCGACTCGAATATGTTCTTGATGAGCGGCAGATCGCGCAGCAGCCCCGAGCCGCCGTTGCACTTGACGACCTTCTTCGCCGGACAACCGAGGTTGAGGTCGACGAGATCGAAGCCCAGCGCCTCGACGACGCGCGCCGCCTCGGCCAATGTCGCCGGATCGCTCCCAAACAGTTGCGCCGAAATCGGGTGCTCGTTGCCGTAGAACGTCAGATACTGCTTGGCCTTCTTGTCCTTGTGGCGGATGATGCCGTCAGCCGAGGTGAACTCGGTCATCATCAAGCCACACCCGCCAAGGTTGCGAATGAAGCGCCGAAAGACGGTATCGGTGATACCAGCCATGGGTGCCAGCACCGTAGCGGGACGAATTTCGACCCCGCCGAGCGACACCGAGGCGGGCACACGGGCGTCTGCCGGCGCGATACGCTCAGCCGGAATGGTGAAGTACTTGTGCACGGTTCGATTGTAATCGAAGGCTGAATTACTGAAGATCAAACGCAGCAAAAAGCCTCCGCCGCAGCGGAGGCTCTCGCTTCAACCCTCTGCAAAACGTTAGTTCTTTGCGGCTTCGACTTTCGCCGCCTCGGTCTTGGCCGCCTCGGCCTTGCCCGCATCGCTCTTGGCGTACTTGCGGCGGAAGCGCTCGACCCGGCCCGCGGTGTCCACCAGTTTCTGTTTACCGGTGAAGAACGGATGGCACGCAGAGCAGATTTCCACGTTGATGTCGCCCTTGTGGGTGGAACGGGTCATAAATGTGTTACCGCATGCACAGTGCACGCGTACTTCTTCATAAGCCGGATGGATGGCTGCTTTCATAGAGACTCCCTGACTGGCTGGTGGCAAACCCTCATTGTAGCGGAAACCTAACAGCCGCGGCAATCGCGGCCCTGGCACATTCAGCAGTCACACATTGGATTCACCATGCGTCCCAACGATTCGGAGCCATCGCAAGTGACGAGCAGGATTGTGTTTACTTGCGCCGTGGCAACTTTGTCAGGGCTGCCGCGTTCACCGGTTTGCAGGCAAGCTGCTTTCGCAACCACCTGTTGCCAGTGTCGCCGGTTCTGTGCGCTTGCTTGAACGAAATTGCCTGGGTCACTTCTTGTTGACGGCCTTCTTCAGATCGACGCCGGGGGTAAACTTGGCAACTTTCCGCGCCGCAATCTTAATGACGCCTCCGGTCTGGGGATTACGTCCGTTGCGCGCCTTACGCTGGGAGACAGAGAAGGTGCCGAATCCCACTAAGGTCACACGGTCGCCTTTTTTCAGCGCCGCAGTTACCGCATCAATTATGGTGTCAATCGCGCCCCCCGAAGCGGTCTTGCTGATCCCCTGGGCAGCTGCGATTTTCTCAACCAGATCCCCTTTGTTCATGGCTCGCTCCTCGCCAGGTCAGAACCTGTGGCGCCAGTATTTACTTGCGAATCCGGGCACATGTCAAGAGAAACCGTTAAAATCACGCAATTTTCGGCCGCTCAGGTGACGAGCTGGCAGGAAAGAGGCGAAATAGTGTGGCCGAAATTCCTCGCTTCTACCCACTCAAAGTTCGAGGCCTCGCAAAGCCACCAGGGTAAGATCGTCACGCTGATCGCTCGCTCCGAACCGGCAAACCTTATGCACGCACTGTTGCAGGAGGGCAGGCAGTGGCCCGTTCTGCGTTTCCAACATTGCCAGCAGCCGGACTTCGCCAAATTCCTCGCCGGCGTCATTCATTGCCTCGGTGATACCGTCCGTGTAAAGCAGCAGAGTGTCATCGGTTTTAAGCTGCACCTCGCCAATCGAGCCTTTCCAATCGCTAAACAATCCCAGCACCTGCGACGTCGTATCCAGCCGCGAAACACGATGCTGACCGTAGAGCAGAGGCGCCGGATGTCCACAGTTTACGTAGCGAATCTTGCGAGCGGTCTCGTCGTACTCTGCGAAAAATAGGGTCGCATACATCGGCTCGGGCGTGCTTTCAAATAGCAGACGATTCACCAGCGTCAACGACTGCTCGAGGTCATCGACACCCAGCTTGGTCACGGTTCGCAGGCTCGCCTGCAGGGTCGCTCTTACCAGCGCCGATGCCATTCCCTTGCCGGAAACATCGCCGATAACGAAACCCAGCCGATGCGCACCCCGGTCGAAGAAGTCGTAGAAATCTCCACCAGCATGACGGGCCTCGACGCAAACCGCCGCGTACGTCAAACTCGCCAACTGCGGCAGGTTATGCGGAAACAGCCGCGCACTGACCCGGCGCACGTCTTCCATCTCGTGGATCCCCGGCCGACCAGCGTCGAACAGCAGTGCGTCGGCAAATTTCTGATCGGAGCTGCTTCGCGAATCGTGGCATAGCTCGATTGCTGGAAGCAGTTCGGATCCGGCAATCGCCCACGTAGGTGTTTGCGCCCAAGTATTTGCTTCGCACATGGCTTCTCTCCGAGGGTCTGGCTGCATCGCTATCATGGTTTCTGTCCCCTCACTGATATGTCGCTCGCACAGCTGCGAAATCGACAGGGCGGAAAATAATTCGTGCGCAATGCGCCACCTCCGGCCAGAATGAGCATTGGAAGAAAGTGGGTGCTCCGAACGTCGGAAAGTGGCCACGAAGTGGGGCTCGCTGGGGGCACTAAAAAACACCCGCTACGGCGTTTATTCTTCTGTATTTACAACGCCTTTTTGGTGTATAGTCCGGCAACTAGTTCTCTAACCCCCGGACATCCAGGAGCTTTACTTTGGCTACAGCATCAATGCCGTCGCAACGCATCTCTTGGCTGCGCTCGAAGTATGTTCTGTTTGCGTTCATCGCCCTGATGGTCGCTTATGTTCTGCGCCATAACGAACACTTTCTGATCGACGCAAGCGATCCAGTGTGGCAACACTACCAGCCTTTCAAATGGAAGTTGTTGCCGCATGGTCTGGCAGGCGCCTGTGCGCTTTTGCTGGGGCCTATGCAGTTCTCCGATCGCCTGCGCCAGCGTTACGCCAAGTTTCATCGCGTCGCCGGGCGCTTTTATGTGGCCGGCGTATTCATCGCCGCGCCGCTCGGCTTCTACATACAGTACTTTCAGGAGCGAACGGGCGGGGCGCGCTCGTTCAGCATTGCCGCTGGGGCTGACGCAGTCTTGTGGATGCTCACCACCGGCATAGCCTTAGCCTTCATTCTCAAAGGCAAGGTCCAGCAGCATCGCCAATGGATGACGCGCAGCTTTGCGGTTGCGTTGGTCTTTCTCGAAGTGCGCGTGATCCTGGGCGTTACCGGCTGGGAAAACCTCAAACCTCCCGTGGACGAAGCCGTGGTGTGGATGTGCGTCGCCTTCGCGATACCGCTCGCAGATATCGCCCTGCAGTGGCAGGAACTTCGCCGCACTCGGCCGATTGCCGCTAAGGCCCGAGCGGCTGCCCATCCGCGACTACGTTAAGCTCGCTGCGCCCGAGCCCGAAGTCTTAAGAGTCATCGCTGAGGAGTCCGAGCACGGCGGGGCGAGTACACTGACTTCCCGTCAGATTGACCAAACCGTTAAGGCTTCCCGGTCCAAGAAGCTGAAGCGATAATGCTGCCGCGAAGACTTCCGCTAGAAGCGATCTCCTATCGGATACACTCCTGGCCGCTCGTTGCCGCTGTATGCCATCTTGGCGAGGTGGACGGTGTATTCCGGCTTTGAGACCAGCGAGGTTAAGGTGAACACACGATAACCATCCCCGCTGATTTCGGTGCGACGGTACAGACCGGGTTCCGTGTCCGTGACTTCGCGATTTCCGTGAAGCTGGTCCAGAAATACCTGTGCCGCCTTCTGATCGGCTTGGCCATGTTCGCTGGCGGTTGTCAGTGAATCGGCAGCGTAGGACCGGATAAGCTTCTGCCAATACTTTTCCAGCAATTCGGTGCTGGCGAAGACATCGGCCCACATGATGCGCCCATTGATGGCGACGACTACGCCTTTCGCTTCCTCCTTCTTCAACTCGCGCAACATGCCGTCGTAATCGGCGGCGACGGAAGTCACTCTCTTCTGTACGTCGGGATTTTCCATTGCTTTGGCATAGGAACTGGACGCACGCATGGTTGGGGCGGCTTGCGGAACAGCTTTCGCCATGCCTCCCAGCGCGGAAGCGACCTCTGCCCACACGCTCTGCTGGTCGTGCTCCGCCATCGCCGGGGTCCGCACGCTGGGTTGCACCATCGCCGAACTCATGCTGCTGAACTGATCCGACGACGCGACCCAGCGTCTCGGCTCAACGCAGAATACCGACAGATCGATGGGTCCCGACTTCGGCGAAACGATCCGATCCACGCCGATTACCCGGTCCTGCTTGCCGCCCGTCAGCACCTCACCTGCCAGCAGCAGCAGAGGACGGTCGGAGTTGTTAATCAAGACCAGCCGGTTCACTTCCGCCCCAGATTGCCGCGCGGGCGACCCGCGTCGCACCAATCCCTGAAGCGAGCCCGCCTCGGTTACGACCACTGAGCCGATGCGCAGACCTTCGTCGAGTGTAAGCAGGCGGGCGGTGTCGTTCTCCGCGCCTCCGACAACCGGAAAGATGCTGAGATTTCCTTTGGTAACCGGCGGCAAGACATGCAGTTCCGAATGAACAGTGTTTCCGGCAGCGGCGAAGGTCGCCGCCAGCATAGCCGATGCGAACGACGCCAGAATTCTGAGATTCACGGTTGACCTCCAGAGGCGCTGGAGCGTCTCTTCTAACCAGAGAACGCTGGACAGTGTTCTTCTTGCACCCGAATTGATACGATTCGCCCAATGGCCTGTGCCCCAGCTTTCGCTCCGCTCGATCCGCAGGTGGTGGCGGTTATTGGGGAGTTCTCTGCCCATCACTACGAGGAGAGCGCGGCGAGACAGTTTGGTATTTCAGCGGCCGATCTGGCGGAAATTCTTGCGGAGGTCGTGGGTCAGTGGCGTAATGCCGCATCGGAAATCGCGGTGCGTAATTTCCTTGCAACCTTGCACCTGGAGGAATTGACGCTGGCGCGCGCGTGCGCCGCCGGGGACAACCGGGCGTGGGAAGTGTTCCTCAACCGTTATCGCGGCACGTTGTACGAGTCGGCATACAAGATCGCAAAGGAAGAAAGTGCCGCGCGCGCTTTGGCGGACTCGCTATACGCGGCGCTCTACGGTGTCGACGGCAAGGGGCAGCAGCGGACTTCCAAGCTTCGTTCCTATCAGGGGCGGGGTTCTCTGCAGGGATGGCTGCGAACGGTGGTCGCGCAGGAATATGTCAATCTGTACCGGGCGAACCGGCGCGAGACTAGTCTGGACGCCGCGTTGGACGAGGGCCAGCAGTTTGAAGCCACAGAGCCGGATGTTAGCGTCACCGATCCTCGTGCCGAAATAGCGGCTGCGGAGGAGTTGACGGCGCTTTCCGCCGAGGATCGCTTTCTGCTTGCGGCCTACTATCTTGACCGCCGCACTCTGGCCGAAATCGCCAAACTGCAAGGGGTGCACGAGTCCACCATCAGCCGCAAGTTGGAACGCGTGACTTCGGGTTTGCGCAAACGGATTCGCAAACGGATGATTGATGCGGGCATGTCTCCGCGACAGGCTGAAGAAGCCATCCAGGATGTGGACGTGCGCGATCTGCGGGTGCGAGTGAGCGAAACTTTGAGGCAAGGAACCGAAGATATTTCGTTCTATAAAGAGGAGAGCGGGGACGAAGGATGAACCGGGAAATACCCAAGTCGCTTCGGAACGCGCTGGCCAGGCAGGTGGCGGGCGACGTTCACCCTTCGCCCGATGTACTCACTTCGTTCATGGAGCGCGCGTTATCTGCGCTGGAGAGCGAAGCGGTCGTCCACCATCTGGCGCAGTGCGCGGAGTGCCGTGAAATCGTGTTCGTGGCCAGCGCGGCGGCAGAAAATGTGGAGAGTGACGAGAAGTTCGTGGCAGCAGCGGCGCCGAGCCGCGTTGCTGTAATGCCGGTCTACGCCGATGCTTTGCATCCGGCCCCTGCACCAACCAGCCCGCCTCGTCCGCGACGTCCGCGCTGGACGGGGCGAATGCGGTGGGCAGCGTCGATTGCGGCTGTCGCAGTGGCCGTCGCTGGCGGGCTAGTTCTGCGTTCTTCGCGTGTTGGGAGGGGGCACAACGCCGCGCCCCTCACGGTTGCCAGCAATCGTCCGGTTTCCACAATTCCCGAGACGCAGCAAACTACGGCCGCTACAAGTTTGCAGTTCCCTTCCGCGGAGCCCTCGGCTCCGCCGCCGCTTACAAAGGCTGTACCGCACGGGGCGACCACGGCTGCGCGTGCCGGGAAAGTCTCCCCGTCAAGCAGCATCGTCGCCCGTAATTACGCGGATCAATTTGATGCAGCGCCAGTGATGGGAGTTGCACCGCGAGCGGCGGCTCCGCAACCAAACCCCGACGCTGTTGCCGGTGTAAATAGCGCCTTGGTTCCTCAGATTCGTCCTCAGAATTCGTTCGCGGAAAATGAAACCGCGCCGGCTTTAGTACAACCGGGCGCGCCGCTGATGTTCGGCAAATCACAGGTAGGCCTGCATGCAGTAAGCTCCACAAGACCGCAGTGGCGCATCGGCCCCGACGGTCACCTTGAACGATCAATGGTGCCGAACCAGTGGACTCGTGTGCTCGCCGACCAACCGGTCACGTTTCGCGCAGTGGCGGCCACGGGGAAGGATGTTTGGGCGGGTGGTAATGGCGGAGCGCTGTTCCACTCGCCTGATGGCGGCGAACATTGGAGCAAAGTTTCACTCACCGGGAATTCCAACGTTGAAACTGGGGCCATCATTTCCATTCGCTTCGACGATGCGCAGCACGGAGTCGTCACCAGTGACAGCGGAACTCGCTGGGCAACAACCGACGGCGGACTCACCTGGCTGACCCAGTGAGGGCCGTTGCACCTTCAAACTTGAGCAATTTCCGACTTGCTGTAAACGCCTTGGCCGCGGCTTCAGCGGCTGCTGAAAAAGTCGAAAAAGCAGATCCCTCGCGGGCAGAAGCCCGCTCGGGATGAAAAAAATAAAGGGTTTCTACGGCGCACCTAAAGGTGCGCCCCTTCAAAATGCCTTCTCAAACCGACTTTTCAGCAGCCTCTTCAGCCGCGCCGATCCGCGTTACGGAGATCACAGAGAAGAACCTCTATGAAATTAAAACTCTGTGTTCCCTGTGTCGGAGCCTGCCCTGAGCGAAGCCGAAGGGTGGTAAATGATTTTTCGCCCTCTCGCCGTCCCCGATATAATCGACCGCCATGGACTTGCAGCCTGCGTCCTTCATTCGCAGATGGTTCGACCCCAAATATGGCGCGGCGGACCGCCTGCTTCCACGCTGGCTTTTCCTGCGGGCGCTCGGCCTGATTTATTTTTCCGCTTTCTTCTCGCTCATATTTCAAGTCCGCGGTCTCATCGGCGCGCAGGGAATTCTTCCCTCCAACGAATATCTCGAAGCCGTAGCGCACCAGTTCGGGATGGCCCGCTTCTGGTTTGCGCCGACGTTGCTGTGGTTCTCAACCAGCGGGCACATGCTAATGGCAATCTGCTGGGTTGGGATGCTTGCGTCGCTGCTGGTCTTTCTTAACGTGTGGCCGCGCGGCATGCTGTTTGTCTGCCTGGTATGTTTTCTTTCGTTTGTAAGCGCTGCACAGGATTTTTCCGGCTATCAATCCGACGGCATGTTGCTGGAGGCAGGATTTATTTCGCTGTTTTTTGCGCCGCGAGGATTTTTCCCCGGCTTGGGCAGAGCGCATCCACCATCGCGTGCCAGCCTTTTCCTGCTGCAATGGGAGTGGTTCCGCATCTACTTCGAGTCGGGCATGGTGAAGTTGGCCAGCGGCGATATCGAGTGGCGAAATTTCACCGCAATGGACGAGTACTACCAGAACGGCCCACTGCCGACGTGGATTGGCTGGTACGTGCAGCACCTGCCACACTGGTTTCACGCGTTTGCCACTGGCGCCACGCTGGTCCTCGAGCTCGGCCTGGTGTTCATGCTGTTCTTGCCGCGGCGCTGGCGGATCCTGTGCTTCTTCATCGTCACCGCGTGGCAGATTCCCGTGATTCTTACCGCGAACTACACTTTCCTGAACTACCTCGTGCTCGTACTCGGATTTCTCCTGCTGGACGACGGGTTTCTGCTGCGTGTCATGCCAGAGCGCTGGCGAGCCTACATCGGTCCGCGGATCGCCCGCCCGCCAGAGCCAGATGCAGAGTTGCAAGAGCCTCCGTCCGGTTACGTACCTCCCCGACCGAAGTCCGTACGTCCTTTGCAGGCACTACGGCTGTCGCTCACCAGCGTGTTGCTGATCTGGATCTTCTATGCCACGACCGTGCAGATGATCTGGATCATCTTTCCTCGCTTCCCGCTGCCCACTTCGCCGGTCGCCGCACTCGATCCTTTTCGTATCGCCAACCGCTACGGCCTGTTTGCGGTGATGACACGCGGCCGGTGGGAGATCGAGTTCCAGGGCTCGAACGACGGACAGAATTGGGTGGCCTATCCCTTTCGCTATAAGCCGCAGGACCCTGGCAAGCCGCCAGGAATTTATGCGCCCTACCAGCCACGTTTCGATTGGAACCTGTGGTTCGCGTCACTGGGCTCGTGGCGCGAGAACTGGATCGTGCCCAGCACCGAAGAGCGTTTGCTGGCTGGCTCACCCGATGTGCTGGCGCTATTTGCCGGAAACCCGTTCCCTCAAGCCCCGCCGCAGCAGATGCGCGCCGTGCTTTGGCAGTACTGGTTCACCACGCTAGCGGAGAAGCGCGCCACTGGAATGTGGTGGAAGCGAAAGCTGATCGGACTGTATGCCCCAGTGCTGGAGCGGCTTCCCGACGGCAAAGTTGGCGTTGTGCAATGGCCGGAACCGCTACCGCCGCGGCAATAACACTTGTTTGCAGGAACGCATCCTACTCCAAAGAATTTTAAACTTGAAACGAGGAGTTCGCATGCCTGCTAAGAAAACCAACCGTTGGGTAAAGACGGTGACCACAGATTCTACCCATCCTCCAGAGGGTTTGTTCAACAAGAGCGCGGCCACCATCGCAAAGTCTTTGGCCTCCAAAAAGGTCTCGCCCAAAGGCCCGGTATCGGGGATGCGGATGCTGACGTATTACATCAACCGCGCTGGGCACAATTTAAGCGTTTCTCGCCGGGCCGAGTTGGAGAAAGCAAAGTCGCTGCTTTCCAAGCGCGTGGCGAAACACAAGGAGGCCGATAAGCGCAGAAAGGCCGCGTGAGCATGACGACGTCTCTCCCCCGAAGTGCATCGCTTATTGGATTGGGAGAAGCAGCAAGCTAAACTATTCCCTTATGCCTGCGACGCCACGACGAGCCGCTGTGATCGGCGCAGGGCCCAACGGTCTGGCAGCGGCAATCGTTCTCGCCCAGGCGGGCTTGCACGTCGATGTATTTGAGGCCGAGGCGCAGCCGGGCGGCGCGGCCCGCAGCATGGAGCTGACCTTACCGGGCTTCCTGCACGACTTCGGCTCTGCCGTGCACCCCATGGCCGCGGGCTCGCCATTCTTCTCTTCCCTGCCCTTGCGTGACCACGGTTTGGAATGGATCCACCCGCCGGCGCCGCTGGCGCATCCGCTCGACGACGGTACTGCAGTAATTCTGGAACACGATCTTGACGCCGCCGAGGTTGCCTTTGGCGAGGACGGCAAAGCGTGGCGTCGATTGATGGGGCCATTCGCTGAGCACTGGGCCGAACTCGCTCCCGAGGTGTTACGGCCGGTCCATTTATTTAGCCGGCATCCCCTGCTGCTGGCACATTTGGGATTCGTCGGGTTTCCCTCCGCGATCGCGATCGCAGAACAGCGGTTTCGTAGCGCAAGGACCAAGGCACTCTTCGCCGGACTGGCGGCACATTCTATCCTCGCGCTCGACGAACCGCTGACCGCTTCCATCGGGGTGATGTTTGGCGTGACCGCACATGCGGTGGGATGGCCCATCCCGCGCGGCGGCTCGCAAGCCATCAGCAATGCGCTGTGCGGATATCTTGCCAGCCTCGGAGGAGCACTGCACGCGTCAACTCGCATTGACAGCCTCGACGCAATTGGTAAGTATGATGTCACGCTCTGTGATGTGACGCCCCGCCAGTTACTGCGAATTGCCGGTCGTCGGCTGTCTCCCGCGTACCAGCGTCAACTCCAGGGGTATGCTTACGGCCCCGGTGTCTTCAAGGTTGACTATGCTTTGTCCAGCCCGATTCCCTGGCAGGCCTCCGAATGTTTACGTGCCGCGACCGTGCATATCGGCGGCACCCTGGAAGAGATTGCCGCGTCGGAGGACGCCATGCGGCATGGACGTCACGCCGAGCGACCGTTCGTGTTGCTCTCGCAACCCACTTTGTTCGACCCCACGCGCGCCCCGCAGGGGAAACACGTTGGGTGGGCTTATTGCCACGTGCCGAATGGCTCGCAATTCGATATGATCGAGCGCCTGGAAGCGCAGATCGAGCGCTATGCGCCGGGATTCCGAGATTGCGTCCTGGCGCGCCGAGTGCTTAGCCCAGCATCGCTGGAAAGCATGGATGCGAATCTGGTGGGAGGAGACATCGCCGGCGGTGCGATGAGTCTGCGGCAGTTTCTGTTTCGGCCTACGCGGCGGCAATATGCCACCTCGGCCAACGATATTTATCTCTGCTCTTCCTCGACTCCACCGGGCGGCGGAGTACACGGAATGTGCGGCTACAACGCCGCCAGATTGGCGCTCTCACGACTGTGAACCATCCACCGGAACTCGGCGCCCCAGGAAAGATTGGGGCTGCGCTTTCGCTGACCGCGATCGGCGGCTTCGTTGACGCAGTGGGCTACATTGCCTTGTTCCAGGTGTTCACCGCGAACATGAGCGGCAACAGCGTCCATGCCGGCATCTATATCGGAAAGCTGAATTTCCCTGAACTGCTGCGTCCGGCGTGTGCCATTGTTGCCTATGTGACGGGATTGCTGCTCACCCGGATTGCGGTCACGCTGGCTGCCCGGCGTCGCTTTCGGCGGATTGCCTCCTGCACCCTCGGCGGGGAAGCTCTGCTGCTGCTCCTGTTCGCCCGGGCAACTCCGGCCATGAAACTCGGGCAGGTCGTTGATCTGCATTCGTTCGGTTATTTTTTCCTGGTGGCGCTGTTGGCGTTTGCCATGGGAGTGCAAACCGCAACCATGACCCACACGGGTGCGCTGACCGTGTACACCACTTTCGTCACTGGGACCCTGACCAAATTCACCGAAGCGCTCGCCCGTGCCCTCTTCTGGAGTTACGATGAAGCCGCACAACGCGGCAGGCGTATGTCTGACATTGTCGGACTCGCCCTCAAACAGCAAGACGCACGTGAAGCTGCCTTTCTGGTCACAATCTGGACCTGCTACCTTGTGGGAGCTGTGCTGGGGACTTTCAGCAAGCAGCGGTGGGAGTTGCGGTCACTGTATCTCCCGGTCATGGTTTTGGTCGTCTTCATCGTGATCGATCAATTTCGTCCTATTGGAGTTCAAGAAGAGAAACAGCAGCAGGGCTGACGCGATTCCCTTCAGCCCACACATTACAGGAACTCTCAGCCACCGCTGACGGCAGGGACTATCGAAATCTCACATTTATCGGGGAGGCGACTCGCGAGTCCGCCTGTATAGCGGGCATTTTCATTGCCGATGAAAACATTGATATGCTCCCGCACGTGTCCTTGCTCGGTTGCGATGCGGTCTCGAACCCCTGGGTAGAGCGTCCAAAGGGCCACTAGCGCGTCGGCCAAAGTTGCGGGCGAGTCTTCGATCTCAACGGTCCTGTGTCCGCTGGTGAATTCGCGTAGAGCGCCCGGAATGTGAAAAGTGACCGGCATGGTTCACCGCTTCGTTCGACGCGACTTGGTCAGGGTCCGCGATCTGGTTTTGCTCATCGACCGGGATTTGGTTTGCGGCGAAGTCGCCGGCGTCGCCTTAAGCAAGCTCGGTCGGGGGCCGCCGGAGCCGTCTCCGACGACTGCGCTCCGTACGCAGACCACTGACGGCAGCCCATCAAGTATCTTTTGCCAGGTCTTTCCTTCATCGCGCGAGCCAAACAGGTGCCCGCTGCGGGTACCGAAGTAAATCCCGGCGGGGTCGAATGAATCCGCGGTCATGGCATCTCGAAGAACAGTTTCGTACGCGCGTTTTTGAGGCAGGCCACGCATCAAGGGCTCCCATGATGCACCGGCGTTGCGGGTCCGATAAACTCGCAGCCGGCCGTCGCACGCGCAGCGAAACTGATCGGATTCAACTGGAACGATATACACGCAGTCGGGGTTTCTGGGATGCATGAGCACGACAAAACCGAAATCCGACGGCACTCCATTGGCGATGTCGTTCCAGCTTTCGGCATGGTCGTCAGAGCGATACAGTCCCCAATGATTCTGTAGGAAGAGGCGTTCGGGACGATCAGGGTGCAACGCGATTTTATGTACGCATTGCCCGAATTCGGGATATTTGTCGGGCATGAACATGGCGCGGATGCCGCGGTTTTGCGCGCTCCAGCTACGTCCGCCATCGTCGGTTCTATAAACGCCGCCGGATGAGATGGCCACATACATACGCTGATTGTCGGCGGGATCGAGCAAAATGGTGTGCAAAGCCAGGCCTCCATTGCCGGGCAACCAGCGCGGGCGATGGGGATGATCGAACAGACCGCGCACCAGCGACCAGGTTTCGCCTGCATCGCGAGTCTCGAAAAGCGCGGCCGGTTCTACGCCGCAATAAAGCACGTTGGGTTCGTCAGGCCGGCCAAGAGTTATCTGCCAAATGTTTTTCAACGAGACGCCGGTATCGGAGGGAAACCGAATGTTCGCCTGCTGCGGATTGGTCCAGCTCTTTCCGAAATCGTCGCTCGATCGCAGCAGGGTCCCCCAATAACTCTGCGTCGATGCCCAGATGCGGTGTTGGCCGCCGCGGCCGTCATAGGCCATTGCGTAAACATTGTGCCCGTGGAAATACGGACCGCCGACATCCCACCGGCTGCGCCGAGCATTGGAGCGAAGGATGAAGGCTCCCTTTGTCGTTCCCACTAACAAAAGAAAGTCTCCCTTGCGGACGTGAGCGTGCCGCACACTGTGCAAGACCGTAGTCTTGGGTGGACTTATGTCGGCGCCGTGATCAGTGGCGGCGATGGCGCCCGACTGCACTGCCTCCAGGGCCGCCTGAATTTCACCCGCGCGTTGATAACGCTGCGCCGGTTCCTTGGCCAGGCAGCGCTGGATGATTGCCCAAACGCCGGGAGGCACGGGAGGGCCAAGCGGGTTCGGCGGTTCGCGCAAGATCGCCCAGCTGACCTCGAAGCCAGTGCGTCCTTCAAAGGGAAGGCGTCCGGAAGCCGCTTCATATAACACAACTCCCAGCGACCATAAGTCGCTGCGATATTCGGCCGGCTCTCCGCGCAGGAGTTCTGGCGCCATATACGGCAACGTGCCGCTTACGCTGGACGCATCCTGCACGGTTGCAAAGGACCGCGTGGCGCGCTCGGACGCTCCACTTCCTACCTGTTTAGCCAGCCCGAAGTCCAACACCTTAACCAGGCCGTCGGAGGCGACGACAATATTCGCCGTCTTTAAATCGCGATGGATGATGCCCCGGTCATGAGCGCGAACAAGGGCGCTGGCAATCTGCACTCCATATCGCACTACTGCCTCCGGCGCCAGTCCCGCGTCTGCACTCATCGCGAGCAGAGACCTGCCCTCGACCAGTTCCATTGCGATGTAGAGTTCTCCGTCGGTCTCGCCAACTTCGTAGATGGTGCAGATGTTGGGATGAGCTAGAGCAGAAGAGGCACGCGCCTCATGCAGCAATCGCTGGCTTGCCGAGGCGTCCAGGCCTGCGTCCTTCTTGACAACCTTCAAGGCCACATCGCGGTGCAACACCTCGTCATAAGCGCGATAGACAACCCCCATTCCTCCTTCCCCAATTTTCGCGACGACGCGGCAATGACCGAGAACTTGGCCGATCACAGAACGCTCCTCTCCCGCCCAATGCTAGGCTGCGCTTTGGATTCCCGTCAACGAAGCTGAGCACCGGAGCACCTACCAGTAAAGACACCGCGGTGCTAGCACTTTTGCCAGTAGACCTCCGAGGCTGCCACAGCTAGCATTTGTTGCACCCAAGAGACCTTACCTCTGAGTTCGCTTCGATTTATCTTAGGCGACTCACCTCCGAGTTGATCTGGGGATCGACTCTGCTCAGCCCTCCTAGTCGGAGGCTAACCCCGTAGCACTGCAAGGAGAGATCGTATGGATTTGGGAGCGGGTGTTCGGAAACTAGCACTGGGAGCACTTGCCGCCTCGAGTTTTTTCATTGGCGGTGGTGGGGCCGTCGCGCAGCAGGTCACGGGCACGCTGGGACAGGCCGACGCCACCACGACCATCAACGGAAAGCAACTCCCGCCACCGCCCCCCAAGTTCGGCGGGGTGATCAAGGAAACCGCCAAGGATTCCACGCCCTGGTGGCCGCCGCGCATCGTGCCCCCCAAGGGCGCGCCCAACGTGCTGCTCATCATGACCGATGACCAGGGCTACGGCGTGCCCAGCACCTTCGGCGGCGTCATCCCGACCCCGAACCTGGACCGCATTGCCAAGTCGGGTCTGCGCTACATTCAGTTCCACTCGACGGCGCTTTGCTCGCCAACCCGGGCGGCGCTGATCACCGGCCGCAACCACCATTCGGTCGGCTTTGGCGTCATCGGCGAATTGTCCACCGGCTACCCCGGCTATGACTCGGTCATCGGTCCGGAGAGCGCCACCGTCGCCGAGATTCTGAAGGAGAACGGCTACGCTACCTCGTGGTTCGGCAAAGACCACAACACGCCGGGATTCACCTACAGCACCACGGCGGGACCGTTTGACCAGTGGCCGATCGGGATGGGATTTCAGTATTTCTATGGCTTCCTGGGTGGCGAAACCGACCAGTGGACGCCCTACCTGTTCCGCAACACGACGGCCGTATATCCCTGGGTCGGTCATCCCGGCTACAACCTCACCACTGACCTGGCCGACGATGCCATCAAGTACCTGAGGGACCTGAACGCATCGGCGCCCGACAAGCCGTTCTTCCTCTATTACGTGCCCGGTGGGTCGCACTCACCCCACCAGCCAACGCAGGAATGGATCGACAAATTCAAGGGCAAGTTCGACATGGGCTGGGAACAGCTGCGCGAGCAGATCTTCGAAAACCAGAAACGGCTGGGGGTGATTCCGCCGAACACCATGCTGACGCCGTGGCCGGACGGACAGGCGGCGTATGGGGGAGCCAAGCTGCCCAAGTGGGATTCGCTGAGCGCGGTGGAAAAAAAGATGTATGCCCGCGAAGCAGAGGTCTTTGCCGCCTACACCGCCTACACCGACTATGAGATTGGCCGCGTGATTGACGAAGTCCAGAAGATGGGCAAGCTCGATAATACGCTGATTATCTACATCGACGGCGACAACGGCACCAGCGCTGAAGGCACCGTGTATGGCACGTTCAACCAGTACACAGCTTACAACGGCATCATCAATGAGCCGGAGGTCAAGCCCGTCCTGGCCCTCAATGCATTGCACTATAACGACTGGGGCTCGGCCAAGACCTACCCGCATATGTCGGTGGCCTGGGCCTGGGCATTTGATACACCCTTCAAGTGGACCAAGCAGGTGGCGTCGCACTTCGGCGGCACGCGCCAAGGCCTCGCCATTTCCTGGCCCGGACATATCAAAGACGAGGGCGGGATTCGCACCCAGTTCCACCACGTCATCGATATTGTTCCGACCATCCTCGAAGCCACCGGCATTCAGGCGCCCGACGAGGTCAACGGAATCAAGCAGAAGCCGATCGAAGGCGTAAGCATGCTCTACACCTTTGACTCAGCCAACGCCAATGCTCCCTCGAAGCGCGATACACAGTACTTCGAAATGGTCGGCAACCGCGCTATCTATCATGACGGCTGGGTGGCAGCCACCACGCCGCCCTCCCCATCCTGGGAGATGGGAACGGGCAAGCAGACGCCCCTCGACGACTACCACTGGGAGCTCTACCACATAGCAGAGGACTATTCGGAGTACAACGACCTGGCAACGAAAATGCCTGACAAACTGAAGGAAATGCAGGCGCTGTTCCTGAAAGAAGCCGGGAAATACCAGGTCTTCCCCCTGGATAACTCGGGCTTCGTGCGCGCTCTTACGGCGCGACCGAGCGCGGTCGCCGGCAAAACGGTTTTCACCTACACAGGTGAGAATCCCAACATCCCAATGGGAAATGCTCCCAACATATTGGGCAGGGACTACACCATCACTGCGCAGGTAACAATCCCCAGTGGGGGCGCCGAGGGAATGATCGCCACCGCGGGCGGTCAATCCGGCGGCTACGGGATCATGCTGAGTCCGGGGGCAAGCTGGTTTTTCAACAGCAAACCGTTCAAGTACTTCGAACTGGGTCTGTTAGCTCTGGGATTGCTTCTGCTTTTCATTGGCGTAGCCGGTCGGTGGAGAAAACGCTTCGGCTACGCGTTCTTGCTGGTCGCGGCCGTCGGACTGATTCTGACGTTCGCCACCGACCTGTTTCACATCGGGCGGGGAAGGCCGGTTTTCGTTTACAACATGCTGGACCTGGAGCGCTACCGGTGGGAAGGGCTGTCTTCACTCGGTGAAGGCAAACACGCCATCGTCTTCGATTTCAAATACGACGGCCCGGGCCTCGCCAAGGGCGGCACAGGCGTGCTGAGCGTGGATGGCAAAGAGGTCGCCCGCAAGACAATCGAGCACACCATTCCGTTTCTCTTGCCCGCTGACGAGAGCTTCGACGTCGGGCTCGACACTCGAACGCCGGTGGACTTTACCTATGATGTGCCGTTCACGTTTACCGGAAGCATCGACAAGCTGACGTTCAACCTCGGACCGTCGCAGTTGTCGGGGGAGGACCAAAAGAAGGTGGACGACGCAATGGCCAGAGTGAACAATTAGGCGGCGACCGCGTAAATCAGTCGCTTCGATCTGCGTTTTGAAAGGGCATGGCTTTAGCCGTGCCGCGATGGGCACCTTAAGCACTGGGCTTTAGCCCCTGAGAGAAATCGAATACCTGCGTTCTCAACTCGAGGTTGATAGCGCACTCAAATTACAAAAAGGACAATGATCATGAAATCGAGATTAGCATTCTGCGCGATGCTACTGTGCATCGCATCCACGATTGCCGTCGGACAACAGGTTTCCGTCAACTACAACCACAGTGCCAGCTTCGCGCAATATCACACCTATGCCTGGGGCGGCAACAATGCCAACCAGATCCAAAACTCCATCCTGGCGCAGGTAGCGCAACAGGACATTAACTCTGCAATGCAAAGCAAGGGTCTATCAATGGTGCAGGAATCCCAGAACCCTGACATCATCCTCACCGCCAACGGTGGCATGAGACAGCAGACTTCCTACAGTGCCTGGGGAATGCGGGGCATTGGCGGAGGCATGGGCGGCATCACTCCCGAGCAAAACGTGGAGGGCACCATGATCGTGGACCTCTATGACGCGAAGACGCAATCGTTGATCTGGCGTGGCATCGCGCAAGATACCCTGAACAACAATGGCAACAAGAACCAGCAGATGGTGGAGAAGGCCGTGCAGAAGATGTTCAAGCAATGGCCCAAATGAGCGAGGGCACGCGGCCACCTGTAGTACCGGCTGGCCGGAGCTCGCCTAGCCCGAGGGAGATCGCGTTGGAAACGCTGATCACGAAAGTCCAGAAGCTGACGGTCATGGCGTTGGCGCTGATGCTTATCGTCGTCATGCTGCTCTCCACGGTGCACTTGGGTTGGCTGATCGGCGAGGAAATCTTGAAGCCACCGCGGTGGCTCATTCCAGTGCAAGGCCTGTTGGAGATTTTTGGATTCTTTCTGCTGGTGCTGATCGGCGTGGAATTGCTGGAAACGTTGAAAGCCTACGTAAGGAAAGACGTCATTCACGTGCGTGTGGTTCTGGAAGTTGCGCTTATCGCCATGGCGCGGAAGGTGATTATTGAAGAGCCGAACACCGTGCCCGGCGTCACCTTGTTTGGGATCGCGGCGCTGATTCTTGCATTAGGCATTGCGTTTTATTTCGAGCGGCAGGCAAAAAGGGAGGGACGACCGGGTGAGCACGGAGTATTGTGAGCGCGTAATTGCCGGAGCCGGAAACACCCCGAAACCTGGAGTACACATGACAACAAGAACGCTGGTAGCTCTGTCAGCGGCTATCGAGTTGGCAACCGGAGTTGTCTTGATCGCGGATCCTGACCTTGTTGCCCATGTGCTGTTGGGCGACGGTCTTTCCCACAGCGGCGTCGCGGTCGGCCGACTGACCGGAGTTGCGCTGCTCTCTCTGGGGCTGGCGTGTTGGCCGAGCAGCGATGAAGCTACCTCGCCTGTCACTTGGGGATTGTTCACCTACAATCTACTGGCAGCTCTTTATCTTGGCTATCTCAGAGTCGGCGGGGGCTTCGCCGGATACCTGCTATGGCCGGCGTGTGTGCTTCATGCTTTGATAACGCTTCTGCTTATACGCCCAGCGTATGAGAGAGTTTCGACAGCGAAGGCGGCGCGGAGGATCCGGCCGTAGCGTAACAGGAGAAGCAAAGGCGGCGCCGGTGCCAAGCTGGCGACCCTTGTCACCGCGCGATAAGCCTGCATGGTCGCTCGGCACGCAGGACGGGGCATCATCTTACAAACTAACCGCTGCCAATCGTTCCTTGCGCGCAAGACATCCGGCTGCATATACTTTGAAGGTTTGCCCGCCGATGCTGGATGCGCATGTCTACAAAGAGCGTCCACCGAATCGTGCCGCAAGACTCCCGCAATAATTCGGAGAAATCTATGGCTACAGCACACACTCTTGAGCAGGAAAGCAATCCTTGGGAACAACAGGCGGCGCGCTTCAATCTGGCGGCGGAGAAACTGAAGCTCGAGGAAGGCCTGTGGCGGGTTTTGCAACAGCCCAACCGCGAGATCATCGTCCACATCCCGGTCAACATGGACAACGGACAACTGGAAGTGTTCACGGGCTACCGGGTACAGCACTCCATCGCGCGCGGGCCCGCCAAAGGCGGCGTGCGTTATTCGCCGGATGTGACGCTCGACGAAGTGCGCGCCTTGGCAAGCTGGATGACCTGGAAGTGCGCGGTGGTGAATATCCCGTTCGGCGGCGCCAAGGGCGGCATCATCTGCGATCCCAAGAACATGTCGCGTGGCGAATTGGAGCGTATGACCCGCCGTTACACCTCCGAGCTGATCGAGTTTATCGGCCCGGAGAAAGATGTTCCGGCGCCCGATGTCAACACCAATGAGCAGACCATGGCGTGGATGATGGACACCTACTCCATGCACATGCGCCAGACGGTGACGGCGGTGGTGACCGGCAAGCCGCTGAACATGGGCGGTTCGCGCGGCCGGCGCGAAGCGACCGGCCGTGGCGTGATGATCATCTGCGATGAATCCATTAAGAAGAACAACATGACGCGCGAGCAAACCCGCGTGATCATCCAGGGCTTTGGCAATGTCGGCTCGAATGCCGCCGTGCTCATGCATCAGGCCGGATACAAGGTGGTCGGCATCGGGGAGTGGGATGGCGGCTTGTACAACAGCAAGGGCATTGATGTTGCTGCACTGTGGGAATATCGCCAGAAGGAAGGCACCATCCACGGCTTCAAGGGCGCTGAGCGGGCTGACACCGAGGAGCTGCTGATCACCGATTGCGAAATCCTGATTCCGGCAGCCACGGAGAACGTCATCAACTCGGGCAACGCCCACAAGGTAAAAGCGAAGATCCTGGTCGAAGGCGCCAACGGGCCCACCACGGCGGCCGCCGATGACGTCCTTAGCGACAAGCATGTCTTCGTAATGCCCGACATTCTGGCCAATGCCGGCGGCGTCACCGCCTCGTATTTCGAGTGGGTGCAAGATCGGCAGGGCTACTTCTGGAAAGAGTCGGTGGTCAACGAACAGTTGGAACACATCATGGTGTCGTCGTTCGAGGACGTGGTCCGTTATGCCGAGACGCACAAGGTAAACAACCGGATTGCGGCGTACATGCTGGCCATCGATCGTGTGGCGTATACCATCCGGCAGCGCGGGATTTACGCTTAGATAAGGTTACCGTGGTCGGAACTGCCCCGTCCTAGCCAAAGCCGGGCTAGAACGGGGACTCAAGTTCCGGAGCGCCTCGCTCAACAGGGGTGTATCAGACATTGGCTTTGAAGGGATTGAATACCTGAACATTCAATTGCCTGAAGTCGTCCTCGTTGCGTGTGGCCACAATCAGACTATGCGTACGAGCTGTGGCTGCGATCATGCCATCTTCGATCAGATGGTTTGATTTGCCATGCACGAGCCGGCCCCATTCGCGAAAGGAAGCTGTATCCATAGGAAGAATCTGATACGACGCTTCAAGTTCGTCGACCCATCGTTCGATTTCCCGGGCTTTCTCCGGATTCTGGCGTCGCGTCAACTCAATGCCTGCCTGCAATTCGCCCATAGTCACCGCCGAGATGAATGCCTGCTCTTCGCGCAAGTCCGCGAGCCAAGCGACCACAGCTCCGTGAGGCTTATGCTTTCGCACTTCTGAAACCACGTTGGTGTCCAACAAGTACTTCTTCAAGTGAAGTTCACCGGCTTCCGCCGCCGCAGTCTGCCTCTGGCAGGAGCAAGCTCTTCAAAGCGCGGGCCCTCGCCCACAAGCAGCTCCTTCAGGCCGGGGCGAGCGGACCTCTGTAGGCGACGCCACTCTTCGATCGGGACCAGCACCGCAGCTTCCACACCCCGCCGAGTCACAATCTGCGGTCCCTTTTTGATGGCGATTTCCAATAGCTCGCTGAATCGAGCTTTGGCATCTTGTACCTGCCATGTAGCCAAACGACACCTCCGTTTTCCTACGGTACACAATATGACTAGTCAGGTAACTAGTCAAGATTGAAAAATTCAGCACGGGGGTTGTGCCGTTCTTTGTCGAAGCTTCGCACCTCGACTCCGGCAAGTTGCGCCACCTCCAGGCTGTTCCCGTTCTGGGACAAAATAAATTTTTGCGACAGTCGCAATTCGCCGCTCGAATTGAGGCATAATATCGCCCAAGCTGTCGTGCCTGTACGGAACTCTTCCTGTAGGGTCATCATGCAAGGCGTCTATTTTTGTCTGCGATTGTTGGCGGTGGCGGTGGCCTTTCCGGTCATCCTGACCTACATCGTCATCATTATTGCGATTCACCCAATCGCAACCGTCCGCAGCGGTTTTCATCCACCTTTGCGAGTGTGGATGGGCGTGCTGGACTGGGCCAAGGGGATCCCGATAGGTTACAGCTATTGGGAGCATTATCAGGCGCCATCGATGCTGGACGAAATCGCCGTTCACCACGACGAATAGGTTTGCCCGCGCATTGGTGATTCTTGACAAATTCGTGCTGTGCTAGGGTAAGACTATATCCGCTCGCTCGTAGGCGAGCATGTTTCCGAAAGCCCTCGATAGTTCGAGGGCTTTCTGCTTTTTATGACCAAGAAAATAATCTGCCGATTTTGAAGCTGGCCCATCTGCGCGCTTTCTCTAATTGCATTCAATCCAAGCGGTGGAGGATAATCGGCTGTTAGGCCGCAGCCAGCGCCGTGGCGTGGCGATTCTCTCTTGTGAACCTCCCGAACTACATCACGCTCACCCGGATCTTCAGCATTCCGGTCCTCATTTGGATCCTGTCGAGCAGCCGCTTCAACTCCACCAACGGCGACCGCGAACTGCTGGCTTCGTTCGTCTTCATCGCGGCTTCGTTGACCGACGCCATCGACGGCTATCTCGCGCGCAAGCGGGCGCAGGTGACCACCATTGGGATGCTACTCGACCCGGTAGCCGACAAGCTCCTCATCGCCGCCGCCTTCATCACGCTGGTGCAATTCAATCCGCGCACGGTGCCTGCATGGATGGCTGTCATCATTATTGGGCGCGAGTTCCTAGTGAGTGGGTTGCGATCCATCGCGGCCTCGGAGGGCTTCACCATCCAGGCCAGCGAGCTAGGCAAAACCAAGATGCTGGTGCAGATTGTGTCGGTGGTGGCGGCGATCATTGATCATCACTGGACGCATCTTCCCTGGTACTTCCTGAGCCTGCCGGTGCATCCCATCGCCCTCGTATCAATCTGGCTGATGGTGACTCTGTCGCTGCTGTCGGCCATCGACTACTTCGTGGGATTCTGGCGAAAGATTGATCGCCATGCCGAGAAGCGCCGCAAGCGGCGTTCGTTTGTACTGAGCCGGCGCAGGAAGCGCAACGATGTCCCCGTTCTCTGACGAACCCGCGACTGCGGTGCAATCATGCGAGTATTCCCCGGAGGAACGAGAACTCCTTCTGCGGCTGGCACATCGGTCGATTGAGCTGGCATTGGAAGGCCGCAGTGTCGCTACGACGGCGCCCACTCCCCACCTCGCTGACTTTCGCGGAGCTTTTACGACTTTGCATCTGGAAGGCAAACTTCGCGGATGTATCGGATACGTGTTGCCAACCCAGTCCCTCTATGCGACGGTTGCCGAGTCAGCCCGAGCGGCGGCTCTGGACGACCCGCGTTTTCTGCCGGTAACGGTGGAAGAGGCGCCGCGCCTCAAGGTTGAGATCAGCGTGCTTTCGCCCTTGCAGCCTATTCGGCCCGAGGAGGTCACGGTGGGCCGACACGGACTTGTTGTCAGCCAAGGCGGTCACCGCGGATTGCTGTTGCCGCAAGTTGCTCTCGAGTGGGAGTGGGACCGCGAAGCTTATCTGGCGCAGACTTGCCTCAAGGCCGGCCTGCCGGCCGACGCCTGGCAGCACGGTGCCCAGCTGCAGGCATTCACTGCCGAGGTGTTTGGCGAAGCATAGCCGGCCAAGTCGAAGCCGCATCCCCAATAAGTCATTTGATAACAATAATATAACAGGGTAGTTGCATGGCTGATTCGTGCCCGTCGATAGACCTTTCTGCGCTATCTACAACATTTTGTAAGAAGATGGTTGCAACTCTTCTTGTGCATCTGTAACATCGTCCAGCTACATGCGCGCGTCTGCAAGCAGTTACGCATCTCGAATCCATCGTTTCCGGTTGCCCCGGGTTTGTGTACCGGCGGTTGGCGCCGACGCCTCTAACATGATCGAACGTGCGGAGTCGGTGGTGCGCGATAATGCCTTTCTGGAGTTAAGGTTAGACTACCTTACACAGCCTGCAGCGGCTCTTCCCAAGCTGAAAACCTTCCTCGAAATGCACCCAGAGGCGACGGTGATCGCCACCTGCCGGCGGGCAGTAAACGGCGGCAAGTTCAAGGGTTCGGTCGCGGCTGAACTGGCGATCTTGCTGAAGGCGGCGGATGTGGGGTTCCCCTTGGTGGACATCGAGTTACAAAGCGCCAAGAGTCTGAAGCCCGACCAACTGCGCGGGCTCACCGACCGGGTCGGATTGATCATCTCCTACCACGACTTCCGTGCCACCAGGAAGCTGGAAGAGCAATTTGCCGAGATGAGCGAGTATCCCGCCGATTTCTACAAAGTGGTGTCAACCGCGACCAATCTTTCCGACAACGTGGTGATGATGAAGTTCCTGGAGGCGAATTCGGCCAAGCACGAGATGGTGGGCTTGTGCATGGGGGAACAGGGGATCATCAGCCGGGTGCTGGGGGTGCGGGCGGGCAGCATCTTCACTTTCGGAGCGGCAAAGAGTGGCGAAGAGACCGCTCCAGGACAAGTACCGTTTAACGAATTAAGGGACATCTACCGCATCGATAACGTGGATGCCGCAACCCAAGTTTACGGGGTGGTGGGCGATCCAGTTGAACATTCCCTCTCACCCATCATGATGAACGCCGCGTTTCGACGCGAATCCGTGAATGCTGTTTATTTGTCGCTGCACGCCAAGAGCCTGAAAGATCTGCTGGCCTGTGTCCGCGACATACCGATTCGCGGTCTCAGCATCACCATGCCGTATAAGCAGGCGATTGTAGAGAAGTTAGAGAATTCCGATCCGCTGACACGTCAAATCGGTGCCTGCAACACGCTGGTTCGCAGCCTTGACGGCAAACTGTATGGTTTCAACACCGATGTCGGCGGCATCATAGCTCCGCTGGAGCAGCGTCTTCATTTGGCTGGTGCACGCATCCTTGTGTTGGGCGCGGGCGGAGCGGCGCGGGCCGCAGCTTTCGGATTGAAAGCCAAAGGCGCCGAGGTCTTCATCACGAACCGTACCCCGGAGAAAGCGCAGGCGCTGGCACGGCAAGCGAAAGTGAAATACCTAAAACGCGCCGATATCGCGAAGACTGCCTTCGACGTAATCATCAACGCAACTCCCGTGGGGATGGGCAGCAGCAAACAATCTCCGCTGGAAGAGAAAGAGCTGAACACGAAGTACGTCTTCGATCTGGTTTACATCCCGGCCGAGACCAAGCTCATCAAGATGGCGCGAGCCAAGAACCTGCAAGGCATACCCGGACTGGAGATGTTCGTCCAGCAGGGTGCGCGGCAATTCGAGATATGGACCGGCAAACCCGCACCCATCGCTGAAATGGCTTATGTCGTGACCAAAGCACTGGAACGACGCGCCGCCCAGGAAGAGGCGGAAGAGGCGAAGCCTGCGGCAAGGAGTTCATCGCGCAAAGTAGTTAAGGCATCCCGCAAGTGATGGCCGCAAGAGGCTTCAAAGTGCGCCCTGCCGAGAGGACCCAATAACCAGCGTTTATCTAGCTAGTTCGTTTGATATGAGGTCGGATCAGCCGGCACTTTAGGAATTTTTCCAGCTTACTTACTTCTTAGAAGAACGGGGATAAACACTGTCAAGACGATCAGGGCGGTACCAGCCAACAGGCCGATGCCCTGTGCTCGTTGCTCCTTGGCATATTCTGCTGTGGGCGTGCCAGTCGCCTGTCGCCGCTTTGACCATCGTGCCAACGAGATAATACCCAACACTACAAAAATCAAGGGCATGAGGACCGTGAGAACGGCAATAATTGACCAACCAAACCACGGGCTGAAGACGACGACCCTCGAAAACACAATGATGCCGGCAAGAGGAATACCCCCGGCCAGAACTGCAAACTTAACGACCTGCTTCTTAAAGCTGGTTCCTGCGATGGGATTAAGTGGGTGGCCCATAGGACAGCGCACGACCCGTGCCCCTGGCTCGGGCTCCACATAGCGGTCGCATTCTAGACACACAAATCTAGCCGGTTTCAAAGCAAGACACTTGTACGCCCAGACTATTTCAGCGATTCCAAGTAGGCTACCACGGCCTCGGCGTCGGCGCGATTCATCTTGTAGGCAGGCATGGGTGGACGCGCCGGCTGTCCATTGGGCGCCAGCCCGGTCATGAAGAACTGGACGGCTTTCTGGTGGTCCCAGCCCGGCAAACCAGCGATGTTGGGTGAGGTGTCGGCCCAGACCGGCATCGGCACCGTCGGCGCAAAATCGAGTTTCTTGCCTTGCAGCCATTTGTCTGGGATGAACTCGCCCTTCTGGTTCATCGGAGTATGGCAGTCGCCGCACTGGCCGATGACTTTAACCAGGTACTCGCCGTGGGCTATCTGTTTTTGCTTGGAGTCGCTTTTGGCCTGAGCGGCCGAAGTATGGCTCAGCGTCGCCACAGCCAATACTCCCGCCGCCAACACAATCACAAGATTTTTCATTCTCCCTCCAGGGAGTTTCCACTTTCCAGTATAAGGGTTCAATTTCAAGCGCATCGGAGTAGAAAGTGATAAGTCAGGTTCGTGGGCAAGCGCCGGGTGAGGAAGGACCCTTCACTTTGGGGAGAGCCGTCAGATCCAAGAGCTTCAGTTTCTGTTCATTCCATATATCGGTGCAGCCCCGAATATCTCCCAAGTCCCGAACCCAGCGAGACCCTTCGACAAGCTCAGGGCAGGCTCCGGGCCACCCGGCGTCAGGCAGCTTTCGGCATTACGCCTTCCGGGAGATGGGTGTGGTAGAGATTGAATCGGAGTGGACGGGAAGAGATCGCGAGCTCAAAGTGACGGGTGGTCAGCCCCGCTGGGTGCCCCATCCTTTCGCTTCTTTTGCGAAAGGGTGGGATACGAAACTGTGGGACCAACTATCTTCAATCCCCGCCCGGAAGCCTGGTGCCCCGGAGCCTCCCCTGAGCCCGCCGAAGGGCTAGCGTCCAAATGATGGACGCGAACCTGGGGCGCCAGGCACCCGATACTAGGAGACCCACGATAGGTCCCGTCCGATAAGAAGCTCCTGCATCGTCGCGTGATGAGTGTTCATCATTGAGATCGTCTTGCATTTGAAGCCGTGACGCTTTGCCAACTGGCTTACTTCCTCGGCGTTGTCATACGTCATCATGAAATCGCCTTTTGCCTTTTCAACGCGCGTAAATAGCCGGTCGTGATCCAGCTCAAAATGGGTATAGAGCCGTGTTCCTGCCCGTTTACCGTTCTTACCTGCGGTGTACTGCGGGTCTATGAATAACACGGCGGTCTTTTGACGTCCGTATTTGTCAATCGCCTCGATGCCGTCGCCTTGAATAAACGTGATTTTGTGACGGAATTGCTTGATGTTCTGAATGCGTTTACGCTGCGTTTCGGGATACCAAACGGGACTTAATTACTTTGTCCGCATCCCGAACCTCCGGCCTACGGAATAGTGACGTAGCCGTCCTTATAGGAAAACTCATCCTCAAGCAGAGCAAATCGCTCCACCCTCCAAACGGGCGCCATAACAGTATCAGCATCGAGGTCATGGACGCGCACGCGCCCAACGAAGTGGGTATCACTTCCAGCGAGCGTACCCTTGAGTTCCTCTAGGCTGGCGCTGAGGTACATGCAAAGCGTGTTGCCGTCCTCGTCTTGCTCCAGAGCGGCGAAGCGAGGGGGAGTTTTCGGAACCCTAATTTCCACTTGCAAAGGCGGAGCGATGCTCAGAAGGTTCTCCAGCTTCTCTTTCCGACTCATGGACTTTTCCTTTCAAAGATGGCACTCTCCGATAGTACATCGGGCAATTCTCGGCGCTATATTAGTGGCAACTTGAAGCGAGGGCGAGCGGCGTGGGCAAGCACAGCGGCGATACAAGGAGTATCGGAACAGTATTGCGAAAGCACCTCGGGCAGCGGACGGTGCTGGGGGTCGCCATCCCAGTATTGGATGACCACATCGACGCGCTCAGGCGCGGAGCTACGTCCAAGGGCCTCACAGAGAAGCAGATAGAAGCCGGGTTTCGGAAGACACTCGCCAAATTCATCAGCAGCGAGTATCACTCAACTTACATTGACCGTCGCCTGGGCACTCGCGGATTTCTTGAGTTCTCAGATGGGAAGTACCGACTGCGCCCGCCTCTTCTGACAGATGCAAGCCTAAAGGATCTCGAAATTCTTCGTGACGAGCTGCTTCAGTCGCTCCGCTCAGCATACGAACAACGCAAGGCGGCAATCAAGCAATTGGAAGGCGTGTGCTCCCTGCCCAAGGAGTGTGTGCGTGAAAGGTTCGCTCTTGTCGATGAATACCTCTCGCAGCTGACGGGAAACCGGGGAGAGATATTCGAAGTGGTTTCGTTCGCTGTCTTGCGGGAGTATTTCCGCACCTTCGGATTCTCGCTCCAAAGGTTTTCCACGACCCACGCTAATGACGGCGGAATGGATTTTGTCGCGGCTGACGCAATCTACCAAGTCACGACCGATGAAAGCATACAGAAGGTTCGCAGAGACCTGGCGAAGGCGCCCGGCACAAAAAGGGTGCTGGTCCGGCCTACCGTGACTCCCGAGGTGACGCAACTGTGTGAGAGCGACGTGCTTGAAGCAATTGAACTGAAGGACCTCCTCAATCACTTTGTCGCTTGGTTGCTGGAACGCGATACCCGGGCCAAGCGGTCAAGTCACCTTCAGCGGGTGCTCGAGATCGCTCTGGAGGAATTTCGACGAGAGGACAGAGCTGCGATGGCCGGCTGACGTTGCACGCTGGCAGGCGGCGTTAAACAAACGACGAAATCTAGGACGCAGAGAGGTAAGCAGGGCCGGGCCACCATTGTTCATTCTTCCAAGTCATGTCGGCATGCGCCTTAAGGGTCCTGCATGTAATATGCAAACGGTTTCCGAACATTCCCTGTTATGTAAACGGTTTGTACCTCGACGCTGCCGAAATCCAGGACTTTGCCGTGGCCGTCATAGGAGACAAGCACGAGGTCGATGTTGCCGGCCGCTTTGCCGTACTTGTCTTTGAGCTTCACCTCGGTGAGAGAGGTCCACATGGCACCCTTCGGGAAGAAAAACTCAGCGCCGTGGTCCGCGATAATCCAATGCTGTCGGAATCGGATCGGGCACGTGATAGCCGTCCCATCATCTCCGGATGCGACAGAACAGGTCCCGAGTGGGTCAGCCGCCTTGTCCTTAGTGCAATTGGGAACCTTATTGTTAAATGGGCAGAGTTTCTTAGAGCGGTAACGGGACGCTGCATCCGAAAAATTATCGGTGGGGAATCCGAACACTTCAATGAGGGGGTGCGTTCTGGTTTTTGTCATGAAATGGAAGTTTAGCAGCAGATCTATCGCCTGGTGCCCCAGAGCCTCCCCCGAGCGCAGTCGAAGGGTTCGCCCTTCTTTTGGTCTAACCTGGGTCGGTGCAGGCGCGTGGAAATCGAATTGGAGCGGACAGCCAGAGATCGTGGTTTCAAAATATCCGGCGGATCAGCACGAACCTCTGCCCAGGTTAGCGTCCAACGATGGACGCGAACCCCTTCGACTGCGTTCAGATCGGACTCAGGGCAGGCTCTGGGGCGCAGCAAAACATGATCGCCGAATGTGTCGTTTCCATAGCGTTTTCGCGGGGACAACCCTCTGTCGAAGCGGTAGGTTAGAATGGAATGGCACACAGTTTGGGACAACCAGCGTGACCATCACATTGAATCTCAGGCCGGAAGTGGAAGCAGGGTTGATAGCCCAGGCCGAGGCACATGGCGTGACCCTGGAGGAATATCTTCTTTCGATGGTCGAAGGAGCTGCGCTCAGCTCGTCCCCAGCAATATCATCGACAGGGCGTAAGGGTGTGCCAGCGCGCGAGGCTGCTGTGCGCCGGATGCTTGAATTCGGCGACAGATACCATTTGAGCCTTGGCGAACCCGTGACCCGCACCCTTCTGCACGAAGGGCACCGCTTTTAATGGCGGTCTTCGTTCTCGACGCCTCGGTAGCCGTCTCGTGGTGCTTTCCGGGAGACCCCGTAGAAGACACGGCTTACAGCCGCCGAGTGCTCAAACAACTCGCTTCGAGCGATGCTCTCGTACCGGAAATCTGGGCATTTGAGATTGCCAACGCGATCTTCGTTTCGCACACCAAGCGCAAGAGGATAACCGAGCAGCAAATCGGCGAGTACCTCACTCTCCTCAAGGCACTGCCTATCCGCGTTGAGTCCCAGAATATCTGGGCTAATGTCGATTTGGAATCTGTGGCGCGTGCTCACAGCATCGCGGCGTATGACGCCGCGTATCTGCAATTAGCGTTGCATACTCGTCTGCCTCTGGCGACCTCTGACCACCCGTTGCGCACGGCCGCCATTGCACAGGGCATTACGATACTAGGTTGAACCGGCCTGGGGGCACCAGCTTACAATTCACTCTTAACGATGACCGCAGACCAGTATCTACACGGAATCCTTCTGCGTGAAGCGGTGGACGCCGGCCCAAACTCACCGCTACTTGGCGTGCAAACTACCTTAATGCCCACCCTGCGGCAATGGGCAGGCGACAATCTGCTGGGTGTTTATCCCAGCGGTTCTTTCATGAAAGGCACTGCCGTTCGCAGCGGGACGGATATCGACCTGTTTCTATCCCTGTCGGAGCATACGGACGGAACGCTGAAAGAGGTATACAACAAACTTTTCGACTGCCTGACATCCGCCGGCTACTCGCCCAGGCGCCAGAACGTTTCGCTGAATGTAACCGTGTCGAGGTACTCCGTGGATCTGGTGCCGGGGAAACGTCAGAACGCGCTTTCGGCCGATCACAGCCTGTACCGGCGCAAAGCCGACACCTGGACCAAAACCAACGTCTTCACCCATGCGCGAACGGTGGTTGGCGCGGGACGGGCAAACGAGATACGCATTGTGAAGCTTTGGAGAAATCAGAAAGGGCTCGATTTCCCGTCGTTCTATCTGGAACTCTCGGTCATCCGCGCTCTGGCGGAGAGACCATTGCCGGGCCTCGTATCCTACAACCCTCAGCCGACGCTGGCGCAGCGCGTCATGACGGTCTTCGATTATCTCCGCGACTCATTTCCGGCAGCCAGAATCGCCGATCCGGCAAACACCAACAACATTATCTCGGAAGACCTCACGGCACAGGAAAAGGCAAGAGTCAGCGCGGCCGCCGGGGCTGCGAGGGAAGCCGCTGCATCGTCCTGGGAGGACATTGTGCGATGAGCTTAAAGTCGATTGGTCGCTGCCGAGACTCATGCAGGCCCTGCATGAACGCGTAGCGCAAGATTTGAAAACCGCCCGCGAGGCACTTGGGCATCCGGTTGCCAAAGGCGACGGGAGCGAAGCGGTTTGGACTACGCTTTTCAGGAAATATCTGCCGCAACGCTATGCCGTGGATAAAGCGACCATCGTGGACAGCAACGGCCAGTTCAGCGATCAGATTGACGTGGTGCTCTTCGACCGCCAGTACACGCCACTGATTTTCGAGCACCAGAATGAGATCGTTGTGCCGGCGGAAGCCGTCTACGCCCTGTTCGAAGCGAAGCAGGAGATCAAGGCGGAGTTTGTGAAATATGCACAGCGGAAGGTCGCGACCGTACGCCGTCTCCATCGCACCAGCGCGCCCGTACAGACGATCGAGGGGCGTCGCACGGCAAAGCCGCAGCCTATTCTGGCAGGGATTTCTAGCTTTTGAAAACTCATGGAAACCCGCGACCATCGATAAATATCTTTCGCCCATCCTCGCCGCCGACCAGGACGAAGGTCGGCTCGATTTCGGCTGCATCGCTGCCTATGGAACCTTCGGTTGCGAGGGGGCCAACTGCGTTTCCTCGGCCCCACATGACAAGGCGACTACGTGCTTTCTCCTCGAACTCATCACCCGGCTACAAAGAATAGGCACCGCCCCCGCCATCGACATGGCTGCCTATGCTCGCTGGCTGGTGCGAGAGAACTGACCGGTGTACCCAGCGCCACGCGGGCGATGAGGACTTAGGGCGAACTTGGGTCAGTTGGCCTGCGGATATTCACTGGGATCGTCGGTGGCGAAAGCGGGTTTGGGGCGCGTGAGATGCGACGCGAATGGGTGATCTCGATTCGACTGCGACGCGAGAAGATAGTACGGTTGCGTACGACCGCTTGTCTATCCAGCCTGAGGACGGGCACCCCGTGCGACAATGTGTGTGCCGCTTGGGTAGGGGGTCAGTATGAATGCTGACAGCACATTTACCCGGTAAACAGCACGAGGGGTCCAGCCTATGGCTGTGAAGCGTGTGATCGAAGGTGTGCACATCGTCCCGATGGGAATGGCAAATGCCTTTCTGATCGAGGGCGACGATGGGTTGACACTGATCGACGCCGGCTACCCACGTAGGGAGACAACCGTCTTCGAAGCTATTCGCGGGCTTGGCCATTCGCCAGACCAACTCAAGCATCTACTTTTCACTCACGGCCACCCTGATCATATCGGCAGCGCCGCTGCGATCGTACGGGAAACCGGTGCGAGGACTTACATGCACTCGCTCGATATCCCAATCGCCGAAAGTGGAGGTCCTTTTCGGCCTCTGAGGGCGGCACCCGGTCTGTTGCGGCGAGGGCTGTGCAAGCTGCTCTACCATCCCGACCAGCGACTGGAGCCGGTAGCCATCAACCAGCCTTTGACCGCCGGGGAAATGCTGCCTATCGCTGGCGGCATCGAAGTTATTCATACTCCTGGGCATTGCGCTGGACAGGTCGCGCTACTGTGGCGTCCGGGACGAATGCTGTTCGCCGGCGATGTGTGCATGAACATCATGGGCCTCGGTGACCCCATCGGCTTCGAGAGTTTGAAGGAAGGTCGTGCGAGCCAGCGCAAAGTTGCCAGTCTTTCATTCGATGCTGCCGGGTTCGGCCACGGCGGGCCTATCACCCACGATGCGTCGACCCGTTTCCGCAATAAGTGGGGCGAGAAATCGCCTGCCTGACAAGGGAGACGCCGGTTGCCCGACTCATTCTCGGTTTTCGGATGAGTGGAGCACACGGCTCGCAAAGCGGCTGGTTGGCATCTAAGCGCAAGGGGCGAAGATGACCTCGATCAATTGGCTGAACCAGCGGAGAGATCGCCATGTCGAAATCGCACTGCTGCACAAGACTGCTGCACACTCTGATCTCACAAGCGTGTCCACCGTCCGGAGGTCGGCCCTATTGTGACGAGGCTTTCGGAAGCAACGTATGGGCAGCAGGAGGGCGGATTCTGTGAGAGTTCATCTCGTAAATCCCAGCGATAACTCTTTCGGCACGGCGGTAATCACGCCGCGATGGCTATTCGTGCTTGCAGCGGCGACGCCTCAGGCCGCCGGCGACCCAATTCTGGTCGACGAGTCGCTGGAACAGATTGTCCCGGAAACCATCCTGGCGGGGGACATTGTCGGCATCAGCGTCCATACCGGTAACGCTTTGCGCGGGTATGAGGTTGGCCGCATGGCGCGTCAACGCGGCGCCTGGGTCGTATTTGGCGGCATTCATGCCACCTTGTACCCCGAAGAGGCTTTCGAGCACGGGCACGCCCACTCGGTCGTGAAGGGCGACGGCGACGTCGCTTGGGGCATGGTTGTCGCCGATTGCATTGCCGGCAAACCGCGCCGGATCTACGAGGGTGGCCGGATCGCAGGCAGCCGCTTTCTGGCCGCGCGCTGGGACCTGATGCCGCCGGGTAAATATATGTGGGCGTCGGTGCAGACTCTCCGGGGCTGCCCCAAGCACTGTTCTTTTTGCAGCGTCTGGCGGACCGACGGCCAGCAGCCCCGGCAAAGGCCGTATCAGGCGGTAATTGAGGAAATCGTGAATCTGCGGCGGCTGGGTTTTCGCTTCATCGCCCTTGCCGACGATAACTTCTACCCGGTCACGCTCACCGACCTTCGATTGGCCCGGCAGCAAAACAACGCCGCCCGGCTGGCGGAGCTGAGCGCCATCCGCCACGAGCGATTCCAACTCATGGAACGGCTCTCCAAGCTACCGAAAGACATGGTGTTCTTTACCCAGATCACAATGGAAGCGGCTGAGGACGGCAGCTACCTGGACGCTATGCGGCGCGCCAACATCAAGGGCGCGTTGGTGGGAGTCGAGGCTGTCACCCCGGAGGGTCTCAAGGCCGTCTTCAAGGATTTCAACCAGTCCGGCGAGGCGCTGAGCAGGCAGTTGCTCAGCTTCGAGCAGCACGGCGTTCACGTGCTGGGATCGTTTATCTTCGGCCTGCCGACCGACAAGCCGGAAACCTTCGATGCCACAGTGCAGATGGCCATGAAGTCCGGTATACGCTTCGCTCAGTTCTTAATGATGACGCCGTTTCCCGGCACGGTGGATTTTGTCCGCTGGGAGCGAGAGCAAGGAAAAAGCCCGGATTTCGTCGTCGATGTGCCTGTTACCCGCTACTGGCTCATTCCGGCGGAGGTTCGGCCAAAGATGTTCACGCCTCACCCGTCGATGAGCTCGCGCGAGATTGCCGAACGGACGCAGAAGGCCTGGGACCGTTTCTATACCTGGAAAGCTGTGTGGCAAAGGTCGGCCTGCGCGCCCAGACTCCGCTCCAGGGTGGCCTTTGTCCTGCTTTCCAAGCTCTACCGGCAGATGTATGCGGCAACCGGAATTTCCGCCGATAGCGCCCGCAGGAAAAAGTCCAAGACCTGGGCCCGGTGGACGGGCAGACACTGCAGTAAGTTATTTCGGGCGAAACCGATGCCGGAACTGCAGACGCCGTCGGAGAACTCCCCGGCTCTAACCGCGGAGCCTGCTGCCCCTTTGAGGCGCGTAGGCTGATTTACGTTTCTTTTGGCGTGGACAAGAACGGCCGAATACGGTTAGGTCTCGTGAAATCGGTGGGTGGCCTACTCAAGAATTCTAGGGTGCCGGGTTCTATAAAAGGGATGTCAAGAGAAAACACTTCTCCTTCGACGGGAGGAAGAGGCAGTTCTCTGACATCCAGCCCCTGGGTGTTGGGTACACAAGCCGAGCGGTGGCGATGTGCCAACCGTGGTTCTATCTGAGACTCGCGCCGAGGCACGGCACTATGGCTTTGTTAGGTTGTCCGAGGGTGCATAGCGTGCGCTGAAGCGCTCCTTCCTGCCGCATGAATGCGGGGGTCCCACCAGAAGCGTACTTTCGCATTTTGAGCAGAGTTTCCCCGAAGCCCGCGAAGTTATGTGGTGCCCAGTCCCAAGAAACAGAACCGTGGAATCGCTATTGTCCCGGAATACGCTGAGTCGATACGACGGAAGTGGTACGCACCGTACTGCGTACGGGGGATTGGCCGGCCTCATTTGCAATGTGACAATCGCATCATTAGGAACACCGCTGAGAGAGCAGCCGACAGGAAAGGCTAGCGATAGCGAAGGATTCACGACACTATCCTCCGTGCTCATTTCCTTAATGGGTTGGCGGAATTCTGGGCCGTTACGGTCTTCGGATGTGCAACTGGGCGCTGCGCTTCCGGTCAGAATTCCGCCTTTTTCTTTTTGTCTCCGTTTTCAGGGTCTATAACAATCCCTCTAACTAGACAAGGAAGCCTTGACAGCTAATTGATGACAGCTTGTTTTGGCTGCGCGACAGTCATATCGCGCAGGGATTGCGCGTGTCGATCCGTCGGCATTGTCCCTTCCACATCCAGGGAAATGCCGCGAACATCCAGGTTGGCCCTCTGGAACCCCGTCCACACCAGCACTTGGGCGTAGAGGCCATTGGGGAGGGCCATTGGCTGATTCATAAACGCTTTGACTTTACAGCCCATGGTGGGCTCCACAGTGCAGGTCCCACTGGCGAAATCGTAGGTGACACGATATGAGTAGTTATTGGTATCAGATCCTGGTCGCCCCGCGTTTAGCTTAACCTGTGTAGGAGAATCGTGATTAATATCCCAAGGATACGACCCCACTTGGTTGGCAGTCGTTGCCCCTTCTGGAAAGTCGAATGGACTCGGACCAAGAAACATCCAAATATCGCAACAGACTTGATCGGAATGGTTCACTGTGTCGACGGTGACCCTTAATTTGTCAACTTTAACATCGTTTCCTACTAAAGAAGCATCACGCTCTAATGATGAAAATCCAAATGTTAGCGAGGGTTGAGCGGCGATATTGAAGGACCTGCCCTTAAACTTGAATGTTCGTTTGAATCGAACCGTATTCACATCTGAAGCTCTTGCAGAGGCGCCCCCGCCGAAATTTATGGGTGGCCAATGGAAGAAATAAGCTGACATGAACAGCAGGGTTGTCATGATCACAGCGATCGTATAGAACCAAACTAGGACGCGGGCGGGTCCGGCAATAGCACCGCCCGGTTGTCCCGCATACCCAGTAAATACCACGAGCACAAACATGAGCCCCAGAACTATCAAAGCACCGAAGACGGCCACCTGAGGGCTCAGCTTCAATCCCAACACAATTGCAACAACAGCGCCTAACCCTGCCACGGCCAACGCGTACTTCATCGCAGGAACCGCCCGGATGGAATCGCGAAGCAAGTTGTAAGGATTCAAGGGGTCACCTCTCGAAAACAAATCACAACTTTACATTGACAATCATGATTGTCAATATACAGGGGTGCCGCAGGATTACCGTCACCCTGCCACGTGCTCCCGGTCACACCCTTCCGGCCAAAAATCTGATATCTGTAACCACGTGGTAGGCGTGCGCTCCCACGCATGCTCTATAAAACACTTAGTGCCGCCGTGTACGGTATCGACGCCAGCCTCATCGAGGTTGAAGTCGACATCGCCCCCGTAAAGGGCGACCACGACACCTTCATGACGGTCGGGCTGCCCGACACCACGGTGCGTGAAAGCCGCGAGCGCATCCGAGCCGCGCTGAAGAACAGCGGTTACGACGTTCCATCCACCACTACCACTATCAATCTGGCTCCGGCCGACATTCGCAAGGAAGGCTCGGGATTCGATCTTCCCATGGCCTTGGGAATCCTTGGCGCTTACGGCGGCCTGAATAACAAGCCGCCTGACGATGCGCTCTTTGTGGGCGAGTTATCGCTTGACGGCGGAGTGCGCGGCATCCGTGGAGCATTGCCCATCGCCGTAACCGCGCGTGCCAATAAAATCCGGAGGCTTGTTGTTCCCGAGATCAACGCGCGCGAGGCTGCGCTCGTCGATGGCGTCGATGTTTATCCTGTTCATTCGTTGATCGAAGTGGTTCAGCTCCTGAACACCGGCAATGGCATTCAGCCGATCAAGGTCGACACCCACGCACTGCTGGAAACTTCGCAGCAATTTGGCGTGGACTTCGGCGATGTGCGCGGACAGCAGACCGCCAAACGCGCCATCGAGATTGCCGCCGCGGGAGGACACAACCTGCTGATGATTGGGCCGCCGGGCTCGGGCAAAACCATGCTTGCCAAGCGGATGGCGACCATTCTTCCACCGTTGACCTTTGACGAGGCCCTGGAAACCACCAAGATTCACAGCGTAGCCGGAGTGTTGGACTCCACCAGCGGATTGGTGGGAACGCGTCCCTTCCGCTCGCCCCACCACACCATCTCCGACGCAGGGTTGATCGGCGGCGGCATGATCCCGCGTCCCGGCGAGGTATCGCTGGCCCACAACGGAGTGCTTTTCCTGGACGAGTTGCCCGAGTTCCCGCGCAACGTCCTGGAGGTGATGCGGCAGCCGCTCGAAGATGGGACTGTGACCATCGCGCGGGCGGCCATGTCGCTCAGTTTTCCGGCGCGCTTCATGTTGGTGGCGGCGATGAACCCGTGCCCTTGCGGATATTTCAACGATCGCTCGCGCGAGTGTCATTGCACCCCGATGATCATCCAGCGCTATGTGTCAAAGATTTCGGGCCCGCTGCTTGATCGCATCGACATCCACATCGACGTGCCGTCGGTGAATTATCGCGAATTGAGAAGCGGCGTTGTGCCGGAAAGCTCCGCCGCCATCCGCGCCCGGGTGATCCGCGCCCGCGAAACCCAACTGGTGCGCTTCGGTACCGAGGGCGAACGCATCTACGCCAACGCGCAAATGGGCTCGCGCGAGATCAGGAAATACTGCGAGCTGGGCACCGACTCCGAGCACCTGCTGGAGCGGGCCATGATGAAGCAGGGCCTCAGCGCCCGCGCCGATGACCGCATTCTTAAAGTTGCGCGCACAGTCGCAGACCTTACCGGCGCCGAAACCATCGAGCCGGGACACATTGCGGAGGCCATCCAGTACCGGACGTTGGACCGCACTTTTTGGGCATGACCGTAATCGTGATGGCACCCGGCTGTTCACGACGGTTAAAATCGGCACTGACAAACGGCCATACTCACGTTAAGCTCAACCGGATATGCGGGCAGCGGACCAAAATTCCTCCAGCTGACCCCAATCGCATCTGCGCCGGGTCGACAAGGCCTTTCAGACGCTCCTCGCCTCGTTTCAGTAAAGTCTAGCCCAAACCGGTTAGTTGCAACTATACTTTCGTACCACGCCGGGTACGGTCCGGGGGTTCGTTCTGTGGGACAAGAATCGAAGGGAGCAACTCCATGAAAAATCCGCAACCATGTTCAGTGGGTACCGATGTCTCTCCACGACGGACGAGACCCAAGATAATCAGGAGAAGGGCCGGAAACGGGGCGATCGGAACGTACCGGCTGACTCCAGCCGGCGCTCGTTTCTGGGCGGAGTCGGCGGTGCGACCCGCGGTCGCTTTGGCGGTGGGCATTCCACTGGAACCTATGTTCGAGGGAAAGCACGGGGAGGCCGAGGCGTCGGTCGTCTCCTACAGGTCTAACAACCGCACGAATGACAGCTGGAATTACCGCAAAAGTTCAGCCCAGGCGGAGAAGATCGACGTTGGCGAACTGCCGGACAACGGCGATTCGCAGAGCTACACAGACTATAGCGGCAACTGGAGCAAATGCCTTCAGCACGACGCCCTTGGCATACCCAACCGGGCCTCATACCAAAGCCTGCTCTATGCGCTTCAGAGCGGCCGGTTTTCAGACTTTGAGAACATCCTCGTGGGAAATCCCGGCGGGACGGGGTTCACCTCCACATTGAATGGACCGCAGGGTGCGCTGGCCTACGACCTGGAAGGCCGCGACTCCCATGCCACGTCTACCGCCCGCACCCAGCGTCGCCAGTGCGCAGACCGCCGCCGAGCAGGTTGAACACTATTGGGCCGCACTCCTGCGCGACGTGAACTTCGCGGATTATGCGACCAGTTCGTTGGCGGCCCAAGCCGCCGCCGACCTGAACAAGCATGTCGTACATTCGCAGCCACCAGAATAACGAGTACCCCTATCCGGTCACTCCGCAGAACCTGTTCCGGGGACAGTTCTCGCCCGGCGACGCTAATGTTCAGGGCCCCTACGTTTCGCAGTTCTTCTTACAGCCGACGTTTCTGGGTGTAGAGCCCATGAGTCAGCTATGTCAAAGGTTCCTTTCCGTCAGCGAAGGCGGAGCCGACTACATGACATCGGTCAGCGACTATCAGGCCGTCCAAAACGGCATTCCACCAACGCAGCAACCTGCCTTTGATCCGACCTATCGGTTCATGCGGATGGGGCGAGACCTTGCCGCCTACACCCACGTGGATGTGCTCTCGCAGGAGTACCTGATTGCCCTGCTCATACTCCAGAGGATGAGGACACCGGTGAATCCAGGCAATCCCTATGGTGCCCCCAACGGGGTTTCGCAGACGGAACACGGGTTCGTCACCTTCAGCAGCGTATTTTGCAACTCAGACGCGGTGGCCACCATGGCTGAAATGGGTACACGAGCCCTCAAAGCCGCTTGGTTCCACAAGTGGATCGTCAATCTGCGGAACCGGCCGGAGGAGTACGGGGCCTTGGTGCATGCCAACCTTACCCATCAACATCCAATGCCGCAGGCCGCGGTAGCGCTGCATCACGACGTGTTCAATTCAGCGGTCCTCCCCATCATTTACTCGCAAAACCACACCTATTTGCTGCCGCAGGCCTTCCCCCGAGGGTTCGCCCACTCACCCATGCTACCCAACGGGTCATGGCACAGTTGCCGGTGCCTGCGTCACCGCGCTGAAGTTCTTCTATGACGGGAGCCAGAGGATCCGGCCGCTGCTTCAGGCCACTGGCTCGGACGTGGTTGTGCCAAGCTCGGACGGCCTCTCGCTCGTCCCTTACACGGGCTCCGATGGAGCAGCATGACCGTCAACGGAGAACTGGCCAAGCTCGAATTCGATACCACGTTTGCTCACGGGATTCACGCCGGAGTCCGACTCCCGCAGCTCGAGCCTGCAGTCGCTTTTGTTAAGCGAGGCGGTCGCGCTCACATCCTGCAGGACCGCGCCAGGTCCTACAAGGAGCCGTTTACCATCAGCATCACGAAGTTCGACGGGACGACCGCAGTCATCAGCAATCAGTAAGACTCATTGCTTCCACTTGGTAGCCAATTGATTAGCTCTCGACAAATCGCTTTCTCACCCCATAATGGAGATCTGCGGCCCCACTGGGGTGTTCTCTGATGCGGAGTCGATTCGCTGGCTTCTAGACCAATGGGCCCGTCGACGTTTCGCTGGTGGTAAATGGTTTGCAAACATTAACTTACGAACGAAGGCACCGAACTTGGGGCAAAGATCTTGACCAACGGGAATCCTGAGCCCACAGCAACTTATTGATCTCCAGCGGGTTCAGAAAATGTTGCAACCTTTCCGACGATCCCGCGTCTAAGCGGCAGGCTGAAAGTTACCAAAGGGGAATAGTGGGCAAGATTTACTTGACTGATCACCGCCCGGGCGACTACCTTACTGTTTTCACGTAAGGCGTCATTCCTTAGGTACCAGTCCAAGGCGTCCTGCCCGAAAACGGCCACACACTGAACGCCATTACCCGGCAATCAGGATATTCACATCCCGGCAAGAGCATTGTTGCTGAGCTATGACCAAGGGTCACGTAAGTAATTGTTTTAGAGGTATTTGCAGGTCTGAAAACGGCTGGACGGAAAAGACAAGAAAAGACGAACCGAATCGGCGACTGTGGCATCAAACGTTTAGCTCCTGTCCGGGCCGTCGCTATTCGGTGACCCTTACCGCCCATTTTTTCATATGCAGGAGCAGTGGTTCTTTTCTGGCCGGGCTCCGGGAACACTCATTCATAGAAACGAGGAGAACAAATTGATGCGGTCTGAACTAGTATTTGAGGCTGTCCA
>CAVREJ010000014.1:0-452909 GCA_963720135.1 uncultured Acidobacteriaceae bacterium
CGCTATATGATCTTCATCGATGGCGAAGATGGCGCGACCTTCTTCGTGACCGCAGGCCCAGTCAGTTCGATAGCTTTTCTGGCGCGGCCTTCGCGGGTTCCGGCTGCAACCCCAAACGTAATCGCCGGCACCGCGTTCATTTTCGATAAATATCAGAACCTGGTCATGCAGCCTGAGCCAGTCAAGTTTGAACTCACTGCTAACGGTTTGAATGTGAGCCGCACCGAGACGACGCGCGACGGCATCGCCTATACCAAGCTGGATTCTTCCCGCAAGGAAGGCGCAGCGCAGTTCATCGCCTCGAGCGGTCAAGCTTCGGTTCGTCGCGTGGTGCAGGAGGTGGCGGCCGACCCCTGCAACATCCGTATGCATGCGGAGCGTGACAAGAATGGCATCCTGGTCCAGACCGATCCCATCAGCGACTGCGCCGGCAATCCGGTTCCGGATGGCACCATCGTTACCTTCACGTCGGTAGATGCGAATGGCAAGAGTACGGTGGATGCCCGCATCAAGCGAGGTATCGCGCAGGCGCAACTACCGGCTTCCAACAACGCCACTATTTCGGTGGCGGCGGGCGTGGTGGTCGGCAATGAAATCAAGTGGGGAGGCAGAGAATGAAGCCGTTCCTCCGTTTTGCGATAGTTGTCGCGGGCGTTGCCGGCATGATGTTCATGCTGTCTCCGCAAAATAGCGATCGCGTGCTCGCCGCCGGGCGTCCGGACGTGACGCTGAACATCCAGAACGCCGCTCCGCGCCAGGTCGAGGACACGACCCAGAAAGCGATCGCGCGCGATTACGCCGCCGCGTGGCAGGCGCTGGCGGGCGCGCTCGAGCAGAACCGGCCTGATCTTCTCACCGCCAATTTCGTGGGAACCGCGCACGAAAAGCTGGGCCAGACAATCAGCCAACAACGCAAAGCCGGACTCCGTCAACGCTACATCGATAAGGGCCACCACGTGAACGCCGTCTTTTACTCTCCCGAAGGCTCGGCCATGGAGTTGCAGGACACCGCCGCATTAGAGATTCAGGTACTGGATGGCAACAAAGTGGTGCATTCAGAAGATGTCACCGTCCACTACGTCGCCTTGCTGACGGCAGCCGAGAATTCGTGGAAGGTGCGAGTTCTGGAGGCCGTTCCCGCGTTCTGATCTTTCAGTTCCGCTAAATGGCTATGCAGCCAGTTGGAAATTACCCCACATCTTCCACTGCCAGCGTCACCACGGGTTTCTTCACTCGCGTCGTGGTGATGACGACCACGCTGATCAGAACAAACAGGGTGCCCAGAATCGTTCGCTGCCCAAGCGCTTCACCGCCCAGGAAGTATCCCAGCAGCACGGCCACAACCGGATTCACGTACGCGTAGGTGCCGACTTTGGTCGGCGATTCATGATGAATCAGCCACACGTAGGCGGTAAACGCGACGATCGAGCCGGCGACAATCAGGTAGAGCAACGCGAGCCACGCGCCGCGGAAACAGTCCACGGATGAAAGTCGCGAAATTCTCCCAGCGCGGCCGATGCGAGAGCCAGCAACACTCCGCCAGCGAGCATCTGCGCTCCCGAGCTCATGACTTTGGACGAGCGGAAGGGGCAGCTTGCGCGTCAGCGCGGACGCTACCGACCAGCTCATCGCCGCAACGATCAGCGCCACCGCGCCGGCCCTGTCGATCGGCGCCCCGCCCAGGTTCAACGAGCGGCTCACCAGCACTGCCACGCCGCCAATCCCGATCAGGAGCGCCGCGCCAGGCGAACGGTGAGCCTCTGCGTTCGCAGGAAGATGATTTCCGACAGCGCCATGAACGCCGGGATGGTGGCCATCATGACCGCGGCAATGCCCGAAGGCACGCGCTGCTCGGCCCAGAACAACAGTCCGTAGTCGAGGACAAAGATCAGGAAAGCGAGCAGGAACGCCGACATCCATTGGCGCGCGCTCGGTGAGCGCTCGCCCCGCGCGATCATCCAGCCGTAAAGAACGAGTCCCGCAACCAGGAAACGCATCGCCGCGAGAAGGAACGGCGGAACTTCGCGCACGCCAACGCGAATGGCGAGAAATGTGGATCCCCACACAAAGTAGATAATCGCGAAAGCCAACAGAGTCTTCCACGCCGGGCGATGGCTTTTGGCTTCCATAGCAGATTTCTACCAGCACTCTACCAGTGCCATCGCATGATTGCCCATACAGTTCTGAGCTACAATCCCACGACAAGGTTCTTTGTGGCTGGTGAACCATGCAAAGAATTAAGTGGGAGGGCACGGCTTCAGACGCTGCTGAAAAAGACGAAAAAGTCGCTTAGCGCGCGGCTTGTATCAGGGCACGCCTTTTAAGGCGTGCCGATAAGTTGTTTGTTTTTGTCATCCCGAGGGGGCTTCAGCCCGCGAGGGATCTGGCGGCAGGTTGAACATGTTGCAGAAATGAGAAGCCCTGCGAACAACTTGCGGCTGTCGAGTTCTCTGACCCGCCTGCGCGAATACCTGTCTATCTACGCGCTCATCTTTACCTTCCTGTTCGTCACCCATGCGCCTTTACTGCGGCTACCGTATTTCTGGGATGAAGCCGGTTACTTCATCCCCGCGGCGCGCGATCTCCTGCTCTCTGGTTCGCTGATTCCGCACACCACGCTGTCCAACGCGCATCCTCCACTGGTGATGCTATGGCTGGCGTTCTGGTGGAAGTTCAGTGGCTTCACCCCGGCGGTCACGCGCACTGCCATGTTGTTGGTTTCGGGGTTTGCACTGCTTGGTTTGTGGCGACTGGCGCGTGATGTGGCCAACCAGCAGGTAGCCGCTGCATCGGTCTTATGTACCGCGCTCTATTCCGTGTTCTTTGCGCAGAGTTCACTGGCCCACCTCGACATGATGGTTTGTGCCCTGACGCTTTGGGGGCTGGCAATGTACATGGAGCGAAAACCTGTGGCCACCATCGTGTTTTTCGCGCTGGCGCCCCTTGCCAAAGAGACTGCCATCGTTACGCCTTTGGCCCTGTTGGCCTGGGAACTGCTTTGTCCTGTGCTGCAAGACAAGATGCAAGGAGTCGAAACCTTCTGCCTGTATAAGCGACAGCCTTTCGCATCGTGTTCGTTTCTACTGTGCCTGATTCCACTGGCCGCCTGGTTTCTTTTTCATCATCACCGAACCGGCTTCTACTTCGGCAATCCCGAGTACCTGCGCTACAACCTGCAAGCGACGCTCAGCCCGCTTCGCATTCTTCTCGCTGTCGTGATACGGCTTTGGCACACGCTGGGATACCTTAACCTGTTCGTGTTGACCCTGGCGGCTGCCTACGCTATGAGCCGCCCTCCGTTTCCCGAGGCGGATGGCACGCTTCGGCCGCGCATTCCCATCAGTGTGCAGCTTGCGTTCGCGGTAGTGATTCTGGCGCACGTCGTGGCGCTGTCTGCTCTGGGAGGCGCTGTGCTGGCTCGCTACATGCTTCCAGTTGTACCGTTGGTAATCCTGCTTTGCGTTTCCACGCTGTGGCGTCGCGTCGCGCATTGGCCCTGGTGGATTGCGCTGGTGTGTGCAGCTTTTGTGTTCGCGCTGCTCATTCCCCCGCCGTATCGGATCGCTCCTGAAGACACGCTGCTCTACCGCGATTACGTCATCCTCCACAAACAGGCGGCCGATGAATTGTCGGCGCGCTACCCGCACGCGCGCGTGCTCACCGCATGGCCCGGTACCGATGAATTCACGCGCCCCTTCCTGGGATACGTGAGACAGCCCCTGACGGTGGTGCCCATCGAGAACTTCTCGGCGTTCGAGATTGAACGGGCCGCGCAAGCGACCGATCAGTTCGACGTGGCGCTCCTTTTTCCCGCGAAGTGGCAGCCTGCGCATCCTCTGTTCCGCAGTTTGCCCTTCGGAGAAGCGCTTCAGGAACGCTTCTTCGACTATCACGAAGAGCTGCCCCCGCAGCAAATAGCGAATATTCTTGGCGGGCGGACGGTGCACTATCTGAATCGCAACAACGAATGGATAGCGATCGTCGTGATCGAGAAAGTAGAAAACGCGAGAGCCCGTGCTTGGGAATTGCGTGACGCGCCATGAGTACTAGAACGGATCTTTTGTTTTGTCATCCGGAGCGACGAGCGCAGCGAGGAGTCGAGGGACCCCTTTGCCCGCCAACAATCCCGGATCTCTTGCTGTGCCGCGCATCCAGATTTGTGATCCTGTTGCGATAGCGGTCCTTCGACTCGCTGCGCTCGCTCAAGATGACAGAAGAAAAGTCTTTCCTTCGACCAGTTAAACTGTGAGCAGATGGCACGCACCACCATCCTGCAATACCTCGACAACTTCCGCCGTCACGCTCGGGAGGTCGCCTACGTTCATCATCGCGGCTATCGCATGCAACGATGGACCTACGGCGATGTGCTGAGCAACGCCTATCGCTTTGCGCGCGAACTGGAACAACGCGGCATTAGCAAGGGCGACAAGGTCATCATCTGGGGTGAGAACTGCGCCGAGTGGGTAGTTGCGTTCTTCGGATGCCTATTGCGCGGCGCTATCGTGGTTCCCATCGACAAGATTGCGGTTCTGGATTTTGCGCACCGCGTAGCGCAACAGGTGGATGCCAGGCTCTGCCTTGGCTCCATGCAGAACCGTATCAGCGGTGTCGCAGAGATGAACCTGGAAACGCTGCGCGGGCAGATCGCGGCGCACTCCGATCAGCCCATCCCGCTGCCGCCACTCACGCGCGACGACATCGTGGAGATCGTTTTCACCTCGGGCACAACCGCCGAGCCGCGCGGGGTGGTGATTTCGCATGGCAACATCCTTGCCAACCTCGAGCCGCTGGAACGCGAGATTGGGAAATATCTTCGCTACGAGCGCATCTTTCATCCACTGCGTTTCTTGAATCTGCTTCCGCTAAGCCACGTCTTTGGACAGTTTCTTGGCATCTTCCTGCCGCAGCTGCTGGCAGCCACTGTGATCTTCCAGGACACGCTGAACCCGACGGACGTAATACATGTCATCAAGCGAGAGCGCGTTTCGGTAGTGGTCGCAGTCCCACGGCTGATGGAATCGCTGAAGGACAAACTGCTGCGCGATTTCGAAGCTGCGGACCGGCGGGAGTGGTTCCAACGCCAGTTCGAGGCCGCCAAAAATCAGCACTTGGTGAGACGCTGGTGGCGTTTTCGCAAAATTCACAATCAATTCGGCTGGAAGTTCTGGGCATTCATCTCGGGGGGCGCAGCACTCGACGCCGAGACCGAAGAATTCTGGCGGCGCCTGAGCTTCGTCGTCATCCAGGGCTATGGCCTGACCGAGACGACATCGCTGATTTCCTTGAACCATCCGTTCCGCACCGGCGAGCACTCGATCGGCAAAGTGCTTGAAGGCCGCGAGATCAAGCTGGACGAGAACGGCGAAATCCTGGTGCGCGGCGCTAACGTCGCCGCCGGTTATTGGCAGGGAAAAGAATTGAAACCAGTGTCGAGCGAGGGAGGTTGGTTTCGCACCGGCGATCTGGGCGAACTCGATGCCGACGGCAATCTCTATTTCAAGGGCCGAAAAAAGAATGTTATCGTTACGCGCGAAGGGATGAACGTTTATCCTGAGGACTTGGAAGCGGCGCTGCGCCAGCAGCCCGGAACACGTGACTGCGTGGTCGTCGGCTTGGAGCAGGGCGGCAATGCCGAGCCTTGTGCGGTGCTCATCCTGCGCGACACTGTCGATCCAGAGTCAGTGGTCAGGCGTGCCAATCAGCAACTCGCGGAGTATCAGCAGATGCGCCGCTGGTTTGTGTGGCCCGAGCAGGATTTCCCGCGCACTCCCACGCAGAAGCCGAAAACCGCCGCGATCCGGGAGGCGGTGCAGCGACACTTCACTTCAGGTGGCGACGGAAGCGGTGTGGCGCAAGGCGCTCTGGCTGACCTGATCGCGCGCGTCACCGGACGCAGCACTGGCCCACTCACTCCCGACGCCAAACTCGACGGAGATCTGAACCTGAGCTCCATGGACCGCGTCGAACTGATGAGCGCACTGGAAGACCGCTACCAAGTCGATCTCAACGAGGCGAACTTTACCAGCGTAAACACGGTTGGCGATCTCGAACGTTTGCTGCGTGAGCCGCAGAAGTCAGTGCAGAGCGGATACAAATATCCGCGATGGGCGCAGCGCTGGCCGATGACGTGGATTCGCAGCTTCATCTACTACTTACTCACCTGGCCCGCGACCATGATCATGGCGCACCCTAAGATCATTGGCCGCGAGAACCTGCGCGACATCGATGGGCCGTTTCTCATCAGCTGCAATCATGTTACCTACATCGATGTCGGCTTCGCGCTCATCGCGCTTCCCACGCGCGTGCGCCACAAGCTCGCGATCGGCATGTGGGGAGAAATGCTGTGGGAGATGTGGCGGCCGCCGGCAACCTGGAATCCTTTTAAGCGCTTCGCCTATCGCGCTGCTTACTACCTTGTGGTCGCCCTGTTCAACGTCTTTCCGCTGCCGCAGCAGTCGGGCGTGCGCGAGAGTTTCGCCTACGCTGGCGAGTCGGTCGACCGCGGCTACAGTGTGCTGGTTTATCCAGAAGGCGTACGCACGCCGGACGGCAATGCCTGTCCGTTTCGCTCGGGCGTCGGCATGCTTGCGGCGCGCCTGAACATTCCGGTTATCCCCATGCGCATCGATGGCCTGTATCAGATGAAAATGGCCGGCCATAAGATCGCGCGTCCGGGAGAGCTAACCGTCGTGATCGGCAAGCCAATGCGCTTCCCGCCCGAAACGCCTGCCGAAGAAATCACCAACCAGATTGAGCATGTCACGTGGACTATGGGATAACGAACGGTTGCGGTCCACAGGTTTGCGAGACAATAGCGTTCAGTAGGGCGAAAAGCCCAAGGTTTTGTCGTCGTTCTGCACCCAGATGTGCGCCTTGTCACTAATACGCTCGTTGACAGTGACTACTACAACCACTCCACTCGCGGTAGCAAACGGCGTCCCGCTGTAGCCTTTCGGCACTGCAGCGCCATCGATGTGATGGCTCTTGATGATTCCCCATTCGCCGCTCGGCCCCCAATCCTTGAGAAAGTCGTCGTACGGATACCGCGAATACCTGTTGGGATGCTGCTTCCATTCGGGGTCGTGCATCCAGATGCTGTAGGCTTTCTCGTAGTTCTGCTGTTGCAGCGCGTCGAAAAACAGGTCCACCACATGCTCCTCGGGCCAGAAGCGGAACATCCACCACAGGATACCGATTACAATGACGGCGCCGATGATCGCCAGGATTAATTGACGTTTCTTCCGCGCGGGCGCCGGGTCATAAGGCTGGGCTTCAAACAAGGTCATGGCAACCACAGTTTACGCGTTGTCACCAGGGCCTGCACAAGCGCAGCAAGCTTACTCAGCGGATAAAGGCTTGGGTTCCCCGTCTTTTGAAATCTAACAACAGTCGGTGTGTAATCGAAATGCAGCCTGCACGCAATGCCGCAAGCAAAACAATCAAATTATGATGAGAACTGAACGTCGTCCGCTTGTCCTTCTATTTATTGCGGCGGTAGTCTTATTTGCCGCAAGCGCCCAAGCGCAGGAACCGACCGCACGGTCGGCCGGTCCACTCCCTCCGGCCCCGGGACGACTGGTTACCCTGACGCCTGCGGCAGGCTTCCATAATGAGCCCTCCATCGCGGTAGATCCCAACAATGCTTCGCGGATCATAGCCGCTTACCAGGTCCCGGCAACGGTGGCCTTCTCGCGCGATGGTGGTAGCTCTTGGAAGGTCGCGACGGGCACTGCGCCCACTGACTATCGTGTGTCGGGCGACGTCTCCGTCACTTACGACGAGCACGGCGCCGCGATCCTCTGTTACATCGCATTCGACAAGCTCGGCACGGAGAACTACTGGGCACGCGGGGCGACCCGCAACGGCATCTTCGTGCGTCGCTCAGGAGATGGCGGTGCCACCTGGGACGCGCAAGCTCACACCGTCATCGCGCAGCCCACGAAGCCGGGCATTCCCTTCGAGGACAAACCTTATGTCGTCGCTGACAATACCAACAGCAAGTATGCGGGCAATCTTTACGTGGGTTGGACCGAGTTCCGCATCGACGAGTCCGTAATTCTTTTTTCGCGCTCACGGGATGGCGGGCTGACGTGGTCGGCGCCGATTGAGATCAGTACTCATCATGGGCTGCCGCGTGACGACAATGGTGCGGTCGAAGGCTTCACTGGAGCGGTGGCCGCTGACGGGACTCTCCACGTGGTTTGGGCAGATGGCGATTCCATCGTGCTCGCATCCTCGCACGACGGTGGCAAAACGTTCTCCAAAAGTCGCGCGATTCTGCAAACAGCTCCCCTTTACTTCGCGGTCGCAGGACTCGACCGGGCGAACGGTTTCCCCGAGATCGCCATCGATCCACGGCATGGCCGCAAAGGGCTACTCTATGTCACCTGGAGCGATTATCGCGACGGCGATATCGGGGTGTTCTGCGCCATCTCGGACAATGGAGGCAAGTCTTGGAGCAGCGCAGTGCGCGTAAACTCAAATCCTGTCCATGACGGAACTGATCAGTTCTTCCAATGGCTGGCCGTCGATCCCGCGACTGGCGCGGCAAATGTCATCTTCTATGACCGCCGCCTTGATCCGGACAATCGGAAAACTACCCTAACCCTGGGGCGCTCGATTGATGGCGGTCATACATTCACAAATTATGCGTGGACTCAGGGCGCATTCGTGACGCGCAGGGAGGAATTTCTCGGAGACTACATCGGAATTGCGGCCCAAAATAATAAGGTGTACGGGGTGTGGGCGGAGATTGCGCCGCCCAGTGCCCTCAAGGACAAGAGCGAGCCCCCGCCAACATTGTTCCGACCTCACACCGTCGTTCGGGTAGGCGTGGCCGATTTTGGCAATGCGCCCCACTGAGCGCGCATTTAGGTTTTTGTTTTTGCGCGGCCGTGTTTGGCTGGTGGCTTTGCCACCGGTGCCGCGGGAACTTTACCGACGCGGACCGCCCGGGTGAACTCCTCATAGTCCTTTGTGCTCTGGTCGGCGTAGACGACGCCAAATTCAACCATGGCCTTATCGAACTTGTCGCTGTTGCCGAGATATCCAGAGATTGCGCAGGAGTCGCCCGAGCGCGCGTGTCCCTTGGAAAGCAGTTCGCCGCAAACCCGCCCGTACTGCACTAGTCCATTGCCTTCGAGATCTTCGTTCTCGATGCCGGCCTTGTGATCGCGCAATTGACGAACCAGGTAATCGCGGCCGGCGATCGACGTCCATCCGAGAAAAATGTCTGATTGCACTTGCATGGCACGCTGTCCCAAGGCGGTGCGCTGCCCCTGGTTCATCAGAACGCGAGTCTCAGGGCAGTAAGGTGCGTACGCAGAAGCGTCTTCTTCCTTGATCTGAATGAACAGCGGATCGTTCGTCGTCCGGCCGAACAGCAGAACAATGTAGTCGCGTACGCCGACGCTGCCGGTTCCGACTACTCGAAAAGCCACGTCCTCGACATGGTACTGCGCAAACCAGTATTGTCTTTCAGGCAAGAGCGTCTCGATATAGCTCTGCAATCCCGCGACGACTTCCGCCGCGGTCCGGCGCGGCAGATGAAATTGCAAGGGCTTCTGCTCGTGGAAGCGATACTTGCCGTCCTGTCGCACGGTCAACTGATCCAAATTGTGCTTGGGCGTTGCTCGCTCGGCTTTGCGCAGCACCGCCAGCACCGGCGAGATATTCAAGTGGCGGAAAACCTGGTAGCGAGCGAGTTCCAGCACCGTCATCTCGGAGAATTGGCGCATGGCCTCGCGATAGCTGTGCGAGAATGCCAGCACCGCCTCCTTGCATTCCCGTTCCGTATTGTTGGCTTCACGACCGGCCAGCATCAGGCTTGCAGCCATGCGTTTTACGTCCCACTCCCATGGTCCGCGGATGGTTTCGTCGAAGTCGTTGATGTCGAAAATGAGCCGTCCATCCAGGCCGGCGAAAGCTCCCAGGTTGCGAATGTGCGCGTCGCCACAAATTTGCGAAAGAATTCCCGTGTTCGGCAGCTTGGCGAGGTCGGCGGCCATCACTGGAACGGAGCCGCGAAAGAACCCGAAGGGCGAAGCCGCCATGCGGGCAAACTTGATCGGCAAGAGCTTGGGGATACGACCACGCTGCGCTCTGCGAAGAAGATCGACAACGCTAAAGTCGCGGTGCCGGAGATTCCAGTCGCCCTGGCTGACACGGCTGACTACGTCGCGCCGAGTCTGGCCGAAGTTCCGCCGTTCCTCGTGGGTCGATAACTGTCTCCGCTTTGGGGACATGGGACTATGCATCATACCCCGAATGTGTCTGCTACGATTGAACGCGCGCAGAACTGAACTGAAGAGGCCGAGCGGCAATCCGCGGGCATTCGGGCACCTGCCGTGTGTGCCGCCACGGTGCTCCTGCCGGGCAAAAATTGACGAGAACTTATGTCCGTCTTTGGCAATTCATAAACCAGAAGACCAAGCATGCATAAGAATTCTGTCATGCCCTAACTTCTAATTTATGGGAACACTGAAGCAGGATTTCCGTTACGGACTTCGCATGCTGGCCAAGAGCCGCGGTTTCACCGCCGCCGCGGCAATCATGTTGGCCCTGGCGATTGGCGCCAATACGGCAATCTTTTCGGTACTGTATCCGGCGCTCCTGCGCCCTTTGCCCTACAAACAACCCGACAGATTAGTGACGCTAGGCGAGAATCGTCCGCAGTTGCCCTGCTGTAGCTACGCTTCTTCGTATCCCGATTACCAGGACTGGAAACGCGCCGCGAAAAGTTTTGAATCGCTCGCGGGGTTTTTCGACGACAGTTTTATCCTGACGGGAAACGGAGACCCCAAGACCATTTTTAGCGTCATGGTGACGCCCGACTTCTTTTCGACTCTGGGCGTAAGACCTCTACTGGGCCGCGATTTTGTCGCCGGAGAAGACCTGCCTGAAGGCTCTGGTCCGACCGTGGCCATCATCAGTTACGGTTTCTGGCGAAGTGAGTTTTCTGCCGATCCACACGTAATCGGTCGCACCATTCGTCTGGACAATAAGCCAGTCACGGTGGTCGGCGTATTGCCGCGAGACTTCGAATTTGCGCCCGAGGGATCGGCGCTGCTTTGGGTTCCGTTGCACCTCAACGCATACACGGCCACCGCTCGAAACGCGCGTTGGCTGAACGTGATCGCGCGGCTTGCGCCGGGCATTGGCCTGGAACAGGCGCGCGCGGAGATGGAAGGCATTACAGCGCAACTTGCGCGGGAATATTCCCGGCAAAAGGCTTCGGTCATCGTCGACGTGGGAAGCTTGCGGGACGAGATTGTCGGCAACATTCGGCCCTTGCTCTTGATCTTGTTTGGCGCGGTGAGCTTTGTTCTGTTGATCGCGTGCGCCAATGTTGCCAACCTGTTGATGACTCGCGCCATTGACCGGCGGAGAGAATTTGCGGTGCGCACGGCGCTGGGCGCAAACCGCTTTCACTTACTAGCCCAACTGCTCACCGAAAGCCTTCTGCTTTCCACTGTGGGCGCGATCCTCGGCGTGCTGGGCGCCATTGCAGGCGTGCGCCTGCTGGTTGGCGCAATTCCTGAGTCACAGCTTCAATCGATGCCGTTCCTGGCTGACGCTGGGATTAATCTTCCCGTGTTGGGGTTCGTTGGTGGCATCACGATTCTTACGGCGATTCTGTTCGGAGTGGGCCCGGGCATGACGGTTCCACAGACCCCTCTGAGCGAAGTGTTAAAGGACGAATCGCGAGGCGGCACGAGTGGCGCTCACGCGCGGCTTCGCAACGCCGTGGTGATCGGCGAGATCGCGATTTCCATGGTGCTGCTGGTGGGCGGCGGCTTGATGTTGCAGAGTCTGCGCAAACTACTAAAGCAAGACCCCGGATTCGATCCGCAACATCTATTGACGTTCAGCGTCAATCTTCCTGGTGTGTCTTACCCGACGGCGAAGATATGGCCATTCGCCAATCCCAACGGTCTCCGTTTTGAGCATGAGTTTGTCGAGCGGCTGCGCAACTTGCCTGCAGTACAAGGAGCATCGGCGGTCAGCGGGCTTCCGGTCACTGAAAACCGAAGCAGGAACCGCTTCGTGGTGGAAGGCCAGAGCGCCACGGAGGGTCGAGAAGAGGCTTGCATAAGCCGACGGACGGGAACGGAATATTTCGCGGCGATGAAGATACCGTTGATCGCTGGCCGGCCGTTCACAGCATCGGACGGCGCAGACGCGCCACCGGTCGCTATCGTCAATCAGGCTTGGGTGAAACGTTATGCAGGCGGACAAGATCCCATCGGGCAGCGCGTCCGACTGACGTTCTCGCCCAATGAGCAATCCCGCCAGATAGTCGGCGTGGTTGGTGATGTGGCTGAAGATAGTCTTGCTTCTCCGCCCCCGCCCGTCATGTACTTTCCGGTGGATCAGAATTCCGGGTACACAGTTTTTCTGGCATACGTGATCCGCAGTGCACAGGACCCGGCAGGATTGGTTGGCGCGGTTCGCGCAACACTGCGCGAATTGGACCCGCAATTGGCCATCGTGCAGCCGCAGTCGATGGAACAACTCGTCAATCAGTCACCAGCCGTGTTTTTGAGACGCTATCCGTTTTATCTGATCGGTACCTTCGCTAGCCTGGCCTTGGTTCTCGCAATGATCGGTTTGTACGGGCTGATTTCGTATTCAGTCCTGCGACGCACACGCGAAATCGGTATTCGCCTGGCACTGGGCGCACAGCGCGAAGACATTCTGCGGCTCATTGTTCGTCAGGGAGTGATAGCTACGATGGTTGGAGTTGGCATTGGCCTGGTCGCGGGACTGGCGTTGGTGCGAGTCATGGCCAGCCTGCTCTACGGCATAAACGCGGGTGATTGGATGATCTTCGCCTGTGTCGCCATCCTCTTGGCAGCGATCGCGACCACCGCTTCGTATGTTCCCGCCCGAAAGGCGACTCAGGTCGATCCGATGGTCGCCCTGCGCAACGAGTAAGTGCGTGGCATTGCATCCCTTGAAGGGCACGGTTTCAGGCTTACCCGATTCCTTCAGCGTGGTCGGTCACCATCGCTCTGGTGGCAGCGCACTCGCAATTGACTCAGCGACGGCTTTCATCAGCGAATCACGATCGGAATAGCTCCGCGGATCGATTGGCTGGTGAAAAATCACGGTTACCGTTCCCGGCCGCAAAGCGAACCGGGCCTTCGGCCACAGCTCATAGGTTCCCAGCATAGTGACCGGAACGATGAAGACGCCCGCACCGATCGCCAGGTGAAAGGGCCCCTTCTTGAAGGGCAGTAGTTTGCCATCCCTGGAACGCGTGCCTTCGGGAAAGATCAGCAGATGCAGTCCCTGGCGCAAGACTGCAATGGCCGCATTCACGCTCTCGATTGCGGCCTCGCGATCGCTCCGGTCCACCGGCACGAGGGCCGCCATTTTCATACCAGTGCCGAGGATGGGGATGCGGAAGAGCTCTTTCTTCACCAATACCGAACATCGCCCCGGAATCGTGGGGAGCAGGACTGGAGGATCCAGATTCGAACTGTGGTTCGCCATGAAAATGTAGTTGTGGCCGGCTTCCAACTTCTCCATTCCGCGAACTTCTACCTTCACCCCAACCAGGCGAACACCAAATATCGCAAGTCTGTTCGATATGTTGTACAGCGGGTTTATGTCGCCGCTGACGAGCGCATACAACAATAGCGCCGGGCCGACGACGAGAATGGACACGCTCCAGAAAGCCAGGAGGACAAAGGCGCGAATCAAGGGGTCCCTCTGCTCTCATCGTCGCCATGGATCCACGCCGTCCGATGAGCACGCTGTTCCGGGCTGACCGACGGCAAATCCTGAAGCTTATAGATCTGCTGCTCGCGCTGACCCAGTTGAACTTTCACCTCGCGTTGGCCCTTTCGATTCTCGACGCGAAGCTGCACGGCCCTGCCTGGCAGCATCTGTGAGAGTTCGTCGTCGAGAGCGCCATCAGTAGGCTGCCCATCGATGGCGACGATCCGGTCTCCCGGCGCGATTCCAACACGATGGGCATCGCTGTTGGGATCAACCTGAACCACTTCTGGCTGCCCTCCGAGATTTGCCGTGGTAGTAAAACCTGGCCATGCAACCCGTACGGTCTCATTGACGGCATGCAAGCCCACCAGGCGGAAAAAGTCGTCGTATGGAATCTCCTGTACTCCCGATACATATTCACGGAAAAACTCCGCAAAGCTCTTGCCCGTAATTGCCTCTGCCGCCTCCTTGACGCCTTGCGAATCGGGGAAGTAGCGATGCTGCTTAGCATAGTGTTCATTCATCCACTGCAGCAGATCGCGTAGCGATTTTTCCCCGTGCGTTGTTTGTCGAATCTCCAGATCCAACAAGTCTCCCAGGATTTCTCCTTTGTTGTAATAACTGATGCTCCGCTCCGGCGAGCGATAGTACGGATAGCCCTCAAACCAGGCGTCGAGGCTTGAATCTTCGGCCGATTGCCAACGGTGCGAGGGTCGTCGTTGCAACTCGGTGATTTCATCCGATAGAGACTGCAAATATACTTTCTCATCGATCAGACCCGCGCGCACCAGCAACATGCTCCCCACTGTGCTGGTGACACCTTCGCTGAACCAGAGAGCGCGGGTATCGTTCTCGCGCTGATAGTCGATTGGTTCCAGCGACTGGGGTCGGATCCTCTTCACGTTCCACAAGTGGAAGAACTCGTGCGCGCTTATGCCTGCCAAAGGCAGAAGCGATTCCCGTACCCGTTTCGCACGCACTTCAATGGCAGTGCCGTAAGCGTGCTCCATCCCTCCACCACCCGGTCCTTGCGGCAGGTGATAAAGAAATGTGTATTCGTCGTAAGGGCGGTCCTGCATCCAGTCCACGGCCGCGTGGGTGATCCGGCCCAACACTTGGTCGAGCTTACCCATGTCGTAGTCAGCCGGATTGCCGTCTACCACAACGTGGTATGTCGCTCCGTCCTCCTTGAATTCAGACTGCCGGAAAACGCCGACCTGAGCCGGGCTGTCTACAAGCTCGTCATAATTGCGGGCGACTCCGACCAACTGTTCGACCTTGCCCGGTTCCGCGGCTCCTAACACATGAAGATCGCGCAAACTCCACGTGGTGGGAACGTCCAGCAGTCGAAGGCTTACAGGTTCTGAGCGCAACGAGGGAGCGTACATCAGCACCATCGCCCAATTGAAGAAAGCTCGGTCTGCACTCAGCGAGCTACCGAAGGGGCCGGACACATCGAGGTAAATATCGTAGCTCACCACGATGCAACCCGAAGGGCCCGTGATTTTCCACTGGCTGGGGGTGGTATTGCGGGCCACCGCCGCGGCGCCGCGACTATCCTGAGCCCGAACATCTTCCACGTTCGCGGCAAAGTTGCGAACCTGGTATAACGCATTCCAGACCGGCATTGCGAGCGTGCGCACTTCGTCACCGTTTCGGAGTCTGATGCTCACGTGCGCCAGGTGTTCTGCGGGATCGGCCAGGGAGACGAAATACTCGATGGGTTCAGCTTGAGCGCTGGCAGGCGAAGTGCAGCTCACCGGCGTGATTGCCCACAGGCGGGCGCTACCTGGAAATAGAAATCCGCAACACATCCAAGCCGCGGTGAGCCATGCACAACGCAGTCGGATCACGCCGGTGTCGAGACCTCATGGAGAGACCTGAGTTTCGCAGGCAACTTCTCGTAGATTCCAGCGAAGCCCCCGTTCGACATGATTGCGACCACATCTCCGGTTCGCAGCTCAGGCCCAATGGTTTCGACAATCGCGTCTGCAGTATCGAGCAGATACGCCGGCGTGCCCGAAGCTTGCAATCTTGCGATGACTACGGCAGCATCTAACCGCTCGTCTTCAGGAATTGCTTCGGATTTGAAAATAGCCGCCACCACAACTTGGTCTGCCACCGCTAGACTCCGCGCCAGTTCATTCTGAAAGACTTTGCGGCGGAGTGTATTCGATCGGGGTTCGAGGATCGCCCACAAACGCCGGCCCGGATAACGAGTGCGCAACGCCTTCAGGGTTTCCGCGATGGCAGTGGGATGGTGAGCGAAGTCGTCGATGATCGTGATCCCATGCACTTCCGCTTTTACTTCGAGACGCCGCTTCACGCTACGGAAACTGCGTAGTCCTTCGGCAATGGAGTCTTTTGCAATTCCATAGTTCACCGCCAGGGCAGCCGCCGCGGTGGCGTTCAACACGTTGTATTCTCCCGCCAAGGCAAAGGCAAATTCGCCCCACGGCTCACCGTCGCGCAACACGCGCCAAGTCGTCACATCGTGGGCATATTCGAGATCGGTCACTCGCCATTTCGAATGTTCGTTGAATCCGTAGCGTTCGACCCGGCAAAATGCGCGGCTTGCACATTTGTCAACATTGGAATGTCCGTCCCACGCGACCAGAAGTCCGCGACGTGGAATCAAGTTCACCAGGAGTGCGAATGCTATCTTCACTTCATCAAGATTCTTGTAAATGTCGGCGTGGTCGAATTCCACCGAGGTAAGGATGACAGCGTCGGGAAAGTAGTGCAGAAACTTGGGTCCCTTGTCGAAGAATGCGGTGTCGTATTCGTCGCCTTCCAGAATGAATTCGCTTCCTGAGTCCAGGCTAAACGAACTGCCAAAATTCTCCGGTATCCCTCCGATCAAAAAGCCGGGCGCACGTCCAGCGTGGTGAAACAGCCATGCCAACAGCGAAGAGGTCGTGGTCTTCCCATGCGTACCAGCCACCACCAGCCTTTGCCGCCCAAGCAAAAATTCGTCGTGCAGCACCCGCGACATGGATTCGAACGGAATCCGCTGATCGAGGACATACTCCAATTCCGGGTTGCCGCGGGATATGGCGTTGCCCACCACTACGAGATCAGGGTGAGGTTGGAGGTTGCCTTCGCCAAATGGCTGTGCGACCGGAATGCTCAGCGATGCCAGAAAGTTCGACATCGGAGGGTAGGCGGCGTGGTCGGAGCCTGTAACCCGAAAACCTCGCTGCTTGAGCATTCCGGCGAGCGATGCCATCCCGGTGCCACAAACCCCAATCAGGTGGACATGCTTCTGTTTCATGAATGTGATACCTGGACTGGTGCAGATTCAAGCTGCACGGCAGCGTCGAAATTTAGTGCAACTTTGTTGCCGACTCTGAGGACAGCGCCCACGCCGATGGGTAGCGTAAGGCTCTGGCTGGAAACGTGGCCCGACTTGAGCCCGAATGCGATCGGAATTCGAAGGTCCCCGAGAATGCGGACGATAACATCGCGCAGCGTCGGGTCATCAGGACCCTTTTGACCACAATCGAGCATCTCGCCAAAGATAATTCCCGTGACTGCCTCGAACTTGCCCGCCAGTTTTAACTGCATCAGCATGCGGTCGATCTGGTACGGTTTTTCTCCCCGGTCCTCCAGGAAGAGAATCGAACCTTCAGGATGGATCTCATACGGTGTACTGAGCGAGGCGCAGAGTAATGACAAGCAGCCGCCGTAAAGTACTCCCTTGGCCACTCCTTCCACCAGAGGCTGAACCTCGTCACGGCTGAACATTCGGGGATAAGCCTTTCCCGAGGAGACCGCCGCTGACCATGCATCCACGTCGATGCCGTCGAGCCGGGAAAAATCTCCCGCGACCATGGGCGCGTGAAAAGTGACCAATCCAGCGCGGTCGCACAAGTAGATAAGCAAGGTCGTCACATCGCTGCAGCCGGCAAAGATCTTCGGATTTGCGCGAATGAGTTCCAGGTCGAGGTGCGGCAGCAGATAGTTGCTGCCGTAACCGCCGCGGGCGCAGAGGATTGCCCGCACTTCCGGTCGGCTGAACATTTCGTGCAATTCGCTGATCCGCCGCTCCACGGGGCCGGCGAAATAAAGGTCTCGTTCGAAGATCGAGGGTAAATAGTAGGGTTGATATCCCAACTGCCGCAAGCGATCGCAGCCAGCTTCGAAATCTTCTCGCCGAAAGCCACTGGCGGGCGCAACAATGCCAACGGTATCTCCCGGTTGTAAGGCTGGAGGACGTCGGCGTTCAGGCTGTTCGCGGGTGATCATCTGGATGGCTTATCTTAAATGAAAAACTCACCCCGGCAGAGTAGGGTGGCCGGACCGTTAAGAAACACTTCGCTGTCCCATTCGACCGTCTGCACACCGCCAGGAGCGTGCACCCGAACGGGCGACTTCACTTTGCCGGTGTGGATGGAAGCAACGGCGGCGGCGCAGGAGCCGGTACCGGAAGACATGGTCTCGCCCACGCCGCGCTCGCAGAAACGAACCTCTATTTCACTCTCGTTTAGGATTTTTACCAACTCGACATTCATCCCGTGCTTGAAGTCGTGATGGGTTGAGATTTGTCCTGCTACCGCCTGCCACCCCAGTTCGAACTCGGGCACATAAACCACGAAATGGGGATTACCCATGGAAACCGGGATGCCGGAAAATTCCCCATAGGTAAACTTGATGGAGAACTCATCGCCTACCTCGGGCCCCCCCATGGAGCTGCGAAACTCGAAGGTGTTGCCGTCGCGCGCGCTCAGGGTACAAGTCTTCAGGCCGGCGCCGGTACGAATCACCACTGACTCGCGGTTGTTGCCAGCGCAATACCATGCCGCAACGCAGCGCGTGCCATTGCCCGAAATCTCCGCTTCCGAGCCATCGGCGTTCAACAGCCGCACCCGCAGATCGGCATCGGTAGCTGGCAGCACCCACTCCACACCGTCGGCGCCGATGCCATTATGGCGATCGCAGATGCGCCGGCTGAAGGAATAGATATCGCCGGGCGCGTGGGCAAAATCGATGATCAGAAAATCGTTGCCACAAGCGCTGGCCTTAACGAACGGAATTCCCGCCATCTCAGTCGCGCCCGGCAATCGTGCTTTTGGCGATGGTCGTCATCATGGAACAATGCGCGGATTGTAACAAACCATAAGGCGTTGGGGTGTTAACTGCAAGTGTGCGGATGTGAGTTGGCCAGGCAGGGCGTTCGTTCCAAGGTCAAACGCACCGGTCGTTGCGGACGCCTGCGTGGTAGACTCTGACCAAAGTGAGAGCTAGTCGTGAAGCTCGAAGACTGCAAGACGGTCCTATATCGTCAACCTGATAGCGCATGGGTAGCCGAAATTCCCGCTATCCCGGGGCTACTACGCGCTAATGCCGAAGCGCGAAGAAGCGTCGAGCGAGCTGGCCTGCGTTTTTCAGATGATCGCCAAAAGAGTATTTGAAAAAGGGCATTCCCTTGGCGGCCGACACCACCGAAAACGTACATGCCGGGCGGCACGTTCCGCGACTTCCAGAACGCAGCGCGTAAGTTGGGCTCCTCCCGTACGAGACAGACCGGCAGTCACGAGCGTTGGAACCATCCTGACGGATGTGCTGTAACCGTCCCCATCCGTAGCGGTCGGGAGATCGGTCCTCCCTTGTTAAGATTCTCCGACAGCTTGGCAGCGCGCAGGAAGAATTCCAAAACTTGCGATAGAGGGCCGGCGTTGCTTACAATTGTCCGCGCTTGTAGAGCGTGCAGCGCGATTGGCCCGGCACGCTGATGGACAACAGCTCTGTCAATTGCGCACGGTGGGATCGTACTTCAGCCCACACGGGATCGCCTTGGCAGGCAACTATGTAGTCGGCATGTCTTGCCGGATCGAGCAGCGCCCAATCCCAGTCAGGATGTTCACCCTCGGAAATGACGCGGCGCCACGGGATCCCAGCCTGTTGCAGCGCCCCGGGATGTTCGGCGCCATACATGAACAGAGTGGCCGAGCGCGGCAGTTCCTCGAGAGCGTTGGCCAGAGCTCGCTCCATAACTACGCGGCCGCGGGAATTCACTTGCGCCTCCCTTAGGGTGATCGGAGTCTCGCGATACACCGCTACGTAGCTGGTAGCGACGAGCGCGATCAGGGCCGCCCACAGTGTGGTCTGAGGGGCCTTGCGGTTCATGCGTTCCGAAGCGAAGCCGGTCAATATCGCGGGAAACACTGCGAACACGGGCAGCAGTTCGAGTCCGTAGCGTACGTTGTAATAGGAAAACGGGTACCAGACCGGAAGGTATATGGGCACGCTGCCATAGGCAATGGAAAGCGCATAGAAAGGTAAAGGAAGCCATAACAGAAGGAAAACTCCGTACCGGCGGAATTTCCAGACTGCTGCAAGCGTGCCGGCAAAAGCTAGCGCAAAAAGTGCCTGTCCCCACACGCCAGGTCCCATGTTCAGCTTGGCCGATTTCAGAAAGTAGAGTGCGGCCGTGAACAGATCATGCTGCCCGGGATAGGGCTGGGCGCCGCCACCTGTCGTACGCAGCGCTATCGCTTTCGCTGAGTAAGGGCCATTCAGAAAATCAAGTCCATAGCCTGAGACACAGTAGGTGTAGACAAACCAGTTGACCGGAACCAGTGCATTTAGCACTAGAACCTCGATTAGCGATTTCGTCATCGAACGCCGCCGCGCTTCGTTCTCCAGGCGTCGCCACCAGCGCGCGAAGATACACAGAATCACAGCCATCATGACGACCCCGACAAACCAACCGTCATATCGCGTATAGGCCCCGCCGGCCAAAGTCATCCCACAAGCTTCCAGCGCGCGCTGTGGCTTTAGTTGCGTCGGCTGCACGTGCAAACCAACCGAAGGCGGCAAACTGGCACGCAGGAACTCGTCGAGATAAACCACCGTCCAGATAAAGAAGGCCAGAAAGATGGGCTCGTTCATGGCCGTGATCTGCATGTAAAGCAGGTTGGGATTGAGTGCGTAGATAGCGGCCGCGAAGTAGGCCACGAGCTTTGGCGCACGAGCGCTCACGAGGCGGAAAATTCCCAGCGTGCCCACAACGTACGCCACCATGCTGGGAATGGATCCAGCAATACCGCTGCGCCAGAGCGCGTCGATCCACACGAAAGGCAGCATGGCAACGTGTTGCAGAGGCAGCCAGACGGTCCCCAGTTGCCCATACGACTCCAGCGGATGCCGATTGTCCACGACACGGCGCGCGATGTTGATGTGCGCCACCGCATCGCCGTAAAGCACTAGTTGTTGGCGCGAGTAGTAAAAGAACAGCGCTGCTATCGAGAGCGCTCCGATCAGCAGTGTGAAGCGCGCGTCATGGCGCTGTTGGCGGTAGCGCTCGGTCAGAATTGCTTGATTAGCTTTCACACTGAATCGCTTGTAAAGATGGCCGCGGGGCGAAATCTGGACCGGGCCGTGACCAGGCTGGATCCGAAGTAAGACTCACTCAGTCTGCGACCCTAATTATCTGCCCCGGCTGGATCTTGCGAAGCGCAGCAAGGGCTGCTGGGATGATCGGCATCAGATCCTCGATCTGATTGGATCGTGCACCGAGCACAAGCAAGGCGATCTTGAGATTTGCAAGATTCTGCTCATACTCAATGCTCTGATCAACCGTTACGAGAACATCAAATCTTTTCTGAGCCAATCGCAGAAGCGCACCATTTTGTGTTCCAGACCATCCCATCTCCTGCACGGTTCGACATTCATGTTCCGCGAGCAAGCGCTTTAGTGCGCGGGGCAAGCACTCGTCGATCAGAACCCTCATCTCGTCTGAGCAAAGACAAGCTCTTTAGCGTGCTCCAGAGCGGCAATGGCGGCCTCGCGCGTCACCGAGGGGAACTCTTCCAGAAACTCGCCCAGCGTATGACCGCCTTCCAAATAATCGACCAGGTTTTTGAAAGGCACGCGGGTTCCGCGAAAAACGGGTACCCCACCCAGGATTTCAGGATCTCTGATGATGACGTCACTGGGGTAAGCCATTCACACCTCCAATCGTGAGTCTACCCTCTTTAAGCATTTTATAGTTCCGGAACCAGCGATACACACCTTGGTTAATTACTCAGGCTTAGGAGGTCTCAGTCCAAGTGCGTCAGCTCGCGAAATACCTGAAACCGCTCGTCGATCTCTTCGCGGGAAAGCGATTGCAGCCGCTCCGTGCCAAACCTCTCCACCGAAAAGGACCCCATGACGCTTCCATAAAACATGGCATGTTTCAGCACCTGGCGGTTCACTTCGCCTTGCGAAGCGATGTATCCCATGAAGCCTCCGGCAAAACTGTCGCCAGCGCCGGTAGGATCGCGCACCTCATCCAGTGGCAACGCGGGAGCACGAAATGGATGATGGCCGCCGGCGAATTCCCCATCGCGAAAGAAAATGGTCGCGCCATACTCACCATGTTTGATAACTAATGCGCGGGGGCCCAGTTCCAGCACCTTTCGCGCCGCTCGTGGCAAGCTGCTGTCGCCTGCCAGCATCTTGGCTTCGGTGTCGTTGATCAGCAGCACGTCCACTCGCTTCAACATCTCGCCCAGCTTCTCTCGATGTCCGCTGATCCAGAAATTCATGGTGTCGCCGCCCACCAGCTTTACGTTCTGCATGGCGTCGCGCACCCGCGTCTGCAGTACGGGATCGATATTCGCTAGAAACAGGAAGTCCGAGTCGTTGTACTGAGTTGGAATCTGTGGCTCAAATTTTTCGAAGACATTTAACTCTGTGTTCAATGTCTTCGCTTCGTTGACGTTCTCCCCATATTCGCCAGACCAGTGAAATGTCTTCCCCTTTGCATGCTGAATTCCGCGCGTATCGACGCCGCGGCTGGTCATCACGGCTTCGTTTTCGGGGGTGAAATCTTCTCCCACCACCGCAATCACTCGCACATCGGTAAAGTAGCTGGCCGAGAGGGAAAAGTAGGTCGCTGCGCCGCCCAGAATCTTCTGGCGCTCGCCGTAAGGAGTTTTCAGAGTATCGAATGCAACCGAACCGACGACAAGAATGGACAAATCCTATGTTCCCGCTTTCTCTTCGGAGTTGAAATACTTGCCGACCAGCAGCTTCAGTCGCTCTAACGTTGCGGCAGGCACAAGGTTTTTTTGCGTGATAATGGCATGCTTCAAAGCCGAACCGCACATACAACCGCGCGTCTTCGGCATCGCCGTCACCGCTTCTCGCACTACGTTGCACGCGTGCTCGGCGTTCTTCAACAACACGCTGACAATTTGGTCCACGGACACGTGATCGTGTTCCTCATGCCAGCAATCGTAATCGGTGACCATGGCGACGGTGACGTAGCACAGCTCAGCTTCACGAGCCAGCCGGGCTTCCGTGAGGTTAGTCATGCCAATCACGTCCATGCCCCAACTGCGGTACAAATTGGACTCAGCTTTCGTCGAGAACTGCGGCCCCTCCATGTTCAGATACGTCCCGCGCTGCTTCACATTGACGCCGGCACGCCGGCACGCCTCAGCAAGCACGCCGGCCGCCTCCTCGCAAATCGGATGCCCAAGTCCAACATGGACGACAAGCCCGTCACCAAAGAACGTATCGATGCGGTGGCGCGTGCGATCGACAAACTGATCGGGGATGACGAAATCCAGCGGACGATGCTCTTCCTTCAGGGAGCCAACGGCAGACAGCGAAATGATCCGTTCGACACCGAGCTGCTTCAGTCCGTGAATGTTGGCCCGGTAATTCAGCTCGGTGGGCATGAAGCGGTGTCCCCGCCCATGACGCGCCAGAAAGGCAACGCTTCGACCCGCCAGCGTGCCCAGGACGTAGGCATCGGAGGGCGTTCCAAAAGGCGTCTCCAGCGATACCTCTCGCACTTCACTCAACCCTGGCATGGAGTACAAGCCACTCCCGCCGATGATGCCAATCTCCGCTTGCGGCAACACATTCTCCTCAAGGATGGTGCGCAAACTAACGATTATACAAAACGTAGCGCCCAGCCATGGATCAGTCCCGCTCACCCGGCTCGAAGCGATATCCCACCCACGGTTCGGTGAGGATGTACTTCGGCGAGCTGGCATCAGGCTCCAACTTCTTTCGCAACTGACCGACAAAAACGCGGAGGTACTCGTTTTGCTCGACGCTATTGCTTCCCCATACCGCGTTAAGGATCGAGCGGTGAGTTAGTACTTTTCGCGGATGCTGCGCCATATAAACCAGCACATCGAACTCCTTGGGGGTGAGCCGCACTTCCCTGCCGGCGACCGCGATAGAATGTGCGTCGAGATCAATGTGGAAGTCACCCAGGTCAATCTTGGTTTGTTGCTCACCGGTGCTCGGCGGCGAGCGCCGGAGCGCCGCGCGAATTCTCGCCAGCAGCTCGCCCGTGCTGAAGGGTTTGGTCACGTAGTCATCGGCGCCCGAATCAAGCGCTTCAATCTTGCTCCGCTCTTCGCTGCGCACCGAAAGTATCAAGATGGGGACTTGCGACATTTTGCGTAACCGGCGGCAGAGCTCGATGCCATTCATGTTGGGCATCGCCAGGTCGGTGATCACCAGGTCGGGGGCGAAGTCCTTCACAATCTCCAGCGCGGTCTCGCCGTCGTTGGCCACGCGGATCTCGTAGCCTTGGGCGTTGAGGCTGGTACGCAGCACCCGCGTGATCTGCGGCTCGTCGTCCACTACCAGGATGTGCGGGCGGGTGTGCAAAGCAGTTGTCAGTGGTCAGTTGTCACTTACCAGTTTCAAATTCACGATCCCAGCAGCGTCGCTTGAATATTAAGGCATATCTGTACGTCCGGTTAAGATCTTTTAGGAAGGCTAGTCTTCTCTCGTGCCCTGGCACAGCCGAATGGGTGGGCATGTCAACTGACAACTGGCTACTGGCCACTGGCAACTGCTTCAATTCGGCTGCTGTTTCACGATGTGAACGTCCACCGCGGGGGCGTCGCGCAGGAAGCGATGCACGGCCGACATGAACATGTACTTCCGCCAGCCACTGGTTGCGGAGTGTCCGAAAATCATCTGTGTGATGTGCTTCTCGCGGACGAACTCCGCCATGGCTTTGGCGACGTCCTTACCCTTGAGCCGTATAATTTTTGCCCCAAGATTTTCTGCGAATTGAAGGTTCGCCTGTAGCGACCGCTGCCTCTCCGGATCGTCGCCATCCACCCCCGTATCGACATACAAAACGTATAACTCGCCATTGATCGCCTGCGCCATGCGGGAAGCCCGTGCTACCAGATACTGCGCGGCGGGATTAGAACTGACACCCACGCCAATGCGCTCTGCTACATTCAAGTCGCGGCCCGGCGAGGCTTCCGTCTCGAGGTACGGCTCCAAGCTGTGATCCACCACTTGGGCTACGTGGCGTAGGGCGACTTCGCGCAAGGCAATCAGATTGCTGGAACGAAAAAAATTGCCCAGCGCGCGATCCACCCGCTCCATGGGATAGATATCGCCGCGGCGCATGCGAGTTTGCAGAGCCTCGGGCGTGACGTCCGACATCACAATTTCGTCAACTCGCTTCAAGACCCAGTCGGGCACCGTCTCGCGCACCAGGACGCCCGTGATTTTGTGGACCATGGGTGTGACACTCTCCAAGTGCTGCACGTTCATAGTCGAGACCACATCGATCTTATTGTCGAGCAACTCAAAAACATCTTCGTAGCGCTTGTGGTGCTTGCTGCCTTCGATGTTGGTGTGCGCCAACTCGTCCACAAGTACGACCTGCGGATGCCGCGCCAGGATGGCATCCACATCCATCTCTTCAAAAAGCGTGCCTTTGTAATCAATTTTCTTGCGCGGCACTGTTTCCAGGCGCGAGGCGATTTCCTGCGTTGCCTTGCGTCCGTGCGTCTCGACCACTCCAATCACGACATCTTCGCCGCGACTTTGACGCCGGATGGCTTCGCTGAGCATGGCATAGGTCTTGCCAACGCCCGGCGCATATCCCAGGAACAGCTTGAAGACACCGCTCTTCTTCTTCGCGGGCGCGGTTTCCTCCAACCATTGCTCTGGGGTTTTTGTCATTGCGCCACTATTCTGCGGCAGGAGGCCAGAAAAGTCGATTCGATACAATCATGGCGTGAATTCGCAACAAACGAACGACGGACCGCCGGGGCGGCATTCCCTTGCCCTCTCTCCGCAGCGCTTAAAGGCGGCTCTATACCACTATGGCGTTGCGATGGGAACTATCGTCATGGTGGTGATTGCGTACCGTCGACTGCCTAATGTAAATCCCACCACCGTCGCGCTCACGTTCTTGCTGGTTGTGCTCTTGTTAGCCAGCCGCTGGGGGCTGACCATCGCAATCACTACGGCGGTAGTGGCTACCCTGGCGTTCAATTACTACTTCCTTCCGCCCCTCCATACCTTCACCATCGCCGAGCCACAGAATTGGATTGCCTTGCTTGCTTTTCTGACCAGCGCGATCGTGGCCAGCCGGCTCTCGGAAAGGGCTCGGCGCGAGACGCTGAATGCAACCCGCCGCCGTAAAGAAGTGGAGCGGCTTTACTCCCTGAGCCAGCAATTACTCGCCACCGATAATGTGATGGAGCTACTGAATTCCATCCCGCAGTACGTGCGTGACGCTTTTGGACTAAAGGCAGCAGCAATGTTTTTGCCCAAACGCAAAGAGGTCTACCGGACCGGAGTGGACCACCCCGAACTCAGCCAGGAGCAACTCGAGGCCGTAAGTGGACGGGGTGAATTGGTCATCGATGTGGAACATCAGTTGTGTTTCGTGCCCTTGCGCATCGGAGTTAAGCCAGTAGGTAGCCTGGGACTGGAAGGCGCCGTCCTGTCTCGTGAAACCCTGGAAGCCGTCGGCAGCCTTATCGCAATTTCGATCGAGCGCGCCGGGGCCGTTGAAACCCTGGCGCGCGCGGAGGCAGCTCGCGAAAGTGAAAAACTGCGCTCCGCGTTGCTGGATAGTGTTACGCATGAATTCCGGACGCCGCTTACTTCCATAAAAGCGTCGGTGACCGCGCTGCTCTCCCCTGCACAGATCAACCCGGACGGCCAGAGGGAACTGCTCACCGTAATTGACGAAGAAACCGACCGGCTCAACCGCCTCGTAGGCGAAGCGGCGGAGATGGCTCAACTTGACGCCCAGCAAGTGGAATTGCGACGCGAGACTTATTCCGTGCGGCAGGTCGCCGAAGGCGCGCTGGAAAGGTCAAGACAGGTGCTCGTCGGGCGCGAAATAAAGCTGCACCTTCCTGAGTCGTTGCCTTCTGTCCGGGTTGACCTTGAGCGTATTGCCGAAGTGCTAGTGCAGTTGCTGGAAAACGCCGCCAAGTACTCGCCTGCTGGAACCCCGATCACGATCAGCGCTGAACCGGCCGGAAAAATGGTGGATATCAGCGTGGCCGACCGTGGTCCCGGCATCGACGATATGGAGCTGTCGCTAATCTTTGAAAAGTTCTATCGCGGACGCGACCAGCGTTACCGGGTACAAGGCACGGGCATGGGCTTGGCGATCGCCAAGGCCATTGTGGAAGCCCACGGCGGGACCATTGGCGTCACCTCACAGGTCGGCAGTGGCTCCGTGTTTCACTTCACCGTACCGGCTGGGTGAAGTCGGTGCTCGAGGTCGGAACCAACTTTTTTTGTGAGGTTATTATGGGAGAACTCGATAGGTTATGGCGTGGTCTGTTAAGAGCTACAGCGAAAATTTCCGGATAAACATTCGTGCTATATGAGCGTGCAAACCATCGACGATGTAGTCTCCGCGCTGGACGCGATTGTTCAGCAGTCCTACGAGCAGGCCAGCCGTCTTGGCTACTTTGCGGCGCTGTACCGGCGGGTGACGCGCGCGGTGCGCGACGGCATTGCGACCGGCAGCTTCCAGAATGGTCCTCTGATGGAGCAGCTCGACGTGGTTTTCGCGTCGCGATATCTTGACGCCCTCGCCACTTTTCAGGCAGGCGGAATTGCGACTCGAAGCTGGATGCTGGCTTTCCAAGGCTGCGCCGATGCGAACCTACTCATCCTGCAACAACTGATGTCGGGCATGAACGCACACATCAATCTTGATCTGGGCATTGCCGCTGCGCAGGTCAGTCCAGGGGAACTGCTTCCCCAACTTAAGACCGACTTTGATGAGATAAACGCCGTGCTGGCGAGTCTGGTGGGCACATTGGAATCAGAGATTGCAGCCGTTTCTCCGTTGATCCACGATCTGGAAAAAATCGGCTTGCGTACCGAAACATCCGTGGTCAATTTCGACATGACTGCGGCGCGCGACGCCGCCTGGTTCACCGCTGAGCGCTTAGCTAGCGAGCCTGCCCTTCTGCACGATTCCACGATTGACGGACTCGACCTGGCGGTGTCGATTGAGGGCCGCGCGATTCTATATCCCCCTGTTGGAGGCGAGGATCTGAAGCTTATTCAGCAAGCTGAAAGTAAGGATGTTCGCCTGGTGATTGAGACATTGGCGAAGAGCGACTCGGCCACTGCCGCTCAAGCGGTAGCTGCAACTTAACTCGGATGAGATAACGTCGTTTGCGCGACGCGCATCAGGTTCGCGCGTGCATCCGGCGATGACGGCCGCGTCCACCCTGATCGGCGGAGGATAGCGGGTGATGTCGGCGACGTTGAAAAGTTGCTGAAGCCACTCGCGTGCGGTCGCGCGCATGCTTGCTCCACCGCCTAAGGAGTCCAGATCGACACTCCATGACAGAAGTCCGCGCGTACAGATGCTACTCGCAGAGGTGCCAGTGGCCAGTGCTGTACACAAGACGGGGAATGGACAGACCGCCGCGGTGATCGCGGCCATGTGACCGACCATGCTGTAGCCAGCCACTACCGTTTGGGATAGCGCTCGTTCAGATTTTCCAGCAGCGCTCGCGCCTCAAGCACCATGCCCAGCGCCATCAAGCCGTGATCGCTGACAGTGATGAGGGAGGATCTGCCCGGCACTGCCGGCGACCGTAGAACGGGCTCACAAGCGCGCCCACCCACCAGATGTGAAACTGCTATACAACGCCGGCTCTTCCGAAGGGAGAACCAGTGTGGGAACCGGTGTGGCTCGTACAACTCCAGCGTTCCGCTATAGTATGAAACCCAGGACCATGACTGGCGAAGTCACGCGCGCTCAAGTTACACCTGCCGGACCGGGCGCCACGCTGCTATATGACGACTGGTATCCCGCGCTGCGATCCTCGAAGATATCGGGAAAGCGCTTGGCCACGGCCATGCTGCTGGGCATTCCATTGGTCTTAGGACGCAACGCCGCGGGCCGTTACTTCGCCATACGCGATACCTGTCCGCACCGCGGCATTCCGCTCTCGTATGGATGGTTCGATGGCCAGCAGGTCACCTGCAAATATCATGGTTGGTCCTTCGAGGCCGTATCTGGCCAGTGTCGCGAGATTCCTTCGCTCACGAGCCATGACACACTCGACCCTTCACGCATTTACGCTGCTGCGTTTCCGTGCGAGGAGCGCGACGGCCATGTCTGGGTTTACGTTCCCCAGCTCGGCAGAGGCAAGTTGCGGATGGATGATCCCCCAAAACTTCCGCCGGTCCCCGCGGTTCCCAAGTTCAGTGATCGTTATTGCAGCGCACATCTTTGGGCTGACCTGCCCTGTAACGTAGACCACGGCATCATCGGGCTGATGGATCCGGCGCACGGTCCCTTCGTTCATCAAGCCTGGTGGTGGCGTTCGAAGCAGAGTATCCACGAGAAGGAGAAACAGTTCGAGCCCATAGAGAGTGGCTTTCGCATGACCGCGCATCAACCGTCGGCCAACAGTGCACCCTACAAGCTACTGGGAGTGTATGGTCAGCCGATCACCACCAGCATCGACTTCGTCCTGCCCAACCGGCGTTACGAAATCATCCGCTGCGGCGGGAAATGGTTCGCCAGTCTTACCACGGTCACGCCAACAACTGAGAATCATTGCCGCATCGACGTCTGCGCGGCGTGGAATATCTTCCTCCACGTGCCGTTTCTTACTCTGATCGCCAAGTTCTTCGGCAACCGTTTCGTTCGCCAGGACCAGCTGACCATGATCCAGCAGGCGGAGGGATTGAAACACAATCCCAGCCTCATGCTGATTGACGATGCGGACCGGCCGGCCAAATGGTATTTCGAGCTGAAGCAGGCGCGGTTGGAATCGCAAGCCACGGGCGCTCCCATGCGACATCCCATGACCGGGCCGGTGACGCTGCGATGGAGAAGTTGAGCCGTGCGGATGACTCCAGCACAAGTTCCTGGCGAGTGAAGTCTCAACTGCGGACGCTGATCATCTTCGCCATCATCGGCGTAGCAGCGGGAATCTTTGTTCTCTATCCCACCAATGAGTTCGTGTACTTTTACGAACACCGGCCGAGCGAATCCACACCTGCGGCTTTCGCCGTGTCCCAGTTACGGCAGTCTTTAAGCGGTGGAACTCCGAAGAAGACTGCTTTCTATGGCGTCGTCGGTCTGATTTTAAGTATGTCGGCGGCGGGCTTGTATTCCACTCTCCACCGCCGGTCGGAACGGATTGAGCAACTGAGCGCGGCTCTCGCCGGAGACTTACGCGCTCTGATCGCTCGCGGCGAAAGCGCCAATCTGGAATTCAAGTCCTCGTTTCGCTGGGACCTCCGCGAGAACAAACTCAACCGGGCGCTGGAAGCTGTGGTCTTGAAGACTCTGGCGGGATATATGAATGGCAACGGCGGGACGCTGCTCATCGGAGTCGCCGACGACGGATCGATCGTCGGATTGAACCGTGATTACACGACCCTGAAGAAGCCGGACCGCGATGGATTCGAGCAGGCTCTGATGACCGCGATTGCAGCCAAACTGGGTGCCGATGCCTGCCGGACCGTACAGATTGTCTTTCATTCGCTGGAGAATAAAGACGTCTGCCGTGCCATGGTCTCTCCCGCGCATCGTCCGGTTTACGTGAAGGATGGCGACAACCCCAGGTTATATGTGCGCACGGGCGTAAGCACTCGCGAACTGAACGTGCAGGACGCGATCAATTACACGACGGCGCGCTGGCCAAAATAAATCTGGATCCAGGGGCAGTTGAGGTAGTGTGGGCTTAACTATCAATGAACCTGCGGTGTGTCATCCTTCTATAACAACGTCGGGCTTGTTAATAGACAGTATGACACCTCAACGTTTCGTGAATAATCCAACTGGCAGACCTCCACCTTATAGACAATGTGAACCTGCTCTAACTCCGCGTAGTGCACAGCAGTTCACAGATCCACAAAGTTGCGAACGATTTGCCGGCCATGCTCGGTAAGCACGCTCTCGGGATGAAACTGCACGCCTTCGACCGGGAACTTGCGGTGACGCAATCCCATGATCACGCGTTGACCGTCGCGATCCACACAGGTGGCCGAAATTTCCAGTTCACCGGGCAGGCCTTCTTCCTGAACGATCAGCGAGTGATAGCGAGTGGCCGTCATCGGCGAAGGGATACCGCGGAAAATTGACTTTCCATCATGTTCGACCGAACTGGTCTTGCCGTGCATGAGGTTGGCGGCACGAACCACCTCGCCGCCGAACGCTGCGCCAATGGCTTGATGTCCCAGGCACACACCCAGCAGAGGCACGCGTCCGGCGAAATGGCGGATGAGTTCGATACTAATGCCGGCGTCCTGAGGAGTGCATGGGCCGGGAGAGACGACGATGCGATCGGGACGAAGCTCTTCTATGCCGCTAATCGTGATCTGGTCATTCCGACGCACAGTTACTTCCAATCCTAATTCCCCGATATATTGAACGAGGTTATAGGTGAAAGAATCGTAATTATCTAAGACGAAGACCATAAGTTCAATTTCTGCTGACACGCTCACAGGCACGTAGCAACGCACTCGCCTTGTTCATGCACTCCTGATATTCGCTTTCGGGATCGGAGTCGGCGACTATGCCCGCGCCCGCCTGAAGGTAGGCGCGATTGCGGTGCAGAACCATAGTGCGAATGGCGATACAGGAATCCAGATTGCCCGCGTAATCGGCGTAGAGAACCGACCCCCCATAGACGCCGCGGCGCACCGGCTCCAACTCCTCGATGATCTCCATGGCGCGGACTTTGGGAGCGCCACTCAGCGTGCCTGCGGGGAAACAGGCTGCCAATGCGTCCAGCGCGTCGAGATCGCCGCGCAACTCTCCCTCCAGCGCCGAAACCAGGTGCATGACGTGCGAGTACTTCTCCACATACATCAGGTCGCGCACCTTCACGCTGCCGTATTCACTCACTCGGCCTAAGTCGTTGCGCCCCAGGTCAACCAGCATGACATGCTCGGCGCGTTCTTTTTCATCGCTGCGTAATTTCGCGATCAGTTGTTCGTCTTCGGCGGGGGTTGCTCCTCGCTTGTGGGTGCCGGCGATCGGACGATACTCCAGCTTTCGTCCCGACACGCGCACTAGCATCTCGGGGGACGCGCCTACCACCTGCATATCGTCCAGCTGCAGGTAGAACATGTACGGCGACGGATTCACGGTCCGCAAGGCGCGATAGATCTGGAACGGCTCGGCGGGCGGTTTGAAATCCAGGCGTTGCGAAAGCACGACCTGAAAAACATCCCCGGCGGCAATGTACTCCTTGGCGCGGCGAACGCTGGCGACGAACTTGTCATGCGAGGTGGAGTTGTGGACCTTGATGGTTTTCTTCCGATCGTTGGTTGACCAGTCGAAATTGTGGGCGCGTACTCCGCGGGCAAGTTTGGCTTCGATAGCGGCGATGTCGGCCAGGGCGCGATCATAGGCCTTTCGCGGCGATTCCGTGCTGACGTCGGCGGCGGCGATAATGTGCAATTGGTGCCGCAGATGATCGAACGCCAGCAGCCGGTCATAAAAAGTGAACACACAATCCGGCAGACCAACATCGTCCTTGGCAAGCTCGGGCAGGCGCTCGAATTGCCTCACCATATCGTAGGCAAAGTATCCGACACAGCCAGACGTGAACGGCGGCAGGCCCAGCAACGTCGCAGGACGATATTGCCGCAAGCAGGTGCGTAACAATTCGATTATCTTGCCCTGGCGGCGCTCCACTGAAGGTCCTCGCCGAATCTCCAGAGAACCGCCGCGCGCAGTAACAACCATTCGCGGCTGCGCGCCTAGAAAAGTATAGCGACCAATCTTCTCTCCGCCTTCAACCGACTCCAGCAGGAAGGCATACCGCTGCTCCGCCGCAAAGCTCAAAAAAGCTCCGACCGGCGTCAGCAAATCAGCGCTCAATGTTTTCGCTACCGGGATGAGCGAGGCGTCACGGCTGAGCTGCAAGAAGCTTTTGTAGTCGGGAATGACCATAGGGTATGGGCGCGTTGCAGAGATTAATGCCTTCTGGCAGCATTTGCAATCGTTAGCTCTTAGCGATTAGCCCTTAGCTTTTAGTATCCAGATTTTGGTCCACGGTTGGGGGATAGTGCTCCTGCTAGAGAAGTTTTTTATCGATAATGGCTAGAGCGTTTTTCAAAGACAGTCACAGGTTAGCTTTGTGTCAGGGCACGACTTCCAGTCGTGCCGTCACAACGGTCCAGGATAACGGCTTTAGCCGCTGGGGGACAGGGGCTAAAAGCCCACATAATGTAACACTCGGATGGCACGGCTGAAGCCGTGCCCTGATACGAACCGATTTTTGAAACACGCTCTAAGAGCTAATTGCCAGACCTACCCCTTGCTCGCGCTAGCTCCGTGCATCTTTGCGCGGTCAATCAACATCTGCACCTGGTCTTTCTGCGGATAGTCAGGGTTAGTCTGCAAGAGTTTTTCCCAGGCTACAATTGCGCCCTTGGGATCTTTCTTTCCCTGCCATTTGACGATCCCGAGGTTAAACAGTGTAGCCGCATGATTGGGCCGGATGGTCAGTGCTTTTTCGAAGCTTGCGATGGCTTTGTCGGCGTTACCGGTATACCAGTAAGCGGTGCCGAGGTCAGTGCGCACATCGGCGTTCTCAGGCTGAAGGGCGAGGCCTTTTTCGTAGTACTCGATCGCTTGCGGGTAAGCCTGGCTGTCGTAGTACAGATTGCCCAGCTTCACTACCGTGTCAAAGTCGTTTGGGTTGGTCTTCAGTTGAGCCAGTAGCGGCTCGGCTGCCTTCGCCACCATTTCAGGCGATGGAGCCTGCTGTTGCTGCGTGCTTCCAATCCCCGGCAGCTGTGCCGAGCCCATTGGAGCCTCGCCCGTTCCGGTGCGAGCGGAAGCAGCTTGCGCAGTTTCGCCGGCCGTTGAAATTGGAGCCGATCCGTGGGCAAAGTAGCCTACCGCGATTCCGATGGCCAGTGTGATCACCGCCAGCGTGTAAGCTTGCACGTTGCTGAAGGCCAGGTTGGACTTGGCGTTGTTGTTTTGTACAGCTTGGGACATGTGTCGTGTACTCCTTGGCGGTTAGCCTTTAGCGGTTAGCTCTTAGCTCTTAGCAATCAGCACTTAGGGCGGTCTTAATTTCTTGCTAACAGCTAAGAGCTAGCAGCTAACTGCTACCTGCTAGTTCTTGGCGCCGGCGGCAACCTGGGAGGGTTGTTCAAGGTGAAACAGGCGGCCCACCGCTGCGGCCAGCACGTCCTGTTCATTCCTCTCTGGAAGTTCCTTCAATTCACGGGCCAGGGAACTGGCAATTCGTTGTGTTATATGAATTGTAAGCGTTGTGAGTGCCTGATCCTGGTCTTCCGTGAACGGTCCATATTCCTGGCGAAGGGTCTCCAATTCCTGCCGGCAAAGTTCATCGAGGCGTTGACGCAGGGCAACGATGGTCGGTACGACTCGTTCCGCCATCAGTTTGCGACGAAAGCCCTGCACTTCCGCCTGCACAATCTTTTCCGCAGCTTCAGCGGCAGCTTGTCGTCCCACCGCATTGCGCTTCACCACATGCTCAAGATCATCCATATCGAAAAGATGAATGCCCTCCACCTCGCGCACACTAGGATCAATGTCGCGAGGAACTGCAATGTCAATCATGACCATCGGGGCGTGGTGGCGTTGCCGGGCAATCTCCTCAGCTTCCTGGCGAGTGAGGATGAAATGCGGGCAAGCCGTCGAGCTGACAACAATGTCCGCCGTCTTCAGATTTTGGAGGCGATTATCGAACGAAACCGGCATAGCGCCCATTTTCTGCGCCAACTCCTCGGCGTGGGCGAAAGTGCGATTCATCACCTTCACCTGGCTGGCGCCCGCTTTCATCAGGTAGTGTGCCGCGAGTTCGCTCATCTTACCCGCGCCGATAAGCAACACCTCACGCCCTGTGAGTTCTCCGAGTACGCTTCTTGAAAGTTCCACGGTGGCATAGGGTATCGAAACTGCCGATGAGCTGATCGCAGTTTCTGTCCTGGCCCGCTTGGAGACGGTCAACGCCTTCTGCATGACCGCATCGAGGAACCGTCCGGTGGTTCCGGCCTCCTGCGCTAGCGCCCAGGCTTGTTTTACCTGACCGGTGATTTCCGCTTCGCCCAGCACCATGGAATCCAGACTCGACGCCACGCGGAAGATATGCGTGAGCGCCACATCATCCATGAGGCGATAAAAGTGCGACCACTCACACAACTTGATCTGGTATTCCTGGGTCAGGAACCGTAGCACGGAATTGGCTGCGGTCGGAACGTCGCTGGCCCAGAGAATGAACTCGGTGCGATTGCAGGTAGTTACGACGATCACCTCTTCGACCCCTTCGGAGCGGACCAATTGCAGAAGAGCGTCAAGGCGACGCGCTTCGCTGATCCAGAAACGCTCGCGGACCGCAACCGGTGAGGTTCGGTAGTTCAGGCCAATCACTGCCAGCGTCGGTTCCACGGATGACCTTTCCTGAAAGAGGTTATCTTTGTAGAAGGCACAATGGATGCCAAACCAATCGACCCTGTTGATGAAGATTAAGTCCCTTAAAATACAGTACGTTAGAGCCCAAGTAACGATCTCAGTGAGGGCTTGCCCAGCTGGTTTTGCGGCATATCACCCTCTCAGAGGGTTTTTTCCCTCCCTGCTACTGAAGGGGTATAGCGAAATCCGTCTTGCCGGAGTACAGTACTTTCGCCGTCATTTATCGGCGTTTTTTGCGTTCTAACGATCCCCTCGCGGGGTGGTTTGTCGAAGGAGACGAAGACCTAAGATGAAGAAGATGAGACTCTCGCAACTTGTCGCTCTGTTCGCCCTGCTGACTGCCCTGGCTCTGCCTTCCCTAGCCTCAGCCCAGGGGAAGGGCCAGGATACTTTCAAAGCCAAGTGCGCCATGTGTCACGGCGCCGACGGTAGCGGCGCTACACCCATGGGAAAGTCGATGGGATTAAAAGACTTGGGTAGCCCTGCTATCCAGGGCATGTCCGACGCCGATCTGACCGCCACTATCACCAACGGCAAAGGCAAGATGCCAGCCTACAAAGGCAAGTTAACCGACGCCCAGATCAGTGATTTGGTTTCGTACATTCGTACTCTCAAGAAGTAATTCCAGGCTTTCTGATAACCTACTGGTCGGCGGCTCCCTCGGGCGTCGCCGATTTTTTGTGGGTCCAGCTGTCATTTTGACTTGGTCTTCGCGCTTGAATCCTACTGCCGCATCTCCGGCCGATAGGGTCTAACAGTCAAAACATTTTTTAGATGCTACTCCTACCGCCAGCTCTGCATCATCGTCGATCCCGGAGTTATACTCGCAAACTGTGAGCGAACTAACCTGCTCAGCATCGTGACAACGCGCTGGAGGCTTGATGAAAGACGATCTTACGCATAAGCGCGAAAATACCTCGGGTGTTTCGCGTCGCGATTTCATGAAGATTTCGGGCGTCGGCGTGGCCCTTCCCTTGGTGCTCGGCCCGAAGATGGTCGAAGCTGCCGGTACGGAAGTTGCCGTCTACGGTCCGGGCAAGGTCCCGATCGCGCTAACTGTCAACGGCAAGAAGCTGACAGCGGAGCTCGAACCGCGCGTCACCTTGCTGGACGCACTGCGCGACACCTTCAATCTGACCGGAGCCAAACGCGTCTGCGATCGCGGCACCTGCGGCGCCTGCACCGTCCTTTTGGAAGACAAGCCAGTCTACGCCTGCATGGTGCTGGCAATCGATGCGCAGGGGAAGAAGATCACGACCGTCGAAGGCCTGGCCGAGGGCGATGCCCTCACGCCGGTGATGCAGGCTTTCGTCGATCACGATGCTCAGCAGTGCGGCTTCTGCACGCCGGGCTTTGTCGTGGCTACGACGCACTTTCTGCAGAATCACCCTGAGCCTGAGTCCAACCAGCTTCGGCGGGTGTTGGAACCACCACTCAAGCCTACAGCTGAAGAAATTCGTCGCGGCCTGAGCGGGAACTTTTGCCGTTGCGGAACATACGAAGGAATTCGAGCAGCGGTCCTGAATGGCGCCACCGGAGGAGGCGTTCCGGGAAACGGAGACCCTTTTGCGTATACCTGCACCGCAGACAAGGCTGAGAAGGTCGTAAGCGACTACCAATGGCCGGATCCGCGTACCTGTCGCCTACTCGGGAAGTACATCTCCCGCGTCGATGGCCCCATTAAGTCCTCCGGCCGCGCCAAGTACACCTATGATTACAATCCTGCCGGATTGCTCGCCGGAAGAATTCTGCGCTGCCCGTATGCTCATGCCCGCATTACCAGCATCGACACCAGCGCTGCCGAGAAGATGCCGGGCGTGAAGGCGGTGCAGATCATCCAGAAGCCCGGCACGGAGATTTTTTGGGCGGGCGACGAGGTCGTGGGAGTTGCTGCCGTCGACGAATCGACCGCGGAAGATGCGCTTCGCGCCATCAAGGTGCAATACGAGCAGTTGCCGCACTTTGTCTCCGACGCCGAACCGCCAAAGAACATCGCCTCCAGCGGCGGTCCCATCAGCCAGGACGACTTCGAGGACATGGAAGACAACCAGGTCCCCGACGAGCAGGTGATCGCGGCCATCAAACAGAACGGCATCAGCTTTCATCCCGACGAAAAGTACTTGAAAGACGAGCAGGAATCCGGCGTCGACAAAAAGGTAATCGAGGCACTGCGCACGGCGAAGTACGCCCCAGCTACGGCCTCCAAGTCTCCCTACAAGAAGACCGCGGTACAGACACAGGGTGAGCCCGATAAGGCATTCGCCTCCGCCGCGGCGGTTGTTGAAGGGCTCTACGGCGCTTCCTGCATCACACATTGCTGTCTCGAGACCCACGGCATGGCAGCGGAATGGCCTAGCGACAAGGACCTTTTGGTGCATGTTTCCACGCAAAACCTTTCCGGCATTGCCCCGCAAGTTTCAGAACCGCTCGGCATACCTGCTGGGAGCATTCAAGTGCTGCAGCAGTACATCGGCGGCGGATTCGGCAGCAAGTTTAGCCCCGATCGCTGGGGCATCGCGAGTGCACAACTCTCGAAAGCCGCGGGCGGCAAGCCGGTGAAGATCATGCTGGAGCGCGACTCGGAGCAGGAAGTCGCGGGCATGCGTCCGTCCGGCTTCGGACGCGTAAAGATTGCTGCCGACAAAGACGGCAAACTGGTGGCATGGGAATCAGCGCTCGTGGGGAACAGGCGGAGTAGGTGGAGGCGGCTCGCCTCCACTGCCGTACATCTTCGAAATTCCCAACCAGCGCAAGCAGCACATTGCCATTTCCACCAATCAGGGAAGCGCCCGTGCGTGGCGAGCGCCGAACCATCCGCAGGCTGCGGTCATCACCATGACGGCGATCGAAGATCTCGCAGCCAAGATGAACATGGATCCGGTCGAGTTCATCACGCGCAATCTGCAGCTGACGGGACCACGTGAAAAAATTTATCGCGACGAGTTTCCCATCGCAGTGGAGCTGATGGAATGGAAGAAGAACTGGCATCCGCGTGGCGATAAGTCAAGCGGGGCGATCAAGCGCGGGCTGGGACTCTCGATGCACACCTGGGGTGGGCGCGGGCACGACAGTAATTGCGATTTGACGATCCATCCTGATGGCGCAGTCGAAATCAAGATGGCCACCCAGGATCTCGGCACCGGATGCCGCACCATCATCATGATCGTCGCGGCTGACACGCTGGGCATTCCACTCGACAACGTCAAGCTGCTGATCGGCGATAGCCGTTATCCCGTGTCGGGCGCCAGTGGTGGCAGCACAACTTCGGGTGGCGTTACGTCGTCGACGCGACGCGCCGCCGTGGATGCGCGCGATCAGCTTTTTGCGAAAGTTGCTCCTGCGTTGAAGGCGCAACCGGAAGAATTGGAGGCCGTGAATGCGACCGTGCGGGTGAAGAGCGATCCCAGCCGCAGCTTGGGGTGGAAGGAAGCCTGCGCGAAGATCGGCGCCATGCCGATGACGATCCGTGGCAAGAATCCCGACAAGTCGAAGCCTCCGGACTTGACCAACAGCGGTGTCGGCGGCGTGCAGATGGCCGACGTCTCTGTGGACACGGAGACCGGCATCGTGCGCGTGAACAAGCTAGTCGCGGTGCAGGATTGCGGGCTTGTGGTGGACGTGAAGACCGCCGAGAGCCAGGTACTGGGCGCGCTCATCATGGGCACCAGTTACGCGCTTTACGAGGAGAAGATTCTCGATCCCGTCACCGGGCGCATGCTGAATCCGAACATGGAGTTCTATCGCCTGGCGGGCATCGCCGATGTTGGCGAACTGAAGGTCCACATGATGACCGGTAAAGGTTACGACGAGCGCGGCGTCATCGGATTGGCGGAGCCGCCGGTGATCTCACCTGGGGCGGCCATCTCAAACGCAGTTGCGAATGCGATTGGCGTGCGTGTGCCGTTCTTGCCGCTCACTCCGGACCGCGTGCTGCAAGCGCTGGAGAATTGAGGCGCTAATGCGAGCATTTGAATATGTCAGCCCGACGAACAAGGAGCAAGTCGCCACGCTGCTCGGCGAGCACGGGTCAATCCTCGCCGGCGGCACCGACCTGCTGGGGCTGATGAAAGACGATGTGGTCGCACCGCAGCGCCTGGTGAACATCAAACAGATCGACCAACTGCGCGGCGTCACCTATCAATCGGGCAACGGCCTGCGCATCGGCGCGCTCACTACCATCGCCGAATTTGCTGACGACGCAAATGTGCAGCGCTACTATCCGGTCCTTGCCGATGCCGCCAACGAGGCCGCCAGCCCGCAGATTCGCAATCTCGCAACCATCGGCGGCAACATGTGTCAGCGCCCCCGCTGCTGGTATTTTCGCAATGGCATGGGACTGATGGCGAAAACACCAGACGGCAAATCCATGGTGGTCGCAGGCGACAATCGCTACGCCGCAATTCTCGGCAACAATGGCCCGGCCTACTTTGTCAGCCCATCAACGCTCGCTCCGGTACTTATCGCTTTGGGCGCGAAGATCCGTCTGTACTCTGCCAAGGCCTCCGGCAGTGGCGTACGCGAGTTGCCGCTGGAAAGGTTCTTCGTAATTCCGAAGTCGGAGAACGAACTGGAGCACGACTTGAAACCCGGCGAGATGGTGATCGAAATCGTTGTGCCTCCGCCGTCGCAGAACCTGAAGGCGGCCAGCTATGAGGTGCGCCAACGCGCGGCCTTCGATTGGCCATTGGCGCAGGCGAGTGTTGTACTCGAGATGGACGGCGGCACTGTGAAGAGCGCGCGCGTTGTGCTTGGACACGTTGCGCCCGTCCCATGGATCTCTCCCGAAGCGGCGCGGGCGTTGGTGGGGAAGAGTATCTCTCTCGACACCGCAATGGCTGCTGCGAACACTGCGGTTGCGCAAGCCAAACCGCTCAGCCACAACAAATACAAAATCACACTGGCGAAAGTGGCTGTCGAGCGGGCCATCTTGAGCGCCGCAGGCCTGAGCTCCGGAGGTGCCGCATGACGCTGAATCTTGATGCCGAGCGCTTCGATATGAATCGCGAAGACCTTTGCCCGGCGTTGCGCTGGAAGGGGCAATTCATCGAAGTGGAACACGATCCTACCGTTCCGCCGACGAACGATGGCCTATTCTGGTGCATGCACACGCAGACTTGCATCGGCCCCGACGGAGAGCTGGCCGAGCCGGGAAATTGCTCGTCGAGGTCTCGCGCGTGCCACGGAACGGGGAAGTGCGAAGACGGCTAGGTGAAGCTCTGCACTAGGGCTACGGACTGAATCCTGGCATCGTCCTGGAGGGCATCTAAGCTGCGAAATAATCGCGAGGAGATCCGGCTGAATCCGCAATTGCTTTTCTACTTCGTGTATTCCCGAATCAACTTCGTCGCGCCGGGATAATGGGCAATCAATTCATCGCGGTTGGCATTCTCATAATCGGCATAATCGAAGCCCGGAGACATCGTTGTTCCCATCAGAGCGAATTTGCCGCCGGGTGCCAGCTTGCATCCCTGCCAGATCCCGCCGCGAACCACCACTTGCGGCTGCTGTCCGCCGGCCAGATCGCTGCCGAGCGTGATTGTCTGCGAGCTGCCGTCGGGCAGCAGTTGCAACATGATGGCAGGATCGCCAAGATAGAAGTGAAACACCTCCGAGCCTGGCAGCCGATGCAATGCCGAGAACGTTTCCGGCGTGATCATGTAGTAGATCGCCGTACCGATGGAGCGCGAACCACGAACGCCCTCCGGCAAATATTCCGCCGAGACATTCCAGCGCGAGCGATAGGTTTCACGAAAGAAGCCGCCTTCAATTGCCAGCGGCTTTAGTTGCAGCAGTTGTTTGACTTCATCCGCAGTCATGGCGCAAACAGCGTATCACTTCACGACGGCGGGGTGCTCCGCGCCGGGTATGGGGTCAGGTATTTTGCTCCACATCGGCGGTTCGACGCGATGCAACTTCACAATTCTCCACGAGAAGAAGAGCGCCGCGACCAGGCAGACCAGGACGGCGATCATCGAGGCTTCCGGCCCGAAGGCGCCGCCGGTCAGAGCCTCTGGCCCGCTGAGCGATCCACGCAGCAGCCCCACTCCCATAGTGTTGCCCGAAAGCGTCATGCCGAACAGCGACCCTTCGGTAAAGTTCCAGCCGGCGTGCAACCCGATGGGCAGCCACAGTCGCTGGGTCGCGGCATAGGCAGCGCCCAGCAAGACGCCAGCCTCCAGGGCAATCGCCACCGAACTGCGGATGGAGGCCCCCCGATTGGCCAGATGTGCGAGGCCGAAGAGGGCCGCCGTAAAGATCAACGCGCCCCACGTGCCCACAATTTTCGAACTCAAGCGAAAGAGCAATCCGCGAAATAAGATTTCTTCTGTAATGCCCGCTAATACGGCGAAGAAGAGTCCGTTGGCCAACCCGCTGGTCGTACCCCGGCCCGCAGGGCGATAGATGCCCATCGCGAGCAGGATCATCATTACGGTTGCGAACAGCACAAAGCCGAGAGCCATTCCCGTACCGCACTCCGGCAAAGCGCGATTGGCGGCAAGCTCCGTCGGGAATACGCCGCTCAATCAATCGCGAAGCCAAAATGTAAGTGGCGAGGACGAGCACTGCCATAATGCCCGCTCCCGCCGAGGACATGTACTTCCGCACCACCGGCTGGAGCAGTACCAAAACCAGAACGACGGCCACCAGGTTCAGCAGGCCGAGGCCGACTTCTTTCCATTTTTTGCGCAGGATGTCCTCCGCGATCTCCAGCTGATACGCGCAGGAGCGCGCCGAAGTTCCAGAATTCGGCAGAAGAGGGCCGTGCTGGCTGAAATGGCGACCTGCGACTTACGGTTTCACCAAGCCACTAACCACTAGTCCCTGGCCCCTGACTTCCGCAATTGCTCCACCCGCTCTGCCATTGCCCACTTCAGGTCGTCGATTCCATCGCCGGTCACTGCGGAGATGGGAAACAGTTCGAGCTTCTTGCGCTTGCAGTAACGTTTCAGCTTGGCCAACTTCTCTTTGTTCGCCACATCCATCTTCGAGGCGACGACGATCGTCGGCTTGGTGTCGAGGCCCGCGCCGAAGGTCGCTAGCTCGCGCGTAATGACCTCGTAATCCTGCACCGGGTCGGGACGGCCGCTGGCATCAGAGACATCCACCAGGTGCGCGAGCAGGCGGGTGCGCTCGATGTGCCGCAGGAATTGCGTTCCCAGCCCCGCGCCTTGGCTGGCGCCTTCAATCAGTCCAGGAATGTCGGCGACCACGAAGCTGATCTCTTCCGGTGCTTCTCCGGCGACCACCACGCCGAGGTTCGGCTGCAGCGTGGTGAAGGGATAGTCGGCGATCTTGGGCCGCGCCGCCGAGATGCGCGAGATCAGCGTGCTCTTGCCGGCGTTGGGATAGCCGACCAGCCCGACGTCGGCGAGCAGCTTCAGTTCGAGTCGTAGCTCGCGCTCTTCGCCGGGTTTGCCTTCTTCATGCTCGCGCGGCGCCTGATGAGTTGACGTCGCGAAGCGCGCATTGCCGCGACCACCGCGACCGCCGCGCGCCACCACGACACGCTCGTCGGGATGCGAGAAGTCATGCACTACTTCGCCGGTCATCTCGTCATAAACGATGGTGCCGACCGGAACCTTCAGCACAATGCTTTCGCCCTCGCGGCCGGTTTTGTTGGAGCCCTCGCCGTGACGCCCGCGCTCGGCCTTGTATTCGGGATTGAAGCGGAAGTGGACGAGAGTGTTGTGGCGCTCGCTCGATTCCATTACCACGTCGCCACCATGACCGCCGTCGCCGCCCGACGGGCCTCCGCGCGGTACGAACTTCTCGCGCCGGAAGGCCATGCAGCCATTGCCGCCGTCGCCGGCTTTCACTCGAATTTTTGCTTCATCAACGAACATGGGAAAACAGTGGTTAGTGGATAGGGGTTAGGGGCTAGTGAAACCGCCGTCAGCTTTCAGCCCTCGGCTTTCGGCTTCGAGTTCACGCCGTCGGTCGGGAAGTCCCACTGGATCGCCACGCCGGGAAACCTAAGATCGCTCGGGTCAGCTGAGGGCTGATAGCTGACGGCTGACAGCTCCTCCAACGAAAAAGGCCTCGCCGCGACGAGGCCTGTCCTCGATAACTAGTTGCTGGCTGCTAATTGCTAGTTGCTTCCTGTGGCGTCACCGACACGAATTTACCCATCTGGCCGCGGTCCTTGAACTCCACCACGCCTGTCACCTTGGCGAACAGCGTGTCGTCTTTGCCTCGGCCAACGTTCAGTGCCCGGCTTGATGCGGGTGCCGCGTTGCCGCACGATGATGGAGCCGCCCGAAACCAGCTGGCCTCCGAATGACTTCACGCCCAGCCGCTGCGCGTTCGAGTCACGGCCATTCCGCGAACTACCTAAACCTTTTTTATGTGCCATTGCAATGTCCTCAAAAACCCTTGTGAAGAACTTTCCGCCAGGACTTTGGGGTAGAGCTGGCCTTCAGGCCAGCGTTCCAAGCGGTCAAATTATCAGGGGCTTTTAGCCCCGGAAAAACAGAATGCTGACTCTCGCCTAAGTTTCCTGCAAATCGGAGCCGCCGATCCGGGCGCGCGAGACCAGCCGCCGGATTCGAACGGGCAAGGCCAGCAGTACCGAATCCAAGCGCTTGGCCAGTGTAACTACAGCCGGAATCAACTGATGTAGCAGCATCAGCCGTTAAGCCTTCAGTTCCTGGCCGTCCACGCTGATGCCGGTGATCTTCACGGCGGTGTACGGCTGGCGATGTCCGTTCAGCTTCTTGTACTGCTTCTTGCGCTTGAAGTGAAAGACCAGGATCTTGTCGGCGCGGCCCTGCTCGACCACCTGGCCACTGACAAAGGCCTTCGATGGCTTCCCGAGTTCGCGTTCGGAGCCACTGACAGCCAGCACTTCGTCGAACTGAATGTTTTCGCCGCTGGTCTGCGGCAGCTTCTCGACCTTGATTACGTCTCCGGGTGCGACGCGATACTGCTTTCCCCCGGCGCGGATCACCGCGTACATGGCAATGCCTCCAATAAACTTCTCCGGTTAGAGCGCTTGATTGCTGCGCTCTAACCTCGACGGCTCGCAATGCAGCGAGTGTCCTCGGTTCGCCCGCCGCGCGCAGTCATCGCGCCGACGGCGTTAACCTCTTTGTGCGCTTGCACTTCCCCGAGCCAGGAAGGAAACCTTCACGGAAAGGCGGGGTGTCCCAGAGGCAACCTGCTAGTACAGGCAAACCATAAAAGTGTAGCGTGTTTGGGCTGGGCAGGTCAAACAGTACTCGTCCGAGCACCCCTAAAACCTGCACGTACGTTTAGCGGCGCTTCTTGTTCAGGATGCCCAGAATCTCCTGCAAGCCTTGCCGAACTTTCTTCAGGCTGTCGCCGGAACGCGGCTTGGAGAAGGGTAAGCCATCCTGCCGATGCGAGGGTTTGAGTTCGGCCTTGAGATGCTGGCGGGCTCCGGCGATAGTGAAGCCCTCATCGTAGAGCAGCTTCTTGATGCGCAAGACATTTTCCACGTCACGTTGGCGGTACATCCGCTGCCCGGTGCTGCTCTTGACTGGTTTGAGCTGAGGGAACTCGGTCTCCCAGAAGCGCAACACGTAGGCCGGTAGACGGCAGAGGCTGGCAACTTCACCGATGCGGAAATAAAGCTTGTCCGGAATAATCGGATCGGCGCTGCTGCGCTTTTTCTTCTCAGCCGTCATCGAAATGTCGCTAAGCCGCCCTATGCCTCGGATTTCAATTCTAGCTGTTGTCGCCGAACTGCGCGCCCTTGTGAGGAGCGCCTGCGGCCTAGGACCCAGTCAACACCCATCCCACCACGGGCGACAGTGCTTAGTAATGTACACCACCGCGCGAGCCGCGCTCTCGGTTGTTCTTGTGATCTTTCTCACAACCGTCTCTGCGCTTCCCCTGATAAACTCGTTTGTTTTACGATGCAATCCGGAAGGCGAAGAGCGAAAGCCGAATAGCGAACCATGTCCCGCACTCTTAACACATCCCGCGCCTTGCAAACTCGCGCCGAGCAACTCATTCCCGGCGGGGTCGATTCGCCGGTCCGCGCCTTCCGTTCGGTAGGCGGCACGCCGCCGTTTCTGGTCCGCGGCTTGGGCGCGCATGTGTGGGACGCCGATGGCAACCAGTACATCGACTATGTGGGCTCGTGGGGACCGTTGATTCTCGGCCACTCCGATCCCAAGGTTCTCGAGGCCATCATTCAGGCCGCGCGCAACGGCACCAGCTTTGGAGCTTCCACTCCAACCGAGATTGACCTGGCCGCGCTGGTGGTCGAAGCCTTTCCGGCAATCGAGAAGGTCCGCTTCGTCAGTTCAGGAACCGAAGCGACGATGTCGGCGATTCGGCTTGCCCGCGCGTATACCCAACGCAAGTTCATCGTGAAATTCGAAGGCTGCTATCACGGCCATAGCGACGCGCTGCTGGTAAAGGCTGGCTCTGGCGTGGCAACGCTCGGCATTCCCGGCTCGGCGGGCGTGCCGCCGGAGTTTGTCGAGTTCACCCTGGCTCTGCCCTACAACGATCGCAACGCTGTGGAAGCGGCATTCGCCAAATTCAAAGGCCAGATCGCCTGCGTCATCGTCGAGCCTATCGTCGGAAACATGGGATGCGTTCCACCTCAGCCGGACTACCTCGAAGCTCTGCGCGAGATCACCGCGCGTGAAGGCGCGTTGCTTATCTTCGACGAGGTGATGACTGGATTTCGCGTGGCCTTCGGCGGCGCCTCGGAGCTGTACAACATCACGCCTGACCTCACGACGCTGGGCAAGATCATCGGCGGCGGCCTGCCAGTGGGCGCTTACGGCGGACCAGCGAAGATTATGGACCTGGTCGCTCCCCTCGGCCCTGTGTATCAGGCGGGAACGCTGAGCGGCAATCCGCTGGCGATGGCGGCCGGCATCGCGACGCTCTGTCAGCTAAAGACCAACCGGCAGCAGGTCTATAAGCAGCTCGACGACATGGCGGGCAAACTGGTTGCCGATATCACCACAGCGGCAAAGGACGCGGGGGTGCCGATGACCGCCAACCGCGTCGGATCGATGTTTACCTTCTTCTTCACCGACAAGCAGGTCACCGATTGGTCGAGTGCGGCTACTTGCGACACGGCTAAGTTTGGCCGCTTCCACGGCGCGCTACTCGACGCGGGGGTCTGGCTGCCGCCGTCGCAGTTCGAAGCCGCATTCCTCAGCATCACGCACACCCAAGGCGATATCGACGATACCATCGCGGCGGCAAGAGAAGCGCTGGCGCTACTGTGATTTGCCTTTGCTAATTGCTAGTTGCTAACTGCTAATTGCCAGTTGCTGCCTCTCCATCATCTCTGGAATCGTCACAAACTCGAACCCCTCGCCCAGATAGCGGCTGAGAATGCGATCGCTGGCTTCGACGCTGCGGCTGCGGTCCACGCCCATCCGCACGTGTGAGCCGTCGTGCAGCAGGATGACGTCGCCACCCCGAATCCGACGCTCAGCGTGGGCGACGATCTCATCGGCCGACTGCGCTTTCCAGTCGTAACAGGTGACGTTCCACATCACCGTCTGCTGACCAAACGCCCGCACGGTGCGCAGCGTGGCCGGACGGCGTCCCCCGAAGGGCGGACGGAAGATCTTCGTCTCGACCCCCGTCGCATCGAGGATGGCTTGCCGGGTCTGCACCAGCTGGCGGCGCAACTCATGTACTTGTTGAAAGATCAGGTTTGGATGGCTGAAGGTATGGCTGCCGATGGCGTGACCGGCGGCCATTACGGCGCGCGCGATCTCGGGCTTCTGCTGTACGTATCGTCCGATGAGGAAAAACGTCGCCTTCACCTGATGGCGCTCCAGGACTTCGAGCAATCGCCAGGTGTAAGGGTCGTTGGGTCCGTCATCATACGTGAGCGCCAGCAGACGAGAGCCCGGCCCCAGGCCGATAAACGTCCGCCCGTAGAGCTGCGAGGTGGGCGACATGGTGTGATAGCCCGCCCAACAGGCCAGTCCGGCAATTCCTACGCAGCCAATGAGTCCAGTAATCATAGAATTGGCTTGATTGTAACTGCGGTGGCGGTGATCGGTGGAAAACTAGGACCAACATTTACCATCACGACAATTGCGCGCGGACAGAGAGCAAGATATTCTGCGATGCGTAACGTTTTACTCTCATGGCGAACCTTTTCGAACCACCCCGGTACATTGCAGTCGAAGGTCCGATCCGCGTCGGCAAGAGCACTCTCTGCCAGGTCATCGCGGAAACCCTGCACGCCCAGCGCATTACCGAGCCCGAGCAAAATCCGTTTCTGCGATCGTTTTACGAGGGCGAGCACGGGGCTGCCTTCCAGGCACAGTTCGCCTTCCTGATCGCGCGCTACGAGCAACTGGGCAGTCTCGACGTTAAACACAATCCCAACAAGACTTATGTTGCCGATTACATTTTCGAGAAGGACAAGCTGTTTGCCTGCCTCAATCTGGGCGATGCCGAGCTCGACGTTTACAACCGTTACTACGACCTGTTCCGGCACAACGTGCCCACGCCTGATCTGGTTATCTACCTTCAGGCCACGCCCGAAGTCCTGAAGAAGCGGCTGAAGAAAAAGAACGCCCCTGCAGAAAAGGCCATCAGCGACGACTACCTGGAAGAAGTGATCAAGGCGTACGAGCACTTTTTCTTTCACTACACCTCCTCGGACCTGCTGATTGTGAACACCTCGGAGATCGACTTCGTGGAGCGCAGCGAAGATTTACAGGCGCTGCTGCGGCGGGTTAGCGAGCCGATCCGGGGCACCCAGTACTTCCTGCCGCTGGGGCCGGATGAGCAATCCGCCAGGGCGTAACGCGGTTCACCAACTTTTCATTCCCTTATCACTGCTATCCGCAGCGCAATGCGCTATGCTCCTTCCAACCACGAAAGGAGATCGCCATGGGAGTCTTATTTCAGGCTTTCTATTGGAACTGTCCATCGGCAGAAAATCAGGACGGTACCTGGTGGAACTTCCTTGCCGGCAAACTTCCGGAGTTGCAGCAGGCTGGATTCACCGCGCTATGGCTGCCGCCTGCCTGCAAAGCAGCAAATATCGGTGGTCCGTCGATGGGCTACGATCCGTACGATTACTTCGACTTAGGCGATTTTAACCAGAAGACCCGGACCAAGACGTGGTTTGGCAACCAAGCGGAATTGGTCTCCCTGATCAACGCGGCGCACACTGCGAACATGCAGGTCTATGCCGACCTGGTGCTAGACCACAACAATGGCGGCGACGCGCAAGAGGTCAACCCGATCGACGGGCAGACCCGCTGGACGAAGTTCAATCCCGCCAGCGGCAAATTTCCGCGCGATTGGACATGCTTCCATCCGTCGCCGTTTGAAATATTCGACGAGATGACCTTCGGCGACATGCCCGACCTCTGCCATCGCAATCCCGTGGTTTACGCCGCACTGATTGATGTGGCGCAGTGGATGATAGAAACCATCGGCTTCGACGGCTTCCGCTTCGATTTCGTCAAAGGCTATGCGCCCTGGATGGTGCAGTCGATCGCCGAACTGCGCTACCTGAAGAAATCGGCGGACAACTTTTACACCTTCTGCGTGGGAGAGTGCTGGGACGACGAACGCACGGTGGATGACTGGCTTAGCGAGGTCAACAGTTACACCGACAATCCTGTATCTGCGTTCGATTTCCCGCTGCATTACCGACTGAAGGACCTCTGCGATTCCTACGGCTTCAGTCTGAGCACGCTCGCCACTCCCGGGACCGTAGTGCAAGACTCGCCGTCGCAGGCGGTCACCTTCGTCGACAACCATGACACCATTCGTGATCCGGCCAATGCCATCAACAACGACAAGCTTATGGCGTACAGCTTCATTCTGACCCACGAAGGTTACCCCAGCGTTTTCTGGATGGACTGGTATAACTTCGGCCTGGCGAAAACGGGTGCGCCGAACGGAATCGCCGCTCTCGTCGCCGCCCATGAGCAGAATGCCGGTGGTACCACGCAAGTGTTATATGCCAATGACAACCTTTACGTGATGCAGCGCACCGGGACGAGCGGCGCGCCGGGGTTGGTCTATGTGCTCAACAATCTGGGCGATGCCTGGAATGGAGCGATCGTGCAAACCCAGTGGCAAGGCGTGCGATTCGATCCGGTAGCTTACGGAGGATACGACAACAGCCGTCCTGATTCGAAGATGACCTCTGCGGACGGTCACGCTGATTTTTGGGCCGGCCCACGGGGATGGGCAGTCTACGCACCGCAGGTGTGAGCAGTTGTCAGTAGCCAGTTGTCGGTTGTCAGTTCTTGAAGCGGCGGCCCTAACAACCAGCTACTGACAACCGATCACTGACAACTGACTACTGGCTCGGCGGCACGTATTCTTTCGGCTTCTCGGCGCCTTCGCCAAAGAAATACGCATCCATCTGCTGCACGATGAATTCCTGGTGTTCTTTCTTCCAGGGTTGCAGGCGATATTCGTTGAGCAGCATCTTCATGTGTTCTTGCCACTGCTCCCACGCCAGCTTAGAAACATTGTCATAGATCTTCTGCCCGAGTTCGCCATCGAAGGGCGGTTCGTCCAGACCCTCCATTTCGCGGCCCATCTTTACGCATTTCACCATGTGTGCCATCAAGAACTCCTTTTGTCCGCCAACAGGCGGCATGAATGCCAACTTTCGATTCTAACGGTGGAGGCCACAGAACCCAAGTGCTATAAGACCAGCACAGACTGGGTGCTACTGAAAGCGTGTTTTTCAACGAGACCTTGCAAAGTCGATGCGACCTATCGCACTATAATTTACATTTTGCGACGGATTTCGCTCAGTTATCTGCAGATCTAAGGAGAAACCATCGGCAGCATAATTTTTTCCTCCGGCATGTCGATCTTTGGCTGGTCTAATCGTCAATACAATGGCAGCACCCGCGTCGCGGGTAGGAAGGATTGAGGATGAGCAGAGTGAGAGTTCTGGTTGGCACGCGCAAGGGCGCGTTCGTTCTGGAGTCGGATGGCAAGCGCGAACGGTGGGACGTCAGCGGTCCCCATTTTGCAGGATGGGAGATGTATCACATCAAAGGATCGCCGGTCGATCCAAATCGGCTATATGCATCGCAGACCAGCGGCTGGTTTGGCCAGATGATCCAGCGTTCCAATGACGGCGGAAAAACCTGGGAGACGCCCGGAGGCGAAAAAATGCCCGAGCCTGGCGCCATGCCGCCGCCCCCAAGTAATAAATTCGTTTACGATGGTACTCCGGAAACCGGCAAACCCCTCACCACACATCAATGGTATGACGGCACGCAGCATCCCTGGGAGTTCAAGCGCGTATGGCATCTCGAACCATCACTCACCGATGCAGACACCGTCTACGCCGGGGTTGAAGACGCTGCCCTGTTCCGCTCGAGGGACGGAGGCAAGAGCTGGCATGAACTTCCCGGATTGCGTGGTCACGGCACCGGGCCGAAGTGGCAGCCGGGCGCTGGTGGGATGTGCCTGCACACCGTTATTCTCGATCCGAGTGACCCCAGACGAATTTACATTGCCATCTCGGCGGCGGGCGCTTTCCGCACCGACGACGGCGGCAAGACGTGGAAGCCGATCAACCAGGGACTGCGTTCGCAATACATTCCCGATCCGACTGCCGAGATCGGCCACTGCGTGCACCACGTCGCGATGCATCCATCACGCCCAAGCGTGCTGTTCATGCAGAAGCACTGGGATGTTATGCGCAGCGACGACGCCGGCGACTCGTGGCACGAAGTTAGTGGCAACTTGCCCACCGACTTTGGCTTCGTGATCGACGTGCACGCGCACGAGCCGGAGACCATCTATGTTGTCCCCATCAAGAGCGACAGCGAACACTTTCCGCTGGAGGGAAAGCTGCGCGTGTACCGCAGCCGTACCGGCGGAAACGAGTGGGAGGCGCTCACCAAGGGCCTGCCACAAAGTAACTGTTACGTGAACGTGTTGCGCGACGCCATGGCCGTGGATTCGCTCGATTCCTGCGGCGTGTATTTCGGCACTACCGGCGGGCAAGTGTACTCGTCGTCTGATGCGGGAGACAACTGGGCCCCCATTGTCCGCGATCTTCCGGCTGTGCTATCAGTCGAGGTACAGACGCTGCTATGATTCGCGTCGTGTTGCCCGCACATCTGCGGACGCTGGCGAAGGTTGGCAGCGAGGTGGAAGTTGAAGTCGAGGGTCGAGCCACGCAGCGCTCGGTCCTCGACGCGCTCGAAGCGCGCTACCCGATGCTGCGCGGCACCATCCGTGACCATGTCACCCAACAGCGGCGGCCGTTTCTGAGATTCTTTGCCTGCCAGGAAGACTTGTCCCACGAATCACCCGACGCGCCGTTGCCCGATGTGGTCGTGTCAGGGGCGGAGCCCTTTCTCATCATAGGCGCCATTGCGGGCGGCTAAGGGCAGTTTCACATTTGGTGCACGCGGTGGAGCACCTCTTTAACGGTTGCCGTTGGCAGTGCAGCGCTGTCGCTGCGCCTTAGGGCCGAATAAACTCCGCAAAGCGCTGAGGAACGCTACCTAACTTGCCATACCTCTAGAATCAAACGCATGGATGTGGAGCCCAACACGAGCAAGGCGGCTTATCGCGGACGGTTAGCGCCCTCGCCCACTGGCCTACTGCACGTCGGGCATGCCTGCACATTCTGGACTGCCTACCGGCGTGCCGTTGAACACGGCGGGACGCTGGTCTTCCGTAACGAAGATCTCGACCCGCAACGTTCCAAGGCAGAGTTTACCCAAGCGATGGTAGAGGATCTAAAGTGGCTGGGCATTTGCTGGCAGGAGGGCCCCGACATCGGCGGGCCGTTCACACCCTACGAGCAGAGCCGGCGGCGCGAGTTCTATTTGGCCGCGTGGCGCAGGTTGCGCGATGGCGGATTCATCTATCCCTGCAATTGCTCGCGCAAAGACCTGGCCCTCTCGGCGGCGGCGCCGGATGACAGCGATGACGAGCCGCTCTATCCGGGACGGTGCCGGGACAAGGTCGTCGAGGCCCGCAAGCACGCAACGCCTGTAGGCGTGAACTGGCGATTTCGGGTGCAGGACGGCGAACTGGTGACCTTTGACGATATACGGCAAGGGCCACAGAGCTTCCTGGCGGGCAAAGACTTCGGCGACTTCGTGGTTTGGCGGCGCGACGACGTACCGGCTTATCAACTGGCGGTTGTGGCCGACGATGCTGCCATGGCGATTACGGAAGTTGTACGCGGCGCAGACCTGTTGAAATCCACAGCGCGGCAATTGCTCCTGCTGCGCGCCCTCGGGCTGCCGGGTCCTGCCTACTACCATTGCGATTTGGTGCGCGATGCAGCGGGCATTCGGTTGGCCAAACGGCACGACTCGCTCAGCCTGCGCAGCTTGCGCGAGCAAGCGTACATGCCGCGGCAGGTATTGGAAAGGTGCATAGGGCGGTAACCGCTATACGAGTTGCGTCAAACCTTAGAACAGGATATTGTCTCCGCGCACCCTCAGGAGGACGAAACGATGCGATTGAATTTGGGCGCCATCGTATTGGCGGGCGTTGCGGACTGGATATTGGGCGCTGTTTGGTTCACCGCGTTCAAGGCTCCCTGGCAGGCGGGCACGCGCATACCGCCAGAGGAGTTGAAGGCTTACACGGCCCATCCGGACTTCTGGCCCTACATCGTCTCACTGGTTTGCAGCATCGCAATCGCCTATGTCATCGCCCGAGCATTAAGTAGCTGGGCATTCACATTAATACACGGCATCGGAATCGGCATTCTGATCGGACTGGCAGCCGCGCTCGCGATGATTACCGAAATGGTATTTGAACTGCGAGCGCCTTCATTCATCATGATCTCCGCCGCCTACCCGCTGCTCGGCTGCATTCTGATGGGAGCGATCGTGGGCGCGTGGAAACCAAAGCAAGCCTGAGCTGAGTTCGACTATGAAAATCCAAGGAAAAATCGTTCCGGGTTATCTGAAGGCGTTAAGCGGCTTGGACCAACTTCCTGGTCCTAACGGTGAGCGCTCCGTGGAATTGTTTCGGCACGGGACGCTCACGGTGAAGTTGTACGCGCCGCGTGGCGCCGATAAACAGCATCCACACACCCGCGACGAGATTTACGTGATCGCGTCAGGCTCTGGACGTTTTCAGCGCGAGGCGGAGGAGGTTTCGTTCGGAACCGGTGACGTCTTGTTCGTCGCCGCTGGCGAGCAGCATCGCTTCGTGGAGTTCACCGATGATTTTGCGGCGTGGGTCTTCTTCTACGGGCCCGAGGGTGGAGAAGCAGTCCGCGAGAAAAGCTGAGCCGCGTATTTACGTCGACGCAGATGGATATCTTGTGATCATGTTCGTAGTTGCGCTGGCGGGATGTTCTAGGTTCGTTGTTCGTGGGGGGTGGCTCGTTCCTCCAACCGTTTAACCCGCTCTTCCAAATGTAGAGCTACAAGTAAAGCCGTGTGCCGGCGTTCAGCCCTGCCATCGACGTCGGCGATCGTCTGCTTTACGTCGGCGAGTCGGCGCTCAGCCCGGGTGTCCACTTCTGTGATCGTCTGCTTCACATCGGCGAATCCCGAATCGACTCTTTTCTCCAGCGCTTCGACGCGTGCGATCAGGGCCTTCATTCGGGCGTCACCAGATCCTGCAGCAGCTTGCGGGTATCGTCAATCACTCCCATAGTGCCTTATTATATTCGCCGAAAAACCTGAGTCGCAACGTGCAAGATTCCACTATTTCCCCGTGTAAGTAACTCGCCAGATCGAATTCGACCCGTCATCCGTTACCAGCAACGATCCATCTGGGGCCACCGTAACGCCCACCGGTCGTCCCCAAACCTGTCCATTGGGAAGTACGAAGCCAGTGAGGAAGTCCTCGTATTCGCCGCTCGCTTTTCCGGTCTGATGCAGCGGAACGCGGATCACTTCGTAGCCCACGCGGACGCTCTTGTTCCATGAACCATGCTGCGCGGCAAAGATGTCGCCCTCATATTCCGCCGGAAATTGCTTGCCTTCGTAGAACGTCATCTCCAGCGATGCATTGTGAGGCTGCAGCAACACGTCGGGGACAACCGCTTTGCCCTTCAGTTCGGGATGCTTGCCCTGTAACCGCGGGTCCTGATTGCCCCCAATGTAGTAATACGGCCAGCCATAGAAGCCGCCAGGCTGCACGTGGGTAATGTAGTCGGGCACCAGATTGTCGCCCAGGCCGTCGCGTTCGTTCACCGAACACCACAGCTCGCCGGTTCTTGGGTCGATGGCCAATCCACCGCCGGCATTGCGTATCCCGTAGGCGTAAACGCGCAGATTGGAACCGTCAGGATTCATGACCAGAATATCCCCGCGGTTTTTCTCGTCCGGGTGGGTGTCAGGGTCATCGAGGTTAGAGGCAGAGCCGACGCCAACAAACAATTGCTTGCCGTCAGGCGAGAAAACAACGTCGCGGGTCCAGTGACCGCCGCCGCTGGGCAGGCTGGCAATGTGCTCCGATTTTCCCGTCGCCTTCAAATCGCCGCTATGATAAGGGAAGCGCAGCACAGCGCCAGTTTCGCCAACGTAGACATATTCTGGTTTCGGTCCGGGGGGATAAAAGGCAATGCCGTACGGGCGATCGAGCCCAGTCGCGAATATGCTCGTCTGTTCCGGCTTTCCATCAGCGGTGATGCCGCGAAAAATCTTGATTTCACCACTGTGGCTTTCCGCGAGAAAGATATCGCCGTTAGGCGCGGTCATGATCTTGCGCGGTTCATCAAGGCCCGCGGCAAACAGTTCGACCTTAAACCCCGCTGGCGCCTGCGGCCAGGCATTCTTGGGGCGATCGACGACTTTGGCCCAGTTCGACGCCGAATTGGTAGCGTAGGGCGCGGGCAGGTCCTTGGCAGTAATTTTGTGGATCGTGCCAGGCTTTTCGTAACGGTAATCGGTGAACGGCGCCTGCGGCGAAGCGGCTGATTGCGCATTCTTGCCGTTCTGGGCGCATGCAGGGAAAGTCAAGAATAGAAGGGCGAACAAAACGGGGGTTGACGAGTAACGAGCTATCTTCATGACGGGTTCTTACATCGCTCGTGGATTATCACAGCGTTGATCTGGCGCGCTAAAAGCGGTTACCTGAGTAAGGCCGCGCACCTGATCAGATTAGATGAACTGGGCGAAGGTTGGTATATAAGAAAACGAGCCCGCTTTCTCGATACAAGCGATAAGCCCGATGTTCGGGCCGGGCTGTTGCAGAACTTCGTCAATAGGTCTAGCCTGTTGGGCAGCAGTGGGTGATTTCGTGTTCAGCCTTAGTTTTATCCTCATTGTCGCAGGCCTCGCCTTCGGCGGCGCCACGACACTCATCGGATTTGGCGGCCTGCTGGGAGCCTCGTTCCACCGCGCGCTGGGAACTCCTCTGCCTCTTCCGACAATTCACAACCCTTTCGAACGCCGCCTGTATATCTACGTCGGGACCGGTGGATTCTTGGTCTGGGTTAGCGCTTTTCTCTATAGCCTGAAGATCGCGCCCTGATCGGCGAATTCCTCGCGAGATGGTTCAGGCCTCTCCGCCCGCCGCAAGTACTTCGTCGGCCACGGCCGCGGCTTCGACTGCTGGCCGCACATCGTGGACCCTCACAATGTGAGCACCGCGCAGGATGCTAACGACCATCGCAGCCAGTGATCCATAGAGTCGATCTGCCGGTGCGGCATCCTTGGCGCTCCGCTTGCCGACTGTGCGTCCCACAAACGATTTGCGCGAAGTGCCCGCCAGCAGCGGAAAACCGAGCCGATGTAACTGGTCGAAGTGCGCCAGTAGGGGATAGTTCTCCTCGAAATTCTTGCCGAATCCGAAGCCGGGGTCGAGCACGATGCGCGCCCGCTCCACACCTCGCTCCAAGGCAACTTGCACGCCGTTGGCGAGGTCATGCTCAACCACGGTGGTGATATCAGGATCGCGGCGAAGATTACGCCACTCTTTCGGCTGACCTCGGGTGTGCATCAGGACCACTCCACATTGCAGCTCGGCGCATGTCTGCGCCATTTTCGGATCCCAGGTGAGGCCGCTAACGTCGTTCACGATCTCTGCGCCTGCCGCCACAGCAGCACGGGCTACACGTGACTTGTAGGTGTCGACCGAAATGACCGTTCCCGGCCGCGCTTGCAGAATACCCTCCAATACCGGGATGACCCGCCGTAACTCTTCCTCTTCGGTGACTACAGGCTTTGATTTCGGTCTGGCGCTTGCCTCATTTCCGGCAATTCGCGCTCCCGGACGAGTGGACTCGCCACCCAAGTCCAGAATGTCAGCGCCTTCGTCCAGCATCTGCAGCGCATGTTGCACTGCACGTTCCGGCTGCAGAAACTCGCCTCCGTCGGAAAACGAATCGGGAGTGACGTTAAGTACTCCCATGATGAGAGTTCGCCGGCCCAATTCCAGCTCTCGAGACCGCACTTGCCAGCGAAAATAAGGCCGCATGAAACGATTGTAATGGGCTGCGGGGCCGGGACTACGCCCCGCGTAGTGGTCGAGACATTGGCGACCGGATCTACTTCTTGCATCCGGCGCTTGTAATTATGGCAACTGGTGGTAGCAGCGACAGTTTTGCCGCGGTCAGCATGGCATTGAACGATGCCAGGTCTTGCTCCGTCAGCTGCTGCCAACTCGCAAGATCCTTGTCGAGCGCGTCGCAGCTCTGCTGCACAGCCGACCGGACCGCATCGGCGGGACGAACGTCCGCGCTCTCCACGCTGTAAATCAGCCTGGTCAAATCGCGGTTAACCGGACCGAAACCAGGAGCGACGTGCGTGCCTTTCTGCACGGCATCGATCTTCTTGCCGAGGGAAGTGGCCGCATCCTTTGCCTGCTTCAACTCGTCCCCACTCAGGGCCTTTTGCCGCTCGTCTAAAGCCTGGCGCAATGCCGCTACTTGCAGGTAGGCATCATGGCTTGTCTTCATGCCTCTGGTGATCTGCTGCGCCAAGTTGAGTTGCTCTTCCAGGTCCGCTTGCGAAGCATGAACCCGAGGATCAAGTTCAACGGTCAATGGCTGCCGGAGTATTTGCCCCGCGGCGTGCAGCTCCAACGTGTAGTTTCCTGGCACAACCATCGGTCCTTGGGGTTGCACACGCGGAGTCTCTCCTGCGATCGCGTGGTCGGCCGTGGTGTATTCGGTATATCCCAGCAGGTCGCCATTGTAGCCATAGGGAAGCGAGAGCGGAGGCGGATAGCGAAGATCCCAGGCAAAACGATTTACTCTAGGCGCTTTCGGTAGAGCCACGGCCGGCGCAAACCAGTAGTTGGGAGCATTCGCGGGAAGCAGGTCCGGAGGGTTGGGTTCGCTCGAGTACTGATTAACCTCGGCGCCTTTGTCGTCGTAAATTGCCAGCGTGACTTCGCCCGCCGGCGCCGATTTTAGAAAGTAGTCGACAATGGCTCCATCGGGTGGATTCTGCCCGGCTGGAGTTTCCACCGGGTACGGCGTGTCCTGATAGTTGTCCCAGCGCACGCGCATGCCGGTGGCAGGACGAAACAAGTAAGCATCGTTAGCAGTGATTTGCGGGCTGATCTCGCGCAGCGGCGTCACATCGTCCAGAATCAACAACGCACGTCCAAAGGTTGAGATGACCAGATCGTTGGCGTGTACCTGGAGATCGGTCACCGGTGTCGGCGGTAGATTGAGTTGCAGCGATTGCCAGTGGTCGCCGTCATCCCATGAAACGAAGACGCCGGTATCGGTCCCGGCATACAGCAGACCTTTGCGCTTGGGATCTTCACGCATCACGCGAACCATCTCGCGTTCAGGAAATCCGTTGACGATCTTTTGCCAGGTGCGACCATAGTCGTGGGTGCGAACGACGTACGGCGCAGTGGACTCGCGGGTAGCGCCGATCACAACGTATGCGGTGGCAGCGTCAAAGTGCGAAGCCTCGATCGCAAGGATTTGAGTAGGCTCAGTCAATCCGGGTGGCGAGACTTTTTGCCAGTTCGCCCCCGCGTCGCGTGTGAGTTGCACGATTCGGTTACTAGTTCCCGCCCATATCACTCCCGGTTGGACTTCGGATGGCGCCAGTGTCGTGATAGCGGGTGGATGTGGCTTGCCAGGGTCCGGCTTAGCTTCTTTTTCTTCTGCCTCTTTGTAACCCGTCAAGTCAGGACTGATTTCCTGCCAGCTCAAGCCGCCATTGGAAGTCTTAAGCACAAACTGTGTTCCCAGATAAAGCGTGGTAGGGTCCTGTGGAGAAAACACCAAGGGCGGCATTGAGGCGGTTCTGTACTTTTCGCCGCGTTCAAACACGGTAGCAATTTGGCCGTTAGCCTTATCGAATCGAACTGCGGAGCCATACCAGCCGTTGCTGTAAACCCAATTCGAATTCAGCGGATCGGGGGTGATAAAGGCGTACTCAAAACCGCCGATGGAATACCAATCCTGCGCCAGGATTTCGCCGTAATCGCTACGGCTCAAAACACCCGCAGTACCGCTATCCTGCTGCGCCCCGTAAACGCGATAGGGAAACGCGTTATCAGTCGAGACATGATAGAACTGGCCGGTCGGCTGGTTATACCAGGAACTCCAACTCTTGCCCCCATCCACGCTAATAATGGCGCCTTGGTCCACTCCGAGAATCATGCGCTCCGGATTTTGCGGATCAATCCACAATACATGGAAGTCGTCGCCGCTGGGAGCTCCGACATAGGCTTCGAAGGTTTGGCCGCCATCGGTGGAGCGATAGAGCGAAGTCTGCGCCACGTAGAGAACATCAGGGTTTTGAGTGTCAACAAAGATCCGGCTGAAGTACGGACTGCCCAGAACGCGCGGGTCCTTCGTCGATTGCTGCCAGGTGGCTCCGCCATCGTCGGAACGGAAGAACCCTTGCTCCACAATCGCGTACAGACGGCGGCCGTTGGTTCCGGGAGCAACCGCAATCCCCAATCGTCCCCAGCCCTTCTCCGGCAGTCCCTTGGTCACCAGTGGATTCCAGGTTGAGCCGGCGTCCACGGATTTGACGATCTCCGAGGTCGCTGGCACCTCGGAGTCGCCAGACCCCGAAGCCGGGCGGTAAAGAACTGCATAAAGCGTGCGAGGATCGCTGGGGTCGGCGCAGAGATCGACAACGCCCAGCGTATCGTCGTTCGTAAGCACCTTGTTCCAGGTTTTTCCGCCATCGGTGGTCTTGAAGATTCCGCGGTTGGCTGTGCGTGCGAACGCCGGCAACGGCCGCCACAGAATTCCAAACCCGATGGAATTGCCGCCCACAACAACAATGTCCGGATTTTTCGGGTCGACGATCACCGCCTGGATAAAACGGACATCCCGCAAGCCAATGTTTTTCCACGTTTGGCCACCGTCCGCTGACTTGTAAAGCCCATCACCAGCCGTCTGCTCACCAGTCCCTGCATAAATCACATTGGAGTTAGACGGAGCCACTGCAAGCGCCCCGATAGAAGCGACTCGCTCGTTATCGAAGATGGGACGCCAAACCTGTCCGCTATTGGTGGTCTTCCACACTCCACCGCCCGGTGTACCGAAATAGTAGGTATCAGGATGGTCTGGCACACCGGCGACGGCCGTGACTCGACCGCCGCGAAAGGGTCCGATCAGTCGCCACTGCATGGCGGAGAATTGCTGGCTATCGAATACCTGCGCGTGCGCGACCGCGAGCGGCAACATGGTGAGGACGGCCATCATCAATACAAGGAATCGCAAGGACGGCTCGCGCCAGTTTAGAGTCACGTGGATTCAGATCTCCTTTTCAGGAAAAACTAGCTGCAGATACTCGCGCTATGGGCGTCCGCTGAAGATGCTGCAACTGGATGCCGATAGAAGCAATGCGAGGTATTCCCCTGTTGTATGGGGGAGGGTGAATATGTCGCCGGAGGGGGACCGCCATTCCAGGCAGGTATGGCACCCCTTTCGTAATAGTGCGCCGCGGCAAAAATAAGCTCCAGTCGAATGCGTCGGCTGGAGCCTTCGTTCTTTGACAGTGACGGCCAATTAGCGTTTCGACTGACCGCGTGCCAGCTTCTTCACCTTGCGCTTCGCCGAGCCGCGGGCATAGGTGCGCGGCGCTTTCGGGGCGGCTTTCTTGCGCGCGATGCGCTTGGCTTTCTTGCGTTCTACTTTGTCGGTAATAGCCTTGGTATTTGCCATGAATTCTGCGTTCCTTTAATTGACGGGCTTACGCCTTTTCTAGTTGGGCGTATTTCTCGACCAGCTTTTTCAAACCGAATCTAGGAAATTGTACCGTAATCTTTGCATCTTCCCCGTCGCCCTCGCGTTTATACACCGTGCCTTCGCCGTATTTCGGATGACGGACATGTTGTCCGGGCCGAAATCCAGTGCTCCCCGCCGGTGAAGGAATCTCGACTTTGGGCCGCGAAAACTTCTTCCCACGCGAGGCGAAGAACTCCGCGATGTTATCGATAGAGTTGTACGTAGGCCCGCTATATTGGCTGCGTTGTGGCGGGCTGCGACGGTCATGCGGCGGACGTTGATCCTCATCTTCGTAGGCATAGTGCTTGCTGCTTGAGTAATCGGTGCCAGGCACATACGCTGGCCGCCGCGGCGATCCCAGGTCCTGAAGCAGCGTCTGGGGAATCTCCTCCAGAAACCGCGATGCCACGCTAGGTTCCGGCATGTCCGTCCCGTAGCGGCGTCGATAACGCGCGCGGGAGAGGACCAGCCTGTCCATGGCGCGGGTCATACCCACATAGCACAGTCGACGCTCTTCCTCGATGTCGTCAGGCGTAAGCAGCGTGCGCGAATGTGGGAACAAACCCTCCTCCAGGCCGATCAGAAAGACCAGCGGAAATTCCAGCCCCTTGGCGGAATGCAGAGTCATCAAAGTGACGCGCGAGTTCTCGTCGTAATCGTCGGCATCGCTGACCAGTGCGGCATGGTCGAGAAACTCGTTCAGCGTCTCGCCACGATCGCGCGAGTCCATCGCCGCATTTACCAGCTCGTGCAAATTCTCGACGCGGGCCAGCGCCTCGGGCGTGTCTTCCTCCTCGAGCTGCTTGATGTAGCCCGTCCGGTCAATCAGAAACTTCAGCAGCTCGGCGGTCGATGCCGGATCGCCTGGTGCGCGGAAGCCTTCCACCCGCTCCTCGCCTGCCGAAGCCGTTCTGCTCTCGTCGGCTTCTGCGAATGCCTCGGGCGAAAATTCCGTGGACTCCGTCGCGGCTTCGAATTCGGCGGAAGAGAAGTCGATGGCGTGCTGCAAATCCTCTTCGCTCGCGTCCGAAAGAATCTCGGCGGCAGGTTCTTCGGCGGTTTCGCTCACTCGTTCGCGGAAGGCGCCAAGATGCATCGAATGGGCGTCTTCGATCAGCTCCTTAAAGCTCTTCAGGGCGGTCAAGGCCCTCAGGGGAAGAAGCCGTCGACGCAGCACCTCGTTGATCGCGCCCCACATGGAGGTACCGGTCTCCAGCGCAATGCTCTCAATAGTTTCGAGAGTGTTTTTGCCGATCCCGCGGGTTGGCGTGTTGATGACGCGTTGCACCGCGATTGAATCGTCGGGATTTTGAATGACTTTGAGGTACGAGATCATGTCTTTGATCTCGGTGCGCTCATAGAAGCTAAAACCTCCCACAACGTGGTAGTTAAGCTGATAACGGCGCATCGCCTCTTCTACCAGGCGCGATTGCGAGTTGGTGCGGTACAGAACCGCGGCCCGCGGCGTCTCCCGGCCTTCGCTTCCCGCCTGCCGGAGATACTTGGCAATGTAATCCGCCGCAAACAGGGCCTCATTCTCGCCGTCTGGCGCCTCGTAGTATCCGATCTGCGAGCCGCCACTGCGGTCGGTCCAAAGGTTCTTGCCCTTACGTCTGACGTTGTGGGATACAACGACCGAGGCCGCCTCTAGAATGTTCTGGGTGGAGCGGTAGTTCTGCTCGAGGCGAATGATGCGCGCCTCGGGAAAATCCTGCTCGAACTCCAGAATGTTGCGAATATCGGCCCCACGCCAGGAATAGATACTCTGGTCCTCATCCCCCACCGCGCAAACATTGTGCTCGGTGCCGGCAAGCATGCGCATCAATTCATACTGCGGCCGATTCGTGTCCTGATATTCGTCAACTTGAATGTAACGGTAGCGGCGGTTGTAACGCTCGCGGGTCTCGCCCGAAGCTTTCAGGACGCGCACGGCGTACAGCAGCAGGTCGTCGAAGTCGAGGGCGTTAGACTTCGCCAGCTCCTGCTTATACACCTCGTAAATATGGGCCACGCGCTCGGTCTTGGGATCGCCCGATTGCAGGTAAACCTCTTGCGGATCGAGCATATGGTTCTTGGCCCACGAAATGCGTCCCAACACGTTGCGCGGCGTCAACTGCTTATCGTCGATGCCCAGTCGTCGCATGGCGGCCTTCACTACATTCTGTTGGTCCGCCTCGTCATAGATGACGAAATCCTTGCGATAACCTTTGCCGCCTATCTGCAGCGCGTCAATATCGCGCCGCAGTAGCCGCACACAAAAAGAATGGAAGGTAGAAATCAGGGGCTTGGCCAACGATCGGCCGCCCACTAGCGAGTCTACGCGGCTGGCCATTTCAGAAGCCGCCTTGTTAGTGAAGGTGACGGCCAGGATGGAGTCGGGCGGCACGCCGACGCCGTCAATCAGATGGGCGATACGATACGTTATGACGCGTGTCTTTCCGCTGCCCGCTCCCGCCAGGATGAGCACCGGCCCGCTGACCGCCTCGACGGCCTCGCGCTGCTGCGGATTCAAGTTGTTGAGATACGACGGCAATGTGCGGGCGCTCAAAATTAGTTCGGTTTGCTGCTGGCGACCGGAGCATCCATGGCGCGTCGCGCCTTGCACTCGGCGCAGGGACAATGCTCGCGCAGGTACTGCCACGAATAGATGCCGTGCTGGTGGCCATCGTTCCATGAGAAGCGAATGGCGTACTTGCCGACCGGTTCAACCTCTGTCGGCCGCGCCGCCGCCTTGAACATGGGCAACGCCCCCGCGATGGGCTTCAGCGGATCGCCGGGCTGGCGGCCATCCTTCTCTCGCTCTTCGTTACACAGCGCACAAGGGCAAGCATCGCGCAGGAAAGGGAAGCTGTAAACGCTGCGATGCCCGTCCTTCCACTCGATGTCCATGCCAGTGCCGGTGGTTTTGTTGACTTTAACCGATTTCGGGTCTGCGACTGGATCCATAATGATTTCGGACTCTCCGAATGCTAGAGCACCCTCTAGTATCGCAGAAAAATCGCGGCGCCACAGAGGCACCGAGACGGGGCGAATATAATCAGGCCATCCAGAGCCTATGATCAGCTCAACTTCCGTATCGATCATTGTCGCCATTTCAAGTTCCGCCGTCGCAATCGTCCTCGCCGTCGCCAATGTTTATGAACGTTACTGGCGCGAAAGGCAACAGACTCTAATTCATGCTCTTGAATACCTGACTGGCGGCTCACAAAAACGAAGCGTGGGGATCGCGCTCATTGAAGGCTTGTGGTACCGAGGCCATCCGAGCCACCGCGCAATTATTCCTGCGCTGACAAATCAGGCTCTATATTTGCTGCTGGAAACACGGAGCAAGGGGCGCCATCAATTTCACAATTGGCTGCGGGTTATGGACCTGGTTCTGCGGGTCCCTCCAGACGAGTCTTTTCACAATTTTTATATTGAGCTGATCGAAGCGCTTGATGCGCGATCAGAAGAAGATTGTGATGTGCGTACCGGAATTGACATTAGCCCTCCAACTGCGCGTTTGTGGGCGAAGAAAGTACGCGAGCACGCCGGAATCAGCTGAATTACATCCGGCGCGTTATCTGCTTGCCGAAAGTCCGCAGTTTGCCTGGGCTGAGGGAGGTTCGGGCCGTACCACCGAACGTTTTTAACTCACGATGTCTTGCCGTCCACTCCGACTCAACCTCCAATCCTATCCACCTTCTTTCCGGGCACCGAGTGCAATGATCCCAGGTTAGCCCAACAGAAGGGCGAACCTGATGGGATAAGAACGAAGGCTTCAGCGGACTCGGTATGCTTGGTTTGTGAGGACCAGCTCTGAGTCAGGAGAAGCCTTCATGATTATTGTAGGGTGTGATTTCCATCCGCGTTGGCAGCAAGTTGCGATTTTCGATCCAGCCACCGGCGAAATCGTGGAACGTAAACTGGTCAACGGTAACGGCGAGGCGGAGCAGTTTTACCGCGGCTTGCCGGTACCTTCTTGGGTGGGGGTGGAGAGTTGTGGAAACAGCCAGTGGTTCCTGGAGTTGATGGAGCAGTTGGGTCACGAGGTATGGGTGGGCGATGCAGCGCAGATTCGGGCCAGCTATGTGCGCCAGCAGAAGACGGATCGGCGCGACGCGGGGCACATTCTGAAGCTGCTGCTGGAAGGACGTTTCCCGCGGCTGTGGAGACCGGATGCCGAGGTGCGCGATCTACGTCAGTTGCTGATCCATCGTCATCGTCTGGTGCAGATTCGTACGCGGGTGAAGAACGGGTTGCAGCACCTGGCGATGAATCGCGGGATGCAGAAGAAGAACCAGCTGTGGAGCGCAGCCGGACAGCGGGCTTTTCTGCAGTTACCGCTGCCAGGTTGGGCGCAGTGTCGACGGGAAGATCTGCTGGCGCTGTTGGCCAAGCTGGACGAGCAAATCCGACCCCTGGAGGCGGCGGTGGAGAAAGCGGCGTTTGCCCACCCGCAAGCCCGGCTGCTGATGACGCAGCCGGGAGTGGGCGCGATCACGGCGCTGGCCTTCGTGGTGACCATCGGCGAGGTGGCGCGGTTTGGGCGCGGCAAACAGGTGGCCAGCTATCTGGGACTCATTCCGCGCGAACACAGTTCGGGTGGCCAACAACGGCTGGGCGCAATCAGCAAACAGGGCAATAGTTTCCTGCGTATGTTGCTGGTGGAAGCGGCGCAGACAGCGGTTCGCCTGGATGAAGGATTGCGCAAAAAGTATCAACACCGTTGTCATAGCAAGGCCAAGGGAGTGGCCAAGGTGGCGGCGGCACGCAAGTTGGCGGTACGACTCTACTGGATGCTGCGCAGCAACACGGGGTATCCGGAGATCGTTCATAACGAGAGCAGCTCGCGGTGCCCCATGGCCGGCGCAAGCTAGGCCGCGAACCTGATTGGGCGCTCTCGCATCCAGCGAACCGGTGCAAAAGACGCGCTGACGCGCTTGGAAAACGAAAAAACCGTTTTCCACTTTCGCACCGGCGACGGCGGCTGGATGTTCGCAAACAGCATCATGGCGGAAAGCAAAGCCGTATCGATGGGTGGTGGAACGAGTGGTTCCACCGGAACTGAGCAGCGAGTGATGTTCCAGAGCCTTGGTCCTCACAACCCAACTCTGGCGTCTCCTCCAGCGGTGCTCGCGCACCGCCTAGGAAAACCTCGCGCTTGACAACGCCTTCGTTCTTATCGATGGGGCACCCGGCAACAAAGGCCCGGATTATTTCCCGGGCCTTGTGCGTCAGCTCGTTCAATCCTGGCAGGTTTGCCAGTACTCTAATGGGCGCCCAAGCATGGGAAGGGACTTACCGGCGATCGCCATCATCCTGACGGCGGAAGTCACGGTCGCGATCCCTGTCATAAGCGTGCCCGTAGCCGTTGCGGTCGTACCGTCCATCAGTCCCCGCCGGGTGCCCGACTCGACCTTTGGTTGAGTGGGTGTTTTGATTCTGACCCAGGCATTAAGCTCGCTTGGCAACTTCAGTCTTGAAAGCTTGTGCAATTGTGTCACTTCCCACTCATTCGCCAACCGCGAATGAGTGGGGAATCCAGCTCTTGATTCTTGGGTTCTCTGTGTCTCAGTGTCTCTGTGGTGAAATCGGAAACTACATCACGATGTCTTTCACCTGCCGCGTGATCGGATGCTGCATCTCCTCGAGATCGCCCTTCACCAGATTCAGGCCGTACACGCACGACTCGAACTCGCGCGCCAGTTTCGCGAAGAGCGGCGACAGCCGGGCGTATTCGAACTGGTCAAACTTGGAGACGATGTAATAGCTCTCTTTGCCGGCGCGGATAAAATCGATAAAGTTTTCCAGCCGCTGCCGCCGTAAGCGGTAATGGTTGACGCTTTCAGGAAACATTCCGGAAAAGAACAAGGTGTAATCGCCGATGTGCTTGCGGACCTGGCGCTCGCGGTCAAACGACGGCGCCGGCCCATACACCGGATCGGCCTCCAGCAGCATCTCGCCCACGTCGTGCAGCGGGCGGCCTCCGGCATCGCAAATCTTGTATAACTGCTGGCAATCGCAGAATTCCGCCAGGACGTTGACGATGTAGTCCTTTACTTCCGGATCGCGCAGTCCGATCTCGCGGTCGAAGTGCTGGTCGATCAATTCTGTGAACAACTGCTGCAGCGAGTGCGATTCTGGAATCATGGCCTTGGGTTCATCCTCCGATGGTGTCCCTCACATATAGATGTGATGCGAGTTCATAGCGCACTTCCCTTTTCAGCGCAAGCACTTCTTCGCACGCACCGTGACTTTGCGGGTACGCTTCCGGCGTTGACCCATGTCCCGCGCGCTTTGCCAGAGATCTCTTCCAGGGGGAGCACGTTGAATTTGAGTACTGTTTATGCGGGTTTGGTTTGCTCATCCCTGATGAAAACAGTTACAGTGCGAAGCGTCTGCTAGCAGAAGGCGGCGTTGGATGCCAAAATTCGAGGCAACCCGCGGGCGTGCCGGATGGGACGCTCTTATGGCACAATGCGGTCGTCCATGGAGGCACAAATGGAACGCCAGAATATCTCCGGCAATTCTCCTTACGAGGCGATCGTTGGCTTCTCGCGCGCCGTAAAAGTGGGCCCCTTTGTGTCAGTCGCCGGGACGGTCGCGACCGGTCCCGACGGTAAGATCGTCGGAGGCGGCGACATGTACGCGCAAGCCGTACAGACGCTGAAGAACATCGGCCGTGCGCTAGCGCAGGCGGGCGCCAGCTTCCGCGATGTGGTGCGCACACGGACCTTCGTAACCGACATCATCCAGTGGGAGCAGGCCGCCAAGGCACACGGCGAGATATTCCGCGACATTCGTCCCGCGGCGACGATGGTGGAAGTCTCCTCGCTGGTTGACCCCGAAATGCTGGTCGAGATTGAAGTGGACGCGATCATTGTGTCGGAGATGAAGTTAGCAGTTAGCAACTAGCAATCAGCTCTTTGAAGAGGAACACCAATAATGAAGAAGGCCATCTGTAGCATCGTTGTCCTGCTGTTCCCGTTGACCGCAATTGGCCAATCGAATCCCGCTCAAGTCCCTCAATCGCCGCAAGTCACCGTGATTCGTGCCGGAACGCTGATTGACCCGCGGGCGAACGAACCAAAGCACAACCAGGTGATCGTGATTCGTGGCGACAAAATCCAGGCCGTTGGTGACGCCGCTTCGACGCAGATCCCTGCTGGTGCGAAGGTCATCGACTTGTCGAACACGACCGTGCTGCCCGGCCTCATCGAGTCCCACACGCACATTTTCCTCCAGGGAGAGGACCCCGCACTCGGCGGCTACGACATTCAGCTGCTGAAGTTCCCACTGGCGTACCGTGCGGCGCGCGCCACGGTTTCGGCGCGACGCGCCCTTGAGCAGGGCTTCACCACCATCCGCGATATGGAGACCGAGGGCGCGGGCTATGGTGATGTCGGAATCAAGATGGCGGTGGACCAAGGCTACATTCCGGGACCGCGGATCATCACGACGACGCGCGGCATTTCCACCACCGGCGGCTATCCGCTGGAAGGTTATGCACCGGAGATTCAGGTTCCCAAAGGGGTCCAGATCATCGATGGTCCGGTGGAGGCGCGTAAGGCGGCGCGCGAACAACTGGACCACGGCGCGGATTGGATCAAGGTGTACATGACGCATCGTTCGTGGACCGACAAGGAAGGCCGTCTGGTTTCGCAGCCGACGCTCACCGTGGAGGAACTGAAGCCAATCGTGGACGAGGCGCACGGTTGGGGACGCAAGGTCGCCTGCCACGTCTACAACGGTGAGGGGCTGCATCGCGCGCTGGACGGCGGATGTGATTCCATCGAGCACGGGCTTGGCCTTGACGACGCGGCCATCGCGCAGATGAAGCGGCAAGGCACCTGGTACTGCCCGACCATTGCGATTTATTACAAAGAGTGGTCGCCAGAGAACACGCCTGCAGGCCAGCGCGACCGCGCACGCGCTGCCGAGCATGAACAGTCGTTTAAGAAGGCGCTGGCGGCGGGCATCAAGATCGTCTTCGGCACCGATGTCGGCGGCTTCGCGTGGACCGAGCCGATCGCCCAAGAATTCCCCTACATGGTGAAGTTCGGCATGTCGCCGATGGAGGCAATCCGCGCGGCGACCATCAGTCCGGCGGAGATGCTTAACATGACCGGACAGATCGGCGTCATCGCGCCCGGAGCCTACGCTGACGTGATCGCGGTGCGGGCGATCCGCTGAAAGACATTAGCGCACTGGGACAGGTGAAATTCGTCATGCACAATGGGAAGGTGTTTGAAAGCAGCTTTTAGCCGTTAGCTCTTAGCTTTTAGCATTCTGAGATTCCGTGGAGGAAAAAGCGCTTCCCACATTCAAAGCGGCAGAATCCCCACTGACCGCATTGGCTAAGAGCTAAAAGGTAAAAGGTAAAAGCTACCTCGTCACTTCCAGCCCAATCCCCTGGCCCTCATACACCCTCTGGCCCGCTGCGGGTATGGTGCGCACCACCGTGCGGCTGGGCGAAGGGGCAGCCTGCGCGGGAGCGTTGTCGCCTGCTGGAGGCGGTTGGCTCGCGATCGTCCCCACGTGAAACCCGGCCCCGATAATCTCGTTGACCGCGTCGTCTTCACTGCGACCCACAAGATCGGGCATGACAAACGAACTGCGCTCTTCCGGCGCAGCTACCAGGACACTGATCTTGGGCTCCGATACATTTACTGCGTTGGCGGGTGGACTCTGCGCCACGATCTGATCGGCCGGGCCGCCCGGAATGGTGGCGCTTGCAATGCTTCCAAGTTCCAGGCCGCGCCGGCGAATATTGATCTCGGCCGCTCGCTCGCTGCCTCCGACGAGATCGGGGATGACTACGCGCTGCGGTCCCATGCTTTCAGCGACGCGAACCCGCCAGCCTCGTCGCACCGTTAATCCGGGGGGAGGCGCCTGCGACATGATCCGGCCTTCCGGGACATCGGAGCTGAAAAAGCGGTCACCCCGCTCCAGCACCAGCCCGTGGTCAGCCAGCAACCGCTCCGCCTGGAGAGGAGCCATCCCAACCAGTTTCGGGATGGCAGTCTGGCGGCCGTGGATGGCAAAACGCATCGCCGTTAGTGCCGACGCCATGAACACTACGACGAGCACAAGCACGCGCACCAGATAGCGAAAGAAACGGCGCATCAGTGCTCCTCGGTATCGGTCGCGGCAGGTTCGGCCTGTTCCACTTTCCGAGCTACAGCGTTGGTCACCGTCGGGGGAGGCGCGGGAAAGTCCTCCGACTCGCGTCCCTGCAGCGCCACTCGCATAAAGTCCATCCAGATCGGCAATGCGGCGGCAGCGCCAGTTTCCTTATTACCGAGGGTTTTCTTCTCATCGAAACCAACCCATACACCGCACGTCAGCGATGGGGAGAAACCCACGAACCATGCATCCGTGAAGTCGTTCGTGGTTCCTGTCTTTCCGCCCAGCGGATGTTTCAACTTGCTGGCGGCGTAGCCAGTTCCGTGCAGCACCACCTCACGCAACATATAGGTCATGATGCGCGCCGTACGCGCGCTCACAACGTCTTTCACCTCGGGGTAGTTCTCTTCCAGCACCCGTCCGTTGTAATCCGTGACCTTGCGAATGTAGCGAGGCATCACGCGCACCCCGTCGTTGGGAAAGGTGGTGAATGCGGCCGTCTGTTCTGCCAGCGTAATATCGGCGGCGCCCAGCGCAACCGGCAGATACGCCGGCATGGGCGACGTGATACCAAACTTGCGGGCGTACTCGATCACCGTCTTGATGCCGCCAACGCGCTCGGTCACCTTAAGCGCGGGGATGTTGCGTGACTCGGCCAAGGCATGACGAAAGGTGATGACGCCTTCGAACTTGCCGTCATAATTGTGCGGCGTGTAGGGACCCGACGGGGTATTGAATGTCACCGGCGCATCGAGCACGGTGTCGTCAGGCGTGAGACCCTGATCGATCGCTGCCGTGTAGATGTACGGCTTAAACGATGAGCCCACCTGGCGCTCGGCCTGGACAGCGCGGTTGAACTTCGACTCCTGAAAGTCACGCCCGCCCACCATGGCCTTCACGTCGCCGGTAGCATTATCGAGCGCAAGTAATGCGCCCTGCACACCCGACTCCTGTTCCAACGATACGCGGCTGTCGCGGCCATTCAGCGCGATGACTTTTACATACACCAGATCGCCGCGAGTTAGAAACTGCTGTGGCGACGTGTAGCGCGTCCACCTGATCTCAAGCGGTCCTAAGCGAGCTTCGCAGTTTCCAAACTTCACCGTCGCCGATTGCGAATCGACTTCGGTAACCAGGGCGTGAACGTAGCTGTCGGGGGCCATGGTTCCGTCCCAATCCACGTGATGATAGGTTGCGAGCGAGTCGCCGTTCGCGATCACGTTCAGCAAGTTGCCCTTCCATCCGTGGCGTCGCTCATAAGCTGCGAGACCGTCGCGCACCGCCTGCTGGGCGGCCTTCTGCATTTCCAGGTTCAGCGAGGTATAAACCCGCAGCCCAGCTTCATGCACCTCCTCGGTTCCGTACTTCTTTTCCAGGTACTGGCGAATTTCTTCCACGAAGTACGGGGCAATGTCGTTCGGCTCGGTTTGAATGTTGAGTCCGAGAGGCGCATTCTTGGCTCGCTCGGCTTCCGCCGCGGTGATTTTGCCGTCTTCCAGCATGTTGTTGATCACCAGGTTGCGGCGGCGCAACGCGCGTTCGGGATTGTTGATCGGCGAATAAGCGTTCGGCGCTTTGGGAAGTCCGGCCAATACCGCGGCTTCTTCCAGAGTGAGGTCTTTGGCTTTTTTGTTGAAGTAGAAGTTCGCGCCTGCCTCGAAGCCGTAAACGCCGTGCCCGAGGTAAATCTGGTTCGCGTACAGGGTAAAGATTTGCTCCTTGGTAAAGCGCCGCTCAATCTGGATGGCCAGCATTACTTCCTGCATCTTGCGCCGGAAATTGCGATCGGGCGAAAGAAACAGGTTGCGGGAGAGCTGCATGGTCAGCGTCGAAGCGCCCTGGGCCCGGCTGTCGAGCAGAACGTCGCGCCAGGCCGCGCCGAAAACTCGCCAAACATCCACTCCCCAGTGCTGCTCGAATTCCTTGTCCTCCGTCGAGATCAACGCATCGCGCAGCACCTTGGGGAAGTCGTTGTAAGTGTCGATCACGCGTCGCTGCAGCGCAAACTGCCCGATTACGCGGTCCTGATCGTCATAAAGTTGCGTGATGGTGCTGGGCCGAAACTGCTCTAATTCTGTGACCTGCGGCAGATCGGTGGAGTAAACGAACACCAAACCGGAAAGTGCTCCCGCCACGGCTGCCGCTGCAATCAGCAGAACGAAAACGGCAGCGCCAACAAACTTCCGCCCTCCATTGCGCGTTTCCGCCGGGGGCGTGGTAGTAACCGAGAACTCTTCAACGTCGCGCTTCATGGCAGTGGGAGCTATGCCCAGAATAGCATTGAAGAGCAGATACGACCTGTTGGCTCGATTGGCACTGCTTTGGTTCGGATCAGGCTGCGGAGTCATCCAACATCAAGAGTGATTTCAAAGTAGATGTATCGTGCGAGCAAGGGTAGAGCGGCCCTTTAGCTGGATTATTCATCTCTTTCTGTAGGTTTGAAGGGGCACGGCTTCAGCCGTGCCGTTATAAGCGTAGAGAGTTGGGCTTCAGCCCCTGAGGGAACTCGCACTTTGTTTCAACACCAAAATTCCTCCGTGGCTAAAGCCACCAGAAATGACAGTAGATTACGGCACGGCTGAAGCCGTGCCCCTTCAAAGCGTAAAATCCCATGAATGATCCAGGTGAAAGCCCGCTCTAACTCCTCTGGAGCCGCCTTAGCCTTGGCGAGCGCGGATAGCAAGTCGCGAAATATCGTAAGCTGATAGCTGACAGCTGACGGCTATGATCCTCAACGTCCTCAATCTCGGGCTGGTACCTTACGAAACCGCTCTGCAACTGCAGCGCACGCTGATGGATCTGCGCAAAGCCAATCGCGTCGAAAACACTCTGCTACTGCTTGAGCATCCACCAGTGATCACGTTGGGCCGCAATGCGCAATTGGCGAACGTGCTGGCGTCGCCGGAATTCCTAGCCCAGCGCGGCGTCGAGCTATTCGACATCGATCGCGGCGGCGACGTGACCTTCCATGGCCCCGGGCAACTGGTGGCCTATCCCATCTTCGATTTGCGCAGCTTTGAGCCCAAGCTCGGGGCGGTGGAATTCGTCCGCCGGCTGGAAGAAGTGCTCATTCGCACCTGCGGCGATTTCGGCATCGCCACGCAGCGAATCAAGGGATTGACCGGCGTCTGGACTTACGCGCTGCGCAACAAGCCCGAGGCCAAGATTGCGGCGCTCGGCGTGCACATCTCGCGAGGCGTTACCACACACGGCTTCGCTCTGAATGTCAGCACCGACCTGGATTTCTTCACTCTCATCGTGCCCTGCGGCATTACCGGCAAGCCCGTAACCTCGATGGCGCGAGAGTTACAAAAGAACTTAACTACGGAAGAGGTGGCTACGGCCGTCTCGCGCAACTTCGGGCGAGTCTTCCACTCGCAGATGTTGTGGCTGGAGTCGCTCGACGATCTGCTGGCTTCTAGCTTGGCACCGAAGCAGGAAACGGCGCAGTCTCCAGCGAATCAGGACACACCGGCGCGGCCGCCGAAGGAGTTGCGAAAATTGCACAGCAGCGGAGATGAGTTGGCCTGACATTGCCTATCCTGCTTCCGTGACACGCAGGCCCGCTGCGCAACCTACGAGCCGATGCTTTGTCTTGTTGTCCCGAATGTCCCAGGATTCGTCGTCAACAGGGTCGGAAACGAACGTCTTAATCGAGTACGACCCCTCGAAGAACACATGGAGGTCATGAGTCAATGGCACAACCGATAGCTCCTCAACCTTCTTTTCGAAAAGGTTGGCAGTCAAATCGCTTAACTTCGAGCGTGCATCAGGGTCCTCTACCTGCGCTTGGCGCGAGCCAAGCAACACACCGGTCGGCCCAACAAGGTGCCACGTTGGCTCAAACCAAAACGTCAGCCCCGTGGCAGATCCGGGTTCGGAATCGACGTAAACAAGCAACGAGTTGGCCGCCAGGCGGACAAACTTGACCGGACGTCCGATCAATCGATGACGAAAGTCTTGCAACACGTGTTCTGGCCGTTCGCCCATTCGGTCTGCGGCAATAGAATACAGGGCTGCCCGCAACTTGCGTCGCGTTCTGCATCCATTTATCGTTTTTTCTAACCCCTATGGCTCACAAGAAGCGCTCCCGTTCCACCAGTTCCCAGGAGAAACCGAGCAAGGTACAGCTGGCGCCGTCGACGAAAACGCCGAAGACGCCACCACCGATCGAGCAGGCCGATGGCTCGCCCAAGCCGACCAAAACTGAGTCGTCCGCGGCCGCTAGGAACGGCGACGATTCTGCATCGTCCACGCTGCGGTGCTACAACATTCCCGACTACCGCCTCGAACGTCCCGAGTTTCGCATCTTCATGTCGGGCGACGGCTCCAATCTCGAGTACCGCATCGAAGGCGACCTGACCGCCGCAGCCCCTCCGATTCGCGACTCTAAGTACCTCTCTCGCGAGCAGTCAATCGCCCTCTATCGCTGGATGCTGCTGAACCGCCGCATGGAAGTCGCGCTGGAAAATCTTTACAAGCAAGGCAAGGTGGTGGGCGGCGTCTACTTCGGGCTGGGACAGGAGGGATGCTCCTGCGCCTCGGCGCTCGCGCTCGGACCCGATGACTGGCTCGGGCCAATGATTCGCAATCAGGGCGCAATGCTGGTGCGCGGCTTCAGCGCGCGCGACATCATGCGGCAGTACATGGCCAAGGGCGACTCGCCGACGTGGGGGCGCGATGCATCCTCGCACTTCGGCGACTTTCAGCGGCGCAACGTGTGCGCTCCTATTTCCATGCTGGGCGAGTTGATTGGCGTGATGGCCGGCATCTGTCTGGGCGCGCGGTTGCAGGGCAAGAATGTCGCTGGGCTCACTTACGTTGGCGATGGAGGTCAATCCACCGGAGTTACCTACGAGAGTTTGAACTTCGCCGCGGTGCAGAAGCTCGGCTTGGTTCTGGTGGTCGAGAACAATCTATGGGGCTACTCCACTCCCAGCGATATGCAGTTTTGCGTGAAGGACCTGGCCGAGCGCGCCATCGCGTATGGCATTCCCGGAGTCATCGTCGATGGCACCGATCCTTGCCAGGTGTATGACGCGACCTATGAGGGGTGTGAGCGCGCCCATCGCGGCGAAGGTGCGACCCTGATCGAAGCGAAGATGATGCGCATGAAGGGACACGCCATCCACGACGCCGCGCAATACGTCCCGGCCACGCTCTTCGAGTACTGGCGTGCCCGCGATCCCATCGCGCGCTTCGAGAATTACCTCATCAACGTGAAGCACTGGCTCACCGCTGACGACAACCACAAGCTTATTGAGGATGTAGAGCGTGAATTGGAAGCCGATCGTGACGCCGCTGTCGCCTCGCCTATGCCCGACCCAGAGACCGACAAGATGCATCAAGGCGTTTACTGCGATCCAACCTGCCACCAGATCAAACCGAAATACGGTTCGGTAGTTGCAAAACCGCGCAAGGATCGGTCAGGGCGATTGAAGAGCGTTGAGGCAGAGGTGCACCTTAAATGACTCGATCAGTTTCGAAATCAGTGTAGTCCTGCTAGTCGAAGCCTGCGCGGCACCCTAATCAGGCAGAACATTCGGCGCATCTGGCCCTCTATCGCCCAGTCAGCGCGGCGATGCCAGGTCACTCTGGAACGATTCCGCTGGCACTGCGCCAGGCAGCGCCGTCGCTCGAACCACGACTGACGAGGGAGCGGGCACGCTAGCTAGAGCATTTTCAAAGTTATTGTAGACCATATCCGCAATGAGAGAACCAAGCTAAGGCGTTTTCGGCAGTAATGGCTGCCAGGGCTTTCGCAATTGCGTTTTCCAGAGCATCCGCGGTGCGGGCCTTGGCCGAGCGCAGCAACTGCTTGATCTTCGACCAGGCTTGCTCAATCGGGTTGAAGTCGGGGGAATAGGGCGGCAAGTACAGCAGCCGCGCCCCGGTGGCGTCGATGAGCTGCCGCACTCCAGCTACTTTGTGAGCCGCCAGATTGTCCATGATGACCACCTGTCCGGGCTGGAGCTGAGGGCACAACACCTGTTCCAGATAGGCTAAGAAGACATCTCCATCGGTTGGCGATTCGATGGTCATGGGTGCCCGCAAACCTTGGGTGGTCAGCGCCGCCAGCATGGTCAGCGTGCGCCAGCGGCTGTTGGGCGTCCCTTCCGGCACCCGTTCTCCACGCGGAGCGCGGCCATAGTTCCGCGTCATCTGGGTGCTGGCGCCGCTCTCGTCCAGAAATACCAACTGCTCCGGGTCGATCTGGGCTAGGGTTTCTCGCCACGCTTGCCGGCGCTGCTGCGCCTCCGGCGTTTCTTGTTCCTGGGCGTGGAGTGACTTTTTTTAAGCCGCAGTCCCATCTGTCGTAAGGCCAGCCACAACCGCCCGATGCTCAAACCCACGCCCTTGACCTCTTGCAGTTGCTCCCGCAACTCCATCAAGGTCAGATCCGGCTGCTTGCGGATTTGCTCCCGCAGCCACGTCTGCACCGCAGCCGTCACCCGGCTCTCTGGGCCACGTCGCCACGGCGGCCGCTCAACCTGCCCTGTGCGCGTACGGGTGGCGGAGATCTTCTTGGCCCAGCCTTCGCTCACCCCAAATTGTTCCGCCAACTCCCCCAGTGTCCCTTTGCCCTGCTCATAGGCCTGCAAAAACTTTCGTCGCAAATCATTTGCATAGGGTCGTGCCATCGGGCGGAGCGGAGAATCGCCACCCTCAGTCTACACTATCTATGAAAATGCTCTAGGTTAAGGATATTTTGATGGAGATCCAGGAGAAGAATTCTGCTGTCGGAGTGATAACTCTCGCCAGAGGTGGTTTCTGCCTTAAACACCGGATTAGCGGAACGTAAATATTCCTGCCGGCTGACCGACGATGCGTTCGTGAGGTCAGTTCCCACGAAATCGCGTTCTGCGTCCACCGCGGGATCGATCCGGTGATTAATTAAACGCCCTCCTTTCGCAATTTCAATTGCAATGTCATGGGTGGCGGCAGCCGCCCAGATGGGCGTTCCATCAATCGCGTAATCGGTTTTCCAGATTCGAAGATGGTGACGGCGCGACATTATCGCTTGCGGATCAGGCAAAGCATACGAGTAGTCCTGCACTCGTCCGAATAAGTAAAACCTTGCCATCGGCAACTGGGTGTCGCTGGTCTGATGTCGCAACAAGTGCCAGACAAACATCGGGTTCCATTTGTCCGTTTTGACCCAACCGGCGAGCTGAAAAGCTTTCTGCAGCTCCTCCTTTTGTCCGACAAAAAGCAGGTTCAGCATGTCGCCCTCGCGCCCCTCGCCACTAAAAACACGCGCCGGAAGATAATCCATCATCTCGTGCAGCTCGGAGGAATTGTCCGGCGAACGCTGTAACCCAGCCGATAGCAGCGAGGCAGCGCCATCCACTTCCGCCGTGACCTCGGTACTCTTCACCACGGTGCTGTCATGCCCACGGGTGAGCAAGAAAACAGGCGTAGCCGGCAGAAAGATCAGGCTGGTGGCGATCATCGCTGCGGCCATCAGCTTGGTGCGGGACTCACCCTTTACTTCCATGTGCGCGCGCAACCCGACTTGATCGCCGTTGGCCAATTCCACAGAATCTAGTTTCAGGCCTACTTTGCCGCCAATTCCCAGGAAGCGTTTGCCTTTAACTCCACTGACGGAACCGTGGGCTATAGTTCCGGCCGGAATCACGGTGAAACCTCCGACGCTCACATCTCGCACGACCACAAAATTCAGACTGTCTCCCACGTGGGCATGAGCAGAACAAACGCTCTCCGCTAATCGAAGTTTGACGGGCGTTCCGTCGGGGATGAGCAGCCTGTCAGGTGCGCTTCTGTTCTGGGCCGAACAAGGCAAGAGAAACATCGTGAGCAGGATATAAGCCGGTATTTTGTGAAGATATACGCTGGACATGAACGCCGCCTTTGACTGGAGGTCTACCCTCTCACCCGCAACGGCGGAAGATGTCTCAGCACAATAGCGTGGTGGATTTAGGAACTCTATCGCAATTGAGCTGTATTTGCATGTTAAAAATTTTGATATTACGAAAATGTCACAATGCCGGATGGAAATATCCGGCTTCAGCCCTAACGCGACGCTCTAATAGAATTGTGCGTGTATTCCCTATGAACCGCTTCTTTAATTTTGTTATCGCCCTATTGCTCTTGTCGCTAGCCCTTCCCTCGTCAGCTCAGTTTCCGTTCGGGAAGAAGGAGAAGGAATTCCAGACGCATGAGCCCGACGCGGTTGCCGGCACCCTGCGTAGCAGCAATCCCACCCAGCGCAGCCAGTTGGCGACTGAGCTCGACATCATGGCGCCCAACTTTTCCAATCCCGCGGCCAAGTCCAATGCCCCTTGCGTCAGCTTCGACCGCGTGGATGAACATCAAGTCCGGCTGCGTGCCGATGCTGACAATGCGGTGATCGTGGCCGATTCCGAGGAGTGCGATTCCACTTACCTGATTGTGCTCGAGAAAGAAAAAAAGTCAGAATGGCGGCATCTGCAAACCGTGCGCCTGCCGTCGCACGTGCAGCCTCCGGAGGTGAGCTTCGCCGAACTGGTACAGCCCGGTATCTCCGAGGTTGTCGTCCATCGTGAGACCACGCGCGACAGCGGCAGTGCGCAACAGGAAAACTTTGTGGTCCTGAAGTTGCTGCACAATCGCCTGGTTCCCGTGCTCGATACCGTGGAGCGCTATGACCTGGTTATGCCAAACGTCCCCGCGAACGACGCCGATAATGTCGAGCAAACGCAGCAATCGACCTTCACCGTGGTGAGAGGGGACGTGAAGGTGGGTCCAGGGACGCGCATCCTGGAAAAAGAAGTCCTGAAGGAAAACAAGACCAGCTTGACTCTATACCGCTATTGGAGCTGGGACCCTGGATTGGAGCGCTTCCGCTCAACCGCCTACGATGGCAGCAAAGATGAGCAAACAGTGCCGCCCAAGAAGCCAGCAGCCGCAAAACCTCCTGCTAAGAAGGCGGGAGGGGCAGCCGAAGAGAAACCAAAATAGCGAGCAGTTGGCACACGTTTGCCAGGCCGAACGAAAGGTTACTTGTGAAATGGCCTCTCATCGCCAACAATCTGGGGATCTTCAGCCCGAAGCGCGAGCATCAAAAAGAGCCTCCGGTTTGAACCGAGGGCTCAAGTTTTCAACAGCCTTATCGAGTGTTAGAAGGTCAAGCGCAGACGAATTCCATCACTCGCGGTCAACCCAGACCGAATACATCGGCCCCGAGGCCAGTACGGTAGATCAGGCTCTCGGGGCCGAGCTCGCCGGGTTGGGGTGGCCCGTGCACATACTCGGGGCAACGAATCCTGTTATCACCAGAAGTGGACGAGTCCGAATCTCTGCAAACTCTGTTTGCCAACGTTCGCGGGCAAACTGGATTGCTGGTGTGTAGGTGCGATGTCTGCAACCGACTTGCCTATGGATCCGTATATCCCCCCACCGGACATCCAGGTTTCCCGCGTCCCGGTGCCGCAGAATTAACCGTCAACTGGCGATACCTGTTTACCCCAGGGCGGGCCTACGGGGTCCGCAGGAAGCCGTGAAACACCCCGTTCGCGTCCTGAAGGAATCCGGCGATCTGCCCAAAAAGGTTCGGGGTTTGCGGAATCGTGCCCTCCTGAGCGGGGTTTCTTGACGCCCCCGGAGCGTCGAAGGTGGTGATGACGCCGGAAGGACTCCGCACGAAGCCGTGATTCACACCGCTCGAGTCGATGTAATTTCCCACTACCTCGCCGAACAGGGTGTTGCCCTCAGGCTCGGTGCCTTGGCCGGAGCCGGTTCCCGCCCCCGGAACGTCGAAGGTGGTGACGTCGCCGTTCGCAAGGCGCACGTAGCCGTGAAACACGCCGTTCGAATCAATGTAAGGTCCCGTGATCATCCCCAGGTCGTTGATGCCTGAGCTCTCGGTGCCCTGGCCGGAGCCCGTGCCTGCGCCCGTCACGTTGAATTCGGTGAAAGTGCCATTGGCAGCGCGCACGTAACCGTGGGCCACGCCGCTCGAGTCAAAGTACTCGCCCGTGAGCGCCCCCTCCAGGTTGATGCCGAGCGCCGCTGAGGTAAGGGTGAACGTGGAGCCCGGGGGATCGTATGAGGTGTAGGTGGTATAAGGCGGGGCGGTCACGAAGCCGTGCGACACACCGCTCGCGTCCGTGTAGTTTCCGGAGACATCCCCTTCCAGGTTGACGCTCGTCGCGAAAGTACCAAGGTTGGCGCTTGTACCCGCGTCCGGTTCGTTCAAGGTGGTGAAGTTTCTGTAAGGCGGAGCGGTCACGTAGCCGTGAATCACGTTGCTGGAGTCACGGTAGAAACCGGTAATCACCCCGAGCGCGTTGTTGCTGAAAGCGTAAGTGCCCTGGCAAGTCTGAGGGACAAAACAGTTAGAACCGACGTCGGCTGTGCCTGCGCCCGGAGCCTCGAAGGTAGTGAAGGCGCGGGGCGAAGTGCAGCCCGAAACGCACAAGAAGGTGTGAACCACGTTGTTTGAGTCAGCGTAGAATCCCAGAACCGCCCCCTCCAGGTTGATACTTATGCCCGAGGAGCCCTGCCCGGAACTTGTGCCTGCTCCCGGGGCCTCGAAGGTGGTGATGTGTTGAGCGCTTGCTAGACCAGATGCAAGAAGTAGGACGCTTACTACTTTGCAAAGCCGCAGTCGATTCATAACTCCTCCTGAGTTGATTTGAAAATGAGTGGTCATACTGGAACTCCTTGGAAGCGGTGGCTAGTGTTTCGTTGTTTTGTTATGGGCCTGGAGACGGAAGACGTTACTGCTGCCGGCTCCGCCTACTTTGCGATACCGCTGAGTCTCTCCCGCCTTGGCCTTCCAGCCACGCAGAGGAAGTTTCTCGTTGTAGCCCAGAGCTGTTGACATCAGATTTATCTCTTCTTTCGTGCAGCCGACCAGTCGGTTTTGTTCGTCTCAAGAAAAACCTCAAGGCCGCAGGCTGTCCAGGTAGCGTACGTGTAGATGCGCGATCCTGGCGATTCACGCCGCGTGCCTGCTCGGCGCGGTCTAATAGTTAATGTGCAATTCAGAGCAGAAGCATGTGGTGTTCACTGCATGGCGTATACGAAAGCATTTGAGCTGCCATCAACTTCCGCTACAAGCCGCCCAACCTCAGCTTTTGTTACGGCATGAATGAAATCAGGTATTTGAAATCACATTCGTTCGCAGTTTTGATTGCGGAAGCCGGCGCACATCTACCAGAAATGGGACTTTGGCGACGCCAACTCTATGGGAAAAAGGAGAGACTGATAGTGAAATAAAACCAGTTGTTATATGCAACTAGTTGTACGATGACTCGGGCGAGGAATGCCAAATCGGAGTGGAGGCATAGTACGCTAAGGATATGCAGCTGGTCGTACAATCATCAGAGCGAGAAGTGCCAAACCAGCGGGGCGGGGAGACTGAGTGCGTAAGGATCACAGGTCAGAGTGCGTTATGAACCGAATGGTCGAAGTGTTTGGCGATCAATGGACTCTGCTCGTCCTCCGCGACATCATGTTCATGAACCGAAGGCATTTTCGCGAGCTCCTGACCAAGTCTTTGGAAGGGATTGCGTCGAATATTTTGGCCGATCGTCTTCAAAGGCTTGTCAAGCAAGGCATCATCGTCAAGTCTCATGACGCCAGCCATAAACAGAAAGCCATTTACAGTCTTACGGAAAGAGGCATCGAATTGCTTCCGCTTCTGATGGAGATGAATGTATGGGGGCACAAGTATTTGCCGGCCTCCAGGCTGAGGTTTCTAGCTCAGGTCCTGGAAGAAGGAGGACCTAAGCTGAGGGCACAATTTATGGCTGAGCTTCGCGAAACACATCTTCGGAAGTCAAGCGCCAAAAAAAAGGCCCGGCGCTCGACGAAATCTACCTGTATTTTTGCAATGCAGAAGGTTCAGGCGGCATACGAAGCGGCACTGGCTAAAAGAAAACAGTAGCGAATCACCAGCGCGAATCTACGAGCGATATACATCCCGGCGATGGCCGAGCTTGAGAACAAGTATCACCAGTCTGCCCTTTTCAATCGTGTACACCACACGATAATCTCCCACGCGAAGTCGCCAGATATCATGCTTGCCGGAAAGCTTCTTTGCGCCCGGAGGATGAGCTTGCTCCGCCAGAGCATTAAGTGCGTGGCCGATTCGAACTTGAATTGTTCGTGGAAGATTGTCGAGCGCTCTGCGCGCTGCCGGTTGAAACTCGATTGAGTAGCGCATCACACGCTCAGAGTTTCAGCTCTTTCTTGATCTGCTCCCACGGAATCCTCGGTCCTGGCTCTTTCATTGCCTTCAGGGCGTCTTCCAGGTCAAGCCGGTCTTCGAGCTGCTCCAGCAACTGCAGATCTTCGATAGGCACAACGGCTGCTACTGGCTTCTTCCGGCGATGCACGATGGTGCGCTCTCCAGCGTATTCGGCGCGACTGACGAGGTCTGCGAATTGGGCGCGCGCGGTACTGGTAGTGACGGGCTTAGACATGTACGAATTGTACCATTTGTACCAGTATAATGGCAACTTCTCGGATTCACCCCACTATCTCTTCGAACTTCAGCGGATCCGGTGGCACGGGATGCGATGGAGGCTCAATCACTTTCAGCACCTGATAGGTGTGACTGATGCGATGAATCACCGTAATCGTACTAAGCACGGCGATTACCCACAGCACCGGCCCCATGCGGTTGAACAGCGCCCCGATGATGATCAGCACGATGCGCTCTGGCCGCTCCATGAAGCCGACCTTGCAGCTGGGAATGAGTGACTCGGCGCGGGCGCGGGCGTAGCTCACCATCACCGAGCTGATCATCACGAAGGCCGCCATTACCACGTAGAAGAAGCGATTTGCGCGGGCGTAATACACCAGCAGCCCGAAGAACAGGGCCACGTCGCTATAGCGATCGATAATGGAATCGAAGAAGCCGCCGAACTGCGTCACCTGGTTGGTAGCGCGGGCGACACGGCCATCCACCATGTCGAAAATGCCGGCTCCAATAATCACCAGTCCGGCGTACAGGAACATGCGGCGCTGGTTGTCTGCGTGGGCGTAGCCAAACAGAACGCCGGCTACCACATTGATCAGCAGGCCAATGAATGTAAGCGCATTAGGCGAGATCTTGGTGAGCGCAAGGCCGTGGACAATCTTATACAGAAGCCACTTGCAGGACCGCCCGACTGCGCTCGTCCAGGTCATTCCGCGCCATTATCCTTCGTCGTGAATGGTAGTTAGTTTCAGCACCTCGAGCTCACGCTTGCCGGCAGGAGTTACTACTTCACTGACATCGCCAACCTTCTTGCCCATCAGGGCGCGACCGATCGGGGAACTGGTGGAGATCAGCCCCTTGGTCACATCTGATTCTTCGCTGGTCACCAGCTTGTACTCGATTTTTTCCTCTTTGGTGGAATCATAGACCACCACGGTCGAGCCAATCGCGGCGCGGTCGCGGGGAATGTTAGCCATGTTGATCATCGACAGGTCGGCCATCCGCTGCTTCAGTTGACCCAGCCGGGCGCGGACAAACTCCTGCCGCTGCTTGGCCATATGGTATTCGGCGTTCTCGCTGAGATCACCCATTGCTACGGCTTTCTTCAGCTCTTTGGGCAGCTCGTGGGTGAGCTCGTGCTCGAGAACGGCAATCTCTTCGGACAGCTTCTTCTTGATGTGTTCAGGCATACTTCGGAGTTTGATGGGTTCGGGCGGGCGAATGGATACCACCCGAAAGCATTGCACCATTATACGACGAGGAGGATTCCCTTCCCGACTAAGGCTTCGCTGAGTGCGCGCTTAGCCGCCATACTTCCTGGCGATAACAGCTCCGAACCCGATGTGCGCCAGTCCGAAACCGGCAGCCAGCAGAACATTGGCCCACAACCACGGCATCGGCAGCGCAATAGCGCCGAGGATCACAAACACCACGCCCATCGCCGGTACGACGCGCACGGAAAACGCGCCAGCTTGCACCACGCCGATTCCGTAGAGCAATAACCACACCCCGGGGATCAGTCGCGTGGAGCCGTCCCACACGATGGCAGCCGTCAGCATACCTGCTGCAGCCAGCGCCGGGAGCAACCCCATCAACAGCCGGCGTCCCGCAGCGGACCATACCTCCGCTCCCCGCTGGGAAGCCTTCCGTTGCATGCTGAACAGCGCGATAGTGAATGCGACCAGCGCTTCCGCCAGCCAGACTGCCAGCCAGGCGTTTGTAGTCGGTTGATGCATCGCGACGGGCGCCGCGATGAACGCGGTAAGTCCGACGGCACACAAGCCCCAGCCCGGGACGGCCGTGAATGTAGATTGTTGGGCACACTGCACGGGTTCTTCCGCGGCAGGCTCATCGGGAGCGGATGCTCGTGCAGTCCCGCGGCGGCCTGGACGTGAATCGAACATTGGCAGCAAGCATAACTCGCGCTGTCGGGCGTCCGTCAAAAACTAGGTCCTTCACTTCTTCATGGCTGGTTCCGGCTCACCCACACGCTTCGCCACCTTGAATGTCAGCTTGTGCTCCTTCTTGTCCACGTCGACAACGACGTGGTCGCCGTGCAACACCTCGCCGTCGAGGATCTTCATGGCCAGCGGATCCTGCACCAGTCGCTGGATAGCCCGCTTCAGCGGACGCGCGCCATAGTTCGGATCGTAGCCTTCGGTGAAGATCAGCTCCTTCGCCTTCGGCGTCAGCTCCAGGCTAATCTTGCGATCGGCCAGCAGTCTACGCAGGTCTTCCAGCCGCAGATCCACGATCTTCGTCAGCTGCTCTTTACCCAGCGGATTGAAGATCACAATGTCGTCGACGCGGTTGAGGAACTCGGGCTTGAAGTGTGTCCGCAGCGCCTCCATCACCCGCTGGTGCGCTTCGGCGATTTGCTCCTTGGAACGCTCTCCCAGGTCCTGCAGGTAGCTGGAGCCGATGTTCGACGTCATGATGATGATGGTATTCTTGAAATCGACGATGCGGCCCTTTCCGTCCGTCAGGCGGCCGTCGTCCATGATTTGCAGGAAGACATTGAACACATCGGGATGCGCCTTCTCGATTTCATCAAACAGTACCACCGCATACGGCCGGCGGCGCACCGCTTCGGTCAACTGCCCGCCTTCGTCGTAGCCGATATAGCCGGGAGGCGCACCGATCAGCCGCGACACGGAATGCTTTTCCATGTACTCCGACATGTCGATGCGGATCATAGCGTGCTCATCGTCGAACAGAAACTCCGCCAGTGCTCGCGCCAGCTCGGTTTTGCCGACGCCGGTCGGTCCGAGGAAGATGAACGAACCAATCGGCCGCCGCGGATCGCTCAGTCCGGCACGTGAACGCCGAATGGCGTTGGCCACGCTCTGAATCGCCTCGTCCTGTCCCACAACGCGCTGGCGCAGACGATCTTCCATCGTCACTAGCTTCTTGACTTCGCCTTCCAGCATCTTCGACACCGGAATGCCGGTCCACTTGCTGACGATTTTGGCAACGTCTTCCTCATCCACCTCTTCCTTCAGCATGCGCGACTGCTTGCCGTCCATGGCCGCGCCGAGTTTCTTCACTTCAGCCTCGAGCTGCGGCAGCTCGCCGTACTTGATCTGCGCGGCGCGATTGTAGTCGCCCTTGCGCGTGGCTTCCTGCTCTTCCAGCTTTAGCCGCTCCATGCGCTCCTTGGCCTCGCGCACCTTGGCGATGGCTTCCTTCTCCTGCTTCCAGCGCGCCTTCAGAGCGTTGGCGTCTTCCTTGATATGCGCCAGCTCTTTCTCGAGAGCCGCCAAGCGTTCGCGTGAGTTGGGATCGTCTTCGCGCTTCAGTGCCTGGCGCTCAATTTCGAGCTGTGTCGCCCGTCGTTCCAGTTGATCGATCTCGGTTGGCATGGAGTCGATCTGGATGCGCAGCGACGCCGCGGCTTCGTCAATCAGGTCGATCGCTTTGTCGGGCAGAAAACGGTCGGAGATGTAGCGATGCGACAACGTTGCCGCCGCTACAATCGCCGAGTCCTTGATGCGGACACCGTGATGCACTTCGTACTTCTCGCGCAGACCGCGCAAGATGGCGATGGTGTCCTCCACGTTGGGCTCGCCGACATACACAATTTGGAAGCGGCGCTCCAGCGCAGCGTCTTTCTCGATGTACTTGCGATATTCGTTCAGCGTGGTCGCGCCGATCGCGCGCAACTCACCGCGCGCCAACGCGGGTTTCAACATGTTGGAGGCGTCAATCGCGCCTTCGGCAGCGCCGGCGCCAACTAGGGTATGCAGCTCGTCAATGAATAGAATGATCTGCCCCTGCGACTGCTCAATCTCTTTCAGCACCGCCTTCAGGCGGTCTTCGAACTCGCCACGATACTTCGCGCCCGCCAGCATCGCGCCCAAATCGAGCGACACCACGCGCTTGTTCTTCAACTGCTCGGGAACGTCGCCGGAAACAATGCGCTGCGCCAAACCTTCAACGATCGCGGTCTTGCCCACGCCGGGCTCGCCAATCAGCACCGGATTGTTCTTGGTCCTGCGCGAAAGCACCTGCACCACGCGACGCACTTCCTCATCGCGGCCAATCACGGGATCAAGCTTGCCCTGGCGGGCGAGTTCGGTAAGGTCCTTGGCGTAACGCTCCAGCGCTTGGTACTTGGCCTCAGGATTTTGGTCGGTCACCTTCTGATTGCCGCGCACCGCGGTCAGCGCGCGCAGGATGTTGTCATAGGTCGCGCCCGCCTTCGCCAGGATCTCCTTGGCCGGATCGCGCTTCAGTTTGGTGAGGGCCAGCAGGATGTGTTCGGTTGAGACGTACTCGTCTTTGAAGTTGGCCGCCTCCTTGAAGGCGTTCTCCAAGAGCTGCGAAGCGGCGTCGGACAGATGCGCCTGCGTGGCGCCGCTGCCAGAAACCTTCGGCAGCTTCTCGATCTCGCTCATGACCTGGTTCTGCACTGTCGCTATGTGCAGTCCTACGCGCTCCAACAAGGGCGAGACAATGCCTTCGCGGTCTTCCAGCAGCGCGGCCAAAATATGTACCGGTTGCAACTCAGGATTGCCGTGCTCGCTGGCGAGATCGTTCGCCCGCTGCATCGCTTCCTGCGCCTTTACAGTTAATTTGTCCCAACGAATTGCCATATGAACTCCAGTTGTCAGTAGTCGGTTGTCAGTGGTCGGTAGGCCAGTAGTCGGATGTCAGTGGTCCGTTGTCGGTAGTCTGCGCACCCGCTAATCCGATAGTTCTAGGCTACTCGCCAGCGCTCTGAAAAATCTTAAAGTCTAAAAAATTTAGTCTGAAAATTTTGGATGGTGCGCAACAGGCTGCACTGACAACTGACAACCGGCTACCGGCTACTGACAACTACTTTTAGCTTCCGCCCCCGGTGAGTTCCTTTGGTAAACAAAAGGGAGGCAAGATACCGCCTCCCTTGAACTCCCCAGTCCGTCTCCCTCCAGAAATCTCACCGGAAGAGCGAAACTTGGATTAGGCAACCTGCCCCTTGCTCGCGCTATGGGTCTGACTCTCGGGCTTCTTGCCTTCTAACGGCTTCTGGCTGCCAATGTTGACCTTGATCTGCTTCGGCTTAGCCTCGGCTTTCTTGGCCAGCCGGATGTTCAACACGCCATTGCTGTACTCGGCGTGAATGTCCTCAGTGTTCACCGTATTCGGCAGCGTGAATGAGCGGCTGAAGCTACCATAGCGGCGCTCCACCCGGCGGAAATTTTCTTCCTTCTCTTCCTTCTCGAACTTGCGCTCGCCACTCACGGTCAAAACATTGTTTTCCACCCGAATGTCCAAGTCTTTCTCGTCGATGCCAGGCACTTCCAGCTTCAACTGGATGCTGTGCTCGTCCTCGTAGATATCGACCGGGGGAGCGAAGGCGCCAGTGGTCAGCGACTCTTCGCGTCCCCCTCCGTACTGCTCTTCAAACAAACGGTTCATGCGGTTCTGCAACGCTGTCAACTCACGGAACGGCTCCCAACGGGTCAATACAGTCATGGTTTCCAAATCCTCCAAGAAATGTGCGGTCTTTATGACCTTCGCTAACTTTGATGCTTACTTAGCGCAAATGAATCATAAAATATGAGCGTATAATTGTCAATATAAGCTTCTGAACATCAGTGATGGTTGTAATTACAACGTAAATAACAGATATTAAGCATCTTAGCTTTAGATTTTGATCTCCTTTTCGCGAACTGGCTAATTGCTGAAATGCATGTAATCTAGGGTTTCTAGGCGCCTTCGTCAGTTTGTTACGGCATCGAATCCGGCGTTGGCGGAATGAGCGCTGTTCTGCGAGCCGATCAGCCAAGTCCTGACGAGGAAACCCCTCTCGACCGCGTAAAATAGAAATTTTTAGCCTCAGTGTGTTCGCGGCCATCGAACGGGCGACATGGGGTTAGGTCGGCTCTTTGGGGACCAGAAGGAATCCATGACTACTTCAAAACACGATGTGGAAGCGACTGCCACTGCACCAGCCGGGTCGTCCGATCGCCGCTCGAACTTCATTCGCGAGATCATTCTTGAAGATTTGAAGACCAACAAGTACGGCGGAAGGGTCCAAACCCGCTTCCCGCCTGAGCCCAACGGATACCTCCACATCGGCCATGCCAAGTCCATCTGCCTCAACTTTGGTTTGGCCGCGGAGTTTGGCGGTAAAACCAACCTGCGCTTCGACGATACCAATCCGGAAAAAGAAGAGCAGGAGTACGTTGATTCCATCATCGCCGACGTTCGCTGGCTGGGCTTCGATTGGGAGGACCGGCTCTTCTACGCGTCGGATTATTTTGATCAGCTCCACGCGTGGGCGGTGCAACTGATCAATGCTGGTAAGGCTTACGTGTGCGATTTAAGTGCCGAGGAGGTTCGCCAATATCGCGGCACGCTCAACGAACCCGGCAAGGAGAGCCCTTACCGCAACCGTTCCATCGAGGAGAATCTCGAACTGTTCGCGAAGATGCGCGCCGGCGAGTTCCCCGACGGCTCGCGGACCTTGCGCGCCAAGATCGACATGGCTTCCCCGAACCTGAACCTGCGCGATCCGGTGATGTACCGCATTCTGCACGCTGAACACAATCGCACCGGCGACAAGTGGTGCATTTACCCGATGTACGACTTTGCGCATGGGCAGTCCGACTCCATCGAGAAGATCACGCATTCCATTTGCACACTAGAGTTCGAAGATCACCGGCCGCTATACAACTGGTTCATTCAACAATTAGGCATCTTTCCTTCGCAACAGATCGAGTTTGATCGGCTGAACATTACCTACACTCTGCTGAGCAAGCGGAAGCTGCTGCAATTGGTCCAGGATGGCCACGTGCGTGGTTGGGACGATCCTCGCATGCCAACGCTCTCCGGGCTGCGACGGCGAGGCTACACGCCTGAGGCCATTCGCAACTTCTGCGCCGCCATCGGAGCATCCAAAACCAACGGCATCATCGAACTTGCGATGCTGGAACACTTCCTGCGGGAAGACTTGAATAAACACGCCGCGCGGGTGATGGCTGTTCTGCATCCGCTGCGGGTTGTTATCGACAACTATCCGGACGGGCAGGTCGAGGAACTTGAGGCGGTCAACAATCCCGAAGATCCCGCTGCTGGGACGAGGAAGGTTCCGTTCTCTCGTGAACTCTACATCGAGCAGGACGACTTTCGCGACGCGCCGCCAAAAAAATTCTTCCGGCTGTCGCCGGGGCAGGAAGTCCGACTACGTGGTGGCTATTTCATCAAGTGCACCGGCGTGGTGAAAGACGAAAAGAGTGGCGAAGTGGTCGAGGTCCATTGCACTTACGATCCGGAGACGCGCAGCGGCAACGCTCCCGATGGCCGCAAGGTGAAGGCAACGATTCACTGGGTATCGGCGCAGCACGCCATCGATGCGGAGGTCAGGCTGTACGAAAACCTGTTCACCAAAGAAGATCCCAATGACGTGCCCGAAGGTCAGGAGTTCACCACCAATCTCAATCCCAACTCGCTGGAGACGGTGACTGATGCCAAGCTGGAGCCGTCGCTAGTGAGTGCCAAGCCGGGCGATCGCTATCAGTTCGAACGGCTGGGATACTTCTGCGTCGATCCGGACTCTACATCCGGGAAGCTAGTCTTCAATCGGACGGTACAACTGCGCGACACCTGGGCAAAGATCGAGAAGCGCGAGAAGGGGAAAATCGGATAAGAAGGTCGTGCTGATAAAGAATTATTCGCTACAACTTTCACTTCATTAATAATGACTCCGAATCTACAAACAGCCAATGCTCCGCGCCTCCGCTTTGCCCCCTCGCCCACCGGCTACTTGCACGTCGGCGGAGCCCGAACCGCGCTGTTCAACTGGCTCTTCGCGCGACATTACAAGGGAACGCTCATCCTCCGCATCGAGGACACTGACTTCGAGCGCTCTACTACCGAGATGGTGGAAGGCATCCTGGTCGGATTGCGTTGGCTGGGCATCGATTGGGACGAGGGTCCGCACTTCCAATCGCAGCGTATGGAGTTGTATCGAGAAGCCGCGCAGCGCCTGGTCAAGAGCGGCCATGCCTATTACTGCTTCTGCACCAAGGAAGAGCTGGAGCAGCGGCGCGCGCAGGCGCAAGCAAAGGGCGGCGATCCGCAATATGACCGGAAGTGCCGCACCATCCCACTAGAACAAGCGACCGCCCGCCGTGATGCCGGCGAGCTAGCGGCCATCCGTTTCGCTGTGCCGGAAAGCGGAAACACCTTCTTCGATGACGCGGTCTTCGGCCGCGTGGAATTCGCCAACACTGAGCTCGAGGATTTCGTTCTGCTACGTTCCGACCGGATCCCGACTTATCACCTTAGCGTCGTGGTGGATGACATCGACATGCGCATGACCCACATCGTGCGCGGAGCCGACCATCTTTCCAATACGCCCAAGCAGGTGATGCTGTACCAGGCGCTGGGTGAGCCGCTGCCCGTATTCGCACATGTGCCGCTGATTCTTGGCCCCGACAAGACGCGGCTCAGCAAGCGCCATGGCGCCACTAGCGTGATCGCTTACAAAGAGGAAGGCATTGTGCCGGAGGCGTTCCGCAACTTCCTGGCGCTGTTGGGATGGACGCCGCCCGATTCCTCAAAAGAGATCATGGATGACCACGCGCTGATTGATCTGTTCGACCTGAGCGGGATTGCAAAGTCGAACGCTGTTTTCGATCGCGACAAGCTCGACTGGTTCAACTCCGAATACATTCGCGCCTGTCCGGCAGTGCAGTTGTTGCCGCTGATTGAAGAGGAATGGAAAAAGGTTGATCTGATTCCGTTCCAGACCAGCCGCGAAGCGATGGCCGCCACCGTAGATTTGGTGAAGCCGCGGGCGCGCAATCTGAAAGACTTCGCAACGTTGTTCCGTGCTTACTTCAGCGACAACTTTAATGTGGATCCTGCCGCGGTGCAGAAGTTCTTGAAGGACGATACGGTGCGCGAGATGCTGGTGGAGCTGGCCTCGCGATATGAGAACGAAGCCGTTTTCTCCGAGGAGCGCACCGAGACGGTCCTGCGAGAGTTTGCTGCCGGGAAGAACGTGAAGGCCGGAGCGCTGATCAATGGCGCCCGAGTCGCGCTCACCGGCCAGAGTGTTGCTCCGAGCTTGTTCGCAGTAATGGCGAACCTGGGGCAAGAGCGTACGATGTTTCGGCTGAAGAAGGCGACGGCGCTGTAGCAACTCCATCCAAAAATCATTCACCACGGAGAACGCGGAGATCAGGGAGAAAATCTTTAGAAAAAACTCCGTGTCCTCTGTGTCTCCGTGGTTATTTTCATCCCTATCAATGGCGGCTGCGTGAGGAGCCAGAGCGAAAGGCGAAAAGCGGTTACTTGACCACCGTGACCTGAAACTGCACGGGGATCGAGTGCGGTGGATAGCAGGCGCTGTGATCGCACGCTTGAAATCGCAATTCGCCCTTTACCGGATAGCTGCCCGCGGAGGCGCTGGCCGGGGCTTTCAAGACAGCGTTGATGCTGAAGTCCCCGCTATAGACGCTCAGCTTCTCGTCGGGTGAGAAGGGAAACGTCATTTCCTCTCCGGGGGGATACTTAACATCAGCTACGGTGAGCTGCTCCGGAGGGTTCAACTTGAGAGCGGTCGGAATCAAGTAATCAGCTTTGGGTTGGTGAGAGTTAATGTGAAACTCAGAACCAATCCGGAAATCCATCTCGACGCTGGCACTGGATCCCGCCCTAACTTGCACGTTTCCGACGGGCGCGATGGTCACGTAAGGCTGCTTGTCGCCAGGGACTTGAGCCACGGCGAGAACCGCAATGAAAAATACAGTCGCGACAAGGGTTCCCACCAGCCTCGTCATTCGGCACCCTTCGTCACGGGTGTCACGGACGCCGGGCCGTTCACCACCGATGCGCGACTGGTTTGGGCCGCGCCAGCGTTGTGGCTACTCGCCAGAATTTTCTTTACGTCGCTTTCGATTTCTTCACGGCTGAATAGTCCAGCCGCTTTATCCACAATGATCCCGTTGCGATCGACGTAGAAAGTGGTTGGAAGGTATTGCACGTCTCCGTAGTCATCCGAAACCTGGTCCGTGCCCAACAGCACTTGATAGTTCACTCCCATCTCATGCGCAAACTCTGCAATCTTAGGAGGGTCGGTATCGTCCATCGCCACGCCAAGAACGACGAGACCGTCTTTGCCGTATTGCTTCTGCAGGTCCACAAACCACGGCATCTCAACCTTGCAAGGCGGACACCAGGTCGCCCAGAAATTCAGCAGCACGGCTTTGCCACGGAAGTCGGAAAGCTTCACGCGTCGCCCGTCCAGCGTAGCCAGGTCGAAATCAGGGGCCTGCACGCCTTTGACATTGCCCACCATCTTGAGGGGCCCATGCTTACGGTTGCGATCCAAGTATTTACCGGCAGCGAGCATTGCCATAATGGCCGCTACCATAACGACGAACACCAAGGCATTACGTTTCACGAACAGGCACCCTTACAATGCAAACCGGTTGAGGAACGAAAGATAACCGGAGAGCAATTTCAGATTATTCAAGAAAATAAGCACACCGACCGCAATCAAGAGCACGCCGCTGATGACTTCGACGGTGTGCAGGTGACGGCGGAAGCGACTATAGAACGCCAGGAACCGATCCACTCCCAAGGACGTCAGCAGAAAGGGTACGGCCAAACCGAGCGAATAGATGGCAAGCAGCAAAATCCCTTTCAGCACCGTGTCCTGGGTCTCTGCCACCAGCAGGATGCCGGCAAGGATAGGTCCGATGCAGGGGGTCCATCCGAAAGCGAAGGCAAAGCCGACCAAAAAAGAACCCGCCACGCTGGAACTGCCCTTGACGTTATGCAGTCGCTTATCGGCATAAAGCGCCTTGATTTTCAGCAGTCCGGTCAGGTGCAGCCCGAAAATGATAACAATAACTCCCGCAATTTTCGTCAACAGAGCGTGGTACTGGTTGGCGAATTGGCCTACGCTGGTCGCCACCGCACCCAAGGCAATGAAGACCACGCTGAACCCCAGAACAAAGGTGATGGAGTGCAGCATGACAGTCCGCAGCATGCGCCGGTCCGACGACTGCAGGTCCTCAACCGTGGCTCCCGAGATCAGCGACACATAGCCGGGTACGAGCGGAAGCACGCAAGGAGAAAGAAACGACAGCAATCCTGCCACGAAGGCGGCGATTAGCGTGGGCGGGCTATGCATAAGCTTCCATTGTAGCAATTCGAGTGTTCAGGACCGTGATTGCGGCAGTGTCCTGCGCATCGGGGATTCCCGATAAAGAACCAGACGCTGTGGACGAGGAAAAGTCACACAAAAGTGCTGGACTTAGTGACGGCAGAGGCTGGCACGCGAATGGGCGATTTGCGCAGTCCGGTCCAGGTTTCGGAAATGACCACCGAGTCTCCAGGATTGTGGGGATCATATTTCACAGAAGCCGGCAGGCCCAGGCGACAGGAATACAAGTCAATGAACTGGCGCAGATGGGTCACATCCTGCGATGCCTCGTAGGTCACGCCAGCGACATCGTACTTGTAGATCAGGAGCGTCATCTGCTGGCCGGATTCACTCTCCTGCAACTCCAGTACGTCGATGACGTTGCCGTCGATGATGCGGCCACCCAGGGTGAGCTGCGTCCTACGCTCGCGTTCCAACTGCTCAGGTGATTTCTTGTTCCGGCGTGAAAGCAGGGCATAGCCAACGATGGCGGCGGTGGCTCCGAAGGCGAGGACCGGATACAGGCGGAGTGCATTCATGGCTAGGGCCGCGGAAGTCTCGCTGACTCTTGTCCCCAAGATAATCGCATGGGGTACCGCAAGGGAATCGAAAAATAGCTACCATTTCGGAGTTTACCTGAGCGAATAACCTGCGTGGGACTACTGTCGGGGAAGCGCCTAATCTAGATTCACCACCGGATTCCTCAGCGTTCCGACGCCCTCGACGGTCACTTCGACGGAATCTCCGGGTTGTAGCGGACCCACACCGACAGGCGTTCCCGTGGCAATCAGATCTCCGGGTTCCAGAGTCATGACCTGCGCGATGTAGTGAATGAGTACATCGAGCGGAAAGAGGAAGTCCACAGTCGTCCCATTCTGTCGCAACTGGCCGTTCACACGAGTTTGAACGTTTACCCCCTTCCAGGGATCGAGGATCTCCGCAACAACCGGGCCGACGGGGCAAAAAGTGTCGAACCCTTTGGCCCTCGTCCACTGACCATCTTTCTCCTGCAAGTCGCGAGCGGTTACGTCGTTCACGCAGGTATAGCCAAGTATGTAAGGGCCCACATCATCGCCTTCGCGCAAGCGGTAGCAAGTCTTGCCAATCACAACCCCTAGTTCGCCTTCGTAGTCCACACGTTGCGACAACCTGTTAGGCCGGCGAATGTCGTCGCCGGTGGCGATGACGGAAGATGGCGGCTTCAGAAAGAACAGCGGCTCGGTGGGTATCGGATGGTTCAACTCTTTCGCGTGTTCGCGATAATTGCGCCCGATACAAACCACCTTCGACGGTTCCACCGGGGACAGCAGGCGGACCTGGCTCAGTGGTAGATCGCCGCGTTCAGCGCCGTCAAACTCAGACCAGGAACGTGGAGCAGTCGCCATTGTGCGGGTAATGGTCTCGACGCCGCCCACATTCTCGATGAGTCCATAACGGTTGACACTCTGATATTGAAATCGGCAGTAGGACATTAGGACCTCGATGAACTCTACTTGTCCGGGACTGTTTCGCTGGCTTCGGCGGAGCGTTGGCTCTCATTGCCCCGCAGATCAACAGCAGAAACGGAATAAATATATTTTTTGCCGGGCTCGACATTCTCGTCGCGGAATGACGAGGTCTGCACCAATTGCTTGTTCAGCTTTTCAAACTGCCCGCCTTCGACCCGCCGGAAGACGTTGTATCCCGCGAGATCGCTCTCTACATTCGGCGCCCACGTGAGGTCGATGAATGGCTTCTGGCCCACGCTGGAGAACACTGCCTGCAGTCCGGCGGGCTGGGCCGGCGGATAGATGTCACGCGTGAAGACCTCTACCGGCGGCGAATCGTCGCCCTCGACCGCGGTGTTGACGCCATGCGACACGACCTGGGTGACCGTGGTGATGCGATATTCGTACTTCTGCTCCCACTCGCATGTCTTGTCGAGATACGATCCGGTGGCCGCAGGCTCTACATCGGCCAACACGACATACGCGGGTCCACCAACTGGCTTTCGCATGATGCGGTAGCGGTAGGTCAGACCAGCGGGCGCCGCAGGGGGAGCAGGCCCGGTCCACGAGATGCGCACGCCTTCCCCGCTGACTTGGGCCGACAGATCGTCAGGCGCGGGGATCGTCGGAGCGGCTGGAATCGGCACTTGATTGGAGAGCCCGGCACTGCGGCCGTGAGCGTTGATCTCTTCCACTGCATAGGTGACAAAGTCCGCCGGATTTTGCTGCTCTAACTGTGGCGGCAGAGAATCCACGTAATGCATCGGAATGGCCGGTAACTCTTCCTTTGCCTTCAGTTTCAGCTGCGGAGAGAGCTTCGGCGCAGGAACTTCGGCCACCACGTCACAGGTGCCCATCAGCCCAATGCCTTCGCGACGACAGATGCGGACGGCGGGCGGATGCTTGACCAGGGTCCGGTCGGTATTCTTACGCTGCAGCGTCCACTCGAGATCGACGCGGCTGCCTTTGCGTGAGGCGGTCAAATCGTCAACCGGACGCGCCAGTTGCAACGATGGCGGTTGCGGCGCTCCGGTAGTTCCGCATCCGGGGAGGGTTGCGATCGCAAGCAGACTTCCGGCCAGCCAATAAAGGCGCAATCTCATGGAAACTACAGGGTAACAAATCCTAGGCAGGTCAATCCGATGCTGTAGTTACTCCATTCTCCTGGTTCAAGCAAGCGGGATTAATCTTCGACAACCGGAGTGGCGCTCGATCATCATCTGTGCGTGTCGCTGGCAGGGCCGAAATAACCTGACAGCCAGCCATCGACTATTCCAGCTTCTTAGCCAGAAGTTCGTTCACCAGCGCCGGATTGGCCTGTCCCTTGGACGCCTTCATGACCTGCCCGACGAAGAAGCCGATCACGGTCTTCTTTGCCGGCGCGGTACTGCTCCAACTGCCTGGGATTGGCGGCGATCACCTCGTCGATGATCTTCTCGATGGCTGCGGTGTCAGTCAGCTGCTGGGGCTTTTCTTTCTCGTAGACCGCGGGGAAGTCTTCGCCACGCTGGAAAGCGAGATCATAAAGCTCCTTCAGCATCTTGCCGCTGAGGGCACCGCTCTCGACCAAGTCTGCCGACATGGCAATGCCCTTCATCGAAATCGGCGACTGCTCGATTTCCAGCCCCGCAGCCTTCAGCCGTCCGAGCAGTTCACTCTGCACCAGGTTAGAGACACGCTTGGGATTCTTTGCGGCCTTTGCGGCTTCTTCGAACTGATCGGCCAGAGCGCGAGTGCTGGTCAGCGTGGTCGCGTCATACTCGGTGATGCCATACTGCACAACCATACGCTCGCGCCGGGCGGCGGGTAGCTCGGGCATTTGTTCCGTGATCTGTTTGCGCCACTTCTCATCGACCACCAGCGGCAGCAGGTCAGGCTCGGGAAAATAACGGTAATCGTGCGCCTGCTCCTTGGAGCGCATGCTATAGGTCTTGCCCTCAGCGGGGTTGTAGAGCCGCGTCTCCTGCACAATCTTGCCACCCGACTCGAGAACCTGCTGCTGGCGCTCGATCTCGTATTCCAGCGCGTGGCGGATAAAACGAAAGGAATTGACGTTCTTCACTTCCGCCTTGGTGCCGAACTTAGTTTCGCCGCGCGCCCGGATGCTGACATTGGCGTCGCAACGCAGCGAACCTTCTTCCATGTTGCAGTCACTGACACCGGTGTACAGGATGATCTCCTTCAGCCGCGTGAGATATTCGTAAGCTTCGTCAGGCGAGGCGATATCGGGTTCGCTGACGATCTCAATCAGCGGCACTCCCGAGCGATTAAGGTCAATGGAGGTCCATTCGCTGCTGTCGGGAAGGCCATCGTGCAGGCTCTTGCCGGCGTCTTCCTCCAGGTGCACGCGCGTGATGCCGATCTTCTTGGGGCCCGTCGCGCCTTTGATTTCAATGTGGCCATGTTCGGCGAGCGGCTTGTCGTACTGCGAAATCTGGTAACCCTTGGGCAGGTCGGGATAGAAGTAGTTCTTGCGAGCGAAGATCGACGCCTCATTGATTTTGCAATTCAACGCGGTCGCAGCAAGTACCGCAAACTCAACGGCCCGCTGGTTCAAGACCGGCAACGGGCCCGGCAAACCCAGACAAACTGGGCAGACATTCGTGTTCGGGGGATCACCAAACTGGGTCGAGCAGCCGCAGAAGATTTTAGTGCGGGTCAGCAGCTGGACGTGGACTTCCAGCCCGATGACCGGTTCGTACCTGGACTGCGCTGCGACAGGGGCTTCCGGCGTGGTGGCCATGTCTTGATTATAGTGGCGAGCGCCGCGGATCAGGTGTTTCGAGGGACCTTCGAAACGCGCTGGAGATTTGTACTTAAGCCAGAAAGCCCCGAATCAACTCTGCGATCTGATCTGCCGCGGTGTCTAGAGCGAAATGACCGGCATCAATTATGTGAACCTGAGCCTTGGGCAGGTCGCGGCGGTATGCCTCAGCCTCGGCGACCTGGAAAGACGGATCGTACTTCCCCCAGATAACGAGAGTGCGCGGCTGGTTCTTGCGTAGCCAAGCCTGCCACGCCGGATACGCAGCAACGTTCGTGCGATAGTCGTAAAACAAATCGCTTTGAATCGATGCTTGCCCCGGCCGGCTGAGAAACGCGAACTCATCTGTCCATAGATCCGGGTCATATTGCTCCAGATCTGGATCGCTGCCGAGATGACGCTGTCGTGTTGCTGCGAACGACACAAAGTTTGCCCGCAGAGCATCCTCATTCGTGACGCGATCCGCCCAAAAGGCGCGCCGCGCTTTCCAAAGGGGGCCAAGGCCATCTTCATGGGCAACCGCATTCTGAATGATCAGCGCCTCGACGCGCTCGGGGTGTGCAATCGCGAGACGAAAGCCCACCGGACCGCCATAGTCCTGCATGTAGAGGTTGTAGTGGGAGAGACCGACAGCCTGGGTAAAGTGATCGATTATTGTGGCAATGTGATCGAAGGTATAAGCGAATGTCGTGGGATCGGGCGCATCACTGTGGCCGAAACCAGGATAGTCACGCGCGATCAAGTGATAGCGGTCGGACAGACGAACGAGCAACGGATCGAACATCCGCGACGAAGAAGGAAAGCCGTGCAGCAGAAGAAGAGTCGATGCATCTGGCGGGCCAGCCTCCCTATAAAAGATGGACAGACCATCAACTTGTACAGTGCGATAAGATACCCGACGCATAACGGCCTCTCTTGCTTAAGGGCAAATCGATTATCTCCCGGACACCGCTGCGCTCGACGGAGTCAGCGGAATCTCGAAGTACATCAACTCGTTGCCATTGCTGTCGCGGACTCCGGTGAGATAGATGTGCCCACCGTCCACCGGTTCCTTAATGCCCCGCACATCGAAGAATAGAAAGCCCGACTTGGTCGAGTGCGGCTCGACCGCCTCTGCGGTGAATTTCGCCCGCATCAGTTCATCGTACTGCTGTTGGGCCTTCTTGTTTTTGGTTCCTCCAGGAAGCGGTATGGGACCGGCGTGCGGATTGGGATTAGTGCTGTTCCCCTGGATGTGGGCCACCCGACGGAAGACGTCGTCCACGTCTAGCCCTTCGAGCTTGTTACGGTGGGGCGTCACCAATTCCGCTTGCATTTTGTTCACGGTAATCGGCTGGTCACCATCATTGGTGATGACCAGAAAGACGGGCAGAATTCCCTCCTGGTTGAAGTGCGTGAAAAAAATGTCAGCCTTTGGAGGGGAATTGTACACATCCACGGCGGCAGTGACGTGCTCGTTAGGATGGGTGTCTTTAGACGCGTAGGTATTTGCGTTCCCTGCCTTGGGAGGAATGAATTCTTTGGACGCCCAAAGCGCCACCGATGAAAATACGATGGTCAGGCTGGCAAACCAGAAAAAAGGACGACGACGCGATAGCATACCGGGATTATCCGCTATCAGGAAGCTGCGCTCAACTCCTCGCCGGTTTGGATCATCGTTCTGGCCCAATTACAATCGCAGCGTGTATTTCCTGTACAGCATTCTCCTGCTCTTCGCACTGGTGCTAAGCGCACCCTGGTGGCTGCTGGAGATGCTGCGCCACGGCAAGTACCGCACCGGATTGAGCGAGCGTTTAGGCAAAGTTCCCGACCGGCTTAACCAGGTCGCGACCAGCACGATTTGGATCCACGCGGTCTCGGTGGGCGAGGTGCTGGCAATATCGCGAGTCATCGATGAGCTGAAGATGCATTTGCCAGCCTGGCGCGTCGTGGTTTCAACCACAACAGATACCGGGCAGAAACTGGCGCGCGAGCGCTTCGGCGCGGACAATGTTTTTTATTTTCCCATTGATCTGCCTTTCGCGGTGCGCGCGTATTTGCAGGCGTTTCGTCCAAAATTGCTTGTGCTGGCAGAAAGCGAATTCTGGCCTAATCTGCTGCGTTGGGCACGACGTTCGGGAGCCGGTGTTGCCGTGGTGAATGCGCGCGTTTCTGACCGCTCCTTGCCCAACTACCTGCGATTCCAGAAACTCCTAAGGCAGGTAATGAGAAACGTGCAGCTCTTACTGGCACAAACCGAGGAAGACGCGCGCCGCTTGGTTCAGATGGGGGCGCCTGCTGAGCGCGTGAGCGTGAGCGGAAATCTGAAGTTTGAAGTAAAGAAGCCTGCCAGGCCGGCTATTGCAACGGCATTCGACGCTAGAAGGCGGGACGAGATTGGACCATTGCTGGTGGCGGGCAGCACACTCGATCGTGAAGAGGCGATGTTACTGGATATGTTCCGCCAAGTGGCAACGCAATATCCCAACGCAGTGTTGCTGTTGGCGCCCCGGCATCCCGAGCGGTTCGATGTGGTTGCGTCGCTGCTCGAGTCGTCCGGCGTGCGTTACCTGAGGCGCTCGCAATGGGAGGATGACAGCCCAATGGCAGGAGGGGTTTTCCTGCTCGACAGCATTGGCGAGTTGGCCAGCCTGTATGAGTTTGCGGATGTGGCGTTTGTTGGCGGCAGCCTGGTGCCACGGGGTGGACACAATGTGCTGGAAGCGGCGCAGTTCGGGACACCGATTCTGGTTGGACCGCATACAGAGAACTTTCGCGACATCATCGAGGTCTTCCGCAAAGCAGACGCTTTGCGAGTGATCACTCCGCAGTCGCTGACCTCGACCGTGCTGCAATTGCTTGAGGACCCTGACCTACGCTCTGCGCTTGGCGGTCGGGCCTTAGAGGTCATGCGCTCGCAGCAAGGCGCAACCGAAAGGACCGTGCAAGCGCTGCTGGGGTTGCTATCGGCGCAAGGTGTCCTGAGCGGGGCAGAACTCGCCTCGGGGCGGCGCGCGTGAATCCGCTTGCAGCTCTCTATGGCGCTGCCGTGCATGCGCGAAATCAACTTTATGATCGTGGGACGCTGACCCACAGACACCTGCAAGGACCCGTGGTGAGTATCGGTAATCTCACCGTCGGAGGATCAGGCAAGACTCCATTCCTTATTTTGCTGGGCGAGTTGCTGAAAGAGCACAACATTCCCTTTGATGTCCTCTCGCGTGGCTACCGGCGCCTGACCAAGGGAGTGGTGCGGGTCGATCCCACGGGATCCGCGCACGAATATGGTGATGAGGCTCTGCTGATCGCGCGAAAGTTGGGCGTACCGGTCATCGTCGGCGAGGACCGCTACGCCGCCGGCCGATTGAGCGAGGAGCAATCTGGGCCACGCCTGCACTTGCTTGACGATGGCTTCCAGCATCGTCGGCTGGCGCGCGAATTCGACATCGTGTTGGCTACGTCCACCGACGCACAGGATTCGTTGCTACCAACCGGTAGGCTGCGCGAGCCGCTTTCGTCGCTGGCCCGCGCAGATGCGGTCGTGCTGGCCAATGATACGGCGGAAGACGGACTGGGGCTCGCACGCCAGCAGCTCTGGCGCATGACCCGCGACATTGTCCCTCCCCAAACGAAAGAGCCATGCCTGGTATTCTGCGGCATCGCGCGGCCGCAGAGTTTTATCGACCAGTTGCGCGCGGCGGGAGTTACGTTGGCCGGCGCGCGTACCTTTCGCGATCATCATCGGTATTCGGCTCACGACATTCGCCACCTGCTGCAACTACGCGAGCAGCATGGCGCGGCGGCATTCGTTACCACGGAGAAAGACGCGGTCAATCTTGACGGACATCTTGAAGCGCTACAACCTATACATGTTGTACCGGCCAGAATGCGGTTACACAACGCGCCCGCCGTCTTGGCGTTCATACTGGCCACGGTTAGCAAGCGAAAGCGGAGACCCGCGTGAGACAATCAACGATTGCTCCTTGCCCCGTTGCTCGATCTAAGACACAGGGCGTTCATTTGAGTTCATGACCAGGCACCTAAAAGACACGGACCGCTGGAAGAAGATCGTCCAGTCATTCGGCGACGTCTCCATCGCCGTCCTCGCCGATTTAGTCGCAGACGAATTTATCTTTGGCGAGATTGCGCGGGTGTCACGTGAGGCGCCGGTGCTGATCCTCAAGCATCGTGAGCGAACCGTAGTCCCTGGCGGCGGCGGCAATGCGGTAATGAACCTGGCTTCGCTGGGCGTCAATGTTCTTCCCGTCGGAGTGGTGGGAGATGACGAGGCTGGCAGCTTGCTGGTCGAGCGCTTGCACGAAAAAAAAATTCCCACCAGTGGCATCGAGCGCGTGAAGCACCATACCACCACTACCAAGAGCCGCATTCTTGCGGGCATGTCGCACACCAGCCGCCAGCAGGTGGTGCGCGTGGATCGTGAACCCAACCCTCTGGACGAATTGCATCCGGTGCTGTTGAAGCTGGTGAATGCAGCGCGGGAATACGCAACTGCATCGGATGCCTTCCTGATTTCCGACTACGGATATGGCGCGGCGTCTCCGAGGTTGCTCAACTTCATCAAGTCGAACCGCTGCCTGGCGAACAAGCCGGTCACTCTTGATTCCCGCTATCGCATGCTGGACTTCGAGGGAGTTACCGCGGCCACGCCCAATGAGCCGGAGGTGGAAGAGGCGTTGGGCATTAAGATTGGCCGTGACGACAGGAAACTGTTCTGCGCCGGCGAGCAGCTGATAAAGGAGATGGCACTTGAGTCATTGGTGATCACGCGCGGCCGCGACGGCATGGTCGCGTTCGAAAAAGATACGCCGCCGCTGATCATACCCATACATGGCTCCGACCAGGTGGTGGATGTGACCGGAGCCGGAGACACTGTAATCGCGACCTTCACTGCTGCTCTGGCCACCGGAGCCGATACCGCTTCGGCCGCCCGGCTGGCTAACTTCGCCGGCGGCATCGTGGTGATGAAGCGCGGCACGGCAACGGTCTCGAACAAGGAATTGCTGGCGGCCATCGACCAGTATTCCGCAACAACCTCTTCGTGAACGACTGCAGACAAAAAATTCTTTCCCGCGATGCTTTGCGGGAGCGCGTGGCAGAGTGGCGCCACGCCGGCGAGCCGGTCGTGCTGGCCAACGGCTGCTTTGACCTGTTGCATGTGGGGCACATCCGCTATCTGCGTGGCGCGAAGGCGCTGGGCGGGAAGCTGGTAGTGGCGATGAATTCGGACGAGAGCGTCACCGATCTCAAGGGAGCGGGCCGCCCGCTGATGCCAGCTGCGGAGCGCGCGGAGATTGTCGCGGCCCTGACTGACGTGGATGCCGTAGTTATTTTTGACGAACCTGACGTGCGCGCCCTGATTCGCGATATCCGCCCCGATGTGCAGGCGAAGGGTAGTGACTACACGCGAGAGAATGTCCCCGAACGCGAAGAGGTGCTGGCATATGGGGGGCGAATCGAAATCGTCGGCGACCCTAAAGACCACTCGACTACCGACTTTCTCGCGCGGCTGCAATCCTGGAGCGGAGGACATAGCCAACGGTGAGCGCTCCAGTATTGCCACAAAGGCAGAAGTTCATCTCTAGCGAACGGCATCTCGCCATCTTCGCAATGGGCCGGCTTCTGGTGGTGCGGCTCAGCGCGATGGGCGACATCATTCACGCCATGCCGGCGATTGCCGCCTTACGCCAGGTCAAAACTGATTTGCAAGTTGGATGGCTGGTGGAAGAGCGTTGGGCGGAGTTGTTGTGTGCGCGTGATTCGGAACGATTCGCTGCGCGTTCGGAACGCAAGCCACTTGCCGATTGGGTGCATGTGGCCAAATTCTCCAGTTGGCGCAAGGCGCTGATGTCGGGTGTGACATGGCGCGAGATCCGATCGTGTCGGCGCGAAGTGCGCGCAAGGAAGTACGACGTCGCGCTCGACCTCCAGGGTGCCATACGTTCGGCGCTCGCAGCGCGTTCCACAGGCGCTGCGATCCGCGTCGGCTCATCGCAGCCGCGCGAGGGCCCGGCGCGAATGTTCTACACCCATACTCTTGATGTACGAGGGGCTCACGTGATCGAGCATGCGCTTTCACTCGCGTCGGAGCTTGCAGGGCAACCGCTTGAATACGTTCAGCCGCCCTTTCCCATTGATCCCGCGATCGAGGTGTGGGCCGATCGCCAATCTGAAATGCTTGGCGGCAAGCCGGCGGTGATCCTCAATCCAGGGGCGGGCTGGGGAGCAAAGTGCTGGCCTGCGGAGTCATTCGGCGCGGTGGCCCGCGCCTTGACAGACCGCGGCATGGTCGTGCTTGTCAACCATGGTCCAGGCGAAGAAGCATTGGCGGAAGCGGTCCGTAACTCCAGCGGCGGAGTGACTGTCCCATTGAAGTGTTCGCCAGGAGAATTGATCGCTCTGACGCGGCGCGCCCACCTTTTCATTGGTGGAGATACGGGCCCCATGCATCTGGCGGCAGCGTTGCGCGTTCCCGTGGTCGCATTGTTCGGGCCAACACGACCCGAGCGCAACGGTCCTTTCGGCACGCCCAGCGTAGTCTTGCGCAGTCCCGACAGCGTCTTCAGCTCGACGCACACCGATCGTCGAGATGAGGGCCTGGTTTCGATCAAGCCGCAAGCGGTGATAGAAGCGGCCGACCAGTTGCTCGGGGAAAAGCATGGCTGAGTGGAATCGTGTGGCCCGCCGTATCCGAGTACCCACGGGATTTGTGTTTGCGATTTTTTACCTTTGGCGCGCTAAGCCAACATGGAGGTGTCTCGTCGTTGGCGCTCTGATTGCGTCGCTCGGTCTCGCCATCCGCGCTGCCGCCTCGGGACAGGTCAAGAAGAACCAGGAATTGACTATGACCGGGCCCTACGCCTATGTGCGCAATCCTCTCTATCTCGGATCGATCATCATCGCGATCGGGTTCGCCGTCGCCGCTCGTGACGTTTGTGTGGCCGTCGCGATCCCGGTGATGTTCGCGCTTATCTACGTGCCGGTCATCCGTGCCGAAGAAGCATTTTTGCAACAACAATTTTCAGCTTACGACGAATACGCGCGCCGGGTGCCGCGCCTGCTTCCCCACACGTTGCTGTTCCGTCAAATCATCGACGGCTTCTCGCGCCGGCTATATTGGCAACATCGCGAGTACAATGCCCTGCTGGGCTCTGCTGCCATGCTGGCGGCACTGGTAGCAAAGATCCTGTGGCTTCACAGGTGAGGACGAATCTGATTACACGCAGCAGTGCCGCGCTCACAATCCTGTTGGCAGTTGCTGTATCGCTCGGACTCAGCGGGCAGGCCATTCCTGGCCCGCAAGCGGCGCATACGGCGCAGCCGCTGCAAGAAACAAGAATTGGCGCATCAGCGCACATCGAGCCCTTACGTTCCGGCTACGAGTTCCCGCATGGGCAGACGTTGCACTACGAAGGGGAATGGCGCTTCTGGACCGCAGGAGTCGCGACCGTGCGCATCGAGCGCACAGGATCGCAGGAGCACGTGGCTGCGGCCGCCGACTCCAGCGGGGTGGTCGCATTGCTCTATCGTGTGCAGGACCGCTTCAACTCGTACTTCGACGCCAAGAGTCTGTGCTCCTACAAGCTGTTGAAGCACACCGAGGAAGGCTCGCACCGCCGCGAGACCGTGATCTCATACGATTACGCGCGCGGCAAGGCCATTCTGGAAGAACGCAACCTGAAAGATAATCAGCAGAAGAAGACTGAAAACGATATTCCCGGCTGCGTGACCGACGTTCTGTCGGGAATTTTTTATGTTGGCAGCCTCCAGCTGCAGCAAGGCGCCAACTACACATTCCCTTTGAATGATGGAAGCAAGACCGTAACCGTGCAGGCGCACGTGGAAGGCAAAGAACAGGTAAAGACTCCAGCCGGGACATTCCAAACCATTCGTGTGGGGCCGGAGGGCGACTCGGGAATTCTGAAGAATCGTGGGCGGATTTGGATTTGGTACAGCGACGACGCTCGACATCTCCCAGTGCAGATGCGCGCCAAACTTTTGTGGGGCACCCTGACGATTTACCTGACCAGCATCAGCAAGTAGTTGTCATTGCATGCGGAAACGTTCCGCCATCAACCGCTGCAGCCGCGGTTTGTAGAGGATGTCGTAGGCGAACTCCTTGTCGGGGAACATAGCTAGCGCAGCGCGCTTGGTGTTGGCCACCAGTTCGGCGGCCTCTTCCACGGTGAGTTCCTGGTCCTGGCTGATGACTGACATCACCATGTTCATCATCACCTGCAGGCGACGCAGCTTGCGCCGTTCCTCTTCCTGTTCCTGCTGCTCGCTGCTAAGTTGTGGTATAACCTCTTCCCTGCGTTCCGATAACCCCATAGAATCCTCGAAAGAAAACAGCCGCCATTCGCGGCCCGAAATCGTCTTCCCTTACTTTCCGCTACAATTTGGATGTCCGACTCGACCGTGCCGTTGCGCTCCAACGCGGTGGGCGGCATCATACACCCAAACGGCACAATTGCAGCCGGGAAACATAGCGGTCGTGACAGCGACAACCACCATTTTGCATTGAACCCACTGGAGGGACCATGGCAGAGGCAAACGATCATGAAGAACTGGTAAAGGTTTTTGATACCGACGAAGAGTCAGAGGCGATGGTGGTGCGCGGTTTGCTGCAGTCGGCCGGTATTGACGCGATCACCCAAAACCGCGAAGCTCCCCAGGACATCCTGCCCGGAGTGGGTGGCGTTGTAGTGCTGGTGCGGCGCGATCAAGCCGAGGAAGCACGGCAGACCATCGAGGAGTATCGCCGGAATCCTGCCACCGATGCCGACGAGGCCATCAGCGAGGAACCGGCCGAGCCGTGATATTGGTGCCGTCGAGAAAGAACGAGACGGCCCCGGAGAGGTCGGTCCGGTAAGTTGGAATGTGAGCGTCGGCGTAGCGCTCCATCACGTCCGGCCGAGGATGTTTGAACGAGTTGTAGAAACCTACCGAAACCACGGCGTAGCGCGGCTTCACGGCTGCGAGAAATTCGGGCGAGCTGGAAGTCGCGCTGCCGTGATGCCCAACCTTGAGCAAATCGGATCGCGGAGCTTCCTCTACCAGGAACTTCTCGATCCGCTTATGCGAGTCCCCCACCAGTAACACGGAATTCCCGCCATACTCCATGCGCAGAACCAGCGACTCGTCATCCTGCGGGGGGTCGCTGGGCCGCCATCCCGGCTGTGGGTTGAGCACGCGCACCTGAACGCTTCCGAAGTCAAACGATTGACCGGCAACGTACGGCTTAAGCTCCACATGATTTGAGCGTGCCGCCTGCTCGACGGCCACAAAGCCCAAGCTGGGAGATTCAACCCCATACCAAAGCTCATGCGGCTGAAAATTCGCAATCACACTGCGCATCCCACCGATGTGGTCGGTATGGGCGTGCGAAATAGCCACCGCGTCGAGCCGCCGAATGCCCCGTGACCACAGATACGGCGACACTACCTCTTCGCCAACATCGAAATCAGATCGTGCGTTACCGGGTATGCCACCGGCATCCATGAGAAGCGTCTTGCCCTCAGGAGTGATCAAGAGCAGCGAATCACCCTGACCGACATCGATTGCGGTGACCTCAAAAGTTCCTGGTCGCCATTGCGGCTTGGGAGGGACCACGACGATCAAAACCGCCGCCGCCAGCAGTCCCGTGAGCCCAACTGCGACCCAACTCATCCGCCGTCGCGCCAATAACAGGGCGAGCCCGAACGCAGCCGCCGCGGCGCAGCAGAACAGTAGCGCTGGCGTAGCTACTCGAACCTCGGAGACTCTCATATGGCCGATGATATGAATGGTCCCAGTCAGCGCATCCAGGGCGAATCGTGTGATGAGCGCCGGTAACCAGGCCAACCAATGGCCCACGTAGGAAGCTGCAACCGCAACTACGGCGGCCGGCAACAGAATGCCTGCGATTGGGATCACTAGTGCGTTGGCAGGCAACGCCATGGTTGTGGCGCGGTGAAAGTACCAAGCCATCGGCAACGCCAGCGCGATCTGGATAACGGTGGACGTGAACAGCAGCTCACCGGCGCCAATGACAAATCGAATAAAGCCGATAACCACGAAGTTCGCAACTCGGCGGTTGCAGATGTTCTCAACCAGGTTGCGAACCAGTCGTACATCGAAACGAAATTGCGCAGCTGGCGTCGGAAGCGCGAAATCGAAGGCAGGCGAATCGAGATTGCTGAGCGCCTTACGGAATGGGTACGCAGTTTTCCGTAGTACGGGCACAGCGATGCCAGCCACGGCGATCACGGAAAGAAATGTGAGCTGGAAGCTGGCTTCGAACAGGGTCCGCGGATTCACCAGCAAGATGCCCAGGGCAGCAATGCCGAGCCCGTTGAGCGCAGCCCGCTCACGAAACAGCAGGCGGGTCACCAGATAAATCCCTAACGTTATCGTGGCACGCACAATGGGTGAGCCGAGATCAGCAAGGAATGCGTATCCCCACGAGAGGAAGATGGTGAGGATGGTGGCCCAAGTCTCGCCCAAGGGCAGCTTGCGCAGCGCCCAGAAGACCGCAAAGGCGAGAATGCCTACGTTGATGCCCGATACGACCAGGATGTGATAGGTCCCGGTGCGCTGGAATTCCGTCTTGATGTCGCGCCCGAAGAAGGCCCGTCCTCCGATGAGCATTGCCTGCATCAGCGCGCCACGTTCGCCGGGCCAAAGCTGCATGATGTGCGCCAATACGCTGCGACGCGCGGCGCTCCTCCACAACCCAATACGGCTGCCTACGAATCCCGGCAATACTTCCACGCTGCTGGCCGGCGAAGAACCGGTCAGGCGAATGCCTTGTGACGCCAGATAGCCGGCCATGTCCATCGCGCCTGGATTGCGATAATTGCGCGGCATCCGTAGCTTCGCAATAAAACGCAACCGCTGGCCGTAGGTGTACACCAGAAGCGGCGAGCCGGTTCCTTCGTCGCGAGCTTCGTCCTCCTCGGTCTGCTTGCTGTAGATCGTAAGGCGAATGCCGACAGGCGCATTGAACACGTAGTCACCAAGTTGAAGCCGCTCGCCGGTTACGTCCACTGACTCCTGGTTGCCACCATAGGGGCTGTCGCGAATCAATCCTTCGCGAATTACACAAGCGGTCACATCAACCGGTTCGTCGCCATTGGCCAAGGGCTGGAGGTTCTCCGCGATCGTGGGAGCGGCGGCATCACGAGACTGAAGATAAAATCCGCCGAGCGGAATCATCGCCAGAAGGACCAATCCAAAAGCGACCTGTGGCGAGCGGCGATAGAAGAATGCCGTGCCAAGGAGCGCAACCAGACACGCGATCAGCCAGACTTGGGGCGAACGCCAGAGATAGTTGGCTGCGATGATTCCGATGGAAAAAGCAAGAGCTGCCAGGAAAACCGGTTCCTTACCGCCGCAGTAGAGCAACGGTTCCGCAGATGCGGATGCCGGTACGATGATCGTCGAAGAGGAGGTTGTCGCCACCGAACGTCCAGTCGCGCTACCTCAGCTACCCGGGTGGTTACAAGCGGTCCAGGTCCTCCTCGCCAAAAGCCGGGGCCCAGGGCCACACTTCGTATTGCGCGACCCCGAACCGGCTGTACGGATCGTTGTCGCGGATACTATCCAGCGTCGCCTGAGCATCGTCGTCGGGAACCCGCAGCAGCATGGCGCCACCCGAACGCGGCACCAGCGGTCCGGAAGCGATCAACAGTTTCTCCTGCTTCAGGCCCTGGCAATAGGCGCGGTGAGCGTCAACGTGCTTCAAAACTTCTTCCAGCGGCTTCCGATAACGAAGAATGGCGAGCGCGTACATTGGTCCTCCGGGCGAGTCGTCGAGGGTCAACGCATCAAATGCAGAACCGTTTCCATGTGAAAGGTCTGTGGGAACATATCCACAAGGTGTGCCTGCTCGACCCGAAAACCTGATTCTAACAGCCGGCGAAGGTCGCGAGAGAGGGTTGCCGGATCACATGAGACGTACGTCACACGGGAGGCGGACATACGACCGAGCGCCGCGGCGATTTTTTCGCCGAGCCCAGCTCGCGGCGGATCGACAACTACGAGGTCGGGCGCGAGCTTGGTACCGCGCTCGGCGAGAAAATGTTCGGTGGTCGCACGGATGCATTTCACGTTGCCGGGCAGGTTGCGGCGCAAATCCGCGAACGAATTTTGTGATGATTCCACCGCCAGCACCTGGTCGAACTTACGGGCCAGCAGGAGCGTAAACAGGCCGACCCCCGCATAGAGATCGAGTGCGGCGCGTCCTCCTCTGTTGGCGGTCACCACCTTCGCGAGAGTATTAACCAAGTAGCGATTGGTCTGGAAGAACGATCCTCCGCTGACCCGGTACTGCTGTCCCACAGCGTGGTACATAAGTGAATCGCCGCCGATTGCCTGGATACTCTGCGAATAAGCGGCGGTCAGCGGCGCATGCTGGCGGCTTTCGTCTTCGATGGACGAGGCTGAAAAAACCACAGCTCCGTGAACCGATGGCAAAATGCTGTGCAGCGCTGCAGCGAAAGGCTGTAATTCTGCAGAGTTGCCGCCGGGCTGGACATAGGCTTCCACCAGAAGCTGCGTGTCATCGTGATTGGCGAAGAATTGCACGCCGTGCAGAGACTTCGGAGCAGCGCCGTCGCGACCGAGAATCCACACTGCGGCAATCGCCTGGTTGATCAGTGGAGAGCTAATCGGACACGACTCCACCGGAAGCACATCATGAGACGAGTGACGGTAGTAGCCCAGGGTAAACTCAGGGGTGTGGCGCACATGCATACGGGTGCGGTTGCGATAGTTCCACGGCGACGAAGGATGTAGCTGAATTTCGTGCTGCAGTTCAAGCTGGGCGGTGCGGCGCAAGGTCTCGCGCAGAATTTCGGCCTTGTGCCGTAACTGCGCCTCGTAGCTTATGTGCTGGTAGTGGCATCCGCCGCAGTTGCCGAAGTATGGACATCCCGGCGCAACCCGTTCCAGTGACGGCGTCACGACTTTCTCTAGCTTGGCGCGCGCGAAGCCTGTGCGGCTCTCGATTAACGAAATGTCGACCCGCTCGCCTGGAAGAACAAACCGTACGAACACGGTCTTGCCCCGACCCTGCTCGTCAGCCGGCATACGCCCCAAGCCGTCACCACCGTAAACCAGTTTTTCGATCTCTATTTGCAAATAAGGCCTACATGTAGAACAAACTCAATCGCGGAACCTGGTACTGCTCCAACACTCGCTTGTGGACATACTGTTTGTGAAGCTGTTCGATTTGCGGCGCGCTCATCTTGCGGCGATAGGGCGCCAGGTCACGGTCCGCTTCGGTGCGGACCGCGAGCAATGCTTCATCTGGTGTCGCCGCCAGCAAAGCGGCAAATATCTTTTCCTCCGCCACCGTCAATCGTCGCTCCAAGTCCTCCATGGACAGCAACCGGTCTTGCGACAATGAAGCCGCCAGAGTGCGCAAGGTTGAGGCGGTCTCTTGTGCCAGCGTTTGCGCTGTTGCTGGCAGTTGCACCTGATCCAGTTGCTCAGCATTGCCATTCAAGAACTCCACCACCGCGGAATGGTCTAGCCCCGTGTTCTTCGCGTCTCTTGGGGCCTCACCGACGGCGGCTTCCTTCATCTCCTCCGCCGCAGCCAGCACTTCCTGCGAGCAGTAGGCCAGGCCGTTCACTTTCTGGAATCGCTTGGGGCGCCGTTCCCACTTTTCGAAAGTGGCGTCAATGCCACGCAGCACCGCTTCGAGCGGAATGCCCGCGTCCTTCCAGGTCTCCATCAGCGCCCAATCGAGAGGCGACATCAGCAGCAGGGTGCCCCGGCGGCGCTGGAAGTGCTCCTCGATCTCGGTAAAGTAATTGAAGTAATTTTCCACTGGGCTTGTACAGCTGGAGCCGAGCTTTGTCCGCTAAAGCTGCGCTAATACTCAATGCCACGCTGCGCTTCGATCCCCTTAGTGTAGGCGTGCTTCACTTCTCTCATCTCGGTCACGGTGTCGGCGATCGCGATGATATCGGGATGCGCATTTCTCCCCGTGAGGATGACGTGCACCATCTCGGGTTTCTTCTTCAGCGTCTCGACGACCTTTGCAGGGTCGAGCATCTTGTAGGTAATGGCGTAGTTGATCTCATCGAGGATGACAAGGTCCCATTTGCCCGAGAGCATTTCCTTCTCGGCCTCGGCCCACGCCGCTTCCACCAGGCGGACGTCTTCCGGATCAGTTTCGGCGCCACCGACCTTCACAAAGCCACGGCCCATCTGCTTCATGATGAAATTGTCGCCGAAGGCTTTTACTGCATCCAGTTCGCCGTAGTGCCACGAGCCCTTGAGAAATTGCAGCATCAGCACGCGCATCCCGTTGCCGACGGCGCGCAAGGCAGTGCCCATGGCCGCCGTCGTTTTGCCCTTGCCGGGGCCGGTGTTCACGATGATCAGTCCACGACGCACATCTGCCATGCAGAATTTCTCCCATGGACATCCTAAACTAGACACCTCTTGTCAGTGATGCCGGGCAGAAGAGCGAGTGACTGCAAAGAAGAGTTCCGATGAGGGAATGTGCAATTATCCCCATTGCGGTGATAGTGACTCGATTGAAACCTGTGCCAACGAATTTGCTGCTTCCATGCCGGAGCGGATGCAGTCGGGCACGCCGATACCATGATAGGCATTACCGGCGAGGGCCAGCCCGGGAATTTCTGCCACTCGCTTTTCGATGCGGTCGACTCGCGCAATGTGTCCCGGCTCGTACTGAGCCATGGCTCCTCGCCAACGATACACGCGCGCGAAGATCGGCCGCGCGTCCAGTTTCAAAATGTCCTTGAGTTCGCGATGCACTGTCTCCAGGATCTCGTCATCTGTAAGCGCGAGGACCGCTTCATCGCGCGCGCCACCCAGGAAACACCGCAGGATGCCTTTGCCTTCGGGCGCGCGATGCGGAAACTTGTTATGGACGAAGGTGCAAGCCAGCATGCGCGTTCCTTCGCTACGTGGCACCAGAAAACCAAATCCCGGCGGGAGAGCAGTCAGTTGGTCCATGTAGTAACCGAGGGTGACAGTGACGGACGAGCTGTACGTGATGTCCAGCAGGTCCTGCGCGAGCCCACAATCGACGCCGTCCAGCAAAGTCCCGGCAACATTAGCGGGAGTCGCTATGAGCACGGCATCGAAGCGTTCCTCGCCATTCATCTCGATCGCCACGCGCCACGTCGAAGACGAATCCTCGGGATAGACGCGTAGGACGTGTGTATGCAGGCGGATGGATTCGTGGTCCAGGCGAGCAGAGACGGCGTCCACCATCTGCTGCATGCCGCCCTGTAGTGAAGTGAACAGCGGGCGCGGAGGCTGTTTGCGAGTGGCCACCATTTTTTTGTGCGCCGCCAGCATGGCCCGGCTGAGGCTGCCATACTTCTCTTCCATCTCGACGAAGCGCGGCAACACTGCCCGCGCACTGAGCTTACCGGCATCTCCGCCATAGACGCCGGAGAGCAGCGGGTCGGCGAGCCGGTCCACCACCTCCGCTCCGAAGTGACGCTCGACGAGTTGCGCAACTGTTTCGTCGGTTTGCATGCGCCGCGGCGGATGCAGCAGCTCGCGCGCCATCCGAAGCTTGGTGCTCCACGAGAACAAGGACGAGAATGCGGTCGGAATCAGTTGGGTGGGCACCATGAACATAAGCCCGTCGGGCATGACCACTAGCCGGGCGTTCACGACGATGTAAGTTTTGCGCTGGGCATCGTTGGAGCCGATCAGTTGGTCGGCGATGCCGAGTTCCTTGCACAGCGAAAGCGCCCATGGTTTCTCGGTGAGGAAAGAGTCCGGCCCGGCTTCTACTAGGCAACCTTCTACACGGTCAGAGTACATGGAGCCGCCGACCCGCTGTGCGCTTTCAAAGAGGGTGTACTCCAAATCGGCTCCGGCGGCGCGCGCTTTCTGCAGATAAGACGCGGCGCTCAAGCCGGAAATGCCTCCACCGATAATGGCGATGCGTTTCATACGGTTTTCGTCATCGAATCTTCAGGCCGCGTTCGGGTGCGGCTAAGCCGGCTCCGCGCCAAATCGGCGACCGCACGCACGAACAGCGGCGAGTCGTTCAGCGATTCAGCACGATACAGGTTCATGCCGCGTTCAGTGGCAAACTGCCGAAACAGAATATCAACGTCGAACAGAATCTCCACATGATCGCAGACGAAGCCGATAGGCTGCACAAAAACACTTGTCTCGCCTTCGTCGCGCAGGCTCACGATCGTCTCCTCCACTGTGGGACCCAGCCATTCGCCGCCCGACATGCCCTGGCTTTGGAAAGCGAAGTGCCACACGCCAATCTCGGGGACCTGTGCCGCGACCAGCGCGGCCGTCTCGCGCGTCTGCGTCTCATAAGGATCGCCCTCCGCAACCGTACGCTGCGGAACGCTGTGGGCCGTGAACAACACGGGCAACTGCGATCCGTGCTCAGCGCAAGCCTTTGTCCATCCCGCGCGCAGCTTCTCGGCAAAAGCTGCGATCAGCAACGGATGATCGTGCCACTCCTCGACAAAATCAATGGCGAACTGAGGGTCGTGGCCGAATAGAACCTGCTTGTAGAGTCCGACGCTGGTCCGCGAATTATGGGGCGCAAGGCATATCGCAACTACGCTCGTAATGTCGTCGGCAGCCATCTGTTGCAAAGTGTCGGCGATAACCGGGTGCCAGTTGCGCATGCCGACATAAACCGGAAGCCCCAACTCGCGCGCCACCGCGTCCGCCTGCTGGCGAGTAATCCTGGTCAGCGGCGAGCTGCCGATCAATGAGTACCGATGCTGCACCTCGCGCACCACCGCCTCCGGCATGGGCCGCCCGCGCGAAATGTTCTGCAAGAACTCGGGAATGTCCTCCACTCGCTCCGGACTGCCGTGAGCGATGAGCAGGACCGCTTGTTGGCTCATTCCGTCCTCGTGGGGCTGGCCGCCGTCAAGCTGAACTCGTGCACAAATTGCGCCAGGTCCTTCACGTTGGACACCGGTGTGTGCGGCAAAATGCCGTGGCCCAGATTGAAGATGTGCCCTGGCCGTCCGTCAGCGAGGCGGAGAATGTGCTCGGCGCGCCGCTTCAGTTCAGGCCACGACGCAAACAGCAGCACGGGATCAAGGTTGCCCTGCACGGCACGGGAATGTCCCACCGTGCTCCAGCCTTCGTCAAGGGGGATGCGCCAATCCAGGCCGATGACCTCCGCCCCGGTTTCCGCCATGGACGGCAACAGCGTGGCGCTGTCCGTGCCGAAGTAGATGATCGGTACGTGAGTTTCCAGCTGCAACCGCCGGACGAGTTGCGTGGTAGGCAGCATCGCATAGCGGCGATAATCTTCTACGCTCAGGCAGCCGACCCAACTGTCGAAGATCTGCAATACGTCGGCGCCAGCGCGCACCTGCGCGGCGGCGTATTCCACCAGCACGTCCGTTAGTTTGGTTACCAACTCGTCCCAAACCTCGGGCGAGTTGTACATCAGCTTCTTCACTTCCAGATAATGCCGCGACCCGCCGCCCTCGACCATGTAGCTGGCCAGGGTAAACGGTGCGCCGCAGAAACCAATAACCGGCAGCTTGTCTCCGAAGTGCTTCACCACCAGCGCAACTGCGTCGGCGACATATCCCAGTTCTGCGGCCCGATCGGTCCGTAGAAGCTTCACGTCTTCCGCGGTGCGAAGGGGCTGCTCGATCACCGGACCTTCTCCGGTGGAGAAATGGAAGGGCAGGCCCATGACCTCGAGCGGCAACAGCAGGTCGGCGAAGATGATGGCCGCGTCAACCTTCAGGTACTCGGCGGCGGTGACGGTGACTTCGGCGGCAAGTTCCGGCTTTTTGCAGATCTCGACCAGCGAATGGTGCTTGCGGATCTCGCGGTATTCCGGCATGTAGCGGCCAGCCTGGCGCATGAACCATACCGGAGTAGTTTCGACTGGAAGCCGCCTACAGGCGCGTAGGAACAGGGACTCAGGGGCAGACATAAACCACTATCGTAGCACTCTGGCGCAGTGCGTTTCGACGGCACCACAAAACGACGGCTGCCTTAGCGCGCCATGAAGGAAAGCGTGGCTAGGAGTAATTCGCTATCACAGCCCATCGGAGGTTGTGCCCACTTTCTCGCCGAAGATAGGCGAAGTGCGAAAAAACATCCAAGTTTGTCGGTGAATTCCCTCGGAGGTGGAGATACCCCGTACACGAACATGCCTATCAATTGGGCGCTTTAGACCCTTGTTACAATCGGGTTAACGCTGAAACAATCAGGCGCACTCTCAACCTTACGTTCATGCGCCCAACCTCTCCTAACGTCGCCCACGGTCACAATGACGACGGTACCATCACATCTGTTTGTAACCGCTGTCCACTGACGATTGGCCGTGCCATAGACGAAAACGATTTGGCGGAACTGGAGTCGAGGCACGTATGCCAGCCAGTCGAGAGACGTCAAATGGTCCGCATCATTCATCGAACTTACATCCCGCCCGTGCGGACGGATAGGCGTCTAGGTGGGAGCAGCGGGAAAGTCCTCAGTGGGGACGGTTGGATCTTATCGCAAGCCGCCAAGGTTGAGTTAATTAACGCACATTTTTCCTTGCACCCTTGCTCTCGATGCAAGGCAACCGTGGAATATCTGAGTCCAAATGATGAGAGTGTGTGCTTCAGGTGTCAATTTAGCCTGAAACGTCGCTGGCAGGAGCTAGCTGCGGGCGCACCCCTCTCTTCCAAAGACGCGGAGACCGTGCGCTGGCACGAGGTTCAGTTGTATTCGAGCGATGAAGTTTTTCTACATACGTTTACTCGTTTTATCGAAGCCGCCCTAGGAGTCGGCGATGCGGTTGTGGTGGCCGCGATCGAGTCACACCGGAACACTCTTTTGCAGCGCTTGCGGGCAGATGGCTTGGATGTTGCTGACGCCATTGACCAGGGAAGATATGTCGCGTTGGATGTTGCCGACACACTATCCACATTCATGGTCAATGACCTTCCTGATCCGGTGCGATTTTCGGAAGCGGTGAGTGCGCTCCTTACCTCAGCGAAGAAAGCGGCAATGGGAAAACGTCCCCACGTTGCCGCTTGCGGAGAATGCGCTCCTTTCTTGTGGCGGGAGGGAAAGGCGGAGGCAGCGGTTCGGCTCGAAGGACTCTGGGACGGGATAGCCAATACAGAAGGTGTAGATATCTTGTGCGGATACCCAGCGGGTAGCTTTCACCACGAGCGAGGGAGCGAAACACTCCAAAGAATCATCGCAGAGCACTCTGCGGTTCGTGTCGAGTGAAGAAAGCAGCTAAGCGTACTCGGTCTGACGCAACCAGGTAATCCGATCCGTTTACTTCGTGTTACGCACGTCAGCCAGCGCAGCCTCGGCGCGCGCGACGCGGACTTTGAAGTCGGCTACCTTCTGCTTCACCAAGGCTGATTTTGGATCGACTTTGAATCTCTTAGCTAATTCCTGCACATCGGCTTGACTTGGAGGCTTCTCAAGCTCCTTCACCTTTGCCATGGCTTTGGGCAGCACTTCGCGATAGTGAGTAAGTAGCTCTTCCGCGTGTTGCGGAAAGTAGCTAAGGCGATCGCCCGTCTGCATCGCGTCGATGAGTTCGTTCGGAGACCAGGCGATCGGCCAGGTCTGGTTGAGGGCGTCATAGGCCTCGCGCAGGCGAGTCATCGCTCCGGCAAATCCGTCGAGTTCCTGGCGGTGCGCAAACAATGCCGCGGAGCGCGCGACGCGAACCATGACGGGCTGATCAACCGGCATAGTGGGCAGGTCGATCACAGTGGTGAGGGTGTTGCCTTCGAAGCGCCAGCCGGTTGCGCCTTTGTCAGTGGTTCGATTCAACGTACGCCCGTTTACCATGACCAGTACGGGCGGCCAATCTCCGGGCAGTCGAACCTCATACGCTCGGGCGGTTGGCATACCTTGGTAGGCGCCTTTGGCGGCCGCGATATCCACCTCCAACACCTCTGCGTCCTCGGTGGCGCGGATCTCGGTCCTGGCATCCACATTGTGCTGGTATGCGCGCGAGTCCCCAGCGTCTTCGTAGAGCGTGTAGGTCGAGCTCTGTCTATCTGCGAGCGGAAAGACATTCACCATAAGCGGATCAACCGGTTTTTGATTCGAGTACTGCATGGGAGGAGCCTCGGGAACGATCGCGCCGGCGCGCACGTAAACCGGAATCTGCGAGATGGAAAAATTCCGCTGGACCGTCGTGGGACCGTGGAAATGGGTACCAGTCTGCCATTCCATCCAATCACCCGGCGGCAGCCACACTGACTCGCCGGCCAGCCCGGTGATCTTATCGCCCGGCGCGACAATAGGGCTGACAATCATATCGTCGCCGAAGACATATTCGTTCTTGCTGGTATAAGCCTCGTTCGCCTCAGGCCAGTCATAGTAGAGCGGATGCAGGAACGCAACGCCGGTGTCGTAGGTACCGCGCGCCTCAGTGTAGATGTACGGCAGCAGCGCGTAGCGCAGGTGATAGACGCCACGCATGATGTCTGAGTAGGGCTCGGGATAGGCCCAGATACGGCGCTCTGCATCGGGATTCTTGGTGGTGTGAGTCCGAAGAATGGGACTGAAAGCGCCGAACTGCAGCCAGCGCGTGTACAACTCGGGCTCGACCACGCCGGGCATGTGTCCACCAATATCGTGACTCCAGTAGGCGTAGCCGACGTTGGCTGCGGTCGCAGTGAACCACGGCTGAAACGCCAGCGATTCCCACACTGAAATGGTGTCGCCCGAAAAACCGATTTGGTAGCGATGATTACCCAACCCACCCCAACGATGGAAGAGCAGCGGCCGCTTGCCCTCGCGGGCCTGGTCGGAGAAGTGAACGTAGTTGAGCCACCATGTCGGGTTTATGCCCGGCGTTTTCGTGTTGGCTTCCTGCTGCCAGTCGAGCCACCAGAAATCGACACCCTCTTTTTCCAGCGGATGATGCAGCAGGTTGAGATAGTTGGTAGCGAATTTCTTGTTAGTGATGTCAAAGGGCACGTACTTCTTGGTCGCAGGATCGATGCCCATGGCGCGCGCCATCGCGGGATACGCGTCCTCCCACGGCTGTACGCCCGACGCGGGGTGCATGTTGAGCGTGACCTTCAGGCCGTCTTCATGGAGCTGCTCCAGAAATTGCTCAGGAGCGGGAAAGAGTAGTTTGTTCCAACTGTATCCACTCCAACCCATCACATGTCCCGATTGATCCATAGCGTGCTTGCCCGCGCCACTCGGCCCGAAGGTCAGATGCCAGTCCATGTCGATGACAAGAACATCGAGAGGAACGTCGTTCTGACGAAAGCCGCGGACTAGGTCATCGAGTTCCTGATCGGAGTAGGCCCAGTAGCGCGACCACCACGCGCCGAAGGCGAAGCGCGGCGGCAGCGGAATGCGTCCGGCAACCGAGATAAAATCGCCGAGCGCCTGCTTGTAATCGTGCCCATAGCCAAAGAAGTACCAATCCTGGCGATCGCCGGCGGGCCGTTCCAGCACCCAGGGCCACGGACTGTTCTCGCCGTTGACGAAGCTGAAGTCAGTGGAATCGAACAGCGGCAGCGTAGAATCGTCGACCAGCGTCCAGCCATCGCGCGAAATCAGGCCCGGCCCGATGGGCTCTTTGGTCTTGGCGCCGAGGGCTCCATCCAGCGTGCGCGTGGTGCCCATCAGGTTGCCGGTGTCGGGAAGGCCGGGATGCCAGGTGACTTTCTTCCCGTTCAAGGTGAAAGTGATTGTGAGATTTTCCGCGGTGAACTTGCTGCCACCTGTATAGGACAAGTCCAAGGCGTCGGTGTGGATGTTTACTGCGCCGAGTTTGTCGCTAGTGGCGCCGAACTTTGGTACTGGGAGGTTGCGGTTCAGAAAGACTAACGAGGCATGATCTTCGAACTTGCCGTCGGCGGCCCATTCCATGCGAAGCAGTTGCGGCGTCAACACCGTGAAACGGGCATTGCCAGCTGTAACGATTGCCTTGGGATTGGCGATAGGGTTGTAGAGACCTGGAATGGCCGACGCGCTGTCGGCGGCTTCCACCTCTTGCGCGCGCGTTGTCGTGGAAGCAAGCGTCACGATCAGGCAAGCGACAAAAAGAAGATTAGAAAGAATTGAGTTCGAAACCGGGGATTGGAATACCGAGTGGAAGGCACCGCTGCGCTTGTCATGGCGTGGAAATTGTAAATGGGGATGGGCGATGGGTGGAGTAGCCTTCAGACCTGCATAACTGCTGTTCATTCCTGGAACCGCCCTTTAGCGAAGCGCCATGCCCTGCTGCAGGGCCACTTGGGCTTCCTGTGGTCTACCCGCTTGTTGAAGAGCCTGAGCGAGCAGTTGGTAACCACGCTGCGTCGGCTGAAGCTTGACGGCTTGCGAATACGCTTGTACCGCTCTGCCAACCTCTCCCGTCTTCTGAGCCATGATCCCCAGGTTCGTCCACTCTTCAGCGTCGTCGGGGTTCAGGCTGACCGCTGATTCCAGGCAATCACTCGCGCGAACGAAATCTCCAAGGCCGGTATACGCCGACGCCATATTGACGAAGATTTCGCGGCGTATCTCGCGATAGTGCGCGACATCGTTCCCGGTAAGACTAATGACTCTTTGATACTGGCGCAGCGCGCCTTGTAAATCGCCTTGCTGGTGTTGGTAGATGCCCATGTGAATATAAGCGAAGACATACGACGGTTCGATTTCCGCGGCCCTGGCGAAGTGCGGCATCGCGTCCTGGGACCTGCCTTGCGTTTGCAATGCCCTGCCCAGATTGTCTTCGGCCAGATAGTTTCCTTTCGTAACCTGCAGCGTACGTGTCCACAACCTCACATTGTCACGCCAAAAGTCGATCTGACGATGCGTGAGCACCGCAAGACATAGCAGAAGTGCCACGCTGGCGGCAGCCTGCCACGCAATGCGAATGTGCCGCCGCTCAGCCCAGTCGCCAAGCCCCCAACAGATCATGACGAACAGACCCACGAACGGCAAATATGCATAGCGATCGGCCATCGCCTGCCGGCCCACTTGCACTAAGCCGATCATTGGAATCAGCGTTCCGAGAAACCATAACCATCCAACCACGAGATAGCGATGACGCCGGCCTGCAATCACCAGAGCGGTGACTGCCAAAAGGAGAACTGATGCCGCTGCCACTTCCCAAACTTTGAACGGACCGACAGGATACGGATAGATGGGCGCGAGACTCATGGGCCAGAATGCCTCTCCCAGATATCGCACATAGGAAATGATGGCATTCGCCAGCCGAGTCGTGAGCGCGCTGTCTGGATTGATCCCGCCGCCGAGGCGTTGCGCTCTTATGGTGATGACAGCGCTGGCCACCGAGAGAACGAAGAGGGGAAGCTTCTCCTTCACCAGCCAGGAAAATGTTCGCTGCAGAGAGGCTGAAGGCCCACTCACGTCAGTGGACTTCTCGTTCCCGGTCGCCATTCGCCGCAGCGGCCAGTAATCCCACAATAGCAACACGAACGGCAAGGTGATCACCTGCGGCTTCGACATCAAGCCCAGCACGTAGAGCAACGCGACGGCAACATAGCGTCCCACGCGCGGCCGGCGCGCGTACCAGCGATAGGCGCCCAATGCGAGCAGAAAAAACGACATGCTCAGCAGGTTCTTGCGCTCAGCAATCCACGCGACCGATTCGACGTTGATGGGATGCAGCGCAAATAGCGCCGCCACCATCAGACTGCGGCCGGGGTAGCCTGTCGCCTGCCACAGGACCCAGAACAGCAGTGCGACGTTCAATGCATGCAGCAGAAGATTGGTGCCGTGATGGGCCGCCGGGTCGAGCTGAAAGATCTGGTAATCGAGCGCGTGAGATAGCCATGTCAGAGGATGCCAGTTCGCCGCATCGTAGGTGGTGAAAGCCCACGCAACGGTCTCCCCCTTCAAACCAGCCTTCACGTGGACGTTATCGGTCACGTACTCGTCGTCATCGTAGTTCACAAATGGATGGTGGTTCACCGGAAGATACAATGCGACCGTCGCAACCACGAGAACGAGGCTAAGGACAATTAGCCACTGCCTGGGTGGGGCGAGGTCGCCCGGGTCAGAACGAACATCAACCCGCTTCTGAATCTTGTGCTTCCTGTTCTTGTTGTTGGATCGGGAACCCGAACTCAATCCCCCTCCTGACTGCGCCGATTATAGTGCGTGGTGGGTACCGGACATCTATCACCTGTTCTAGAAACTCAAGAGCCGCGTATGTCGAATGCAGATGCCAAGCTCATACGCTTCATCGTCGCCGCGCCGTGCTCGGGTCATCTCGTCAAACCGAATGGCAAATACGTCGTGTAGAAAACGAAAACACGTGGACAGAACGAACTATCGCGATCGAGCCGCATCGGAAAATGTGGAGAACGCTCCCCTGGGAGCTACACTCCCAATCGTCTGGGCAGATCACTAAATTGGACCTTGCGCAATAGATTTTTAAAAATTTTTGTTGACATTCCGTTCCAGTAACCGCAATATCTTGGGTTAGACATACTGCTCATTCAACATATTGGGCTGGTATGGTATTTGGGTCAAAAAAAAACAACCTTCAAGGGAGAAGGTTACACAAGGAGGAATTACCCAATGGCAACCAAGAAGAAGGCCGCGAAGAAAGCTGCCAAGAAGAAAAAGCGGTAACTGTTCCGGAGCGAGGCATTGGCCTCGCTTAACTTTTGTCCAAAAAACTAGGCCTCCGCTCGTTGCAGTTTTGCGGAGGCCTTTCCCTTTGCGATGACGCCCCTCACTGTGGCGGATACGGCGAACTCTCCAGTTGCTCATTGCAAGTGCCGTTAGTGGGTTGCACCGGCAACGTTGGGACCTGCAACAAGTGTGGCGTGCTGAAATCGAAGAAGCCATTCGTCGGGTCCGTCATATCGGCCGCGGTGGCGTCACGTTGCGTCAATGCCGGCACATTGAAGCGCGTTTCGATCAGCTTCAGCATGGCGGTGTAATCGGCCTGCTGATGCACCACCGTCTGCGGTTTCACCCAAGGCGACACCACAATAAACGGCAGGCGGAATCCCGTCACATTGAACAGACCTTGGGTGTGGCCCTGCAGGTCGATGGGCAGTTGATCGTCGGGCGGCGTTACTAGGATAGGCCCGACGTGGTCGAACAAGCCTCCGCCTTCGTCCCAGGTAAGGATGAACACCGAGTCCGGCCATGCCGTACTCGTGAGCAGCGCGTTCAGAATTTGCTGCACGTCCGCCGAGCCAGTCTGCACATTATTGCCCGGATGTTCATCCAAGCCGGTGCTCGCTGCGCGTTCGATGAATACGACCTGCGGCAGGTCCTGGTCGGCTGTGGGGCTTTCCAGGATGGCATACCACTCGGAGATGTTACGCACGTTGCCCTGAATCTGGGGATCGTTCCAGTCCGCCCAGTTCGCCAGGAACACGCTATTGTCCTGGTAATAGTAGCGCCAGGTAATTCCCGCCTGCGTCAACGCGCGGAAGAAGGTGGGCCGCTGCCATGCCGGATCGTTCGGATTGACCGGCGGATAACCATGCCCATACGAGGTCGCCGCAAACAGGTACATCCGATTAGGAACCGTGTTAGCGGGGTTCGGCGAGTAGTACGTATCACTGGTTGCGAACTGCGTAGCCAGTTCGTAATAGAACGGCAGATCGGTCTGGTCGTAATAGCCAAGCGGCCGGGTGTGCGTCGGATCGTACTGATCTCCGGTGCCGCCAGACAACGTCGTGTCCAGGAACCGGTCCATCAGATACTGCGAGCTCGGCGTCAGATTCAGCCAGTCACCGCCCACCAGGTCCATGTCGTAGTGGGTCTCGTCCCACGACGGCGAAAGGTTCTCAATACACTCAGTCCGCTGATGGTACGGTCCAAACGACTGCCCCTGCGGATTCTTGATCGTGTAATTGGGTGGCAGCGTGTGCAGATCGTTCACATCGCTAAGCTGCGCCCCGGGAATCGGAGGCTGATGATTCACCCGGTAGGTCGCCAGCTCTCCAAAGTAGTTATCGAAGGCGCGGTTCTCCTGCACCATAATGATGATGTGGTTCAGGTTGGAAACTCCGCCGGTGCTTACCGTCACGAGGGCTGTCTTCTGTATCTGATTATTGAATTGGTCGGTCGCGGTGGCCGTGTAGGTCGTTGTTTGCTGGGGATTCACGATGCAGGTTCCCATCGGTACCATCGAAGGCGGCACCTGGCAGTTTCCCGGAGCAATGCTAAGCGACACAGCGTTCGTGGTTTGCCATGCCAAGGTGACCGCTCCCCCCGGCAAGACAACGGGTGGCATTGCCGTGAAGTTCAGCGTCATTATCGTCCCCATTATGGTGATTCTCACCACCGGCGAGACCGCTTGTCCGCCTACCGGCCCATTGGCCGTAACCGTGAAACTCACCGGGGTACTGAGCGGGCCTACCGTCGTCGTCCCGGAACAAGTGTTCCCGTTGCACGATTGAGGCGTAAGCGGAGTCTGCGTGTTGGCGGGCAGCGTCGTCAACACATACGAACTTCCGTTGTTGGGGCCGGAATAGGTCAAGGTCACCATCCCTCCCGCCGGAACAGTGTTGGCCGAAGCGCTCAGCATCATCGGAACTACCGTCACCGTTACCGACGCCGTAGCGGGCGTGGTTCCGGAAGCACCGGTCGCCTGCGCCATGTAAGTGGTCGTGGCCGCGGGCGCGCCTGTGGGGTATTTCGCGCTGCTCAAAGGCAGACTCGTTTGATCTTCTCCCAGGATGCTTGGCGTAACTGTGAAAGCTGTCGCATTGGCTGTGGTCCACGCGAGGTTGATAATCTGTCCGGATGCGGTTACGGCCGGGGTTGAGGCAAAGCCGGTTATTGTCGGCGCCGACGCTCCGCCGCCCCCACTGCTGCCACTGCCTCCACTGCTGCCGCTGCCTCCACTCCCGGTGCTGGCATTGGTAGACCCTCCGCCGCACCCTACAGCCAAAGCTAACCCTACTACGCCGGCCAGAAACCACGCATTACGCAGACGAAACATAGCTTGTGACATTTTGTTGAAACCCACCCGCTACACGAGACGTGCCGCAACCTAAGATTCAGGAATTAACGGCGGAGTTGTGCGGCGGGTGTTCGAATGCCACTAGAGCGCTTCCTCAATGGCTGTATGCGCTTTGAAAGGGCATGCCTTCAGGCGTGCCGAAAAGAGAGCGGGAAGTGACCGGCTTTAGCTGTGAGATTTCAGGACGTTGTTCCCATCCAGTCAATAGTCCATTCGACCAAAACCGGAGAAGCTGATGGTGCAGACCAATCTGCTTCGAAGGAGAAGGCCGAATGGACCTCCACCAGAATGCCCGACTTACGCTCCGTAGTCGAGAAGCTTTAGTCCTCCGCGTCATTGACGAGAAGGTGACGTTGAACGCGGCTGCAGCCGCGTTCAACGTCAGCGCCAAAACCGCTCGTAAGTGGGTGCGCCGCTACCAGGCCGAGCAGCGGGCCGGACTCTACGACCGCTCTTCGCGCCCCCATCATTCCCCCCGGCGCACTTCCGCCGAGGTGGTCGGGCTGGTGCTGAACCTGCGTCGCCAGCGCTGGACCGGGGTGCGCATCGCTCAGTCCACTGCACTGAGCCGGCCCACCGTCAGCCGCATCCTGCGCTGCCACAAGCTCAACCGCATCCGCGATCTCGAACCGCTCATCCCCGTCCGCCGCTACGAACACCCCCATCCCGGCGACCTGCTCCATCTCGACACCAAGAAATTGGCCCGTATCGCCAAGCCCGGCCATCGTCTCACCGGCGATCCCCGCGACGAAACCCGCGGCGCCGGCTGGGAGATCCTGCACGTCGCCATCGACGACCACTCCCGCATCGCCTTCAGCCAGTTTCAGCCCGACGAGCGTGCCCACTCTACCGTCGCCTTTCTCCGCGCTGCCGTTGCCTACTATGCCCGCTTCGGCATCCGCATTCGCCGCGTGCTCACCGACAACGCTCCCTGCTACTACTCCGACCTGTTTGCCGCTACCTGCCTGCAACTCGGCATTCGCCACTTGCGCACTCGACCCTACACCCCGCGTACCAACGGCAAGGCCGAACGCTTCATCCAGACCGCTCTGCGCGAGTGGGCTTACGCGCGCCTCTATCAGCATTCCGCCCAACGCCAGACCGAGCTCCCGCTCTGGCTGCACGACTACAACTGGCACCGCCCCCATGCTAGTCTGGGGCAGTTGCCTCCCATCAGCCGCGCCGGTTTGGAGGGGAACAACGTCTTGAGACACCACATTTAGCCGCTGAGGGGCGTACCTCAGGGCCTAACGGCCGAGTTGCTGGTAGCGCGGATCGGCGCGGGTGAAGCCGCGCTCTTTCAAGCCGGTTACCGCAATTCAGAAATTGCTGTAAACCCGCTGGGAACAACGCGAAGAGTCGTTCCGCGTACCGCTGGCGCAGCCGAGCCGCCCTACGCGTTAAGCGATAGTGGCCCGATGTTTTCCGGGCGGGTTGCCGATCTTAGGATTTTGATGGTGGCGGATGTGTGGCCCCCTGCTTCCGAATGTGTCAGTATCCGATCGCAGGGTGCGCAGTGATATTCATGCCACTATCGCAGTCGGGCGTACTCGGCTTTGGCTTGCTGGTAGATGGGGATGTCGGGATCGGCATCCTTCCAGAGTGTGAGGAAATTCTGATACGCGGCGCGAGCTTTATCGCGCGAGGCAGGATCTTTGGCGGCTTCGAGCGCGTAAGCGCGAGCCAGTCCGAGGCGGGCTAGCGCTCCCCAGGGAAAGTTCGCCACCAGCCCGTAGTGGTCGATGAACTTCTGAAATTCCGCTGCTGCCGCGTTGCCGTCGTGCAGCATGAGATAGGCCTCTCCGCGCAAATAAACTGGGCATAGGAAAACAGTAAGGTTCGTGGGCTGGCCAAGCTCCATCGTGCTGGCCGCCTGTAATAGTTCGACGGCGCGGTTCGCGTCTTTGTGCCGCAAGGCAACAGCGGCCCCAATCGTGGGCAGCCAATACCTCTGGACAAGTGTGTCCAGCGGAAATTGCTCGTCAAGTTCGGCAACCAGGTTCTCCGCGCGTGCTATATCTCCTGCCCGCGCCAGGGCCAGCGCCGCCATGGCCCGTACATCGCGGTTCGCTGCCAGCTGCATAGCCGCTTTCGCATCAGCATGGGCTTGCTCTCGGTTGCCCGCTTCTGCCTCGCGCAACGCGGCCGCTACCTGATAAGTCGCCGCAGTCTCTTTGGCGTCGTTGCGCTGAGCTGAATCCATCGCGCGTCGGGTTAGCTCGCGTGCGCTTTTGAACTTGCCGTACCACGCTTCCGTGTCCGCTTGCGACACCAGCAGCAAGTCTTCTGTGCCTGGCTTGCCCACGGCGGCGGCTGCCACTTGCGCCATTAGTGCGGTGTCTCCCTTAAGAAAAGCCAACTGGTAACGGTACTGCAGGATGCCCTCGCCCTCCAGCTTGCGTTCCTCCGCCTGCTCATATACCGCCTCCGCCTTATCCAGACGGTTGAAGTTCTGGTAGCCGACGCCAAGGTTGAGATAATTGCCCTCGTCGTTTGGCTCCAGTCGCATTGCCTCGTGGACTTGCTCCAATGACTTCTCCCAGTTTCCAAGGCTGGCGAAAACGAATCCCAGGTTGACGTACGGCACTTCGTCCCTCGGATAGGTCTGCTGCCACAACTCATAAACCTGTGCTGCCTTGTCCAAGTCACCCGTCGCAGTCACATAGTAGATTCCCTCAATCGAGAACCGTTCTCGCTCGCTCACCTTTTCCCGCAGCTCGTATGCCTTTCGCGCGTTCTCAGCCGCCCGGCCGACCTCGTTGAGGTTGATATAGACTCCCGCAATGGCGGCGTAGGCCGTGGCGAAACTCGGGTCGAGTTCCGCTGCCCGCTTGAAGAAGGACAGAGCCGCTGTGTCCCCTTTCGTCTTCTGCATCTTTTGGCCGGTGCTGTATGCTTTCAGCGCGTCAAGAGATGGCGTGCTCGCTTCCTCCAGCGGCGTGGAGTATTTCTGGACCAAACTGAGCGATTCGCCCAGTTCGCCGCGCAAACTAACCGCCGCCGTGTCCAAAGCTTTGAGAACCGACTCTTTCGCCGAGGCTTGCTTCTGCACGTCCGCGAGCACGTCGCCCGTGTTGCAGCCCACCGCCTTGAGCCCGATCACGTATTGATCGTTCAGCGGGTCAATCGAGCCGATGATCATGGCTACACTGCCTGTGCGAAGGCAGACGTCGCGTGTAACCTCCGGCGTCAAACGGTCACCGGCGTGACGGCCCATTAGCTTCAACGTCTGATTCACCTTGCTGTCGGAAATTAGATTGAGAAAGGGCGATTGCTCTAACTGAATGGCCAGCCCCTGCTTCAGGGTGTCGTCGAATACCCCGTCGCCGGTCTTGTTATCGAAGTCGGCCAGCACGATGGTGTCTTTCTCGCTAAGCACCGGTTTCCTGTGCGCACGCCAGTAAAGTCCACCACCGATCGCCGCAACCAATACCACCCCTACAGCGATCCAGGCAAAACGAGCGCGCCCACCACGAGGGCGCGACGGATGAATATCGGCACCATCACGCACCGGCTCTGTCGCGGCTACAGGGCCCGGTGAAGTCTGATAGCTTGGCGCCACTGCTCCCACCACCACTGCGGGCCCTCCCGCGTCGCTCCCAATCGCGACCGGGACGCGGCCCGACGACCCTGCCAGCCTCGGTCCCTTAATGGTGATAGTTTTCGCCTCTACCGGCGCGATGAAACGGTATCCGTGGCGATGGACGGTCTCAATGTAGAGCGGCTGGCCGGCATTATCCCCCAGAGCTGTCCGCACTTGCTGAATGCACTGATTCATTCGCCGCTCAAAGTTAATGTAGGTTTCGTCCCCCCAGAATTCGTGCTGGATTTCTTCCCGGGTCACGACTTGACCGGCGCGGCTGGCAAGCAAAACCAAAAGCCTGAAGGGTTGTGGCGGCAGCTTGACTGCTATCTCAGACTTGCGCAACTCTTCGGTGTCGAGATTTAGCTCGAAGACGCCGAAGCGAAGAAGGTGCTGCGTGGCGCTCAAAGTGGCCAACTTGACGCGGAAGCGCGGAGAGTGCGTGGATTATAGCGCGATTGAGCCGGCAGCCCATCGATATTTTTTTTACATCTCCTTCTAACTCTCCATTCAGCAAAGGCTTGGCCGATCATTTCCTGATCATCCCTTCATCACCCAAAAATCAGCCGTTAGGGTCTTGAACCCGAAAAGAAACGGGCGCATTGTCCGCCACAAAAGGCGGATTGAGCAACGCTCAATACCCCACTTTTAGGGGAAACGCTTCCGTAGGTGGGGCAATAATCCCGCCCGAAAGCGAAAGAGAAAGACCGCTTGTGAGAGGCGGCGCTGTTGAAAGTGCCGCCGAACACGAGCCGAAGGGAGGACGCCATGAACAGGCAGAGAAGTTCCGACAACGGCGATGAATCCGGGGCCGTTCCTCACCCTGATTCTGTCGTCGCGGGTAGCCAAAGTGGAGGACGAAGGTTGGCGGAAGGTAAGCAGCGACACGGCGACTCTAGCTGGCGCGACCTTTCGCAGGACAGAGGACACTGCAGAAGCGCAGTCCGATCAGCCGGCAATCGTCAATCTGGCACGAACGATCTCCGGCGTTCACAGTTCGCGCCACACGTGCGGGTGGCGGCGTGGACTCCCGCTACTGAGGATGTTCTGCCGCCGCAGTCAGCGTCGCGATCGTCCTCGCTGGCAGGGACCAACCTTGCCGCGCGGATGCGTGATGCTCGTGCGCTACGCGTCGCGGTGAAAGTGTGGAGGGTAGGGAGCGTTCGATCCTCCTCTCGAAGATCGCTCCCACGGTGGGGAGCAGCTACGCGGTGAAGCTGCTCCTCAACCTTCGAGCTAGATCGCCGCCACAACCTATGACCAAAAGGAGGTCAGTATGAAACACGTAACGATTTCCTCTCGGAGTCGAGTGACCCTATATCTAGCCTGCTGGATGATTTTCCTGCTGTTGCCGTGCATGGCAGTAGCCCAGGTCGGGCAAATCACATTTCCTCGAAACGACAGTGTGGTCTCCGGCAAGACATTGCTGAGTCTTCACGTGTCGGACTCGTACGACGCCTTCCAGGTGGGAGCGGTGGACTTTCAGTACTCGAAGGAGGAGGACGGCATCAACTGGAGCGAGATTGGTAGCAGTAGCTCGCTGGCCAACGGCTCCGAGAGCCAGTCTCTAGCTGACTGGGAGACGTATTGGGATACCAGCCAAGTCCCACCTGGCAAGTATCTCCTGAGGGCGACGGTTGCCTTATTGAACGGCGAAACCCTGCTGACGTCATCAGTCTCGATAAGTGTCAAGACCCCTCCCACGGCTGACGCTGAAGGAGCCATCGACAACAACTACGTCGCGCAGCTTTCCGGCACTAACTCCAACGCTCCCGACGGGTACGTGGTCTCCTGGGTCTGGGATTTCGGCGACGGTTCGGCACCAGGGTACGGTTCAACAGTCAGCCACATCTACGAGCCGGGACAGGTTTACACGGTTACGCTGACGGTCACCGATAACCAGGGGGCATCGTCCACCGACACGCTCAATGTGGATACTACGTTGCTGGTGGTCGCACAGAACAATACCTGCATCGTGAAAACTATCGACATTGCCTCAGCGGGCAACGTAATCGGCAAGGATGGCGGAGGCGCAGGTTGGCCCCCGAGGTTCGAAGATCCGTTTGAACCTCCAGATCCAAAGACCCAAATACACGATGGAAAAACTCTTGGACCTGTTTCGAAGAACCCCGGAAACAAAACCGATTATTGGGGATACGCTTTCGAGCTCAGGGCCGACGTCGACGGGAATCGCAGCAAGTGCATCGAGATCCAATTGATCCGAGCCGACTATGTCAGTGCAAAAAATCTGATAAACCTTGCCAACTGCCGCGATCGTCTGAAAGGCACCCTGGATGGTGCCAACCAGTGCCACTGGCATTCGCGTTGGACAGGGACGAAGGACGACTTCGACGGGGATGGAACTATCGACCTAGATGTATCGACTAAACCGAAATGCCTCGCCTTAGACGGCAGCTGGAAGCCAGCACTGGGGAGCTGCGACGAAGCACAATTTTCGCTGGGAATGCCCAATTACAAACCAGACGAGAGCGAACAGGACAAGAATGGCTACCGTGGGCCGTATACATACAAGAGCCATCCGGCCGGAAAGATCCTCTGGTGGGATGCGCCACGCATGAAGAACGCCGGGGCACAAGCTGGCGCGACGGCAAACCTGAACTTCGTAGCCATTATCCGCGGCACGAACAATCAATGCGGGGCCGGAAAAAACCTGGCCTGCTACTGCTACGCAGACTACAGCGTGGCCTACGTCGCCGGCACGGCGAACAGCGAGAAGTTCGCATTAAACAAGAAGGCCTGCGGCGTCGATAAATCCCGGGTGCCCGGGCTCCAGTAACCCATTTGTCGCATTGGAGGCGGGTGCCCCACCCAAGCTTCCTTTGCTTGGGTGGGAACTGGAGGGGGAGCAGCTATGCGGTGGAGCTGCTCCTCACCAATCAAGTTTCATTGCCGGGTGCCCCGTTCTATCCGGATTTTGGCCGGGCGGGGCAGTCACGTCCCCTGGACGGCGAGCAACGAGTGCCATCCCACAATGTGGTACATCCCACAATGTGGGATTCTTCATCCCCTGATAAGTTACTCGCTCGGCTGTGCGGACTCCTCCGACGGCACCTTGGGATTCGCGACGCGCTCGATGATCTCTTCCGCCAGCTTAAGGTACGCCTCGGTGCCGCGGGCGTGCGGATCGTAAAGCAGCGCGGGCTTGCCGTGGCTGGGCGCCTCGGCGAGTCGAATGTTGCGCGGGATCGCGGTCTCGCACATCAGGTCGCCGAAGAAGCCCCGCAGCTCGGAGGCCACCGACTGCGCCAGGTTGGTGCGCTCGTCGAACATCGTCAGGACCACGCCCTCCACCGCGAGGCCGCGATTCAGCTCGATGCGGATGCGGTCGATGGTGTCGAGCAATTCGGTGACGCCCTCGAGGGCGAAGTACTCGGCCTGCATGGGAATGAGTACGGTGTCGGCGGCGACCAGGGCGTTGAGGGTGAGCAGGTCGAGCGCGGGCGGGCAGTCGATCACGATGAATTCGAACGCGTCGCGCACGGGTTGCAAGGCGTGACGCAGGCGGTACTCGCGGTGCTCGAGTGGCACCAGTTCAATGTTAGCGCCGATCAGGTTCTTGTGCGCCGGGATCAAGCTGAGGTTGTCGACCTCGGTGGGCAGAGTCGCGTCCCGGGCCGAGACCTCACCCATGACCACCTGGTACGTGCTGTGGCGATCGGGATCGCGAGCGAAGCCGACGCCGCTGGAGGCATTGGACTGCGGATCGCAATCGACCAGCAGCGTGCGCGCGCCAAGGGAAGCGAACGAGGCCGCAATGTTGATGGCGGTCGTCGTCTTGCCGACTCCGCCTTTCTGATTGGTGACTGCGATGATGCGTGCCATGGTTGCGCTTGAAATACTGAACAAGAAGCTTAGAACGTGGGCCGGACGGTGGGCAATCGCAGAGCGAGGTTGTTGGAAGGTTTTCCGAGGAAAAGCTGTGCAAGACTCGGAAGGGACGGCGGAAGCTGCTGATTAAGCGGCGAGTAGGCAGGCAGGGCCGCTGTGAGTAAAAGTAGTGAAAGTAGCGGCCCATAATGTTCCACGTGGAACATTATGGCGGCAAGTTCTTAGCCTCATTATGAAAAGGGGTCGACTGCGGTGGATGAAGCCGGTCGGCAGCCAGAACGAACTATGGATCCCCTGCCTCGGGACAAGCCTCGGCCTGGAGTGAAATGTTCCACGTGGAACATCTTCCTAGGTTCGACCGCCAGGCGCAGCGGCAGCGCGCCAATTGGAACCGCAAGTCGGATTGCGGCGGAGTCGGCGGATCCGAGATTGTCTTCAACAACCTGACCCAACATCAAGATTTGTCGATTACCATTACATTGGCTAATACCGCCATAAAACAGTAGTATAATTCCACTTTATATGGTTTTTTAGCATTATATGACGGCGTATCGCCCACTTAGCCATTAGCTATTGAATTCTATACTTGGTCTGGTTCGAAGACTCTCTGCTGGCCCTATTATCTGCACCGCCGCGCGGCGATCACGACCCTCGTGTCGCTCCCCGGAACGTGCTCGCGTCCTTCCCAGCCCCATTTTTTTCCGAGCACAGCCTGCGCTGTCGAAACCTGACCTTCCCCGACGAGCAATCCAAGTTTGCCGCCGTCCGCAACCAACGCTGCGGCCACGGGCAAAGCTCGCTCGAATTGCTCGACAGCGCGCAGCGTCACGAGGTTAGCCCTTCCTGGCCACTGCTCAGCTCGGCCGGCAAACACGCGCAAGCCCTCGACGCCGAGGGTCCGCGCAACTTCCTTTAGGAAAGCAGCTTTCTTGTTGTGCGATTCAATCAGCGTTACGTCGAGAGCGGGCGCGAACAGTTTCATTGGGACACCCGGGAAGCCGGCTCCCGATCCGACGTCGGCCAGCGTCGACGGCGCCGCAGACTCACGGTCCCGCAGCAGAATCCGCGCCGCGAACAGCGACTCGCCGAAGTGCCGGGTCACGATTGTCTCCGGATCGCGCACGGCGGTCAGATTTACCCGCGCATTCCAGCGCAGCAACAGTTTGAGGTAGCTGCTCACCTGCTCGAGCAGTAACGGCGCCAGCGTCTCCCCGCCGGTAAACGGCGCCAGTAATTCGGCGATGCGTGCAATTTCCATGGCGCAACCTGCAGCATACGACACTAGACAACCCGGTGAGCCGCCCGATTCCAAGCCTCCCAATAGTTGCATTGTTTCGAAACTATTTAACTAACCAGACCTTCCGTGTGCTACAGCCGGGCAGCAACTGGCGCGGGCGCAGTCCTACCGAGCAAGCGAAAAGGTTCTCAAAACCCCGCCAGATACTTTCGCTTCTTGGCTTCCGGCAAGAACGACGCGCGAAACGAATTCTTTGCCAGCTCGCGAAGCTCATCGGGGCTGAAACCGAAGACCTGCTGTGCAATCTGATATTCGCGCGACAGATTGGTGTGGAACATGTCTGGATCGTCGGTATTCAGCGTGACCAGGACACCGGCATCGAACAATTTCCGCACTGGGTGCTGCTCTGCGGCGGTGCAGCAGCCGGTCATCACATTGCTGGTGATGCACACCTCCACGGGTATTTGCTTTTCGACGAGAAACTGCACCAGTTCCGGATCGTCAACTGCGTGCAGTCCATGCCCGATGCGGTCCGCCTTCAACTCCCGTAGCGCGGCCCAGATGGATTCGGCCCCCACGGTCTCCCCGGCATGCGCGGTCAACCGCAACCCGTGTTGGGCCGCGTGGCTATAGACCTCGCGGAACTGTTCGGGTGCGGCGCGGCGCTCGTCGCCGCCAATTCCGATGCCTACGACGTTGTGCTCCTTCAAGCGAATCGCTTCGTCAACCACGCGGCGTGCCTCATCGACGCCGAAGTGCCGGACCGCGTCGAAGATCCAGTACAGCGACATTTCGAAGTCGCGCTCGCCGCGCTGCCGCCCGCGCTCGGCCCCTGCAAACAGGGGAGCGAATGCCTGGCCGCGCCACTGCACCACGCCGGCCGAGATGTATACCTCGGCATGAAGAACATTTTGCGCGTGCAGCTTCTGCATCATGCGATAGGTGACCAGCTCGTAGTCCTCGGCGGTGCGCAAGCGCTCGGTGACCGCCTTGAAGGCCCACAGAAAGCCGGTGAAGTGCTTGTACTCGTATAAGGCGCGGGCTTCTTCCTCGCTGAAGACGCGGCCGCTGTCCTCGATGTTCCGGTAGCGATTATTGGTAGTCGGCAGCGGGGTGGGATGGCGGCGGCTCAGCTCGGCCAGGGTTGGCGGATCGACCGTGCCTTCCAGGTGCAGATGAAGCTCAGCCTTGGGCAATCCCAGGATGAAGGGGTTGGCGGGATTAGAGGGCGATTTGGTCATGGGGTATACGAGTTGGACAGGGCCGCGGGGTGCCCCACTCAACCTGCTTTTGGTTGAGTGGGTGTTTTCGTCATGATGATCGGGAATCTCAATATCGAGCTGACTGTTTCAATCTCGCCCGTTAGGAATCCCCACGCAGTGTATGCTATCCCATTCATTCACAAAACCCGCGAATGAGTGAGGCATCCGGCAAACAGCGCAACTGGGGTTAACGTCGAGTTCGACAATTGCGGTTCGTCATGCGCTGCGCTCAATTGCGGACCTTCACCGACTTCATCTATCATTCGAAAATAGTCGTAGTTGTTTGTTCTCGGCTTTTTCTAGGGCGCAATCGTGGGGCGGAGATTCTCAATCGATCCGGTAGGTCCAGTCATGCCTTTTCTTCCAGTTGTTCCAGACGAACAAGCCGTCCCCGAAGTGAAGAAGATTTACGAATATGTCACTCGCCGTTGGGGCTTCTTGCCTAACTATTTTCAGGCCCTGGGCCACGATCCCCAGCTTCTTCAAGACCAAGTAAACCTCTATACGAATGCCATGAACGACGAGCGTGGCTTACCCAAGATCATCAAGGAACAGATTGCCACCGTCGTTAGCGCAATCAACATGTCCAGCTACTGTCTCCCGGCGCATTTGGAGATCCTGGGCCGCATGGGTATGGATAAATCTCTCAGCCGCAGACTGTCCATGGATTACAAATCGGCGCCGCTCGATCCAAAAGTGATGGAGTTGTTGAAGTTTTGTGAGAAACTCACTACTCAGCCTGCAGACATGCGGCGGGCTGACGTGGAGAAGCTGCGAGAGCTGGGCTGGAGCGACACCGCTATTTTCGACGCGGTTCTGATTACGTCGCTCTACGCCTGTGCCAATCGATTTTCAGCGGGACTCGGCCTCACTCCGGACTTTGATTAGCACAGCAACCCTGATTCTCCGCGTTTAAGGCAGTCTAGGAATTGGTGTAAGCCGAGCTCGGGTAGAGCGGGCCTTCAGGTGTTCAGTCTCATGACATGCTTTACAGGTTGTTATCACGACATCCTTTACACTGCCGCCGGAGCGGAGCTGGGGCGGCAGCATCGAGCCGGGCCCGCCAGGAGCGGGAAGGATGGCGTGGAAAATGGTGGAAGTTCGCGAGCAGCGAGTTCGCTTTGTGGTGCGGGCCAGCGAGCCGGGGCGGAATCTGAGCCAGCTCTGCCGGGAATTCGAGATATCGCGACCGACGGGGTATCGATGGCTGAAGCGCTGGGGGCAAGATAAGACGGCGGGGCTGGAAGAGAAGAGTCGGCGGCCGCAGCACAGTCCGCGGCAGACGGCGGCGGGGGTGGAGCAACGGATCGTGGAGCTGCGAAGGCAACGGCCCGACTGGGGAGCACGCAAGCTGAAACCCCTGCTGGCCAAGAGCGGGGTGGAGCTGCCGGTAATCACGGTGCATCGGGTGCTGCTTCGGCAGGGGTTGGTACGGGCCCAGGACCAGCACCCGGCAGCGGTGCAGCGCTTCCAGCGTGAGGCGCCCAACGAGCTCTGGCAGATGGACTTCAAGAGCCCGAAAGGATGGGGTCAGCCGGTAGGTCCGCTGGCGGTGCTGGACGACCACAGCCGCTATGTGATCGCACTGGCGCAGACGGGCAGCACCGGCAGCCAAGCAGTACGGGAGCAGTTGCAGCAGGCGTTTGCCGAGTGCGGGCTGCCGGAGGCGATGTTGATGGACCATGGCACGCCGTGGTGGAATCCGGCGGCCCCGAGCGGGTGGACGGAGCTGACAGTATGGCTAATGCGGCAGGGCATCCGGCTGCACTTCGGACGCTATCGCCATCCCCAGACGCAGGGCAAGGTGGAGCGGTTGAATGGCGCGCTGGAGATGGCCCGGCGGCGGCGTGGGCTGCCCGCGGTGGAGCAACGGCAAGCCTGGCTGGATGAGTTCGCTATGAATATAACCATGTGCGGGCGCATGAGGCGCTGGCGATGCGGACGCCGGCCAGTGTGTGGCGGCCCAGCCCGCGACGCTACCAGGCGGATCCGCGAGAGTGGGAGTACGGCGCCGAGGCAGAAGTGCATCGGCTGAATAAAAAGGGACAGTTGCAGCTAAGCGGAGAACGCTGGGCGATCAGTCAGGCGCTGCGCCAGCAAAGAGTAGCGGTGAAACGGGTGGGAGAGCAGACGCTGCTGGTGTATTACTGCCAGAGCCTGGTGCGGGAAATCGACCTCGCCGCCCAACGGTCCACGGCCGTGGACCGTTGGGCGCAACCCTCAACTTGTAACGGATGTCCTGATAACGCTGTGTAAAGGATGTCCTGGAACTGGACACCTTTAGGCCAGCGTTAACGGCAAGAAAGAAAACGCTTCCGCCGCTGAGGTCACAGACCTCAGCGGCGGAAGCAAGATCGTATCGCGATCCTGAACACGGGCCTGAAGGCCCGCTCTACCGGATTACAGAAAAACCTAAAATGCTTCAGCTCCGCTCATCTTTACGGAATTTTTCTGTGAACATCTGGTTCAGGCGTTCGCGAACGCCCGCCGGCAGAGCTGCTGGTTCCGTGTTGTAGAAGATTTCCACTGTCTTCTGCGTGGTATCCACCACGATCCGACAGTCCTCACAATGCTCCAAGTGGCGCTCCAGTTCCCGCACCAGTTCTGGATCAAGTTCGCCGTCGAGGTATTCAGAAATTCTATCGATGACTTGTCGGCATCGCATTGCGGGCATCCTTTCCGAAGTACCTGGTCAGTTCCTCGCGTAGTTTCAGTCGAGCGCGGTACAGTCGTGTCTTTACTACAGGAGTGCTCAAGCCGAGCAGGGCAGCCGTCTCTTCGATCGAAAACTTCTCAACGTCGCGGAGCGTAAAGATGGTGCGCGATTTCGGGTCCAGCTTCTGAATCACTTCCGCCAGTATCTGCTGTAGTTCATGGGTCAAACATGCTTTTTCGGGATCTTCACCCCAGCTTTCAATTTCCATCGGGATGTAGCTGCCATCTTCGCCTTCCCGCGGCTCGTCCAGGGAGGATTCCTTCCACAAGGCGCGTTTCCTTAGCTTTCCCAGTGCAACATTCACGGCGATGCTCACAAGCCAGCTATAGAAACGAGCCTCCCCACGGAACTCTGCGATCGAGGAATAAGCCCTGAGCGACGCTTCCTGGAGGACATCCTCGGCGTCATGGTGATTTCCGGTAATGCTGAGACCCAGACGATAGACATTGCGGCTGTATTGATTTAGCAGCGTCACAAAAGCATCCGAGTCGCCCGTTTGGGCGGCGACTACCAGCGATTGCTCGTTGTCTAGATGGGTCGGCATTTTTCGGAAGATCGCGTTTTCGTGTTCGCGGAACCACGCCGCAGCGTCGTCTCCCAATGACACAGATGGGCCAGCAAGAAAAAAGTCACAAGGTAAACGGGAAATAATTGGGACTGCGTCTACGACTGGAGAACTAAGTGGGGATCACTGCCCTCGACACCCGAAAAGACATACGTTAGAGATTCAGCCTGAACCTTCCTCCGCCAGGGCAGAGTCCAAAAGGGGGCGACGAGCGCACAGGTTCCGCTATAGAGGGTGGGTCCGGAAGTGCACCCGGAACCGGGACCGGAGATTCCCTTCCGATCCAGAGTTCACAGGATTGCGTTAGTGTTTACCTTACTAACCGTGCCATCACTGTCCGGGTGGCGTCGGCTGGCGAGTTCGCGGCCAAGTGGGACAGCACCTTGTCCGCGTTGAAGCTGACGCCAAAATCATCCCCTTGTACCTTCTGCAGAGCAGAGGCGCCGGCACCGTTGGTCCGGAAGGTTAGTAGCGCGAGCCCGTTGTTTAAGCCGTCGTTTGGCGCTCCCTGAAGAAACGACTCGGGGCCCTTTTCGCTCTGGCCGATCTCCACATTATCGTTCAGAGTATTAGTCGCGAAGGTGTAGTTGCCCGCGGGCATCAGCTTGTTTCCCGCGTAGAAGCTGAAGGGAATATCAGCGCGAACCTTGTGCCCATAGTCTTGCGCCAAGGCCGCGCCTCCGAGAACCGTCGTAAACAGCGCCAGTGCTATCAGTCTGCACAAATTGTTTTTCATGTTTTATCTCCTTGTTCTTTCTCTGAAATATTGGGAACGGCCAAGATACCTTGTTAAGAAGGCCATACATTAAATCTTGGTTCCGCCATTCAGATGGGGGTGGTGAGAAAAGTTACAGGCGCTTGAGGATTTACAGTCGAGCCTTGAAAGCACACTTGAGAAGCCTGAGCCACCTAGTAAATAACGGCTAAGCCGTGTAACCTGCGCGCGGTTCGCCCATCCAATTGTTGCGGACGAGAAATGAGGTCAAACTTTGGGCGTGATGTCCAGACCAGCAGAATCAATTAGCCAGGGCGCGATGCGAGACGGCAGAGAAACAAGGTCCGGCAAACGGATTCTTATTCTTGGCGGAGGGTTTGCTGGGCTCATGGTCGCCATGGAATTGGAAAAGAAACTAGCTCGAGATCCATCAGTCGAGGTAACGCTCGTCAATCGCGAGAACTTCTTCCTGTTTACGCCCATGCTTCACGAGGTCGCGGCCAGCGATCTCGATCTCACCACCATTGTGAATCCTGTTCGGAAGATGTTACGCCGGGTCCACTTCTTTGCCGGAGAGGTGGATCAGATTGACATCGATAACAGAAGCGTCGTGGTTTCGCATGGGTTCGATCATCATCAGCACACGCTTGAGTTCGACTTCCTGGTCCTGGGCCTGGGTTCGGTTACTAACCTTTATGACATCGAGGGATTACGGGAAAATGCACTCACCATGAAGTCGCTAGGAGACGCAATGCGACTTCGAAATCATTTGATCGCCCACTTGGAGGAGGCGAATAGCGATTGCTGCAAAGCGAAGGAACCGCTGTTGACTTTTGCGGTCGCCGGCGGGGGTTTCGCCGGGGTTGAGACGGTCGCCGGAATCAACGATTTTGTACGGGGAGCGCTACGCTCGTATCCTCAACTGAAGGAAGACCAGTTGCGCGTCATCCTTGTCCACTCCGGGCCGATCATCTTGCCGGAGCTCGACCCAAAGCTGGGTAGTTATGCTCAGCAAAAACTCGCGAAACGTAAGGTAGAGATTCTACTGAACACCAAGGTCGAAGCCTTTTCTGGCCGGACCATGCGGCTGAGCGACGGAACGACCATTCATGCGAACACGCTAGTTTGGACTGCCGGAACCTCACCGCACCCCTTAGTCGATGCGATTCCTTGTGCAAAGCACAAAGGCCATCTGCTGGTCACTGAATCCCTCGAGCTCGAGTCTGCGCCGAACGTTTGGGCTTTGGGCGATTGTGCGGCCATACCTAATCGCCGGACGGGACGATTCTATCCACCAACGGCGCAACATGCGCTTCGCGAAGCCAAGGTGGTGGCGCACAATGTCATCGCGAGTGTTCGCGGGAAAGAAGATAAAAAGCAGTTTGATTTCATGACGATTGCGCAGCTCGCGGCGATCGGCCGACGAACTGGCGTTGCTAACATCTTGGGGGTCAACTTCTCAGGGTTTGCCGCGTGGTGGCTCTGGCGGACGATCTACCTGAGCAAACTTCCCCGGCTGGAGAAGAAACTGCGAGTTGCCTTCGATTGGACGCTTGACCTGATCTTCTCAAAGGACCTCGTTCAGTTTCTGGACATCCGCGCGCCGATGGTCTCGCGTCCCGAGGCCGATTCGTCCGCGAAATCCAAAACAGCGGCAGGCCGGATCGCGTGAACGACCTACTCGGCGCTCCCGCGGGTGCCCGACTCGACCGCTTCTCCCTCCAGCGAAGGGAAAAGCATTTTCTCCTTGACATCCCCTCTCCAAAACTCTTTCAAGAGTGAATCTCCGCGATCTGGAGTCCGATTTTGGCGGCTCTTTTTCAGAGTAATTTGATTTGCTGTTGACGGAATCTTTCCTCGCAGTAGTCAGTCCCTTTGTCCACGTATGCTTGACCGTGCTCTGGGGCACCAGGCTCGTAGCCCACTACCCTATTCTCAGCAGCTTTCCGACCGGCAGCACCGCATTCATCGAGCCGGACCGAAATCCTTCGAGATCGAGCGTGACGTAGGTGAACCCCAGCGCCTTGAAGATTCGCGTGAACTCGGCGGTCATTTCCATCGTCATCGCCCGCTGCAATTCTTCGCGTGCGATCTCGATGCGCACGATCTCGCCGTGATGGCGTACCCGCACCTGGCGAAAACCAAGTTCGCGGAGCGCATCCTCACCGCGCTCGACGGCAGACAGCGCCTCCCGCGTGACCGGGCGTCCGTACTCGATGCGGGACGACAGACACGCCGACGCAGGCTTGTCCCAAATACGCAGCCCCGCCTGCGATGCCAGTTGACGGATGTCTGCCTTCGTCAATCGCGCCGCAAGCAAGGGCGCGGCCACATGATGCTGCCGGGCCGCCTGCTGGCCGGGCCGGAAGTCGCCCTGGTCGTCGAGGTTCACGCCGTAGGCAATGGCATCGAATCGCAGGCCTTGTCGCCGCTCTTCCATCACGGTAAACAGCTCATCTTTGCAGTGGTAGCAACGCGCGCCATCATTGCGCAGGTATTCAGGACGCTCCATCTCTTCGGTGGCAACCACGCTCAGCGGTATGTCTTGTTCCTCGGCGAACGCAACCGCATCGCGCATCTGCGAGCGCGCCAGGCTGGGAGAATCGGCCAGCATGGCCAGCATGTCGCCGCCCAGTTCGCGGTGCGCGGCCCAGGCGAGGAATGCGGAATCCACTCCACCGGAATAAGCCACCAGCAATCGTCCGAGGGAACGCAAATGCGCCGCCAGCGCATGCGATTTGGCCGCGAGAACGTCGGCTTCAATGGGCAGATTGGGGTGCGCCGTCGACATGTTTCGATTGTAAGACACTTGCCGGGCACGGGGGGTTGCGCGTTAGTAAAGTCTCTGCAGCCGCCGGATGGTGCCGAAGGTCCCAATATTGGCAAGGCTGAAGGAGAAGCGGTACGAATTCTCGTTGCTGACGGTGGGAGCGATGGCCCAGCGGGCGTACTCGAAGGTAACGCCGCAGCAGTCCCAGTTGTAATTGGACTGAACGATTGCCGTCTGAATGTAACTGAGACGGGCGTCCGCGGCCACGGCCACTGCGGCACTTAATCCGCGCCGGCCGATGTTACCGTACTGCACCTGGACGCGATACTGGTTGTAGATACTGGCTGCGAGCGATGGCTGACCTGCGATGGGAGCGGTTTCCGCCGGCTCACGCATGTAGGTTTGGCCACCCGCCACGTACCAGTTGCTATTAAGCCGGCGGCCCAACAAGAGGGTGCTGGCATTCAGTTGATGGAGGACCGGGTCATAATCGATGCCCCATTGGAAGTCGGTTTGCGCATCTTGCAGCCGGAGACGGGAGATGATGGGCGAAAAGCGGCGCGGTTCGGTCAGAAACGCAATGCCGGATAAATCGACAGTGGTGTCAAATACGTTACGCTGACCGGGCACCAAAGCTCCGCCGAAAGTTGGATCGAAGAAATACTTCTGCGCCAGCTCCCAGCTGACGACTTCACGCGCCGGACCTTCCTTGTCATCGCAGGTACCAGGTTCGGTTTCGTCAGTGCCTTTCTTGTTGGCGGGCTTGCTGGCGACCACGTCTTTCTCCTGAGAAAGCAGCGCGTATTTCGGATGGTGGAAACATTCCGCGGTGGATTTGGTTTTCTTGGCGAACAGCCGGTTGACCACCGCGTATTCCACTTCGTCGGTATCGGCCAGAATGTCGCGCTGGTCGAAACGGATAATCTGGCTGAAGTTGTCGATACCGCCCTGGTAGCGATAGATCACTCGCGGTTCCACCGTGTGCTTCATCACGTAGCCGAAGAGTTTGCGATCGAAGATCTTCGACAAGGTCGGCGGCCTGATCTCCATTGCGGCGTCTACAACATTCCGGTTGATCGCATCGCTGATTGCATTGCCTACGGCCACTCCCCCACCGCTCTGTAGCCGCTGCGAGTAAAGAGTTTCGCGCACTCCGAGTTCCGGCCGAAAGGTCCAACCGTGAAGAAACGTGGGCAGCGAAATTGAGGGATGGGCGTCGAGGCGTCCGACAACCGGGGCAGTGCTGAATCCTGGCTCATTGCGGGTAAGGCCTTCCGCCGCTACGTCGTACGCATACATCAAGTTGGAGCGGTTGAAAGGGCGCTCCACCGAGGAAAACTCCAGCGACGGAATGTGCGCGATATCGATCACCTCTCCGGGAGTGGTGCTCTGGTAGGACTGATAGAGCGAGGACAAGAAGCCGACGGAGTACCCGTTCCAGTTCTTGCTGAGGAATCCGGCGTTACGGACCTCGGAGCTAATCGAAAACAGGCTATAACCCTGGGCGAACGCCAGACGAAACAAATAAGAGCTGAGATAGTCAACCGTGAGCACACCGCGAACGTCGTCCGGCAGCATGATCGCTCCGTGCGCGGTCAGTTCCTCGCCGCCCTGGTTCTGTCCTGTGTGAGGTGCGCCTTTCTCGTCGATCACCCCGAAATATTCGGCTTTGAACTGGTACTTATAGCCAATTGACCGAAAGATGCCGTGTTGCGCCCATCCGCGCGCGGAGTACAGCGAGGCCCCCAGGGTAGCGTCATTGCTGCGATTGATGACCCAATAAAACGCATCTCCCAGGATGGTGCCCCGGGTGGAGGACACTCCGGCAACGGGCATGAGAAATCCGCTCTGCCGCCCAAACTCGGTAGGGTGTTGCACCCAGGGAAAGTAGAAGACCGGAATCCCACGGATGCGCAGGGTGGCATGATGCATGGTGGCTTCGTCACCCATTTCCACATAAGCGGTCTGGGAGTCAAACTTCCACTTGGGCTTCGGCAACTGACACGAAGTAATGTAGCCGTGGTTGACCTTGTAAAGGTCGGGGCCGAGTTTGTCCACCACCGTTCCGGTGAAGAAGAACGGAGTCGACGAAGTCAGAAACATATCTCGGTTCTTGACCTTGACTCCACTCGATCCAACCACATCATAAAAAACTCCGGTGTCGCGGCTGACGTCATAGACGGCGTGGGTTCCGACCAGATGGTCGTTGTGGGGGCCTCCATCGAAGACCACGTGTCCGTTGGCCGTGACCTGCCCGGTGGTGGAATCGTAAGTGACCTGGTCGGCGTGCAGCGTATAAGTGCGGAAGCGCATCACGACGTGGCCGCGGGCCTTGTAAATGTCCTGGTTCTTTTCCTGTTCGTCGCCGCGGATCAGCACTTCGTCCTTTCCCAGGGGGACGTTCATCGAGGGACGCGGGGGCCCCAACTGCTGCTCGTCGATACTCGACTGAATTACCTGCTGAATGACCTGTTCAGTTTGCTTGTCTTCCTGGCCGGTATCGGTTTTCACCGTTACTTGCGATTGCTTGGCGGAAGCTGACTGCGGTGCGGGCCCAACATCGGAGGTTGCGGCGTCGGGCGATTGTGGTGTTGCAGGCGTCGCCGGAACCGAAGCCGGCTGCGACGAACTTGCCGGCGAGGAGGATGGTGCCGATGGGTCAGACTGCTCTGGCGGACGCAACTGGCTGGTTAACATACCAGGTTGCAGAAACAGATGACATGCCACCAGCGCCGTGATAATCATTCGAGTGCGGGCAATCATCAAAAGGGTGCGTCCCTCACCTGCTTTGGTTAGTTGGAGCAGACCTTGCAACTTAGCACGTTGCCTACGGAGAGGTAAAACGCATCCGCTTGCGCTGGTTCCACGCTGCTCTGGATTTTCTCCTAAACCCGTTCGCTGTCCACTGGTTGCGATGCTGGCGATCAGATGCATAACTTGCGCGCCCCATGGACACGAGCCGACGGCCTCCTTTCCCGATTTTCATTCATGATCCACCCGTGCTGTTTTGCGTAAAGCGCTACGCCTTACCAGAAAGCGGGTAGAAGGAATAGTCGCGCCACCACATGACCGACCAGGGAACGTTGCGTTCTGAAGCGTCTGGAAATTCGTCGCTGTCCGCCAATGATTTTTGGCGAAAAGAAATTCACGCCCGCGTAGCCGGTTTTCGTACGCGTCGCGGGCGCCGTATCGAGGGAGCGTATAGCATGCGCTTCCCGTTCCCGCCTCTTGAAGCCGAGGTGGCCGGTTCGGCGACCAGCGCGCCTCCGGATTCGCCCGCGCAGGAACGGTTCATGGCAGGCGATCCTGCTAACGCTGAGCAAACCCTCGCAACCGAGTTTGCCGGCCCCGAAATCTGCGATCTCGAACCAGACGCCGGCGCTCCAGAGTCTGAGGCGGTGCCGACGCAGCCGCAGCTATCGCCCGCCGCGGGCCCAGCACCGTCAGAGTTGCGGCTTGATCCTGAGCCGCAGCCGGCTCCTTTGCCGCGCCCCAAGGCACAGCGCAAGGTCATCGCCTTTCCGCGGCAGGCGTCCGCTCCAAATGTGCTTCATCGTCTGGCCGATCCAGTTCTGCCGGAACAGCCGCGCATCCTTGACGTGCCCGAAGAATTGGAAGCGTTCCCCACTACGCCTTTTCTCGACGGCCTGCAGTTCGGACCGAATACTCAGCCCGTAATCGCGACCCACGCCGACAACGTCGAGCTTCCTTGTCGGCCTGCGGGAGTGGCGCACCGCATGTATGCGGCGTTAGTAGACTGCGTCCTGGTAGCGGCAAGCACCGCTGTCTTCGCTGCGGTAGGCTACAAAATGCTGCCCAGGCTGGTCTTCACCAAACCCATGCTGTTGACGGCCGCGGCGCTGCCGGCGCTGCTGTGGGCCGTCTATCAGTACCTGCTGCTGGTTTATGGCGGAGCCACGGCGGGCATGCGTGTCGCCAAAATTCGCCTCCGCACGTTCAAAGGAAAGTCACCACGCCGGCGGGAGCGTCGCCAGCGCGTCATGGCGCTTTATTTCTCTACCGCTTCGTTCGTCATGGGTCTGCTCTGGGCGTTCGTAGACGTGGATACTCTGTGCTGGCACGATCGCATCAGCCGAACCTACCTGACCGATCGAGAGTAACAGGCGATTGAGCACTACATGGGCGGTATCCGGTTCGGCGATTTGGAGCTGTCCATCACCAACGGCCGTCGAAAATCGTTCACCACAGAGGACACGGAGTTTTGGTTTATATAACAATTTCCTCCGTGATCTCCGTGCCCTCCGTGGTTGAGTTTTCATTCCCATCCCTGGGACGCAGTGCTTCGCATTGCCTCGGCAAAGCATCGAACTGAAAATACCCGCGCAAGTTGGTCAAGACTGCCCGATGAGCACTAAAGGCAGTACACTGATGTAGCCCGGTTTCAGGTTTCCCGCGAACGGCCGCACGAATCCCTTATGTCCACACCGACCGAGAATCTGCAGCGGCCCGCCATCAAAGTCTTCGTTGCCACGTCGGTGATGCTGACTTTTATTTCGTTCTGGCGGGCCGCCGCCATTGTCCTCTCCGACCTGGGATCGTCGGCGTACTACGTCGGCGGCGACGCCGAGAAGGTCATCGGCAAAAGCGCTCCCTGGTTTGTGCTTGCCGTCATGCTCTTCAGCTACGCCGTGCGGGCCCTCTATATCGAGTCCAGCTCCATGTTCGTCCGCGGTGGGGTTTACCGCGTTGTGAAGCAGGCGATGGGCGGGACCCTGGCCAAACTTTCGGTTTCGGCGCTGCTGTTCGATTACATCCTGACCGGCCCTATCAGCGCCGTAGCCGCCGGGCAATACGCCGCCGGGCTACTCACTGACACCTTCCATCATCTCGGCTACAACATCCATGTTCCGGAGAACGCGTTCGCTGCCGCCTTTGCCGTCCTGGTGACCCTCTATTTCTGGTGGCAGAACATCCTGGGCATTCACGAATCCAGCGAACGCGCCATGCAGATTATGAAGATCACCACGGTGATGGTGATAATCCTGATTGCCTGGTGCCTCATCACGCTGGCCAAGCACGGCGGTCAACTGCCGCCCTTGCCCTCCCCCGCACACATGCACCATAACAAGGAATCGTTGGGCTGGTTGCTGGGGACGTGGGCCGAGCGGGTTTCCCTTATCATGCTGCTGGTCGGGTTCGGCCATTCTGTGCTCGCCATGAGCGGCGAGGAATCACTGGCCCAGATCAATCGCGAGATCGAACATCCCAAACTCAAGAACCTGGAGAAGACCGGGCTGGTGATCTTTATTTACAGCCTGTTGTTCACCTCCCTGGTGTCGTTCTTCGCAGTGATGATCATCCCGGATCGGGTGCGGCCCGAATACTTTGCCAACCTGATCAGCGGCCTGGCCATGAATGTTGTCGGTCCCTACACCTTGCGGCTGTTCTTCCAGGCGTTCGTGGTGATTGTGGGCGCCCTTATGCTGTCGGGCGCGGTCAATACCGCCATCGTGGGCGCCAACGGCGTGCTCAACCGGCTGGTGGAGGACGGCGTCCTTACCACCTGGTTCAAGAAACCGCAGAGGCGCTTTGGCACCAGTTATCGGGTCATCAATTTGATCGTCGGCTTGCAGATCCTCACCATCATTGCCAGCCGCGGCAATGTGTATCTGCTGGCTTCTCTGTATGCCTTTGGCGTGATCTGGAGCTTCTCCTTCATGTCGCTGGCGGTCATGGTGCTGCGCTACAAGAGCCCGGAGAACCGGCAGTGGAAGGTGCCCGGCAATATCCATATCCGCGGGGTTGAGATACCCGTTGGTGTGGTCTTGATTTCGGTGATCCTGTTTTCCACCGCCATCGTGAACCTGCTGACCAAGCAACTGGCGACCATCGCCGGCGTAACCTTCAGTGCGGTGTTCTTCATCGTCTTCAGCATCTCCGAACACAAGACCGCTCGCGAGCATGCCGCGGGCGAGTCCGAACTGGAGCAGTTCAACATCGCCGCCGACCGCGAACTCACGGCAAACGCCATGGGGGTGCGGCCAGGCAACATTCTGGTCGCTGTCCGCGATCCCCGAAACCTGTACTACTTGCGGCAGGTGCTGGCTAACACGGACACCACCAAAACCGACGTAGTGGTGATGACCTCGCGCGTGTATCACCGTGAGTACTCCTTCAGTGGCAGCGAAGAGGTGGACACCTCGGAGGTCTTTAAGAAGTATGAGCGGGAACTGTTCACTGCCGTGGTCAATGTCGCTGAGAAGGAAGGCAAGCACGTCTCGCTGCTGGTCATGCCCACCAACGATGTTTTCGAAAGCATCGTGGCTACGGCACAGCGCTTGTACTCGTCGGTCATTCTTTGCGGCTTGTCGAACAAGTTAACCGCCGATGAACAGGGCAAGCTGACAGGCGATGCCTGGGAGCGGCTGCCCGAGCCACGTCCGCGACTGCGACTTGTGGTTGTGGAGCCCAATGGCACCAAGCACGAATACCTGCTGGGCCCGCACAGCCCGCGCATGCGGCAGGAAGACGTGGACCTGCTGCACAAATTGTGGAAGGAAATTACCAGCGATCCGCGCTATCGCGAGCTCCATCATTACCACGTGCTGAATGTGGCGCTGCAGGAATTGACCGACCGCCTGCACAACGGCGCCTACCGCGATGACGTCCTCAAGGAAATCTCAGACGAGATGCAGCGCCACGGTGGAACACCGGTCGACGACGAGAACCCACTAACCTAGGGGAGTTTAGAGTTGGCGGAGTTGGGTTCGGGTGGATCGCCGCTTCACTCAGCGCCGCGTCCGCTGCGGATAAAAGAATCGCTTGGACGCCAGCCTGAAGGCAGGCTCTACCCGCGTTGCACCACCTCTGAAACTGGCTTAGCCGACATCGTGCTGTAAATCGGGCGCCAAGCAGTTTTCTTCGGCCCACCTTGTTAACATCAAGGAGTGAGTACCGCTTCCCAAGTTCGCGTTCGCTTCGCGCCGTCTCCTACGGGGCAACTGCATGTCGGCAACGCCCGCACTGCGCTCTTCAACTGGCTCTTCGCCCGGCAGGCCGGTGGCGTCATGGTGTTGCGCATCGAGGACACCGATCTCGCGCGTAGCGAGACGCGCTTTGAAGACCAGCTTCTCGATGACCTTAAGTGGCTTGGCATCGATTGGGACGAAGGCCCCGATGTCGGCGGCCCACACGCGCCCTATCGGCAGAGCGATCGCTTGGAGCTGTATCGTGAGCACGCTGAGCGGCTGGTGAAGGAAGGCAAAGCCTACCTCTGCTTCTGCTCGCAAGAGGAATTGGAGCGTGACCGTGAGCGTGCTCTGCAACATCAGCAGCCGCCCATCTATTCAGGAAAATGCCGTGCGCTCGACCCCGAGGACAGCCAGCGTCGCCGGGCTGGCGGCGAAGCGGCCGCGATCCGGCTGCGGATTCCGGAGCATCCCATTCGCTTTCACGACATTGTGCATGGGCCAGTTGAGTTCTCCAGCGAAGTGGTCAGCGATCCCATCATCCTGCGCTCCACGGGCATTCCGGTTTACAACTATGTCGTGGTGGTCGACGACGCGTTGATGGACATCACCCATGTCATTCGTGGCGACGATCACCTGTCGAACACACCCAAGCAAGTGGCGCTCTATGAGGCCCTGGGATGGCCCGTGCCGGAGTTTGCGCATCTGTCTACGATCTTGGGGGGCGATCGCGAACGGTTGTCGAAGCGGCACGGGGCAACGTCCATCGCCAATTTCCGCGAGATGGGTGTGCTGCCTGAGGCCCTCGTGAACTACCTCGCACTTCTGGGTTGGGCGCCGACCGGAGGCACGCGCGAAATCTTTTCGCCTGAGGAGCTGATCAAGGAATTTTCCCTGCAGCGCGTCACTCCATCACCCGCCGTCTTTGACATGGAGAAGCTGTATTGGCTCAATCGGCATTACATCAAGCAGAGTCCGCCCCAGCGTATTGAGAAACTCGCCGAACCATTCTTTGTGCGCGCCGGATTGCTGCCGGAAAACCCCGACGAGCGCACGCGTGCCTGGTTCAGCAACGTGGTCGCATTGCTCGGACCGTCCGTCGACAGGCTGGATCAGCTTCCCGAGCGTGCGGCACTGATCTTTCACTATGAGGCTGTTGCCGCGGTCAATTCTCCCGATAACGCCGAGGTCCTCGCCGCACCGAAGACTTCCGATGTCCTTGCGACATTTGCCCAGGAGGTGGAGGGCGACGCGTCACCGATGACGCCCGAGCGCTTCAAAGCCATCATGAACGAGGTGAAGGCGAAGACGGGCGCGAAGGGCAAAGACCTGTTCCATCCCGTCCGGATTGCCCTAACCGGATCGCACTCCGGTCCGGAGTTCGACAAACTGATTCCCATTCTCGAGGAGGGCTCGCAACTCGATCTTCCGCATCACGTGATGAACGTGCGCGAGCGTGTGGCGGCGTTTCGTGCGGTAGGCGGAAAATGACAGGCAACGGCGGATTACGCGGATGCGGCTGGGTCGCGAGATTGGACGTACCTTTAGAGCCTGCCCTGAGCCTGCCGAAGGGTGCGCGGTTAGAAGTCTTTTGTTTTTTGTCATCACGAGCCGGCTTCAGCCAGCGAGGGGATCCGCTTTTTCAAGCTCCCTAGCAATATTCGAATGGTTTCGTAGGCTGCTCTCGTCAGGCGTGAGAAAATAGAAGCGAGAAAGCTATGACTGGAATTCAGTTCGTTACCGATGAGAAGGGTCGCCGGGTCGCTGTCCAAATCGATCTGAAGAAACACGGAGCGATTTGGGAGGACTTCTGGGATGGCCTCGTTTCGGAGTCTCGCCGCAAAGAGAAGGGCATCCCTTACGAAGAGTATCGGGCGAACCGACTGAAACGCCCTCGCTCCCGTGGCTAGATACTCGCTCGACCTCAAGTCTTCAGCCCGGAAGGAACTCGACGCATTAGATGATGCGCTGTTTATCCGTATTGACCGCAAGATCAGGGCGTTGGCAGAGGATCCCCGCCCGCCTGGCTGCAAAAAGCTCAAGGGATATCGCGACCAGTGGCGGATCCGGGTGGGCGATTGGCGCGTCGTGTACATCATTCAGGACGTCGAGGCACGTGTAATCATCACTCGCGTCGCTCACCGCCGAGAAGTTTACGATCCCTAAGCGAATCGACGCAGCGCGGAATCCTTCCGTTGACGCAAGGCCCAAAGAGACTGTGTCGCGACTGCGTGCTAGCCGACGTCGGGACACCCATCTGTGTTGCCCGGTTTCCGGTTGGTGTGCGATGCGGGGCCGAGTGCGTGGCGCTAGAGCATTTTCATAGATAGTGTAGACTGAGGGTGGCGATTCTCCGCTCCGCCCGATGGCACGACCCTATGCAAATGATTTGCGACGAAAGTTTTTGCAGGCCTATGAGCAGGGCAAAGGGACACTGGGGGAGTTGGCGGAACAATTTGGGGTGAGCGAAGGCTGGGCCAAGAAGATCTCCGCCACCCGTACGCGCACAGGGCAGGTTGAGCGGCCGCCGTGGCGACGTGGCCCAGAGAGCCGGGTGACGGCTGCGGTGCAGACGTGGCTGCGGGAGCAAATCCGCAAGCAGCCGGATCTGACCTTGATGGAGTTGCGGGAGCAACTGCAAGAGGTCAAGGGCGTGGGTTTGAGCATCGGGCGGTTGTGGCTGGCCTTACGACAGATGGGACTGCGGCTTAAAAAAAGTCACTCCACGCCCAGGAACAAGAAACGCCGGAGGCGCAGCAGCGCCGGCAAGCGTGGCGAGAAACCCTAGCCCAGATCGACCCGGAGCAGTTGGTATTTCTGGACGAGAGCGGCGCCAGCACCCAGATGACGCGGAACTATGGCCGCGCTCCGCGTGGAGAACGGGTGCCGGAAGGGACGCCCAACAGCCGCTGGCGCACGCTGACCATGCTGGCGGCGCTGACCACCCAAGGTTTGCGGGCACCCATGACCATCGAATCGCCAACCGATGGAGATGTCTTCTTAGCCTATCTGGAACAGGTGTTGTGCCCTCAGCTCCAGCCCGGACAGGTGGTCATCATGGACAATCTGGCGGCTCACAAAGTAGCTGGAGTGCGGCAGCTCATCGACGCCACCGGGGCGCGGCTGCTGTACTTGCCGCCCTATTCCCCCGACTTCAACCCGATTGAGCAAGCCTGGTCGAAGATCAAGCAGTTGCTGCGCTCGGCCAAGGCCCGCACCGCGGATGCTCTGGAAAACGCAATTGCGAAAGCCCTGGCAGCCATTACTGCCGAAAACGCCTTAGCTTGGTTCTCTCATTGCGGATATGGTCTACAATAACTTTGAAAATGCTCTAGCCTTGGCGCACCCGATGCCAGCGCTTCAAGTTCAGAGCGATGGCCGCCAAAGCGAACTCCACCCCCACGAGCACCAGTCCGCGGCGCTGGAACTGGCGCATGCCGCCATGTTCTTTCAAGCAGCCGATCATCGGTTCCACCAAGTCCTTGCGTCGTTGATACCGTCGCCGTCCCGCCGGGCTGCGCAGCTTCTGCCGCATACGCTGCAACCCGGCATGCCTCGCCGGCCCGCGATCGATCTGCTCCGCCCGCCGCTTGCCCTTCAACTCGCTGGCCAAATTCGAATCCGGCACATAGCCGTCGATGCCGCGCTGCTCCAGTTGCTCCACGTTGTCCGCGCTGAAAAAGCCACTATCGGCCAACACCCGTTGCGGCCGCTCGCGGCATTGTCGCTCTACCTCCTCCACCCTGGGCAGCAGCGAAGCGTTGCCGGTCTGGTTCTGCGTCACCCGCTGGGCCACAATGAAATGGTCCTCGCTGACCGCGAGCTCGGCGGTGTAGCCCAACTCATAGCCCTGCCGGGTACGCAGAAAACGCGCCTCCGGAGCGGTCAGCGACATCTTCTCTTCGCCCATTTCCTGCAGTTGCTGTAACTGTTCGCGCACCCGTTGCCGCTCTGCCTCGCTCACTTCTCGCCCCGGCTGCCGGTCGGGATCGTCCTCCACCTCGTCCATCCACTGCTGCACTTGCCGCTGCAACGCCGCTCGCTGCACCCCCCGGTCGCGCGAGGCCTTGCCCTTGATCCGCGTGGAATCGATCGCCACCTCGCCCACCCGTGCCCGCCCCGCTCGCCGCAGCCATGGCAACACCTGCGTGAACAACTCCAGGATCGCCGCCCGCTGCACCCGCAGAAACTCGCTCAACCTCTTGAAATCCGGCGCACAGCCGCCTGCCAAAAACCGAAACCCCAAGTCCTCACGAATACGCTGTTCCAGTTTGCGCGTGGCTTTCACCTTCAGGGCAAACCCGTACAGCCACACCTTCAGCATCATGCGCGGAGGGTAGGGCGACTCTCCGCCCGCATCGCTGTAGGCCGCCGCAAAGGGCGCGATGTCCACCTCCTCCACCACTTCGTGCACCAGAAAACAGAGATGGTTCTCACCCAAAACGTCTTTCACATGACTGGGCAGCAGCTCGGCTTGCTCGGGGTGACACGGCTTGAAGGTCGGCATACCTCCTTATGCCCCACCTCGCTGCCCAACGCAAGTATCATTCCGGTTGCGACACAGTCTCCAAAGGCCACCTCGCAACGTGGCCTGCCGAAGTTCTTTCCCCCGCCGCGCTCAACATGCGACAATAGTCTTTCCTTCCTGATCGCCATGAACCCAGTAGACAGTGCCACCAGCGTCGCCAAAGAACCAGCCATCACTCCAGAAGTGCTTCGCGACCACGGAATCTCGGCGGAGGAATACGACCGTCTCCGGAAGTCGCTGGGCCGCGAGCCTTCGTTCACCGAGCTGGGCATCTTTAGCGTGATGTGGAGCGAGCACTGCTCCTACAAGTCTTCGCGCGTGCATTTGAAGCGGCTGCCCACGCACAGCCGCCGCGTGGTACAAGGTCCAGGCGAAAACGCCGGCATCATTGACATCGGCGATGGCTGGGCCTGCGCCTTCAAAATCGAGTCGCACAATCACCCTTCGTTCATCGAGCCGTTCCAGGGCGCTGCCACCGGCGTTGGCGGCATCTTGCGCGACATCTTCACCATGGGCGCGCGTCCGGTCGCCATCATGGATTCGCTGCGCTTCGGACCCATCACGCCGCAGCCCGGTCTCGACCAGGCCACACTGCACAAGAACCACTCGGTGCTGGAAGGCGTAGTGAGCGGCGTCGCATCCTACGGAAACTGCTTCGGCGTGCCCAACGTCGGCGGCGAGGTGAAGTTCGAAAGCTGCTATTCGGGAAACCCGCTGGTGAATGCGTTCGCCCTGGGACTGGTACGGCGCGACCAGATCTTCTATGCCAAGGCCGCCGGCGAAGGCAATCCCGTTATCTATGTCGGCTCCAAGACCGGACGCGACGGCATTCACGGCGCCACCATGGCGAGCGAAGAGTTCAGCGAAGGCTCGGAGGCCAAGCGCCCCAACGTGCAGGTTGGCGACCCGTTTCTTGAAAAGCTCTTGCTCGAAGCCTGTCTGGAAGCGATGCAGACCGGCGCAGTGGTCGGCATCCAGGACATGGGAGCGGCTGGCCTGACCTGCTCGACCTGCGAGATGGGTGGGCGCGGCGGTGTGGGGCTGGAAATCGAACTAGACCTCGTACCCCAGCGCGAGACTGGCATGACGCCGTACGAGATCATGCTGAGCGAATCGCAGGAGCGCATGTTGCTGGTGGCCGAGAAAGGCCGCGAGGACGAAGTCTTCCGCGTCTTCCAGAAGTGGGGGCTTGACGCCGTCACGATCGGCCGCGTGATCAATCAGCCCGCGATGCGAGTGTTGGAGCACGGCAAAGTGGTCGCCGAGATTCCCAACGCTGCGCTGACCGACGATGCGCCGCTCTACCATCGTCCCCTGGAGCGTTGGGAGCCGCCCGTTTCCCGCGAGGTTCCGGCGAATATCGAGCTGGGGAGCAAAACGGAATTCACTGATGAGCTGAAACGATTGCTCGCCAGCCCTAACATCTGCTCCAAGCGCTGGGTCTTTCAGCAGTACGACTCCATGGTGCAGACCAACACGGTCGAGGGCCCGGGCGGCGAGGGCGGAGTGATTCGCATCAAGGGCACCCAACGTGGCCTGGCGATGGCGCTCGACGGCAACAGCCGATGGTGTTACCTCGATCCCAAGCTGGGAGCCATGCACGCCGTGGCTGAGTCGGCACGCAATGTCGCCTGCACGGGCGCGACGCCCGTTGCGGCCACCAATTGCCTGAACTTCGGCAATCCCGAGAAGCCGCACATCATGTGGCAGTTCTCGCAAACCATCGACGGCGTGTCCAAGGCTTGTGAAGAGCTGGAAACCCCGATCACCGGCGGCAATGTCAGCTTCTACAACGAGACCCTCGGCGAAGGCATTTATCCGACGCCCGTTATCGGTGTGGTCGGAATTATGGACGACGTGCACAAAGCTGTTGGTCCTGATTTCCGCGAACCGGGACGCGCCCTGCTCGTCGTCCGGGGCTCGGAACCGGGCGACGCAGCGGACGTTGAGGCGGAGTTCGGCTCGTCGGAATATGCCAAAGAGATTCTCGGCGAGGTTTGGGGCTTTCCGCCGTCGCTTGAGTTGGCGAAGGAGGCAGCGCTGCAAAAGGCCATCGTGCAGATGATCGGCGACGGGCTGCTGGAATCGGCCAAAGACTGCTCAGAGGGCGGCCTGGCGGTGACGTTGGCGGAGTGCGGATTCGCGAAGGGCATCGGCGCCCGAGTTGAGCTTAGTTCGAATGGATTAGTACCGGAGTTCGTGCTCTTTGGCGAAGACGCCAGCCGCGTGCTCATTTCCTGCGACGGACAAAACGTAGGGAGAATCAAACAAGTAGCGGAGAAATTTGGTCTGTCCCTAGAACAGATTGGTGATACCATCCTCGCAAAATTGGAAATCAGCGTTGACGGCGTGAGGACCGTCCAGGCAAGCGTCTCCGAATTGCAAGATGCATGGGCCAGTGCGCTGGAAAGCGCCTTGCAGGTGGAAACCGAAGAACGGCTGGTTCCGGGAGCTTTGCAGAAGAGCTAGCGAGATTTGAAAGGCACGCCTGAAAGTCACGCCACCGAAGCGCGAGCTTTGAAGGGGCACCTCCAGCCGTAAGAATTTTGAAAGAGCACGGCTTTAGCAACACCACGAGAAAGCGCAGAGCTTTGAAAGGGCACGGCTTTAGCCGTGCCGCAACGAGCGTCCCGGGAGAATTGGGCTTCAGCCCCTGAGGGAAGTCGCAGTTTCGGCCTGACATCGAGGTCCCTCAGTGGCCGAAGCCACTGGTAAGCAGGCAGGTTACGGCACGGCTAAAGCCGTGCCCCTTCAAATCAGGTGAGCGATGCTGATTCCTTCCGATAAATTACGCGAAGAATGTGGCGTGGTGGCCATCTACGGCCATCCCGAAGCTTCCAAGCTCGCCTACCTCAGCCTGTACGCGCTGCAGCATCGCGGTCAGGAATCGGCGGGCATCGCGGCCTCCAATGGTGAGCAGGTTCAACTCCATAAAGCCATGGGGTTGGTGTCCGACATTTTTACCGCCGATGCCCTGGCGCGCGTTCCCGGTTCGCTGGCCATCGGCCACACGCGCTATTCGACGGCGGGCGATTCGGCCTTGCTCAACGCCCAGCCCATCATGGTGGAGTGCAACAAGGGCAAGATTGCGCTGGCGCACAACGGCAACCTCACGAATGCGCTCGAAGTGCACGCCCAACTCGAGCAGGCAGGCTCCATCTTTCAGACTACCAGCGATACCGAAGTTGTGGTCCACCTCATTGCGCGCTCGCGCGAGCAGACTTTGCCGGACGCGGTTGCCGATTCGCTGCGCCGCATCGAAGGCGCATTTTCTCTGGTTATGCTAACTCCCGACCGCGTCTTCGCTGCCCGCGATCCCCGCGGATTTCGTCCACTGGTGATGGGACGAATCTCGGGAGAGGCGGCGCACCGTGCCGATACCATCGTCTTCGCCTCAGAGACCTGCGCTTTCGATCTGATCGGCGCAACCTACGAGCGCGAGGTCAAACCGGGCGAGTTGGTTATTGTTGGTCCCGAAGGTGTTCATTCGCGCTTCTATTCGGCAGCCCAACCACAATCAAGCTGCATCTTCGAGCATGTGTATTTCTCGCGTCCCGATAGCATCGTGTTTGGCAAGGCCGTGCAACAAACGCGCGATGCCATGGGCCGCCAGCTCGCGCTGGAATCGCCGGTGGACGCCGACATCGTGGTCCCCATACCCGATTCTGGCGTAACTGCCGCGCTGGGCTACTCGTATCAGAGCGGTATCCCGATCCAGTTTGGATTGATCCGCAACCACTATGTCGGCCGCACCTTCATCGAGCCGGAGCAACGGGTGCGCGACTTTGGGGTGAAGCTCAAGCTGAATCCGGTGCGCAATGTGCTGCAGGGCAAACGCGTCGTGCTGATCGACGACTCCATCGTGCGCGGCACCACCAGCCGCAAAATCGTGCGCATGGTCCGCGAGTCAGGCGCGAAAGAAGTACACATGCGGATTTCCTGCCCGCCAACCATCTCGCCGTGCTACTACGGAGTGGACACGCCTTCCAAGAACCAGTTGATCGCGGCCAACAAGTCGGTGGACGAAATTCGCGAGTACATCGGCGCCGATTCGCTGGCCTATCTTTCGCTGGAGGGCCTACGCAAGGCGGCCGGTGACGGCGACGAGCACACCTTCTGCACCGCCTGCTATACCGGCAAATATCCAACCAACATTGTGGAAGTGGAAGACATTACGCCTGCGCTGGCGGCGGGCGACTGAGCAGACGGTTTCACTTGTGCTGTGCTGTACCTTCTTTCATGTTCGCTGGCCAGACCGGGCTTGCCAACTCGACGCGCCAAATCGGACCGCCTTCATAGAGTGGACCCTCCGACTTAACGAACGCCGGTGCCTCTCCGGGCAGAATCCACACATGAACATCGGGAGGTTGCTTATTCAACAGCGGAGCCACCGCTCCGGCCAAACCGCCGAGTTCGAACTTCACCACGTAATGCCTGGCCTTACGGCTGGAGCCGGCAACCGTGAACGGTTCCTGGCCCACAGAAGTGATCGCCAGCTTCACCAAGCGAGGCTTCGGCGTGCTCGCCAACATGAACACCTTCAGCCCCGACGCGCCGGGCTGAATATTTTTAAGCAGCGTGAACAGCAAACCATTGGAGAGATCCGCAGGCAGGTCTACATGCTTAGTCTCTGTCTTCGTGTTGCCTTTGTCGTCGGCGTAACGGGTAGTGACCTGGCCGGAGCGGGCATCGATGGAGACGTCCATGGGATTCTTGAATGACGGGCCTTTCTGGACGAGGTGGTCGCTGAGCAGCCGGAAGGTGTGGCGCTGCGAATAAACTGTGGTTTCCTCCTGGACCGAACCATCTTTGAAGTGAAAGACCACCTTCGCGGTCACTGTATCGCCGTGAGCAACCTGGATCAGATCGCCATCGGCCAGGGTTTCGCCGTCCAGCGTACGCAACACCAGAAAGCCGTGAACCAGACCTTCATGATGCCGCACCCGAAGCTGTTCCGCCCGGAGCGCGGTGGCGAAAGAAAAAAGCCCGCAGGCTAGCACGATGCAACGAAGAGACCATTTCATGTGTTCTTGGGATGCAGTTTCTTAACCAGGACTAAAGGCCGATAGCTGACAGCTTGCTTCTCACGCGAACGCGGTTTCGGTGTACGTACCGTACACGTCTTTCAGGGCTTCGCAAATTTCTCCCACGGTCGCGTAAGCCTTCACAGCATCCACGATGAACGGCATGGTGTTGGCGGGCGAGACTTCGCCATTCGTGCCGGCCTTTGGTTCCTGAGCTGCGGCTTTCCGCAGAGCATCGAGGCAGCGGCGCACTTCGTCATTGGAGCGACGAGAACGCAACGCGTTCAGCTTTTTGGTCTGCGCCTGCGCCACTTCTTCGCCAATGTAGAGAATGTTGGGCGCCGGCTCCTCGACGACGAAGTCGTTCGCGCCAACCATGATTTTCTCGCGCGCCTCGGTGGCACGCTGGAATTGGTAGCTGGCCTCGGCAATTTCCTTCTGCGGGTAGCCCTTCTCGATGGCGGAGACCATGCCGCCCATCGCGTCAAGTTTTTCGAAGTAATCGAAGGCGCCCTTTTCCATGTCGAGGGTGAGGCGTTCCAGGAAGTAGGAGCCGCCCAGGGGATCGACAGTCTGCGCCACACCCGACTCGTAAGCAATGATCTGCTGCGTGCGTAGCGCGATGCGCACTGCCTCTTCGGTCGGCAGCGCTAACGCTTCGTCGTAGGAGTCGGTGTGCAGTGACTGGGTTCCTCCCAGCACTGCGGCCAGCGCCTGTATGGCGACGCGCGCGATGTTGTTCATCGGCTGCTGCGCGGTCAGCGACACTCCCGCAGTTTGGGTGTGGAATCGCATAAGCCAGGTGCGCTGGTTCTTCGCCTCGAAGCGGTCCTTCATCAATCGATACCAGATCTTACGGGCCGCGCGATACTTCGCGAGCTCCTCGAAGAAATCGTTGTGCGCGTTGAAGAAGAAGCTGAGCCGCGGACCGAACTCATCGACATCAAGCCCGCGCCGCTGCGCCCATTCGACGTACTCCACGCCATCATAGATCGTAAACGCCAGCTCCTGCAGTGCGGTCGAGCCGGCTTCGCGGATGTGGTATCCGCTGATCGAAATGGTATTGAAGCGCGGTGTGAAGACGGAGCCGAACTCGAAGGTGTCGATCACCAGCCGCATCGACGGCGCGGGCGGATAGATGTATTCCTTCTGCGCGATGTATTCCTTCAGGATGTCGTTCTGAATGGTGCCAGAAATTTTCTTCCAGTCGGCGCCTTGCTTCTCCGCCACCGCGAGATACATGGCCCACAGGATCGACGCCGGCGAGTTGATGGTCATGGAGACCGTGGTCTTCTCCAGATCGATGCCGTTGAAGAGGATCTCCATGTCTTCCAGCGAATCGATCGCCACGCCGCACTTGCCGACCTCGCCTTCGCTGAAAGGATGGTCGCTGTCGTAACCCATCAGCGTGGGTAGATCGAATGCGACGGAGAGCCCGCCGCCGCCGTGGGCCAGCAAATACTTATAGCGTTCGTTTGTCTCCTCCGGCGAAGCAAAGCCAGAGAACTGGCGCATGGTCCACATCTTGCCGCGATATCCGGAAGCGTGAATGCCGCGCGTATACGGCGGCTGACCGGGATAGTTCAGGTAGTCTTCGTACTTCCAGTCGGCGGGAAGATCGGCGGGCGTATAGAGCCGGCGAATCGGCACGCCCGAGATAGTGGTGTAGCGCGCATGGCCGTGTTCATCGAAGTTGACACCCGTTGGCGCACCGATCGGCCTCTCCGGCCCCTTCTCCAGACTGGGAGCGAGGGTCTTTTCGGCCCACTGCTTCTCCGACTCGGAGGGATGGCGGCCATTCTCGAACAAATCAGTGACCGGCGATTCGGCCAGAACTTTCCCATTGGGCTTGCGGCTATTCGGCATGAGCTACCCCACAGATATGAAGAACCTTACATGCTAGTAGATGCGAGGGAGGGTAGCAAGGCGGCTACTGCTCCGGAGCAGAGCAAAACGCCGGCCGCCCTGCACCCTGCTTCTGTTGAAGCTGCTTCTCCTTATTCTGCTGTTCGCGGAGCTTTTCGTTGTGGTCGGAAGAGAGACCCAAGGCTTCGAGTATGTCGTCGTTGTAGAACGCTCGGTCCCAATGCGCTGCACGTTTCACCATTTCCAGGTCTATATCACTCGTTACATCCGGGTCCACCCGAAGGTCGCTGTAGGTCAAGTCAGCATCGGCCATGTCGGCATCTGATAGGTAGGTGTCTATTAGGTTGGCGCCCCTCAGATCGGCAAATCTCAAGTCCGCACGCCTCAGGTCGGCACTTCGAAGGTATGCACCCTTCAGGTCAGCACCCAGCAGTTTGGCACCGCTCAGGTTGGCATACTCGAGGTCCCCACGGCTCAGATGGACCTTGCTCAAGTCGGCAAAGGTCAAGTTAGCGACGGCCAGACAAGCACCGCTTAAGTCCGTGCCGTCAAGGTGCGCGTGGCTCAGTTGGGCACGGCCAAGGTTTGCACCGGTCAGATCCGCATGCATCAGACTAGCATGGGTCAAGTCCGCACCGTTTAGATCAGCGCGGCCCAAGTGGGCACGGTCGAGGGTCGTATCGGTCAAGTCTGCATCCGTCAGACTAGCACCGGTCAAGTCCGCGTCGTCCAGGGCAGCCCCGATCAGGTGCGCGTCTCTTAAGTTCGCCCGAGCAAGAAATGCACCCTCTGCTGATGCATATCGAAGATCAGTTCCGGGCAACTGAGCTCCAGCAACCGAATCGAGATCCCCACTGTTCTTTGCGGTCCAGTTCGGTTTCTTTTGGGAAACTTCTGAGTCAGCAATGTTTGCGAACGGAGGATAGCCGAGGAGTGCCATCGATCGAGGCACCCAACTGCGGAATCCCGGAACAGGGAAAACCCACCATGTCCTTGGCTCGGGCATGAAACCAAAAATAGGTTTATTAGACCGCACTCCCCATATGGCTCCTAAAGAGACCAGCCCAAACAGGACGCCCGCAGCGGCGACGAAGGCAGCCGTCTGATAAGCGCGACGGCTCGTGATAGCTGTCTTCCACGCGAACGGCTTCCGTTCGGCTCCCCGTAGTGTGGCAACCGCGAGCCGGTACAGGCAGACAGCAGCCACCAGCGAGATGACGAGCAGTGCAACATGAAAAGTCACTCCAAACTTCTCGTGGCGCCTTAGGTAGCGCCCCCAGAACAGAAACATTGTGATGGGCACCACCCACCACGCCAGCAGCACGGAAATCCACAATTGCAAATACGACAGGAAGGGACGATCAACATTCAGCTTCGGCAGATGCGCCCGCACCAAGTCATTAAGCAGCCAGGGTTCGACTTTGGCGTACAGAGGCCGCCCGTCGGGAAAGACCGCTGGTAGAGAGCCGAGTTCCTCCCACAGCTTTTGCAAGTAAAAGTGGAAATAAAAATACACGCAGAGAACGAGCAGAGGCGCGACAACATAAAAGCCCACGATCGGGATCTGCGTCTGGATGATGGGTAGCGGGGAGGACGCGCGATTGGTGATGAGGTTGACGTTGGTGGTGGTGGCAATCGTCAGCCAGCAGTAAAGACACGCGGCCAGAACTGCAAGAAAAATCTTGCGCGCACTTTCGGAGATGCCCTTAACGTTTTCCAAGCTCCCGTCCAGGTCTTCTAGCGGCTTGGGCAGTTCCGCACCCGTCAAGTCCGCACCGGCGTATTGCTCGGTGCGCAAGCCTCCAACTGCCTCCCTGAGATGAGCGCCTACCAAATTAGCGCCACGAAAGCTAGCCCCGCGTAAGTCCGCCGCTTCGAAGTGTGCGTCCTGCAAGTCCGCCCCGCTCAAGTCAGCTTGACTTAAGTTGGCGCGGTTAAAATTGGCGTCACGAAGCGACGTTCCGCGACCTAGCTTCACGCCCTGTAGGTTCGCATCGCTAAAATTTGCGCTGACCAGATTCGCGCCGGAGAAATCCCTCCCGCGGAGGTCGGCACCATTAAAATCGGGCGGCCGTAGCTGGTAGTCCGACGCGTGCTGGCGGTTCCAGGCATCGACGCCCTCGTTCAGTTTCTCGAGATGTACTGGGTTCGCCATGGAATCAGCCGATTCTACGTCATCTGATGGGGGATACACGAAAGGCCCTGAACGATCAGGGCCTCTCAAACACGTCTGCGAAACTACTCAAAGCGTAGGTCGCCACTACGCATACGTCAAGATTATTTCGTCTCTAGCGAAGAATCAGGATGTTGGTGGCCCGGGTGGGAAATCGAACCCACGCCTAAAGGTTTTGCAAACCCTTTCTCAGCTAAGCCCTTCCCCCTTTACATCCACTCACAACTCGAGCCGCGTTGTCGGCTTTCTGTCGCTTTGGCGGGCGGCATTCATTAGCGAAATCTAGGCCAACCGCGCATTGCGCAAATGTAGGCGGGGTATCGGTCGATACCGCCCAACTGCCGACCGGGTTCTTACTCCTATTTATGCAGTTGGTACTGGTTCAGCGATTAACACAGAATTCATGTTACTTAGGATGCTAATGACAGCATACTAAGCAGTGGGAGTTCTGGTGCAATTCTTGTCTCGCAAGGACCGTCTGCCGTCCCTTGCCGGCGCTTCGCGGCTCCGCCGCTCAAATTCTCGCCCGCCGTCTAATCTTCAGTGCGTTCACGTGGCTGCGGTGTGTTATCGGGTACGCGGAGGTGAACTGGAATTCCTTTTGGTGCGCACCAGGAACGGTCATTGGACTTTTCCAAAAGGCAGAGTGGACGAAGATGCAACGAACGCCGATGCCGCCGCACGGGAAGCCTACGAAGAAGCCGGCGTAAGAGGCTCAGTGGAATCGGTCCCCTTTTTTTCCTACCGGCACTGCAAACCCAGACGACTGGGCTCGGGTAGACAAGTCATCCTGATTGATGCTCATTTGTGCAAAGTTAAGCACTTAGCTCGACCACTCGAGGAGTATCGAGACCCGACATGGTTCAGTGTGCCGAAAGCAAAGCGACGGCTGCAGAAGTTTCGGACGTCAGAGTTTGCGGCTGAAGTTATCGGCGTCATTGACCGGGCAAGAGAATGCATACTAACCTCAAAGAGCTCAGAGTCCAGAGCTGTCAGCCAACAATAGTCGGCCTCCTGAACAATCGCCGTGCTTCGTCCGGGTGCGGGTCTGCGGCCGCAACCAAGGAGACGATCGCCAACTGGGATTGCTGTCGCCAATTTCCCGCACCGTGAACCACACTATCGTCGTACCAAGCTACGCGTTAACGGCAAACCGGAAATCCCAGGAGATGATCGTACGCAAGACCGAGCCGTTCCGCACGCCTCTCGGCCTTGTCGGACAATGATCGCGATACGGTCACTCGTGTGCCTTGGGCGGATTGCCGAGCAGACGGTACACGGTAGCCGTCTTGGTGGCGTTCAGGGCGATGTAGTCCTCGGCAGAGTACTGCAGCGAGATAAAGAATGCCTCGGTACGGCGCAGGGCATCTTTGCTGAGTTTGTCGCGGTCCTGGAAGCGGAACTGGTAAGCGAACTCTCCGATGAGCGGGCGGTGCTCTCCGCGGGTACGCCAGATCGCCACGTTGGCCTTGCAGGTCAGACCGTCGCCGAAGTCGAGCATGCCGATGTCCTGCAGGACTTCCTCGACGATGGTATTGCTGACCAGATGAATCTCTTCCTTCGGGGTCTTTCTGACTCTCCCAAGCACCGGAAGCATCTCGACCAAAGCGTCCATGTCGCGGATATTCTCGCGGCCTAGTCCGATGGCTCCGCGGGTGAACTGCACGTTGTGGGAGAAGAGGAGACGGATTCCGCCCAGCTTTTCCTTCAGCGGCAAGGCCTGGACCTTGAACTTGACGCGATGATCGCCAAGGATGTTCGGCCGTACGTCCGTCTCGGCTGCGACCTGCAAATCGGGATGCCTGAACTTGAAGACGATCTCGGGCTCGCCGATAGGGAAGCCGTCCTTGTAGGGGATGCGGCGGCGGAGAATGAAAGCGTTGTTGTAGAGGCGGAAGTCATCGGTATCAATGAACAGCACTTCGCGGATCTTAACCGGCTGATTGATGAAGCCATCCGTCGTGTACTTCACGCCGTGTTCTTTGGCGGGTTCCTTAAAGGCTTTACCGAAGTCGAAGAAGCTTTCGCGTGAATGGAACTTGTTGGGCCGCAGAATCAGCTTGCAACAGATGTACTCGGGTGCATGGATGGGCATGCCGTCGGCATACTGGGCTGGCTTGAGTTGGGGAACGCGACCAACCCAACTGGGGGTTACAGGCTGCCTGTTCGGAGGTTGTTTGCTGTCTTTTATGCGGATTGGTGCAGTTGCTGTGGCGGTCGACATTGTGGCTCCTCAGTGGCGGTTCTTGATTGGTATGACAATTCTCTCTTGGCGATTTCTATACGCAACCTGCGATTTCACTCGAGTCTCCATGCAGATCGACTGTCACCACGTGGTGAACGGCTTCGTGACGAGATTTGCATTGAAATATCGCGGATCGCCGGTTACCTCCTGCCCGATCCAGACAGGAAGTGTGACCGATTGACGTTCATCCTTCAGCTCAACTTCGGCGGTGATCAGGCCGCGGTTTTCACCCTCGAACTCATCGACCTCCCACACTAGCCCTGCGTGCGATATACGATAACGGGTCTTCTCGATGAGTGGCCGTTCGCAAAGCCGGTCGAGCATCTCGTTGGCGTCCGCTACAGGAATCTCATACTCGTATTCCGACCTGCTTGCTCCCACGGTAATGCCTTTGATCGTAAGGAATGCCTTATCGCCTGCAGTTCGTACCCGAACTGTACGTTCTTTGACCGTGCTGAGATATCCCTGGCGATAGTGTTTGCCGTTGTCCAGACCTCGCCACGAATCGTTCTTTACCAGGAACTTGCGCTCGATCTCTTTTCCCATATGATTCTCTCTCCAGCCTATCGTGGACCAGATGGGTGGGCCGACAAGCCAAGTGCACGCTTAATCTCGCGTATGTAGCTGGTGTTGGCCCCACTGACGCCCAGATCCCCAACCAATTTCAGTACGGCATCAGGATCGACCGATTCCACAGCCACGGTGTCTCGCGGTACAGCGTTGAGCATGATCTGAGCATACTCGGCCGCACACACCCCTATGCTGAATTGATACCGCGCCTTGGAAACCTCCACGATGGTGATCCTCGAATCTGCTCGCATATCGCCAAGAAATTCGCCCAGAGTGTATTCAGACTTTGCCAGGACAGGGGGTGGAAGCTCAAGACTGGGGAAAACTTGGGTGGCTATGACGGAGCTGTCCAGCGGAAAGGAAGCTTTCAGTATCGGGTTCCATTGCTCTAACCCGCGGTCTTCGGCGACGAGTAGCTTGATGTCTATAAGGCCGGCGCGGATCTTGGCATTGCATTTGTCGGTTGTAGCGGAGACCAGATAAGTTTCCTGGCTGACCGTCTCCTTCGGAGAAGCCAGACGCTCGAGCCTTTCTCGAATGGGCGTAAGCGTCTCCGTCCATACGCGAAATTCATATCGGGGCTTGATCTCCGACATAGCAGGCCTAGTGAACGGGGGAATCAAAGCCAAGTATACGGAGATAACTGCCAGAATCAAAGATGCCGCCGCTCAACTCCATGGCTTGTGACATCCGTGACAGTTGATGACGGCCCAAATTCTTGACCAACGCTACTCTTGAACACTACCTACTGCCTTTGTCATTCGACCGCCTGGCACCTACTGGGATATGAAATCCGGCACCTACATTGACCATGCGCCACTGCATCAGCCGTTGGACCGATCGCAATGGAAGGGTTGGTCGAAGATCCCGCGACCAGCTCAACACTTACATCTCTCTGGCGAAGGGGCAGGCCAGAGCTGGGGCCGGTTGTACCAGATAAAGAACGGTTTGCTGGTCTTCTTTGGGATCGTTGCGATCGAGGAAATCAACTACCTTGGCCGAGAGCTCCTCGTCCAGGGTTTTCGATCGTCCAGCGCACGAACGAGAGCGAAATGAAGGAAACGAGCTTAACGACAGTGCTTTCAGGGAAGTGTAAGGAATTTTTGGAGGCGCGGGTGGGAATCGAACCCACGCATAAAGGTTTTGCAGACCTCTCCCTTACCACTTGGGTACCGCGCCTCGAGGATGGACGATGCGAAAAACCCTCGCGCACCGGCGAGGGCGACAAATTTTGGAGCGGGAGACGGGATTTGAACCCGCGACTTCGACCTTGGCAAGGTCGCACTCTACCACTGAGTTACTCCCGCTCGCCGTCTTGGATTATAGCGAAAGCCTGAACAAGCGGGCAAATGAGTGACTTGTGTCACGAACGCTGACGTGGATATTTTCCGTCATAAGAATTTCGGAGAGCAGCGCCTTTAAAGTGTTGTTGCACATTACCTGTTGGTGCGAATTGCGGTGGCACCGACACCAACGTTTCCGCTGCTGCACCACGCGCGCGACATTCGCAAAAAAAAATTCGCCGGTAACTTTCCCGAAATCAAGCACTCGCGAAAAAATGAAATTTCGAACCTAAGATTTAGCTGGCGCTCATTTTTTTTCGTGCTAGTATCCCATGCAGCCACAAAGAAAACCGACTGCACGAATGCAGGTGCAATGCTGCTAATCGCCGCAATAGTTGGGTTTGCAAAGTAAGATTTCCAGTTGAAGTGCTCGCCGGTCTGTGGCTCTGTGCTCGGCTCTGTTTCCCTCTAACATCGGTTTTGCCAAGAGGCAACGATTGCCTCCGGATTACTTTTCTATGTCTTCTTTTGGTGCTGCCTCCGCTAATCCGTGGGTGCGCGTTCTCGACGCACTGGAAAAAAAAGTCAACCGAAGTTCCTACGAGACCTGGCTGAAGCCTACCCGCTACGATCATTCGCAAGGCGCGGTGCTGTTCGTGCGCGTACCGAATCCCGAGTTCTGCCACATCGGCGAACGCTATGGCGACTTGATCAGCGAGGCCATGGAAAACCTCGGCTTGGAATTTCTTGACGTCGAGTTCGTCACTGAACAGGAGCCGCCAAGCAAGGGCAACGGTAAAGCCGTTCTGGCTGACGGAGCACACAACCAATCTGCCGCACCGATGGAGAAACCCGTGGCTAGTCCCGCCCAGCAACAGCGTTTCGATTGGGATGGCGCCGCTCAGCTCAATCCCAAGTACACCTTTGCCGATTTTGTCACCGGCGCCGGCAATCAGTTCGCGCACGCCGCCGCACGCGCCGTCGGCGAGCGGCCGTCCAAGGCTTACAACCCGCTCTTCCTCTACGGCGGCGTCGGCATGGGCAAGACCCACCTGATGCAGGCGATCGGTCACGAGATCAAGAAACGTCAGCCGGAAAAGTCGATCTGCTACGTGTCGAGCGAGCGCTTCACCAACGACATGATCAATGCGCTGCGCTACAGCAAGATGACCGGCTTCCGCGACAAATATCGCAACATGGATGTACTGCTGGTGGACGACATCCAGTTCCTGGTCAACAAAGAGCGCACCCAGGAGGAGTTTTTCCACACCTTCAACGCCTTGCACGAATGCATGCGCCAAATCGTGATCGCCAGCGATCGTCCGCCCAAAGAATTGGCGGAGATTGAGGACCGACTGCGCAGCCGCTTCGAATGGGGATTGATCGCCGACATCCAGCCGCCCGACTTAGAGACCAAGGTCGCCATCCTGCAGAAGAAAGCGGAGACCGACCGGGTGATGCTGCCCACCGAGGTGGCGCTGTTCATCGCGTCAAATATTCGCAGCAATGTGCGCGAGTTGGAGGGGGCGCTGATTCGGGTCATCGCGTACTCGTCGCTCACCGGTGGCGAGATCAACCTGCAAACCACGCAGGAGGTCCTGAAGAACCTGATCGACTCACAGATCCGTAAGATTTCCATCGAATCGATCCAAAGAGTAGTGTCAGAGCAGTTCGGTTTGCGGCCAACGGAGATTAAATCCAAGAACAACTCACGGGTCATCGTGTTTCCCCGCCAGATCGCCATGTATCTGGCCAAGCACCTCACCGATGCCTCGCTGCCAGAGATCGGGAGGCAATTTGGCGGCAAGCATCACACCACGGTCCTGCATTCGGTCGACAAGATCGAACAGCAGCGAAAAGCGGATAAAGATTTAAACAGGGTGCTCAATAAACTAACAGATACTTTGGGTGCATGAACCGCGCATTCAGCGCGGTTTTTCACTTTGGGCGACAGTTTTCTCGGGCCCGGCTGTGGACCGATTGTGGATTCAGTGGAACATCCGGATGAAATTTTTGGTCGGTTTCGGTTCCGCACACCTACCCGCAGGCCAGGTCGGGCGATTTGTACAGCAGTAAGCGATTGCGATTCGCATTCGGTGCGGTTTCTCCCAAAATTTCCACTTTTCCGGCCTGCCTACTGTTACTACTAGTTTTATATGTTTTTTATTTGGTATAAGGAGTAGCAGTAATAAAGGCAAGGCGCGAGGCCTGCCGAGGTGCAAAACGTTATGGCTGCCGAAACCGGAGTCGTCCAGGGTACAGCAATGGAAATCAGCGTCAGTAAGTTCGAACTGCTGAAGGAACTGACTGCCACGCAGGGAGTGGTCGAACGCAAGACCACAATTCCCATCCTCTCCAACTTTCTGTTCGAGGCTGCGAATGACCGGTTGACTATCACGGCCACCGATCTCGACCTCAGCCTGCGTACCTCGTGTGCGGCCAAGGTGAAGCGCGAAGGCGCCTGCACCATTCCCGCACGCAAACTCTACGACTACGTGAAACTGCTGCCCGACGGCGACATCTCCATCAAATTATTGGAGAACCACTGGGTCAACATTCGCTCTGGCCGCTCCAATACCAAGATGGTGGGCATGGCGCGCGCGAACTTCCCCGGGCTGCCAACCTTTCCGGCGGCAGGCAGCGTGAAGATTCCCGCTCAGACGCTTCGCAGCATGATCGGCCGAACCATATTTGCCATCTCCAGCGAGGAATCACGTTACACCTTAAATGGCGGGCTCATGGTGCTGAAAGCGGAATCGATAACCATGGTGGCCACGGACGGGCATCGCCTGGCGCACATCGAGAAGCAAGGTGAGCACTTTGACGTGACTGGCGAAAACAAGACGCTCATCCCTAAGAAAGCGATGAGCGAGATTTACTCGCTGCTGCAGAACAGCGACGTGGCCGAAATCGAGTTTGCCAAAGACGATTCGACGCTCTTCTTCCGCATTGGCGAGCGGCTGCTGACCTCGCGTCAGCTGACCGGGCAATTTCCCAACTACGAAGCCGTGCTGCCGCGCGAGACTACAAAGTCGGTCACGGTACATGGAGCCGATCTCAACACCGCCATTCAGCGCGTGGCCCAGTTCGCCGACGAGCGCTCCCGCGCCATCCGTATGAAGCTGGACAAGAACGAACTTAAGATTTCGTCATCGTCCACCGATGCGGGCGAGTCGGAAGATTCCATCGAAACTGCGTATACCGCCGAGGCGATGACCATCGGCTTCAACTCTGAGTACCTGCTCGACTTCCTGAAGGCCTCCAATGGAGGCGAAGTCCGCCTGGAGTTCAAGGACGCGCAGTCCGCCGGGCAGATGCGTCCCGATGACGCGAACGACGATGGCTTCAAGTACCGCTATGTGGTCATGCCGATGCGGATCTGAGGAGACGCCGCCCGGACCGTCATCGCTTTGAAACAAATTTTCCATATCGGGAACCGCAGGCGGCGAGGTTGCAACAAAATCGTGCTGTAGGGACTACCAGAACTTAAACTAGGTTTTGTGACTTGGTCCCTTTTTCTGAGTCGATTGCACTGCTTTTCGTTTCCCCCCCTCAATCTCAGAAACGTCCACCGAGTCCGCTGGCACGATCGCTGCTCGGTCCTCACCATAATGCGTCAGGAATGTGACCTGACGATTGAAGTGAGCATCGTCAATAATGTCAGCGAGTATCTTACGGGCTTCAGTGGCGGCAATACGTTTCACATTCGTCTCTGGCGCACATTGTATAACATGCATATATTGTACATTATTTTCTTCTTGCAAATGTTGTACAATATATACAATAATGTAGAAGGTGATCGAATACTGTTGACCTGACAACATCCAGGTGGTAAAAGCTGCATCTAAATGGAGTACGGCATGCCTTTGATGGTGACCAATCGGGAGCACGACGAAACCGTGATGTTGTATGCCCTTCAGTACGTGTTTGCAGGCTACGACGTGCGTGCTCGAATTGAGGGATGGTTTGAAGCCCCAGATTACGTAAACGGCTACAAGCCTGACATCGTTGCAAGAAAAGACGATCACTTCATCATCATCGAGGTTAAGAAAGGCGATGCCGATTGGCCAAAAATATCCGCCTTCGAACTTTTCGCCCAAGATCACTCCGGATTTGAAATCAAGGTGATCACGCCATCGCCCGTCGCTCCGCCAAGTGAGGAGCAGCGGGTCCATGCCTACTGACACTCGAGACAGATTTCTCCTAGCACTGTCCAAGTTCCTGGGCGTAAGTCCATCTCGGCCAGACCCTGTGCGTGCCCTCGCAGTTTGCCCGGAGTGGCTCTTTAATGAAAGCCTCAATGAAGTGCTCAAAGGCGATTCTTCCCTTAGACTCGATGCTGAGAAGTTCAATCGTCTAATGCTGAACTGCGGTCGTCGTATGGCCACCGATCATTTCTTCGAATTCTTCTTCAAGGGGATTAGCTCCATTGAAGAGTTCGAAGTCGCGGTTGAAAATTATCGCAAAAAAGCGATTTGGCTCTATGGCAATTTCCGTTATGCATACAAACTGCTAGCTACGTCGTCGAAGGCCGACTTTGACGGGGAGATCGCCAGGACAGAACAGGTCGATCCTGCAGATTATGAAGCCAGGGAGCCATTCGACGACATTGAGCCCATCGATTTGGAGGACTTGGACCTGCTCGGCTACATTTCAAGCGGCAAAATTAGAGACTTCGAGTTGGCAGTATCTCTGCTTGACCAACTTAGCGGTGCTCCAGATATTGAGGCTGCGCTTTCCAGTTTTGGCGCCGAAAGGCGCCTAAAGGTGTCAGATACTCTCACAGGGCACGGATTTACCCTTCCCGGTTCCGAAAACTCCATTACGAAACAAGCCATAGATGAGCTTCGACAGGCGACACGTGTGGCATTGGCGGAACTCGTCAACCGCCAAGATGCTGCGATTGCGATTGGCAAGAGGAACACGCATAGGTATCTCACTCTGCCGCATCTTGACGTGTATGTAGCGACATCCATGCGCGATAAGAAGGATTTTGTGTCTCAACACAAATTCATTGCGGAAGTGTTTTCGAATCCGCACGTTTCAGCCCTAAAATTACGCTTCTTCGATCCTACTCTCTCGTATGTGGACGACCGCATCACAAAGGGCTTGATTGAGATGTTGATGCTGCTGCGATCACAAGTGACGATCTACAATGCGGGTACGGACGACACATTTGGTAAGGACTCTGAAGTCGCAGCCACCCTGGCCCAGGGAAAGCCAGTTATCGTTTACGCCGAAAACGAAAAGCGCGCGCAGATGTTTAGGGTGGATCACCCATTAGGGTTGCAGATATCTATAAGCACCGGAGTGGCCAACGGCATCATCGTCGTTAAGACCCCGAAGGAATGTGCTGAGGTGTTGCGGAAGGTCATTCTACGAGAACTGGACTTTGAGATATTGCATGAAGGTGGCAATTACAAATTGAGGGAAACCACAACCGGGAGCGTCGTCCGCGTCGTTTCGGACGATCCTTTTCTGACGCACTCATTTTGGACTTATTTCCACCGCAAACTCTCCCCCTAATAGGCATAAGCCTGACCCGATGACCTTGTCCCCTTACGCTAGGTCCTCGATCTTCAACCCCGTCACCTCGCCCTTCCATTGTTTACGGAGTTGCCTTCCACGAATCCGGCATCGTAGTGCGCTCCTGCGCTTTAGGGGCCCTGCTGCAAGCCGAACAGGGAGCGCGGATTCCGGGGGATCGCGATCGGAGTTCCTTCTACGCGACGACGGGAACGACGAACGCTGCGAATACCGCTACGCGGTCACGCCAATGCGGATCTGACGGCGCGGCTCCGGTCTGAAGACAGCGACGTGACGGACTCATCCCGGAGATGACGGCGCAGGGTTTCGCTATCGCCGAATCCCGCACCCTGCGCGATCGCTTCCAACTTCTCAGGCGTGGCGGCGAGCTTCGCCTTGGCGGCTTCCGTCCTTAGGCGCGCGACGAAGCGTGCCGGAGTCATGCTGACCTGCTGGGTAAAGACGCGGCTAAAATTGCGGTCGCTCATTCCGACACGCCGCGCCAACGCTGGAATAGAGAGATCGGCATCGAGATGTTCTGAGATCCAGGCAATGAGTTCGCGAATCGGCTGATGGTCAGCGGCCTGGGCTGCGAGTTGCGAACTGAATTGGCTCTGGCCTCCGCCGCGGCGCATGAACAGCACCATGCGACGTGCGACTTCCACGGCGAGTGCGTGGCCGTGGTCTTCCTCCACCATGGCCAGCGCGAGATCGATCCCGGCGGAAACCCCCGCGCTGGTCCAGACCTTTCCGTCCTGAGTAAAAATGCGGTCCCCATCAACAGAAATGCGTGGATAACGCTCGGCCAAAAGATCTGCCAGTTCCCAATGCGTGGTAGCCTGGCGTCCATCAAGGAGGCCGGCTGCAGCAAGAATAAAGGCACCGGCGCAGACCGAGCCAATGCGGCGAACCCGCGCTGCCTGAGAGCGGATCCATGCCAGCAATTCCGGATCGATGCGCGCTTGAGCGACGTCGGCACTCGCCAGGACGAGCAAAGTGTCGATCGGATCCCGTGCCTCCGTCCAGCGCCGGCCCCCGATCAATCCCAGACCCGAGCCCGTCAACAGCGGCATTTCGTCGTGAGTGAGCAACTGGACCTTATAGGCCGGTGAACGTCGTTTCCCGCTGCGATTCAAGGTTGCCGATGCCCGAGTGAAGACGTCCATTGGACCGGCCAGGTTCATCAGGTGAGCACTGGAATATACCAGGAACGCTATGTGGCGGGTTGGCCATTCCTTCAGTTTAAGGCGCTGCCGCGAATCGTTTTCGTTTTTCAAATCCATACAGAACAGATGCCGCGCGCGAGTCTGTGGCTACATGAAAATTCCTTAAATGAAGATTGGCAGAAAACGAGGGCAACTTGTCCGTGCGTCGTGATGGTCTGGGCAATCTCATCTGCCAGTGAGGAGGACTTGGTTATGAAACTACAGAAACTCATTCCCGTTGGAATTTTGCTTTTACTTTCGGTAGCGACTTTATCGGCACAAAACACGCTACTGAACCCGCATGACGATGCCTGCTGGTCGAGCCTTTCTGCGTTGCGGGCCTGCCAAATTCAAGCGTATGACGAGGCCGCGGACCAGGCGGAGCGCTGCACCTCTTATCCGGAATATCAGTGCCTGCCTCCCGAGGTGTCGTTACACAAGACACCGGCAAATTCGGCTAAGGCCGTCACGAAGATCGCCAATAGCACCGATAACGCGGTTGCTGTAAGCGCACCGGTTACCGACACCAACACGCAAGCAAGTAACTCAAAGTAAAGGGCGGCGACCACCGGGTGTTGCCCCATCGCATTTCACCAGCGACGGGCAACACCTTTTTTTGCTGCTGAATGATTCCGGCTTTGCTCGCGCGCTCTTGGCAAGAGCGGCGAAGCTGAACCCGCAATGCTCGGGCCTCAACATGCCAGTTGCTGCGGGACCGTGTAGCGCTTAGGACCGCGTTTACGTATCAACAGCACGCGTATGCGTTCCAGCAATTCAATGGGCGCGAACTCGCCTTTGGGCAGCCAGCCATCGGCGAGGCTTTCCTCGGTGCAGGCATTGACGGAACCCGAGAACAGCAGCGCTGGAGTATGCGGCGAGATCACCTTGATCTGGTCAATCAGTTTTGCGCCGCTGAGTTTTGGCATCATCAGGTCGGCCAGGACCAGATCAATTCCGCCACGCCGCATGATTTCCAGGGCATGTTGCGGGTCGGTACAAGTGAAAACATGGTAGCCGCGGGTTTCGAGGAGAACTTTTCGGATGGAGAGAGAGCGTTCGTCGTCGTCAATGCAAAGAATGTTGCGCTTCGGTTTCATAGACCTACTCACTGAGCCTTTCGGGAGCATGCACATTCGTTCCGGGCAAACCTGTAAGCCGGCGCGCGGCAGTCATCCGTTGGCTTCTTGTAATTTAGTACGCCAGAGCAGTAGCGTGTCCGGATAGTACGACCGGCGACGGCATCGCACAAGTATTGCGAATGTCAATTCGGTAGAAAATTTTTCAGCGCGCAAAAAATCGAAACCGCACCGCGCGAGGTGATGTGCATTTTGCGCAATCGGCCAGAAACGCGTGGCTGGCGTGGCTCTTCAGCCTGCACAAGATATCCGCAGAAAATTCACATCGTTACTTCGCCGTCAATCACCTGCACTACGTTACCTCCAACGCGCACATTGGTGATGGCATTGCCGGATTTTCCAGCGCGAATGTAAATGAAACTCGGACGCCGCGTTTCCATTCCCTGCTCGATCAACCCTTGGGCTTCCGGCGCCAGCACGCCGTGCTGCACCGCCCACGCCGTGCAACATCCCGCGGCCGATCCGGTGGCCGGGTCCTCGCCGTTGTAGAAGATCATGCGCGCGTGGAGTGTGGCCTTGGGATCTACGGTCTCGCGGCAGACAAAATAGAAGAATGCCGGATTGCCGATGGTCGCTAGATAGGGCGCGATCTGGATCCAACTGATGTTCAGCTTCTGCAGCGTGGCCAGCGAACGGAACGGTACCATGGTGAAGGGCATGCCGGTCGACACCGTTTGGATCGGCAGGCTGTCGTCCAGCTCCGCGACTGGGACGCCGAGGACGCCGGCGACGACGTCATGAGGATGCGTGGCGCCGAATCGCGGCTCTGCCTGACGCATCTCGCCGAAGAGGAGGCCATCGCGCTGTTCAAAGCGCACCGGAATCTTGCCGGCCTTCAAATCGAGAACGATCTCATCGGAACTGGATTGCTCGCGCAAGTGCCAGGCAGTGCCGAGCGTAGGATGTCCCGCGAAAGGCAGCTCTTCGTTCACTGTGAAGATGCGCACCTTGTGGCCTTCCCGCTGCTCGACCGCGGGGTCGCGCGGCAGGATGTAGGTGGTCTCCGACAGATTGGTTTCGCGCGCCAGCTTTTGCATTTCGTCATCGCTCAGCCCGCGGGCGTCGCCGAAGACGGCGAGCTGATTGCCCTCAAGGGGGCGGGCGGTAAATACATCAAGCTGAACAAACGAAAACTTACGGAGGGGCATCACCGAGGCTCCATTACACATTTATCAGGATGCATCGCGCAGCGGAGGCGCTGAAAATATTTCGTCGTCGGTGTTATTGTTGCTGACGGTGAGCGCAAAGTGTGGACTGCTTGATGCGCCGGCATGCCGATGGCGCCAGTCCGATGCGGAAGCGAAGGGGGTCCGGTGACTCTCCCGGTCTTCAAAACCGGCGATTGGCGCCTTGCGGTGTCAATGGTGCGTTCGACTCGCACACGCTTCCGCCAAGTATTTCAGTGACTTGCAAGTTACCTCACATCACGGCCGACTTGGCCTCTTCCGCCCCGGTTGCATATTGGTTGCATAAATCCTCGAAAGCCTTCATTGCAGCCGTCGCATCCGCCGGGACCGACTTCACGTAAGCGTTCAAAGTCGTCGAGAGGTTTGCGTGCCGGAGAATGGCCTGGATCGTTTTGTCCGGTACGCCGAGCCGATACAGGTTCGTAGCCAGCCCGCGGCGAAATGCGTGCCAACCGTGCCACGCCAGTCCCGCCTTGCCTCAGTGCGGGCCGAATAACAAACCGCGCCAGTTGCGCCAGACCCAGTGACGTCCCAGTCTGCGACTTAAAGATCAAGCCAGTCTCTGGATTCCCCGATGCCGCCCTGTGGCGGGCGAGGTACTTCGCCAGGGGCGCTATGACGGGCACTGGAGCCTTACTCTTCGCACTCTTAGGTTCATCTGCATGGCTGCCAAATACGGATTGCGTAATCCACATCTGATCGCCCTCGTAGTTCTCCCATAGCATTCCTCGTATCTCTCCCCGTCTTGCTCCCGTGAATGCCGCGGTCGCGATCGCAGTTGCCGCAGGCTCGGGAGCGACCACAAGCATCTGGAGGATGTGCTCCAGCGAGTATGCGTGTGTTTCGTTGCCAGGCCTCGCCTTAGGCAGTACGACATCTCTCATAGGGTTCTCTGTGTTGAGAATGCCCTGCCGGCGTGCGTACCGAAACGCTCCCGACAGGAACGACTTGAGGTGCGCCAATGACGTTCGGTTCAAGTTCTCCGTTCGTGCAATGGCCCGCAACAAGTTCTCGCCGTCGACCGTCCTGAAATCCCTCAGCGCGATCATGCACCTCGATTTCAGGTGCCGTGACCACATATGCGTGTAGCCCTTGTGGGTGGACACCCGCTTCTGCTCGGCAACGTATGGCAGGTAGGCCTCCTCGACAAATTGCCGAAGCGCCATCGTGCTTTCTGGTGTTGCAGTACCGTTGTTCAACGGACGGAGAAACTCTTCGGCCAATTCGCGCGCTGCCCGCTTGGTTCGGGTCCGGCCAACGGCATCGGCCAGTTTGCGGCACTCTGTTTATGCTCCGTTTCACCTGACGAGGCTACGATGCGATCGTAGTAGCGCAGGATACCAAGCGGAGCCCTTCTTGAACACATACCCTTCCTAATGGTGACGAGTTCTCTTCATGCAATCTCCTTTCTGCGAACTCGTCCCGCATCCCTGTTGCTACCGTTTACTATACGTTGCTCGGCCCAATCTTCAAGCTCGGGACTGCCCCATCGAAAGCGAACATATTTGCCGAAGTGGACGTGGGGCAACGGGTCGGCGGCACGCGAGCGTACCTGCTCACGAATCCAAGATTCGGGCAGAGCCCACCGGGATGCGAGCTCCCTTGCTGTCTATAAATTCGTATTGCAATATCCGTAACCCTTGACCGGCTATTTGCGTTGTCGATTCCATCTGCGTCCCCGTTCACAAATCAACTGTTCACCGAACATCCTGACAACCTCGTGTCGTTTCCTGTCGTGCAGCCATTTACTGCCTCCGGCAGCGTCCGGTCCTTGGAACACAGCCTTTCGCTGACACATCCGACAGGTCATCCTATTTAGGGCGTTCACGCGCGCGTGTAACGGGGATAACCGGAGAATCTGTCGGATGTGTCAGTACATCTCCCCGAAGTGAGATTCCACCGAAACCCCTTGTTCCGGCCGCGCCACCTCGTTCCGACTGAATGCCCCTGGCTTGCAGCCCTTGCGTAAACCTCTTCTGAGTTCCGGGACGCTCGCCAGTCCCTTCGCACCAATGCTGCCAGTCCGAAAACAGGGCTGCTCCCGCCGTCCAGTAGCTGCCCCCAAGCGAGCAGCGGTCGTCAATCCAGCGCCTGATTGCGTCCTCTGCGGCCAAGTAATCGGAGGTGGCATCGCGAACGGTGGCTGGCGGTTTCAGACCTTCCCTCTGCCATAGAAGGGACCCCTCGATTGCCCACCGGAGAATGCCCGGAAATTCCGCCTTGAGCTTTTCGACGAGGTCTGGGTCCCGCTCCTGTTCGCCGATGGTGACCGTAAACGGAATCAGGTGCAGTCGGCGCCGGATGGCTTCGTCTACTGACCGGAGCCCCGGCTTGTGATTGCCAGCTACAAGGAGCTTGAACTGCGGCAGGTACTCGAAGAAGTCTTGGCGCATGAACCGGGCCGTAATGCGATCAGCGCCGGTCAAACTCTTAATTTTGGCCTCTGCCCACCAGCGGCCATCCTCGGTCTCAATCGCTGTCACGAAACGAGCGCCGCGGAGTCCTGCCACGTCTGTTGGATGTTGTTCTGTACTGGTTGCCGTGAATGCCGACGCTGGCGCCGCTTTGGCATAATCACCCAGCAGCCCGGCGATGGTGGAAAGAAAACGCTCTTCCCATTTGCTCCAGTGCCATAGAGGAAAAACAAGGCGTGTTCACATACTGAACCGGTCAAACAGTAGCCGATGATTCGCTGCAAGAATGCCTGCAATTCCGAATTGCCATCGGTGACGCGGTCCAGGAAATGCCGCCATAGCGGGCAATCCCCGGCCGGGCCGGCGGCCGTCATCTTGGTGAGATACTGCTCGCGCTGATGGTCGTGCATATCGCCCGTCCGAAGGTCAACCGTTCCGGCTGGTGTGTTGAGCAGTAGTGGATCAGAGTCCCACTGCTCCACTGTTGCTGTGTGGCGACGGTCGGCTCGGACGAGCCGCTCGATCGCAGATACCGTTTGCGCTGCTGCAAGCTTCATGGCGGCCCGTACCTGGAAGTCACCGCATTCAGCACTGGCACGCCGGCAGATGGCGCGGCACCGGTCGAAAACGGCCAATGTGTCGTCTTCGCGCCAACAAGTCCCGTCCCAACACATCCACCGACCCCATACGGCGACTTATCGCAGCTCGCGTTCATACTGGCGCGAGAAGCGCAGAGCAAGTGCTTCTTCAGAGAATCGGGGCGGCATCGGATCACCGTTGACTGCCCCGGCAGCAAAACTGATAGCCACTTCGGCCAAGGCAGTCGCACTGGAAGTGCGGTCGTCTGCAAGTCGCTGCATTGCTTCGCCGGCTTTTGCGCCCCGTTTACGTGCGGCGCATTCGCGCACTATGCGGACGTAGTGTTTGATACTCGGCCGCTCAGGCACTCCGTCAATCAGCGAGGACAGGTACGCAACTCCCCTGATGATCTCGACCTCTTTGTGGCGATCCAGTGCTTCAACCAGGGTGACCATGTCCACTGGGCAGCCACTATCTTGGAGATCACGCATCCGAGAGTAAATCCGTCGGTTCGCGTCGAGTGAAAAGTCATCGTCGTTGAGTTCCTGGGCAACTTGGGGGTAGACCTTGTTGTCAAGCAGGATCGCGCCGAGAATGGCCTTCTCGGCATCCTGGCTGACAGGCACTACGCACCCCGCTTTGCTCACGGTATTAGACATATATCTGCCCTCCACGGGCCATTTGTGTGCCCAAAACAAAAACCCACGCCCTAGGGAGTGGGTTACATCGTTGGTATCAGACTTCTATGTCGCGATTCGCTACTTCTTCCCGTGGCGTTGTGATTCCATATCACCCAGGAGTCGCCTAAGGGCGTCTCGCGACACCAGCACGCGCCGTCCAATCCGGACGACATCTAGCTGACCTGATCGGATCAGGTCTTCCAGTTTTCCGAGGCTGTTTGAAAGAGCGTGCGCCGCCTCAGTTCTCGGGAGCAGCAGTTTCTCGGCGGAATATTGTTGATGCATTTCCAACATCTGACTCTCCTTCTGCGCAAATACGAGAAGGCCATTGGGAATGGGTAAAGTCAGTTGTCAATCAACTGCAGGCCGACATAGCCTCCAGAGGAACGGATTTCGAGCCTCTTGGGATTTTCGGGGATCAGACACCACCGACCGCGGACGCGAACGAGGCTTGCTTCTCCTCCACTAGCCAGTCTCCGCGCGTCGCTTTCAGTCACGTGCTTGTGGATGTTCTTGTCGCACCGCGCCGGTGGCTTTGAATAGAAAGTCCAAGCCCTAGACTCTTGGACCGATAGCAGACAAATTTTGGTTTCTGCGGTAGCCATTTGGAAACACTCATCCCCTGCCGCGCGGTCAGCACGTTTGGAACATCGGTGCTTTCGGGTTATGTACGACCCAGCGTCTAGGTTGGGATAAGCGTATCGAGGTGAGTGAATTGCTGTCACGCAAAATTGCTTTCTGGCTAATGGTGTCAGCGGTCTTGAGCAGTATTTATGCGGGCCTCAGAAGGCTTGCAACGTCTCTCGCAATCTTGAACTATTCAAGTCGGTTTAGGACGACAACGCGAGATGAGGGACTCGATGAGGTTGCGGACAGATGGGTCCGAATAGGCCTGCTCCCATGAATCGTAGGTTCGCCCGCCGAACTCGGGACGGGCAAGAGTGGGGTATTGCGACGGATTAGTACCGAACTTACTGTCCACCAAACGGCAAACAGCCTTGCAGGGAAGTTCAGGCTGCTTGGACAGTAGTTCTCGAAGCACATTGCTTCGCGGCTTCGGTTTGGGGCCGGAGGGCTTTACGACGATTCTTTTCAAACTTAGTTGTCGCCGATTCGACGTAAGTTCATATGCCAGGCTGTCGGGCGGCAGTGCTCGCCATTGCGACAACAACTCTTCCTGCACAGACCCGAATAGATTGAACAGCCCGTCACTCCAAGGAAGACACCGATGCCACATTTTTTCTCGAAGCCCGATCCAAGTCGTGAGTGTGATCCCGCCGTGTAGTCCACCTAGGCCCCAACTATGGCGAATGGCGTCTGGATCATCAGGAGCAAACGGTCCGCCTCCGAATGGACGGCCGACTGCACCGCCGTAGCGAATGTCGCGAAACCAAAGTAACGTGTCTTCATTGACCCTCTCAGCAAGAGTCCGGAGTCCACTGTCAGTTGCGGGGCTGTCATCTTTAAGATCAGGGGGGCCTAACATCGGAATAGGGCCTTCTTGATAACAGGTGCGCGTTGGAACACCGAATAGAAGCGATAGATCCCGGGCCGGAACTCGAGCCAACTTGGCATACTTGAAAACTTTTCCTCGGAGAGCACCTATAGCAGTAGGAAAGACGGCACAACGCAAAACGACCCAATATGCCTCGAGAACAGGACTACACTTGTGCTTCTCGACAAATTCACGATACACGTCGCGAGTGCACCGCAGATGCACGATGAGATCGTGCGATTCCAACTCTACGAACCGACGATGTTCCTCGGCGTCAAGGGATCCTAGCCGGCGGCTCAGAATGTGGCGAGATGAATCCTCTGCAGAACGTCCAACTGTATTCTGGCCTGACCTAAGGCGCATCGCCGCAGCAATTTTGGCATGAGGAAAATCGTCCCAATGTATTGGCATGTGTCACCTTCCCCCGTGACCTCCCGCTTGATTGACCATTTGTAAAAGCGGGAGCGAGAAGTTCCCGCCTTATCGTGGGCTATCCAGAATCATACGAGCGCGACGGCTGAGTGCAACCTCGCTCCTTGGTGCAACGATACGATTCCCGATTTATCGGTTCAACCCCCACTATTGGTGCAGCAATGTGGATTGTGAGGAAAAGCATTGCGGAACCGCTTGACAAGTAATCCGAAACAGTTTAGGTTGTTCGACGTGAAGCAGTCGCAGATTGCCGAAGTGATGTCTTGGATGGGAAAGCGCAGCTATTCCTCCAGAATCGAGCGTTTCGGCATTGAACGGATACGAGAAATCGCCCGGCAGAATGGGAAGAAGGGCGGGCGACCGCGCAAGGAGCAGAAGGCGACCAAACTTTAGAGCGCGCCGTGCCAGTGCTACTCACACCGACACGACGCTGACCATGGCACCTAACGAGGAGGCACCCAATGGCTATCAGCAAACGTAACACCGCACGAACCCACGCTCAAGAGCCACCGCTTACCATCGCTCGCGTCGCTCTGTACGCGCGCGTTTCCACTCTCAACGGCCAAGATCCCGAGATGCAGCTCTCGGAACTCCGGGAGTACGCTTCCCGCCGCGGCTGGACAATCACCAGCGAGTACATTGATCAGGGTGTGTCTGGCTCAAAGGAATCACGACCTCAACTGAACCAGTTGATGACCGACGCTCATCGACGGAAGTTCGATGCGGTGCTCGTCTGGAAAATCGACAGATTCGGTCGCTCGCTGAAGCATTTGGTCAATGCCCTAGCCGACCTTGCGCGTATGGCGTAGCGTTTGTTAGCTTCCGTGACAACCTCGATTTGAGCACGCCTTCGGGTAGGCTAATGTTCCAGATTATTGGCGCCATGGCGGAGTTTGAACGATCACTCATCCAGGAGCGAGTTAGGGCCGGACTGCGAAACGCACGGGCGAAGGGCAAGAAGTTCGGAAGGCCCCGCGTCGAGATTGACGCTGTTCGGGTAGCCGAGTTACGCCGGGACGGGCTTTCGTGGTCCCAGGTATATCGAACCCTCAAGGTGAGCAAGGGGAGCGCTCAGCGATCGGTTGCCACGATTGCCTGACAATCGCAAAGAACCGGATTGGGCAAAGGATTGCCGACCACACTTCTACAGTCGGTGGTCGGCTCTCCGGACTGATGTTCCAAGGAGATCGTAACCGGTTGGAACGGACCCATTCGTGAACCCTGGCCGACTTCCCGTTCCTAAGCTTAAAAGGGTTGTCACTTCCGCGACTTGCCGACTATACGCTCAAGTGGATTTGCCGTTGCGAACTGCGCGCAATAGCATTCGTATACCCCGGGGGCGTTTACCAGTATTGATCCAGTTACATCTCGCAGAAGGGGCGTTCTTACGGGGTAACCCGCTTACTACAGCTTCGCGTATTCAGCCTTGGCTGCCTGCAAGATGGGGACGTCGGGGTCGGCGTCCTTCCAGAGCATGAGGAAGTCGTGGTACGCAGTCTTTGCCTTTGCCGTGTCGCCCTGCAAGGCGTAGGCGCGACCAAGTTGCAGACGCGCGAGAGCGCCAATCGGTCCATACAGTACGATTCCGCGATGGTCGAGAATTTTCTGGAACTCAGCCGCGGCTTCTTTGCCCTGGTGGGCGGCCAGACAGGCTTCTCCACGAGCATAGACAGGATAGAGGGCCGTCCAGTAGAGGGTGCTGTAAGTCGTCCGCCCCAGCTCATACGGCAGGGCGGTTCTGAGGGTCTCCGTGGCCTGGGCAGCATTTCCCTGGCTGACCGCAAGTTTTGCGCGGAGAGTTGGCAAGTAAATGAACTGCACAACCGTGGCTTCCGGGAAGCTCTGGCCCAAATTGTCAGTTTGCTTCTGCGCTCGCTCGTTGTCCCCGGCATAGACCCATGCAAGCCCGGCAGCGTACTGCAGATCGTGGCCTGCCGGATACCTCATTGCCGAAGTGGCACGCCGTTTTGCTTCATCTGCGTTGCCGAATAATCCCTCCCGGAGAGCTGCAAGCGCGGAGTACATTCCAGCCGCTTCCTTGTCTCCAACCCTTTCGGCAGAATCTACTGCCTGACGGGAAAACTCTCGGGCGATCCTAAGCCGTCCGGAATAGGCAGCGGTATCGGCCTCCTCCGCGAGCAAGGTAGCTTCCCGTCCAGGTGTTCCCGCCGACGTTGATACCTGCTGCGCCATCCCTGCTGTATCACCCTGCAAAAAGGCAATATCATATAAAGAGAGAGAGAAGAAAGAGCTCTTCAAATTGCGTTCAAGAGCCTGCGCATGCGTGGCCTTCGCCTCATTGATGCGATTCAGCGCGACGTAGTTGGGAATCGTGAGTGCGTAGGCGGGGGAAGAGTTCGGACTCAAGCGGATTGCCTCCCTGCCTGCTGCAATTGCTTTCTCATATTGCCCTGTATTCGGGTAAATTGCTCCCGCTAAGTAAATATGCGGTTGTGCCATGCGGGGATACGCCTGTATCCAAAGCTGGAGAGCTTCTTCGGCCTTCTCCAGGTTCCCGGTAACCACCTTATGGTATCGAGCCGTAATGAAGTACTTCTCCGGCTCGCTGGTTCGATCGCGGAGTTCGTAAGCTTTTCGGGTACTCTCAACATCCATGCTGAGTTCACCCATATCGTTGTACGCGATGCCCATCCACACGTAGGCGAGTGCGAAATTAGGATCGAGTTCGATGGCCTGTTTATAAAACGGAATAGCCGCAGCATCCCCGGCAGTCGTCTGAATTTTAAAACCCGAACTGAAGGATTTCAGGGCTTCCAGCGACGGGGTGGTTGCTTGCTCCAGAGGAGTATCGAATTTCTGTACCGTGTTCAGCGACTCGCCCAGCTTCTTCCGAATGTCCGAAGCTGTTTTGCCCAGTGCGTCGAGCACGTGGTTCTTGTCGCTCGCCTGGGCTTCCGCGCTGGCTAGAGACTCGCCTCTTGCGCAGTCGACCGCCTTGACGGTCAGAAGATACGGCGCGCCGATCTGCGTTATCGAGCCGTCGAGGACAGCGGCGCTGCCCGTCCGCTGGCAGAGTTCCCGCGCAATCTCTGGCGTGAGCCTCGCATCCCGCTTCTGGCCCATCATCTGTAAGGTCTGCTGGACTTGCTGCTCGGGCACAATGCTGAGGAATGGAGACTGTTCCAACTGCACGGACAACCCTTGCCGCAGAGCGCCGTCAAAGACGGGGTCACCTGTAGTGTTGGTGAAATCGGCGAGGATGATGGTGTCCTTACTTGTGAGTTTTGAACTTTGGTGGAAATAGAAGTAACTGCCGACTGATAAAGCCAGCACGGCGATGGCAGCCGGAACAATGGTCTTCCAACGTTTGGCGAAGCCCGTAGAGGCGACGGGCTTCGCCCTTGTCGCCGTTATTCCTGAATCCGAGTCTCGTTTCAGCCGTTGCAGATCAGTACGTAGGTCGGCCGCGTGCTGGTAACGCAAATCGCGGTCTTTCTCCAACGCCTTTTTAATGATTCTTTCCAGTTCGGCGGGCAGATCGGGATTAAGCCGCGCGGGAGAAACCGGTGCGCGATTCAAAATGGCCTCGAAAACGACGCCCGTGCTCTCCCCCCGAAAGGGCAATGTCCCGGTCCACATCTCATACATGACCGCGCCGAAGGAGAACAGATCGGTACGTCCGTCCAGCTCCTTGGCGCGAACCTGTTCCGGCGACATGTAGATCACCGTGCCCATTGCGGTTCCGGGAGTGGTCAGAGACTTTTCGATGGTAGAGGCGTCGACACCAATGTTTTTGCTCTTCAGAATCTTGGCCAGCCCAAAATCGAGAACCTTCGCATGTCCGCGCTGGGTGACGAAGATGTTCGCCGGCTTGATATCGCGATGGACAATGCCGGCGGCATGAGCCGCATCCAGTGCGTCGGCGATTTCGATCGAAAGCGCGAGCAGATCTTCAGTTTCTAGCAGACGGCCCGCAATGCAGTGCTTCAGCGTCATTCCGTCCAGAAACTCCATGGCGATGAACGAGTGATTGTTGTGTTTGCCGATCTCGTAGATCGTGCATATGTTGGGATGGTTCAGTGCAGATGCAGCCCGGGCCTCAAGCCGGAAGCGTTCTAACGCTTGCTGGTCCTGGGCAAGATCCGCGGGTAGAAATTTCAGGGCGACAAAGCGGCCCAAGTCGGTGTCTTCCGCCTTGTACACCACCCCCATGCCGCCGCCACCCAGCTCTTCGATGACTTGATAATGCGAGACTCTCTGGCCAATGAAGGAGCGGACACTTTCGTCTGCAATTTTGTTCTCGTTGCAGGCAAGCGCTCGCGCGGCCAGTTCGATAGCCGGACGATCGAGAAATCCTACTGCCCTTTGTTGAGCGGTAAGGAGAGACCGGACTTCGTGCTCCAGAGCCTCGTCGCCGACGCATGCTTGACGCAGAAACGCTTCGCGCTCCTCGGGCGAACGTTCCAGCACAGACTGCAACAGGCTGTCGACTTGTTTCCAGCGCTCGCTATCCATCTGTTGTCCCGGGCATAAGCTGCCGGTAGAGCCAGGCTTTGGCCGTATTCCAATCGCGCATTACCGTTGCCGCCGATACTTTCAGTACCTCAGCCGTTTCTTCCACGCTGAGTCCGCCAAAAAAGCGCATTTCGACAACCTGCACCTTGCGCGGATCGAGCTTTCCCAGCAGGTTCATGGCGTCATCGAGCGCCACCATGTCTGCCGCCCGTTCGCCGCCCACTACAGCAGTTTCGTCTAGAGGAATGTGTTGTATGCCACGTCCGCGTTTCAAGTTATGGCGTCGCGCATGGTCAACCAGAATGCGCCTCATCAACTGGGCCGAAACCGCAAAAAAATGAGCCCGATTCTGCCATTGCATGTTCTTGTAATCCACCAGCCGCATGTAGGCTTCGTTGACCAAGGCGGTGGTTTGCAAGCTATGACCGAGGCGCTCACTTTTCATGTAGCGTCGCGCGAGACGGTGGAGTTCGTCATAAACGATTGGAGTCAGGCTGTCGAGAGCAGCTCGATCTCCATCGCTCCAGGCGCGGAGAAACTCGGTCACCTGGCTACCACTTGGTGTTCGGGCCGCGTCGTGCAATGGTGTGGATTTCCGCATTGCGCCTATCTCAGACCCCCGTCCACTCTTATCATCTTTTCTCCAATAGCAATGCCCGCATGATAGTTCCCTCCTGCCGTTTGCGCCTACTTATTATGAGAGCGATTACAAGGGTCGCCGCAAACCGCGAAACAGTCAAAAAGGAGGAACGATGAAAACCACATTAACGAATTCCATTTGGGCATTGAGTTTACTAGCTGCAGTGGCGATGCCGATCAGGCTTGCCGCGCAGGAACAGTCAGTGACACAGGGGCAGAAGCGAGAGCCTACTCGCTATATCGTGACCGACCTCGGCACGCTGGAGGGCGGAAACTTTAGCCAACCGTTCTTTATTAACAGGTATGGTCTAGTGAGTGGCTCGTCCAACCTTGCAGACGGCAGTCAGCACGCAGTCCTTTGGCTGGGAAAGCTGAAGCTCGACATTGGCGCGCCTGGACTAGGGGGACCGAACAGCATAGCGTTTGGCGACAACGACAGGCTCCAGTCCGCCGGTGAAGCTGAAACCTCTACTCCGGATCCCAATGATGAAGATTTTTGCGGATTCGGTACCCACCTCACCTGTTTGCCTTTCCTGTGGCAGGACGGGAGAATGATTCACATCCCGACGCTCGGTGGCAACAACGGCGTGGCAACGGCGATTAACAATCGGGGACAAGTATCCGGATTTGCGGAGAACTCGTCACCGGATCCAAGATGCCCAGCTCCCCAGGTTCTCCACTTTGAGCCCGTCATTTGGGAAAAAGGGGTGATTCACGAACTGGCCACGGTTGGGGGCGATCCAGATGGCATCACCTACCTGATAAACGATAACGGCCAGGTTGTCGGCGGGTCCGGTACTTGTGCAACGTTCAACCCGATATCCCTCAACAACCTTTTGCCGGTTCATGCCTTGCTCTGGGACGACGGCAAAGCGACTGATCTTGGCAATCTCGGCGGCCCAACCGGACAGGCGGGAGGAAACGTCGCCTTTGGCATTAATAACCAGGGCCAGGTAGTGGGTAACTCGGACCTGCCGGGCGACACAACTTTTCACGCTTTTCTTTGGACCAGGAAAAGTGGGATGCAGGACATGGGCACTCTCTCCGGGGACGTAGCAAGCCTCAGCATCAGCATTAACGATGCAGGCATGGCAGTTGGTGCGTCTCTGGACGCAAGCTTCAACCCGCGAGCATTTCTGTGGGAGAAAGGCGTGATGACCGACCTCAACACTTTGATTGCGGGTGACTCTCCCCTGTATCTACTAACTGGTTGCTCCATCAATTCCCGCGGGGAGATCACTGGATTGGGTATGACTAGCACCGGCGAAATCCACACCTATCTGGCGAGCCCGGCGGACGGTGTTGCGACCGGCGAGAGCACTTCACAAGGCATGGTCAACCCGAAGGTTCTGAGCGACGATGCTCGCAAGCTGCTTCCACAACAACTGCGCTTCGGCCGATCTGGTGCCCGGTTCATGAGCCTGCAATAGTGATGTCGGCTTAATGCCAGTTTCCGAGGGCCGAGAAGTAATAGAAGGTGGTGTGGTTGAGAGAGCAGGATGCCTCCTGCTCTCTTAGAGCATTTTCTTAGTTACTATAAACCGGAGATCACTTGAAGTAAGCTGCAGATGGCGATCCTCCGCTCAACCTGCATGGCGCAAGCGTATTCGAATGATCTGCGGCGGAAGTTTTTTCAGGCGTATGACGAGGGGGAGGGAACGCTAGAGGAGTTAGCGGAACGATTTCGGGTCAGTGTGGGTTGGGCAAAGAAGATTTCGGCGCGGCGAACGCGGACCGGAGAGAGCGATGCTCCGCAGTGGCGGCATGGACCGGCGAGCCGGGTGACGGAGGCGATGGCCGAGTGGATGCGCGAGCAAGTTCGCCACCAACCGGATATCACGCTGTGGGAACTGGGGGAGCAACTGGCAGAGATCCAGGGCGTGCGCTTGAGTACGACACGGATTTGGTGGGCCTTACGCCGGCTGCAGTTGGCGCTTAAAAAAAATCGCTCTACGCCCAAGAGCAAGACAGCGAGCCAGCGCAACAGCGGCGGCAAGCGTGGCGGGCGGAGATCGGTCAGATCGAAATCGAGCAGTTGATTTTTCTGGAGGAGAGTGGAGCCACCACCCAGAGGACACGAAATTATGCTCGTGCTCCGCGTGGGCAGCGGGTGAAAGAAGCGACCCCGCAAGGCCATTGGCAGATACTGACCATGCTGGCCGCGCTTACCAGCCAAGGTCTGCAGGCGCCCATGACCATTGCCGAGCCCACCGATGGCGACATTTTTCTGGCTTATCTGGAGCAGGTTTTATGTCCTCAGCTGCGGCCCGGTCAGGTGGTGATCATGGACAACCTGTCCGCTCATAAAGTGGCGGGAGTGCGCCAACGGATCGAGGCCACCGGCGCCCGGCTGATGTATCTGCCGCCCTACTCGCCGGACTTGAATCCGATCGAGCAGGCCTGGTCGAAGGTCAAACAGATTCTGCGTTCGCTCAAGGCACGCACCCTCGAGGCTCTGGAAACGGCTGTGGCTGAGGCCCTGCGTTCGATCACTCCGGCGAACGCTATGGCTTGGTTCTCCCATTGCGGTTACGGTCTACACTAACTATGAAAATGCTCTAGCATGTATCTCTCAGCTCGAGATCAAAAACCTATTCGCGATAACTGATAACTAAGCGGCTCAGGCGGATCGTTGGGAGAGCTGGCAGTAATTCCAAGTTCAACCCTTGCGCGCACTCCAGGGACGAGCCTCGACGAAGCGTTCCCGGATTAGGAACGATAAGTCGGCCAGCATACGGCCGCCGCGCTGGCACCGCCACTTGGCCGTATAACGCCCGACTCACCGATGTGCACGAGGGCACTGCGGTCCCCCAAGTCGGCATCTGGGAAGTCAGCTCCCGACAATCGCTCGGATTCCTCCCGAGCGGCGGGCAATACACCAGCAAAAGCGCCCGGAAGTCCGTTTGAACGAAGCCGCTGTGGCGGCGGACGCATCCGCGTGTTCCTAGACCGACATTTGAGGTTGCCGGGGGTAGCTTGGTGCGCAGAGAAGGAGGGTTTTCTATGAACCAACTACGTCAGCTCATGCTTGAGGAGTTGCGGCGCCGGATCGCTCCAGACTGCCGAGTATAGCGTAATGCACACATTGAACCCGGCTTCAGACGCCACTAGCAGAAACGCCCTTGTCGGTAGCAGCGAGTTTCCTCCGGTTAGCGTGGCGACGCTCCCGACGGTTGAGGCGTGTCTGTGCTTTTAGCCTTCTTTGAGTGGTGGAACGGCTTCGCTATCAGTCTTCCTGTGCCTTTGCCGATCTTGCCGGTTCCTTTGACGGTACCTACCCCTGCATCCTTGCCGGCTTCTCCAGCACCTTTGCCAATATTCTCAGCCGCACCCGCCGGATGTAGCGTCACCAGGTCTCCGGCTCCCTTGCCGACTCCCTCGGCTGCCTTGCCAGCACCCTCGCCCGCGCCTTTGCCGATGTCTCCACTGCCGCTGCCGATATCCCCTCCAGGGCTACGCCCTTGCGATGGGGCCGCGGAACCGGACTGAGGGGTTTGGCTTGGGGCCGACTGGGAATGCGGGGTCTGATTTTGAGAAGAATTCTGGCCGACGGTCGCCAGACCAAAAGCCAGAGGCATTAGAAACAAGAATCCGACAAGAGTTCTCATAAGCAACCCCCTTTGGATTTGATGCACGCCGGTTCGAACCTGGCCGCACCTTTCGCCAGCCCAAACTCACGATTTGATATACAGCCGACATGGAACTGTGGAGCTAAGTGGATGCGCTGCAATCTCTTGACAATTCCTTCCGATGGGCGTCCCTTTGTAATAAGATCGCTGCCGAGAAGCGACTTGCACTAAGACTTATGTAAACTTCTGTGAGATTACTCCCCAGGGGGAGCCCGTTTGAGACGCGCCGTAGAGCGGGAAGACTTGCTCGCCGCGACTGTCGGCCGCTAGTGCGTAATACGTTTTTGTGCTGAACAGCGACGCGATCGCTCACAAGTGATTCTGCCAAAAGACAAGTCGGCTTCTCCGTCCGATTACTCCCCATAAACGATAGGTCCCTATCGGGACTGCCCCGCAATGAAGGCCGAGGTTGTGCGCCAGTGTCGTGGTCGGGGCAGTTTCGATAGGGTCGTTTGAACTGAGCCGCTAGCGTTTGCGGCGGATGCGGTGAGTGCTATGGGATTTCGAATCGGTGGTGGAGGTTACAGGACGGCTTTGAAGCAAGAAAACAGCATGAAGAAAGCTGATGGAGCTGACTTTGAAAGCTGCGTTGTAGTCGTGGCCACCGGCAGAGTTGTCGTATGTGTGAGGCTAGATCGCCAGATGAGCGTACGAAGGCATGGTGTGCTTGAACACGCCGGTGAGGGACGATGATCGAGGCAGGTTGCGTCTATCGACATCTCAGGAGGAATCAAGGCCGCACCTCTGTGAATCAGGCCGTGATCACGCCTGAGCGGAAATGACAGCTGGCTACTCGTCATCCGATCGATGACGAGCATGGGACCAGTACAAACAGGACAGCGCAGCTGGGTAGTGATCTCGGATGAGTTGCACAGTCGTCTGCACCAAGCAGAGCACGGCAGCGTGCGAGCATCCTGCCACGCCTGCGGTTGGCAAAAAGTCCGAAGTGGCGGATGCGGACTAAGCCCTTGGGCAGAACGTGGATCAGAAACCGGCGCAGGAACTCATGGGCAGAGACGGTCATGATCTTCTGCTTGCCGCCGTGCGCATAGTCTTTCCAGCGAAACGAGACTCGATCATTCTGGAACGCAACCAGTCGATGGTTGGAGATGGCGACGCGGTGCGTATAGCGAGCAAGGTAGTTCAGCACATGCTCGGGACCGCCGAAGGGCGGCTTGGCATAGACCACCCAGTCTTGCGGGAAGAGCTGTCGGAGAAACTGGCGAAAGCGAGGCGGCTCAGCAAGACTCTGGAGTGAGCCATGAAACTGGAGCCTGTGCTGATGAAAGAGTTGTTTCAGTCCGGCTGTGAACTTGCCCCGAAAGACGCGACTCAGCGCGGCGACGGGCAGGAAGAAGCGTTTCGAAGAGGCGATCCATCTGGAACCGTCGGGTGCAAGACCGCCGGCGGGAACAACGTAATGGATGTGCGGATGATGCTGAAGGTTCTGTCCCCAAGTGTGGAGCACGCCAAGAAACCCGATGTCCGCTCCCAGATGTTTCGGGTCGCCGGCAAGTTCGAGCAGCGTCGCTGCACTAGCACGGAACAGCAGATCGTAAAGCAGTCGCTTGTTCTGCAGGGCTAGAGCGGAGAGTTCGTGCGGCAGCGTGAAGACGATGTGAAAGTAAGAGACGGGCAACAGCTCAGCCCTGCGCTCGGCGAGCCAGCGGGAGCGGGCGTTCCCCTGACATCTGGGGCAGTGCCGGTTACGGCATGAGTTGTAAGAGATAGCCTGATGTCCGCAGCGGGTGCACTGATCACGATGAGCGCCCAAGGCCGCAGTGCGGCAGCGGACGATGGCATCGAGCACCTTGCGATGCTGCCACGCAAGGTGTGATCCGTAGTGCTCCCAAAATCTGTTGCCGGATGCACGGACGATGTCGGCCACCTCAAGGGTGGGCCGACTCATCGCTTGATCAGCCTCCTGGAACGCTTCACCTCTTCAGGACTGGACACCTCGATCGCTTCCAGCGGGCTGGGAACCGCTTGCAGATGACGCCGGGACAAGTGCAGGTAGATGGTCGTGTCGGCGAGCTTGGCATGACCCAGTAGGACCTGGATCGTGCGCAGATCGGCGCCGGCTTCCAGCATGTGAGTGGCAAAACTGTGCCTGAGCGTGTGTGGAGAGACATGCTTGCTGACGCCAGCATGTTTCGCCGCCTCCGCCACCGCCTTCCAGACAATCTTCTCTGTAATGGGTACGTCGGCTCGCCAGTTGTTGACGGTGCCGGGGAACAGATAGGTCTTGCGGCTTCATCCAGCGCCAATACTCGCGCAGGGTGTCCAGCAGCTTCGGGGTCAACAGGACGTCGCGGTCACGGCCACCCTTGCCCTGGCGAACATGAATGACCATGCGTTCGCTGTCGATATCGCAGACCTTGAGGTGGCATAGTTCAGCGCGTCGCAGGCCGGTTGCATACAGCATCATCAGCATGGTGCGGTGCATCAGGTTCTGCGCGGAAGCAATGAGCCGCGCCACTTCCTCCTGACTCAGTACTGTGGGCATCCGCCTCTGACGCTTGGGAAACGGAATGTGATCGGGAAGATACGGCCGTCTGAGTGTCTTGACGAAGAGAAAACGCAGAGCAGCGGTACGACCTTCGATCGTTCCCGGCGAGAGCTTGCAGTCGCGAAACAGGTGAACCTGGTACTCGCGAATATGTTCTGGGCCGAGGCGATCGGGCGAACGGTGGAAGTACTTCGCGAAATCCTCTATGGCGTGGATATAAGCACGAACAGTGTTCTGAGCGTAGTTGCGACGCTGGAGCTCGTCCAGCATCAGCTTCCTGAGACGGGTCACAGTAACCTCCTTGTGACCCAAAACCTACACCTGCGCAACAATGCTGGCGGACGACCACGCGGTAGCGTCCGCCGCGCTAGCGGCTTAGTTCAAACGCCCTAGCATCCGGCGACTGCGAGTTGCCTACGAAGCGATCAGCTAATTTTAGCTCGGCGCGAAGTCCGATTCTCCGGGGAATGCCAAACTTCTGGTGGCTGATTCGAATTCGCCGTCAAATGGAACGCTAGACCTCCAAGGACCTTCGCTTTCTGATTTCGAACTTCTTTTGACAGACCCTTACTGTCGCTCGCGTTTCAACGGCTTGCCAATCGCGAGCAGGAAGATGGCAGTCTTGCCTTTCGCGCGCGGCGAAAAGAAGTTAGTCACGTCATCATCGAAGAAAGTGAGTCCGGTTGCACCCAGGTGCTGAGCATACGCTGCCAAGTACATCCTGCCGCCGATGACACCCGCCTCCAACTGAACGGCACGGTAGCCGCGGTTCCCGTATCGCCCTAGGATGCGATTCAAATCGGCGAGAAAGAAGATGTCCACGCAGGCGTCCGCTGGAAGGTCCTGCTCCAGTCCAAGATGGTAGGCTTCGGCGCGGAACTCACCCTCGTTCAAAAGCTCAAGGGTGTTCCGTTCACGCTGGAAGAAGTAAGCGCCCGACTTGAGCCCCTGCACCGAATGCACGATCAGGTAAAGATCGTTGAGCTGCGCACTGGGAGGCTCAAGGAAGTCAGCCGGAAGACCTCGCGTAGCGCGGTCCAAGATGGTTGAGAGTTGTGCCAGCGTAATGGATGCTGTCTTATCGAACGTTCGGGTAGATCCACGGCGCAGGATCACCTGCTCGATCGTGTCCTTCGGCTGTTCCTCTTCCGGAAGTGGCTGGAGGCAAACTGCGTTGCCGGCCGGAGCGGAAGATGGAAGGACCTTTTCCTTCGCCCGCCACTGCGGCATCTCCTCTTCGGACTCAAGCGAAGACGCTTCGTGCATCTCGAGCATGGCGGGATATTCGACCTCACGCTGCGAAAGCGGGATCGTTTCCAGGCCGAGCGCCAGAGCCTGTCTCGGGGCGGGAAGCGAACTCTTCGATGTGCGTCCGATCGGTACCAGGCACAACGAAACCTCACGCCGCGTGTCAAGATCAAGCAGGCAATTCACCTCGGTGTCCACAAACCCGAGCACAATCTCGGCCGTCATCCCTGAAGCCGCGGTAACGGCCAGCATGTTCGCCAGCAGGGTGCCATTGTCCCAACCGAAATGGCGATAGGTGCGCGCCTGGTACTTCCAGGCGTTGCGCCAGTACGTTCCGGTGCAGACGATCGTCGTGGGGGTGTGAGTCACGGCGGGTTCCATGGCCGTAGCCTGCGCCAGGTTCGCGCGAAAATCGCCTTTTCGCAGAAGACCGAGCGATACATCCGCAGGGTTGAAGTGATACACGCCCGCATCCAGTCCCGCCAAATCGCCAGTCACAACGTACAGCTCGATCTCGTAGAGAGCTCCGGTGCAAGCAGCGGCGCGAAAGTAGAGTTCTCCGCCTGGATATGTCCGCTTCCTGGTAATCCCCGCCGAGAAATAGAGGATGCGGGCCACATCCTGAAGGTCAGGCATCGAATCGGTCGGCGACATCGGCACCGGCTCTGAGATCGCGGACAATGCGGCGACCCCTGTTTGCGACACGTCCCGCGGCAGCGGAAGCGACTCTATTTCCGGATAGATTTTGAAGGGTTGCGGCCGATTCGCCCAGTCCAGGTAGTGAGGATTGTTACGAATACTCCAGGAAGAGTGCTTCGTGCCATCGTGATACTTCCAAGCCGCGTGGATGTCACGGTTGCTCATCGGTTACTACGTCAGACTAGCACTCGGGCCGGAATCAGAAGCGAGTAATCTGCCACTGCTTGTGCCTGGAACGCGGCATCTTATACGTTCGGGGCACCACTCTGATTATTGATCGGGAGTATGGAGACCAATGCTGGCAAAATGGTACTCCCCAGCGGGCATTCGACGGCTTGCCCAATTACCCCCACGAATCTATCCCGCTATGTGCTTGATACTGTGGCCCACGAAATCGTGCGGATCGCCTGCCCACCAACAGATTGAATTGGCCAATTTGGGGTCCAGTTTGCGAGCTCTGATCTCAATGATTGACTGCGCCAGGAGATCGCGCAGTTCGGCGGCCTCTTTGGAGGTTCAAATTCCTTCAGGTCGTGTGGGCCGTAAATGGCACGCCGCCGTCCACCCTTGCTGCCAAGTTCCGCAGCCTTAACCCGCCCAAATTTAGAGCGATTTCCATAACCGCCAGTGAGCGGCCCGAACAGCACGACATGTCGTGATGTTAACTTGTTGAGTCCGCACAACAGGGATGTGGGACTACATATCTTCAAAACCGGCGATTGGCGCCTTGCGGCGTCAATGGTGCGTTCGACTCGCACACGCTTCCGCCAATCTAAAAGACTTAGAGCATTTTCTTAGTTACTATAAACCGGAGATCACTTGAAGTAAGCTGCAGATGGCGATCCTCCGCTCAACCTGCATGGGGCAAGCGTATTCGAATGATCTGCGGCGGAAGTTTTTTCAGGCGTATGACGAGGGGGAGGGAACGCTAGAGGAGTTAGCGGAACGATTTCGGGTCAGTGTGGGTTGGGCAAAGAAGATTTCGGCGCGGCGAACGCGGACCGGAGAGAGCGATGCTCCGCAGTGGCGGCATGGACCGGCGAGCCGGGTGACGGAGGCGATGGCCGAGTGGATGCGCGAGCAAGTTCGCCACCAACCGGATATCACGCTGTGGGAACTGGGGGAGCAACTGGCAGAGATCCAGGGCGTGCGCTTGAGTACGACACGGATTTGGTGGGCCTTACGCCGGCTGCAGTTGGCGCTTAAAAAAAATCGCTCTACGCCCAAGAGCAAGACAGCGAGCCAGCGCAACAGCGGCGGCAAGCGTGGCGGGCGGAGATCGGTCAGATCGAAATCGAGCAGTTGATTTTTCTGGAGGAGAGTGGAGCCACCACCCAGAGGACACGAAATTATGCTCGTGCTCCGCGTGGGCAGCGGGTGAAAGAAGCGACCCCGCAAGGCCATTGGCAGATACTGACCATGCTGGCCGCGCTTACCAGCCAAGGTCTGCAGGCGCCCATGACCATTGCCGAGCCCACCGATGGCGACATTTTTCTGGCTTATCTGGAGCAGGTTTTATGTCCTCAGCTGCGGCCCGGTCAGGTGGTGATCATGGACAACCTGTCCGCTCATAAAGTGGCGGGAGTGCGCCAACGGATCGAGGCCACCGGCGCCCGGCTGATGTATCTGCCGCCCTACTCGCCGGACTTGAATCCGATCGAGCAGGCCTGGTCGAAGGTCAAACAGATTCTGCGTTCGCTCAAGGCACGCACCCTCGAGGCTCTGGAAACGGCTGTGGCTGAGGCCCTGCGTTCGATCACTCCGGCGAACGCTATGGCTTGGTTCTCCCATTGCGGTTACGGTCTACACTAACTATGAAAATGCTCTAGACCGGCCTGCATCGAAGCTAGCCGGATTGCGTTACATTCCCATGACTGCGGAGAACAGCCCTTCATTCCGCGCCGGGCTAATCTCGCTCACCTCTGCGGGCCTGATTATTCTGTTCTTCCTTCGCCCTTCCAAACTGATACGAGATCGTCTCTAAATAGCGGCACCTGAACACTGGTTTTTCGGCAGGCTCGGACGAAGACTAAGGTTAGGCACTCAATTCTGCTAGCGCTTGGTTCGCCTTTTGTACCAACACCTCGACCTCGGACTTGCGCTTCTTCAATCCTTCGACCACGTGTGCCGGGGCTTTGGCGAGAAACGAGTCATTGTTCAATTGCGCCGTGGCGCGCGTCAATTCCTGCGTCAGTCTGGTCAGGTCTTTGCTGAGGCGGTCGCGTTCGGCAGCCGTGTCGATCTTGCGCTCGTACAGCATACGGACATCGAAGCGCGCCGTGCTGCGCGCACCCGCAGACTTCGACAACGATGACTCCACGAAAGTAATGCCTTCCACATTTGCCAACCGCTCCACCGCAGCGCGGTTGCGCTCGATCAGGGAGCGAATGTCGCTGTCCGCAAAGATCTCGATTGTCACCTTCTCCTTGGGTTCAACCTTCAATTCAGCACGGAGGTTGCGCACGCTGACGATCAGGTCCTGCACAATCGCCATCTCGGTTTCGGCGGCCGCGTCCACCTGCGCCGGGTCAACTTTTGGATACGCGGCCAGCGCAATCGATTTCAGCGGCGGCTTGCCCTCGTATACCGCGTGCCAGAGTTCTTCGGTGATGAAGGGCATGAACGGTGACAACATGCGCAGTGCGCCTTCGAACATGCTGATCAGATTTGTGTAGGCAGTGCGAGCTTGGTCGCGATCACCGGCCACGCGCGGCTTGATCAGCTCCAGGTACCAGTCGCAGTACTCGCCCCAGAAGAAGTGATAGACCACATGTGCCGCTTCATGGAAGCGGTATGTTTCCAGCGCTTCATTCATCTGTTGCGCAACCCGATTGAAGCGCGAAAGGATCCAGCGGTCGTCGAGGGTTTCCGCCTTGAAGCCTTCGACGCCCGTGGCGTTAAAGTCGGTGGCTGAACCTCGAAATTCGCCCAGCGACCAGAAACCTGCCTCTTGCGCGCGATCCACGTTCATAAAAAGAAAACGCGAGGCGTTCCAAATTTTGTTAGCGAAGGCGCGATAGCTTTCGGTGCGGCTCTCTGAAAAAGCAATATCGGTTCCCGGCGCGGCCATCGAGGCCAGGGTGAAGCGCACGGCGTCGGTGCCGTAGTGCTCAATGATCTCGATGGGATCCATAACGTTGCCCTTGGTCTTCGACATTTTCTGGCGCTCAGCATCGCGCACCAGACCATGGATATACACGCCATGGAAGGGCACGTCACCGTGCTTATGTCCGCGCATAAAGTGGCAGTTCAGCATGATCATGCGCGCTACCCAGAAGAACAGGATGTCGAAACCGGTGATTAGCAGCGTCGTTGGGTAGAAGGCGTCGAGTTCAGGCGTGCGGTCGGGCCAACCCAGCGCCGAGCACGGCAACAGGCCTGACGAGAACCAGGTGTCAAGCACGTCGCTGTCTTGCTCGAGCTGATCGCTACCGCACTTGCACCTGGCTGGGGTCTCGCGCGCGACAATGATCTCGTGGCAATCTTTGCAGTGCCACGCCGGAATGCGATGTCCCCACCATAACTGGCGCGAGATGCACCAGTCGTGAATGTTGCGCATCCACTCGAAGTAGGTCTTGGAGTAATTCTCCGGCACGAACTTGACGTCGCCGTTCTCCACCACTTCGATGCCGCGGTCGGCCAGCGGCTGAATTTTGACGAACCACTGTGTAGAAAGCCGCGGCTCGACAATGGTCTTGCAGCGATCGCACTTTCCCAAGGGGACAACATAGTCCTTTGTGCCGACCAGGAAGCCGCCTTGCTCCAGATCTTCCAGCACCTTCTGGCGCGACTCAAAGCGGTCCAGTCCCTTGTAAGGGCCAGCGTTCTCATTCATCTGCGCGACTTCGTTCATCACGTCAATCTGCGGCAAGTTGTTGCGCAGGCCCGCCTCGAAATCGTTGGGATCGTGGGCTGGCGTGACCTTCACAGCACCGGTTCCAAACTCAGGGTTGGCGAGGATGTCGTCGGTGATAATCGGAATCTCGCGATTCATCAGCGGCAGCAAGACTTTTTTCCCGTGCAGATGACGATAGCGTTCGTCGCCCGAGTTCACCGCGACCGCAGTGTCGCCCAACATGGTCTCAGGACGAGTGGTAGCAACCACGATGTACTCGTTTTTTGATCCGATCACTGGGTAACGGATTTCGTAAATTTTGCCTTGCGTGTCCTCGTGCACGACTTCGAGGTCCGAGACGGCGGTGACGCATCGTGGACACCAGTTCACGATGTACTTGCCGCGGTAGATCAGTCCTTCCTCGTGCAGCCGGACGAAGGCCTCGCGCACAGCACGCGACATGCGCTCGTCCATGGTGAAGTACTCGCGCGACCAGTCAACCGAAGCACCAAGGCGCTTCATCTGTTGCAGAATGACTCCGCCATAGTGCTGCTTCCAGTCCCAAACACGCGCGGTGAACGCCTCGCGGCCGATGTCGCGGCGGTTCTTACCCTCGGCCGCCAGCTGGCGCTCCACCATTAACTGAGTGGCGATGCCAGCGTGATCGGTGCCCGGTAGCCATAGCGGGCGCAGTCCCTGCATGCGCTTCCAGCGAACAATGATGTCGATCTCGGTATGCTCTAACATGTGGCCCATGTGCAGGTTACCGGTGACATTGGGCGGCGGCAGCGTCACCGTGAAGGTGGGCTGGTCAGGGTCGCTGGGGGTTTCCACGTGAAACAATTTTTCGTGGACCCAGTATTCGGCCCAACGCGGTTCGATGGCGCCCGGTTCGTAGGCCTTGGGAAGATCGTGAGGCATTCGACTTCGATATTACAAGCAAGACCGGTTAGACGTCAGTAGCCAGCAGTCAGTAGCCAGTTGCCAGCAATTTGAAGAGTGCAGAAAAAGACGCTGCCCCCATAAATGCGGGGGCTTCCACCGGGAAGCAAAGCCAAGTTCCGAGGTAACTCTACTGCAGTGCTCCATCCGGTTATAACAACTCCTTAGAAGGGCCAGTGATGCTTCTTCTTTTTTTTCGACGAGCTTTCTGTACTCGTGTTGGCCGGCGCTGCGGATTGTTGCGCCGAGTTGCTGCTGGCTGCAGGCTGCGCACTGCTATCGGAACTGGAAGAAGCCGCCGCGGCATCGTTGATTGGCGCCGGTGGCGGAGCACTCGCGCCGGGCGGGGGAGTCGAGGCCGCCGGCTGCAGGTCATTCTTCATTTCAGGAACCGCGCTATTGTCTGGCGCCGCGCCGGAAGGCGGGCCAGTTTCAGCTGCGCCGCTTGCCGTTTCGGCGGGCGGCGTCGCCGGAGTGGTTCCGGCGGCACTGCTTTCGGCAGGCGTTGCGGTTGCGGCGTCGGAGCGCGGAACGGGCGCGTTCGCGCCAGGAGTGGCGCCGTTGCCCACGCGCTCGACTCCAACCTTATTGGTTCCGCTCATGCTGCTGATGATGCTGCTATTCGCCGCGCGCACCAGATCGGGCGCGCTGGCTTGCTTAGGGTCAACCAGCGTCGGCTCGCCGACCTTGGTGGCGTCGGACACGTCCGGACCTTTTTTGAAGTTCTCCATCAACTTGCCGAAGTGGCCAGTCGTGCCGCGGCTGGCGATCTCACTTTTATCTTCGGCGATGGCGGCTGGCGTAGCTTGCGGGACGGGTTGCTTCATCGCCTGCAACCGCTTCTTGGCATCCTCAGCCCGCTCTTCCAGAGGGTAGCGGGTCAGGATGCGATCGTAGGCCTCGACAGCATCCTGGGTGTATTGCTTGATCAATTTACCTTTCGCCGCCTCCGGCAGCTTTGCGAGACGAATAAGGTCAACCTCCCTTTCATAGGAGTTGCCCAGCTCGTACAGGACCTGGTCAGCTCCGCTATACAGCGGATAGGTATCCGCCACCGACTTCAGGCGCGCGATGGCCGCCGGATACGCCTGGCGTAAATAATAGAAGTGCCCGATCAGGTATTCGCGGTCCGCCAGGACTTCCTGCACTTCCAGCAGACGCTGCTTGGCCTGGGGCACCAGCGGACTGTCGGGGAACTGCAAGATGAGCTGGCGATATTCATCCTCGGCACGGCGGGCGTGAGTAGGATCGCGGTCCGCCTTCTCCATCTCTTTGTAGTGGATGTTGGCAATCTTCATCTGCGCTTCCGCCGCCTCCGGCATGTTGGGGAAGAAGGTGATGAAGTCCTTGTACTCGCTCTCCGCCTGGGTCATGGCGGCGGCGCCGCCTTCGGCGTACCAAGAGTCGCCGATGGCCAGCTTGGCGCGCGCCACATACTCCGAATCAGGATAAGTATTGATCAAGGTCTGCAGGCTGAGACGGGCCACGTCGTACTTGTTTTGCTTCATCGCCTCCATGGCGCGATCGAACAGCACCTTGTCCGGCTGTTTGGAGTTGACGTTGGCGATCGGATTCTGGACTTTCTTGTTGCTGCATCCGAGGGTCAGCAGCATGACAGCTATCGAAACCGCTATGATGACGCGACGAAACATCCTAAACACCTCTGGGAAATACTGCGCTCCACGCCGGCTTGGCTAAGCGCGCAACAAGATGGCTTCCTGAGCCGCCTTCAACAGCCCTTCCACCTTTGGCGCCGGATCGCCCTTACCAAACACATGGCTTCCGGAAACGAAAATTTCTACTCCGGCGCGGGCCGATGGTCCAATCGTTTCCAGGTCTATGCCGCCATCCATCTCGAGGCGGAAATTCAAACCCTTGGCGGTGCGCATGGTTGCCAGCTTCCGGACCTTCTCCAGCGTGGCGAGAATGAATTTTTGCCCGCCGAAACCGGGATTGACCGACATCACGAGCACGTGATCCACAATATCGAGCACCTCGCCGAGGGTCTGCACCGTTGTCGCCGGATTGATGGCCACCCCTACCGACATGCCATGACTGCGAATCAGCTCCAGCGTACGGTTCAAGTGTATGCAGGCCTCCTCATGCACCGTCACCCAGTTGGCCCCGGCGTCGGCGAAGGCCGGAATATACTCATCGGGGTTCTCAATCATGAGGTGGCAATCGAGGGGAACATCCACCGCCTTACGAAGCGACGCAACCACCGGAGGCCCGATCGTAATATTGGGCACAAAATGCCCGTCCATCACATCAACATGGAGGAGGGTGGCCCCGCCTCGCACTGCCTCATTGGCATCCTCGGCCAGGCGGGCGAAATCGGCCGATAATATGGACGGCGCTATCTCGATCAAGACAACACTTCTCTCGCGAGCATTTGGTCAAATTTTAGCATGCCAAGAGGGCCCGCAGTATGCCCGCTAAGTGGTCGAACGTGACAGCGCTAGTGTGGGTGCGGTTGTCCCACCAAGCGCCGGTGGTAAAGGGTGACGACGAGAATTAGCAACGGCGTCAGAATCTCGGCGTACAGGAAGAGGCCGGAGTTATTGGGAGCGTAATCACGGAAAACGAGCATCGGGCGTACGTGTCCCGCCGCATCGCCGAGCAGCCAGACGGCGTTCGCAATCGCCGTCGCCAGCCAGAAATTTTCACGAAACCAGACGCACAAAATGCCAAAACACCGACCGTAAGATCGGCTATTCCAACTTCATATTCGTATGGGCTGGTCGCCCAGCCGATGGAAGCGGATGTCTGATCGGGCGGAAAACATGGGCATAGGCGGTTAGCACGCCCATCAGACCGACATAAATAAAGAAGAAATGCTGAAGGTAAGTTTCGACGATGGCCGCGCTGCTGCTGCGCCGCTTGGCCGAAACAGCCAGGTGAATTGAGGCCGCGATCACGGCCAACACTACAAAAAAAAGTTGGAACATGTCTGCCTTTCGAGCGAGCAGCGGGCATAACCGTCCTGCGCCGCCGGTTATTTCCGTCGAAGGGCACGCAAACTGACTTCCCTGGACTTGGATATTGATGCTCACGTGCCCGGCTACGACAGCCCTGCGAGCTCGGCATCTCTCTAATGTTCAATGGAACTCTAGGAGGCAGCGGTGGTGGGCTCGTCTTCTTCGGCGTGGATCAGGCCAAACTTTTTCAGCTTGTAACGCAGTGCATCGCGGCTGATGTCGAGCAGGCGTGCGGCATGGGTCTGGTTGCCATTCGCTTGCGCCATGGCCATGTCCACCAGTTCGCGCTCCACTTCCTCCAGCGAAGTCCCACCTTCGGGAATCTCCAGCTTGGGTAGGCTACGGCCGTCTGGCAACTGTTTGCCGGCAGAGTTGGCGTTGTTGTTGGCCGAGGAAAGCTCGAAGGCAGTATAAGCCGACTGCTGTTGGGCGACGGCGAATGGCATGTACTCCGCACGAAGCTCATTGCTGTCTTCCAGAATCATCGCGCGTTCCACTGCATTCTTCAGTTCGCGAACGTTACCCGGCCAGTCGTACTTGAGCATCAGCTTGCGAGTCTCGTCGGTGATGCCCTTCACCGTCTTGCGGAACTTCTTGTTGTAGCGGGCGATGAAGTATTCCACTAGCGGCAGAACGTCGTCTTTGCGCTCGCGCAGTGTAGGTAGAAAAATGGAGATGATTGCCAAGCGATAATACAAGTCCTGGCGGAAATGACCGTCGCGCACCGCCCGCTCCAGATCACGGTTGGAGGCGGCAATCACGCGCACATCGACCTGCATATCGCGCACACCACCCACGCGGCGAATCACCTGGTCTTCCAGGACGCGCAGCAACTTTGCCTGCAGCAGCGGCGACAGCTCGCCAATCTCGTCGAGAAAAAGCGTGCCGCCATCGGCCATCTCGAACAGGCCCTTCTTCATGGCCTTGGCGTCGGTGAAAGCGCCGCGTTCGTGGCCGAAGAGTTCAGCCTCCATCAGCGTCTCTGGAATGGCCGAGCAGTTGATAGCGACGAACGGCTTGTCCTGACGGCGGCTCTGATAATGGATGGCCTTGGCGATGAGATCTTTGCCGGTACCGCTTTCGCCCTGCACCAGGATGGTGGTTGCCTCGCTGGTAGCGATCTTGCTGACGAAACCCAGCAGCTCGGACATCTTCTGAGAAACGCCGATTACGTTGTGATAGCCAGCGCGGCGGCGGACCTCGCCGCGCAGCGACTCGACCTCGGAGCGCAGGCGCGTCGTCTCAAGAGCGTTCTTCACCGCAACCGCGAGCTCGTCGAAGTCTAGTGGCTTGCCGACGAAGTCGTAGGCTCCCAGCTTGAGCGCGGTCTTCACGTCCTCAAGCTGCGGATCGGCGGTGATCATGATGATGGCGCGGGCATCGTTCGACTTCTTCAGTTGCTCCAGGATCTCAATGCCGCTGGCATCAGGCAGGCGTACGTCAAGCAACACGAGATCAGGAGACTCGTTGTGGGCCACGCGCAGCGCGGCCGTGCCGTTGTCAGCCTCCAGTACGTGATAACCCCACTCTTCGCACTTTTGCCGGAGAGACCAACGAACCAGCTTTTCGTCGTCGACAATTAAGACTTTTTCCGAGGGCATCTAGTTGTCATTAGAGTACTACGATAGAGAAAAAGAAGAAATTTTACCCTTGTAACATGGGACGAGCGGACTAGGTTTCAAGCTTTACGGCGCGGATTGTCGAATGCAGCCCTGGAGACATCCTATTGCTTCTTACCGACGGAATTTCCGAGGTCTTTGGCCAGGATGGCGCGGAGATGGGAGTGGAACCGATCAAGTCCGGACTGCATCAACGGGCTGACTTGCCATTGCCCAAAGCGTTCCAGAAAGTCCGCGAGTTGGCTCTGCACTTCGGCAAACAGCAAGACGACCAAACCATGCTGCTGGTTCGTCGCTCAAACGCGGAGAACAGAGTGGGTAATCGACCGAGTGACTCCGCGCTCAACACCATTACGCAGTGAGCATTGGGAAAGACTATCGGGACGGTAAGAGCTGCTCTCTCAGTCAAACCCCTATTGTTCAGCGGCCGCCGCCTTAAACACCTGTCCACCCTTCATCACAAAATCAACATGCTCGACCTGAGTAATGTCAGACATAGGATCGCTCGGTACGGCTACAATGTCGGCGAATTTGCCGGGTTCGAGTGAGCCAATCTTGTCTTGCATGCCCAGCAGTTCGGCGGCGCTCATGTTGGCGGCGCGCAACGCTTGCGCCGGAGTCATGCCGTACTTCACCATCAGAGCAAATTCCTTCGCGGGATCGACACTCCAAGGAAATCCACCGGCATCGGTGCCGAAGGCGATTTTCACACCGGCATTCAGCGCCCGCTTGAACGTTGCCGCATGAATGTTGACCATGTCGATCCAGACGTGTGCTCCCGTGGCCGTGCGGCCTTCGGCGACATACTCACCAACGAACAACGTGGGCACGTAGTACGTGCCTTTAACGGCCATAGTCTTCAAGTCAGCATCGGCGATGTAGAAGCCGTGCTCGACGGAATCGACGCCCGCCTCAACCGAGTTGTGAACGCCGTTCAGCGCCGTTGCATGAGAGGCGACCTTGTGTCGTTCGCGATGCGCTTCGTCAACGATTGCCCGTAGCTCATCAGGCGTGAAGGTGGGAATATCGTCGAGCACGCCGTCTGGCCGCACCCGATAGCTGCGGTCGGAGTACACCTTGATCCAGTCCACGCCGTTGGAGATTTGCTCGCGTACCGCCTTGCGTCCGCCTTCTGCGCCGTCCACCTCCTGCACCCCCTTGGGCACCTGCAGTTCCCAGGAATACCCGAGCAGAGGGTAAGAGCCGGTCACGTCCATCGCGCGTCCCGCCACCTGCATGCGGGGGCCGGGAATGACTCCGGCGTCGATGGCCTTCTTGATGTCCACATCGGCGTAGCCGGCGCCTTCGGTTTCGAGATCGCGAATGGTGGTGAAGCCGTAACCGAGCGCCCGTTGCGCCGCGACCGTGCCGAGAATGGTGCGGTACGGAGTCGAGTACTTCAGCAGTTGCACGTCGTAATCTTCGGCGGTGATGTCACCCTGCAGCAGCACGTGGGTATGGGTGTCAATCAGTCCGGGCAAGCAGACCTCATGGGAAAGGTCGATGACCGGTGCACCATTCTCGGGCTGCGTATGGTCACTGAGCTGATCGATCTTTTCGCCAACGATGCGGAGCGTGACGTTCTTCTGCGGAGCGTCACTCTTGCCGTCGTAGAGGGTTCCGCAGCGCAGGTAGGTGATCGTGACCGGAGAGGGCTGCGGCTTGGTTTGGGCCAAAGCGATGGTGACCGCGAGAAATAATAAGAAGACGACGAGGCGAGGTTTCATGGGGTGCTCCCGTATCGTGGACGAACCAATGAATATATCAGCGCTTAGGGGAGACCTTGGATCTTGTAATCGCCGCGGGGAGCGCGGAGAGAATCTCACTCTGTAGATTCGATCCTCTCCGCGTCTCCACTGGCGAAGACTTACTTAGACGCCTGCTGCCGGACGTTCACACATCTTTCCGCCGCAGCAGCCTTTGCTGTCTTTCGACATCTCGCACTTGCCATCCTTGCAGCAGCCACCATTTTTACCGCAGCATGACATCTTGCCATCCTTGTCGGCCTTCGCCATCGTGGGGCATTTCATTCCGCCCTTGCTGTCCTTCGACATCATGTCGCCATGAGACATCGTGGCATCTTTGCCGTCCTTTGACATCTGGCCGCATTTGCCGTCTTTGCCGCAGCACGACATCTTGCCACCGGCTTGGCCGTGGTTGCAGCAGGCGCAAGCGTTGGGATTGTCGCCGGATGGGGCGGTAGGAGTTTGGGTCGCGTTCTGGGCCATCAGACCCAGAGCCATGACTAGCGTACTCAGAATTACCAACATCTTCGATTTCATAATTTCCTCAGAATTTTCGGTTAACCATCGTCCATGACACCGGGCTAAATGCCCGGGTAGGCTTCGACGCCATGTGCATAAAGCGGTGCTTGCGCAAATGAGCCTCGAAGCTGGAGATTTGGAGAGGTGTCTAAATCCGAAGGTCGGTCTTCAGTTCGAAGACTGGTCGGACGAACTGAGGAGTTTGCTCAATCGAGAGCAACGCCGAACGTGACTGTACCGGCGGCAAGATTGCGCCTGCTGGAGCGCTGGCGCTCAACCGAGCGGAGAGGGAGCGGCCGGAGACGACCAGGAAGGCCAACGGCCTTGCAGGCTGATCGCTCATATCGCAACAACCGGGGTGGTCGCCCCACTGCCTCAGAGCAAGCGCCGGGTGCGACGGGCAGCAAGGCATGGAGTGGGTTGCGGGCTGGTGCATCTGCACCATCGGGGCGTGGCACTTCGCACCATGGCCGGAAGCAAGCGCCATCGCCAAGCCGATGTTGGCCCATAGAACGATGGCCAGCGACAGCACCAACGACAAAATTCTCCGCATTGCGCTTCGCGATATCATGCCGATCTCATTGTTGCGGCATGGTGTACCAGCCGTCTGTGATCTGGATCACCCAGCTCTGGTTTGACCGAGCGAGCCTCAAGACGGGTAGCGGGATTTTCGCTACAATGCCTTCTTGACTGAGCGAAACAAATAATCCTGTTCGACATCCTCTTTTCGCAATTCGCCATCCATTTGAATTCTGGTCCAGGATTGTTGATCTATGACGCAAGCCTCCGCAAGTTCCGCTATTCCTCTTCGTCAATTCGGTAACAAGGACGCCAAAATCTCGGCCCTGGGCATGGGCGGACACCACCTCGGCGACGCGCCTGACGAGGCAACCGCAGTGCGCCTGGTGCAGGCGGCCGTCGATGGCGGCATTACTTTCTTCGATAACTGCTGGGAGTATCACCTGGGCAAGTCGGAGATCTGGATGGGCAAAGGGCTCGTGGGCCGTCGCGACGAAGTTTTCCTGATGACCAAGGTCTGCACCCACGGGCGCGATGCCGACCTCGCCATGCAGATGCTGGAGCAATCGCTGAACCGCTTGCAGACCGACCATCTCGATCTGTGGCAGGTGCATGGCGTCGCGTTCGACAACGATCCTGAGCTGTTCATCCGCCCCAACGGTGCGGCAGAAGCGCTTCGCAAAGCCAAAGAGCAGGGCAAGGTGAGGTTTGTGGGGTTCACCGGCCACAAGGATCCACAGATCCACCTGAAGATGCTGAACACAGGTTTCCCGTTCGACTCGGTACAGATGCCGCTGAACGTTTTCGACTCACAGTTTCACAGTTTCGAAACCCTGGTATTGCCGGAGTTGAGCAAGCGCGGCATCGCCGCTCTAGGGATGAAGCCGATCAGCGGGCACGGCGAGCCGGTCACCCGTGGAGTGGTCACGGCGCAGGAAGCGCTGCGTTATGCCATGAGTCTCCCGGTCACGACCACGATTACGGGCATGGAGAGCATGGACAGACTGCAGCAGAACTTGGCGATTGCGCAAGGTTTTCAGCCGATGTCGCGGCAAGAAATGCAGGCGCTGCGTGACCGCGTGAAGGACCAGGCCGCCGACGGGCGTTTCGAGTTGTACAAGCTCTCGCTGAAGTTCGACAACCCCGAGGCGCGGCTGGCGCACCATTTTCCGCTCGACATGCAGTCGGCCGAAGTGAAGGAGATGCTACAGGCGGCGAAGAACACGGGGCATCCGTTCCCCAAAGCAGGTTGAGGGCCACGGAGGAATGCAGAAACACGATTCGAGCCGGCGCACATTCTTGAAAGGCGCCGCCATAGTGGGGGCGACGACCATCGCCGACCGCATGAGTTTAGGGCAGGCAAACGTGCAAGAGAACAGCAAGCAGCAAGCGAACGCCGCCGGGTTGGTGCCGCACCGCCCGCTGGGCAGTACCGGCATCCAGGTTTCCGCCATAGCGCTCGGCGGATACCATCTGGGCTCGGCGAAAGACCAGCAGGAAGTGAACAACATTGTTGCCCACGCCATGGACGCGGGAGTCAACTTCTTCGACAATGCCTGGGACTACCACAACGGGCACAGCGAAGAGGTCGTGGGTACTGCACTGAAAGGCAAGCGCCAGCAGGTCATTGTCATGACCAAGGTGTGCACCCATGGCCGCGGTAAAGACGTCGCCATGCAGCAATTGGAGCAGTCACTGCGGCGCCTGCAAACCGACTATCTCGACTTGTGGCAGATTCACGAAGTGATCTACGAGAACGATCCTGACTTGATCTTTCGTCCCGGCGGGGCGGCCGAAGCGCTGCTCCAAGCCAAGCAGCAGGGCAAAGTGCGGGCCATCGGCTTCACGGGCCACAAAGATCCCAGCATTCATCTCAAAATGCTGGCGCACGATTTTCCGTTCGACACCGTGCAGATGCCGCTGAATTGTCTGGACGCGACCTTCCGCAGCTTTGAGCAGAAGGTGCTGCCGGTGGCCAGGCAGCGCGGCATGGGCGTGCTGGGAATGAAGAGCATGGGCGGCAGCGGCGAGATCGTTGTCCACGGCGCGGCGACGCCGGAGCAAGCGTTGCGCTATGCCATGAGCTTGCCGGTGGCGGCAACCATCAGTGGCGTGGAATCGATGGAAGTGCTGGTGCAGAACCTGGCAGTGGCTCGCGGATTTCAGCCGATGACCGCGCAGGAGATGCATGCGCTGCGCGAACAGTGCAAGGTCTTTGCCGCCGACGGCCGCTATGAGCTGTTTAAGGTGACCAAGAAGTATGACGGCAGCGTGGGCCGCGAGCAGCATCACTTTCCGCCGTCGGAGGAGCTGCCGGCATAGAGGCTTTCGGCGCGGCCCAATACATGTCCCCTTCCCAAGCGATTGACATCACACACGATTGTGACTTTGGTTATAGAGTGCCTGTGAGTCCGCCTGCGACCATGACTGTGGCTAGGGCCAGCTGAGGGTCGCAGGCTTGCCTGCTATGCCGTCAGCGCCGAGCATTGGAAAGGGTCTTTCTTGGCAAGTAACCTGGTTCGGATTGCCGATCTGTCGCCGTTTCCGGCGCAATCCGGAAGCACCCGTGCTTATCACGCGATGATTAAGCCGATCGGCGCAATCTGCAATTTGGATTGCACTTATTGCTATTACCTGCACAAGGAAGACCTGCTAGGCAGTCCCAGCAAATTTCGCATCACCGACGAGATTCTCGAAACTCACATCAAGCAATACATCGAGGGACAGGACCGCGACGAGGTCGTCTTTTCGTGGCAGGGAGGAGAGCCGACCCTGCTGGGACTTGAGTTTTTCCAGAAAGTGGTTGAACTGGAGCAGAAGTACAAGAAGCCGGGTCAACGAATCGAGAACGATCTGCAGACGAATGGGACGCTGCTCAACGACGAGTGGGGATTGTTCCTCAAGAAACATGGTTTCCTCGTAGGCCTGAGTCTCGACGGGCCCAAGGAACTGCATGACCGTTACCGCGTAGCGAAGGATGGAGCGCCGACTTTCGATAAGGTGTTGGCCGCGGCGCAGATGCTGCATCGGCACGCCGTGCCCTTCAACGTGCTCTGCGTCATCAATCGGGTAAACGCCAAGCGCCCGCTCGACGTGTACCGCTTCCTGAAGAACGAAATCCGCCCGCGGCAAATGCAATTCATACCGTGTGTAGATCCGAAAGGGTTCGACCAGGTCGCGCCGCAAAAATGGGACCAAGCCACTTTGCCGGTGCAGAATTCTCCCGCCGCGCATCCCGGCAGTCCCGATTCCGTGGTCACCGACTGGTCCGTCGATCCAGATGACTGGGGCTATTTTCTCTGCAAGGTTTGGGACGATTGGTACCGGCGCGACATCGGCAAGGTATTCGTCAACCACTTCGAAACCGCGGTCGCGCAGTGGATGGGAAAAGAGTCGCAATTATGTATCTACCACGAGTTCTGCGGCAAAGGCGTGGCGCTGGAGCACGATGGCAATCTCTACTCGTGCGACCACTACGTCTACCCCGAGTACAGACTGGGCAACATCCTGGAAACCTCCAGTTCGCGGATGGTGTTCTCCGAGCAGCAGCGCAAGTTCGGATTCGACAAGTTCAACTTTCTTCCCAGACAATGCCGCGAGTGCAAATTCCTCTTCGCCTGCAATGGTGAATGTCCCAAGAATCGCGTGATTCGCACCCCCGATGGCGAAGCGGGACTGAATTACCTATGCACGGGATTGCAGCGATTCTGGCAGCACATCGATCATGACGTGCAGGACATTTGCCGCCGCCTGGCGCGCGGAGAGACCCTGCGCCCAGCCTGAGGACGCCGTCATCCGCGATTGTCCAGTTAGACGCGATGGGTTACATTCGTTCGAGCCGACTTACCTGGTTACGGAGACCTGATGTCATCCTCGTCCCCCACCGACCCAGCCAAACAGCCTCTGACCATCCTGTGCCTCGCCAGCTACTTCAAAGGGCTCGATTTCATTCGTGAGTGCAGACGGCAAGGCTGCCGCGTGCTGCTGCTCACATCGCACAGCCTGCGCGACGAAGAGTGGCCGCGCGAGAGCATCGACGAATTCTTCTACATTCCGGACATAGAGAAAAAGTGGAAGATCGAAGACGTATTGTTGGGCGTCAGCTACATGGCGCGGTCGGAAAACATCGATCGCATCGTTCCGCTGGATGACTTCGACGTGGAAACCGGGGCGACGCTGCGCGAGCATCTGCGCATCGCCGGCATGGGCGACACCACGGCCCGATACTTTCGCGACAAGCTGGCCATGCGAGCCAAGGCGCGCGACGAGGGGCTGGCAGTGCCGGAATTCATTCACATCCTGAATCACGCCAAGCTGCGCGACTTCATGAATCGCGTGTCACCGCCGTGGGTGCTGAAGCCGCGATCGCTGGCGGGTTCCATGGGTATCAAGAAGGTCGTCAGCGCCGAAGAGCTCTGGCCGGCATTGGAACTGTTGGGCGACCAGCAATCCTATTACCTGCTGGAGCAGTACGTGCCCGGCGACATCTACCACGTGGATACCATCGTCTATGAGCGCGAACTGCTGTTTGCCATCGCCAGCCGGTATGGCCGTCCGCCAATGGACGTCTCGCACGAGGGCGACATCTTCACCACGCGCACCTTGCCTCGCGGCTCGGACGAGGAACGCCCTCTGCTGGCGCTCAACGAAAAAGTATTGCGTGCCTTTGGGTTGGTACGTGGAGTCTCGCACAGCGAATTCATTGCCGGCCGCGATGGCCGATTGTATTTCCTCGAGACCTCCGCTCGCGTCGGCGGCGCCCACATCGCTGACCTGGTGGAGGCGGCAACTGGAATCAACCTCTGGGCGGAGTGGGCGAAGATCGAAATCGCCGGTGGAAAGGCGCCTTACAGCCCGCCGGTCGCGAGGAACGACAACGCCGGCCTGCTGATCTCGCTGGCGCGGCAGGAGCATCCCGACACTTCGGCTTACAATGATGCGGAAATTGTCTGGCGCCTGAACGACAAGAAGCACCACGTGGGCCTGATCGTGAAATCGTCCGATCCCGCCCGTGTACAAGAGCTGATTGGCAGCTACGCGCAACGGTTCCGGCAAGACTTCTTCGCGTCGCAACCACCACGTGATAAGCCGAACTATTGAAGCGGTTCCAGCAGCTCTCCGGCAATTGTCCTCATCAGAGTCTTCCGGCTTCTTCCTGAATACGCTTCCAGGCATTCTCGACGTGACGTAAGCACGTATGTGTCTGGCCGACACAAAAACGCAAAGTAAAGCGATCATTCAGCCGGGTATGGGTGAGGTATAAATCGCCACTCTGGTTCAAACGGTCCATCAGGAGCTGGTTGTTGGCATCACCGCCGCGATGACGGAAGCACACCAGGTTCAGCGGCACCGGCGCGACCACCTCGAAGCGCTCGTCCTGCTTCACCCATTCCGCAAATTGCCGGGCCAGCTCGATATGTCGGCGCACATGATATTGCAGTCCCTCCACTCCGTAGTGCCGAATCACGAACCATAGCTTGAGCGAACGAAAACGGCGGCCCAGAGGAATGTGCCAATCGCGATAGTCAAAGACTGCACCCGATTCGGTTGCTTGATTGCGAAGGTATTCGGGCAGGATGCTAAGCGTGTCAATCAGCGCCTTGCGGTTAGCCACATAGAAACAGTTACAATCGAAGTTGGTGAACATCCACTTGTGAGGATTAAAGGTATAGCTGTCCGCCAAATCGATTCCATCCTGGATGTAACGAAACTCCGGACACAGTGCGGCAGTGCCTGACATAGCGGCATCCACGTGAAACCACAGGCCATTCTCGCGGCATATTGTGCCGATGGCCGGCAAAGGATCGAGCGCATTCGAAGACGTGGTCCCGACGGTGGCAGAAACGAAGAAGGGTACCAGGCCAGCTTGCCGGTCCTGCTGAATTTGGCGGCCCAAGACTTCGGCCCGCATGGCAAAGCGCTCGTCGACCTCGAGCAAGCGAAGGTTGTCCACGCCGATTCCAGCAACCATGGCGGCCTTCTCGATGGAGGAGTGAGCTTGGTTAGAGGTATAGGCCACGAGTTTGCCGTCGCAGCCGCGGCGGTTACTGAAATAGTTCGTGGCCCGTTCGCGAGCGGCCAGCATCGCACATAACGATGCGCTCGACGCTGTATCCTGGATTACTCCGCCGCCGCTGCTGGTAGATAGGAACTCCTGCGGTAATCCCAGCATGGTTACGAGCCAATCGAGAAGGTGCGTCTCTAATTCCGTACAGGCCGGACTAGTCGCCCATAGCATTCCTTGCACGCCGAGCGCCGAAGACAGCAGGTCACCTAGAATCGACGGGCCGGAAGCATTGGCAGGAAAATAGGCAAAGAAATTAGGCGACTGCCAGTGAGTAACACCCGGCAGAATTACCTTATTCATGTCCTCAAGCATTGCGGCAAAGCTTTCGCCCGAGGTGGGAGCTTCAGCGGGAAGTGCTTGCCGGATCTGGCCCGGCTCTACCTGGGAAAGCACTGGCAGCGTCTCGATATGCTCATAGTAGTCGGCGATCCAATCCACCACCGCCCGTCCATCCTGGCGGAACTGCTCCGGCGTCATGTGGAAGCTCTTCTCCAGTGGCATAATGACCCTCCCTGCGCTCACCTAGGAGCCTGACACCTAGGTTAGTCGTCGACCCGCTACTACCGATTCGCATTCTCGCACCGATCGTCCGCGAGCTTATACACATTACATTAGGGAAACTCTGAATAAGCACTGCTTCTGAGGCAGTGCATCACCAACTTGTCGATTCCGAATCGTGAAACCAGTTGTTGAGGGCGTATTCTGTCGCTTCCAATCACGCAACCTGCGCAGAAGATCTACTTTCCGTGGCCTATACTGCCGCCAAGCGCAGCAGCTTCTTGCGAACCAGAAACAGGTTCACCAAGGCGCAGCTGGCAAACAATCGATTGGCGTTCTTCTGCAGTCCTCGGTAGCGTACCTTCACGAAGCCAAACTTCAGTTTGAGAATTTGGAACACATGCTCCACTTTGGAGCGCACGCTCGACTTGGTCCGGTTCTTGGCCCGCTCCACTTCGTCGATGCGGTCTTTATAGCGATACCGGCGATGGGTGCAGTCCCGGGCCCGCGGCGCTGCTTCATGGATGGCGTCGGTCTGCCCGACATAGCCCTGATCGCCCCACACCCGCGTCTCCTCTCCGTGCAGCAACTCCGGCAGCACCTTGGCATCGGCCACATTGGCCGCCGTCACTACGGCCGAGTGGATGATCTTGGTCTTGCTGTCTACGCCTACATGCGCCTTCATCCCGAAATACCACTGCTTCCCCTTCTTCGTCTGATGCATCTCCGGATCGCGCTTCTCCTCGCGGTTCTTGGTCGAGCTGGGCGCATGAATGATGGTGGCGTCCACAATCGTACCCGTCGTGATGCGCACTCCCTTCTCCTGCAAGTGCACGTTCACCCTCTCCAGCATCTCTCCGCCCAGCTTGTGCTCTTCCAGTAAGTGGCGAAACTTGCACACCGTGGTCTCGTCGGGCACCGGCTCCTGCCCCAGATCAATGCCCACGAACTGCCGCAGCACCACCGAGTCGTACAGCGCCTCTTCCACCGCCGGGTCCGACAGGTTGAACCACTGCTGCAAGAAATAAATCCGCAGCATCCGCTCCACCCCTACCGGCGGCCGCCCGTTGCCGGCTTTGGGATAACAGGGCTCGATCAGCGCACACAACTTGCGCCACGGCACCACCTGCTCCATCTCTTCCAGAAACAATGCACGCTTGGTCTTCTTGCTGTACCGCTCAAAGCCAGTCATCATCGCCAGTGTCCTCTGTTTCATGCTGGCGTGACTTTAACCTATACTCCTGTGGAAAGGGAGAGCTTAATCAGAGTCTCCTTAGCAACGGCGAGTGTCTGACTAACGTGCCATTGCAGACTACCACCTCGCGATTGCGCTTGTGCTAAATTGCAAACCTGTAATGTTGATCTACAGCATGATTCCGAACTTACTGCTACACTATCTCGGATGTGACAGCTTGAAAGGAGAAGCATGGATATTCAGAATATATTGGCTGAACTTAAGAGAGAACGCGAACGTCTCGACAAGGCTATTGGTGCACTGGAGGGCCTTGGTAGTCAGGCGCGCCGGCGGGGAAGACCAGTCGGTAGTGGCCAGGCCGCTACCGGAGTCAAACGCAAACGCCGCCACATGAGCGCTGCCTCGCGCAAACGCATCTCGGAGATGATGAAGCAACGGTGGGCAGAGCGAAAGAGAAAGGCGCGGTAGTAGGACACCTGGTTAATGATCCGATCATCCATTTCGTCTTATTATTAAATACGCCGCTCCGTGCTTAGCGTCGTATCCATCGGTGTAGCAAATGATTTTCCCACTCGTGAATGATCGGATTGTGGACTAGAGCCGAATTCTTCGGTCCCCCTCTGACACAAACGGCGCTCCTGGCGGAGCGCCGTTGTCACCTGCGAAAGAGACTGCAACTACCAGGCCGTCACTTTCATTTTGTCGACCCAGATTGAGTAGTTTTGCTGGTTGTAATCGCCGTGGAGTTGAACGGCCGTATTCAATTCGGATGCCGTCACCCCGAAGGTATTGAAGGTACGATTGATGTAACTCAAGTGACCGTTAAGCGTCACCGAGACAAACTTCGTCTGAGTGCTGGTGCGCTGGAACTCCAGCACCAGGTGGTTCCACTGATACGCCGGAGGGGCCGAACATCCGATACCGGTGTGCACCCAGCGGTGATTCGCCGTATCCCAAACGTCCCATTGATGCGAACTCCTGATATCGCATTGCGTACCGAAGATGAACTTGCGATTGTTGGTCGACTGGTTCATATCGAACTCAAGCGCCTGCGGCGCGCCCGGGTTCTCAATGTAAAAATACAGATCGTAGACAAAGTGGGTAGCGCCAGGAAGCGGCGTTAGCTGTTTCCACCAGATTGCATTATGGTAGGGTGAGCTACCGCCGAGCCAGTACTGGGTAGAGTTCCCGTGAGGGAAGGATTACTCCTGTGTTGCGTCATGGAATGTGGGGTCGGTCCACTACCGGCGCACCTAGTGCAGGTCTGCCAGCCCGACATGGCTTGGATCATGCTGTCAGTGACGCTTGCCATCGAGAATGTTGTCAACGCGCATACGAACACTACGATCTGAAGTACATACTTCAAAACTTATCCTCCTGAGAACTGAAAACAAGTTGGTCTTACCTGTTCGAGACTATGCGGGGGTCGCAACGATGCAAAGGGGGATTGAACTTAAAACATTGCGGGTCTTGGCCCTAGCGGGGACTACGCAGCGTTGCTTAGTACGCCGCCAAAACGCATAAAAGGCGACGGACGGATCTATTCGTACGCTAACGCGTCAATAGGATCTTTTTGCGCGGCCTTCATTGCGGGATAAAACGCGCCCAGCAGCGAGCCGACAAGCGCAATGATTGCGGCCTTCATCAGCCAAGCGTAGGTGATCATTACGGGGAGGGTCTGGAATTTTGCCCGCAAGCCGACGCGTGCGCAATAGCTGATGACGATACCGAGAATGATCCCGCCGATTGCAATCAGCAGCGTTTCCCGCAGCACCACGTTCACGATGTACAGCTTGCCGGCGCCCAGCGACTTCAGGATACCAATCTCGCGCGTGCGCTCCATTACCGCAGCGTACATCGCCTGGAAAATGACGATGAAGCCAATGATCATGGCAATGCCAATGACGACATCGATGATGGTGTTAAGGCCGGGAATACTGGCCGAAGTCATCAGGGTGAGGTACTCCTTCAGCGAGTGCACCCCGTATTCCTGCATGCCCGAAATGCCCTTGATCATGCGCACAACTTCGTCGGCATGGTTGGGATTGTCGAGCTTAACGTAGAAGATGGAAGCTTTGCCTACCGCGCCAATCAGGTCTTGCAGGGTCGCCATAGGAACGTACTTGCGCGCACCTTTGCCGTGCTCGACGATACCGCAGATGCGGAATTGATGATTGAGCGCCTCCACGGTGTCGCCCACCTTGCGGTGTTTCGACCCCGCCTCGAGATCGTCAATGATCATGTCGTACGGCCCCTGGAATGGGCCGCCGGAAAGATAACGAAAGCCGCCGCTCACCGCGTCGAAGGATGGCAGATCGATGCCGTCGAGTACCTCCACGGTGCCCGCAGTCGTGATTTGGGTCACGACCGGAGTCACGGCGACCACGTGCGGCAGCTGGCGCAGTTTGTCGGCAACTTTCACCGAGACCGGCGCGCCGCTAACCCCCATCAGCAGCGACGAACCCGGCGGCTGCACCATGATGTCGGCGCCAATACCGGCCTGGCGGTTCTTGCTGTCGTTCAGCATGCCAAGCATGATGCCAACGATGAGGAGGATAAGTGTGACCTCAACCGCCACCGCAACCACGCTGATGATAGTGCGAAACGGGCGGTGTATCAGGTTGGCAACGATCATTCGGTTCATAGGCGAAGCTCGATTGTATAGGATGCGGAGGACATCGATGATGGTGAGTCAAAGAACAAGAACGTGTTAGCGGGAATAGGGGTCCTTCGCTCGCTGTGCTCGCTCAGGATGATAATCGAATAATTATGACGTCGCGATGGCTAAGAGCTAATTGCTAATTGCTCGTTGCTTCTTTACTACTGCCTTCTCCGGTGATACACGGCAAACTCGAATCCGGGATTGGCGGGGAAGAGTTCGTTGATCTTGCGCAAGCGCTCGGCCAGCGCATTGGGGGCCAGCAGAGGATAGTCGCGTTCGCGCAGGTCCTGATAGTCCACGTCGAGGAACAGCGAAAGGGTGTACACCGCTATCGAATCGGCGAACGCTGCCAGTAGGTACTCGTGCTTGGCTTTTTCGGCCTCGGGTCCGGCGGTGGTCGCGACTTTGCGCAACTCATAGGCGTCGAGCGAGGTCTCGCCGCGAGCTTTCTCATCCACCTGCTTCCACACCAGGTCGGCGAACTCCTGCGAGACGCCGACACGCTCCACGAAGTTGTGCCCCACATTGATGAAGAACTCGAAGGCGATGGCGAAGCTGTCTTCCATAAGGCGGGTCGAGATGAAAACGCACTGCGAATCGCCCAGCGTCTGGTTGCGATGGCAAACCGCGCTGTCGGAGAGCTGCACGTCGTAGCGGTCGGCGATCATGGTGTCGTCGCCCATGTTCAGGGTGAGTGGCACGAAATAGTAGGCCTTGCGGTTGAGCGCCGCGGCGATGGTGCGGGGAACGGCGTTGACCATGCGCTCCAGGTCGGCGACCGCCGTCGTAATCTCTCCCAGGACCGAATAGCAGATGCCGTTGGCGGCCTGCGATACCGGCGCCATGCGTACGACTTCGGCAGGAGTTCGGGTAACGGCTTGGGAGGTTGAAGACATGAAGATTTGATTGTAACCCAATGGCAACAGACGGGTCTGGCCACCGAACCATGGCACTGGTGTACCCTAGAAAGTGATGTACAGCACCGCCATCGCACCCAGTAAGCGGCGTAGCAAACTTTCCATCGTCTTCACCTCGACGGTGCGAGTGCTGTTTACCACGCTGCTGTTCACCGCCGCCGGCATGGGCGCCGGGCTGTTTTGCGGTATCGTCGGCACCGTGATTTATGGCATCATAAGACGAACACAGGTTGATATGAGCAATGCCTACAAGCACGTAGCCATTCCGGCGGCCATCGTCATCGGCTCAGCCGCCTTCGTTGGCGCGCTGGTGCTGGAAGTGCGCGCGCACCGCCAACGAACATCCGTATAAGTCTCGCGCGATTGCCCAGCCCTCCGCGCTCCGATAAACTCAAAAGTTTGCTAGCCGCAGCCTGAATGCTGCATACAGGTGTCATCATCATGGCCGAAAATATTCATGTGAAACTACCCGACGGCAGCGTCAAAGACGTGCCGCGCGGGATCTCCGCACTCGAGATTGCCAAGGGCATCAGTCCGCGTCTGGCGGACGCCGCGCTGGCCGCCCAGATCAGGCCGCTCTCACCTAATGGCAGCGGCGGCAACGGGCACAACCCGGCTGGCGAAGCCGCAGGAGCCGAACCGGCGAAGAATGGCCCGCAACTGATCGACTTGGCGCGTCCCCTGGAGCAGGATGTCGAGCTGCGCCTGCTCACCGATCGCGATCCCGAAGCGCTGGAAGTTTATCGCCACTCGTCGGCCCACCTGATGGCGGCGGCGGTGCTGGAATTATTTCCTGAGACCAAGCTGGGTCACGGCCCGGCGACCGAGAGCGGGTTCTTCTACGACTTCTATCGCGAGAAACCCTTCACGCCCGAAGACCTCGAAGCCATCGAGAAGAAGATGCAGGAGCTAGTGAAGCAGGACCTGCCTTATGCGCGCGAGTTTCTGCCGCGGCAAGAAGGCTTGGAGCGCTTCAAGTCGGAAGGCGACTTTATGAAGTGTCACTTCATCGAGCAGTTCACCGCGCCCGACGAGAAGATTTCCATTTACAAGACCGGCAAGTTCACCGACTTTTGCCGCGGGCCGCACATCCCGTCTACCGGGCGTATCAAGGCGTTCAAGCTGCTCAACATCGCGGGCGCGTACTGGTTGGGCGACGAGAAGAATCCGCAACTGCAGCGCATTTACGGCACGTCATTCTTCTCCAGGAAGGACCTCGACGAATATTTGCACAAGATCGAGGAGGCGAAGAAGCGCGACCATCGCGTGCTGGGCAAGCAGCTCGACCTGTTTTCCATCCAGGAGCTGGCCGGGCCGGGACTGATCTTCTGGCATCCCAAGGGCGGCATCATCCGCAAGGAGATGGAAGACTGGATGCGCGAAGAGTACCTGAAGCGCGGCTACTCGCTGGTGCACACGCCTCACGTTGCGCGCGTCGACCTGTGGAAGACCAGCGGCCACGAAGGCTACTACGCGCAGAACATGTTCACCCCGATGGAACTGGACGACGCCGACTATCGCATGAAGCCGATGAATTGTCCGTTCCACATTCTGATCTATCGCGACAGCCTGAAGTCGTATCGCGATCTGCCGGTGCGCCTGGGCGAGATGGGCACCGTTTATCGCTACGAGCGTTCCGGCGTGATGCACGGCCTGCTGCGCGTGCGCGGCTTTACCCAAGATGATGCGCACATCTTCTGCACGCCTGAGCAGATTGAAGACGAGGTCAACGGTTGTATGGACTTCGCGCTGGCGGTGCTGAAGGTTTACGGCTTCGACCAATACCAGGTAGAGCTTTCGACCTGGGACCCAAACGATCGCAAGACCTTCATCGGCAGCGATGAGCAGTGGCAGTCGTCCGAAGCTTCGCTGAAGAACGTGCTGGAGCGCCGCGGCATTCCCTACAAGCTGATTCCCGGCGAAGCCGCGTTTTACGGCCCCAAGATCGATATCAAGTTAGTCGATGCGATCGGCCGCCTGTGGCAGCTCTGCACTATACAGTTCGACTGGAACCTGCCGCAGCGCTTCGACCTGGAGTACGTCGGCGAGGACGGCAAGCGCCACCAGCCTCTCATGGTGCATCGCGCTCTCTACGGCTCAATCGAGCGCTTCTTCGGCGTGCTCATCGAACATTACGCCGGAGCGTTTCCGGTATGGCTCTCGCCCACGCAGGTGGTCGTGATTCCCATCGGCGAGAAGCACCACGGCTACGCGTATGAAGTCGGCGAAAAGCTGAAGGCAGCCGGTGTGCGGGTGCATGTCGATACGCGCAACGAAAAGATGAACGCGAAGATCCGCGAACATGCTCTGCAGAAGGTGCCGTTCCAACTCGTCGTCGGCGACAAGGAGGCGGACGCCGGCGAGGTCAACGTGCGCGTCCGCGGGCAGGAGAAGGCGGAAGGCTCGGTAAAGGCGGAGGCGTTTGTGGAGCGGGTGAAGGGGCTGATCGAGCGCAAGAGTCCTACATTGTGACACTCACTGTCCCGCCGGTGTCACCGCGGCCCGCGCCACTTTCCAGCTTCCATCTGGCTCGCGGCGCAGGATGCGGATTGCGTTGACCCGCATAGTCTCCATCTTGCCAGAGGCAAGCCTCTGTGTCTGGCTCATCTTGCCCCACTGCCACGCATAACTGCCAACGATGCGGACCTCTTCCCAGTCTTCGGTGTAATCGGTCGTCATGGAATCCTTCGACTGCGCCTTCCGTTGCTCCAGCATGCTGCAAATGGCTTTCTTGCCGACCAGCGGCGGTGCGCCCGGCATGAGCAGCACACCATCGTCCGTCCACAGCGAGCACAGCGTGTCCACATCGTTTTTCATGCAGGCCGCGATATCTTTCTGTGAGAGCGCGTTGATGGCTTGCAGATCCCGTTGATCTTGTCCCGTTGCCTTGTCGCTGGGCGGCGAACCCCACCCCGCTCCCGTGAGCAGAAGACTTGTCATGAGGACATACGCAAGCCCTTTCCCGCTGCACGCAAATTTCATGGCTGCTCCTTTCCCCTGCATCATACGGCTGGGCGCCCATCTCTCCGAACTCGCGCCCCGTTCCAGCCTTGTGTTTAGCGAGATCGGCGGGAAGATTTCCGAAGCCGTACCCCCAATTTAACGGAAACAATCCGCCGAAAGTCTTGTAAGCTTGAAGTCTTTTGGAGAACATCATCCTTATGCTAAGCACTACGCAAAGTATCCTGATCGCCGTCTTCGCGGTGATCGGCGCGCTGCTCTTTAGGGCGGGGCTGGACTGGATCTGGCCGCAGGAAAAGCGTCGTGAACACAATGATCAGATTGGCTGGCAGCTTAGCGTCCTGGGGACAACCTATGCGGTCATTCTGGGGTTCATGCTCTATGCCGTATGGACGAATTTCGGAATTGCGGAGGCGAACGTAGATCTCGAGGGCAACGCCTTGGTGAATGTCTATCGCTTGGCGGAAGGCTTGCCTGGTGGGCAACGCGCGCAACTCCAGGAACTGACCCGCCGTTATGCCGATGCGGTAATCAATCAAGACTGGCCGCAGATGGCTGCCAACCAGGTGCCCAGCGGAACTTCCGAGATCAATGCGGACATGTGGAAGACCTTGATGTCCGTCAAGGCGGCATCGCCGACAGAGATCACAGCCGAAGATCATGCGATCTCTGAACTGAGCGACCTCACGGAACATCGCCGCACCCGGATACTGCAGAGCACGTCGCGGCTCCCTATGGTGCTCTGGTGTGTGCTCATCGTCGGAGGTGGGGTGACCGTAGCTTCATCCTGCCTGTTCGGTTCCAGCAACAAGTTGCTGCATACACTTCAGGTGTTTGCCTTTTCCCTGCTCATCGCAATGGCGTTGGTCGCCGTCGCTGATATTAATCGGCCGTTCCAGGGTTCAGTTCACGTCAGTAATTACGTCTTCATCAGAGCCCAGCAGAACATGGCAGGCCCGTAGTCGCTCATCCGCGGGTGATGAGACGGCCATGCAGCGTGCAGCAATCATGGGAATTCATTTCGAATCTGCTCGACTCGCCGGGAATCGGGGTGCTTGTCCCCACCTCACGGCACGCCGAGGTGGCCGGACAAGTCTTTGCCGAACTTCCACATCTGGCCGGCAACCTCCTGCATGACTCCCACACCGCAATCCTCATGCGCGAACACGGCATTCGGCGAATTTGCACCCGGGACACCGACTTCCATCGGTTTCCCTTTCTCGAGGTGATCGATCCCTTGACCGAATGAAGACTGCGGCGGTTTGACGAACCTCAGCCGTAGGTGTCCCAGGTCTGCGCCCTTGGACGCTGACGTCGGCAAAGGAGAAATTTGATTCCCAGTTCAGCTCAATCCGAGGCAGGCCCCAAGGCGTACCATACTCCATACTGGTCTTGAATATGGTACGATCGATCCCATGGCAACGCGCCCGCAAGGTAACCGTCGAACTTCCCGCCGAGTTGCTGGAAAAAGCTCAAAAAGCCACCGGCGCCGGCGTCACTCAGACCATCCGTACCGGGCTGCAACTGGTTGCCGCATCTGAAACCTACGCTGCCCTGCGGCAGATGCGGGGAAAAGTCCGTTTCAGCCGGACATTGGCGCAGTTGAAAGCTGACCGATGATTGCAGCCGACACGAGCACGTGGATCGGGTTCCTCGGCGGAGACTCGGGCGACGACGTGCACCTGCTCGACCAGGCGTTGATGGATGGCCAGGTGCTGATGGTTCCGATAGTGCTGACCGAGCTGCTCAGCGACCCGAAGCTTCCTTCGGATACTGCCGCGAGACTTTGCCAGATGCCAATGGTGGAGATCGAAGCTGGCTACTGGGAACGTGCCGGGGTGCTGCGTGCGAAAGCACTGGCAAAGCGCCGCAAGGCCCGGCTCGGAGATGCGCTGATCGCGCAAAGCTGCATCGACCGAAACATTCCGCTCATCACGCGCGACCGCGACTTCCGCGCCTTCGCTGAGGCGACCGGTCTCAACCTACTCTTGACGTGACCTCCAAGTCGACTTACACGTGGTAGGATCACTGCCCTCTGGTAACGGGAGATCCTGAGCTTCCATCGGTTGCTGACCTGGAGTTGGACTTGGATCGCCCCTACGACAACATAGGTCCGTCCTGCTCCGCGATTTGCTCGAGAGCAAGAGTGCTACGCGTAGGCCTCACTGTCCTGCCGGTGTCACCGCAGCCCGCCCGACCTTCCAGCTTCCATCCGGTTCGCGGCGCAGAATGCGGATGGCATTGACGCGCATGGTCTCCATCTTGCCGGAGGCGAGTCTCTGCGTCTCGCTCATCTTGCCCCACTGCCATGCTTAGTTGCCCAGGATCCGTACCTCTTGCCAGTCTTCGGTGTAGTCGGTCGTCATTGCGCCGTTCGACTGCGCCTTTTGTTCCTGAAGGGACTCATCGATGTTTCTCACTTTACCCAGGGCTCACGCCCTGGGCTAAAATCAATTCCGCCCCTGCGGGCTGGACTTTGCGCTATTGTTGCACCGTGCCGACTCAGAACGAGTTCACACATCTTCTTTAGCCCAAGATGCTTCCAAATTTTTCCCGCAACCTTTAGGGCACTCAGCGATATAGCCTGGGGGGAGAGATCGAATCGTGGATTGGACAAGCCGCAGGATCACCGCCATCCTGGAAAACGCATTGCTGGAAGATCGCGCCACGCGCGACGCCACCACCTACGCCTGCATCGATCCCAATCAGCGCGCCTCTGCTACTATCGTTGCCAAGCAAGACTGCGTGCTCTCCGGCCTGGGTTGCATTCACCGCATCCTCGACGCCTTCGCCGTGCTGGACGGCACCGTCGCCTCGCACCCCGAGGTCACCAGCCACACCGAAATCTTCGATGGCGTACGCTTGCGCAAGGGGCAATCGATTGCGGTCATCGTCCACAATGCGCGCGTAGTGCTGTCGTGCGAACGCGTCATTCTCAACGTCATGCAGCGCATGAGCGGCATTGCCACGCTGACGCGCCGCTACGTGGACGCGGTTGCGGGCACCGGCACCGTAATCCTCGACACACGCAAGACTGCGCCGGGGCTGCGTGTCCTGGACAAGTACGCCGTGAGTTGCGGCGGAGGCATCAATCATCGCCTCGACCTCAGCGACGGTGTGCTCATCAAGAACAACCACATCGCGCTCGCTGGCGGGCCAGTGCCGGCGTTGCAACGTGCGCTACACAATCGCCGTGGCGCTCAGACCGTCGAAATAGAGGTGCGCTCGCTGCACGAACTCGAGGCTGTGCTGGAGCATGGCGCCGAAGCTGTCTTGCTCGACAACATGCCGCCGGAGCAGGTGCGCGAGGCGGTGGAGCGGGTCCGGCAACTGGATCGTCATGTGCCGTTGGAAGCCTCGGGTGGAATCACTCTGGAGAACGTGCGCACCTACGCTGAAACCGGCGTGAACTTTATTTCGGTGGGGGCGCTCACTCACTCCGTTCAGGCAGTTGATCTGAGCATGAGGATCGCGCCGGCGTAAACGGCCGTGAGCTATCAGCCGTCAGCTATCGGTCTAGAACTCTGTCCTCCTGAGCGGGTAATGGCCTGTTTACAACAGTAATTCCCAAACCCCTGGGCTCGTGACCCGTGTCACAGCGGTCTTGTTTCGTTTCCGGTTTAATCGACTGTTTCACATTTGCTGCCATCATGGATAATCCACATGAGGGTCGATTTGGTCTGATGAGACTCATCTGGTTGCCAACACGGCTCAGGCTGGCTCTGATTCCCGTGGTGCTTCTGGCGGCGTGCGTTCATTCGAACCAACCGCAGCCATCATTTCGGCAGGACTTGCGTCCCTTCGGGTTCATTACGGAAGCGCAAGATCGTATCATCAGCAGCTTCAGCGATGTGTCTTTCCTGTCGAATGATCTCGTTTTGGTCACTGTAAATACGAAGACGTACGCAGCCGTCGAGCCTTTATTTTCTGACCGCCCTCCTTCAAAGCTATTGCTGTTCAACCTCTCCCAGAAGGCTCTGGTGAAAACGGCTGAGATGCCCATCGAAAAAGCAGCCGGGTCGGTAAAAGGGATCGCCGACGCGCGTTTGTTCTGCTAAATGAATCAGGGCTGAACGTCTGTTCGCTTGACCTCCAGTGCCGCTTAGTGGTTGAGACCCCCGGTCCGATATTCGTCTCACCGAAGGGCATGGAGATAGCCGCGGGAGGAAATCGAAGGACAGAGCAAAAACTGCTAGACGGAACAACACTTGCGGAGATCGCAAGTTTCGGATGGAATCAGGCAAATGTAATCCCTGGAGATACTAGCCTACTGCTTCGTCGGGACAGCAAGCTTTACATCAGATTGCCAAATCAACAGGATCGCGAGTTGCCGTTGGAGGGAATTGGCATCTGGACTGAGGCCAGGTTTGTGAGTGATAGCCGGATTGCCGGTTTTGAGTCTGACAAAGTGTTGGGCGTCGTCGAAAGCAATGGGACTCCGGTCTTTCGCCTTCCTGTCACACAGAGATGGCACACGGCGGAGGTGACGGCCTCAGCTTCGGGTTCGCGCTTCTGCTTTCACGAATCGGGATATACCACGTTCAATTCAATCGTGAATTTCCTCGACATTGACAGCGGACGCCCGCACAACACGGAGACTGTGAACGTCGTCTCTGTTCAGTCTGGAAAGTCAATCCTGAAACTTAAATGGGACCCCCGTCCTTATGTGGGACTGCCGAGTGCACCGGCTTTGTCACCCAGTGGGAACAGATTGGCTATCATTCGCGGTGGATTTCTGGAAGTCTTCGACCTTCAATGAGCGCCCAGTCGCAATCGCTAACGATAAATCGCCATATCACAAGTGATCCTACCCAATCTCTCCCCATTCGCGCATAATCGTGCTATCGCCCGAACCGCGCCAACTCGCACCGAGGTCCCATCCGACGGTTCTACCGCTGCGCGGCTGGGGCGCATTGTGCGTCTTTTGAGCGACAATGCGACCGTGGTCATCAGCGGCACGCGCATTGCCGAGGAGTTGGGCACCAGCCGCTCCGAAGTGTGGCGCGCGGTGCAGCACCTGCGCGAGTTGGGTCTTCAAATCACTGGTCATCTAGCGACAGGCTATCGAATGGAAACTGTTCCCGATCTTCTACTGCCTGACATCTTGCGCCCCCTGTTGAAGGGGACCATCTTCGCTTCACACATTCATCATTACTTCAGCATCGGCTCAACCAATGTGACGGCGATGAAAGCAGGCAGCGATGGTGAGCCGGAAGGCGCCATCTTTCTGGCCGAGGAGCAGACTGGCGGACGTGGACGCGCGGGCCACACCTGGGACTCGGCGCAGTCGGTTGGCATCTACTGTTCGGTGGTGCTGCGGCCCGTGTTGTCGCCGGCTGATGCTTTGATTCTCTCGCTGATCGCCGGCATCGCAGTGGCGAAAGCTGTGGAACAGATTACCGGCTTGCATCCCGATCTGCGCTGGCCCAACGACGCTTTGTTCGGTGATCGAAAGTTTTGCGGCATCCTGACCGAGATGAATTCTGAGCCAACACGAGTGCACTACGTGGTGGTTGGCATTGGGATCAACGTAAACCACGCGTCGTTCACCGGCGAGCTGGAACCTATTGCGACTTCGTTGCGCATGGAGAGCGGACGCACCTGGTCGCGCGTCGAGCTGACCGCTGCTCTGCTAAAATCCCTCGACAGCGAGTACCGCAAGCTCACACAAGGCGGCCCGGCGGCGCGCTCGGCCATCTTGCGAGAATTCGAAGAGCGTTCTTCGTATGCCCACGGACGCCATGTGCGCGTTGACGCGCCGGGCGGTTATGAGGGAGTCACCGAAGGGACTTGATGATCGCGGATTTCTCCGGGTGCGCACTCAGTCCGGTCTGCGCACCGTGCTTTCCGGAGACGTGCGCGCGCTCAGCGGGAAATAAATCATGCTGCTTGTCATCGACGTAGGTAATACCAATACGGTGCTGGGCGTTTTCGAGACCAAAGCAGCCAAAGCGGGCGCTGGTCACCTGCTCGCGCATTGGCGGGTTTCCACCATCAAGACGCAGATGGTGGACGAGTATGGCGTGCTCTTCCGCAACTTGTTTGCGATGCACGGACTCGAGGTCAGCTCGGTGAAGGGCATTGTAATTTCGTCGGTGGTGCCGCCGCTTGACTCGACCTTGCGCGAGATGTGCGAACGCTACTTCCACTTGCGGCCGCTGTTTATCGAACCCGGCATCAAGACCGGCATGCCGGTGCACTACGACAATCCCGCGGAAGTGGGCGCCGATCGCATCGTTAACGGAGTGGCCGCGTTCGAGAAGTACGGCGGTCCGTGCATCGTGGTGGACTTCGGCACCGCCACCACGTTCGATGTGGTCTCACGGAAGGGTGAGTACCTGGGCGGTGTCATCACGCCAGGAATCGGCATCTCGGCCGACGCGCTTTTTCAGCACACCGCACGCTTGCCTCGTGTGGACGTCCGCAAGCCCCCGCGGGTGCTGGCGACCAACACCGTCAACAGTCTTCAGTCCGGTCTTTACTACGGCTATCTCGGGCTGATCGACGGAATTCTGGAGCGGCTCACGGCGGAGCTTGGCGAGAATGTCACCATCGTCGCCACCGGCGGTCTGGCGCGGCTGATGGGCGGAGGATCCAAATATATTCGCGAGATCGATGACCTGCTCACGCTTGAAGGGCTGCGCATTATCTACGAGCGCAACCAGGCGCCTGCGCGCCGTCGCAATGAGCACCCCGACCGGAAACCACGACACGCCGGAAGACGGCAGCTCGCGCGAGACGATCGGCACTGTGCCCAAGCCGGATTGAGGCGAGATTGGAATGGCCCTCGGTCATCGGGGCACGTTTCGCTGTTCAACCCTCTTGGAATCCTCGAACTACTTCGCGCGACAATCTCTCAGCCCGTCGGCTACACTTAATGCTTACCTGAATGGTTGATGTATCAATTTCGGGCGACAATCTCGAATTGCGCGTCCACGGGGCCGACAAGCTCTGGGCGCTGAAGAGTTCTCTGGAAATTCCGTTGCGACACATTGCGGGAATTCGCGCCGACCTGTCGATTGCTCACGCTTGGTGGCGCGGCATTAGACTGCCGGGAACCAACATTCCCGGAGTGCTAACCGCTGGGACGTTTTATCAACATGGCAAGCGCGTCTTCTGGGATGTGCACGATCCCGAGAACACGGTCGTCATCGGGTTGCGAGACGAACGCTATGATGAGCTGATCGTGGAAGTGGCCGACCCGCAGATCACGGTCGAACAGATTCGGGCTGCGCTGCCTGACAGCAACGAGACGAAATCGTAAGCACTGAAGATCAAATCTATGGCTTGGTTCAAACGGGAACACGGCGAGCTCGACACCTCGGGCGAGAAGCGGGTGAAGACCGAAGGCCTCTGGGTCAAGTGCGACCAGTGCCGGCAGATCATCTGGAAGAAAGATCTCGACCAGAATCTCCATGTCTGCCCGAAATGCGACCGGCACTTCCGCATCGATGCGCGTACCCGGCTCGCTTACCTGCTCGACGACGGGAAATACGAGACCGAAGATGGCAACATCGTCTCCACCGATCCGCTGAAGTTCACCGACCTGAAGCCCTACGCGGAACGCCTGAAACGCTCGCAACGCGATACCGGCCTGAACGATGCGGTCATCAATGCACGCGGCACGCTCAATGGCAAGCCAGTCATCGTCAGTGCGATGGAGTATGCCTTTATCGGCGGTTCCATGGGAGCGGTCGTGGGCGAGATGATTACTCGTGCTGTCGAGAAAGCTACTTCGGAGAAGGTGCCGCTGATCGTGGTTTCGGCTTCGGGGGGCGCACGCATGATGGAGGGCGTTGTCAGCTTGATGCAGTTGGCCAAAATCTCGGCCGCGCTGGCGCGCATGGACGACGCCAAGGTGCCTTACATTTCGGTGATGACCGATCCCACCACCGGCGGCGTGACCGCGTCCTTTGCCATGCTGGGCGATCTGAACATCGCCGAACCCGGCGCCCTGATTGGGTTTGCCGGGCCCCGCGTCATTGAGCAGACCATCCGCCAGAAGTTGCCCGAAGGCTTCCAGCGCAGCGAATTCCTGCTGGAACACGGAATGCTCGATGCCGTGGTGCATCGCCGCGAGATGAAGCAGTACATCGGGCGCGCGCTGGAGTTCATGGCGATACCCGCACCGTTGGCTGCAGACTAAGATTTCGCGCTTTGCAGCAGCAAAACATTGTGTCCCTCCGGATCGTGCAGCACTGCCCAGGTGGCCTCGATCTGCACAAAGTGCTCGCGCCCGATCGCCTCTACACTGCTGGCCAAATCGCCGACCTCGAAGAACAGCACGGCCTTGTCTTTGGACGGATAGGACTCCGAGCCTTTTCGCTCCAGGCAGATGAATCCTGAAGCGCTGTCGAACTTCACAAAGTGTCCGCTCTGCTCTTCCGACAGTTCCAGTCCCAAAAGCTGCGTATAAAACTGTTTTGCCGCCTCCAGATGTTCGAAGTACAACTCAACGCCTACGAAGTTTGGTCCAGCCTTCATCGTCATCACAGCCTCTCGAATCGAATCTTAATCGCGGCATGCGGGAACATCCACCGTCAGCATCGGGACTGCGGCGTCATTCCTGCCTGCGTCGTAGAATCAAAATTATGAAAGCCGTCGTGGTCACTCGTTCTGGTGGACCTGAGGTTCTCGAGGTTCGCGAAATGCCCGATCCGCAAGCCAAAGCGGACGAAGTAATCGTGCGCGTGGAAGCTGTGGGCATCAATTTTGCCGATACCATGTCAACCCACGGGACTTACAGTGGTACTCCGCCTCCGCCGTTTATTTCAGGGCGCGAGTTCGCGGGAGTAGTCGAGACCACCGGCGAGCGCGTGATGGGCTACATGCAGTATGGCGCAGCCGCCGAGAAGATCGCTATGAAACCCAAGCTCCTTTGGCCTCAGCCCAAGGGCTGGACTTCGGAGCAATCGGCGGCCTTTCCGGTGAACTTCTTGACTGCCTATCTGGCCTACTGGAAGGCGGGACTTACGTCCGACGCGCTCGAACCGATACTTCGCCACGAGGAGCGGCGGCGTCGCGTGCTGATTCATGCCGCCGCTGGAGGCGTGGGCACGGCGGCCATTCAGATCGGACAGTTGCTGAGTATTGAAACTTATGGAACGTCGTCGTCCGAAGAAAAACTGGAGCGGGTGAAGAAGCTCGGTTTGGACTTCGGCATCAATTACCGCGAGGTGGATTACGAGCAGCAGATAAAAGAGCTGACCAACGGCGAGGGGGTGGACGCTGTCTTCGAAATGCTGGGCGGCGAGCACACCGCCAAGAGTCTGCGCTGCTGCCGGCCGTTTGGGCGAGTCATTATTTACGGCACCGCAACTGGACAGCGGCACCGGTTCGATACCAGCACCATGATGGCCAAAAGTCTCAGCGCTCATGGACTATGGCTTAGCATCCTGGCCAAGGACCATGAACTGATCGCTCGCACTTTGCAAGCCATGCAGCCTTGGATTGAACAGGGCAAACTGCATCCTGAGATTGGACATATGCTGCCGATAGAGCAAGCCAGCGAGGCCCACCGCCTCATGTTGCAGCGCGCCAATTACGGCAAGATCGTGCTCAAGCTCGGGTGAACCTAAGGCGCAATATCTTTGGTGGATGCTAGCTGTGAATCGCCTGAAACAATAAGATTGCTCCAATCAGGATAAGGCCGACGTGAACGTACTTGAGAAATACATCACCGTGGAGGCGGCGATTAATGACTCTTCCGATTAGTATCGCCGCCAGCGCAGCTGGCAGCGACCTTAGGTAATAGTGGGTTACGGCCGGGACCCATAGGCCGGCGAGCCAATAACCTGCCATGCCAATTATGCTGGCCGGAAGAAAATACCCTTGCAGGGTTGCTCGGAATTGCTGGGCAGACCAGCGGCGCATCGCCCCATAAATTGCCAGCGGCGGACCATTCATCCCGTAAGCGCCTCCGAGGACACCTGCACAGAATCCAAAAATCAGCAGCCACAGGCGGCTGTCGCTGTGAAGCTCAGGAGGTTTTCGGCCAATCAGTCCATACGCCGAGAACGCCAGGATGACCAGGGACAGAACCGCCTTGACCAAGCGATGGTTGCCGCTGGTGAGCAGAAGCAGTCCCAGCGGAATACCCAGAAGCGTGGGGAGCACCAGCCAGCCCGTCGCCCTCAGATGGATCTGCCGCCAGTCCTGCGCGACAATAACTCCCGCGACGGTAATCGAGACCAGAACGGCCAGCGGCGCGGCCACATGAACCGGAACTCGCAAGGCGAGCAGAGGAACCGCCACGAGGGCCTCGCCAAATCCGAAGGCCGATCGGATGATCGTGGCGACAAACACGACGATCAAGACGTACACGGTAGTGCCGTCCAAGGAATCTCCGTGGGCTCAAGCAGGTTTACAGTTAGTCTGATCTTTAGCCGTTTCGCTTGCGAAGTCTAAACTAGCATGACGCAGACCGACTCTTGCCTGGATGTCCCGTTCTAGCCTTCTTTGGCTAAGTCGGAGCAGTTCCCAACCCGACTCCGCATTACGCTGGCGATGGTACGCTGGTGCATGTTCCTCGCATCGCTAACCGGCTTTGCCGCGGGCACGCTGTGCACGCTGGCGTATCTACCTCAGGCCTTGCACTCCTTCCGAACGAAGTCCGTCCGCGATATCTCGCTGCTCATGCTGATCAGTCTCAACGTAGGGCTGCTGCTGTGGGTGAGCTATGGCTTCATGATTCACTCACTGCCCATCATCCTGCCGAACGCCGTGACCTTCTTCCTCAGCGCGCCGCTGCTGGTGATGAAGGTGCGCTACCGAGAGAGCGCGGCTGCCAGGTTCGGCGGAGGTTAAAGCAGTGCGACAATTTCCGTAAGTCAGAGGCGTGTCGACCAGAGCCGGGACCATTCGCCCCGGATTTCCTTTGTCTGTAGGCCACCGGTAAAAGAATCGTGCATCTAACTTGCCGTGACTGGAAAACGGCTGCTGAAGAGATTTCTCGCGGTATTCCTGATGGCGCTGGGATTCTTTGTCTTCCTCGACGCAGTGGAAGCGAACGCAATCCCAGTCCGGCCTCGCCTCCGCAAACTAATCTTCCGCTCAGTGCGGCAGCCAGTTGCGACTTCCGCCCTAAGAGAGCTTTAAACTGTCAGACCCCGCCTAACAAGCAGGTCCCTTCGCTCGGCCTGAAGCTGCATTCCCTCAGGTATAGAAGCTCAATGTACGCTACCCCGTCGGACACGAAAAAGCGGTGAGCCGAAGCCCACCGCTGCGTCGCGACTCAAAAGTTGGTTAGTGCGCCTCAGCCGTCGCCTCAGCTTTGCTGCGGCGGACGGTCGCCAGGAAGGAGTCAGCAGCGGCTGGCGGCTTCACCTGTCCCAGTAAGCACTGACGGAAGCCGACCTCCCGTCCGTAGAGCGCGCGCGTAGCGTCGTCGTCCTGCTTGATCACCGCACCACTCAGGGTCAGACCGGCAAAAAGACCGCGAGTGCGTGAATAGGTCAGCACCTCTGACTTCAGCTTCCAATCGGTGGAGGCGGCGGCTTCCCGACCCACAGGGCCAGCGGCCACGCTACCGTTAGCACCCAGCTTAAATTTGGCACTCAACAAATCGTTCATACCCTGCTGGTTCATGATCAGCAAAACCAGGTCCGCAGCTTGGACACCGATTTGCAAACCCCAACTGCCGCCGGTGATGACGAAGAAAGCCGGCGCACTCCAATCGTGATTAGCGGTACGGCAAGTCGCTACGCCACGGCCATGCTCCGCGCCGAAAACGAAGCCGCCTTTCACCATGGAGGGAACCACCGCGACGCACTTCGCGCTCTTGAAGACATCGTCTGGAATGCCTTTGTCGGGTGCGCCCAGCAACTCATTCAAGATCTTGGACGAATCGTCCATCCGGGCCAAGACCTTGTCGTGCTCCTCTGCAGATTTGTTCCCTTCATCCTTTGCATCCTTTGCATCCGCTTTTTCCTGATCTGCTGCGTTCTGGTTCTGGTCTGCCGCGTTTTGATGCGCCTGCTCCTGCGCAGTCTTATTGTTCATGTTGTCGTTTGTGGTGGCCTGCGTGGCGGTATTGTTACTATTGGAACTATTGTCGTTCTGCGCCCACACCGTAAATGCGCAGAATATCAACAATACCAACAGCATCCCAAATCTCTTCATAAGCTTTTGCATCCCTCCTGGAAGCCCTGTGGACGTGCTCGGTTCCTTGTCCGTTAAGTTGGATGGCATATGTGGCTAGGGGGTTTGCGCGAGTAGGAGGAGGTTTATTAGCGGGAAACTGACAACCTAATAATGCCGGCGCACATCGCGGAAGAGTTCGACACGCTATGCGGGATGCTTGCGGGTCGCGCGTTGCCACGGACGCTGGGGACGTTCCGCTTCGGGCAGGTCACGTCCGCGCACGCGATCGTACATGTACGATTCACTTACCGTACCCAATCCTTCGTTATACAAGCTGATTGCGCCAATCCCTTCCTTCAGCTCCTCTGTGAACTGGTGCAACGCTTTGAGTTGGTCAGCTGTGGCGGGATGTTCAGCTTTCGTCGTCTTCCAAACCTTCTGATACCCGTGATCGACGAGTTTTGCGATTTCGCCACTGATCAGGTATCCGGGATAGGCGAATACTTTAACGCTACCGTCGTCGGTGCGCTCGATCGCAGCAGAGCAGTTGTACTTCTTCAGAAACACACGATTGCTCGTGCCTGGAGCTTCCGTGATGTCGAATCCGTGATCGCGAAACCACGCAACCGCGTCTTCGTACGATTTCCGCTTGATCTTCTTGGTCATCTTCGGCAACAGCCCTTCGCGAGTTGCTCGCATTCGACGGACTCGTAGTGTCGTCTCCGCATCGAATGCGATATCCGATTACCGCCCTGACGTTGCCTCGGCGGCAAACAAACTTCTATCGAGCCTGTAACCCGGAGACTCACACTGTCGCACACTGCACGGTAAAACGGCAACTTGTAGAGATGACAGAAATTCACAATTGCTCCACAAGGCATGCTCGGCATGATAGAAAGGCGGCGAAGCATGCTGAAACTCCGCCAACCCGATTATGAAGAGATTCGGCGCCATGGCGAAGAAACGTATCCGTTCGAATGCTGTGGTGTGTTGCTGGGAAATGTGGAGGGGGGCACCCGGACAGTAAGTTCGACCGTACGCTGCCAAAACATCAGTGACTCTCCCAAGGATCGTTACGAAATTGCGCCCGTCGAGATAGTGCGTATTCTGCGTGACACGCGCTCGCGCCGGCTTGAGATTGTCGGCTTCTACCACTCTCATCCCGACCATCCCGCGCTGTGGTCGCCGACAGATTTCGGCGAAGCGTACTGGCTGGGCTGCTCCTACGTTATAACCGGCATTGAGAATGGCACAGCGCAACTTACTCGATCGTTTGCGCTCGGCGGCGGCAACATGGAAGAGAAACAATTTGTGGAGGAAGAGTTGGCGATTGAAGCGTAGCTCGGCGAGAAGGCGGGAGCGCTCGCATTTATGCTAACGGCTAAGTGCTAACTGCTGCCTTCATCAGCTACAATCACCCTTCTTATTCCCATGTTGCGCTTTTCTACCGCCGGTGAGTCGCATGGAGAAGCCCTGGTGGCGCTGCTCTCAGGCATGCCCGCCGGAGTTGCAGTCGACATCGAATTCGTGAACCGCGAACTGTGGAGGCGGCAGCAGGGATATGGTCGTGGCGGGCGCATGCGGATCGAGCGCGACCAGGCACACATACTGAGCGGCGTGCGTCACGGAAAGACAATCGGCTCGCCCATTGCCATGCTGCTGACGAACAAGGATTGGCAGAACTGGACGGAAGCGCTGCCGGTGGAAGAGGGCGATCCCGCCCAGCATAGGCGCGTGACTTCGCCTCGGCCCGGTCACGCAGATCTCGCCGGAGCCGTGAAGTACAACTTTTCCGAAGCGCGATATGTACTCGAACGGGCCTCGGCGCGCGAGTCGGCGGCGCGTGTCGCCGCCGGAGCTGTTGCTAAACTCCTGCTGCGCGAAATTGGCATCGAGGTGCTGAGTCACGTCATCGCTGTCGGCAATGCGCGGCTCGAAGCGCCTGTCGATTGGAAAGCGATCCTCGCGGTGGCGGCGAAGGAAGAGATACTGCTCAGTTGTGCGGATACCGAGACCGAAGCGCGCATGAAAGAGCAAGTAGACGTCGCGCTGCGCACCGGAGATTCAGTCGGCGGAATCTTTGAAGTGGTCGCCCACAACGTGCCGCCTGGGCTGGGCACCTATGCGAACTGGGACGAGCGTCTCGACGCGCAGCTCGCCGCCGCCCTGATGTCACTGCAAGCCGTAAAGGGGGTGGAGATTGGCGATGCGGTTCGCGGCGCAGCTTCCTTGGGCTCGACTGTGCATGATGAAATAGGATACGACCGCGAGCAGAAGGGCCCGTTCACCGGCTTCACGCGGCGATCGAATCATGCCGGCGGACTGGAGGGTGGAGTCTCGAACGGTGAAGAGATTCGTGTGCGTGGATACTTGAAACCAATTTCGACCTTGCGGCGTCCCTTGGGTTCGGTGGACTTCGCCACTCGCCAGCCGGTGAAGGCGGCCTATGAACGCTCAGATGTGTGCGTGGTTCCTGCTGCCGGAGTGGCAGGGGAAGCCATGGTTGCGCTCACCCTGGCCCGCTGCGCACTGGAAAAGTTCGGCGGCGATTCGCTGATTGAATTGCAACGAAATTTCGAAGGCTACTGCCAACAGTTGCGAAACTTCTAAATGGTCTATGAGATCGTGAAATTCGGGGACCCGGTCCTGGAGAAGCCGGCCGCCCCCATCACCGTGTTCGACGACGAGTTGAAGAAACTTGTCGAGGACATGTTTGAGAGCATGTATGCGGCGCATGGCGTCGGTCTGGCGGCGCCGCAGATCGGCATCAGCAAGCGCGTTGCGGTGATCGATGTCACCTTCAAGGAAGATCCTGATGCGAAGATTGTGCTGGTCAATCCCGAGATCATCCACACCGAAGGACGTCTTACGTCCAACGAAGGCTGCCTCAGCCTGCCCGAATTTCGCGAGAAGGTGACCCGGCCACGTTCGGTTACCGCGCGCGCTCAAAATGCGGAGGGAAAGACTATCGAAGTTAGCGGAGAAGACCTGTTGGCGCGTGCCTTGGTGCACGAAACCGATCATCTCAACGGTAAGCTCTATATCAGCCACATCAGCGCTTTGAAGCGTGACATGATGAAGCGCAAGATTCGCAAACTGGTGAAGCAGGGCGAATGGTAAGACAGCAATTAGCAACTAGCAATCAGCAATTAGAAAGCGGCAATCGATGCAATCGATATATCGCTACAGCCGCCAGCGCACATGGCGCACAACTTTGTCGCGCTTTCGAAAGGCTTAAGAATTAGTGGCTAATTGCTAGCTGCTAATTGCTAACTATGATGGACCTGGTCTTCTGCGGAACGCCACTCTTCGCGGTGCCTACGCTGGAGAAGTTGGTGTGTGCCGGCTTCCGCGTGAGGCTGGTCGCGACCCAACCTGATCGTCCCAGCGGGCGCGGTATGCAGCTGGCGGAGTCGCCGGTGAAACACACCGCGCTCGCGCTTGGGCTCCCCATCGTCCAGCCGGAGAAGATCAAGAACAACCAGGAATTTCGCGCGCAATTGGAGACCATTGCACCAGAAGCGATCATCGTGGTCGGCTACGGCCGCATCATCCCGCAGTGGATGATCGATCTGCCAAAGCTCGGCAACATCAATCTGCATGCTTCGCTGCTGCCCAAATACCGAGGGGCCGCGCCGATCCAGTGGGCGATTGCGACCGGGGAAACCGTCACCGGGGTGACTACCATGCGCATCGATGCCGGCCTCGACACTGGGGACATCCTGCTGCAGTCGGAAGAGCGCATCCTGCCGGAAGATACTGCGCTCACGCTGGCTCCGCGGCTGGCACAGACAGGCGCCGAGCTGATGATCGCAACTCTTGCCGGCCTGAAAAACGGTTCGATAACGCCGCGGCCGCAGGACACTACCCAGGCAACGCACGCCCCCATTCTCAAGCGTGAAAACGGACTCATCGATTTCTCGCGCAGTGCAGTGGATGCCTGGAACCGCTTGCGTGGCTTTCAACCGTGGCCGGGAGCGTTTACGAACTTTCGCGGCAAGATGCTGCACATCCACGCGGCCAAACCTGTTTCGAGAGGTGCTCTTGCTCCGGCGGGTCACTTCGCAATCGAAGACGATCGCTTGCTGCTGGGCTTTGCGCACGGCACAGCTCTGGAGGTCCGGGAGCTGCAAGTGGAAGGCAAGAAGCGAATGAGCGCCCACGATTTCGTCAATGGCTATCGGCCGCGGGACAATGAAGGGCTTGGCGCCTAGCTTTTAGCTCTTAGCTAGTAGCCATTAGTGTTCAGTCATTGGTCCGTGGTCAAGCATTTGACACGCGGCGATCGTCAACAAAAAGGGGTCCTCAACGTAACCGTGACGAATAGCTGCTAGTAACTGGGATCGAGAAAATTTCTTTGGCAAACGCGGTCTGCTAAAAGCTAAGGGCTAATTGCTAATTGCTAACCCATGTCCATCTCTCCTGCACGCACTGTCGCGTTCGACATCCTGCTGCGAGTCGACCGGCACAACGCTTACGCCAGCGAACTGCTGCACTCCGAGCGCGTGGAAAAGCTTGCGCTCGCCGATCGCGGACTGGCAATGGAACTGGTCATGGGAGTACTCCGCTGGCGCTCGCGGCTGGATGATGCGATCGCAGCGGCGGCATCACGGCCGCTGAAGAAGCTGGATGCCGAGGTCTTGAACGCGCTCCGGCTGGCGGCGTATCAGCTGCAGTTCTTGACCCGAGTCCCTGCGCATGCGGCCATCAATGACAGCGTGGAACTAGTAAAGCGCGCGCAAAAGCGCTCCGCCGCGCCATTTGCGAATGCGGTGCTGCGGAAGATAGCGGACATCAAGACAGAACCTGTCCAACCGTCGGCCGACGAAGCTCCGGCTTCTTTGGCGCGGCAATACGCACATCCGAAATGGATGGTTGCGCGTTGGGTCGTCCAGTTTGGCGAGGAACGCACCCGGCAGATCTGCGAGTTCGATCAGCAAATACCGGCGACATCGCTGCGTCTGGAAGACGAAGACACGCAACAAGAGCTGGTATCGCAAGGCGTTACCCTGGCACCCGGTGCGTTGCTCAGTAGCTCGCATAGGTTGGTTAACGGAGACCTGGCGCGAACGCGTGCCCACGCGGAAGGCCGCGTGTTCATCCAGGATGAAGCTTCGCAACTGGTCGCGGCGTTGGTGGGAACAGGCTCCCGCATGCTCGACTGTTGCGCCGCTCCCGGAGGCAAGACTGCCGCAATGGCTTGGCGAAATCCGACAGCGGAAATCATTGCGGCGGAGATCCATGAACCCCGCGCTGATCTGATACGAAAGCGCGTGCGCGCCGCCAACGTTACAGTGATCACTGCGGACGCTTTGCAGCTCCCGCTCGCCAGCGGCTTCGACCGTGTGCTGGCCGATGTGCCCTGCTCGGGTACCGGAACCCTGGCGCGCAATCCGGATATCAAATGGCGGCTGACCGAAGGAGACTTGATCGAACTGCACACTAAGCAGGTTGCAATCCTGCGCGCGGCATTGCAACAGCTCTCGCCCGGCGGACGCGCGGTGTATTCCACTTGCTCGCTGGAGAGAGAAGAGGACGAAGCTGTCGTGGAGGAAGTGTTGCGCGATGCCGCTGGATTTGAGTTGTGCGATTGTCGTGAGGTGTTGGAGAGATTGCGATCGACTGGCGAGTTGGTGTGGAATGATCTCGACTCGCTGCTGAGCGGGTCGTTCCTGCGGACAATCCCAGGGGTACAGCCCTGCGACGGATTTTTCGCGGCAATCGTAGAAAGGCAATGATCGGGGATTGTCATTTCCGATCATTTCGCCAAAAGCCGGCGAAAGGACGGGGCACCCAGCAGTAGTCGGTGCTCACTCGCTGAGAACTGAGAACCGACAATTGACAACTGCAACACAACGAGGCCGGCGCGCGGCCGGCCTCGTTGTAGAAAGAGGGATGCTACTTCTTGGGGGCGATGGAGTCTTTCGCGGCCTTGGCCACGCGGAACTTCACCACCACCTTGGCAGGAATCTTGATTGCTTCGCCGGTTTGCGGATTGCGGCCCATACGCGCCTTGCGATTCGACTTCACCAGACGGCCCAGACCCGGTACCACGAATAAGCCGTTCTTCTTCGTCTCTTTAATCGCCAGTTCCGCGAGCGACTCGAGGAAAGCGGCAGCCTGTTTGTTGTTCAATTCGTTCTTCTCGGCCATGTGGCGGACGAGCTGGGTCTTGGTCATGCCTGTTGCCATTCGTAAATCCTCCTTGATAATTTGAGCGTTAAGAATGCTCAGGTTGTGCGTATCTTATACCAAGCTCATTCGAGTGGAAAGCATTTTCGCCATATTTTATGCGGTTTTTCCACAGGCCGTGCTCGAAAAGCCACTGCCCATGCGGGTCTGGCGGGCCCCCGCTAAAGTGAAAGTGACATAATGGGAGTTTAGGGCCGACGAGTTGGCCCGTGGAGTACCACCATTGCGCTGCGCCATTTGCGCCGATCGAAAAGAAAAACGCTTCTGCCTGGCAGTGCATGGACGCATCTGCCCGCAATGCTGTGGCGAGCAGCGCGAGCTTACGCTGGACTGTCCCTCGGAGTGCCCTTACCTACAACAAGCGCGTCAGCACATGAAGCCACGAGAGTTGGAAGCCGCGCCGCCCGAGGAAGTATTCCCCAAGATCGATCTGTCTGACGAATTCCTGCATGATCGCGAGCCAGTGATTACGGGAATTCTGCAGACCATCGGCAAGCTGGCACGTAGCGACCGCAGCCTGCATGATCGCGAGGTAATTGCAGCCTTGGCCAACTTAGCCAAGAGCTACCAGACTTTAGTCGCCTCAGGCTTGGTGTATGAGCAAGTGTCGCCCAACCTGGCGCAGCAGGCGCTCATTGAAGCGGTACGTCAACTTCTGCAAGAGTTTCGTGAGCTGGAGCGCGAACATCTCGGACACACCACGCTGAAAGACGCCGAGGTATTGAAGGTGCTGGTGCTGGTGTTGCGGCTGGCCCACATCCATACTTCCGGACGTCCGCTCTCGCGAGGATTTCTGGATTTTCTGCACGAGCGATTTCCCGGCGCGCCATCCGCAATCGTCGCGGCTAGAGCATTTTCATAGTTGCTGTATCCCGTACCCGCAGTGGCGGAAGAATGCTTGTGCGTTTTGAGCCGTGATGGCAGCCAAGGCCTGGGCGATCGCTGGTTCGAGCTGTTCCAGGACTCGGGCCTTCACCCCCCGCAACAGTTGTTTTACTTTGGACCAGGCTTGCTCGATGGGGTTAAAGTCAGGCGAGTACGGCGGCAGATAGAGCAGCTGCGCGCCGTGGCTTTCGATGAGCTGGCGCACGCCCTCAACTTTGTGGGCAGCCAAGTTGTCGAGGATGACGACGTGCCCTGGTTCCAGCCGTGGCCCCAGTACCTGCTCCACGAAAGCGAGAAAGACATCACCATCAGTAGGCGACTCAATGGTCATGCTGGCCAGCACGCCGGCCGTGGTGAGCGCGGCCAACACGGTCAGGGTGCGCCAGTGGCCGGCGGGCACCGCTTCCGAGACGCGTTCGGGTCGGGGTGCCCAAGCATAGCGGCGGGTCATCTCCGTAGTCACGCCGCTTTCGTCGAGAAACACCAGCGCGGTGGGATCCAACTCGCTTACCTGCTCCCACCACGCCTGGCGACGCCAAAGGCTTTCGCCGCTTTCCTGCTCCTGCGCCCGGAGCGATTTTTTTTATGCCGTAAGCCCAGTCGCTGCAGCCACACCCACAATCGCGATCGACTGATGCCGACACCGGTTCTGGCAGCCAGTCGCGGTTGCAGTTCCGCCAAGGTCAGATCGGGCTGTTGCCGGAGGATCGACCACAGCTGCTGCTCCACCCCAGCAGTCAACCGACTGGCAGGACCATGCTGGCTCTGCACCGGCCGCTCCTTCCGCCCCGTCCGCAACTGCTGGGCTCGAATCTTTTTACTGTACCCCCAACTGACGCCGAACTGGTGCGCCAATTCCGGCAAGCTCCCACGGCCAGCCACGTACGCTTCCAGAAGCTTGCAGCGCAAATCGTCCGAATAGGCTCGTGGCACCGACGCTTTCGCAGAGATCGCCATCCCCACACTATCGCCAATTAACCTTCTGGGATATAGCTACTAAGGAACTGCTCTAACGAGTCGGGAAGCCGGATCATCATGCCGTGAGAGCTTCGTGTCTCATGTCGATGGCTGATACTATCGGCTTTCTTTGCGTATGCACATCGCCCACGGAAGCATTCTATTTTTCGCCGCCCTTGTCGCCGGAGCCGTCAATTCGGTCGCCGGCGGTGGCAGCTTTATTTCTTTTCCAACCCTCTTGTTCGTCGGCATCCCGCCGATAAACGCCAACGCCACCAACACGGTCGCGCTGTGGCCGGGGCAACCGGCCAGCGTGTGGGCCTATCGCCACGAGTTTCGCAGCCTGCCGCGGCGGGTCCTAGTGCCGCTTACGGTGACCGGCATTATTGGAGGCTTTCTCGGCGCTTGGGTTCTGCTGATTACTCCGCCATCGACATTCATGGACCTGGTGCCGTGGCTGTTGTTAATTGCCACCCTAATTTTCATGATGAGCGGACGGATTACGCGCTGGGTCCGGCAGCGTGCCGAGCATGGCGAACATCACGAGTTTGCCACCGGCCGGGGAATTTTTCTGCAGATGTTCATCGCGTTTTACCTGGGCTATTTCGGCGCCGGGGCGGGCATCCTCATCCTCGCCATGTTGGCGCTGCTGGGCATGGACCACATCCACACCATGAATGCCCTGAAAGCGTGGCTGACCACCGTGTCCAACGGCGTAGCCATGGTGTTGTTCGCTCTGTCGCCACACGTGGTCTATTGGCCGCAGGCGATACTCATGATTATTGGGGCCATTGCTGGTGGCTACTTCGGCGCCTTTTTCGCGCGCAAGACCAAACCGGAATATGTGCGCGCCATCGTCATTGCGATCGGGTTCGGCTTGACCATCTACTTCTTCGCCCGCCAGATTTGGGGCTGAGGGGTTCATCATTCAGCCGTTAGCCAGGAATCTGCTTTAGTCCGAACAAAGGGACCTGGCTTTCGATTCCCAGATACTCCAAATTCTGAAATCGAACTGCCGACTCAGCTACACTGCTGCGGGCGGAGGTGAAGATGGTGAAGCTTATCTCGATGTTCTCGGCGATGTTATTGCTGACGGTTGGTCTAGCGGAAATGCGGGGTCAAAGCGCCTCCACAAGAGGTGACGAAGCAATTCGAGCGGTCCTACAGTCGCAGGTCGACGCCTGGAACCATCACGACCTCGATCTCTTCATGAACGGGTATTGGCACTCACCGGATTTAACATTTTTCTCCGGCACCACCGAGACGAAGGGATGGGATCCGACCCTGGAGCGCTACCGTCGCAGCTATCAATCGGAGGGGCATGCGATGGGAACCTTGTCGTTTAGCAATTTGCAGGTGCAGTTGCTGGGCCCCGATTCCGGATTCGTGCGCGGGAGATTTCAGCTTGCCATGCCGGATGGCAAGCAGCCGCACGGCGTTTTCACGCTGGTCTTTCGCAAGTTCCCTGAAGGCTGGCGAATCATCCACGATCACACCTGCGCGGAGTAGCGTCCTACCTCGTCCTCCAATTCGCATCGAGGCGGCATTGGTCTACATCGAAAGGGGTATGGCCGGCCCTTGCCGCGGGTGTAGAATTCAGTCGTCTCCCGGGTATCCAAGCCCGCGTAACGAGACTTAGTACAGGCGGTATCCGCAAGTTGCGGAACTGCACTGGAGGACATCGTGAGTATCACCACTGGCGACTTCCGCTCGAAGATCACCTCTGCCACTCTTCTCGAAAAAAAACAGCGTAAGGAAATCATCACTTGCCTGACCGCCTACGACTATCCCAGCGCGCGACTGCTGGACGATGCCGGCATTGACATGGTCCTGGTAGGCGATTCTCTCGGGATGGTGATGCTGGGCTATGAGAATACCCTGCCGGTTACTATGCAGGAGATGCTGCACCACACGCGGGCGGTGAGACGGGGCGTGAAGCGGGCATTTCTGGTAGCCGACATGCCTTTCGCTTCGTACCACATCACCTCGCGCGAGGCTCTGCGCAACGCCGCTCGCTTTATCAAGGAGGCTGGCGCCGAGGCCGTGAAACTCGAAGGCGGAGAAAAACGCGCTCGCCTGGTCGAACGCATGGTCGAGGCGGAGATTCCCGTGGTCGGCCACATCGGCTTGACGCCGCAATCGCTACACGCCATGGCCGGATACAAGGTGCAAGGCAAGACCCTGAAAGCTGTCGAACAACTGATGCACGATGCAATCGCCCTGGAACGTGCTGGGGCTTGCTGTGTCGTTCTCGAAGGCATCCCACGCGAGGCTGCGGCCATGATCACGGGCGAACTGGATGTCCCGACCATCGGAATCGGCGCTGGGCCGGAGTGCGATGGCCAAGTGCTGGTCTTCCACGATCTGCTCGGATTGACACTTGCTCCGCCCGCCAAGTTCGTACGTCGTTACGCGGACGTGGCATTGGTTATCAGCAACGCTGTACTCGCCTTCAAGGATGATGTGAAATCTGGTGGTTATCCGTCCGACGCCGAGTCGTATCACTTGCCCAAGGAAACGCTCGCAGCGTTGCAGGGAATTGCGGAACACAAGCGGACTGTGCAACTGTAGGAGCATGCGGCTGTCGCTGCGCTTTGCCATTCTGTTAGCCCTAACGCTCAACGTGGCTGTGATTGCGGTGGGTCAGAAACCTCCCGCCGCGCGTGCGCGCAAGCCTGTTCCCAGGAAGAGTTACTGCCAGCCTGCCGGCGGCTTCTGCTTCAAATATCCGGCTTCCTGGAGCGTATTAGGCGAAGTTTTCGATGGCAACGGTGTGGTGGTGGCGCCGTCCCAGAAGCTGGATCGCGCGCTGTGGGACGAGATCACGGTCGCCCTTGTTCTGCCGCCGTCGGAAGGCGACGAAGAGCCCGCAAGACTGGACGGCATTATCGAGCAGGCGTCGGAGAGCATGCGGGCAGCCGGCCAGAGTTTCGAGACCCTGCAACGCCAGCAGCGCACCGTCGACCACAAGCCGGCGCAGATGCTGAAGGTCCGCTATCACGAGAAAGCTTCCGATCGCGACTGGATCGAGCAGATGGTTTTTATTCAGGGTCCGGAGGGCGAGATGTACTCGGTCGCCCTGAAATGTTCTCCAGAAAATCTGGCGCATCTGGAGCCCTCATTGGCAGGCGTCCTGGAGAGCTGGATGCTACCCGAGCCGGCACCTCCGGCCGGGGCAGCGGAGGACGAGACACCGAAGCAGGCAAATTCGCCTTCGAAAGCGGCGCCGCCTAACCAACCGCACTGACCCACCTTCCCATGAGACGCATTACCACCATTGCCGAAATGAAGGCAGCCTGCCGTCAGATAACCCGTAATGGCAAGACTCTGGGATTCGTGCCCACCATGGGCGCTCTGCATGAGGGGCATCTTTCGCTGGTGCGCGCCTCCAAGGCACGCTGCGATGTGACCGCTGTGTCCATCTTTGTAAACCCGCTACAGTTCGGTCCGGCGGAAGATCTGGACAAGTATCCGCGCACCATGGAGCGCGACTCTGCACTCTTGGAGCAAGTTGGCGCGGACCTTTTGTTTACGCCGGCGGTCGACGAAATGTATCCCCAAGGGGCGCAGACGTATGTGGTGGTAGAGGACCTAAGTAAAAGGCTCGATGGCGCATCCCGTCCAACGCATTTCCGCGGTGTGACCACGGTGGTGGCGAAGCTGTTCGAAATCATCCGTCCCGACGTCGCCTTCTTCGGCCAGAAAGATGCCGTGCAGGTTGCCGTGCTGCGCAAGGTGGTGGACGATCTTGACATGGACGTGGAGATCGTTGCCTGTCCTATCGTGCGTGAGAAAGACGGCTTGGCCATGAGCTCCCGCAACGCTTACCTGACTTCTGAGCAGCGGCAGCGGGCGTCGGTATTGTACCGGTCATTGCTGCGAGTGCAGACCGCCCTGGATCATGGTGAGCGCGACTCCGCAAAGCTGATCGAAATTGGCAAGCACGTGATAGCAGGAGAGCCTGGAGTGCGGTTGGATTACTTCGCCGTCGTCGATCCCGACAGGCTTGAGCCCGTTGCCGAAGTGTCGCACTGCGCGCTGGTGGCCGTCGCCGCTTATCTGGGCGCAACCCGACTGATCGACAATGTCCTGATCACGGCTTTGTCGCGGTAGAGTTCTGGTGCGCTGACAGTGAATCCATTTCCCACCCTTTCGCCAAAAAACGAGGAAACGATGGGGCACTCAGCCGAGCGTTCTTAATTCGGATTAGGTGCGAGATGGCCTGTTCGCAACAATTAACGTCCGTCTAGCCCTTTCGAAGTTGAGCACGTTTGCGGTTCCGGATGCCGCAGTACCCATTCTTTGGCTCTGCGCTGAGCTTCAGCAATTTGTGAGGTGGTCATCTTCTCCGCCGTCACCTGCATGCTGTCCTCTGATCGTCCTAAGGCAAAATACATATACGCAGTCACGTAGTCCTGCAAAACTCCATGACCGTCCAGATAGAGTATCCCCAAACTATTCCGCGCTACACCGGCACCGCCGCGATCTGGAACGTGCTCAGCAGCCTTCTTAAACCAACTCACGGCCTGCGAGTAGTCTTGGGGCACTACGTTCCCGTCTTCGTACATCTGTGCAACACTAACCTGCGAGTCCACATCCCCCTGTTTCGCCGCCCGTAGAAATAAGTCAAAGGCTTTTTGCTCGTCTCGCTCGACGTTGCGGCCATCCCTGTAAGATATTGCCAAAACGAATTGTGCTCGAGCTTGGCCGTCCGCTGCAGCTTTCTTAAGCCAGTGCAACGCAGTTTTGTCATCTCGCGGGACACCTTCACCGGCTCCGTAAGCTCCCACGAGCTTCCATTCGGCATCAGCACTGCCTTGCTCGGCGGCCTTTTCAAACCAATAAGCTGCCTGCGACACCTTCTCGGGGTCTTTGGTTTCGAGGTATGCCTGTCCCAACTCCAATTGCGCCTGTGGATTACCAGATTCTGCTTCCGCCGTGAGAGCAGGAATGTTGGCAGGACCGGTGGGGCACACGGTTGTCTCTTCAGCGGCGGTTGCCGCTAAGGCCAAAACGACAAAAGGCGCTGCCAGCAGAAAACGCATAACGTTGCCCCTTGCCAGCCAAGTATCCCACACGCGCCGGTCTATGTAAAAGACTCGCGCCTGACCCTGTGAGTAAGCCCGTTCAATGCGCGGACAAAGGGTCGCTTGGGCATGGGGGCACTCCAACTGTGGATTGCTTTCGAGAAATCGCCACGCTAGCAATCTCTCGACGAACTAGGCGCGGGACAAATAGGAAGAGTGCGATGCAGTCAATCCGTTTCCCGCCCCAAACTCGGGCGAAAGGATGGGGGCACAGAGCCCATGAAGTGCGAGGATTTGGAATCGAATGTAGAAAGGCGTCATAGCAACAGAGACTTGCTAACAACTTTCGTACCGCTAGTCGATCTTCAAACGGTCTTCGATAACCGCGGTACATTTGTCTAGCTCATTAATCGCTCCAATGAGCTGATCAAAGCGACCATTCAAGTGCAACACATCCGCCTTTAGGCAATTATGAATTCTACCCTCGACTTGTTCGTCTCTTCCAACCTGCCATCCATGCTCCGCCCAGCAACAGCACCACCGGAAAGCATTCCAGCGTGTAGCGCGGCTCGGGATTTTCCAGCGTTCCCAGGAACGCCGATCGCAGCAGCACGAACAGCAACATAAGAGCGAGGTACTGCGGCCGCGGCCCGCGCACCACTCCCATCACTGCGGCGAACAGGAACAACAGGTTGAGCACACCCCACAGCGTGGCGAGGACGCAGCCTTCGGTGTCGTCGCTGTACTCCCACCAGCGCGTGTTCAGCGGCAGCATTTCGGTGCGGGGACGCATCCACATGTCGGCAATGCGCAACGCAGGCAGCCAGACGTAGTAGCTAAATGGCGAATGCTTTATGCGCGCGTTGGCCAACTCCGCAAAGCGAGCGTTCAGCTCGGGATCGACAACATGCGTCTTGGCATAGTCGTTGAAGATCGCTTTGGTCTTTTCGCGCTGTTGTGCGCTGTCGAAGGCCCGCGAGGGCAACAGGCGGAAGTCGAACTCGTCGCCGGGAATCTGCCAGTACACTTCTTCGGTCGAGGCGTAATCAACCATCCAGGTTCGCACCCACTTGTCGAAACCAGATGGAATAAACTCGTCAGGATCGCTGGCGTAGCGCGGGGCCAGTGGTTCGAAGCGGTGAAAGTCGCGCCAATTTCGGACGGTCCACGGCACCAACGGAGCCAGCGAAATCGCCAGCACCAGCGCTCCCGCCCAGAAGAGGCGCGCTCGCTCGGCGGGCCTTTGCCGCATCCGCCATAGCAGAAACGAGCCCAGCGCGATCAGGAGAATGCCACCGTCGGGGCGCAACAGAATTCCCGCTGAAACGGCAACCGCGCAACCGGTCCAGGCAGACCACCGCGCCAATCCCTCCTCCGAGGCTTGAAAGGCGGCGACTGCGCAATCGAGCGCCACTGCGGTGAAGAAAATGCTCAGCGTCTCGGCTAGCGGCGCTACCGTGTAATCCGCAGTGAACGGACACAGTGCAGCGAGAAGAAATGCAAACCGCGCCGCGCGTGCCGACACCGTTCGGCGTGCCAGGTCGGCGATGACGAAACAGCCAGCCACGTCGATGACGATCTGCACCAGCAAAACCGCGTGATAATGCTCGCTGCCGAAAAGCACAAAGCAGGCGGCGAGAAATGCGGGATAGCCGGGCAGGCGGATCCACGTGGGCCGTGGGCCTTCGGCATGGCTCAGTCCGTAGATGCCGTGCTGGAGCCAGTTGCGGGCGATATCACCGTAAATCAGAGAATCCCCGGTCACATGCGGGAATCTAACGTAGAAGAAAAGCCGCAGCACAAAAGCCGCCAGCGTGACCAGCAGGAAGTACTTCCGAGACTCGCGGAACATGTCCCAGAATGACAGTCGCTTCGTTCTCCACAGCGAGTTGCGCTCCTGTTTCAGCACGTGGCGAATATAACAGCCTGAAGACAGCAACTGGCAGTAAGCGACTTGCAACCAGCGCGGGTGCCTTGAACAAATGCCGGTGCGGTCCAGAGCATTGGGCCTCAGGGGCTAAGGCGGAGTCCTTGGCTCGCCGTTTACGACACGGATGAAGAGGGTGCGTGAGAACTGTGTCGTCCCTGAAGGGACTCGTTAACTTTTTCCACTTCACCCCGGGCTTACGCCCAGGGCTAAAACAAATGCCGCCCCTGCGGGGCTGGATTTAGCCCACTCGCTCCACCGAGCTAACGTGAAATGAGTTCTCACACATGCCCCGAAGCCGTTGCCCCTTCGAAACCGATTTATGAGATAGCAAATGGCAATTAGCATTTGGCTAGGCCTTGATCAAATGCCGGGCGTGCTAATTGTTCGGCCGTCTCATAAATACCGGTGCAGTTCAAAAGCGTTGGGCCTCAGGGGCTAACGCAGGACGCGCTAATGGCTAGTTGCTAGTTGCTAATTCCCTAATCCTGCTACGATAAATTGGCTCCGAATGCCTAAGTCGAAACAGATTTTCTTTGATCCGGACCGCAAGCGCTGGCGGCGGTTACGATTTGCACTCGATATCAGCGTGATCGTCATCACGGTACTGGTGGTGTTTTTTGTCGCGACCATCATCCGTGGATCGACAGTTCCGGGCGTGCCTCTGCCTTTGGTGAAGAAGCCCTATCACGCTCTTAAGGAGAGCCAGAAGCGCAAGCCACCGCGGCGGCTGAACACACACCGTAACTCCAAGCGGCCCGCGTCGCAGGTGGTATTGAACTCCGACGAAGGCATCCGTGGCGCCTTCTACGTGCAGTGGGACGCTGCCAGCTTCGCTTCGTTGAAAGAATATTATCCGCAGATCGATTTGTTATTTCCCGAATGGATGCATGTGCTGACGGCCGACGGCAGGCTGCAGGCGGTCACCGAACTGAACACGCTCTATGACGTCATGGACGACAAGGGTAAACCGCGTCCCATTGACGAGAAGGTGATGTCGTTCCTCAAGGGCGAAAAGGCACAGACGGAAGTCTTTCCTCTGGTCAATAATTTCGATCCTATTTCCAACCAGTGGAACCCGGATCTGACCGCCAAGTTCATGGCCGATCCCGCGGCACGCCAGCGCTTCCGCACTGAGCTCATGAGATTCATGGGCACCGACCAGTACAAGGGCATCACTCTTGATATTGAGGCCTTTCCCGACAACTCACAAAACGACTACCACGCGCTGGTGCAAGAGCTCTACGGTGACCTGCACGCTAAGGGTCTGAAGCTGTACATCGCCGTCCCAGTTAACGACAAGACGTTTGACTATTCCGCCATCGCGCAAGTCTCCGATGGCTTGATCCTGATGAACTATGACCAGCACTATCCGGGCGGCGACTCCGGGCCGGTCGCCGGGCAGGACTGGTTCGTGAAAAATCTGCAGGACGCTCTCAAGGTCATTCCCAAGGAAAAAATCATCTGTGCGGTCGGCAACTACGGCTATGACTGGGCGATGAAAAAGGGCCAGAAGAAAGGTACGGCGCCCGCCGACGTGCACACCGTCTCGGCGCAGGACGCATGGCTCGAAGCTGAGGACGCCGATACCGACGTCAACTTCGATGACGATGCCATGAATCCACACTTTGCTTATCTCGACGAGAGAAATGTTCGCCATGACGTGTGGTTTCTCGACGGAGTAACGGTGCTCAACCAGATGCGGGCCGCTCATTCATTGGGCATTTACACCTTCGCCCTGTGGCGGCTGGGCTCGGAGGACCGTTCGCTCTGGGCAGTGTGGGACAAGCCTTTCGAGGCCAACGCGCCCGCCAAGCTCGACACCGTGCCGCCCGGTCAGGACGTTGACATTGAAGGGCAGGGCGAGATCCTGCGCATCGCCTCGCGTCCGGCTTCCGGCGAGCGCAACATCACCCTCGATCCGCAGAGCCACCTGGTCAGCGACGAGTTCTTTAAGACGATGCCGTCGCCGTACGTGGTGGACATGTATGGTGGGACCTCGCAAAAGAAGGTTGCCATCACCTTCGACGACGGTCCAGATCCTACCTGGACTCCCAAAATTCTGGACGTGCTGAAAGAAAAGAACGTTAAAGCCACCTTCTTCCTTATCGGGGTGGAAGTTGAAAAGTATCCTGGCGTGGCTAAACGCATTTACAAGGAAGGTCACGAAATCGGCAACCACACCTTCACCCATCCGGATATCAGCAACATCTCGAAACGGTACTTCGAAGTCGAACTGAACCTTACCGAGCAGTTGTTCGAGGGCAAGTTGGGAGTGAAGCCGGTAATGTTCCGGCCGCCCTATTCGATCGACCAGGAGCCCGATACCGCCGACCAGGTGCGTCCGCTGGAGCTCTCGCAGGACATGGGCTTCATCACGGTGGGCGACAAGGTTGATCCTAACGACTGGCGCGATAATCCGCGACGTTCCGCGGACGAAATCGTGGCTGACGTGTATGCCAACCTGCCGCCCTGCCAGCCCGGCAATCTCAGCTGTGGGAACATCATCCTGCTGCATGATGGTGGAGGCGATCGCAGCGAAACCGTCAAGGCGCTCGGCATGATGATCGACGGGCTGAAGGCCCGTGGCTACGAGATCGTGCCGGTTTCCGAGCTGATGGGCAAGACGCGCGCTGATGTCATGCCACCTATTTCGACCAATGAACGCTGGGCCGCCTGGGTTGACAGCCTCAGCTTTGGCATGTTCGGGTTGGTTTCGTCGCTCATCATTTTTGTGTTCTTCGTGGGTGACGTGCTCATGAGTGGGCGGCTGGTGCTGGTCGGGACCCTGGCGATCTTTGACCGCTTCCATCGGCGCAAGAGCGACATCGATACCAACTACCGGCCCGCGGTTGCGGTGCTCATCCCCGCCTACAATGAGGCGAAAGTTATCGAGCGCACCGTCTGCTCGGTCCTCGATTCCGACTACAAAAATCTGCGTGTTATCGTGATCGACGACGGCTCAATCGATGCCACTCTGGAGGTCACGCGCGCGGCCTTCCAGAAGGAAATCGCCGCGGGGCGGGTCACGGTGTTAACCAAGCCGAACTCCGGCAAAGCCGATGCGCTCAACTTCGGACTCGAGCAAGTGACGGAAGAGTTGTTCGTCGGCATCGACGCGGACACGCTGGTTGCGCCCGATGCGATTTCAAAGCTCGTGCCGCACTTCAGCAACCGCAAGGTCGCCGCGATGGCCGGTAACGCCAAGGTCGGCAATCGGGTGAACCTGTGGACTCGTTGGCAGGCGCTCGAGTACATCACCAGCCAAAACTTCGAGCGGCGTGCGCTGAACACGCTCAACGCCGTAAGCGTTGTTCCCGGCGCTATTGGCGCATGGCGCACCACTCCGGTTCGGGCCGCCGGTGGCTACCAGCACGACACCGTCGCCGAAGATGCCGATCTGACAATGGCGCTTTTGCAGGCTGGGTATTGGGTCAATTACGAGGACCGCGCTCTGGCCTACACCGAGGCGCCCACCAAGGCGAGCGGGTTGATGCGGCAACGCTTCCGCTGGTCTTTCGGCATCATGCAGTCGGTGTGGAAGCACCGGGCGGCGATGAAACAGAAGGGTGCGCTGGGCTGGGTGGCATTGCCCAACGTCATCATCTTTCAGATCCTGTTACCGCTGGTTTCGCCCTTCATCGACATCATGTTTGTCGTGGGGGCCGCCACCTACTTCGTCAACAAATATTTTCATCCGGAGTCGACCAATCCGGCCAGCTTCCAGCGCCTGGTTATTTACTTCGCGTTGTTCATGGTGATTGATTTCATCGCATCGGCGATAGCCTTCACTCTGGAGCGGCAACAGCCGGGCGGAAAACGCGACTTCCTCCTGCTGGGTCACGTCTGGCTGCAACGTTTCGCCTACCGCCAATTGTTCTCGTTAGTACTGATCAAGACGCTCAAGCGCGCGATGGAAGGCGGCAGCTTTGCCTGGGACAAACTGGAGCGCACCGCCAGTGTCAGGCAGCCCATTGCCATTGTCCGCGAAAGCAATGCGCAGTGATGGAGGAGCAACGGTGAGTCCTGCTCCCAATCCCGCGCTGGATATGAGCGTCAAGGTCGCCGGCATCGAACTGAAAAACCCCATCATGGCCGCCAGCGGAAGCTTTGGCTATGGCGTGGAATTTGAGGATGTGGTCACCCTAAATCGGCTCGGTGGCTTCGTGGTGAAGGGACTCTCCCGCGAACCGATGGCGGGCAACCCGCCGCCGCGGCTGTTCGAAACCGCTGCCGGCATGCTCAATTCCATCGGGCTGCAGAACATTGGGGTGCGGGCCTTTCTCGAGGAAAAACTCCCGCTTCTGAAAAACATCAAGAACATCGTTTTCTTCTGCAACGTCTTCGGACATTCGCAGGACGAGTATGAAGAAGTGGTGCGGATTCTTAACGATGGCGACGGCATCGCTGGTTACGAGCTGAACGTTTCCTGTCCCAATACGAAGTGCGGCGGAATCACCTTTGGCAGCGATCCCAAAATGTTGTTCGATGTAGTCAGTGCGGTGAAGAAGATTGCCGCCCGGCCGCTCATTGTGAAGCTCTCGCCCAATGTGACTAGCATTCCGGAGATGGCCCGGGCTGCCGAGGACGCAGGGGCCGACGCTATCTCGCTGGTCAACACCTTCGTGGCCATGGCGATCGATGCCGAAACCCGCAAGCCGCGTATCTCCAACATCACTGCGGGACTCTCTGGGCCCGCCATCAAGCCGATTGCCCTGCGCATGGTGTGGGAAGCGGCCAACGCGGTGAAGATACCCGTCATTGGAATCGGCGGCATCAGCACTGCCGAAGATGTGATTGAGTTCATGCTGGCCGGCGCCACTGCCATCGAGGTCGGCACAGTGAATTTCTGGGACCCATGCGCCTGCGAAACGCTGGTCGATTCCCTGGAGAAGTGGTGCCTGGAGCACCGCATTGACAAGATCAGCGATCTGACGGGTGGGTTGAAGTTGGAGTAGCAATTAGCAACTAGCAGCAAGCAACTAGCAATTCTGTACTATTGTCATCCCGACCGAGGACTCGAGTCCGAGTGGAGGGACCTGCGATTTCGGCCCGCTGCGAGGAATTTCCGCAGCCTATTCAGACGCGGCGCAACGTATCAACTCCACTGGTCTTGAAGAAAAGTCCAGACCGAATTCGCGAGCTGATAAGGTTGAAGCCGAGCCCAAGCCATGCTACAAACGAACCCATGGACAAAGTCATCCAGCAGTATTCTAGCCTCGATGCCCTCAAGGCCGATGAATATCGCGACTGGCAAGCATTGCCACCCCACGAGCGGATGAGGGCAGTTGCCGAGATAACCCTGGCGACTTACCAGATGAAGGAGCCGGCCCGGAATGTTCGACGACTTCAAAGAACTCTTGTTCATCTTCAATTCCCGGAAGGTTAAATATCTGATCGTCGGAGGCTATGCCGTGTCATTGCACGCGCAACCCCGCGCGACGAAGGATATCGACCTGCTGATTAAGCCGGAGCCAGAAAACGCCAGGGCGGTCTATGCGGCGCTAGCAGAATTCGGCGCGCCACTTGGCGGACTGACAGACGACGACTTCATCTCGCGCGGCAAGTTTTTCCGCATGGGCCAAGCGCCGCTCACGGTGGACATTTTGCCGGAAATCAGCGGTGTTAATTTCGACTCTGCCTGGCAAAGGCGAGTTGAAGTCGTAATCGATCCGGCAAGCGGACTGAGGGTGCCTTTCATTTCGCGCGACGATTTGATAACCGCAAAATTAGCAGCCGGGAGGCCGCAAGACATTGCCGACGCTGCCGCACTTCGCAAAGCCGCAGAGAGTCAAGGGCGCGAAGCTCGCGGGGGAAAACCCGAACCGGGGAAGGACGACCCAAAGCAATAAGAATAATAACGTGGCACGATTCGTGTGATCAGGACGCGGTCCGGTGCGTCTGAAGTTCGGGCGTGCGACTTCGTTACGCGGTTACGCCGGCCGCCTTCGCATCGCCGTCCTGTAGCTTCCTCACGCTCGTGACCAGGTCAGGATCGATCGTCAGAATCGCGTTGGTGTGAGTGATCTGAAGCAGGCGCTTCACCTGATCGTTGGCGCCGGCAATGCGGAAGTGCCCTCCGCGCTGCGCAATCGCTCCAAAGATGTGCATGATGATTCCCAGCCCCGCGCTGTCCACGAACTCAACGTGCGTCAGGTCAAGCACAAGCTTGCGTGCGCCTTGCTCAATCAGCGAATTGAACATGGCTTCGGTTTCGCTGAGGCGCGTCCCCAGCGTGAAGCGCCCCGCGCAAGAGACCCCGGTGATATCTGGTTCGAATTGGAAGACTTCGGTTACCAGCATCATAGCTGCGCGGTTCCTTCGGCAAGCTTTGGATTTCTAAAGTATCACGATGGCCTCGCCAAGCCTAAGCCGATTCTCAATTCTTGCCGTGCCCGCGGGCCTCTACTCGCGCGAATCCGAGGAGAGCTCTGACCCCGCAAAAGTTCTGCGCTCATCGACTTGTGCTACGGCGGGCAAAGCACTATGCTTTTTCAGTCCCGCCGTGCGGCAATCGAGCCGCGCTTGAGCGAAGGAGCAATCGACTATGTCACGCCCTGCTGTTTTTTCATCGACCAAAATTTCTTTGTCTCTTTGTGCAGCATTACTTCTGACTTGCTCAGCCGTGGCGCAGAACTACACCGCTCCCAGCATGCCCGTGCTTGGCTCGGCGAACACGGTGACCGCGAATCCGCCAGTCCCGCGGCCGAGCACCACTCCCTGTACCGTGCAATTGTTTACCAACCTCGACTTTGCGGACTTCAACTCCAAGTTCTTCAGCTACACGCCACCGGCGGACTGTCCCGCTCCCTGGGCAGCGGTGGTGCTGGAGGCGGATTGGTCGGTCGATGCCGGACGTCAATTTGATCGCACCGGCAACATTTGGATCGGTGGCACCAATGTTTACTTCGGTACCACCGCGGAACCTTCGCATGACGTAATGCGCACCTGGCACACGGAAAGTAATCTGACCGATTACAGCCCGCTGTTTACCACGCCACAAGGAGGCCGGGTTGATCTGTTTAATCTGGTGAACGCCACTTACACCAGTCATATTCACGGTAGCGCGGCCCTCCAGTTCTATCCTCTGATGCAAGGGCAGCAGCCGCCGCAAACCGCCAGCGTGGTATTACCGATGGCGGCTGATCCCACGGGTGGAACGGTAACCCTGAATTCGCCCACCGATCAACTGACCGGAACCTTCACCATGCCAGCCAATGTGGAGCGCGCTTATCTGGACGTCTTCGCCCAAAGCCAGCACAACGACGAATTCTGGTACACCTGTGCGCCCAACGACGTCGACGCGGAATTGGAGAATTGCGGATCAACGGCGTTTCGCGAAGCCGAGGTCACGATCGACGGCCAGCCCGCCGGGGTCGCGTCCGTCTATCCCTGGATTTACACCGGCGGAATCGATCCTTATCTGTGGCGTCCGATTCCCGGCGTGCATACCCTCAACTTCGAGCCGTATCGAGTCGATCTCACGCCCTTTGCCGGCGTGCTGAGCAACGGGCAGCAGCACACGGTGGCGGTGAGCGTCTACAACGCCGATCAGTACTTCTCGGCTACGGCGACGTTGCTGCTTTACCAGGACGCCGGCTCAACCCAGGTGACAGGTGCGGTCACCGAGAACACGATCGGCCAGCCTGATCCGAATATCATCGAGAACATCTCGACGAACGGAACCATTTCTTACGGCACATTGTCGGTCACCTCGACGCGCGGGACCACGCTGGAAGGTTACGCGAATACCTCGCACGGCCGGGTTGACACCAAAATCGTGCAGAGCATCGATTTCTCGAACGCGCAAAAGTACTACGTAGTTTTGGACGGCAGCGTGTATGACCAGTACGTTGGCCAGATGACCGGCATCTCGTCAGTGACCACTACCCAGGACAGCGGCAACGTTCTCACCAACAGCAAACAATACTCGTGGCCGCTTAATCTGAGCTACGGATTCACCGGTTTCCCTGACGGATCGTATCAGCAGTACACGCAGATCCAGCAGGCATTCCACAAGAGTGAACTGGTGAAGCTGAATGGCACTGCCGTTTACTCCAGCACCTTCTCTGACGCAGTGGCACCGAAAGATTTGTTGAAGGTGGATGCCTCGGGCACTGCCACTACACAAGGCCAGGCTAATTCCGAGACCTATCAGTACTCCAACTCCAACGGCGCTTGCTGGAATGAGACCGTCAAGGCCGCCAATGGAGTCCTGACCTCGGTGCAGGGAGGAAGTTGCCAGCAAAAGGGTAAGTAGTGACTTTGGTAGTGCGCATAATCTGCGGCTTGTCGGAAACTCGGTGGGCCGCCTGGTGCCCCATCGATAAGAACGAGCTACCCTGAGCTGAGGGTTCACCTTCGCCCGCTGAAATGCCGGGTTATCCTTCCGCCAGAGAACGCTTGTCCACGGCGAGCCACGGCACGCTGCGGTAGGACTCCGCCACCATCCAGGCGCCGGCCGTCAGCGCCACAGAGACGACGGTTTCGCTCCATTGGAAGGCGTTTTTGGAGCCTGCCGCCACGACGGGTATCCAGACCAGCAGCGTGAACATTCCGATCTGCAACGCCGAGAGCGCGGCTGCCAGCCGTGCATACACGCCGATGAGCACTGCTACGCCGGCCACGACGAAGGCGCCGCCGGTGAAATAAGCCCAGGCCACATGCCACGGCAGCCAACTAGGCACCATCTCCGCGGTGTGTTTGAGATAGACGAAATGGGCCACGCCGAAGGGGATCAAGGCCAGGCCGTAAAGCGCCCTCGCGATGCGCAGACCCCGGTCGCCGGTGGCGAAACCGAACCGCCGCCTGTCCCAGTCGGTGGCGAACCAGACATACAGTACCCAGGCGGCCGCCGCCATCACCGCGGTCTGGGCGGCTGCCCACCAAAAATCCACCGTGGGCGCCAGGAAGATGCCCGGCACTCTCAACAGCAACAACCAAAGCAGGAGATAGGCGAGCAGCACGCGGGCAGCGGCAGCGGCTGTGCGCTGCCAGAGCAGACCTATGCCACATATCAGGGAGATGACGGCGCAGAGATAGGCCAATGCGTGCGCACCATGGGGTATCGGCTGCCATATCGCGACGTAATCGCTTTTGATCAGGCCCAGGATTCCGAGGCCGATCATGGTCGCCGCAAAGAACGCATGACCCACGCTTGCGATGCGCATCGTCCTATTCTCCGGTGGCGTTCCAGTTCATCGGGGTACAGGCATCCCTTGTATGCCAGATGCCGGTATTGTACCGGGGGAATGGCGCGATATGATCCCGTTCCGCTCAAACTCGACAACCCAGCGGGGTTTGTACGGCAAGATTTTCAGCTGTTGGTTCATCTTGTCGCTTTGACCTACCACATGATCGTCAACTGGCGTCAACACGCGATCACACAACCAATCCTGGCGAAGGAGGCTTGCTGATGGGTCGAGTGTGGCGGGGAGGGACCGCCTGGGCGAGGAAGGTTCTGCGGCCACCGTCAGGAGTGCCGTGGGTAATCGCCCAGCTTGTGCCACAACTCCTGGTCGTAGCCCGGCAGCGGGCCGCCGTCGTGCTCGATCATCTGACGGTAGCGCCAGGTGCTGACAACCTCGCCATCCGCAAAGTGGGCAAGCAATTCTGCCACCGACCATTTGTCCGGCGAGGGGCGCTCGTGAAGTTGCTTTTCCGGGACGGAAACGACCATGTCCGCCAGCAGTTCCGGGGTCTTGCGCTGGACCTCGATCGGGTCCTTGCCTTCGATGTAGGAGAGAATGCGAGCTTTGTAGTCTGCGATGGTTTCCATGAGAACATCCTACCTTTCCGCCTGGGTGCACCGGGTTCATGTCCGTCTTTTGGACCTTAACCTGGGCTGAGCGTTTGCGCTGGCTTACCGAACATTTTCAACTCATATAATCTCTGCTCGTTCACTTCGGCATGAACAGAATCTACACCGATGGAAGGCGCAGGCCAGTGCAGCTGCGACTTTACCTTACGCAACGGCTCCCGGCGAAGTAGACTATTCCTGCGATGGGTCTACATGAGTGAAACCAACTCCCAGATCAAGCTCGTCGGAACATGCGGTCTGCTGTCACCTACGGGCACGGCTCGTGTCAAACGATGTGCAGCTGAAGGGGCAATGGCCGTGACCTTCGCACATCGCTACATGAGCAGCGGCTAGCCTGCGGCTATTCGCTGTGGCAGGAGCATCGGCCACAGGCAGAACACAGTGCATCGCGCGATTGTTCGTTGGAGATGCAGCTAATGTCAGCTTCACAAGATGGGCTCAAAGATCGGCTTGCGCGATACCGGCAAATCAGGATCAGCGTGATTGGTAGAAAGTCCGGGAGAAGCATCTCGCGGGCGGTATGGTTCGTTCTGGAGGGCACCAACAAGCTTTATCTGCTGCCGGTGCAAGGTTCCGACACGCAGTGGTACAAGAACGTTCTGCACAATCCGAAAATTCGGATCTCAGCTCGAGGTGAAGAAGCCGAGTTTCGAGCGAAGCCAATCACGGACACGAAGATTGTGAAGTCAGTAGTCGCAGCATTCCGTGCGAAGTACGGCACGGAAGACGTGAAGAAATATTATTCAAAGCTCGATGTGGCTGTTCGAATCGATCTCTCGCGACGCTGAAAGTATTGAGCGCAGTGATCCCAGGCCAAAAGAAGGGTGAACCTGATGGGATAAGAACGAAGGCTTCAGCGGACTCGGTATGCTTGGTTTGTGAGGACCAGCTCTGAGTCAGGAGAAGCCTTCATGATTATTGTAGGGTGTGATTTCCATCCGCGTTGGCAGCAAGTTGCGATTTTCGATCCAGCCACCGGCGAAATCGTGGAACGTAAACTGGTCAACGGTAACGGCGAGGCGGAGCAGTTTTACCGCGGCTTGCCGGTACCTTCTTGGGTGGGGGTGGAGAGTTGTGGGAACAGTCAGTGGTTCCTGGAGTTGATGGAGCAGTTGGGTCACGAGGTATGGGTGGGCGATGCAGCGCAGATTCGGGCCAGCTATGTGCGCCAGCAGAAGACGGATCGGCGCGACGCGGGGCACATTCTGAAGCTGCTGCTGGAAGGACGTTTCCCGCGGCTGTGGAGACCGGATGCCGAGGTGCGCGATCTGCGTCAGTTGCTGATCCATCGTCATCGTCTGGTGCAGATTCGTACGCGGGTGAAGAACGGGTTGCAGCACCTGGCGATGAATCGCGGGATGCAGAAGAAGAATCAGCTGTGGAGCGCAGCCGGACAGCGGGCTTTTCTGCAGTTACCGCTGCCAGGTTGGGCGCAGTGTCGACGGGAAGATCTGCTGGCGCTGTTGGCCAAGCTGGACGAGCAAATCCGACCCCTGGAGGCGACGGTGGAGAAAGCGGCGTTTGCCCACCCGCAAGCCCGGCTGCTGATGACGCAGCCGGGAGTGGGCGCGATCACGGCGCTGGCCTTCGTGGTGACCATCGGCGAGGTGGCGCGGTTTGGGCGCGGCAAACAGGTGGCCAGCTATCTGGGACTCATTCCGCGCGAACACAGTTCGGGTGGCCAACAACGGCTGGGCGCAATCAGCAAACAGGGCAATAGTTTCCTGCGTATGTTGCTGGTGGAAGCGGCGCAGACAGCGGTTCGCCTGGATGAAGGATTGCGCAAAAAGTATCAACACCGTTGTCATAGCAAGGCCAAGGGAGTGGCCAAGGTGGCGGCGGCACGCAAGTTGGCGGTACGACTCTACTGGATGCTGCGCAGCAACACGGGGTATCCGGAGATCGTTCATAACGAGAGCAGCTCGCGGTGCCCCATGGCCGGCGCAAGCTAGGCCGCGAACCTGATTGGGCGCTCTCGCATCCAGCGGACCGGTGCAAAAGACGCGCTGACGCGCTTGGAAAACGAAAAAACCGTTTTCCACTTTCGCACCGGCGACGGCGGCTGGATGTTCGCAAACAGCATCATGGCGGAAAGCAAAGCCGTATCGATGGGTGGTGGAACGAGTGGTTCCACCGGAACTGAGCAGCGAGTGATGTTCCAGAGCCTTGGTCCTCACAACCCAACTCTGGCGTCTCCTCCAGCGGTGCTCGCGCACCGCCTAGGAAAACCTCGCGCTTGACAACGCCTTCGTTCTTATCGATGGGGTACCCAGGGCGCACTACTACGGCACCGAGAACAGCTTCCACTCGCCCTGCACATAATTGAAGATGAAATCGATCAGGGTTGCACCGCCGCACTCCTTGTTCTTTACCTCGGCGACCAGGATCGCCTGGCGCACGCTGTTGCGTACCGTCTCGGTGGCGGCGGTTCGCACTTTTTCGGAATGTGTAAGCAGCTCGCGGTCTGAACAGGCGCGCGAACTGGCATCCAGTTTGATGGGAGCGTCGATGCAGGACGAGTCGAACAGCTTGCAGTAGAGATCGCGATGATGTGCCAACTGTTCTTCCACACTGGCACGGCTCACCGCTTCGGCTTGCGGACCAATATGCAATCCCTCCTCAGGCACATACGACAAGAATTTCTTGGCGTCCCCTTCCCCGAATAGCGGCAAAGAAATCGCGCTCCAGTGCGGCTGTCTGAGGCGAGATCGAAGGGTGGGGCGTTCCGGATTTGCCGGACTGGGAGGTTGCCTGGTCGCCGGCCGAAGCCGTGTGCAGCGCGACGCAAAGCACCGCTCCGCAAATGACCGCGCGATGCCGGGCAGCCATCCACCTCATCCTCGCCGACCCGCCTTCGCACTCTTTTTCTTCGTCGATGACTTGCGAGGTGCAGTTTTTGGCTTCCGGAATGCCGGTCGTCGTGCTGACGCCGTACCGCCCTCCAACTCAACCCGCCTTTTCATCGGCAGGCGCTCCCATACCAGCCGGTAGGATTCGGAAATCATCTCGCGCAACTCTGCGTCGGCCAGGGCGCTCAGCCGTTCCAGGCTAACCCATTGGGCCCGTGCCATGTAGGGCGCGGGAATGATTCCGGGGCGCTCACAGAGTTCAGCGAAGTTCTCTGGCGTGCACTTGAAAGAAATCCGCTGCGGCACCATCTCCATCGCCGCCACGACGAACAACTTGCCATCCACCTTGAAGCACAGGTCCGCTCCCCACTGCACAATTTCCGTGCTGTGGGGAAATTGAAGGCAGTACTTGCGAATCGCTTCAATGTCCATTTATCTACTCCATTGCAGAATCGAGTTCTGGCCGTTGAGCGGGCTGCCGAAATTCGGGAAAGCAAATCCCTGGCGGTAAAAAGCCGGGGCAATGAAGAATAGCGGCTCAAGGCGCGGCTGCGGCAGCTTGTCACGACAATAATAAACTGCCTGGAAGCCGTGCTACCGCGCGGTAGCAACCAGCCGCTCGCAGAAGCCGTTCTGCCGCGTCTAACACCTTGGATTCAAACCAATGGACTTTAGCCACCGGTACAACGAACTGGTGGAAGCTGAGAAAACCATAATGAAAAGGAAATCTTTGCAGCTTTTCGCCTTCCTGGCCGGAAGTAGCTAAAATAACAATAAAGAAGATTCCTCTGCGAAGGGCAGCATCTAATAGTGCTTGAGTGGCTGGTTATTTAATGACCCTGAATCGTATTTTAATTTCTGTCGGGACAGTTCTGCTTGCCGGGGCGGTGAGCGGCATTGCCCAAAATAACAACAACATCGTATTGACCCCATTGGGCCCCGGCTCTCAGGCTCCAAGCCAGGAGAAGCCCAGTTCCGCCTCACCCGCGCCTTCGGATCAGCCCCCGGCTTCGGGCCAGGACGAAACCAGCGCCGCGACGTCCGCCCAATCGACTCCGCCCAAGCAGCCGGACAAGGCCGCTGCGTACTATCACTTCACGTTGGCGCACATGTACGAGGAAATGGCTTCCATGTACGGGCGCACCGACTATGCCACCAAGGCGGTTGAAGAGTACCGTCTGGCAATTGACAACGATCCGACTTCCGATTACCTGAACGCCGGACTAGCCGAACTCTACGCCAAGACCGGCCGGATTCGCGATGCGGTCCTCGAAGCGCAGGACATTCTGAAGCGCGATGGCAACAACCTGGAGGCGCGCCGCCTGCTGGGCCGCATTTATCTGCGTTCGCTCGGCGACATGCAGGCTGGCACCCAGTCGCAGGAGATTCTGAAGCTGGCCATCGAGCAATACGAACAGATCGTGAAGCTCGATCCCAAGAGCGTAGAAGACCACCTACTGTTGGGCCGGTTGTATCGCCTCAACAACGAGCTTCTGAAATCGGAAGATGAGTTCAAGACGGCGGTGAGAATACAGCCCGATTCGGAAGAGGCGGTCACCACGCTGGCTTACCTTTACAACGAAGAAGGTGACTCGGGTCGCGCTCTCCAGGTGTTGAGCGCAATACCGGAGAGTTCGCGCACCGCCAAGTTATATTCCGCGCTCGGCTTCACCTATGAGCAGCAGAAGGACTACAAGAAAGCGATCGACGCCTATCGCCGCTCTACCGAGCTTGACCGCGACAATCTGGATTCCGTACGCGGCCTAGCCCAGAACCTGATGAACGATGGCCAGACCGATGCCGCGCTGGAGCAGTACAAAGTGATTGCTGATGCTGACCCCTCGGATGCGCAGACCTACATGCACATCGCCGAGATCAATCGCCGCAACGGGCAATTCGATCAGGCCCTTGAGGCGTTGAAGAAAGCCGGCGCTGTGGTTCCGGATTCGCTGGAGGTGCAGTACAACATCGCTCTGATTGACGAGGCCCAGGGAAAATACGAAGACGCCATCCAGATTCTTGAGCAGCTGCTGCAAAAGACTGAGCACACGGATGGTGATTATAGCGTTGCCGACAAGAACAACCGGGCGGTTTTCCTGGAGCGCCTGGGCACGATTTACCGCGAAGCCAACAAGTACCAGCAGGCGGTCGATACCTTCCGCAAGATGCTTGATCTCGGCGATGAAAACGCCATTCGCGGCTATGGCGAGATGGTGGAAACCTACCGCGACAATAGGCAGTGGCAATTGGCGACCGACGTTGCGGCGGAGGGTGCGAAGAAGTATCCCAATGACCGCACGCTGCAAATGGTCTCGGCTTCGCAACAGGCCGATATGGGCAAACCCGACGTTGCCATCGAGCACGTGAAGTCGTTACTAAAAGGCAACGCCGACGATCGCGAGGTTTACATCGCTCTGGCCCAGATGTACAGCCGCGTGAAGGATTGGCCGAACGCGGAGCAGAACGTCAGCAAAGCCATCGAACTCTCGACCAAGCCTGAAGACAAGGATTATGCAATCTTCGTGCAAGGCTCTATCTATGAGCGCCAGAAGAAATACGACCTGGCGGAAGAGGCCTTTCGCAAGGTGCTGGCCGACGATCCCAAAAATGCGATGGCGCTGAATTATCTGGGATACATGCTGGCCGATCGCGACACCCGCGTGGAAGAAGCTCTCGGGTACATTCGCCGTGCGGTGGCGCTTGATCCGCAGAACGGCGCATATCTCGACTCGCTGGGCTGGGCCTATTACAAGCTTGGCAAGTACGATCTGGCGGAAGAAAACCTGCGTCGTGCCTCGGAGCGCATCAACACCGATCCTACGGTGCATCAACACCTGGGCGAGCTTTACCAAAAGACGGGACGCCTGAAGTTGGCAGCCAGCAACTATGAACGTTCGCTCGAAGAGTGGAATAAGACAATTCCCGCTGAAGTGGACCAGGACGAACTGGCAAAGCTGCAGAAGGAGCTGGAGACCACCCGCGTGAAGCTCGCCAAGCAAACCGCCGCAACCAAGCAATAAGTCCCTGCGTCGAGCCGGCCTTACGCTGGCGGTCAGCGTCGCTTATTAAGATTTGAGCCACTGCGGTTGCCGTCCACGACTGCAGGGGCTCAATTTTATTTATCGACAATGGAACCCGACGCTGAATCCGTGTTTTCCACGGGCCTCGCGGCTTTGAAGGGGCGCGACTTCAGCCGTGGCAAGGTGTGGCCTTGTGATGGCTTTAACCACTGAGGGCTTCGGTATTTGAGAAAAAGTGCGAGTTCCCTCTGAGGCTAAAACCTAACTCCCCAAGCGTTTGCTAACGGCACGGCTGAAGAGTCTGTGAGAACATCTGTCGTCCCTACGGGACTCGGATTAATTTTCCACTTTACCCAGCATTCCGCCTGCGGCTCCATGCTGGCCTAAAATCTTTCGCCCCTGCGGGGTCCGCTCGTGAGTAATTCGTTCCACCGAGCTAACTTGAAATGAGTTCTCACACAGAGACACTGAAGCCGTGCCCCTTCGAAGCTTGCGTCCGCGAAGAACATTTGAATAATGCGGCCGAAGCGCTGTTCAAAAGCTGACGCCTGCCGGAGCGCTGAAGCGCTTCTTCCCCCGCATGAATGCGGGGGCTCCCACAGAAAACTACACGCTTGAGTTTTCCTCGACTTCTTCGACAGCCGAAAAAGAGGTAGCTTTGTCCAAACGCCTATACACTGCAATCCAAACTGCTCTAAACTCGTCCTATGCTCGCCAGCTACGCCGTTCGCGCCGAGGATTCGCGCGGGCGCCGCTATCCCGAGCCGCCGCATCCCTATCGCAATCCTTTTCAGCGGGACCGCGATCGTGTCATCCATGCGCGCGCCTTTCGCCGTCTGGAAAACAAGACGCAGGTCTTCACCCGCCGCTACTCCGACCATTTCCGTACTCGCCTCACCCACACCATGGAAGTGGCGCAAATCTCGCGCACCATCGCCGCGGCGCTCAACTTGAACGTCGATCTGGTCGAGGCGCTGGCGTTGGTCCACGACATCGGCCATCCTCCCTTTGGACACGCCGGCGAACGCACACTGGACCTCTTGATGCGCCGCCACGGCGAGTTCTTCGATCACAACCTGCAGGCGCTGCGCACGGTGGAAGGTCTGGAGCTAAGGTATGCTAGCTTCCCCGGACTGAATCTGACCTTCGAAGTTCGGGAGGGTATTATCAAGCATTCGCACGATTACAGCGAAGCCGAACATCCCGAGCTGGCTGAGTACCTACTGCACGAACGCCCGCCGCTGGAAGCGCAACTGATCGACCTCACGGACGAAATCGCCTACAGCACCGCCGACCTCGACGATGGCTATGAGGCCAGGCTGCTGCGGCTTCCGCAGATTCGCCAACAGGTCCCAGTCTTCGAGCGGTACTACGTCGAGGCGGAGGCCAAATATCCGAAAGCTCCCGACAAACTAAAATTCAACGAGGCCTTGAAGCGAGTGCTCAATCGCTTTGTCAGCGACCTGATCGAGAACACACAGCGGCGGGTGCAGGAGGCCGGCGTTGGAACCCTTGACGACGTACGACATTTTACCGAGCGGCTGGCTGGTTTCAGTCCGGAGATTGAGGCGGAGCGCCGCCAGGCCAAGAGCTTTCTGTACGAGACGCTCTACAACTCCAAGCCGCTGGAGCCGGAAAAGCGCCAAGCCGAGAAGGTGGTCACCGAGGTGTTCGACTACCTGGTCGCGCATCCCGAGGCGCTGCCCCGCAGCTACCGCGAGAGGTGCGAAAACGAAAAGCCAGTCAGGGTGGTGTGCGATTACATCGCCGGTATGACTGACCACTACGTCGCGGACCTGCGGAAGAAACTGATGACAGGGAAGAAAGCGGGATGAAGAAGGCGACGACAAAACGGCCAAATAAAGGACGTGCTTCCAGCCCGAGCGGAGGGACCTGCCGTTCTCCTCCGCCGACAACCGTCCTGCATTGTTATGCGGACACGCGCGCCCGGTGATGGTTGGTCCTGCCGGCGTGCTTGCTCGCCAACCGCGTGTGGTTCTGGCCTTGATGATGCGCGTTTGCAATCTTGTGGTCGCTTTGCGCCTTTGAGCTGGGGGAATTTGCCTTTACTGCTGCCGGTTGGTCGTAGTGATCGGGGTCAACTTCCTGCTGTCCCTGTGCCTGCATTAGGAATGCGGGGAAAACGCCGATTGCCAGAGTGAGAGTCAATAGCCTGAAAAGTTTCACGGTAACCTCCAAAAATTTGCTAACTGTCCCTGAGTAGAGCAAGTTCTGTTCCAATCCAGGAAAGCGCGAAGCTATCCTTCTTGCTCGTCGCTAAGTAGTTGACTGGCCAGAGGTAGGAAAGATTGCCGGGAAAGCCAGCCTCCCAGCCACGGAAGAGGTTTGTGAGCCGGACACTATCCGAAAAGATAGGGCGACTATTCGAGTGGATTGTCGGAGCCAATTGCCTTCCAACTTGGACTTGCGATGCTCGCCTGATACAACTGGCGATTCTCCTTCGGTAAGCTTCCCCATCCGGTATCTCAGCGCTTTGTGTAGGGGTCATGGCGCAAAATTGGAGTTCCTCGTTTCACCTTTTGTCGTGGCTGATGGTCTTCGTCGGCATTGGCTCCAGTCTGTTTATCGTCATTGACATGCGAGCACGCCAGCCGCAACTGATGGCGGTCATGCGGGCGGTGTGGCCGATCAATGCCCTGTGGGCCGGCCCTTTTGGGATTTGGGCATATTGGAAGATCGGCCGGATGGGCCCGGTCGCACATAACTCCGCGTCAGCACCTCAGACTGCCCCTGCTAAATTTGGCGGCATGGACATGGCGCCGCGCGCTTTCTGGCAGAGCATCGTAGCCGGAACGTTTCACTGCGGCGCCGGGTGTTCGCTGGCCGACTTAATTGGGCCGATCCTGTTTCGCGCCGCCCCGTTTGCCGTGGCTGCCAGCCTGGTGTTCGGCGAATGGACGCTCGACTACCTGATCGCTTTACTGATCGGCGTCACCTTCCAGTACGCGGCCATTTCCCCGATGCTGCAGCAAACCGGTCCGCGTATATGGTGGCGCGCCCTCAAGATCGACTTCCTCTCCCTGACCGCCTGGCAGGTGGGAATGTACGGCTGGATGGCACTGGTCATCTTTGTTTGGTTTGGGCCCATCTCACCAATGCGAATCGAATTCTGGTTCATGATGCAGTTGGCCATGGCCTGCGGATTCTTCACTTCTTATCCCATGAACTGGTGGCTGGTGAAGGCCGGCATCAAGACTGCGATGTGAAGCAAGCTTGCGGGAACAAAGTAGTGCTCTGCCGGGTCTAACGTTAAAAGGGGCGGGAGCCGTGGACCAAGAAGCCAGAGCGCGAATCGCCTCAATTGCCGCAGTTGTCGTTCTTGTATTTATCGGATGGGTCGCACTTCGCGGGTATCAATTTCTGAGTGTGCCCTCGTTTCCTCCCGATACGGGGCCCGATGCAATGCAGCGTGAATTCCTAGCACTCGCAGGCCCCATGGCTGTGGATTGCGGGCGCGTGACGATCCGCCACGATACTTCGTCTGCGAGCGAGTGTGCAATAAACGCATTCGAAAGCAAGAAGGCATTTGTTGTCCGATATGACTTGCCGGGAATCGACTCACAAGTGGCTGTCGGCTTGGCGGGAGATTCCGCTGGCCGCACCTACGGCATTGCGTACGACAGTATGGGTTGGTCTGACGAAGGTCTGCACCGCCCAGCACTAAGGAAGGACCGAAATCTCATCACAACAGCGTGCCCAAGGCCTGTGAGGTTGAGAAAAACCGGCGGCGGCGGGCTTACGTGCTTCCCACCTGATCCCAATGCAAAACCGAACATCATGTTGCCGAATGCGGATCCGCACTAATGCCGCCGGGATAAGATGTGAGTAGATGAATCCCCTGCCAACGGCGGCCGCGAGATGTGTGTATCTGGTGCTCGTGATCGCCGTTGCTTGCGCCTTCGTGTCGGCGGCCAGTGCACAGGAGCGGCCCTTCGACACCACGGCCTGCGCGCTCACGCAGCATCCTGACAAGTACAACGAAGGCTTGGTCAGCGTGGAAGGGCTGATCACGGTTGGGCCTGACGAGTTCATGCTTCACGACCCGAACTGCGGCGACGACCGCGGCAAAATATGGCTGGAATTCGGCGGCGGTGTCGAGAGCCCGGGAGCCACGCCCAGCCCGCATCTGGCGAAGAACCGACCCAGGACCTTCGAGAGTTTGGAACTGCCTCTCAACAAGGACCGCGACTTCGACGCACTACAGAAGTTATTGCAGGCGGCCCAGAAATCCGGGAAGACGAAGATGCTGCATGCCATCGTTGTCGGAAAGTATTTCCCCGGTAAGCCCACCAAAACCGCCAGCGGCGAGACGGTCCTTTCTGGTTACGGGCGAATGGGCTGCTGCTCGCTGCTGATCATCGAAGAGGTCGGCACGGTTGGTCCCGACCTCGAAGAACCGGTCGACTTCTCTCCTGTTTCGAAGATAAGTCAAAAGACGCTCGCCAAAGGCTGCACCATTGCGGAACTGCAGGTCCCGCCGCGGGAAGACGAAGATCAACTCGAGCGCAAGAGCCTCGAAGACGAGTTCAAGTATCTGCATGATCCGAAACAAGTGGCGGCGCGCGCGATTTCGGTGCAGGAAGAAATCGGCGCCGGGGACATCGAGAAGCACCTGCAGACGGAGTCGGCAACCCAGAGTTTGGCGTCGTATACCTGGACGTCGACGTCGACGGATGCGGCGACGTCCTACCGCATCGTAGTCAATAAGCCGTACTGGCTTTTGCAGACTGCAGTCAGCGGAGACGCCGTGATCTGGGTCCCCAAGCAGATCGTCAAGACCGATTGCAGTAACGCCGGACGTACTCCCGTGAAGAGTCCGTTCCCTCACTGACAAGACGGCGCGATCGTGATCTGAAACCCTACTGGAGAGTGACAGCCCTCACTTACGCAATCCACAGGGAGGGTTTATGATTCAAGGTTCGCCTGGGAGCTGCCAGCCAGACCGCAGGCCCTCGACTCGCACGAAATGCGGGGCATGGACGCGAATTCCCCGAACGAGCGAAGGGCGAACAGCGAAGAGCGCACATGTCCCCTGATCGCAAAATTCGTGTACTGGTTGCCAAGCCTGGCCTCGATGGCCACGACCGCGGCGCCAAAGTGATTGCCCGCGCCCTGCGCGATGCCGGCATGGAAGTGATTTACACCGGCCTGCGCCAGACCCCAGAGATGATCGTCACCGCGTCGCTGCAGGAAGACGTGGACGTCATCGGCCTCAGCATCCTTTCCGGCGCGCACAATGCCATCGTGCCTCGGGTGATGGACCTGCTGAAGCAAAACCAGATGGACGACGTACTGGTGCTGGTGGGCGGCATCATTCCCGATCAGGATGTCGAGACGCTAAAAAAGGGTGGCGTGGCCGCCATCTTCCAGCCAGGCACCCCGATGGATTCCATCATCGAGTTCATTCGCGCCAACGTGAAATCGCGCGGCGTGCCGGCGGGGACGTAATCAACCACAGAGACACAGAGGCACAGAGTAAGAGCTGGTCATTTTGCTAAGAGCTAAGAGCTAAGAACAGCCCCTCACACCGGCAAAACAAATCCATCAATGTGTCGGAGTGGCTCTTCCTTTTGCCACATCTTTCCCACTACCGTCCCCTTCATCACCTTCTGAAACGCCACCTGGAACTGGTTCATCTCATCGCGCGTTCCAACCGTGATACGCGTATAGGTTGGCATTACCGGCCAAATGCGGCCAACAAAGACATTCTGCTGGGCCATGGCGGCGATCGCCTCTTTCGCCGGCCGCTTGGTATCGAGCATGAAGCAGTTGGATACAGAAGGAATATAGGAATACCCGTTGCGATCGAGCCACTGGAAAGTTTCCTCGCGAATTTCTGCGTTGATGCGCTTTCGCTCGGGCACCAGTTGCGAATCTTTCAGGCTCGCCGATGCCGCGGCCACCGCGGTCACGGGCATGGGGTTGCCGCCGCCATAATTCTCGATCCTCTCCACCAGGTCAGGCCTGGCGATGGCAAATCCGCAGCGCAGGCCTGCCATTCCGTAGAGCTTCGAGAAGGTGCGCAACACGATCAGGTCTTGGCCGGCTTTCACCAGGTCGATGGCCGAGGGCGCGTCGCAAAAGTGAATGTAAGCCTCATCCACCAGCACGATCGAACCTTTGGGTTTGTTCTCCAGCAGGTACTCGATATCGGAATGGCTGGTCAGCGTTCCGGTGGGATTATTCGGCGTGCAGATATAGAACACGCCTGCATCGGGAGCGGCAGCAATCATGGCCCGCACGTCGTGCGCGTAAGTTTTGGTGAGAGGCACCTTGACCACGCGTGCCCCGGCTCTCTCGGCGGCGAACATTCCGGCTTCATATCCAGGGTCAGCCGTCACGTAACTCGCCTTGGGAGAGGTGAAGGCCATGACGGTGTAGTGTAGCGGCTCGCTCGATCCGGCAAGAATTCTGACATTGTCCGCCTTTACGCCGATGCTTTGCGCGTAGATCTTGACGAATTCCTGGGCCTCGTCAAAGCGGTAACGGCCCGTCTCCGGAATGATGGCTGTAATCGCGCTGCGGGCGGCTGCGCAGGGGCCGAGCGGATTTTCGTTGGCGTTGATATGCACTCCGCCGGCGGGCGCGTGCGGCAGTTGCTGGGCGTATGCCAGCATTGGCTCGGTCACAATGCGGAACGCTAGTGCCGCGGATGCAGCGGTAGAAAGCTGCAGGAACGACCGTCGGGAGGAAGACGTCAGGCATTCATGATGCGACATTAGCCACACTCCTCTTGCTGTAAACGACATCTTAACGCTTTTTCGCAAATCGTCGCACGCGTCACCTCTGCTTGTGGAATTGACAACCGCAATAGCGATTGCATGCCAGCGGTTTTGCTACCCTATCTTTTGGTGCATTCCTTTTCCCAAGAAACCCACTACCGTCGTGAACCGCAAGGTGAAGCGGTGGTTCTACGCCTTGTCTCGGACGACGGCACAAATCGTCTGACGTGTGCCCGAGTGCAAGCCCTCACCGCCGCTGTCGAGGAGCTTGTGGCGCATCCTCCCGCGCGCCTGGTGATCGCCGGGAATCCCAAGTTTTTCTCGGCCGGGGCCGACCTCAACGAGATTGCGGCGCTAACCGGCGCGGAAGCATTTCGGTTCGCTCAGATGGGTCAGCGCTTGATGAATGCCGTCGCCGCTTTTCCCGCTCCCACCATCGCCGTGATTCAGGGTTACTGCATGGGCGGAGGACTCGATTTGGCGCTCGCCTGCGATCGGCGCATCGCCAGCGTGCATGCTTTGTTTGGACATCGCGGCGCTGCCCTGGGCTTGATCACGGGATGGGGCGGGACGCAGCGCCTGCCTCGGCTGATTGGCAAGGCCCACGCGTTGCAGATGTTCCTGGCTGCGGAGAAATTGCATGCGCCGCAAGCATTGCGGTACGGGCTAGTGGACGCGATTGTGGAGGATCCGTTGGCAGCGGCGTCGGAGCCAGTGTCGCGAAAACCCTTGGCGGACTAAAGTCCGCCAAAATATAAATATAATGCTCTGACGCTGGCCTAAAGGCCAGCACTACCCGATCTAGTCGTCTGGGTTATCCTCTTGCCATGCTTCCGCGCGGCGACCAGCAGTTGGTGCAGATTATCGATGCCGCTCTCGCCGATACGGCCCGCCGTAGTGGCGAGTGGCTGGTCTGCAAACCGGGATGCACCCAGTGCTGCATTGGAGCCTTCGCGATCAACCGACTCGACGTATTGCGGTTGCAGCAAGGTCTCGCCGAATTGGAAGTGGCCGATCCTGCCCGTGCGGCGCAGATTCGCAATCGCGCACGTGCGTCGATTGCCCGTGTCTCGCCGGACTTTCCCGGAGATCCCGCGACCGGCATTCTCGATGAGGGTGAGACCGCTGACGCCCTCTTCGAAGAGTTCGCCAATGACGAACCTTGCCCCGTGCTCGATCCCGCGACTGGCATGTGCGATCTATATGCGGCCCGACCGATGACCTGCCGCGTCTTCGGACCACCAGTACAATCCGAAGGCGGCTTGGGAGTCTGCGAGTTGTGTTATCACGGCGCCAGCGAAGAAGAGATCGCCGCCTGTGAAATGACGATCGATCCGGACGACATGGAATTGGCCCTGCTCGATGAGCTGGAACAAAGCACGGGCCGGCGAGGCAGGACCATCGTGGCGTTTGCATTGGGACTGGATTCTCCAACGGGTGGTGGGCCAGTCTGACGATTGCCACAGGCCGAATCCGCTTCCAAGATGATGACAAAGAGATTACTCTGAAAGCACTCGGAGAACAGACACACTAAACGATCGAGAAATGCAATGCCCGCAATGCAAAGTTGAGATTTTTCCCGGCAAGCCTTCTATACCAGGGCCATGTCCGAATTGCTCAGCCAAGCTATATTTTTACGACAAGTGGAGATGGTTGCGAGGAATCAGTTGCGGCCTTCTTGACCTACTCGTTGCATACCGCTGGTATCCACTCAACGGCAGTTTGGCCAGTCATTTCAGATGGTACGGTGTCGTGGCCGCGATATTCTTGGGGTTGCTGGTCGTCTCCTTTCGAGTGATCCCGGGAAGGGTGGCCCTTGTCCCGCAGGACGAACCAATCCTGCTCGATCTGTGATAGCAGCCTGTGAAAAACAAACTTGCCCGCTACCCTTCATTGACCCGCATTGCGTGCTGTCCCTTCTCTGCTTTATCGTAGTTAGTTTGCCTCTCTCTCATCATGACCGACCATAGCCATTATTCCGGATCGTCCTCCGCGTTCGAAACCAAAGTGAAGTCTGACTCGCCGCGCTTTGAGCGCAACCTGAAAGCCATGGCGGAGATGGTGACCAACATCCGCAATGAAGAGCTTCTTATCGCCCAAGGTGGCGGAGATAAAGCAATCGAGTCGCAACACAAAAAAGGACGCCTGACCGCCCGCGAGCGCATCGCCCTGCTGATCGATCCCGGCACCGAGTTCTTCGAGTTGGGCGGCTACGCGGCGTGGGGGATGTACGAAGAGTGGGGCGGCGCGCCCTCCGCCGGTACGGTGACTGGCCTGGCGCGGGTGCAGGGACGCCTGGTCATGCTGATCGTGAACGACGCCACGGTGAAGGCGGGGGCATTCTTCCCCATGACGGCGAAGAAAGTGATTCGCGCGCAGAACATCGCCATCGATAACCACATTCCCACGATCTATCTGGTGGATTCCGCCGGCGTCTTCTTGCCGCTGCAAGAGGACGTCTTCCCCGACACCGACGACTTTGGCCGCGTCTTCCGCAACAATGCAGTGATGTCGGCGATGGGCATTCCGCAGATCGCGGCCATCATGGGAATGTGCGTGGCCGGCGGCGCTTATCTGCCGCTGATGTGCGACCACATTCTGATGACTGAAGGCAGCGGGCTGTTTCTCGCAGGCCCGGCGCTGGTGCAAGCTGCCATCGGCGCAAAATATTCGGCGGAGGAGCTGGGCGGCGCGAAGATGCACTCGCAAATCAGCGGGACGGTGGATTTTCGCGAGCCGGATGACGAGTCATGCCTGGCGCGCATTCGCCTGTTGGTCGACAAGATGGGCAACCGCCAGCTCGGCGTCTTTGACCGCAAGCAGACCGAAGAGCCGCTCTATCCGGCGGAAGAGATTTACGGCATCTTTGACGGCGATCCCGCGCGCCAGTACGACATGAAGGAGATCATTGCGCGCATCGTGGACGGTAGCCAGTTTGGCGAGTACAAGTCAGAGTACGGCGAGACGGTACTGTGCGGGTATGCGCGTATTGGCGGTTTTGCGGTCGGCATCGTCGCCAATCAGAAGACGCATGTGCAGCAGGTGGACCACGCGGGTAATAAGCGCACCGAGTTTGGCGGCGTCATCTATACCGAGTCGGCGGAGAAGGCGGCGCGCTTCATCATGGATTGCAATCAGAACCTGGTGCCGCTGGTGTTTCTGCACGACGTGAATGGTTTCATGGTGGGGCGCGATGCGGAGTGGAGCGGCATCATTCGCGCCGGTGCCAAGATGGTGAATGCGGTATCGAACTCGGTGGTTCCGAAGATTGCGGTCATCGTGGGCGGCTCGTTTGGAGCGGGACACTACGCGATGTGCGGCAAAGCGTACGATCCGCGTTTCCTGTTCGCGTGGCCGACGGCGAGATACGCGGTGATGGCGGGCGCTTCGGCGGCGGGAACGCTGGTGGAGATCAAGATCAAACAACTGGAGCGCGGCGGAAAGAAGCTGAGCGAAGAGGACAAGAAGAAACTGTTCGACGAAGTGAAGGCGACATATGACGAGCAGACCGACCCACGTTACGGGGCAGCGCGGCTATGGATCGACAAGATCATTGATCCGGCGGAGACGCGCGAGGCGATCATTACCGCGTTGGAGGCGGCGGCGCTGAACCCCGAAGTGCCGAAGTTTAGCGTGGGGGTGCTGCAAACGTAGGGGCGCGCGTTGCGCGCCGAGCTATCAGCCATCAGCTATCAGCCGTCAGCTAAGGCGTGAATGCGCTGGGTAGAGATTATTCGCTCTTCGCGATTCGCTCTTAGCTCTTAGCTGTTAGCCCTTAGCCTTCCGTCGCGGCGCGGGTCAACGGCCCACGGCTAACGCACGTGTCGCCTCACCGGCTGACAGCAGGTCCCTCGACTCGGACTAAAGTCCTCGCTCGGGATGACAACATAAACGGTTTTGGCTCCACGGTTTTTTTTAGGCTGATGGCTGACAGCCGATAGCTGACAGCTAGGTGCTAATTGCTAATTGCTAATGGCTGATTCTCTCAAACTCATCGAATGCCCACGCGACGCCTGGCAAGGGCTGCCCGGGCAGATTCCCACTCCCGTCAAGGTTGAATACCTGCGGGCCCTGATTGCCGCGGGATTCAAACACATTGATGCGGTTTCATTTGTATCGCCCAAAGCGGTTCCGCAGATGGCCGACTCGGAGCAGGTCATCAGCGAACTCGATCCGCCGGACGATGTCGAGATCATCGGCATCGTGGTAAATGAGCGCGGCGCCGAGCGGGCCATCGCGACCAATGCGGTGCGGACCCTGGGTTTCCCCTACTCGCTGTCGCCAACGTTTCTGAAGAACAACCAGAACCAGACGCTCGAGGAAAATCTCGACATCCTGGAGAGAGTGAAGGACAAGGCCGACGAGAGCGGCCTGGACACCATAGCCTACATCTCGATGGCGTTCGGCAATCCTTACGGCGACCTCTGGAATGTGGACGAGTTAATCGAGGGGATCGGCTTGCTTGCCGATATGGATTTGCAGGCCATCTCGCTAGCCGACACCGTGGGACTAGCCACGCCGCAGCAGATTGCCGATCTGCTCGGCCGGGTGCTGGAGAAGTTCGACGGCATCGAGATCGGTGTGCATCTGCATAGCCGTCCCGATGAGGCCGCAGCGAAGGTACTGGCGGCTTACGACGCCGGTTGCCGGCGATTCGACTCCGCTATCGGCGGCATGGGCGGCTGCCCTTTCGCGCAAGACGTGCTGGTGGGTAATATCCCAACCGAGAAATTGCTGGAAGCCCTGAAAGGCCGAGGCGCCGACTTGCCCCTGAAGAAGCCGATCACGGAACCGTTCCGCCTGGCGGTGGAGATTGCAAACCAGTTCAGCGGACCGAAGATGTGAGAAGAGCCGCGGTTCGCTATTCGCTTTTCGCCAGAGGCTCTTAGCCATTAGCTCTTAGCTTTTAGCATTCGAAAAAACAATGTCCTATTCAACTCTCACCCTCGACTTCGATGGCCCAGTTGCGGTCATCACGCTGAATCGGCCGGACAAGCGCAACGCCATCAGCTACGAACTTATCGACGAGCTGCTGGGCGCACTGGGCGAGGTGGAGAAATCGCCTGCGCAAATCCTCATCCTGACCGGAGCCGGTAAGGCGTTCTGCTCGGGCATGGATTTGGACAACTTGCGCGCGATCACCGGCCGCACGGAAGAAGAAAATCTGGCCGACTCCGCCACCATGGCACGCCTGTTTCGCAGCCTGTATGAGTTTCCCAAGGTCACGATTGCCGCCGTGAATGGGCCGGCAATAGCAGGCGGCTGTGGCTTGGCCACGCTCTGCGATTTTACCTTGGCCTCCTCGGACGCTAAGTTCGGCTATACCGAGGTGCGGATTGGCTTTGTTCCGGCGATTGTCTCGGCCTTTCTGCTGCGCCAGGCCGGAGAAAAGCACGCGCGCGACCTGCTGCTCACCGGGCGAATCATCGGCGCCGAAGAAGCCTTCCGCATGGGACTAGTCAACGAGATTGTCGCACCCGAAAAGCTTCTTGGCCGCTCACGTGAACTCGCGGCCAGCCTGCTGAGTAATAGTCCCGCCTCGCTGCTGGCGACTAAGCGCCTGCTCAAGCGCTTCGCGTCGGAGAGTCTCGACCGGGAAATCGGCGCAGCGGTAGAGGAGAACGCTCGCATCCGCAGGACAGCCGATTTCCAGGAGGGTGTAAGCTCGTTTCTGGAGAAGCGAAATCCTGGGTGGACAGGGAAATAGAGGGTGAAGGTGCTGGCGAGCGGTGCGGTTCATACTGTGAGTCGCGCGGCGCTTGAGGAGGATTGTCCGGAAGTAGAGGCCCACTTGCGATAGAATTGGCGGTGCCTTAAGCTACAACCGATTGGGAGCAGAACAATCCCACGTCTCCATTGCCACAAAGCGTCGCTTCAAGCATATTCATTGTCAGAGTTTCAACAGCTACCGAGCGGCAGCCCATGAACATACGCTGCCGCGCTGAACAACAGGATTACTGCGGACCGGTGAACTCTTCGACTAAGAGGGGCCATGCGCAGCGAACACAGGGAGAGTCATGATGACATTTCGTCCGCATTCCATTGTAGCGGTGATGATGTTTTCCAGCATGATTTACGCGCAATCTTCGAATTCGACAGCCAAGCCGCAGGCGCCCGCGGCCAGTAGTTATGCCCCTTATCCGGTGATGAGCCAGGCGGCGGAGGAGCGCGGAAGGAAGCTGTTTGACATGTTCAAAGCTGGTCAGGCGGGCGCCATTTGGGCTACGTCTCCGGCGGAAAATAAGAAACGTGCAGAGGAAGAGCGAAGATTCGTGGCCCAGCTTTCGCAATGGAAAACCAGGCTAGGCAGCGAGACAAAGGTGGAGGCGGAGAACATCGTCCCATACATGCTGAAACGAGCTACGATCTACTCGCGACTGTCGGATTTCGCGAATGCCAAAGTCCCGGTGTCGACTACCATCATCATCGACGAAAACGGAGACACCGAGGTCTTCACGATCAGACCGCAACCGTCAACTACCCAAAGCCACAATGCCGGCTACAAAGACACCACCAAGCTCAAGCTGCCGTTCTCTGGCCAATGGCTGGTGTACCAGGGAGGCCAGGGAATCTTTAACAACGGGTACCAGGCCACCGACGACCGGCAGTTTGCCATGGATTTTGTTCTGCTGAAGAACGGCAGTCCTTTTGAGGGAGACGCTAAGACCAATGAACAGTTCTACTGCTTTGGTCAACCGGTGTTGGCTCCGGCGGACGGCACAGTGGTCAGAGTGGTAAATGATATCGGGGACAACCCTCCAGGCGAATCCAATCAGGATGCTCCGGACGGAAACATGATTCTGATCTCGCATGGCCACAGCGAATACTCCATATTGACCAACCTCAAGCAAAACAGCGTTAAGTTCAAGCATGGGGACGCCGTCAAACAAGGCGATCCCGTGGGAGAGTGTGGGAACTCCGGCGCCTCCGCTGCCCCCAGGGTGCATTACCAATTGCAGAGTGCGGCGTCATTCCCCAGGGTGGAGTCGTTGCCGGTGCAATTCGTTGACTACGTGGCCGACGGCAAGCCAGTGGCTGTGGGTGAAGTCGTAAAGGGACAAAAGGTCAGCAACGGACCTGCCTCGAGCACTCCTCCACCGGCGGCGAAAAAATAAGGCTCCGGTTGCAAGGCAGGTAGCATTTTCTCCGCGGCCCGGTCGCTTGGTGGAAATGCCTGAGTCTCCGGTCAAGCGGGTGTCAGGTTGAAAGCTGAAGAAAGGCAATTGCGAGGCACGACCTCGGAAGCGCAGATATACGAAACCAGGTTTCGCGTGCGCTACGCGGAGACCGACCAGATGGGTGTGGTCTATCACTCCAACTTCATCATCTGGTTTGAGGTGGGACGGGTTGAGATGCTGCGCCGCTTGGGCTTCACCTATCGTGATATGGAGAAGCAGGATGGCACGCACATCGCCGTCGTGGACGTGCGCTGCCGTTACAAAGCTCCAGCCCGCTACGACGACATGGTCACCGTCCGGACCCGCCTGCTTAATGTGCGCGATTCTTTGTTGCATTTCGGCTACGAGGTTTTGCGCGAAGAGGACGGCACCCTGCTGGCTGAAGGGGAGACCGTGCACCTGGTGGTGGATGCCGACTTCCAACGCATCGCACTACCGCAGAGGTACATATTGTCGTTCTTGAAGGCAGCGGGAAAAACTTGAACTCATCTCATGAATCGCCCTGAGGTGTATCAAGGCACGACTTTAGTCGTGCCGGAAACAAATTCCTCGCGGCGAAGCGCTGGAATGACAAAAATAAGGCTTCCAACGGCGCACCTGAAGGTGCGCCCCTGCAAAGCGGCGAGCAGCTTTTTCACCCTGTGGGCGTGAAGCAGAAAAAGTCAGGGCTTTAGCCCTCGCAAAACCAGGTTTCCCCTGGGGCTGAAGCCCAAGTCATTGGTAACCGATTGCGGCACGTCTGAAGACGTGCCCTGATACAAAGCGATTTTATGAGATAGCTACTATGGTGATGGACGCCGCGGGTGAAATGGTCGCAAGCCATCTTGGACAGAATCGCCGCGAGAGGTGACTATTCTCATAAGCCGCGTCTAACAAATCAAAACGCTGCTTCGAAATGCAAGCCCTCCACATCAACGGCAATGATCTGACCCTCGCCGACTTTCGCCAGGCGGTCTACGAGCGACGCCCGGTCCTGCTTCAACCCGAGGCGCGTAGCGCCGTCGAGCGGGCGCGGGTGGTGGTGGAAGACCTGCTGGCGACCGATCGGGTCGCGTATGCAGTGAACACCGGCGTCGGCAAACTCGCCGACCTGCGCATCTCGTCAGACGACATCCGCAGCCTTCAAATCAAACTTTTGCGCTCGCATGCCGTGGGCGTCGGAGAACCGCTGGCGGAAGACGTGACCCGCACCATGTTGCTGCTGCGCGCAAACTCGCTCGCCAAGGGCTTCTCCGGGGTGCGGCCCGCGGTCATCGATACGCTGTGCGAGATGCTGAACCGCGGCGTGCATCCCGTCATTCCATCCCAGGGGAGCGTGGGGGCCAGTGGCGATCTGGCGCCGCTGGCGCATCTCGCGCTGGTGCTGATCGCCGAGGGCGAAGCCACCTTTCGCGGCAAGCGCATGGCGGCCGCGGAAGCGCTGAAGCAGGCGGAGATTAAGCCGCTGGTGTTGCAAGCCAAGGAGGCAATCTCGCTCATCAATGGCACCCAGGGTATGCTCGCCGTGGGATTGCTGGCCCTCCTGCAGGCGGACATCCTCGCGGATACCGCGGATGTACTCGGCGCACTCACCGTGGATGCACTCAAAGGTACTGACGCCGCGTTTGACGCGCGCATTCAGCAGGCGCGTCCTCATGCCGGGCAGATACTGGTCGCCGAGAACCTGCGCCGCATGCTGGAGGGCAGCCTGATTCGCGAATCGCATCGCGAGTGCCAGAAGGTGCAGGATGCCTACTCCCTGCGCTGCATTCCGCAGGTGCATGGCGCGGTCCGCGATACGCTCGCCCATTGCCGCGAGGTCTTTGAGATTGAAATGAATTCGGCAGTGGACAATCCGCTGGTCTTCCCCGAGGAACGCAAAGTTGGTGCGCCCAAACGCGCAGTGGGAGCCACGCTTCCGGGCGATATTCTGTCGGGCGGCAACTTTCACGGCGAACCTCTGGCATTTGCCCTCGATTTTCTGGCGATTGCGCTCAGCGGGCTGGCGGGCATCTCCGAGCGTCGCATCGAACGGTTGGTGAATCCAGCGCTCAACGAAGGACTGCCCGCATTCCTGGCGCCCGGCGCGGGATTAAACTCAGGATTCATGATGGCGCAGGTCACGGCCGCCGCGCTGGTCAGCGAAAATAAGGTGCTGGCGCATCCGGCTTCGGTCGATTCCATCACCACGTCGGGCAACCAGGAAGACTATGTCTCCATGGGTATGATCGCGGCCAACAAGCTGCTGCGAGTCGTCACCAACACGCGCAATGTGCTCACCATCGAAGCCCTCGCGGTGGCGCAAGCAATTGACTTCCGCGCGCCCCTGAAGCCCGGCAAGCGCGGCCAGACGGCCCACGCAGCCATTCGGTCTGTGTCTCCCGCCATCGCGGAAGATCGAATCTTGACCGCCGACTTCGCGAAAGTGGCGGAGCTGATCGCCAGCGGAAAACTGGCGGGGACGCTGCGGTAGTTACCAACCTTCCACCCTGCCGACGCGTCCGGCCCTTCCTGCTTTACAATAAGGGCTGCTCTGGAGTCGTCCTTTACCTCGTCTGGCCCGGCGCCAATTTACTGCGCCTGGCCGTGGGCCCCCGCGCCACTTGGGATAGCAAGAGTTTCGAGGATTTGCTAAGGAAACTGGCTTCTCGGATAACGGAAAGCGCCGCAACGCCGTCTTAAAGAGAGCGGCTTCTCTGCGCATTCATAAACGTGGCAATCAAGATTAAATTACCTGATGGCAGGGCTTCGGCCCGTTCCGCATCGCGGGGAAATTCCCCTCGGCGAAGGCCCGCCCGCACTCAATCCTTTTCAATCGCCGATCCCCTGGTAAAGCTCTTCGTCTCGGGGTTTCTCATCGCCGCCTTTGTCTCGATGGCGATGTTCACCTACTTCTACGTGAAGTACGGGGACATCGTGGACCGCCGCATGTCGGGACCGGTCTTCAGCAATGCGGCCAAGATCTACGCTCGCGCGCAAACGGTCAGCGTGGGTGAGAAACTTGACGCGGCCGAGGTTGCCGCCGAGTTGCGCCGTGCCGGATACGCGGAAGAGCGCGGAAACGGCGATTCCCCGGTTGGTCACTATGCTTACACGCCGAATGGCATCCAGATAATTCCCGGGCCTCAGTCCTTCCACGCCGCCGAAGGCGCTGTGATCCATTTCGAGAGCGGCAAAGTCACCGCCATCGACGAAACCGGGGGAGAAAACCGCAACCTCGAAGCTTACGAGCTGGAGCCGCAACTAGTGACCGCCTTATTTGAAGGCGAAGACCGCTCCAAGCGCGAGATCATCAAGTTCGATGAAATTCCGAAAGTGCTGGTGGACGCGGTGCTCGCCATCGAGGACCGCCGCTTCTTTCAGCATAATGGCGTCAATTATTACCGCCTGCTGGAGGCGGCCGCGGTCGACGTACGCGAAGGCCGTCACGGACAGGGTGGTTCCACTCTGACCATGCAGCTGTCGCGCGGCTTCTTCCTCTCGCCGCAGAAGACCGTCAAGCGCAAGCTGACAGAGATGCTGATCGCCATGGAGTTGGAACACAAGTTTTCCAAACAGCGCATCTTTGAGATGTACGCCAATCAGGTGTACATGGGACAGCGCGGCTCCTTCACCATCAATGGCTTTGCGGAGGCTTCGCGCGCTTATTTCAATAAGGACATCAAGAACATCACCCTGCCTGAGGCGGCTTTGCTGGCCGGGATGATCCAGCGCCCGAATTATCTATCGCCGTACAAGAATCCGAAGCGCGCGTTGGACCGCCGCAACCTGGTGCTCGACTCCATGGTCGAGACGGGCGCCATCACCCGCCAGCAGGCTGACCGTGCCCAGGCCGCTCCGCTGAAAGTGGCGCCGCCCAACGTGGAAGCCAGCGATGCTCCCTACTTCGTTGATCTGGTAAAGGACCAGCTGTCCAATCAGTTCAGCGAGAGCGAGCTGAACGATCACGCCTATCGCGTTTACACCACGCTCGATCCCGACCTTCAGCGTGCCGCAGCCGAGGCCGTGGACACCGGCATGAAGTTGGTGGACGAGCAGGTGGAGAAGCGGCGGACCCACAAGATCAAAGTCGGCTCGGGCAAGGAAGCGAAGACGGAAACCACGGTCGAGTCGGGACCCATGCCGCAAGTAGCGCTGGTGGCCATCGATCCGCATACCGGTGAGGTGCTGGCGCTGGTCGGAGGCCGCAACTATGGCATGAGCCAGTTGGACCATGCCATTGCCAAGCGTCCCACTGGATCCATCTTTAAGCCGTTCGTTTACGCGGCGGCCATTAACACCGCCGTGACGGGACAGACCATGGTGGCAAGCGGCCCCGATGTCAATGGCGAGGGTAGCGATAACAATCCCAATCCTCCCGGCGTCTTCACTCCGGCCACGCTAGTTGACGATTCTCAGGTCAGCATCACCACCGGAAGCCAAGTCTACGAGCCCCGCAACTATCACGACAATTTCAATGGAGAAGTGACTGCTCGCTACGCGCTGGCCCTATCGTTAAACAACGCTACCGTTAGGGTTGGGCAGGAGGTTGGCTTCGATAAGGTGGCCGCGCTGGCCAAGGCTGCGGGAATCACCAGCGTGCGAGCGACACCGGCGATCGCTCTCGGCGCCTACGACGCTACTCCGCTGGAAATGGCGGGAGCTTACACCGTATTTGGCAATCAGGGCACGCACCTCAATCCCATCATGGTGAAGTCGGTGCGCGATGCGCGCGGCAACATTCTCGACAACTACAAGACCGACAGCAAGGCGGTGCTCGACCCGCGTGTCGCCTACGTGTTGACCACCATGATGGAGGCTGTGGTCAACAACGGCACCGGTTATCCCGTGCGCGCCAGAGGGTTCGAAGCGCCTGCGGCGGGCAAGACCGGAACCTCGCACGACGCATGGTTTGCCGGCTATACCACCAACCTGCTGTGCATCGTGTGGGTAGGAAATGACGACTACACCGATCTAAAGCTCAGCGGCGGCGCGACGGCCGCGCCCATCTGGGCCGAGTTCATGAAGCGTGCGGCCAAACTGCCACAGTATGCGGACATGAAGAACTTCTCCGCGCCTTCCGGCGTGGTTGAGGTGACGCTGGACAAGGTGACCAACCGGCTGGCAACCGCTTCCTGTCCACAGACTTACACGGTCGCGTTCATCGCGGGCACCGAACCGAAGGAGACCTGCGACCAGGCCGCCGGCGATCACCGTGGCTTTTTCACCAAGATCTTCGGTCTAGGCTCGCCCACGGTCGCCCAGCCACCGCCGACCACCAATGGCGTGGTTGAGCCCGGAGCCGGCGGAACTCCCGTTCAAGCGGCCAACGGTCAGCCTGCGCCGGGCCAGCAGCCTCCAGCGAAAAAGAAGCGGGGCTTCTTTAGCCGCCTGTTCGGCCGGGGTGACAACGGCGACCAGCAGCAAAATGAACCGCCGCAAAATAGCCAGCCGCAAAATAATGCGGCCGATGGTTCAGAGAAAGGGAACAATCCGGGCCCAAAATAGGTCTAATATTGGACAAGGACGGGACTCTGGAGGTCCGGTCATGGCTGGTTTCCCATTGCCACGGACGTTGCTGCCGCTATCGCTGCTGGTGATCTTGCTGCTGGTGTTTCCACTCTGCCTCCTGGCCAGCGGCGTTGAACAGCAGGTGAACCCACCCTCGCCGGTCCCCGACGGCAGCGCTTCCGCCCAGGTTTTGGAAGAACAGGGCGATGAGCTGCGGGCTCAAAAGCGTTATCTCGACTCCATCGACTTCTACTCGGTGGCCATTGCTAAGCAGCCCACGGCCCTCCTTTGGAACAAGAAAGGCATGTCGTACCTGTTCCTGCAAAGGTATCCCGAGGCGACCAAGTGCTTCGATAAAGCCATCAAGGCCGACAAGAGGGCCCCCGAAGGGTACAACAATCGCGGTTACATGGAGCAGCGGGACAAGAACTACAACAAGGCCATCAAGTACTACAAGAAGGCCTTGGCCTTGCAACCCAACGACGCCGTATTCCACTACAACATGGGAACTTCGTACTTTGGCAAGCACGAGTACGCGTTGGCCGCGCAACAATATCGCGTAGCTTACGTACTCGATCCTGACATTTTCGATCGCGTTTCGCGGATTGGAGTGATGGCGCAATCCGGCTCTCCCGAAGATCGCGCCGAGTTCTCTTTCATGATCGCCAGGCTGTACGCGCAAGCGGGCAACGTGGATCGCTCTTTGGAATATCTGCGCAAAGCCATGGAAGAAGGCTACAAGGACATCAAAAAGGTGTACACCGACTCCGAGTTCGCCTCGCTGCGTACCGACAAACGCTTCGAAGAGTTGATGTCGCAAAAACCCCAGCCCATACCGTAAGACGGTTTTGCATTCGCAATTATGCACACCTGAAAGGCGTGCTCCAGCCGCTGCCTATACATCAGGTGCGAAACTGCTCTAAGAGTTCCTTCGACTCGTCACTGCGCTTATCCCGCCGTCGAAAATCGTTCACCACGGAGGACACGGAGAGGACGGAATTCTTGGTTTATATCCGATTTTCTCCGTGATCTCCGTGCCTCGGTGGTTAATTTTCATTCCTATGCGTGGGGCGTGGGTTCATGTGGCACTGAGGATGACATTCAAAAAGAGTGGACCTTTCCCATCGACAAGACCCCATGGCCAAACATTAGCTTAGCTTCCGCATCTGACCCGAAGGAGATTTCAGTTTGACTCCGCGCTGGCTTCGGACCCTATGCGACTTCGCTCGGTAAACATTCTCGGTGCGCGGATATTGGGAACGCTCCTCGCGTTGCTGGTGTGGATTCCCGTGACCGCGCAAATGTCCAACCAGCAACTCTCCTCTTATATCGGGCAAAACGTAGCATCGGTTGACATCGCCGGCCGTCCGGATGTCACCTTCAAAAGCGTGCAGGGGCTGATCTCGGTGAAACCGGGTCAGCCCCTTTCGCAAAACGATGTGGACTCGAGCACCGCCAGCCTGAAGCAACACGGCGGTTTCCAGGACGTAAAGCTTGATCTGGAGCCGGAAGCCAATGGAGTGCGGGTCGTGTTCATTCTTGAGCCAGCCGTTTACGTTGGCATGTACGAATTTCCCGGCGCGATAAAAGAGTTCGCGTACTCACGCCTCCTGCAAGTGGCGAATTACAACTCGCAGACGCCCTACTCCGCCAGCGATGTTCAGCAGGCCGAAAATGCGCTGGTGAAATTCTTCCGGCAGCACGGTTACTTTCAAGCGGAAGTGCGTCCGCAGATCGAGCCGGAAAGCGACTTCGGGCTGGCCAACATCGTGTTCCGTACCAATCTGGGCGTTCGCGCAAAGATCGGCACAATTAATCTCGCCGGCGCGAATCCGGAAGAGACGCGTTACCTGGAAAAAAAATTACGCTCGGTGATGGCGCGCTTACGCGCTGACTCTCTGAAACCGGGAATGAGGTATTCGTACGATCGCCTGCAAGGCGCGACCCGGTATTTGCAGGCTGCCCTCGCCGGCCAGAGCTACATCACGGGCGAGGTGAAGCTGGTCTCGGCGGAATACGATTCCAACACCAACCGGGCCGATATCGTGTTTCAAGTGACGACCGGACCGGTAGTCAAGGTGACCGCGGTTGGCGCTCACGTTTGGAAACGCACCCTGCACAATCTGCTCCCCATGTATCAGGTAAATGCCGTCAACGATGAGCTCATCAAGGAAGGGCAGCGCAATCTGATTTCTTATTTCCAGGCCAAGGGCTACTTCGACACCACGGTTGACGTAAAAACCGCGAAGAACGAGAGTGGGATGTCGATCGTGTACGACATCCACAAAGACGGCCGTCACAAAGTGGAGGGGATCGCATTCCAAGGCAACCACCACTTCAGCAGCAAGGAGTTGCAATCGCACGTCAGCGTACAGAAGGCACGCCTGATCTCACATGGCAAGTACAGCGAGACTTTGGTGCGCAGCAGCGCAAAAAATCTGAGAGACACCTATCGTGCGGCAGGATACAGCGAGGCGGAGGTCGTTCCCAACGTCGCCCGCAAGAACGGAAACGTGGACATCACCTTCCAGGTCACCGAAGGCCCGCTCGACGTGGTGCAAGACCTAAAGATCGAGGGCAATAACACTTTGCCGGAGGCGCAATTTGCGCCGCATGGCCTGAACCTCGGCCCCGGCAAGCCTTACTCGCAGGACCTGGTCACGAAAGATCGTAACCAGATCATGGCGCGTTACCTGACCTTGGGATACTTGAACGCGGGTTTCCGTTCAACCGCAAAGCCGGCGCCCGGCGATCCGCATCGCATGAACGTGGTTTACCAGATCAGTGAGGGTCCGCAGGTCACAACCGCAACCATCATCACCGACGGAAGACAGCACACGAAGCAGAGCATCATCAACAAGCAGCTTCAGATCAAGTCTGACGAGCCGCTGAGCGAAAACGCTCTATTCAGTTCCGAGGGCCACTTGTACAACCTCGGCGTCTTCGATTGGGCCGAGGTTGCTCCCATGCGGCCCATCACCGACCAGAACCATGAAAATGTCGTGGTCAAGGTGCACGAAGGAAAACGAAATTCCATCGTGTACGGCTTTGGCTTCCAGGTGGTGAACCGCGGTGGCAGCGTTCCCAGCGGAACGGTGGTGGTGCCCGGCATTCCGCCGGTAGGGCTTCCTCCCAACTTCAGGACCAGCGAGAAAACCTTTTGGGGACCAGACGGAACCTTCGAATACACCCGGCGCAATCTGAGAGGGCGCGCCCAGTCGTTCACCATCAGCGCGTTTGCCGGACGACTGGACCAGCAAGCCAGTTTGTCTTACACCGACCCTTCCTTCCGCGGCAGCAGTTGGAAGAGCAGCGCCATTCTCTCCGGCGAGCACGATAGCCAGAATCCAATTTTCACCGCGCGAATCGGCAACCTGGGCTACCAACTGGAGAGGGCGCTTAATGCCAAGAAGACGACCCACCTCTTCCTGCGCTACAACTTTCAGCTCACCCGTATCAGCAACTTGCTGATCCCCGATCTGGTTCCGCCTGACCAGCTTAATGTGCACTTGTCCACTTTATCGGCGAACTGGGTTTACGATACCCGCGACAATGTGCTGGACGCGCATCGCGGCCTCTATCAGACCTACCAGTTGAGCGTGAATCCGGCATGGCTCGGCTCTAACTTCAGCTTCGCCAATTTTGTCGGACAGACCGCCTACTACAAGAACATCGGCAAAGGGATCATCTGGGCGAACAGCATTCGTGTAGGCCTGGAGCAGGCTTATGCTGGAAGCGAAGTCCCGCTAAGCCAACGTTTCTTCTCGGGCGGTGGCAGCACTTTGCGCGGCTTTCCTCTCAACGGCGCGGGCCCGCAGCGTGTCGTGGCGGCTTGCAGCAATCCGGCCGACCCGGCCACGTGCTCGAAGATCACGGTTCCCGCCGGCGGCAACGAGCTGCTGATCCTGAATACCGAGCTTCGCTATCCTCTCGATTTCATCAAGAAAGGACTGGGGATCGTTACTTTTTATGATGGCGGCAACGTATTTCCCATCATCGGCTTTCACGATTTCACCTCGCTCTACAGCAATTCGGTAGGCATCGGATTTCGCTATGCCACTCCGGTTGGGCCCATTCGCATCGACATCGGCCACAACTTGAATCCTGTGCCTGGCATCAAAGCTACACAAGTGTTTGTGACTCTGGGGCAGGCATTCTAACCATGGCTCTGAGAGATTTAGGATTTCCCCCGCAAGAGCCGGGCAAACCGTATGTGATCCCCCCGCGCAAGGGTGGAAGATGGTGGCGCGTAAGCGCGTGGATTGTTGCGGCCCTCGCTCTTCTCGTCCTGGTTGGCGGAATTGGGATTTACGTCCTGCTGCATAGCGCCTCTTTCCACACCTACGTCCTGCGAACTGCGGAGAAGAAAGCCGGCGATTCGCTGAATACCAAAGTTCAGCTCCAGAACTTCGCCCTGCATTTGTCGAATCTCGGACTCGATCTTTACGGCCTGACGATTTACGGAACTGGACCTGGCGCGAATGAGCCCTTGCTGACGGTGGATCACGTCGGCCTCGGGGTCCGAGTCATCTCCGTTTTGCATCGTCAATGGAACCTCGACAACGTCACCGTCGATCATCCGGTCGTCAATTTCATCGTGGACCAGAAGGGTCAGAACAATCTTCCCAAGCCGCAAAGCAGTAGCAACTCGAACACAAATATTTTCGATCTCGCAATACGACGCATTCTTCTTGATCGTGGTGAGCTGTACTACAACGATCGCAAAAGTACGCTTTATGCGAACCTGCGCGATTTGCAATTCCAGTCGAACTACGACGCCGCCGCCGGCGGCCGGTATTTCGGAAGCCTGTCTTACCAGGACGGTAACCTGCAGTACGGAAGCTATGAACCGGTACAGCATGACCTGAGCGCGCAGTTCGACATCCGGCGCGATCGGACGACGCTGAGCAACGTTGTGCTGAAGAGCGGCCAATCGCAGCTGCTGCTCTATGCTTCGCTGAACAACTACAGCAATCCCAGAGTCCATGCCCGTTACACGGTAATGCTGGATACGGCGCAGTTGCGCCAGGTCCTGAAGAATCCGTCATTGCCCAGCGGTGTGGTTGTGTTGAACGGCACCGGCGATTACACTTCCGTTCCCGGCCGGCAACCGCTTGACACCACTTCAGCGGAAGGAACCATTAAGAGCTCCGTGCTGCAGCTTCGCACCCCAAGTCTCCGCACCGATATCCGCGATCTTGGCGCCCGCTACTGGCTCACCAACGGGAATGCGGAACTGCGCAACATTCAGGCGCGATTGCTGGGAGGTCAGCTCTCTGCGACGGCCACGGTGCATGACCTCGCAGGCAAACAGGAAGGGCACATTGTCGCCGCGGTGCGCAATATTTCGCTGGCCGACGTAAAACGGGTTGCCAATTCCGTTTCGATGAAGCAGGTTGCGATCTCGGGTGTTGTTAACGCCACCGCCGACGCCAGTTGGACCGGCAGCATGAACAATCTGGCAGTCCAGTCCGATGCGACCGCCAAGGCCAATGTCGCGCCCGCGCAGAACGGCGCCGCCAACGCGTCGTTGCCGGTGAATGCCGTCATCCACGCGCGGTACGCCGGAGCAACGCAACAGATTGCGCTGAAACAGAGCTACATCCACACTCCGCAAACTTCGATCGACCTCAATGGCACGCTCAGCAATCGTTCAGCGCTGCAAGTTCGCGTGCAGGCGAATGACCTTCATGAGCTGGAAACCGTTGCCGACATGTTCAGCAAACCTGCGCCCGTTCAAGCTGCGCAGCCCCCGCTGAATCTACATGGCACGGCTTCGTTCAATGGAACGGTGCGCGGTACGACCAGCAATCCACAGATTGCCGGACAACTGAACGCCAGCAATGTGCAAGTTCGCGGAACCGCATTCCGCCAGTTGCGCACCAGCGTGCAGGCAAGTCCTTCGCTGATCAGCTTACAGAATGGTTATCTTGAGCCGGCGAAGCAGGGCCACGTAAATTTCAGTGTCCAATCGGGGCTGCATCAATGGGCGTACACGTCCTCCAGTCCCATCGTGGCGAACATTAACGCATCGCAGGTTTCTCTCGCCGAACTGGCGCGCGCTGCCAATTCCAACACGCCGGTATCCGGCACGCTGGATGCCAAGATCGCTGTCCACGGAACGCACCTGAATCCGATCGGGCAAGGCGATGTCAGTCTGCACAATGCAAGCGTCTCCGGCGAACCCATCCAGGCGGCCGACGTACGCTTTCAGGGAAGCGGCGATACAGTGCACGCAAACCTCGTGGTGCGGGCAGCCGCCGGATTGGCGCAAGGTCAGCTCACGTATTACCCCAAGCAGGAGGGTTACGACGCGCTGTTGCAGGCGAAGAACATTCACCTCGATCAGATACGAACGCTGCGTGAACGCAACATGCAAGTGGCAGGCACGCTAAACCTGACGGCGAGCGGTCGCGGCACGATCAAGGACCCGCAAGGGCAGGCCTCGCTTACGATTCCGCAACTCGACATCCAGAAGCAGCAGATACGCAACATCGATCTGCAGGCGAATGTAGCCAATCACCAAGCCGCATTTACGCTAGGCTCGCAGGTGCTGAACACGCCACTGCGCGCGCAGGGCAGAGTGGCTTTGACCGGCGACTATTACGCCGACGCGACCCTCGACACGCCGGTGGTTCCGCTGCAACCGTTGCTGGCAGTCTATGCTCCTGCGCAGGCTGCGAACTTAAGTGGCCAGACTGAAATTCACGCGTCATTGCGCGGGCCGCTGAAGAACAAAGCTCTGGTCGAGGCGCATCTCAACATTCCGACGCTGGGTGTGAATTACCGCACGGTCGGGACGACTGGCTCGCCGGTGAATGTGCAGCTCGGCGCCGTGACTCCCATTCGCGCCGACTATGTGAATGGGGTGCTCACGCTGCTGCCAGGCGAGATCAAGGGTACCGGTACCGATGTTCGCTTCCAGGGACGCTTGCCCGTCAACAGCAGCGCTGCCTCGACATTGAGCGTGCAGGGCACGGTTGATCTGTCGCTGGCACAAATGTTCGATCCCGACGTAAGCAGCGGCGGACAACTTCAGCTTGACATCAATGCCGCCGGATATAAGAGCGCGGAAAACGTTGAGGGCCAGATCCGTATCGTGAATGCCAGCTTCGCTACAACGGATTTGCCTATCGGGCTGTCCAACGGAAATGGCGTGCTGACCCTCAGGTCCGACCGGCTAGACGTCACGCACTTCACCGGCGAAGTAGGGGGCAGCACAGTGACCGCGTCGGGCGGCGTGACCTATCGTCCGGCAATCCAATTCAACCTCGCGGTGAAAGGCAACGATCTGCGATTGCTCTATCCGCAGAGCGTGCGTAGCGATCTCGGTTTGAACCTCACCATGACGGGCACGCCGGAGAAGTCATGGTTACAGGGGCAGGTGAACGTGAATCAGGTTTCCTTCACCCCAGACTTCGACCTGTCGCAGTTCATCGCGCAATTCAGTGGAGTGGCATCGCCTGCGCCGACGCAAGGGTTTGCCGACAACCTGAATCTTAATATCGCGGTGCGCTCCACTTCCGAGCTGAATGTCGTTAGCCCGGCCGTCAGCATTCAGGGCGACGCCAACCTGCGCGTGATCGGTACCGCTAACAATCCTGTCATTGTGGGACGCACCAGTCTGACGGGCGGCGACCTGATCTTTCTGGGAAACCGCTACGTGGTGCAGGGCGGAACCATCGCGTTCGTCAACTCCGTTGAGACTGAACCCGTTGTGAACTTGCAGGTCAAGACCACGATTCAGCAGTACAACATCGCCATGCGCTTCCGCGGTCCCTTGGACCGTCTGCGTACCGACTACACGTCCGATCCTGCACTTCCCCCGGCTGACATCATTCATCTGCTGGCGTTTGGCAGCACGGAAGAGGCTTCTAATGCCGCCCCATCGCAATCGGCAACTCTGGGCGCCGAATCCCTGGTCGCGTCGCAAGTCACCGGCCAGGTCACCAGCCGAATCACGAAGGTAGCAGGCATCTCGCAGCTTTCGGTTGACCCGCAACTTGGCAATAACGGAACGGAGCCGCCGGGCGCTCGCATCACGGTGCAGCAGCGGGCAACCAGTAAGTTGTACGTCACCTTCTCTACCGACGTGACCACCACGCAAAACACCGAGGTGCAAATGCAGTATCAGCTCAATCGCAAGTGGTCGCTGAGCGGAGTTCGTGACCAGAATGGCGGCTTCGGCCTCGACGGCCGGTATCACAAGGACTTCTAGCGTCGGCATTCGAACTGTTGCAGTCCGACGAAATGCCGGTAAAGAAGTGCTTCAGGCGCATTGTTCAGCTGGACTTTCGTTTTGAAGGTGCACGGTTTCAGCCGTGCCGTAATCCACTGTCCTTGGTGGTGGCTTCAGACACTGAGGGACTTCGGTATTTGAGAAGTTCGAATTTCCCTCAGGGGCTAAACCCAAATCTTATGCAAGCGCAATGGCACGGCTGAAGCCGTGCCCCTTCAAAGCGTGCTGCTTACGTTGCCGATGTAGAAAAATAATCCGATTCGAGAGTACGAGGAGAGGCATGCCCTCCACACGAAGGTAAGTAGGCGCAAATGCACTGGCAGCAAGTCAAGACCGCCATCGGTAAGACCATTACGGATGTGGAACGCAATCACATGCTGTACATGGCCGCCGCGCTCTCTTACTACTTCATTCTCTCCTTGTTTCCGGCGCTGGTCCTTTTGGCGGGCATCGTCGCCTACATCCCTATTCCCGATTTGTTCGGGCACGTTCTGCAGTTGATGGGACGTTTCGTCCCCGCGGACGGCATGGTTCTGATCCAAAGAGTGCTCTCCGAGATTATCTCTCCTAACCGTGGCACGCTTCTCTCCGCCGGTTTGGTAGGCACGCTCTGGACCGCATCCGGGGGATTCGTGGCGACGATCGAGGCCCTGAATATTGCCTACGAGGTGGAGGAGACGCGGCCATTCTGGAAGACCCGCCCTCTCGGCATCGCTTTGACCTTCTTGATCGGATTTCTGCTGCTGACGGCTTTGGCGGTGATGATTGTCGGTCCGCATTTTGGCGAATGGCTTTCCGCTCGATTGCATTTGTCGTGGTTCTTTGCGGTCGCGTGGCCATTCATTCACTGGACGGTAGCCGTGGGGTTCACCATCCTTGCCGTTGAGCTTTTGTACTTCCTGGCCCCCAACGTAAAGCAGAGGTTCCGGTCGACACTGCCCGGCGCCGCCCTCGCGGTTGGCTGCTGGTTGCTGCTTTCCTTTGGCCTCGGGATTTACTTTCGCCGGTTCGCCCACCTCAACAAGATGTACGGCGCAGTCGGGGCCGTAGTCGGGCTCATGATTTTTCTGTATTGGACGGGCTTCGCCATGCTGGTCGGCGGCGAATTAAACGCTGAGCTGGCAAAAGTGAGTAAAGCCGGGCCCATCGAGCAGCACGAAGAGCCGCCAGCCATCACGACGCTTGACATCGCCGACTAGATCGGTTTCGAAATTAGCGTAGTCCGTCGAGGATACGGGTAGAGCGGTGCTTTACCTTCGGATGGATTATTCATCTTTTTCGGAATCTGAAGCCGCGGTCTGGCGCAATCTGGTCCCCGGCGATTCAATCCAATTGGTGACACCGCTCGTCTCCGGTGGCTCGACTTTGAAATTCTGCACTACGCCACGATAGAGCAGCACGGCACACGCTGCCGATCCAAGCAGCAGGAGAATTCCGGTAGCCGGCTGATGCAACAGCATCTTCCCCGTTCCGAAAAGGCCCATGTAAACCATGGCGCAGCCGAGGGCCCAGGCGCCCAGGTTACTGCCGATGTCGCGATGTCCCACAATGTCAGATGCTTGCGCCGCAATGCGCTTCCACCCACGGACGTCGGGCCGCACATGGCGGTAAAAGCGTAATAGGACCTGGTCCGGCTCGGGCATCGTCAGCAGCGTTACGGTAAGCCACACGATTGTGGTGACAATCGTCGTCGTCAACGCGCCCTTTGCGAACACCAGCGAGCTGTTGCCGGTGAACGGCTGCCAGCGGCTGAGAATGATGGTGATCAGCAGCGAACAGGCCATGGCGGAAATTTCGCTCCAGGCGTTGATCCGCCACCAATACCACCGGAGAATGTACACCGCACCGGTGCCTGCGCCAATCTGCAACACCACCTGCCAGCCAGACGCAATGGAGCTAAGCTGCACCGACACCCAGGCAGACACGATGACCAGCAATACCGTGCACAAACGCGAAGCTAAAATGTAATGCCGCTCGGAGGCGCCTTGGTTCATGAAGCGGCGGTAAAAGTCCGAGACCAGATACGACGCGCCCCAGTTCAGTTGCGTCGCAATGGTGGACATGAATGCAGCCAGAAATCCCGCAATCGCGATCCCGCGATATTGGTGCGGGAGATGCTCGTTCAGCACCAGCATGTAACCGCTCTCGGGATGCTGAAGCCCGGGATACAGAATGACGACAGCCAATCCGGTGATAATCCATGGCCATGGACGAATGGCATAATGTGCAATGTTGAACCACAGCACCGAGAGCAGCCCCTGCTTCTCATCGCGCGCGCTGAAGATACGCTGCGCGATATAGCCGCCGCCGCCCGGCTCCGCGCCCGGATACCAGAACGCCCACCACTGCAGTCCGATGAACACCAGGAAGCTGGCAACCGGAACCATCCACAGCGGCTCGGCGGTGAGGCCTCGCGAAAATTCGGGGAAGAAGCCGAGCGGATTGGCAGCGTTCGCGCCGGCGGCGGCGTGCATATGGCGCAGGCTGTCGAGCATGGCCGTCATGCCGCCACACGCAACGACCGCGAAATAAGCGACCGCGATAACGATCGTCATCTTCAGCACGAACTGAAAGAGATCAGTCCATAGCACTCCCCAAAGCCCGCCCAGCGTGACATATAGTCCGGTAAACGGAATCAGGAAGAAGACGCAGATAGCTAGCGCTGCGCCGTCATTGCCGCTCCACACCGAACCAAAATGCGCGCTCATGAAGCGGCTGATGTTGGTCAGCATCGGCGTATCCGCCAGCGTGGTACCGACGATGCTGGTCATCGCCTTCGTCACCCATCCCAGGATGACGCAGTTCATCAGCAGGCCAAGGTAGAGCGCGCGGAATCCGCGGAGGAATGCGGCCGGCTTGCCCGAGTAGCGAATCTCGGCAAACTGCACGTCGGTGAGCAGACCGGAGCGGCGCCACAGGCGGGCGAACAAGAACACCGTCATCATGCCCGAGAACAGGAAGCCCCACCACAGCCAATTGCCGGAGATCCCTTGCGAGTAAACCAGCCCGGTCACGACGAGTGGGGTATCGGCAGCGAAGGTGGTTGCCACCATCGAGGTCCCGGCCAACCACCAGTTCACATTGCGGCCGGAGACAAAGTAGTCGTCAACGCTGCGCGCGGAGCGGCGGCGGAACCACAGCCCCATGATCAGCGTGACCGCAAGATAGCCGACGATGGCGGTCCAATCGAGGACAGTGAAGCTCATGGTATGTTTCCGCGCTCACGAATTGTTTCTAGGGCTGGGCCGTGACGCTCGCGGTCGAGAATTCGCGCAGCGACTCCGTGTAGGGCTGGCGTGCGACACCACGTTCGGTGATGATCGCGGTGACGTAGATATTCGGGGTGACATCGAACGCAGGGTTCTCGACGGTCACGCCATCGGGCGCGATTTGCTTGCCGGCCAGGTGGGTCACTTCTCGCGAGGCGCGTTGCTCAATGGGAATGCGGCTGCCATCAGGCGTCGCCAGGTCGACCGTCGAAAAGGGGGCCGCAACGTAGAAGGGAATGCCGTGCTCCTTGGCCAAGACCGCAACCGTATAGGTGCCGATCTTGTTGGCAACATCTCCGTTGGCAGCGATGCGATCCGCTCCCACAATCACGGCATCAATTTTTCCTTGCTGCATCATGGAGCCAGCCATGTTGTCAGAGATCAATGTGGTGGGAATGTGGTCTTTCATCAACTCCCACGCTGTCAGACGTGAGCCCTGCAGAAACGGACGGGTCTCATCGACAAACATATGCAGCTGCTTCCCCGAATCGACTGCTGCACGAACCACGCCCAGCGCCGTCCCATAGCCGCAGGTCGCCAGAGCGCCCGCATTGCAGTGGGTCAAGACTCCGCCGTTGGAAGGAAGCAGCACCGCTCCATGCTTGCCCATGGCCTGGTTTGCCGCAATATCTTCCACCAGCATGCGTTGCGCTTCGGTCACCAGTTCCTGCTTAATGCGCGAGATTGGCTCGGTGCTGACTTGTTCAAACTTGTCGCGCATGCGGCGAATCCCCCAGAAAAGATTGACCGCAGTCGGGCGGGTCGTGGCGAGGACCTCGCTGATGCGGTCGAAGTCGCGCTTCAGTTCGGCGTGGTCCTTGGCCTGCGAGTCGCGAACACCCAGCGCAACTCCCATGGCAGCGGTGACGCCAATAGCCGGGGCGCCACGCACAATCATGGTGCGGATTGCGTTGGCAACTTCTTCGTAGTTCTTGCAGGTGACGTAGGTCTCTTCCGTGGGCAGCTTGGTCTGATCGATGAAGCGCACCCCCGCGTCCGTCCATTCCAGAGTTTTAATCATGCCACTTAGTGATGCGGTGAATTACGATCGGGACGAAGTTTCAACGCCCCTCCAGTAATTCCAGAAACTCGTCGCGTCCTAGCTGAAGTTTACGGAGATACTCGCGGAGAGTTCCTTCTCGAATCGGATCTTTGCCATGCGGTTCGTGGAAGGTAACTACGGCTGGGCTCCGCGTTTTCGAATGAAATGACCGAGCCGACCCCCGTTTGCTTTTCATCGCCTGATATCCCAGAGCCTCGAGTACACGCACAAACTCCCTCCACGTCAGTTGCGGAGGGAGCCTGGATTCTTTCATTTATACCAAAGCGAGGATTTGGCTGTCGTGAATAGCCGCCGAGAACCGGAAGAAGGATTGGTCGCGCGGAAGCTCTCGCGATGAGAAATGCATGTCCCTGGCTTGGCTGCGCAGATGCTCTACCACCGGCTCCAACTTGTGAAGTTCTCTGAGGGCTTCCAAGTGACTGAGTACGGCATCTCTCAGGTTGCTCTGCGCTTCCTCATGGGTCTTGCCAAATACAGCCACCGGGAGATCTTCTGCGATGCCGTTAAAAACTCCCTGTTCCTTCCATATTCTGCACAAGACTGGGATCTCCACGACAACTTCCGGAGACTCCTTTTTCTTCAAGAAAGCCACGATCCCATTTCTCCCAAACCAACTTGACCTTAGTTTACGCTGAATCGAAAGGCTTTCGTCAAAAATACTAACCGAATTCCCTCAGGGGCTGAAGCCCAACCGCAAGCTGCCCGATTGGCGCGGTTGAACAGGTTGCTAAAAAAATCGTAAAAGCAGATCCCTCGCGGGCTGAAGCCCGCTCGGGATGACAAAAACAAACAAACTTATCGGCACGACTGAAGTCGCGCCCTGACACAAACCGTCGGCTAACCGATTTTTCCCGCAGCCTCTGAAGCCGCGCCCCTTCAAAGAAGAGTCGAACCTACGGCCGATGCACTTCGCAGCGGTTTCCCGGCGAATTGGTCACCGCCGGCCGGTCGCAGAGATCGCACTTGGCGCTGACTGCAAATATCCGAGGCGTCTCGCGTTTCAAGTGTTGCGCACGAACATCGTTGGCGGTGAACAGCGCGATGAACTTCGCCGAATTCGCAGCCTTCTCGACGTTCGCACGACCGCCTGCTTCCTCGCGCTCCACCAGGCACAACGCACCGGCGATCTCAAATCCAAACTCACGCGCGGCCTCAATAGCCTGGATAGTCGAAGCCCCCGTGGTGCACACGTCATCAACAATCACCACCCGCGCCGCCTTCTGGCGAAAGCCTTCAATGCGCTGGCCCATGCCGTGCGCCTTCTCGGCTTTCCGCACCAGAAAGCCGTGCATCGGCTTTCCCTGTTGCGCGCTGATTACCGAAGTCGCCACCACGATCGGATCGGCGCCCATGGTCAGCCCGCCAATCGCATCAGGGTGCCAACCCCGCAGGCCAATCTCCTCGAAGACAGCCTGCCCGGTCAGCAGCGCGCCGGTCGCATCGAGCGTGGTCAAACGGCAATCGATGTAGTAGTCGCTGGTTCCGCCGCTGGAGAGCTTGAATTCGCCCAGGCGAAATGATTTCTCCGCCAGCATGGCCAGCAGTTGTTCGCGCGCATTTGCCATCCTGCTAACCATACCATCTCAACCGGCCACCTTTTCCAGGTGACGGAAGTGGTCGCTGGCCAGCCACAGCATGCCAAACAGCGCAAAGTTGTAGCCGCAATGCATGAGGAACGAACTGGCGACGGAGTTGGTGCGCTCGCGGGCGCCGGTGAAGACGACGCCGACCACGAAGATGCTCAGGATCGGCGCCCAGGCGTAGCCTAACTGGGTCCCATGAATGGCAGCGAAGGCAGCCGCCGTCAGTAGCACGGCGATGGTCAGGCCGAATGCCCGACGCAGCACTGGGTATAAGAGCCCGCGGAAAAAAATTTCTTCCAGCAACGGCGCCAGGGTGATTCCAAAGAGGGCCATCAAGTACGCACTCGCGGCATCGGTAAAGTATTTGTCCATCGGCACCGACTTGGGGATCGGCAGAAAGCGCGACAAGCCATCGACAACCACCGCCAAAACGATTCCCATGACGAAGAATCCGGGCGCAGAAATTCCCGGCCAATTCCAGTGGATCGCTTTGCCGAAGCGCTCGTGGGTTCGGGAGCGCACCAGAACAAATATGAACAAAAGCACAAGCGGGTAGGCTGCAGCCTGCGCTCCTATCACCACGCGTGCATTGGTGGCCAACTCGGAAACCGTCATCTGCCGATATGCAGGCACGGCGCGTGCGATAAATAGTGCGGCCAGACTGAAGCCGAATACCGCAACGGCGGTGAATACCAGCACCGCCAGCACATCCCATAGCGACCATGCGGGGAAAGACGGTTGCGCAGGAAATGCGACGTGCGGCTCCGATGGTGTCAACTGAATCGGATCTGGGGGGATGCCGAGATTCTCCGGCACGATTGGCAAAGGATCAGGCAAGCTCTCACTCGGCTCCGGCAGCGGGTTAGATGACAGAGGCATGATTACCTAATGACGCGGTAGACCTTACTCTCGATGCAGCCACTAAAGCGGTTTTCCTCCGGGCGTATGTTGACAACGGGTGGAGCACGCCTTTTCAGGCGTGCACAAATTGCCGCCAGTTCCTAGATTGCGCTTTAATGCCTGAGGTAATATTTGTTACCTCAGCGGCTGAAGCCGATTCTGTCTAAATCCTAAGCCGCACCGCTGAAAGCGGTGCTCCACCCGAGACACCAAAGTGCTGGACTCGACCGGCTCCAGCCAATCGTGAGCGCTTCCTACGTATGATTCCTCCGCCTTACTCATGAATTTTTATACCTTCACTCCGTTGCTCTTCACATTGGACGAACGGGGCAACAGTTTGGCTAGCGTCTGCCCAGTGTAAGACTTCTTCACCCGCGCGACCTGCTCCGGCGTGCCTTGCGCCACCATGCGTCCTCCGTCCTCGCCACCCTCCGGCCCCAGGTCGATGATCCAGTCAGCATTACGAATGACATCCATATTGTGCTCGATGATGACGATGCTGTTCCCCAAGTCGGTCAGCCGATGCAGGACCTCCAGCAGCTTGCTGACGTCGTCGAAGTGCAGTCCTGTCGTCGGCTCATCCAGAAGATACAGTGTCCTGCCCGTCTGCCGCTTGCTGAGCTCGCGCGCCAGCTTGATGCGCTGCGCTTCTCCGCCCGACAGCGTCACCGCCGACTGGCCAAGATGAATGTAACCCAGGCCGACATCCACCAGCGTCTGCAGCTTCTGCTTGATCTGCGGGATGTTCTCCAGGATCGGCAGCGCGTCGGCCACCGGCGTCTCCAGCAGATCGGCGATCGAGTAGCCCTTGTACTTCACCGCCAGGGTCTCATGATTGTAGCGTTTGCCGCCGCACACCTCGCACAACACGTACACGTCGGGCAGGAAGTTCATCGCGATGCGGCGCTGGCCGTCACCCTGACAGGCTTCGCAGCGTCCGCCGGCAACGTTGAACGAGAAGCGTCCAGCTTTGTAGCCACGCTCGCGCGACTCCGGCAGCATGGCATACAGATCGCGAATTTGGGTAAACACGCCGGTGTAGGTCGCCGGATTCGAACGCGGCGTGCGCCCAATGGGTGATTGGTCGATGCGGATGACCTTGTCGATGAACTCCGTTCCGGCGATGGCCTTGTGCGCGCCCGTCTCCTCGCGTGACCGGTAAAGCGCCTTCGCCAGCGCGCGATAAAGAATGTCATTGACCAAAGTTGATTTGCCCGAACCTGACACGCCGGTCACCACCGTCATCACGCCCAAAGGAAAACTGACGTCGAGATTCTTGAGGTTGTTCTCGCGAGCGCCAAGTATGGTGATGGCTTTGCCATTCGGCTGGCGTCGCGCATAACGATAGGTGATCTGCTTCTGTCCGGAGATGTACTGCCCGGTGAGCGAACCGGGCGTCTCCTCGATTTGTTCAGGAGTGCCGTGCGCCACTACTTCTCCACCGTGCCGTCCAGCGCCCGGGCCCAGATCGATGACGTAGTCGGCGCGCCGGATCGTGTCTTCGTCGTGCTCGACCACCAGCACGGTGTTGCCCAGATCGCGCAACGATTCCAGGGCATGCAGCAGGCGGTCGTTGTCGCGATGGTGAAGGCCGATGGACGGCTCGTCGAGCACATACAGCACGCCGCGCAGCTTCGATCCGATCTGCGTGGCCAGACGAATGCGCTGGCCCTCGCCGCCACTCAACGTCGCCGCCGAACGGTTGAGCGAGATGTATCCCAGCCCGACTGCGTTGAGGAAACCCAGCCGCTCGGCAATCTCTTTGCGAATTCGTCCCGCAATGCGCTCCTCGCGCTCGGAGAGTTTGATCTGCGCCGCCGCTTCCACGGCGCGCGATACCGGCAGCGCGGTGAACTCGGCGATCGACATGCCATTCACCTTCACGGCCAGGCTCTCGGGCCGCAGCCGCTGGCCGTGACACGCGGGACAAGTAGTCGCGGACATGTGGTCCAGCAGCCAGTCGCGATAGGCCTCGGATGAACTGTCCTCCATCGCCTGCCGCAGATACGCGAACACGCCGAGGAAGCCGCCCCGCTTTTTCTCGCCCTGTTCGGGCCCATACAGAATCAGATTCTGCGTCTTGCGCGGCAGTTGCTCGAAGGGCGTGGTTAGGCTGAACCCGTACGCTTCCGCTGCCAACTGCAGTATGTGGATGAGATTCTGCGACGCCGAGCCTGGCCCCAAGAGCGCCGTCCAGCAGCGGCTTCGACCAGTCGGCGATGACCTTGGCCGGATCGAAATCGTACTTGCTGCCCAGCCCGTTACATTCCGGACACGCGCCGTACATGCTGTTGAACGAAAACGAACGCGGCTCCAGCACCGGGACGTTGATGCCGCACTCCGGACACGCCAGCTTCGACGAGTACAGCTGCTCCTCGCCGCCGACCACGGCGACCTGCACCAGTCCGTTCGCCAGCTTCATCGCCAACTCGACCGACTGCGCCAGGCGATGCTCGATCCCCGGCTTCACCAGCAGCCGGTCAACCACCAGTTCGATGGTGTGGTTCTTGCGCTTGTCCAGCGTGATCTCGTCGTCGGCAATATTGCGCAACTCACCGTCGATGCGCGCGCGCGTGAAGCCCTGCTGCGCCAGCTTGTCGAGCTCCTTCTTGAACTCGCCTTTGCGCCCGCGCACGATCGGCGCCATGATCATCACCCGGTCCTCGGGCTTCAGGTCCATCACGCGCTGCACAATCTGGTCGGCCGACTGCCGCGAGATGGCGCGGCCACATTGCGGACAATGCGGCACGCCGATCGACGAATACAGCAGGCGCAAGTAGTCGTAGATCTCGGTGATGGTGCCGACGGTGGAACGCGGGCTGCGGCTGGTCGTCTTCTGCTCGATGGCGATCGACGGGCTCAGGCCGTCGATGCTGTCCACATCGGGCCGCTCCATCTGGTCGAGGAACTGGCGCGCGTAAGCAGACAGCGTCTCCACGTAGCGGCGTTGCCCCTCGGCATAAATGGTGTCGAAGGCGAGCGACGACTTGCCCGAGCCGCTCAGGCCGGTGATAACGGTCAGAGTATTGCGCGGAATCTGGACGCTGATGTTCTTCAGGTTGTGCTGACGCGCCCCGCGGACTGTGATGCTGCTGATACCCATGGATGACTGGCGGTTCTAACCTGCTTTACTGCTGAGCTGTACTGCTGGTAGAGCCGGCTTCAGGCCGGCGTCCACAGATAACGCCAACGTGCATGGTTCGCGGCACGCGGCGGTGAACCCGGATTATTCATCCGGTTCCCGTGCTTTGAAGGCGCACGGCTTCAGCCGTGCCGTTATGTCCGCCTAAAAGGTCGGGCTTCAGCCCCTGAGGGAAGTCGCATTTCGTTCAATACCGAAGTCCCTCAGTGGCTAAAGCCACATAAAAGAATTGCTGTTTACGGCACGGCTGAAGCCGTGCCCTTTCAAAACACGGAAATCATTACGAACGACTGCGTTGAATGAAGCGCCGCTTGCCCCCTCCCCGGATACACCAACTCCCAAAAGCGGGCTCCAGCCCGGGAACCGCATCTTCAGCGTGATGCACTGCTCTGGAAAGTTCGCGAGAGGGGAAACGCAACTCTACTCACGTATCTTAGTTGCCAACAGCCAGACAGGTCAACGCGAGGTAAAGTAGTTTCATCACAGTAGATGATCACTCAGGGCCGCGGATTCAACTCCAGGCCAAGGCGCCATTGACAGTGACGAGACACACAGATAATCGGGAAATCATCTCGCGAGTTTCGGCGCATCGAAAGAAGAAAACGATATGACGACGTTGCTGCTCTCGGCCCTACTTCTTTTGACCATCGTAGCGGCCTTTGCCTTCGGGATTGCGGCGGGATATTGGGTGATTTGCGGCGTGTTGAACCTGTTCCATCCCAGTCGCATCCAGCAAAAACCATCCAGCGCGCCCGCCCTGGCGCCGACGACCAGCGGCGACTAGGTAGGCTGCGGGAAAAGTCAGCTGCGTTGTCATCACGAACGGCCTTTAGGCCGTGAGGGATCTGCTGTTCTGTTTTCATGGCATTAACGTTGTCACTCGCCCGCGCGGCATAGGTCACTGACAACCCTTAGCTGTAGGCATGAAATTCTGACGGGTGTCTCGGGAGAAGCTTTCCCGGCCTTTTTCCCACCCACTCGCTGAGATATAGTCGATAGTCTTCAATCGAAGCTCGTCTCCTCGCGTGTCACTGCAGAGCCGCGAAAGTGTCACGCAATCAGCCGATGAGGCCCGCACAGGTGTAATATCTAGTTTCCCAACAGGACCCTTTGCCTTTGGTCAGTATTGGAGGCATCTTGCGAGTTGCAATCGTTCATTTGAGTGACATTCACCTGCGGACAAACAATGACTTGATTTTGCGGCGCGTGGCGAAAGTCGCATCTGCACTACGAGCTACACTAGCAGAATCGGACTATGCCCTGTTTGCTGTTTCCGGGGATATTGCCTCCACTGGCACTTCGGAACAATATCGGGTCGCTTCCAGCTTCTTCACTTCCCTCGTCGTAGCGCTCAGGCTGGAAAGTGCCGGTATTGGGTCTCAGTTCATCTTTGTGCCAGGAAATCATGACTGCGATTTCAGCCGACCAAGCGACCTACGTTCCAGCCTGCTTGAAAGCATACCTAATAGGATCGAAACGTTCGATCCCGCTGGAGACTCAGCAGCAGCCATCTTGTCGGTCCAAGATAACTTTTTCAAGTTTATGGCGGACTTTCGGCACGAGCCGGAAGTCCCGGCCTCCGCCAGAATTTGTTATTCGATAGATGTGCAGTTAAATGGAACGCTTATCAGGTTCAACTGCTTGAATTCTGCTTGGCTTTCGCGAAGGAACGAAGAACCGTCCAAGTTGTTATTTCCGACCAAAGTGTTTCCGTCGTCTGAAGCTGTCGCGGAAGCCGAGCTTGTCGTTACGATGGTTCATCACCCATCTAACTGGCTTGAGCCAAGTAACGCGAGAGCCTTTCGCCTTGCGGTTGAACGAATCTCGGACGTAATTCTGACCGGCCATGAACACACGAGACTCGACATTTCTAAAACTGCAAGATGAGGAACAACGCGTGCAGTATCTCGAATCGGGGGCGCTCCAAGAGCCTGACACTTCAGAAAGCTACTTTGGAGTTCTTCATCTGGACCTGGACAGCAGATCACAGCGCTATCTAAGATTTTCCTGGAGCGATGGCCTGTACTCTACGCGTGACGATGATCTCAAGTCCATTCCGTTCATCCGAAACGGTTCGATTCTGAAACATCGTTTGGATAATAATGCTGGGTTCCTGAAGAGGCTTCAGGACCCCGGAACCGGGTTCACCCATCCCCTAAAAGCTAACCTGACGCTCGAAGACTTCTTCGTATATCCAGACATCAGGTTGCGCTCTCTTCGTACGGGTAATGCTGTTACCCTCCAATCGGTTTCGGGCCACAACGTCCCTTCGTGGACTCTAGAGAAAGGAAAAGTTGTACTTGCTGGATCCGACGACTGCGGAAAGAGCGCGCTCGCCCGTATGCTGTACAGCGACTTTCAATCGAGGCATGGAAAGCTTCCTCTTTTGTTGGACGGCGGCAGCCTTAAAGGAAATAACCCGACTGCTGCGCTCACCCGGTCTGCGCGGTCAGCAATCGCTGACCAGTACTCTCATGCAGTGGTTGGGAAATTCGAGCAAGAGGATGGGGCAAACAAAATCCTGATCATCGACGATTGGCATAAGAGTGGCTTCAGCCGAGCTGGCAGAGCAAAATTTCTTGAAGCCGCCCTCTCGCAGTATGCCAGCGTCGTCTTATTAGTAAATGACGTATTTGCGATCGAAGAGCTTTCCGTTAGCGGGGATAATCCATTAAGGAGTTTTGAACACTGCGACATCAGGGAATTCGGCTATGTCCTTAGATCACGACTCATCCGCAAATGGCACACTTTAGGACGTGAATATACTGAAGATGACAGAGCCCTAACTCAAACCGTAATCGAAAGCGAAGAGTTGGTAAATACTCTAATAGGGAAGAATCTTCTACCCGCGTTTCCGGTTACCGTGCTGACGATACTTCAGACTGCCGAAGCCTATAGCAAAAGTCCAAACATGGCGACCGGCTCCTACGGGCAGTTATATGAAGCATTGATTACTGCGTCACTTGCTCAAGTGAGCAGGAAGTCAGTTGATGTCGGCACCAAGTATACGTACATCTCGCGGATCGCATATTTCTTGTTCGAGCGCGGACAGTCCACAGCGACGCTAGCTGATTTAGAGGAGATCCACAAAGAATATCATCGCGAATACAAAATACGACTGAATGTCACCCAGATGTTGGCTGACCTCGATCTCGCACAGATTCTGTGCACGGACGGGGGGCGGTATCGTTTTAAGTATAAGTACATATACTGCTACTTCGTCGCCAAGTATTTCCAAGACAACCTTGGGGGGCTGAGCACTGATATACGGCTCCGCACGCAGCTTCTTTCTGTTGTCGACCACATCTACTATGAAGACTACGCAAACATCGTCATCTTCTATGTTTATCTCACCAAGGATCGCGAGTTGATCGAGCATATCTTGCAGAATGCCAAGCAGATTTACGCCGATGTTGAGCCTTGCGATTTAGAATCGCATGTCCAGTTTATAAACGAGTTGCAGATAGGAGAGCTAAATTACTTACTCCCTTCCAGCAGTGTTGAGAAGAATAGGGAAGATTACAGTCGAAGGCAGGACGAGAGTGAATCGGATGGGGATTCGGCCACTGAAAGCGAAGGCGGTCGATCGATAACATATTGCGAAGAACTCTCTCCCGCTCAAAAGTTGAATATTTCCCTTAAGACCCTGCGGATCATGGGCCAAGTGTTAAGGAACTTTCCGGGAGTGTTAAAAGCGGATCTGAAGTTCCAACTGGCCCAGGAGAGTTACCAGTTGGGTTTGCGCACTTTGCGGGCGATATTGCAACTCGCGGAGCGGGACATTCAGGGCCTCAGAACGTATTATTCGGAGCTTCTAAAGGAACGCATGGCTTTGGATGACGACGATCCAAAACTTCTCAAGAGTACCGACGATCTCATCGTGTTATTAGCACGTCGACTTGGTTTTGCGATGGTAAAGCGCGTGTCGCATGCTGTCGGTCTTAAGGAATTGGAAGAGACATATCAAGATGTCATGAGAGCCGACGGCGATCTAACGTCGGTTAAGGTTATTGATTTGGCAATAAAGCTAGACCATTTCACTGATTTTCCCAAGCCAGAGCTCCAGGGGTTGATCGACTTGACCTCACGCAATTTCTATGCGTTCACTCTCCTCCGGGACATGGCAGCCAACTACCTCTATCTATTTCCGGCAGATTATCGAACTAAGCAGTGGGTTGGGGAGAAACTAAATATAAAGACCAACATTATTGCCTACGCGTCCAAATCCACCAAGAAGCTCCTGTCGTGACCCTCGAGGCACGTCAGGCTCTTTGCCTCAGCTTATTCCCCCGCCACGGTCATGCCATCAATCCTCAGCGTTGGTGACGCGATGGCGCCGCGGAATTCGAGGTCGTTGCCGATCTCCGCGATGTTGAAGAACATGTCTTTCAAGTTGCCGGCGACGGTGATTTCTTCCACGGGATAAGTCAGTTCGCCGTTCTCGATCCACAGGCCGCTGGCGCCACGCGAGAAGTCGCCAGTTACCAGGTTCACCCCAAAACCGAGAAACTCGGTGACGAACAGACCTTCCTTGATGTCGGCAATGATCTCTTGCAGGCTCTTCGTGCCAGGCTGGAGAAAGAAGTTGCCCGGGCCGATGCCCGGTGTTCCCGCCAGCCCGCGCGAGGCGTTGCCGGTGGTCTGCATCCCAAGCTTTTTCGCGGTATAGGTGTTCAGCAAATACGACTTGAGCACGCCGTTTTCGACCACGACCGTCTTGCGGCTGGGCACGCCTTCGGAGTCGAACGGGCTGGTGCCGAAGCCACCGCGCATGGTGCCATCGTCGATGACGTTGATGTTGTCGCCGGCAATCTTCTCGTTCAGCTTGCCGGTGAGGAACGACGCGCCGCGATAGATCGAGTCGCCGTTCACCGCTTCGAAGATGTGGCCGACCAGCGCGCCTGCGACGGTGTGCTCGAAGACGATGGGAACTTTTGCGGTCTTGACCTTGCGCGCGCCGATGCGCCGCAGGGTGCGCTGCGCGGCAATCTTTCCGACCTCTTCAGGAGACTCCAGCTTCCTCAGCGTCATCGCGACCGAGTACCAGTAGTCGCGCTGCATCGACGAACCCTCCACCTGCGCGATGGGCACCGCCGAAACCGAGCAATACGATCGTCGCGAGTCGCCCATGAATCCGTGGGAGTTCGCTAGCACCTTGTAGCCGACGGCTGCGTCGAAAGTGCCGCCTTCGGAATTGACGATGCGCGGGTCGGCGTCAAGGGCCGCTTTCTCGGCACGGCGCGCGTAGTCGATGCGATCAGCCGTGGAGAGCGAGTAGACATCGTCGTAATAAAGGTCGAGGTCGCCTTCTAGTTGGCCGAGTTGCGCTGGCTCGGGAATTCCAGCGAATGGATCTTCGCTGGTGACCTTCGCCAAGGCCAGCGCCGAATCCACCAGCTGCTTCACGCCTTCCGAAGTCAGGTCGCTGGAATAGGTGCTGGCGGCGCGCTGTCCGAAGAAGACGCGCACGCCGATGGCCTTGGAGCCGGACTCCTTCAGTGTCTCCACCTCGCCGAGACGGATTACGGTGGAGAACTCGCTGCCGTCCATGGCAACGGCTTCGGCGGCAGTGGCTCCGCCCTGCATGGCGCGGCGGACCACGTCGGAGGCGATTTCTTTCAGGTCGGGAGAGGCTGACTGTGCGGCGCCGGGATGTTCTTCAGTTGAAACAGTCATGTATTAATCCTACGTTGTCAGAGTCTCACAATGTCGTATAGGTGAAAGCGCTGCTCATCAAGACCGAACAGCAGATCCCTCGCGGGCTGAAGCCCGCTCGGGATGACAATAAAATAAAGCAATGAACGCTGGCCTAAAGGCCAGCTCTACCCGAGCGCGCCTTACCCGCCGGTCCCGCCCACGGTTAGCCTGTCCACCTTCAGCGTGGGAATGCCCACGCCGACGGGCACCGATTGTCCATCCTTGCCGCAGGTCCCGACGCCTTCGTCGAGCTGCAGATCGCTGCCCACCATCGACACTTTGGTCAGCACATCCGGCCCGTTGCCGATGAGCGTCGCGTTCTTCAGCGGCGATGTGATCATGCCGTTCTCGATGAGGTAGGCTTCCGAAGCGGAGAAGACGAACTTGCCGTTGGTGATGTCCACCTGTCCGCCGCCGAAATTCGCCGCATACACGCCGTACTTCACCGACTTGATAATGTCCTCTGGAGAGTCCTGCCCGGCGAGCATGTAGGTGTTGGTCATGCGCGGCATGGGAATGTGCTGATAACTCTCGCGCCGCCCGTTGCCGGTGTTGCGAATGCCCATCAGACGCGACGACAGCTTATCGGACAGATAACCCTTGAGAATCCCGTTCTCGATGAGCACTGTGTTCTCGGTCTGATTGCCTTCGTCGTCAACGTTGAGCGAACCGCGGCGGCCCGGCATGGTGCCGTTGTCCACCACGGTACATTTGTCGCTGGCAACGCGCATGCCCAGCATGCCCGAAAACGCAGAGGTCTTCTTGCGATTGAAATCGGCTTCGAGGCCGTGGCCGATAGCTTCGTGCAGCAGGATCCCAGGCCATCCCGGACCGAGCACCACTTCCATCTCCCCAGCGGGCGCCTCGCGCGCGTCGAGCTGAATGATGGCCTGTCGCGCCGCTTCTTTGGCGAAATGCTCGGGCGAAGCGTCTCCTTGGAAATAATCCAAGGCTACACGTCCGCCGCCCCCAGCCGTGCCACGAGCCGAGCCAGCAACCTCATCCTTGGCGATGCAGAAGACACTCATGCGCGACAGCGGCTGGGCGTCCTCGGCAAAGCTGCCGTCGGAACCAATCACCAGAATGCGCCGCAGTTCGTCGGCATAGCTCACGCGTACTTCGTGGATGCGGGGATCATAGTCGCGCGCCGCTTTATCGGCACGCTGCACCAGGTCAACCTTCGCCAGCACCTCGGCTTCCACCGAAGGCAGCGGCACCGGATAAAGATTGTGCGCCGGCTTGTTGGTCAGGCCCACAACCGGCTGCTTCGCCGGACCGCTGGCGATCAGGGCCGCAGTGCGGGCGGCATGCAGCAGTCGCTGCGGCGAGAGGTCGTCGGTGTAGGCGTAACCGGTGCGTTCCCCCGACAGCACCCGCACTCCGCATCCAACCGAGATGCCCTGCGTGGCCGACTTCACCATGCTCTCATCGAGCGAAACCGAAGTGGAGGTTTGATATTCAAAATAAAGGTCGGCGAAATCGCCGCCGGCGGAGAGCGCCGCGGAAAGATAGCGTTCAATATCAGCTTGCGCCAGTCCATAGCGGTCAAAAAAGAACTTCTTGTCCATAGTCACACCTATTGGATGTCCGGCGACCGGAGAAGACGCGGCTAGCGGCCGGGTTCCGAACCTTTGATTATCACACAGGGCTGTGCGTTGGGGACGTGCACTGCGGTCATGGTTGGATTACCCTTTCCGTGAAGAGCAAGTCTGGGCAAGGCTTTCCAGCTTGCGGAGGAGCGGGAAAGAAAGTATCTTTGCGGGCTGAACTTCCTTCCCAGCGCCGCCGTGGCATGGCTTGGGCGCCCGGCTCGGGCTGACAAAAATAAAGAGAACTTTTCCGGCGCCTTCGACAATCTTGCCAGGTGCTGCAAGCGCTTCGCATCCAATGCAAAACAGCAATATCTCGTCCAGGCATCTGGCTGTACTGCTGGAGCAGTTTCTGGCTGACGCGCGCCAGGCGGTGGCCATCGAAGACGGGGAGTTACTGTTTGAATTCGCTACCGCCAAGTATTCCGTGTCTGGCGAAGGTAAGTGCATTCTGCATTTGTGGTCGGAGAATCGCAATGCGGTGCGCCGGGTGCTGAGCGCAGAAGAGAAGAGCCGCATCCTGCGCCTTAGCGTGTTGCACTTTGGGCAGTCGCAGCCCGTGACCCTGGAGATTTGCGCGGATGGCGACCGGCGCAAGGGCACGGCCAAGCTTGCGGCCCGCACGCAATATCAGCACCTGCTGCGGCGGGTCCTGCTGCGCGAGTATCCTGGCTTCAGGCTTGAGCATCTGAGCAGCGCCCCCGATCTTGAACATTCGTTCAGCCCGGTGTACACCCGCGCCATGTTGCGGACCGGGCAGTCGGCGTTTGCCGTGCTTGGCGTCAATGCCGAGGAGACGCAGTCGTGCGTGGATGCGCTGCTGACCTTCGGCATTCTCTGGATGGACTACCAGCGCCGGCAACTGGCCGGACGGGCCCACGTGGAAGGACTGAAGCTGTTTTTGCCGCCCGGCCGAGCGGAAATCGTGCGCCAGCGCGCGACGCATCTTCATCCCGAAGCCGCCAAGTGGCAGCTCTACGAACTCGACGAACGTTCTGAGCTGTGCGCGCCTCTCGACCTCGCCGATACCGGCAACATCGTCACTCGCCTGACCCACGCGCTGGATGCGGAGACCGTGCGCCAACGCTTCGCGGCTTCCGTTGCGCGCATCCAGGCGCTGGCGCCGGCGGCGGAGATTACCGTCGATTCTGCCTCCGAGATCGTGTTCCGGCTGTTCGGTTTGGAATTTGCGCGGGCGTGCCTGACCCCGGTTTCAGGATCGTTCCGCAATGCCGAGTCGATTCTGTTCGGCATCGGCTCGGCCGAGTATGTGCTCGACGAAAGCACCGAGGCGCTGTTTGGCGAGCTGGTGCAGGGCATCCTCGAGCAACGCCATGCCGGCGGCTCGGCTACCAACCTGTTCTTCCGGCTGGCTCCCGAGCGCTGGCTGGAAAGCCTGATCACGCGCGACGTTCGCGTGATCGACGAGCGGCTGGATGGGCGCTACGTGTACTCCCAGGTCCCGGCGTTTGCGGCCTCCGATCGCGCCATGCTTGACGTGCTCACCTGCACGCTCGACGGCCGCCTGGCCATCCTGGAACTGAAGGCCAACGAGGACATTCACCTGCCGCTGCAAGGGCTCGACTACTGGGCGCGGGTGCGCTGGCATCAGCAGCACGGCGAGTTCACGCGCAACGGGTACTTTGCGGGACGCGAGACTCTCCAGCGCCCCACCGCTGTTGTTCCTGGTCGCCCCGGCGTTGCGGGTGCATCCCGCTAGCGACGTTTTGTTGCGCTATCTTTCTCCGCGAATCGAGTGGACGCTGGTGCAGGTGGATGAGCACTGGCGCGATGGGGTGCGGGTGGTGAACAAGAAACATCCACCACGCTGAAGCGTTTCTGCTGCTGCATCAGGGCGGGCGGTCGTATCGAACAACTCTGCCGACCTCACGCCCGTCGGTCGGATACATCCCGCAACTCCGCTAGAACTCCTCTCGTAAGTGCGCCTGGGTTGTATCAGGGTACGACTTTTAGTCGTGCCGAACGACGCGCACAAAAGCTGGGGCTTTAGCCCCCGCAAGACAGGCTTCCTCAGGGGCTAAAGCCCAAGTCCTTTGTTGACCTGTTGCGGCACGTCTGAAGACGTGCCCTGACACAAAGCAATTTACGAGATGGCTTGTAATTTTTCTGCAGCCTGGCAACCAATTCAGACATCTTCGCTTCTGATTGCGCCAACGGGGTGAGGTGTCAGCGTGGTCAGTCGATCACGTCAGCCTGTGGGCATGCTGCGGCGCGTCGGAAGCGTTTTCGTCGCCGTTACGGACTCTCGTTCCTCGCGTAGCGAATGGCAGTATGCGATTGCTTTGCCCGCGCGAAGTTGCCGGCTCCTGTTCAAGCTCCTGTGCTGCATCGCCGATAACCCCTTTGTGCAGAAGTCTGCGATCATCCTGGGACTGGCGCTGGCTTTGAGTGCGGCCACTCTGGCTGGAATCGCGGACTGGGCCGCGGGTGGATCCAGCGATTCGACGGCCGATTCCGCATCCGCAAGCGCCTCGACCTCCGCCCCGGAAGAATACTCAGCAAGTCACTTGGTTGCGGCGGCACCCATGCCGGCGGACTTGCTGCCGACGGGCAGCTACGCTCCCGCCAATTCTCCGAACTACACCATCCAGCGCACCGTGCCCGAAGTCCGGCTGGAGTTTACGGTGGCCGACGAACAAGGCCGCCTGGTGCATGACCTTTCAGCGACGGACATTCGCATCCTCGACAATCAAACGCCCGTGAAACGCTTCGACGATTTCGCGCGCGACGAGAACCTGCCTTTGCGGCTGGGCATCGTGCTCGACACCAGCGATTCGGTGAAGCGTGTGCTGCCGGACGAGAAGGCCGCGGCGCTCAATTTCCTGGACCGTATCATGCGGCCGCAAACTGATCGCGCTTTCGTGATGGGGTTCGGTGGTGACGTCCAGATGTGGCAGACTTCCACCGCCGACCACGCGCAACTGATCGACGCACTGCATCGCCTGCATCAGCCGGGATGGGGCACGCGTTTTTATGACGCGCTGTACTCAGCGTGCAGCGAATATCTGTCGCATCCCGACAATAGCAGCCTGGTGCATCGCGCCATCGTTGTGCTGAGCGATGGCGACGACACGCAGAGCTTCCGCGAGCTAAAGGATGTTGTCGCGATTGCGCTGCGTGGCGAAATCCAGATCTATGCGCTGACCCTTCATGGCAAAAACCGCGTGCCTCGCAGCGACGCGGTATTGCAACGGCTGGCTGACGAAACTGGCGGCCGCTTCTATGTGGCGCAATCCAGCAAAGACCTGGAAGGCGCGTTCGCCCAGATCGAGCAGGAGCTGCGCACCCAGTACTATGTATCTTTCCCGCCGCAACAGGAAACACCCGGATTCCACAAGCTGCAAGTGGACGTGCGCGCTCCACAAAAATTGCAGGTCCATGCCCGCCAGGGATACTACGCGCTGGCGCAATAAGAATTAGCGGACTCGTATTTGTTTCCCATTCTACCCAGCGCTCCGCCTTCGGCTGCGTGCCGGGCTAAGTTGTTTCGCGCCTACGGCGCTGGATTCTTGGGGAAGAAAATACCACTCGCAAATTCCACGGTCGTCTTACCGACTCCGAAGCACGGGGCTAAGCTGTTTTGCCCAGTTCGGAGCGCGCGTCGCCCGTTTCGTTCTTGCGCTGCAAACGATGCGAGGTCGCGACACACTCTCTGAAGGTCTGCATTGGCAGTATGGACGGATAGGACCGGCTTTAATCCGCTATACTCGTCGGCACATGGGCAGCATGGCTTCTATTACTTCGTCAGCCGACAAGCAAGTGCAATCCAGGCCGGTTTTGCGCTGGTTCACGCAGCCACTTTTTCTCGGACTTCTGCTCGCAGTCGCCACCCTGGCGCTTTACTATCCCGTCTACCAGCATCCGTTTGTCAATTACGATGACACGGGTTACGTCACGGCCAACTTGCACGTGCAAGAGGGGCTGGACTGGGACACGGTGCATTGGGCGTTCACAACTTTTTATCAGGCCAACTGGCATCCTCTGACCTGGCTTTCGCACGCCTTGGATTGCCAGCTTTTCGAGTTGCACCCCGCCGGCCACCACGTAGTGAATCTGCTCCTGCATGCGGTGAACGTCCTGCTCTTGTTTTGGGTGCTATACCAGGCGACCGGTTTTACGGGGCGCAGTTTCATGGTGGCTGCGTTATTTGCGTTGCATCCCATCAATGTCCAAACCGTGGCCTGGGTGGCTGAACGCAAGAACGTACTCAGCATGCTGTTTTTCCTGCTCGCGCTGGGCGCCTACCGGTGGTATGTGCGCCAGCCTCGCGATGGACGCTTCGCGGTAGTGGCATTGCTGTTCGCCCTGGGATTGATGGCCAAGCCGCAAGTGATAACCCTGCCTTGCGTGCTACTGCTGTGGGATTACTGGCCGTTGCGGCGCATGTTTGCGTCCGCCCCGGGTGCTTCGCCGGAGGCATGCCAAGCGGCCTTTCCGGCGAAGAGCTTCTCCTGGCTGGTACTGGAAAAACTTCCGCTGTTCGCCATCGCCGCCGCCAGCGCCGGAATAACCATGTACGCGCAGCGAAGCGGCGGAGCCAGAAATTGGTTTCCCCGTCACGTTCGGCTAGAGAACGCAATTGTCAGCTATGCACTCTACGTGAAAAAGGCGGTCTGGCCCTCGCGGCTGGCGCTCTTCTATCCGCATCCCGAGTCATTCAACGCTTGGACAGTATTGGCGGCGGTTGTTTTCCTGCTGGCGGTCACCGCATTCGTCATTGTGCAGCGCCGCCATCGCTATCTTGTGGTGGGATGGCTGTGGTTTGTGGGAACTCTGGTGCCGATGATCGGTCTGATCCAGGTTGGTGTGCAGGCGATGGCCGATCGCTATGCCTATCTGCCGCTCATCGGTTTGTTCATCATGATTTGCTGGGGCGTGGCCGATTGGTCAGAGCAGCGACGCATTTCCCCAGCTTGGCTGACGAGTGTGAGCGTCGCGGCGCTGCTGACGCTGACGGTGGTGGCTCGTATCCAGCTCGACCACTGGGCCAGCAATGTGACGCTGTGGTCCCATACCTTGCAGGTCACGGGGCCAAATTACATCGCCGAGAACAGTCTCGGGGTGGCTCTGCGCCGCGAAGGCAAGATGGATGAGGCCGTTCCACACTTCCGGGCGGCGTTGGCCATTAATCCCAACGATGCGTCCAGCAATCTGAACATCGCGGAGTACGATCTGCAGAATGGAAGATTGCTTGCGTGCATCGAGCGATGCCAAAGAATACCCGCCATGACGCAGTTGAGCATACAAAAGGTCGAAGCCTACGAAAAGATGGCGCTCGCCTATCGGGCACTCGGAGATAGCTCTCACGCCCGCGAATGTGAGGAAGAGGCGCAAAAACTCCGGGGCGGACAATAGGGTGCTGCAAGATAGGGTGGGAGCCACCCACATTGATGCGAGGTAAGGAGCGCTTGAGCGGTCCGGATTCGCGAATGGGTACAGATTTGCCCGGAACTAGCCGCGAAGCCTCAGCGGTTATCCACGACTTGATTGATCATGTGAAAACTGCGGTTCAGCAACAGGAACTGCGACATGTCGGTCCGGTGCAGATTCAGATTCATATGGCGCCCTTTAAAGGTCCCATCCAGGAGCATGTGATCGGTGTCTGGCTCTTCGTAGGTGAAGCGCGCTTTTGTCTGACTCGGATCTCCAGGCGTTGCCAGAGCGAAAGTCTTTGTCGTGGGATCAAGTTGCAGGTCGTAGTTCACGATCTGGCTATCCATGAGTTGAAAGTAAAAAACATCGGGCGCGTCAAAGATCACGCGTTGCCAGCGGTCCGTATTGGTCGGCAGCGGAGGCTGTGGCACGCCGTCAAGTGTGAACGCATCTACCAACCAGATCCCCCGGATAGGAGGCGGCAGGTGGGCATTATTCTTGATCGCATTCCCGTTCGCCTGGTTCAAACAGTACACCAGCACAGCGGCGCCAATGCCGATTTGGAAGAGGAAGGCCCAGCGGTTAAGTTGTGGGTCACGTAGCAACGGAACTGCCGCGGGCGGTTCGGTCCGGCGATTCAACAGGAAGAAATCGATCAATCGGCGAATGTCGGGAAGAAGCAGGAACAAGCTCATCAGCACCAGATGCGTCGAGTAGATCTTGCGGGGCACGTCGTAACAAAAGTTGAGCATCCACACATTGCTCATAACCCCAAGTGTCACCAGCGCTCCGAGCGTCGTGAACCGGGGCACAATGAGAAGCAGTCCACCCAGCATCTCGGCGATTCCGGCAAATAAACTATAGGCCCGGGACGTTCCCATGAAGGTCCAAAGCAGTCCCATGGGTGAGGAGTTGCCGTAATAGTCCACGATCCGATACAGGGGTGGCTCCGGAAACTGCATGCGGAACAGCTTATTGGCGCCGTAGCTCATCATCGCCACCGCCAGCGTCAGGCGGACGAATAACCTGAGCCATTGGTAGAGCTGGTCGTAATTCGTCTTCTTTCTGTCAATCCATGACCAGATTGCCGTGGCAATTATGGCTACGACAAAGAGGCAGAGCAGCAGGATGTAGTCGTAGAGTTGGTCACCGCTGCCGTTGGCGACTTCGGTCATGTCGCCGTGCAGATGGAGCAGATTTTCTCCGACCCAGGGGACAATCGCGTGCCACATCCGCCGATAGGCATCCTGGTTAGGCATACCCGAGCCCAGAGCTCCGACGGCACCCGGAAATATGTAGAGGAGGAAATAGGAAAAAACGAATCGGAAGGCGACACGAGTAGCCGGGCGCCAGCTACGGCTCCCGACAGTCGCACGCGCCTCTGCGTCCCGCTGCATTTGCGGTTCCATGGGCCCTCTTAATGGCACAGTGATTATATGGTCGAGGTGGTTCCGGCAACGCCATGGCAGAGCCAGAAACTGAGGCATTCTCTCGCGAAGCCAAGGCTTGGCGCAAGTACTTTCTCCAGAGAGAAAAGATACGCCTCAGTGGTTGTACCCGGGTAGAGCGGACATTCAGAGGCCGTTGCGAAACTGTGCCGTCCCTACGGGACTCGGATCAAATTTTCCACCTACCCAGCACTCCGCCTTCGGCTCCGTGCTGGGCTAAGCTCTTCCGTGCCCACGGCACTCGGATTTCGCTGTGCTTGCTCCACCGCGGAGAAGACGATCTCAGTTTCGTAACGGCTTCTTCAGGTCTGCGTCCAGGCTGACCCTACAAACCTCATCAAGAGAGGAGCCTTGATGCGGCGGTTAAAGCGTCGCTCTACCAGAACTTCGCGGATACACCGACTGGGGAATTGCTCTAGTTCGCGGCAACAAAGAAAAAAGCCGGAGCACTGGGCTCCGGCTTCCGATAAGACCTGGGGGAAGGGTCAGGTTAAGAACTAGCGGCTGAGCTTGCGGCGCAGAATGCCGGCCAAGCCAAGTACGCCAGAACCGAGCAACATGATGCTGCTGGGCTCAGGGGTCGTCGAGGTGGTGGTGGTGCTGGTGGTGCCGCTCAGCGTGAAGGATTCTCCGCCGAGTCCGCAATCACCAAAGTTGGTGCCGCTCTGCCGGAAGTTACAAGTGGCAGGGCCGCCGAGACCGCCGTTCGGGATGTCCCATGCCTGCGTGCCATCGCTGCTAGCGTCGGTGGCATTGCTGATGGAGACCCAGTACGTGCTGCCAGCTGACATGGCTGATCCAGTCACTGAAGCGGTAACGTCATAAACGCCGTACCCGAAGCCGTTGGTAAAGAGCAAGTGGCTGTTGCCAGCATTTTGCGCAACAGTTCCGCTGCCGATGTCGGTGCCGAACGCCGCGGTGCCGATTTCATAGCTAAAGCTCGTCGGCGCGCCAACTGACCACTCACCCCACTCGAGGGTGGCGGGGGTGGCAGAACCCGTGGCAACAAACCCGTTCGAAATGTCCTGGAAAGATCCCAGGAAATTCGGGAGGTTGGGGCCGGTGACAAAGAACGCATTATCGTTGCCATCGATCGGACCTTCGCTGAAGATTGTCTGAGCGGAGACGGTCAAGGCAAGACATAGAACGAGCAGTGACAGAGTAGCGATACGCATTTTCAAGGATCGAACCCTCCTTTAGGTTCTAATCAGAAATGTACCCACTGGATAGCCCCATAGCGAGAGAGGCTACCTGTGAAATAGCAATTGTGCTGCCATCGTAAACCCCTTGAATCTGTCACTTGGGAGCCTGCCGTGTGCAGGTCTTTGCGACATTGTTCTAGGGAATTTCCCTCCAACTTCCCCTTTCGGGCTTCGCGTAGCCCACGTTGTTTCAATAGTTTGGCCGAATACGGACATTGTTCTTGTCTCCGATTTGTGACAAAGGCCAGATCTACCAGCGCATTCATGAGGAGTTCGCGGCCTTGCAGGGGCACGTCTCTTACGTCCGCTGAAAAGCTCTGGTGTGAAACGCTCTGGGTGAAAGCTGGACTTCAGTCCAGCAAGCGTTCTATAAGGACTCACTTGGGAGGGATTTTCGCCGCCTTTTCGAAATACTCTTGCGAATGCTCGGCATCTCCCAGCCTGCGATAGACATAACCCAGATTAGTGAGGACCTGACGAAGCCGCTCGTCATCGCCTGCTTTCGCCAAGTACTTGTTGTAATAAGGGATAGACTCTCGAAGGTGGCCGGTTTCATGTTCGTATAGAGCTAAGCCCAGGATGGCGTCAAGGTTGTTCGGGTCGATGGCCAGCACCTTGAGGTAGTGCGGTACGGCCTCTTGTTTGTGTCCCAAATTCCTCAGCGAATCGCCGAGACTCGCCTCGGCAAACAAATTTCGCTCGGTGACCTGCGCCGTGTGCGACCAAATCGTCAAATCGTTGGCCCAATATCCGACCTGACGATAGGTGAGTACCGCCAGAACGGCCAACACAACCAGACTGACCGCTGGCAGCAACGCGGCGGGAAGGTGCCGGGCCTGCGCCAAGTCGGCCACACCCCAGCACAGCATGATGAACAGCCCCAGAAACGGCAGGTAGGCGTATCTGTCGGCCATGGATTGTCTTCCAACCTGCATGAGGCCGACCATGGGCACCATCGTTCCCAGAAACCACAGCCAGCCGACTGCAAGGTAACGTCGACGCCAGCAAATCGCTGCCAGCCCGGTAACCGCCAGCAGGAAAACCAAAGCCAGGAAGACGTGCGACAGCCTTATATTGTTGCCCGGATGGAGGTACATGGGGGCCAGACGCGAAGGCCAGAACATCTTCTGCACATAGCGTGCGTACGAAACAATGGCATTTTCCAGGCGAACGGGGAAGGTGTAGGGCCAATCGTGAGGATGGCCCACTCGCTGCGCTTTCATTGTCAGATAGGAGTCGATCAGGCAAATAACGAAAAGGGGAATCTTCTCTTTGACCAGCGCATAGAAGCTTCTTGTCGGGATCTCGGTTTCGGCAGAGGAGTCAGATGGCTTGGTACCGAGACGAAGGCGGCGTAGTGGCCAGTAATCCCACAGCAGGAGAACGAAGGGAAAGGTAATTACCTGGGGCTTGGCCATCAAACCGAGCACGAATAGAAGCGTAACCACGCTGTAGCGGCTGATTCGCGGCCTGCAGGCATACCAGCGGTAAGCGCCCAACGCGAGCAGGAAAAACAACATGCTGAGCATGGTCTTGCGCTCGGCGATCCATACCACCGATTCGACATTGATTGGGTGCAGCGCAAATAACGCAGCCACCATCAGACTTCGGCCGGCATAGCCTGTCGCCCTCCACAAGACCCAGAAAAGCAGCACGACATTGATCATGTGCAGTAAGACATTCTCGTCGTGCATGCCCGCGGGGTTCATTCCGAAGAGCTGGCAATCGACCGCGTGAGAAATCCATGTCACAGGGTGCCAGTTGGACGCGTAGTAGCTGGTGAGTGCCCACGGGACGGTGTTCCAATGCAATCCGGAGTTGATGTGGACGTTTTCACGCACATAACCGCCGTCGTCGAGACTGAAGTACGGGTGCCGATGTACTTGCAGATAAACGCCCGCCGTGACGACCAGCAGAAGAAGTCCGAGAATCAGAATCGACTTCTGCGGTAAAGCGAAAAGGTCTGCCTTTGGCTGGGATTCAACCCGTTCCGGAACCTGGACACCAGTGGACGCCACACAAGCCTCCTACAATCCGAACGATTATAGTCTGCGTGGTCTGGACTGCGCGGTGACAATCCTCACACTGGAACATGTGGTAACAATGATCTCGGTTCCTTGATATTGGCAGGTCCACGTGATCCATGATCTAGCGCCCTTCTGACGCGTGACGAAAAATCCAGCTCAACCCGCACCCATCTCCCACCTCGCGGCGGTGCTCGTCATCGCCACGGTGGCGACGGTGTGGGGCTTCGGTTTTCCCGCGACACGCATCGTGCTCGACGGCGGTTTATCCGTGGGCGCGCTGATGGGCCTGCGCTTTCCCCTGGCCAGCCTGGTAATGTTTGCCATCATTCGCGCCAAAGGAATTCCTATCACCCGGCGCGGCGTGCTGGATGGCATCTGGCTCGGACTGGTGTTGGTCTTTGTCTTCTGGCTGCAGACCGACGGCATGGGCTTTACCACCACCGCCAAGGCCGGCTTCATCACCGGCCTGTACGTTTTGTTCACGCCGCTGATGGCGGTTGTTATCGGTCAGCGAGTGAAGCTGGCGTCGGCGCTGGGCGCACTGATCGCGGCCTATGGTATGTACCTGCTGGTACATCTCCGGGGCCCCTGGTGGAATGGCTGGAACCGCGGCGACATCGAGATCCTGCTGTGCGCGATTCTTTGTGCGGTTCACATCGTGATGATGGGCGCGTTCACTCGCCGCTCTGAGGCGTGGCTGCTGGCGGGCTCGCAGGTGATGGTCTGCGGCGTCGTGTCGGTCGCGCTCACCGTGTTCCTGCCCGCGCCCTACGGCTTTCAGAATGCCTTCGCGGCGCTGTCGCACTGGCCGGTTGCGGTCGCGGCTCTCTACCTGGCGCTTGGGTCCACGGTCTTCGCCTTCTGGGGACAGGCGGCCGCGCAGCAGCGACTCGGCCCCACGGAGTCAGCAGTGCTGTTCAGTCTGGAACCAGTGGTGGCCGCGGTGCTCAGCGTGCTGTGGCTGGAGGAGCCGATGACGCCGCGTCAGGCGGTTGGCGGCGCGCTGATCGTAGTCGCCATGATCGTCGCCGAAGCGCTGCCCTATATGTTCCGCGCCATTACGGTGCCGGACACGAGACCTTAAGAAGCTGTCAGCCATCAGCCATCAGCTGTCAGCTAAAGCACTGTTACCCCGACCGAGGACTTTAGTCCGAGTGGAGGGACCTGCTGTTTCCCCGGCGGGGCTTCGCTATCTCGGTACAGCAGATTCCTCACTTCGCGTAATCACAACGCTGACAGCGGAAAGCTGACGGCTGATGGCTGTCGGCAGCCGATGGCTGAAAGCTCCCACCTGCTTTACCATCTCTTCGTGCGCGAAAAGGTGCTTCGCTACATACGGGAACGAAACCTGATGCGCGCGGGCGACCGCGTCTGCGTTGCCGTTTCGGGTGGCGCGGATTCAGTCGCGCTGCTGCGCGTCTTGCTCGAGCTTCGCGCGGAAGTAGGTATCGTGCTCTCGGTTGTGCATTTCAATCACCGGCTGCGCGGGGAAGCGTCCGACGCCGACGAAGCTTTTGTGGCGGAATTAGGCAGACAGCATGACCTGGAATTTTTCTCCGCCAGCGGCGACGTGCGCGATCATGCGCTCACCACCAAGTTGAGCCTGGAGGCGGCGGCACGCGAACTGCGCTATGGCTGGTTCGGTTTGTTGGCGACGCAGAAGCAGCTGAATGCGATCGCGACCGGCCACACGCTCGACGATCAAGCCGAAACCGTGCTGCTGAAATTTCTGCGGGGCGCTGGCACGCGCGGGCTGGCGGGAATTTACCCCGCCCTGGAATGTTTGGGCGACGTGATTTCCGGGGCTAAAGCCCCCAATCACCCAACAGAGACCTACGGCACGCCTAAAGGCGTGCCCCTTCAAATCCGAGTCATTCGCCCCCTGCTGGGAATGACACGCGAGGAGGTCGAACAATACCTGACCGCTGTCGGCCAGACATGGCGCGAGGACGAGAGCAACCTCGACCACGCTTTCACGCGCAATCGAGTGCGACACCAACTGCTGCCACTGCTCGAGCGCGAATACAATCCGAATCTGCGGCAGGTGCTGAGCGATGCGGCGGAGTTGGCGCGAGCCGAAGAGGAGTACTGGCAGGCGCTGGTGGAACGGGAGCTGGAAGCCCGGCAATCAAGTAAAACCGAAGAACCTCAAGGGCTAAAGCCCGGCACACTGGCCGTCACTGACGGCACGGCTGAAGCCGTGCCCCTTCAAAACACTGCAGCTTTTCCGAACAATGCTTCCGCTTGTCTGAACCTTGATAATTTTGCAGCCATGCCGCTTGCCCTGCAGCGGCGTTTGCTGAAGCGACTGCTGGAAAGTCAGCAAATCGCTGCTGACTTCGAACATGTCGAAAAGCTTCTGCGCTGCGCTCTCGGCGAGTCGCGAAAGGCGGATCTTCCCGGCAGATGGATAGCCTCACGCACCGGCGGAAGTCTCGAACTACTTCCACCTCAGCCGGCGTGCTCCCACCACGACTACGCGTACACGTTGCCGGTTCCCGGCGAGACTCACATCGCGGAACTCGGCCTCACACTGCGATGCGTCCCCGTGCCTCAGCAATTCGCCGAGAATGCATCGCCTGGCAGTCTGCTCAGCGTGGCATTGCTCAGTCAGCAGTTGACAGTCCGCAACTGGCGGCCGGGCGATCGCTTCTGGCCGGTACACAGCAAATCGGAAGAGAAGCTGAAGCGGCTGTTCGGCGAGCAACATATTCGCGCAGAGCAACGGCCTAGTTGGCCAGTCGTTCTAGACGGCGAACAGATCGTTTGGGTGCGTGGATTTCCGGTGGCGCACGGCTTCGCGTGGAACGGTACTGGGGAGGCGATGAAGATCGAGCTGATTTGCTAGTACTTCGCATTTTGCACTTAGAGCATTTTCTTAGTTACTATAAACCGGAGATCACTTGAAGTAAGCTGCAGATGGCGATCCTCCGCTCAACCTGCATGGGGCAAGCGTATTCGAATGATCTGCGGCGGAAGTTTTTTCAGGCGTATGACGAGGGGGAGGGAACGCTAGAGGAGTTAGCGGAACGATTTCGGGTCAGTGTGGGTTGGGCAAAGAAGATTTCGGCGCGGCGAACGCGGACCGGAGAGAGCGATGCTCCGCAGTGGCGGCATGGACCGGCGAGCCGGGTGACGGAGGCGATGGCCGAGTGGATGCGCGAGCAAGTTCGCCACCAACCGGATATCACGCTGTGGGAACTGGGGGAGCAACTGGCAGAGATCCAGGGCGTGCGCTTGAGTACGACACGGATTTGGTGGGCCTTACGCCGGCTGCAGTTGGCGCTTAAAAAAAATCGCTCTACGCCCAAGAGCAAGACAGCGAGCCAGCGCAACAGCGGCGGCAAGCGTGGCGGGCGGAGATCGGTCAGATCGAAATCGAGCAGTTGATTTTTCTGGAGGAGAGTGGAGCCACCACCCAGAGGACACGAAATTATGCTCGTGCTCCGCGTGGGCAGCGGGTGAAAGAAGCGACCCCGCAAGGCCATTGGCAGATACTGACCATGCTGGCCGCGCTTACCAGCCAAGGTCTGCAGGCGCCCATGACCATTGCCGAGCCCACCGATGGCGACATTTTTCTGGCTTATCTGGAGCAGGTTTTATGTCCTCAGCTGCGGCCCGGTCAGGTGGTGATCATGGACAACCTGTCCGCTCATAAAGTGGCGGGAGTGCGCCAACGGATCGAGGCCACCGGCGCCCGGCTGATGTATCTGCCGCCCTACTCGCCGGACTTGAATCCGATCGAGCAGGCCTGGTCGAAGGTCAAACAGATTCTGCGTTCGCTCAAGGCACGCACCCTCGAGGCTCTGGAAACGGCTGTGGCTGAGGCCCTGCGTTCGATCACTCCGGCGAACGCTATGGCTTGGTTCTCCCATTGCGGTTACGGTCTACACTAACTATGAAAATGCTCTAGCCGTGCCGCACCTGCGCCCCGCACAACGGCTTTTAGCCGCTGGCAATAGGCGCTATTAGGGATCTGCTTTTCCGCGAAATCCGCGCTGAGCCGCAGTTAAGACTTTTCTTTTCCGCTTGTCTCAATTTACACAGACATGCACAACTTTTCCTGTGAAAGCGAGCGTCCAAAGTAATGGTTCCCGTTGCGCGGCACCCGCGCCCGGCCTTACATTCAAACTCGTGACAACCCCGACCGAAACCTGTGCCATATGCGGTGGCACGGGATGGAAAACTATCGAGCGCGACAAAGAACGCGAAGCGGTGCGCTGTGAGTGTCGCATCCGGAACCGCGGCGAGCGTCTACTGGCCGCCGCACACATCCCGTCACGCTACCAGCATTGCGAGCTGTCGAACTTCCAATGCGATTCCGACAACAACGGTCAGAAGAGTATTCGCAATGCCCGCTTCCTGGCTGGCCGCTTTGTCGAAGAGTATCCCACCGATAAGACCGGCCTGCTGTTTGTCGGATCGGTCGGCGTCGGCAAAACCCACCTCTCCGTCGGCATCATGAAAGAACTGATTCGTGAGAAGGGCATCCACTGCCTGTTCTGCGATTATCGCGAGCTGCTGAAGTCCATCCAGAACTCCTATAACCTGCAGGTGCAGGCGACGGAAATGGAAATCCTGCGGCCTGTGTTTGATGCCGAAGTGCTGGTGCTCGACGAACTGGGGGCGGTACGCAGTACCGAGTGGGTCTTTGACACCGTCAACTACGTCCTTAACAGCCGCTATAACGACAACAAGACCACCATCATCACCACTAACTTTCCCGACGGAGCAGAGCAGAAAGACGTCGATATTGACAATCTGCGCAGCCCATCGACGGCTGAACGCGCCGCCCGCCGCGAGACTCTCGGCGACCGCATCGGCGAACGTATGCGCTCCCGCCTGCATGAGATGTGCAAGAAGGTTGAAATCGAGGGACCCGACTTTCGCGAGCATTCGAAACAAGCGCAATTCCGGCGGCACGAATCCCCAACGAGGCTGGCGCTTCGTAACAAGGCAAAGCCGTCAGCCGCGGATTGACACGGATTCGCACGGATCTTTGTCAGTTCCCTACCGACTTGCCTGTAAATTCAAGCTTGGCGCAATTACTTAGTGCGGTACGGATTTTATGAGATAGATTAGGTAAGTTTTAGATCATTTCCGCAACGGCGTCGATTTATCGGCTGAGCGAAGCAATGCTGAGATATTCAAATCATTCGCCCGAATGAACGAGTCATGAAACGCACGATTGCCGTGGTGACCACTTCTCGCGCGGACTATGGGCATCTATATTGGCCGCTACGCGATTTATCTCATCTCGAACAAGTAGATCTGCGAATCATTGTTCTTGGGTCGCACTTGTCGCCAGAATTCGGATACACCATTCATGAGATTGAGCGGGACGGCTTCACCGTCGCCGCGCGGATTGAATGTCTGCTGAGTTCCGACAGCGATGTGGGAATGGCTAAGACGATCGGCGTGGCGACTTTGAGCCTCGCCGACCTCTTGGGACAGATGCGGCCTGACCTAATTCTATTGATCGCGGACCGCTACGAACTGCTGGCGCCGGCGGCCGTTGCGCTGGCATTGCGGATTCCAATCGCTCATATCGAAGGAGGAGAAATTACTGAAGGGGCAATTGACGACGCGGTAAGAAATGCCCTGACCAAGATGAGCCACATCCATTTCACATCGACCCACGCAGCCAGGCAGCGAATAATTAGCATGGGTGAAGAAGAATGGCGTGTTTATCGCGCCGGCGCTCCCTCGTTGGATCATCTTCGCCGGCAGATGCTGTTTTCCCGCGAGGAGCTAGAGTCACGACTGCAAATCGATCTCCGGCGGTCAACTATCCTCGTGGCCTACCATCCGGTAACCATCCACCGTGACACCACCCAGGAAGCCGATGCTTTGTTCGATGCACTGGCAACGCTCCCTGACCAGTTGTTGTTCTGCTACCCCAACGCAGACGCCGGAAGCCGCGCTCTCATCGAGCGTACCCGGTCCTTCTTGGCTGGTAGAACACCAGGGCGAGTGTTCACAAATCTCGACGCGGTAACTTATTGGAGCCTGCTTCGGCAGGTAGCTATGTTCGTTGGGAATTCGAGCAGCGGAATTATGGAAGCCGGCTCCTTTGCTTTGCCGACCGTCAACGTCGGACTTCGACAGCAAGGCCGCGAGCGAGGCATGAACGTTCTGGACGCTGCCCCATGTGGCCACTCCATCCTCAAGGCGGTCGCAACGGCCAGAAGCCGGGAATTTCGTGATTCTCTCGTTGGCATGACCAATCCTTATGGAGACGGCTTCGCCTCCGAGAAGATCGTCCAAGTGCTGACCACTGTGCCGCTCTCACAAGAGTTATTAATGAAGCGTGAGGCCTCGCGAGCGCCGTCTGTAGTCTTCTAACAATGAGTCCATCGCGAATCAGAATCCCACTCTCGTCCCCTGATATTAACCAGGCGGACATTGACGCTGTGGTGCGAGTGCTCCGGACCGCCAGCTTAAGCATGGGACCGAAACTGGAGGAGTTCGAGCAGGCGATAGCCGAGTACGTCGGAGCTCCTGATGCGATCGCGGTCAGTTCGGGAACCAGCGGTCTTCATTTGTGCGTGCGGGCGCTCGGCATCGGCGACGGCGACGAAGTCATCGTTCCTTCCTTCACTTTCATCGCGGCCGCGAACGTGGTCCGCTACGAAAGAGGGGTCCCGGTGTTCGTGGATATCGATTCGCAGACGCTGAACCTTGATCCCGATCGTATTGAGGCGGCCATCACTCCGCGCACCCGTGCCATTCTTGTGGTGCACACGTTTGGATGTCCAGCAGAGCTTTCAGCCATTCTTGAGATTGCCCAACGTTACCATTTGTTTGTCATCGAGGATGCCTGCGAAGCTATCGGAGCCGAGTACGGTGGGCGCAAAGTTGGGGTGCAAGGGGATGCGGGCGTATTTGCCTTCTACCCCAATAAGCAGATTACGACCGGGGAGGGCGGCGTAATTGTCACTGCGAACCCCGAGATCGCCGGGATGGCTCGAAAGCTTCGCAATCAGGGACGAACTGATTCCGAGGATTGGTTCGAGCACAGCGAGCTCGGGTACAACTACCGCATCTCCGACGTCAACTGCGCACTTGGAATTGAACAGCTCAAAAGGATCGAGACCATCCTCGACATGCGTGAAGCGGTAGCTTACGCATATCACCGACGATTACGCGGCCTTCACAATCTCACATTGCCACCGCTAACGATGCATCGGCGGAGGCTAAGCTGGTTTGTGTATGTGGTTCGGTTGGGCAATGACTTCGACCGTTCCGATCGCGATTGGATTGTCACGGAGATGGCGTCGCGCGGAATCGCATGCGGCAGATATTTCGCGCCTATCCATCATCAGCCGATCTATCGGTCAGCACGATGGCGCAGGGCCGAGCTTCCCGTCACAGATTGGGTGGCGTCACGCTCGGTGGCATTGCCGTTCTTCAATCGAATTCAGGAGGCGCAAATCGACGAAGTTTGCCAGGCTCTCACTGAACTAATTCGCATTGCCGGCGAGCGAAAGGCGACTAGGCGTTCGTCATCATCGAATGAGAGCTAAGGCGAACTGTGAGTCCGGGTATCCGAAGCGGGAGCTGCAGGCGACCGGAGTTCCGGTGCGGCTCACATGCTGATTCCGTCCATCGACCTGGTGGGCGGCAAGATTGTGCAGCTAGTCCAGGGTCCAAAAAAAATCTGGAGTTCGAGACCTTCGGCGAGTGGGTTAGCCGTTTCTCTCTCGTCACTCCCCTCCCAGAGTGCGCCAGATGGCAGGTCTTCCCGCTATCCCGACGGGCAATTAACCGCGCTCGTGGAAATGCTTACTATTCAAGGAGATGGGCTGTTTGCCTCAGTGGGCAATTAGAGCCCCGCTTCTTTGCCGGAGATGATGGTCAAAAAAAATAGCTTGCGCATGATCTGCTGATATAGTTAACTATAACAGTAGATCAAGGTATCGCTCTCACCTGAATACGGAGAAGCGACCTAGGTTAAGAAGTTACGGAGAATGAAACATGAAATCGCATCCTTACGTGCTGTCCGTCGTTCTGTTGTCGCTCTCCACTTTAGCTTTCGCGCAGCACGACATGCAAAAGCCTGTCGCGCAGTCGGACGCGCAAAAGTCTTTCGAGAAAATGAAAACTCTAGCCGGTCCCTGGGAAGGCCCTGTGACCACTGTCCCACCGGAGCCCGACATACAAGGGAAGGTCATGCAGGTCTCGATGCGGGTGACTTCCATGGGCCACACGCTCATGCATGAGGCTACGGGATCTGGGAGACCCGACGATCCGATCACCATGTTCGTAGTGGACGCAGATCGCTTGCTGCTAACGCATTACTGTGACGCTGACAATCGGCCTCGTATGGTAGGCAAGATGTCGCCGGACGGAAAGACGGTCGACTTCGAATTTCTCGACATCTCCGGCAATCTGCAGTATGGGCATATGCAGCATGCGGTGTTCACCTTTATCGACGCGAACCATCACACCGAGGACTGGACTTTTGTGGTCGAGGGAAAGCAGGGACCGACGCCGATCCACGCGCACTTTGATCTGCAGCGGAAGAATTGAAGCGCACGGTATCTCAGGGTAAGGTCTGCTAAGGATCTCTGGAAAACCTGATGGACCATGAGTGGAACGACAGTCAGCCGATTTACCGCCAGCTTCGCGACCGTATCGTCGCGATGATACTCGACGGCGTGCTCAAAGAAGGTGATCCGCTGCCCTCGGTGCGCAACGTCGCAGCAGAATATCGGGTCAATCCGCTCACGGTCCTGAAAGGCTATCAGGAGTTGGTGGACGAGGAGTTAGTCGAGAGCAGACGAGGGCGCGGCATGTTCATCAATGCGGGCGCGCGCAATCTGCTGCTGCAGGGCGAACGCCAGAAGTTTCTTGCAGAACAATGGCCCAGGATCTACGCAACCATTCAGCGGCTCGGCCTGACACTGGAAGAGCTGCTGGAGGCTACCGGAATTAGTCGGCCGTCGAGTCATACCGAGAAGGAGCCAAAGAAGCCATGACAGTCATAGAAGCACGCGGCCTAAGCAAAGCCTTCGGCGCAACCATCGCGCTGGACGGCGTCGATTTGCGGGTGGAGGAGGGGCGCATTCTCGGGCTCATCGGTCCCAACGGCGCAGGCAAGACGACGGCCCTCAACGCGATTCTCGGCCTCACCCCGTACCAGGGAGAACTGAAGGTGCTCGGACGCGATCCTTGGGCCGAGCGCGACCAGCTCATGCGCGATGTTTCGTTCATTGCCGATGTCGCCGTGCTGCCGCGGTGGATACGGGTTTCGCAGGCGGTGGACTACGTCGCCGGCGTGCATCCGCGATTCGACCGCGCCAAGGCGGAAAGCTTCCTTGCGAAGACCACGATCAGACGCACCAGCAAGGTCAGGGAATTGTCGAAGGGCATGGTGACCCAGTTGCACCTGGCCCTGGTCATGGCCATTGACGCGAAATTACTGGTGCTGGATGAGCCGACCCTTGGTTTGGATATCCTGTATCGCAAGCAGTTCTACGATTCCCTGCTGAACGACTACTTCGATCGCAGCCGCACTATTATCGTGACGACTCACCAGGTGGAAGAGGTCCAGCACGTCCTCACCGATGTCATGTTCATCGATCGCGGCCGGATCGTATTCAATTGCAGCATGGAAGAGTTGGAATCGCGCTATCTGGAAGTGACGGTGAATCCCGAGCAGGTCGCCGCGGCGCGGGGGCTCAAGCCGATGAACGAGCGCCAGGTACTTGGTCGCAGCATCCTGCTATTCGATAAGCTCGATCGGCAGCGACTGGCCGCACTTGGTGAAGTGCGCACGCCCAGCATTGCCGACTTATTCGTTGCCGTGATAGGCAATCAGGCCGGTCAGGCCCAAGGAGCGGCGAGATGAACACCCAGTCGAATGCTATGCCTGAGTCCTTCGAATCGCGGGTAATGGCACCCCCGGCCGCCTCGCCGACTCGGTCCGTGTACTGGTCGGTACGACGCGAATTGTTTGAGTACCGTTCGATTTACATCGCGCCGCTGGCCGTTGCCGCCCTATTTCTGTTCGGCTACTTGATCAGCGCGATTCGTTTGCCACACAAGTTGCAGGCAGCGGCGCTCGATCCGATACAGCAGCACAAATTGATCGTGCACCCCTACGACGTCGCTGCGCTTTTGATCATGGGGGCTACCTTTATCATTGCGCTGTTCTACTCTGTCGACGCGTTGCACGGCGAACGTCGCGATCGCAGCATTCTTTTCTGGAAGTCGCTGCCGGTCTCCGACCTCACCACCGTGCTCTCGAAGGCGAGCATTCCGCTCGTGGTTATCCCGCTGCTTACGTTCGCGATCACCGTGGTCACGCAGTTCGTTATGCTGCTGCTGAGTTCCGCAGTACTGCTAGGCAGCGGTCTGAGCCTTGCGACGCTATGGACGCAGGTGTCGTTGCCCCAGACGTCGCTGCTGCTGCTCTACCACCTGGTGACGGTTCATGCGCTGTGGTATGCGCCAATCTACGCCTGGCTGCTGATGGTCTCAGGTTGGGCACGGCGCGCGCCTTTTCTGTGGGCCACCTTACCGCTGCTCGCGATCGGCGTCGTAGAAAAGATTGCCTTCAACACGACGCATTTCGCCGCCATGCTAGGGAACCGCATGAGCGGTGATGCAGCGGCGGTCACCGTGCCGGGTAGCATGCCGATGGATCCGATGACACACATCACTCCGGGTCATTTCCTGGGCAGCCCCGGGCTGTGGATCGGACTGGCAATCGCCGCGGCACTCCTCGCCGCAGCGGTCCGGCTGCGCCGCTATCAAGGACCGATCTGAGTTGATTTTCCGAACTAAGCGCAAGTCTCGTAAGGAGAAACGAATATGAGCGCGGCCCTTTCTAACAAACCAGGTAAGAGAGAAAGACAGGAGTCTTGGCGAACGCATACCACCGCGTCGTCGGAAACGGATCAATTTCAATGAATATCAGATGAATTTCGCCCCTTGGGTGTTTTGTTGAAATGCGACTTTTCCGCCTGGAGTGGTAAGCTACGGTGGCCGATGGAACTACTCCTCAATCTGATTTGGATATTGCTGGCTGTCCTGGCCTTTCTAGGCTTCCTGCAAAGCCGTCGGTTGTGCGGGCACCTTACTCGGGCTCCCTATCGCAAGTCGCTGTTGGCGCTTGCCTGCGGAGTGCTACTGCTTTTCCCTGTCGTTTCGGCCAGCGATGACCTCCATCCAACGCAGGCCGTCATGGAAGAGGCATCGAAGCGAATACAACACTCTGTTGCCCCTCTCTACCTCCAGCCTGTGGGCATTCTGCTGTTCATGTTGCCTGCCACACTCGCGCTCCCTCTGATGTGTTCACCGGGGTTTTTGCGGCTGTTGCATCTTCTGCCTTTGAAAGCGCTTCCGCTCAGCGGAACGATCGTTCCATCTGCCGGACGCGCTCCTCCCTACTGCTGGAACTGATTCGACGGAAGTGTCTGATCGAAAGACACAAAGCATTCTTTGCAAATTCCTTTTCGCAGTCTGGTGTTGACACGAGCGGATAATCCCGCTTGCCCAGACCGATTGTGCCGGGCCTCAGAAGAAAGACATCCGAATGAAGAACCGCATTAATCAGCGCAGGCGAGCGCTGGCCTATGCCGGCGGGTTGTTCCCATTGCTGTTGGCTGTGGCGCTTTTATCGGCCTGTTCGAAGACGAAGGCCGAACCGTCAGCTGGCGCTGTCATAGAGACTAATACCGACCCTAATGTCTTCACGATGCAGAATCCCGGGCAATTTCCGCTGACCACGGTGGAAGTCCGCAAAGTGAGCGATGAGATCCACGTGAACGGTGTGATCGCGCCAGACGTGAACCGCTCCGTTCCGGTGGTCTCGCTGGGCGGCGGTCGCGTAGTTGAAATAAAAGCCAAACTCGGGGATTACGTGCAGAAAGGGCAAATTCTATTGCTCATCAATAGCCCCGATCTGTCTCAAGCGTTCTCTGATTACCAGAAGTTCAAGGCCGACGCACAACTTGCCGACAAACAACTGGCGCGTGCCAAGCTGCTCTACGACAAGGGCGCGATCGCAATGGCCGATCTGGAAAATGCGGAGGACGCCAACGCCAAGGCCATTGCCGACCTCAACGCGGCGATCCAGCGCGTGCGCGTGCTCGGTGGCGACATGAACAATCCTTCTCCGTTGCTGCCATTGCGGGCACCGATTTCAGGGACCATCGTCGATCAGCAGATTACCGGGGGAACGGGCGTGCGGTCGCTCGACAATCAGCCGGCTCTGTTCACCATTGCCGACCTGTCGGTGGTGTGGGTGCTCTGTGATGTGTACCAGGACATGCTACCGCGCGTGCATGTGGGCGACATCGCCGACATCAACCTGACCGGCTATGCGGAAACCTTTCCCGGCAAAGTAGTCAACATTAGCCAGGTGCTTGATCCCAACACGCGAGCCGCCAAGGTGCGAATCGAGTTGCCCAATCCGCACGGTATTATGCGCGCAGGCATGTTCGTGACAGCGACGTTTCGTGCCAGCCAGCCGATAGAGCGGGTCGTGGTGCCTGTATCGGCGGTCGTACATTTGCACGACAAGGACTGGGTCTTCCTGCCGGCGGGCCAAAACCAGTTCCGGCGGGTCGCGGTGCAACTTGGATCCCAGGAAAAAGATGGATCTCAGCAGGTCATCAGTGGGTTGAAAGCGGGCGACCAAGTCGTGACCAATGCCTTGCAGTTCTCCAGCGCGGCGGAGGAATAAGACAGCATGATTCGGTTCCTGGTCGATTTTGCCCTCCGCAACCGCATGCTCGTGCTGGCCATGGGCGTCCTGCTGCTGGTGTGGGGAATCATCTCGTTCCATAATCTGCCCATCGAAGCGTATCCCGACGTCGCCGACAAGTACGTGTGGGTCATCACCCAGTGGCCAGGGCGAGCGGCGGAAGAAGTGGAGCAGCAGGTCACGATTCCGATCGAGACGCAGTTGAACGGTGTCGGGCACCTTACCCATTTGCGCTCGACCTCATTGGCCGGGCTTTCGTTCATTACCGTCCTGTTCGACGATGAGTCCGACAACTTGCAGAATCGTCAGCAGGTGTTGGAGAAGCTCACGCTGGTGAATCTGCCGCCGGGTTTGAACCCGCAGATCGGTCCGGACTTTAGTCCTGCCGGCCAAATCTACTTCTATACCCTGCAAAGCACGAACCCGCAGTACGACATTATGGACTTAAAGGCGCTGCAGGACTGGGTCGTCTTCAAGCACCTGATGTCGGTGCCCAACGTTGCCTCAGTCTCCATTTTCGGCGGGGAAACGCGCGAGTATCAGGTGCAAGTCGATCCTGACAAACTGGTCTCGTACGGGTTATCGATGGCACAGGTGGAGCAAGCACTAACGGCTAACAATCTGAACGGCGGCGGCAGCTTCATCGAGAAAGGGCAGCAGGCCTATAACGTACGCGCAATCGGCCTGATGCAAAACACGGATGACATAGGGGCCACCGTACTGAAGGTGCAGAACGGAACTCCGGTACGTGTGCGCGATGTCGCTATCGTGACCCAGGGCCCGAAAATTCGCCTGGGCAAACTGGGGAAAGCGATTCGCCACGCCGATGGCACGGTCATCGACAACGATGACGTAGTTGAAGGTATCGTGCAGATGCGCAAGGGCGCCGAGGCCGAAGCGGTACTGCGCGATATCGACATCAAAGTTGACTTCCTCAACAAGCACGTGTTGCCGCCGGGCGTGAAGATTGTTCCCCACATTGACCGTGACGATTTGGTCCACCTGACCACCCACACCGTGCTACACAATCTCACAGAAGGCATTCTGCTGGTCGTTGTAGTTCTGTTCTTTTTCCTGGGGAATGTCCGTTCGGCGCTGATTGTCGCCATCGCCATTCCGTTCTCGCTGTTCTTTGCCGCCATCCTGCTCGACTTGCGCCATATTCCCGCCAACTTGCTCTCCCTGGGCGCGCTCGACTTCGGCATGATTGTCGAGGGCGCGGCGGTGATGGTCGAGAACATTCAGCGCCGCCTGGAGAACCGCACACAATCCAGCATGACGATCGATGAAAGCATTCGATCGGCGGCGCACGAAGTCCAGCGGCCAGTCTTCTATGCCATCGCAATCATCATCATTACGTACCTTCCGATCTTCACGTTGCAGCGGGTTGAAGGCCGGCTGTTCAGGCCGATGGCGTGGACTGTGGCATTCGCCCTGCTGGGCGCGCTCGTCTTTTCCATTCTGCTGGCGCCAGTGCTGTCCAGCCTGGTTTTTCGCAAGGGCGTGAAAGCCTGGGAGAATCCAGTCGCGGCATGGATCACCGCACGCTATGAGCAGACGCTGACATGGATCCTGGCGCGGCGAAAGGTTGCCCTCGGTGCCGCGCTCTTAGTTTTCGCGCTGACCGCGTATCTCAGCTTCGGAGGAGTCATCGGCTCGGAGTTTCTGCCGCATCTCGATGAAGGCTCCATCTGGGCGCGCGGAACCTTATCTCCCAGCACCGGACCCACCGAAGGGCAGCGCATCATGGACCAGGCGCGCCTGATCTTCGCCAGTTTCCCCGAGGTGACGCAGGTGGTTTCGCAGGTGGGCCGTTCCGACGATGGAACCGATGCGACCGGTTTCTTCAACACAGAATACTTCGTTGACCTGAAGCCGCGCGACCAATGGCGCTCGCAATTCCACGGCAGGAAAGAGTTGCTGATTGACGCCATGGACAAGGAGGTCTCGAAGATACCGGGCGTGGAATGGGGCTTCTCGCAGCCCATTGCCGACAATATGGAAGAAGCGGTTAGTGGCGTGAAGGGAGAGCTGGCGGTGAAGATCTTTGGCTCTGACCTGCACGATCTGGAACAGAAGGGCGAAGAAATCATGGCCGCGATGAAGGGGGTGCGTGGCGTTGCCGACCTCGGTCTTTTCCGAGTGCTCGGCCAGCCCAACGTTGATATCAAAATCGATCGTGCCAAGGCTGATCGCTACGGTATCAACGTAGCGGATGTGCAGGATGCGATCCAGACCGCGGTAGGAGGAAACCCAGTAAGCCAAATCCTGATTGGCGAACAGCGCTTCGATCTAGTGCCCCGCTACCAGGAGCACTTCCGCAAGAGTATCGACGACATTGCGAACATTCGCTTGCTTGCTCCTACGGGCGAACGTGTCTCGCTGGGCGAGTTGTGCGACATCACTATAGACAATGGCGCATCGATGATCTATCGCGAGGGCAACCAGCGCTACATCGCGATCAAGTACAGCGTGCGCGGTCGCGATCTCGGCAGCACCGTTGAAGAAGCCATGAACAAGGTGAACCGCGAGGTTAAGCTGCCACAGGGATACACGCTGGACTGGGCCGGCGAATACGAAAGCCAAAAGCGTGCTAATCACAGACTGGCAATCGTAGTACCCCTCACCATCCTGGTGATCATGCTGGTGCTGTATTCCATGTTCCGGTCTTTCAAGTGGGGCTTTCTGGTGCTGTTGAACCTGGGCCTCGCGCCCATCGGCGGCCTTCTCGCTCTGCTGCTTACCGGCACGCACTTCAGTGTTTCCACCGGCGTCGGATTGTTGGCGCTGTTCGGCGTTTCGGTGCAGACGGGAGTGATCATGATCGAATACATCAATCAACTGCGTGCGCGCGGTCACAACCTGCAGGAAGCCGTATTGCTTGGGGCCACGCGCCGTTTGCGGCCCATCATGATGACCATGTTAGTGGCGTCGTTAGGGCTTGTCCCCGCGGCGTTATCTCACGGCATCGGGTCCGACGCACAACGCCCTTTCGCCATCGTCATCGTAGGAGGTTTGTTGACTGAGTTGGCATTGAGCCTGGTGCTGCTACCGGCCTTCTACGCTTGGATGGCCGGACCGAAGGACGTCCTGCCAGACGAGGCGGAGGAGGCCACCGAATGATCCGCTTCTTCTCGCGCTGGCGGCATCGCTTTGCGATAGCGTTGGCAGGCATGCTGATGTTGCCGGCTGCACTGCGGGGTCAGGTGTCGAATCCAGCGCAAACGCAGCCGCAGACGCCGAGCAGCACACAAGTACCTGTCGTTCCGCAATTGCCGCCAGCGGTGGCGCCGCAGACCCCAGCAATGCTCATCACCATCGAACAGGCCATCGAACTGGCGAAGAAGAACAATCCCACGCTGCGAGCCAACCGCACCCTGATCTCGCAGAACAAGGAGCAGGAGGTCACGGCCAATCTGCGGCCCAATCCGCTGTTGTCGTGGGACGCGCAATATCTTCCACTATTTAGTCCCGACCTGTGGTCGGCCAACTACATCGACAATACGGCGCAATTCGATTTGGGAGTCGGCTACCTCTTCGAACGTGGCAGAAAGCGTCAACATCGTTTGCAAGCGGCCCAGGACGTTACCGCGGTAACAGAAGCTGAAGTCGCTGATGCGGAACGTACCACTGTAGAAAACACGGCACAGCAGTTCATCGCCGCTCTGCTGGCAAAATCGAATTTGGAGTTTGCCGTTCAACTGCTCGACAGCTACCAGCACACCCTGAACATTAGCCAGGAGCAGTACAAGGCGGGCGGAATGAGCAAGTCCGACCTATTCAAGATCCAGTTACAAACGCTGCAATTCCAGAGCGATGTTAGCGCCGCCCGCATCGCCCAGGCGCAAGCGTTGGGTTCGTTGCGGCAGTTAATGGGATTCGATTCTGTTCCTCGCGAATACGATGTTGCCGGCGACCTCAGTTATCAACCCCTGTCCTTGCGAGTGGAAGACCTGCAGGCCCGCGCTCTTGCCTTGCGTCCCGATCTCCAGGCCGCCCGCCGCAGCGTTACCTCCGCTACAAGTCAGATCGGTTTAGCCAAAGCCAATGCCAAACAAGACTTAAACGCTACGTTTGACTACGGCCATGTGAATGCTTCCAATGTCGGTGCTTTTTACTTCAACATCCCGCTGCCGATTTTCAATCGCAACCAGGGTGAGGTAGCCCGCACTTACTTCGTATTGACCCAGTCACAGTTTCAGGAAAGGGCGGCCGAGCAGCAGGTCTCAACCGACGTCAGGAACGCCTACGAGGCGCTGCGTAACGGCGCAGACATAGTGGAGCTGTATAACAAAGGCTATCTGCAGGAAGCGCAACAGTCGCTTGAGATCACACAGTTTTCCTACCAGCACGGAGCGGCCTCGCTGCTGGATTTTCTGGATGCCGAACGCAGCTATCGGGCTACGGAGTTGAGCTATCGCCAGGCGCTTGCGACTTATATGAGTGATTTGGAGCAGTTGCGACAGGCAGTAGGCACCCGCGACTTACAGTAACGCGAGGCATGGCTGCTGGTTCCGGCAGAAGTTGACGATCCGGCCGAAGTTACGGGAGATCGGATCGGTCGGACAATAGAACGCCGTTGCGCGCGTAGCTGTCGCGGGGCACCTCAACGAAGGCTATGGTGAGCTTCTCCGGCTTGACATTGAGTTCTTCGCGCAGCACTTCTGTAACGCGTTTAACCGCGCGGCGTTTTTGCTCGATGGTGCGCCCTGCCAGCATTGTGATCTGCACGTGTGCCATGTAACTCCTCTTTCCAGATTCCGCACCGGCTTTAGCTCGCGGAGTCCGGTTGCAACCCTCATCCCAAATTTCCTTCTTGATTTAGAAAACGGAAAGATTTTACCCCCAAATCGACGGTCTGAGGTCGCAAGAGCAATGAAACGGTTTGCAACAGTTCGCCACGACAGCTCCCACCTCCTGGATACTAGGTTCGCATTACCCAGACCCACCACTTATTTGCAATTGACATCGATTCGTAAAAGAGCAAAACTCTTGGGCAGTTCCATCTCCCCAAGAGTCTCGTTTTTCGAACGCTGTTAAGCGTGCCCGGCTGGTTCCATCTGACCGAGGGAAGCTCAGGGCCAACGATCAACCGGAACCGCAATTGTCACTTCGTCGTAGCGGGCTGAAATGTGCGCAGCTCTCCGTGCACTATTGGTGCACGCGGCATTTTGGTTGGGCCGCTGCAGCCAGAGGGTGAGGGGAACAGCCGTCGATACACATTGATGGCTCAGAACTCAGGGACAGTTAGAGTGCTGTTAACCACAGTCAACAGCAAACCACGAAGCTTTTTGCACAGGGGCGCCGATGCCACCCGTACTTCTAATCATCGACCGCGATGCGGTGTCTGTTGAGTCAAGCTGCCTGCGAGTCTTGCGAGCTCAAGTGCCTTGGGAACGAAAGATATGGGGCAATTTCACGCCGGAAGCGCTACGGCATTCGCAGGCCCAGTTGATTCTCGCTCATCCCCCGGCTAACACCGGAAAGGCAACTCTCTTTTTCAACTGGCTACGCGAGAATCCCATCCAAATCCCGGTGCTTGCCATCTTGCCACAATACCCGGACCGGGAACTTCTGAGCGCGGTGTCCGCGGTAACCGACGACTTTGTCTTTTGGCCGTTGCGAGAGGACGAGTTGAACTTAAGGATCGCCCGCATTCTGGGTCCGCATTCAAGTTTGCGTGACGACGTCGGAAATGCGCTGGAAAGCGAGATGGGTCTGGCTCGACTGGTAGGGAACCATCCATCCTTTCTGCAAGCGGTTGTGAAGGTGCGCTTGTTTGGATCCAGCGATATGCCGGTACTGATCTCGGGCGAGACCGGGACTGGGAAGGAGTTGTTCGCCCACGCCATCCATGCGCTCAGCCGCAGACGAACTGGACCGTTTATTCCGTTGGACTGTGGTGCGCTGCCCGAGCACTTGGCCGAAAACGAATTGTTTGGCCACCGGAGGGGGGCATTTACCGATGCGCACGCGGACCAAAAAGGGCTGGCTGCGATGGCTGAGGGCGGGACACTGTTTCTCGACGAAGTCGATGCCCTCTCTCTGGCAAATCAGTCGAAGCTGCTGCGTTTCCTGCAGGAAGGCACGTACCGGGCATTGGGCTCCGACCATTTCACCCGGGCAAATGCTCGCATCATCGCCGCCACAAATCAAAACATCGATAACTGTGTGCACCGCCGCGGATTTCGCGACGATCTATACTTCCGGCTCAATGTCTTGCGCCTGCACCTGCCCCCGTTGCGGGAACGGCACGGCGATGTTTCCCTGCTCGCCAGGTATTTTCTGGAAAACGAATGCGCCTCGCAAAAATGCGAGCGCAAGCACTTGTCGGCGTCCGCATTTCGTAAGCTAGAGGGTTATCACTGGCCTGGAAATGTGAGGGAACTGTTCAATACCATACAACGCGCCTTCATCGGCTGTTCGGGATGTCACATACAGCCCTACCATATATCGTTTCTGGGCGAGGTGGCAGAGCATGAAGAACCTCCGCTCCCCGGCGAGTGTTTTCGAACCGCCAAGCAGCACGTAATCGAGAAATTCGAACGTGGTTATGTTGAGGAGCTACTGACCCGGCATGAGGGAAACATAACTCAAGCCGCCCGCGAGGCTGGCAAGGAGCGTCGCGCTTTCGGGCGCCTGGTGAAGAAATATGGAAGGGGGTCGGGAATGACCTCGTAAAGAAGGCTGGCGCTCAGGGTGGGGAGAAGCGGAGCTCGGCGGTCATCGAGTACAAGGCCGTCAACGGGTTGGGTCGCGAGTTTGGCCCGAGTCTGCCCGCACGGCCATCGAGGATCGGGCAGCAGATGCAGACATCGCGCTAGTGTTCTGAGTCGGAAGTTCTTTGCATAAACCAGAGCTTTGTGTTCAGGGCACGGCTTCAGCCGTGCCGAACCATGCGCTAAGAAAACATGGCCTTTAGGCCCTGAGGCGAAATCGAAAGCCGCGGCGAATTGGTTAACGAATTTCTGATTCACCACGCTAGCGAGTTTGTCGCTCGCTAACCCCCCGGTTGGGTCGGTATCGATTTGCTGCAAGGGATAAAAGTTTCATTCTCAGTTCCGTTTTCGCAGATCGCAAGCGGCGCATAGTGATGCTGGATGCCATCGGGAGGTTTGGCAATGGGCGCGATCACAGTTGCACCGGTACTGTCTTTGGCCGCTTCTCTGGGCCATTCGACATCGCTGGTGGCGGTCCTGGCGGGTATCAGCCAATAGTCACCGGTGCGATATTGATTCACCGGACGGCCGGTATCCGGCGGCTGAAATTGGATTTGAACCCCATCTTCCAAGGCCAGCCAGTTGCCGTCGGAGCTTTCCTGGATCAAAGCAGCGCCGTCACTTCCTAGAGTAAGGCCGCCTTCTGCAGGGTCTCCTGCTTGGTGGTCCCATCGTCGTAGCAGTGGGTGGGTGGCGGGATCGCCGATCTTTGGATCGGCAGTTCCCGTCAACGTCACCTTCAGAGAGCCGGAGTCAATCGCCTGCACCTGCAGCAGGTTTGGTGGGGTGTTCGGTGGTAGGGTGTCCTGTAGTGCGCCGCTCTGCAGTACGAGGACGTCGTTCACCAGCTCAACCCAATCGCCTTCGGATAATCCAAAACGATCGTCGCGTCCCAGATTCTCTAAAACGACAGTGGTTGTTCCGCTCCCACTGGCGACACTAACGATCGGGAATACGACTGACCCGTTTTCGCGGGACCACTTGAAGGTGGCCGCTGTAGTGGACGGCGGGTTGCCCGAGCCGTTCCAGGGAGGGCCCGGACGATGAATCTCAACCCGGTAAAGCTGATTCTCCGCGCCCCGATAATTGGCGTCGGGCGGAATAATGCAGGGATCGGTAGAAACCGATTTCTGCTGGGCCATCGCCTTTAGCCGACCGCGACCGCTGCCAAACAGGAATGGCAGAAGGTTTTGATCGCTAGGATTGAAGTTGTCGCAGGGGAGATTCGTATTTTCTCCCAGTGTCCCCGGTGCCACTCTCACCTGCCACACAACCTTGGAGCGAGTGGCCGTGTCCGGCCCCCCCAGCGCGACTTCACGAATGTGATCGTCTTCGATGTACGTTATGTGCCGTTCCCAAACGTCCAAATAAACCAGGTAGGCAATACCCGTTGGAAGCGGATCGGGTACAGGGTAATCCGGCTGGGTCAAATAAGTGATGACGCGGCGTAATCCGGGATTCGTTGCTTTGCCAAGCGCCGTTCCCAACGTGTTAAAAGGACCTGCGAGTGTCAACTGCCGCTTGACTGGATCCACATTGCTGATTTGGACCACCGTGGGCTGGAAGGCTGCAGAAGCCGTGAGCGCGACGCCATCGAACAATTCAACAAATTGATTCTGTTGGAACTCGCTTCCATCCAAAGTCAACCTGTCCGCCGTGACTACCGCATTCGTCGCTGTTATGTTGCTGGGTTGAAATACATAAACGGGATTGGACTCCGCTTCGCACAGGATGCCGTCCACATAATAGTCGCCCAGCCCAATGCGGAAGTCGTTAGTCACAGCAGGAGTGAAGGGCACCGGAGAAATCGCGAAGGCGCCAGCCGGCCCGCCAGCCTCGCCAATGATGTCACGCGCAAGGGACTGCACCAAATGCAACAGGATGGCGGCTTGTTCATTCCAATCGGCGTCAAGCTGCACCCTCCCTTGCTGCATGAGGACCCGCCGGAAATGTTTGAACGAACGGAAAGTATCGCGAGTAAGATCGGCCTTCATGGCTTTCCTCTCTAGCTGGCAAAAATGATGCCGGCGTTCATACCGGCGGGCGTGTATTCATCCAGGCGAAGACGCAAGTTGGCTGTCCGCTGGGGTTGGTAAAGATCGTGAAAGACGCCCATTTCTGACTGGTCGTCAGCGCCGCCGGTGATTTCGGCGGCACAGGTGTCTGAAAGCTGGCAGTAGGTGGGGGTTCCGTAACGAATGCTGTTGAACTCCGGTTCCACCCGCAGGCGCTCGCTCAAAAGCAGGCTGTCCCTCTCACCGGCAGAAAGGCCATCCTGTTTTACCAGGGCGAGCACTGCACTTTGCACCAAGTCGGGCTGGCACTCGTAGCGGCGTGGGGTCCGCGAACCAAGGGGCACGTAACAGAAACGCATGCAGCCCAACTGGCGGCGGCAAACCCGGATGACGCCCATGAAAATGCTGTTCTCGCCCAGCTCGATGGCCTGTACCTGGACTTGGCCGAAGATCGTGCATCGGCGGACCTGCAAGACTGCATAAGCGCACAGCTTTTCGGGTGCTCCCACGGCCACCGCCCCAGAGCGTATCGCATCAACGATGCTGTCGCTAATGCGGATGCGACATGGATCCTCCGTGACCTCGTCGCGGTTCACCTGAATTGCACCGATGATGCTGTGTTCAATGCGGACGCAGTTGGGTGCATTGTCGAGTTGCAGGCTGGGTTCGGCAGGATGATTGGGTTCACACCCGCAATCAACACCCCATCCCGGCACGAGCGTAGAGTGCCGGATGACTAAACCTGCCACGTCCCCCTCCACCTCGATTCCCCGGCCAGTTATCAGGATTCCATCCAGCGTGAACCAACTGCTGGGTTCGGAATTGTTTTCGTCCGCTTCGCCGGTCACACTGAGGGCATCGGGCAAGGATGTTTCCCAGTTCAAAAGCCGCAGAATGGGACGTTTTCCATTAGCAGCGCGCAATTGCAGAGTCTGTCCCGGCTTAAGAGTGATGTTGATCGGTTCCACATAGATACCGCTGTCAGTGATTTCAATGACTGCATTCTGCGGGGCATCCTTCTGCCATTGGGCCAGCGCAGCGCCAATGCGGGTGAGAGCTTGATTTTCACCCACCAGGTAAAGGTTATAAATAGGCGGCTGCGATAAAACGCGGAGGTATTCTCCGCCACCAATGTCAGCGCTGAAGCCGTAGTTATAAGAAACCCAAACTTTTTGGCGCTTGGTCTGGGTCGGGGGGAAGGCAATCCTTCCCAGTTGCGGATCCACGGCAACCTGGTCTGGAAGAGGACGGTAGGTCCAGTCCGTCAGATCGGCAACGACGAGCGATTCCACTGGAATAAGTTTCCTGGGTGATCCTGTCCAGATCGCGAAGCTCAAGCCGTCGCCATAGTAGAGCGGTATACCGCTGGAGACAGTTTCCCCTGACTCGTCCGTCTCAAACGCCTGCAGGTCGCGGCGAGTGATGAGGGTGGGTAGGTCAAGTTTGCCCGGAGGTTCCGCAGGGCTTGACTGGCTGCGGTTATAGAGAGGTGTGTCGCAGCCGAGAGCGTTGAACAGGAAACAATTCGGACTTTCTTCCTCTAGGCAATAGGCGGCCGCTTGGGTAACGGAGTAGGTCTTAAGACGCCAGGCGAAGAGGCCAACGCTAGGAAGGTTGTAGCGCTCGGGGAAATGAGCCGCATCGACGGACCTTATGTCGATGGTATGGGCCGTCTCCTCGAACGGGCCGCCGAGATCCTCAAGCGCATCGCCATCGCGCACGTCAATAGTCTGACCGCGATCAAGCTGCAGATAATTGATGTTCTGAGTAAAGCTCAGCAGCCGGTAATACTCCACCGCACGCGAAGGCCATCCGCCAACCGCCGCGGCCAACTGCTCTAGTACTGCAAGTGTGCCCTTGCGCCGGCGCGAACGGACGGTATTGGCGACTTCACGGCGCGAGACGAGGATGCGTTCGCGGGCGAGAGCACGGGCGCTCTGGTTGGCGACCGGATCTCCAGTTTCGAGCAGGGCCGTATACCCGACGAGGGCGCCGATGTAGGGCACCACCCAGTCCTGGCAAGTTTCGATGAACCAGTTCTCGTAGAGTTGGGAGATATCTGCGTCCAGAAGATTCAACTGCTGGGCAATCACCTGCAACAACGCGCGCAGCGGATATCCGCGATCGGCATCGCGCATGCGATGTACCGCCGGCAGCAGGTCGTATAAGCGATCGGCTTTGGGATTGGTCATACAGTGATCTCTGTCAGGATCAAGGTGTCGGGTATATCGGGCGTGAGAATGGCCAGTTCTGCTGGGAGAATGCGCTGGCTCGGGTCTGTATCACTCGTGGTACTTGGATTCACCCGCGCCAGCTTTGCCTTCACCGCGTTTCTTCGAGTGAGGCTGGAAGAAAGTGCAGCCAATTGCGCGGCCGTGAGACCTTCAGCCACAGAGTCAAAGACAGTTACATTGACGTACTGCACGCCGGCAACTTGCTGCATTACGCTGATGGCTTCACTCAAGAAGGCGCCCTGGCCGAGGTCTCTTTGTTCGAAACCGTAGAACTCGAGCAGCGCACACCGCAGGACTGGGGCTACTGATTCCCATGCATAGCCGGACTGAACCTTTACCCCAGCGCTGATGACCAGCAACTTCAAGCGGCGAAGCGCAACCTGTAAGGGCTGGTGCGGATCGCCGGACTGTTCCAGCGCCAAAACCAAGTTGCGATAAAGATCGGAATTCAGGTCAATTGGAATGTCGTCTTTGCCGGCGATGGTTACATGGACGCTCAGCCTCCGCCCATCGGTCAAGCGTGCCGAGGCAGCTTTGCCAATTCCAGCATAAGTGCGGGAAACGTCGGCGTAGTCCTCCACCGAGACCAGTCGATCTAGGGCCATTACCGCCAATGGTGCGTTGCGGCGGGCCTGGTCACGGGTATCGCGGTCGGCACCGCCAGTTGCTGGTAAGGGGTTGATAACGCTCTTGGCTCCCAATGGTTGGGTGGCAAGCTGGCTGATTTGTTGCGCCGCCACGTTGCCGACTTGACCGATGCCGTAGCGGTAAACAGCTTTGACATTGGCGGTGCCGGTGGGAACCCGCAAGCCATGCTCTCCCGTGCCGAAGATCACCGTCGTCTGGTCATTGTCATCGGCTTCAGTAATGAACCCGCGGTCCGTCGATCCAAGCAACAGCAAGTTGTCGGCTTCGTTCCACTGCACCTCGTTGACACGTACTGTCAAGGTGCTCTGGGCGCCCGCGGGAGTTGGAGCAGCGAGGTAGGTGAGCGGCGATTGATGCAGTGCGAATTGCTGCCCTGATTGGCTGGCGTCACCATCGCCCAATACTTCACCGAGAGTTTGCCCATTGGTGGCGTCCACTACGTTGCCGTAAATCGTTACCGTGTTTGAGTCGTAGGTATAAGCAAGGTTGTTGGCCAGGGTAAGAATGGTATGTAGTGGAGAGGCGCTGTTCGCCAAAGCCGAAGCCTGGCCACTGCCAGGCACGTTATATCCTTGCGCCACAGCAGAAATCATTACCAACTCGCTTGCAGTTACGCCGCTGACGTTGGGGATATCGGTGCGTTCCCCGGACACGATAATCCAGCGCCCCGAATCGAGTCCGTCGTAAAGCTGCGCCAGCTCAATCGTGTCGCCTTCAACGTCGGTATCGAGAGGTTCGTCAGCCAGATCGAGTTCTTGTGACTGGGCATAGACGCCGGTAGCCTGCAGGAATGCAGGAGTGGCTAAGGCATTTCTGAGGTCCCCTTGTGAAAGATCGCTGAGCCAGGGAGGATCCAGTGTGAGTTGAGTAACCCGGGCCGTATAAGCAGCTGTGGCCATGGAAACCGTGTGAATATCCGTTACCCGGTGGAAAGTACTGGTGTAACCGGTCACCGCGGAATTTGCATCCAACACAGGTCGCTCAATAACCACCCAACTTCCGACTACGATCTTGTCGTAGACAGTGTCCAAAGCTATGGTAGGCAGCGGAATCAGGTCGCCGGTAAGTCCGGGCCACGCGGTGTTAATATCGGGCGGATTGTCGTAGCTGGTAGTTATCGTGGTTGCTGTGCCGTCATTCGAAGGCGGCGTTGAGGTAACCGTAGGAGGCCCGGGATAGGTTCCCGGAAAAAGTCCGGCCTTGACCCTGAGAGCATTCACCTGCGGCGCCGGCAGAGGCGTATCAATGCCGACCCATGCTTCGTACAGTGTAGAGGCTGCCGCGGGATTGAAGCTGGCGAGCATGCGTGGCGCGATGTCGGAATGTGCAGCAAACGCAGTGTCGACGGAACGCGCCAGCTTCACGGAGTTGGCAGGTTGCAGGGACGGCGGAAGCGTGAGCTGGCCCAAGATTGCGGTCAAAGCCTGGAGCGGGGGTGATACGATTTTCTGATCCCCGAGAGTCGGAGTGGCAACAGATCCCGCGGCTCCGGTGTTACTCGCAACCGACGCCTGGAAGGACTGCGGCAACTCTTCCACCAGTGAATTGAGCGTGTCGAGGATGTCGGCAATCCAGGGTTCCAGACGAGTAAATTTCCGCTTCAGCGCTAAATCGTGCGTCTCCTCCAGTTGCGGGAGGATGTTAGCGATCAAGGCAACGGCGTCTGCGGGAGTCGTGGACGCCTGAAGTTGATCGAGAAGGTTCTGCAGGGTGCCGGCAACCTGGGTTGCGGTATCACTGTCCGAGAAATTTTCTGAAGCCTCATCGATGAAAGGCTGAAGCGCGGTTTTGACAGTGTCTTGGACGCTCGTGGCAGCCTGGAGCGGCGGTTGCAACAGAGTTATTTCGGTGCGCTGTTGATCGGCCTGGGCATCCACTGTTGCCACCTGGCGCAATACTTGCTGCTGATCGCCATCCCCCAGCACAAAAAGAAGCGCGTCGCCAGGATTAAGGCTGGTAGAGATTCCTTGAAAGTACACCGTGCCGCGGGTAGCCGCGTCCAACCCAGGCTCCTGGCTGAGCGTGATTACTTGTGGCCGGTGCAACCGTGGTTGCAAATTGTTCCACACATCCCGAGCCGGCAGGTCATCGGAAGTTTCAAAGAACTGCGGCAGCTGGCCCGGCCCGGGAATACTCTGCGCTCGCGTACCGGAAGGGATCGTCCCGTTAAAGCCGTCGGCAACCGTGAAAGCCAGATAAACACTGGCGGAGACGCCGGGCCTCAAGCGATAGCCGATGAGACGGGCCAATTCTAAAACAGAGCGCCGTTCGGTGGCGGTGCCCAGATATCCTTCATTGGCGATACGTTCCTGATAAAAGGTGAGCACATCGGCGACTGTGGCCCATGCATCCAGGAGGGCAATCGACGGATCGGTCGTCTCGCGGGTGGTGAGATTCTTGAGGGGATAGATTCTTTGCAGAGTTGCGCTTCCCGGACTTACAGGCACATCGAGGTAAAGCGTGGAGAGGCTGGCGACCATGCTTTCCAGAAACGTGGCATAGGTTCCCACGCGATAGCTAAGCGAGGGCAGACCGGGTCGATTGGCTTCCGGAACCGGCGTGACTACTTCAATGCCTGCGCAGCAGCCACAGGGTTGTTTCATCGTCCACCTCGTATATCCAGCGTCAGAACACCGTTCTCCGGATAATTGGGATCGTTATCCAGCCGCGCGACTTGCAGTGGTCCCAACGACAACACTGAGGTGGAAGGCACTTCCTCCGTCGAGGCGGCGTGATCGGCCAAAGGTTCGCTGATCTCGAAGCGCTCCAATTCCGTGAGCTTCACATTTTGTACGCCGGGAATAGCTTGCACGGCTGCAATCAGCCGACTGGCATAAATGCCGTCGCCGAAACTCAGGTTGTCAGGATGGAAAAAGCCCAGGCTGCCATCTGGAAGCACACGGTTGCTAAGCGCGTCCAACACCGCGGATTCAACGTGCCCCCGCAAATAATTGGGCAGCACGCAGACAGTCAGGCTCACGGTCAGCGGCACGTACTCTGCCGGGGCCACCAGCAGGTCATATCCCATGCGGCGGAACGGACCCAAATATGCAGTAATTTCGTCGAGCAACTCCTGGCCCGCATCTTCCGTTCCGGAGGGATCCAGCGCAACCAGCATGGTGTACCAGCTTCCCGTCCAGCGCAGTGTCGCCTTGGCGTTCTGCAATTTAGCAAACGGTGTCCCACATATTTCAGAAACGGATGTTTCCAGCGATGAACGCAGGGAGAGACGGCGGGCATTGTCCTCAGCGATGCTCCCATAGTCAGCGGCGGTGATCGCACGTTCAAGTTGATCACGGAATGCGTAAGGAGCGAACAGTTTTACATCCTCGATCGGCTCTGAATCCGTTCCGCCCATAGCCGGAAACGGATTGCGTGGTACAAGGCTTACGCCACTCTCTTTTTCCGTTCGAAAAACGATACAGGTGATGGTTTCGCGACCGACATTGCCTGAGGTGCCGTTTCCGATCCGATAATTGGCCCGGAAAGCTGTCCCCGCGTCCGGAAGATAACCTAAGGAGCCGTCCCCAAATCGCAGGTGGCCATAACCGTTGTTGTCCACTTCCACTACAAAAACCCGATCATTAGGACCGCTCTCCAGCAAATCAAGCTGCGGCGACCAAGCTTGCAGCAGACTTGTGAGGTCTGCAATGAGTCCGGTGCGCAAGGGCATGGGCAACGGAATGGTACCGTCCCAACTGGAGAGCAGTTGCTGGGTGGAAGTGCTCAACTGCGAGAGTAGAAACTGTGAAGTGGCGTCACTGGGATGCAACAGCCTTCCGGCAAGCGATGTGGGATCGTCGAGATCGCTGAACGCAAAGAGCGGCTGGGCGCACAACGGCGGAGAGGCGACACTCGCCCCGGCAGGAGGCGCTGTCGTTCCATTGGATGGCGAACTAGCTGGCGCTGGCGGCGGAACCACCGGCCCAGGTGGAATGCTTTGCAACGAAATCTGCGGCAGCGCCTGGCGCGGGTCTTGCGCCACCACGTCCGCGGCCGAGCATGGAGGCGGCAACGGCCCACTGAAAGTCAATGGCTGCTGCGTGAGCGCGGGGCGGAACAAACCCGGCACTACTTCAATTAGGGCCGGCTCACAGCAACCAGGACAGTTTGGGGTTGCGGACTTGGTTGGAACGATACCCAGTTGCTCATTCGTGTCACCTCCGTTGTCCACCAGAATCACATTGCCACGCACCACGGTTACGTTTTCCATACAGTTGCACGCGGGTGGCGGCGCCTGGGAAGAGATGCAGAGCGGGAAGGTGAGCGCATCGGCAGAGGCCCATTCGATCTCTACGATCGGCTGGCCAAAGTCCTTGCTATAAGGGTGGTAGAGCGGATCAACATCTGGCGTGACCTTAGTCAGACGCACAGCCTGACGATGACTGGGATCTGCGTCGGCCGAATTGCCCGTGATGGGGCCGAGTACCTCTTCAAGAATCAGCACGTCACCGACTTTCAAATTCAATGCGCGCGCGGTTCCGGGCGGACCGTCGCTAGTTGCTCCGTTGGTGGCCGTGTCACTGGCTGCGGATGCCGTACCGGTCGATGGCGCCTGGATCGACGCCGTTCCTTTGGTTGGGCTGACGGATGTGGCCGATACAGACGGCGTATTGCCCGCCGCGACGCTGGTTCCAGCTGATCCAGCGGTTGGCGGCGCCGACGGGTTCGTACTGGGCGTGCCAGCGGGCGCGGCTCCGGAAGGTACTCCGCCAGGGGTAGTTCCCGACGTGGGCGAACCACCATTCGGGTTTGATGAAACCGGAACCCACTGGTCAATCAATGTCGCCGAAGTAGCGCCTGCAGCCAGACAGCATTGACAGTCGCCCCAGGTATAAAAGTGGATTTCATTATGAGCAGAGTAAATTGTGATGACAGCGCCGGGGCTTGGACTCAGGACCTCAAAAACGTCATAGCTGGAGGTCGGGACGTTAACCAAATTGTCGGGAGTCAGGATGGGGTTGCTGGGCGCGCCCGTGAACGCGGTAATGAAATAAATTTGACTGGGGTCGAGCTGGAACTCAGCTTGGTCAGTCTTTATTGTGATCCACGTCCGGGAGTTGCAACCTTCATGCATGAGATAGTCCACCAGCCGGGCATGTCGCCGAACGGAGATACGCTCCCGGGCAGTTCCCAGATAGGCTTCCGTAGCGACTGCGTCCTGGTAGTAACTGAGGTAATCGCCGGCATACGCCAGTAGTTCAACCAGCGTGATTCCGATGTCGGGCGCGTGAGTTTCGTTCCAGGCCGGCATGATAAGCGCCAGGCGATCCAAAATCAGTTGCCGGAAACTTTCGTAGTCCTTCGCCAGATAATTGATGTCGGGCTGAGTTCGCTGAGGGGGCGGACAAAGGTTCTGTGGCTTGCAATCGAGCTGGGTGGGACATCCGGCTTTGAAGCTGAACTGCACCTGGCTATAGGTCGAATCAAAACCTTGCATCGGCTGGCCGGTGGGCTTGCCACTCTCGTCGGTGTCAACCACGCTTAAGGTGTAAGTCGAGAAGTCGCCAGGCTTGTTGACCGTAACCTCAAAGTAGTCATCGAGTGTGGGGTCTTTTAATCTCTGAACGCGCAGATCGGTTATTTGGACATCGCGGATACGACGACCTCCGGATAAAACCAGGTTGGCCTTTTCAAACTTCTGCGGGGCCTTGCCCAGGAAAAACACAGAAAGCATGAGCTGGTTATCGCTCACCTCCACATAGTCGAGGCCAAAGAGGTCCGCAGCCCGCACGTCGTCTAGCCGGTGCTCTTCTCGACAACTCACGTCAGGAATGCTCATAGAAATACTCCGTCCACGCCGGTGTCGCTTAGGTAGCGGGCGCGCTGCGCACAAAGTTTTCTGTGCGGCTGTCCCCCGTGCTCTTGACCACGTACTTCACGACCACATTGAGCGAGGAATCCTGGGAGGTCACCTCCAGGGTTTGCAGGTCAATCAGGTCTCCAAGGTAGCGCTGGAGCGCCGCTTGGGTTGTGAACTGCAAGGCGGCGGCTAGTTCCGGACTATTGGGCGCGAACACCATTTGTAACAAGCCGCTGCCGAAGTCCGGACGATTGACCCGCTCGCCCGGATTGGTAAAGAGCAACTGCTCAATCATGTCGCGGATGTGGTCATCATCGCCGGTGGCGGCAGTGCGCCCCCGCGCGTCAAAGTGAAATGGATAATCAATGTTCATATCGTCCAAGCCTGGAAATGCTTTCCCAATCGTTCCTAATGAGAAGGCAACATGAAATGTCCAGCGCTTTCGGTTGGAAGTTAATCGCTGCTCGAGTTTGACTAAATTGCGGTGACCCTGACCTGGGTAACACCAATCACCAGCGGTGTGCCCGTTGGAACGCAGATGGCCTGACTGCTCACGACTACTAACGGCTGTCCATTGGCAAGCACGCGGGTGGAACCAGAAACCGGTATCCACGGCGCGCTCACGCAGGGTCCATTGGCTGCCGGCGGAGGCGGAAACGCGCAGCCTGCCACCATATATGGAGCGGCTACCGTGACCGTCGGCTGTCCGCTCACCGTGACCCGCGGGTTCGGAACGGTGGGCTGGGCCTGTCCGCCGTGCGCGCACAATACGGTTGCACCAACATGTACCAGGAAGCCAGGCATATCAGGTCACAATCAATGCCACTTTGTTAATCATCACACTCGGTCCCAGCAGTTCGATTGATGCGCCTTTACCGTTGTTGATGAAAATACCGGCATCGTTCACAACAATCATGGCTCCAGTCGGACTGCGTAGAACAATGCCCCCCGTGCCCGGGGGGGCTGGAGCCGGCACCGGAGCTTCCATGGGAATTGGCGCGGCATCGCTGATCAGCAGTAGGTTTTGCAACGTGGTTTGGAAGACGATGGTCTGTCCCGGAGGAACCGGAGGCGGAGCAAACGCAGCCGTAGGAACTTCCGCCGTATTGTGCCAATAACCGCCGGTCCACACCGGCTTGTCGGGATCGCCAGCCTCAAACTGCAGCCAGACTCCCGCGCCGATCTGCGGAACCATGAACGTACCTTCCTGCTTGCCGGCCAGAGGAACACAGGGCATCGCCCAGGTGCTGGGCGTGACGCTGCCCACATCCGGTACAGAGACCTGGATGCGACCGAGTTGGTTCGGGTCGATGTTGTTGATCACGGTTGCCTGATATATGCCATAGAATTTGGGGCCTGATTTCATACGCTCACCGTGGACACGGAAGACCCGACGCCGCCACGCACCAGTGTGAAACTCTGCTTGTACTCGCCGCGTTTGATGTTGTGAGTAACGCTCTTCACGTAGTATTGGCCGTCATAGTAGGGCCCGGCTCCGCGGACGCCCGCACGTTGCCGCACCTTGAATACCTGGCCGTAGCGAAGCACATCAAGTTGGCCGGTGCCGCTCACGACATCGGCGGTATCAAAGAGTTTGCCCAGCGCAATCAACGCGCTCTTAATGGGGTCTTCGCCGCTAAGGGGCGTCAATTGCTGCGTCTTTAAGACGGCGGGCGCCTGAGACGAGAGGCGGGGTTTCAGCAGGTCGATGTTGGGCACCGGAATAGGAATCGGGATTCCGGTATTCGGCTCGATTATGGTGACCAGATACTGCGTGGCCAGCGTCCCATCGTACGAAAAACTGAGCGAATCAATGTTGGATGTGCCATCGAAGTTGATGCTCAGCGCCGGCTGCGTTCCCCCGAACAGCCTGGTTAGGTCCGGGCCCCAGTACGCCGTACTTTGCCCCGGCTGTGGACCTGGGTCGAGATAGAAAACGGCGCCCGTTTCCTGTGCCAACTGGTTCACATAGCTGTAATCCGTTCCTATCTGCTTGGGATAACCATCCAAGGGATTTGAGACCAGGCTCAGAATCGTAGGCAAAGCGATGGGAACAACGCCAAGCACCAAATACTTGGCCAGGATAAGTTCCACGATCACGAACAGCGGCAACGCGGGATACGGGATGCCGGTGAGGTCGATGAAGTCCATGAGCGCGGTGAGATCAAGTCCGGTGATGGTTAGCGTTGACTTCCCGGGAGAGCTGCTCGGGGTCAAGTCCTGCTTGGTAATAATTCCGTCCATCAGGACCTCGGTCGAGCCATTGACCGTGACCGCAATGATGACGCGTTGCCGCGGATCGAAAGACCCAGACACCAGCATCTGGTGCACTGGCGATTGCTTGCCCAATGTGAACTTGAGCTGAAAGCCGCCTTGGCTGCCCATGGTGGAAGTGACCTGCACCTCGGTCAAAGCTTCAATAACCTGGTACGGAACCGGGCTCGCAGTAAACCCACCCATCATCAGTGTGAGATAAAAGCCCCGATTCATAGCGATGTTCCGGTAATGCCTTGTGGCAATGTGATACGCAGTTGGCGGCCGATGGTTGCGACCAAGTCCTCCGGACGCATGGCGCCATTGGCATCAGCAATCCGCCAGAACAACTCCGGATCACCTAGATACTTTGAGGCGATGTTATCCAGCCGGTCACCCTGGGTGACGGTGTACTGCTGAAGCAATTGGAACTGGTCAGGAGCGGGGATGAAGCGCCGCTGAAGATAGATGATCGTCTTCCCGTCGGGGGTGACCAGCGTCTCCGTATCGATTCCGTAGTACCGGCTGGTTGGGATGAAGAGCGTTCTTTGCAGCGCGCTCTGCGCCAGCATCGCCTGTACTGGATCGGTGGGTGTGCCATTTCCGTTGCTCATGGAATTCCTTGTATTCCCAAGGCCGCGAAGGTACCGGCCTGGTAGAGTTTTGCCAGAGACTCTTTTTGCTGTTGATACACCATGTAGAGGCTTCCGCCCTTGTCGGTGAAAGACAAGTCATCGATGCTCAAGGTGCGCATGCCCAGGCTGACTTTGGCGCGGATCGGGTTCAGAGTCGGATCGAAAGCCTCCTCGGTAATACTGAAATCGGTGAGCCGCACCGGAACAATGCGCCGGGCACTCCATACGAATAGCGTAAAGGGCGCCAGAATCGGCATGATCTCCAAGGTGCCCGCCTGCGACAAATTAAAGTTGTTTTGCAGAGTCGTGCTGGAGGGATAGACAATCATCTCCAAGGCGGCAATCTGGGGGGAAATTCCGTTCTGCACCGTAGTGGGATTTTGGTCGGCAAATTCCAGCTGATCGGTGGCGTCAATCTCGGCATCCAGTTTAAAAGTCTCGACCGGCGGACCCTTTAGTCGCAACGCTTCAGAGTGATCCCCGCCTTCTTCAGCACCTTGAATTTTCAGCGTCCGCGAGAGGGTGTCGGGATTGTATTGCAGGACAATGATGCCGTTGGGCAGGACGGTAAACGTGTCAGGGTCCAGCAACACGATGCCGCCCTTGAGAATGCGCGGTGAGCCGGGAAAAGTTGTCATAGGAACTTCTCAAAACGGACAATGACGGCGATGACTAATCACGGCGCGGGCCGCGAGCAATATCAATCGTGGAGCGAGCGATGTTTCTGCTGTTGCGTCAGAACTTGAAGATCGTGACTTTGAATTCGAATCCTGGTTTCCCGCGAATATCGACACTCGGGGAAAGCTCGATGGGAATTTTTATGGACGTCTTCGGTATTACGAGATCCGCTTCCAGGCTGGCCTTGAATTTTTCTGAGAAGGTAGTTACCAGGTTCTTGGCCTTGTCCCTATCCAAGTTGAGCGCCGGATTGAAACCCATAGAAAAGTTGATGTCCTCAATGGTCCCGCCCAAGATGGTGTCCGCAATTTTTTTCTTCAGCAGCGTGAGATCGGACTCCAATTGGCTAAAGCCGTTAGGACCAACATGGACCGTGAAACTGATCTGGCTGCCGAGTTTCTTACCCACTCCGGACTGGGATTTCCAGGTAATCTCGACAGTGGTCTCGATGCCATCGGGAGTCCCTACGATTGCGCCTTCCACCTCCGGGCCGCCCTTCTTGCCCGGCTTGTCCTTATCCTTATCGGCATCGCCCGCGCCTTTGTCCTTATCCGAACTAGGCGGGGTTGGAGTTATCTGATAATCCGGCGGTAACTGAAGATTGGGTGGCTTCTTCTTTTGGGGGTTCCGGGGATCCAGAGACCATCCTGTGGCTGGCGGAACGGGGCTGGGCAGACCTGTAATCTGTATCTCCACTCGGCGATTCTTGGCATTCTTCTCACCTTTGGAAGGGTCCAATTTTGCCGGCGGCTGACCAGCTGCGGGCTGCAACTCTCCCATGGTCTTGATCCGAATGCGGCTGGGGTTTACCCCGTTTTGCTTGGTCAGAAAATCGCTCACCGCCTCGGCGCGGCGCTTGCCCAAACCCTCATTGTATTTTTCACTGCCGACCGTGTCCGTGTGTCCAGTAAGCACCACGGTGGCGCCAGGCGTATTGATCAGTTTGGTTCGTAAAGCATTCAGATGTTCAATCTGCTTTGGCGGGATATCACTTTTGTCGAACTCGAATTCATCGATTGGCGGCTCGGTAGTCACGCCACCCGCCGCAGAGGCGGTTGCGGAAGGATCTGGTGCAGTCTTCACCGGAGGGGTCGCGGCTTTATCATCCTTTCCCTGCTTTTGCAGGGAGACTTCTGAATTGCCGACGGCTTCTTGATTGACAGGATGGCCGCGCGATACCAAGTCCGCAAAACGTTGGGCCTTGGATTCGGCATCGGTCCCGAGCGCACCGCGAGCCTGCTGCACCACATGGGTCAGTTCGTGCGCCAAGAGGTGCCGACCCGGTGGGGTTTCCGGCGTATATTGCCCGGGACCAAACACTACGTCGCTTCCCACCGTGTAGGCCAGGGCATTGACTGCGGTGGCCGACTCGGCAGCGCGGCTGTCGGAATGGACGCGCACTTGGCTGAAGTCCTGACCGAAGCGCGGTTCCATAAAGGCGCGGGAACTTGGATCGAGGGGTTGTCCTTGCGAGTGCAGAACGTCTTGGACAACTGCCGGTACTGCGGGGGTCTCCCCTGGACTACGCGCATTCCTTTGCAGCGCGGATTGCTTCTTTCCGCATTCCTCGCATTCACTCCCGGCTGTGATGTGCTGGCCGCACGCACACTTGCGCTGCAGCGCTGCGCGGCCTGTCGGCAAGGCCACACCCAAAGATCTTCGTGGTTGAAACCGTCGCTTCATAGATTGGGTCTAGTGACGCAGGGAGAGTTCTTCTTCGCCTTTCGTACGGCACCAAGAAAATGCAGTCGAAGGTGGCAGTCAGCAGCTGTTTTGGCAGCGCTTACTAAAGCGTGGCAATGCACTGACGCGCGCGATCTGCCATCGATGGATCTGGATGCCGGGTAAGGACCTCAATTTGGTTATGCGCGCATGCGCGCATAGAGAACAACAGTGCGAGCGACTCCTCGCGCGATGTCAGCGGGCCTTGCATCACCAAGTTGAGGAGACGAGCGGCTGTTGCTGCCAATGCAGCATCGTCACGGCGCAGATCGAATGCCAGATCGACAGCCAGAACCACCTCTCCTTTCCGCAACAGTGCGCCTTCATCGGTGACCGAAAGAGCAATCGGGCGGCGGCACGCCAGATCAAGCCGACCGATAGCTCCCGGTACAAGACGTCCGGGCGTGTCTTCCAGCCGAACGAACTGGTTAAGGATGAGCGGCTGTCGCCAAGGGCTGCTGCTCGATACTTCCACGACTCCCGCTGGCCCTCCCATGTCCGGCGCGCCAATCATCGGGTCTTCAAGAGGCGACCCCAAAAACATCGCTGCGAAACTGAACTGTCCAGGGCGCTGCGCCATGCGATCGCCACTTACTGCAAGTCGAAGCGGATGTGCGCCCAGACTCTCGACGAAGAACGCCAACTCAATCGGCTCACCGGCAATTGGTTCAGCGGTTACAACCCGAAAACCGGCCCGCACTCGAACCCCGTCCGACGCCAGTTCCCTGTAGCCTTCACATTGTTCGGGAGTCGGCGCATTCATAAGAAATTGATCGTCGTCCTGGCCGTTTTCGCGGCCACCACCGAATCGGTCGCAGTAACGATAACGTTGCCCTTGAACGCTGCCGGCCTGGCAACCGTCACGTTCATAGCGTTGCCTGGCCCAGTGACGGCAGGCGCGACGGTAACGCCCGCACCTGCGGCGGCAGCATCCACGACCCAGTTCAGAGTGCGGCCTCCCGGCTCAGCGTTGATGCTGACATTGGATGTGAGGACGCCGGCGGCCACGCGGGGCGGTGCTGCGACGATATTGTGCAGTTGTACCGGCACAACCCGAACAGTCCCATCAACGCGTCGATTGGGGAAGATCGTGTCGGCGGCGCGAAGGTGGAAGGCCCCTGCTCGAACCCCCGCCGTGAGAGTGGCGGTCGCCGGCAGTACAGCCGGATTGCCAGCGGTGATGGTTATGTCCCCGTCGAGGACAGTCCAGTTCATGGTGCGCCCCGCCACGGTTGAGTTTACCGCCAGGTTAGCGGTGGCGGCGCCATCAGCAGCGAGACCGGTTGCACCAGCGGCGGTTGGATTGGCCACGATGTTGCTCAGAACGATGAGCGGATTGCCGACGTAGGCTTCACTGGCCTGCGGCGCGGCCGCACCATCGAGATGATGGTCGGTCCTAAATCGAAAGGCGCCCGGAGATCCGGTCAGCGAGACGACGTGTTGCCCGTCGGAGAATTGGTTGCTCAACACCGCGCCGGCACCTTGCCACGAAGCGTATTGGAATCTTTGCCGATCAATCATCTGGCGTGGCAGTTGCGGCACACCCGGCCCGACGAAGCGATTGACATCAATGGCTGGCAATCCGTCTGCAACGTTGAGGATCCCGGCAGGGGTGACAACTTGGTCCTGCCACGCGTTGGCCGGGACCGCTTGCGCCAGTACGAACGCAGGATTGAAGCCAACATTGGGCGGTGCAGTATTAAAGTCGTCGCGCACGGCCGTGATGAGTTCACCGACGATCCTCGTCAGAGGCGGGTGTACGGCATCTGACGCGGCGAAGTTGATCCTGTTGAGTTGGCCGTACGGTCCAAGGGCGCCTGCGTTGGCGAGCGAGAGCACCCGCGTGGGCACGGCGTTGACTGTCAGATCGGCCATCAGTGCGGCTGGTGCTCCTGCAACCGCTGTGGGCTTGCTTTCGTCAAGCCGGGCCCGGGTCGCGTTGTCGGTAATGCGCAGGCCGATGTCACCGGTCGTGCTGCCGGGGCTAACAACGTTGCCGGCAACAGTGGCGCCAAGAGGACGGCGGAGAACGACGGTGATCGGTCGTCCCGCGGGTGCCGTCACGGCATTGACCGTCGCCGTATTGCCCGCGATGCCATCGCGGTTGGGCTCGGCGCTATTGGGAGGAGGGACACCTGGGATAAGTGACGCCACATTGGCCAGCGCAGGATTGGCGGCGTAGGTGGCACTCACTACTTGCACCAATACGACGGGGGGTGAGTCGAAAAAGTCGCCCGGGGTGGCAGTCACCGCCGCGCGGATGGTGATAGGAGCGCCGCCCCCGACGACCGCGCCGCCAGCGGGCTGCGCAGCATGGATGCGGACTCGACGGCCGCCACCAACCACCGTCACGCCAGCGGGAGCGGCGCCTCCTGGGTTTATGCCCCAGGTCACGGCAGTGCCGGCGCCTGCGACCGTTGCAGTTGCGGTAATGTCGTTGCCGCCAACGCCCAACTCGGCCGCTGAAGTCACCACATTGGTAACAAGAGGCGCTGCCTGTACCCGCGAGGGTGAGGCTGCGGACAGCGCCGGAAAGGCAAGCGGGGATGAAGCCCCCGCGCCCATGTCCTGCTGGACAACATGTGTCAGCTCGTGCGCCAGAAGGCCGCGGTGAACGCTCGCTTCAGGATCGGCGACCTTGGAGCCGAAGACAAGGTTGCGTCCCAAGGCGAACGCGCGCGCCCCGAGGCGAGCCGCGAGAGCTGCGGCTGCCGTCCCGGTGTGCAGGCGCACCCCAGAGAAATCCCAACCGAACGCACTTTCGAAGCGCCGGCGTATAGCGGCAGACATAGAGCGCCCCACTCCCAGTCCGGAAACGCTCGCCGCAGGTGTCTGTATCGCGCGGCGCACGTAGGACGGGGATGCGTCAAGACGGCCCACCGCCCTGTCGGCGGTGACGTCAGCCTCGATCTCATGGGGATCGCTGCCCGCTAAACCTGACCCTGGTTGTCTTTCATCCGCTGCCGAAGGAATTGCAACGGTCGAAGGCCCAGCCATTCGCACCACGTTGGAAACCGCATCGGGCTTCAACTTATTGGCGGAGACCAGCATATTGGCGGCATGCGCTAATTTCTCTGCCTTGGAATCCGTGTACACGGGTACCTGGCTGAAATCGAATTGCGGTCGTGGGCCAGCTGCAGCGGTCAACCATGAGCGCTCGAGAAGCTTATGATTGTGGTCATCCTGTTCAATTTCGTTAGCCGCGGCGCCAAGCCCCATCGCCACGAAAGATCCCCTTTTAGCAACGGGCGGCACGACGGGAGGGTTAAAACGCCCATTAGCACTGCGCTGTAGCAACATCTTCTTCTGTTTGCACTCATTGCACTCGCCGCTCAGGGTGTGCTGGCCACACTCACACTGTCGCTGCACACCGGCGGGAGATGGAGCAATCGCCTTGGGCGCCTGGACCACGGAAACTTGAGCTGATGCGGAAGCAGCCATTGCGAGTTAGGGGTTCGGGAAGAACCAAAAGTTGATACTGGATTCGTTTTTCGCCGTAATATCCTGGCGACCAATCATGACGCTGCAAGACACTGCGTGCCCGGTTGAGGCGACACCCCTGACAAGATGGGAGTGCTTTTTCATGACTTCATTGCTGATTACAAATTGCGGCCGTAAAACCAGTGCCTTGTAGTTGCTCATCGGTCGGGAACTTGCCCACGCAGTCGCCAGCCCGGAGCGAGAAGGTCCCCGCGCGGTTGCCGTAATCTTTGATGGCAGCGTTCCACTGCTGAACCGCCGCATTGAACTGCGCTGGAAGCATAGTGCTGGTGCCCGTGAAAGCAGGAGGCGGATTGTTCTGAAGGAAGGTAAGCCATCCTTGGCCGTGCGCGCGCTCATGTGCTTGCAGGGTAGGCCCTGCTCCATAGCCGGAAGAACCGCTCTTTGACTCCTCCGAAGGAAACTCAGTCCAGATCCTAACGGAGACATCAACTGGAGCAAAAGGCCCTACCGGCTGGTCGGCATTTTGCGGAGTCACCTGGACTTCCCCGGGCCCAGCAAATTGGAAATCGCTGTGAGTAAACCCGTGGTTTCCCAGCGACGGATTGATCTGGTCCGGCTGTACGATGACCCGCACTCCGTTGATGGTAAAGTTCGCTTCCCCGGCGGGAGTGATAGCCGCTGTGGTAGGAGCGGGAGCGGTCATATTCGCGAGCGAGTCTGCGCGGCGGACTGATTCGCGTACCGCTGGGTCGGTGACGTTTGCGGCGTAGTCCTTAATCTCGTTGCGGGTAAGCTGTCGCAGACGGCCCACCAGCGCGTCACCTGCATCGGCGGCGGTCAAGGTTAGCGCCTCGATGACGCGCCGATTTTCGCCGCTAAACTTCGACCAGAGTTTATCGCGGCCAATGGCCGTGACGATCTGTGGCCGCTCGGAGGGCGAGCGGCGAAGGAGCGTGATGATCGACCTTTCATCGAGGAACGATGTATAGCCTCCCAGCATCTCCTGGATAAGCCAAATCTTGGTTTGAGTATCGTAAGGCCCGAGTTCGTGTTCCCGGGAGACGCAGGCGCGAGCCATGTTGTCGCTGAAAAGGCTGTTTTGCGGTCCCTTCCTCTGCTTCAGCCCGGCTAAATACTTCTTCAGGTCTTCCGCCGGAAAATATTCCAGCCCGAAGAGGCGGGGGATGAAGAGCAGGACATCCAGCAGGGCACTCCCCACCGAGCGCTGCACGCGCAAACCCGAGAGCGAGGTGAGTTGCTGCACCCCTCTACCTGCCCCCACGTCAGCCGCCGCCATGTCGGCCTCTCTCTCATAAGCGTCATCAGGAGGGCCGATCTGCGCGGTGCCCGCAGCGCGCGCCAAACCTTGCTGCTGCACGACGTGGCTCAGCTCATGCGTCAGCAAACGGCGTCCGGCCCCGGTTTCCGGTGCATACTGACCGGAACCAAAAACCAGATCGTTGCCCACGGTATAGGCCAGAGCATTGACCGCAGCAGCGGACTCGGCCGCGCGGCTGTCCGTATGCACACGCACTTTGCTGAAATCGTGCCGGAAACGCTCCTCCATGAAAACACGCGAACCGGAGTCGAGCGGCCGTCCCGGGAATTGCAGCACTTCACTTACGGCTGAAGGAATGGGGGCCGGATCGGGTCCGCTGCGTGAGGTGTGCTGCAACCTTTCTTCCTTCTTCTTGCATTCCTCACACTCGCTTCCTCCCGATGTATGCTGGCCGCACCCGCACTTACGCTGTAAGACAAGGGCCGCCGTGGAGGAAGTGCTACACGACGTACCCTTCGATAAAGTAGATTGGCGCTTCATGAAGTCATCAGCTGACGAACTGTTCCCGGTTTCACTTCTTGCTGTTTCCAATGCCACCGTACACGGCGCCGGCGATTTGCTTTCCGAGAGCTTCCGTCCGGATGCCCTTGCCGATACGAATATTTCCAGCCCGCCGCGTTGCTACCGCTCCACCAGCGCGCAAGTCATCTGACAAACTTCCTGTGGCAAGCAAGTTTATTAATTCCCGCTCCACCGTCCTCTGTAGTAAAGACCGTTGTGATCTGGCGACTGGCAGACCATCCAAAATCAGTTGCTCGATGTGGAGCTTGATTTTCATGCTACAGCCATGCTTTTGGGAGCTTGCCAACGAAAATCCGTTTCATTGATAGGACGATCCAGCTTGCGGAATTCAGCGCGGGCGGCCTCCAGCACGTGCGACATACTTACAGGCGAGCCGGCGCGCGCTGCTAAGAACGCCGCATTCAAAGCAATATTGTGGATGTTTCCTCCCGTCATATTCAGGCGCGCCAGACGATCAAAGTCCAGCGTGTCTTTTGGCAAACTGGCTGGAAACACCTTTTGCCAGATAACCTTTCGCTGCGCCACCGCGGGGAAAGGGAAGTTGACCACAAAGCGCAGGCGGCGCAGAAAAGCCTGGTCGAGCGCGCTCTTCATGTTCGTAGCCAGGATAGCCAAGCCCCGGTAGGCTTCCATGCGCTGCAAAAGATAGTTGATTTCGATATTGGCATAGCGATCGTGGCTGTCCTTAACTTCGCTGCGCTTGCCAAACAAAGCGTCGGCCTCGTCGAAGAACAAAATCGCGGAACCATCTTCAGCAGCGTCGAACAGGCGGCGCAGATTTTTTTCTGTTTCGCCGATATATTTGCTGACCACTGCCGAAAGATCGATGCGATAGAGGTTCAGGCGAAGATAGTTGGCAATGACTTCGGCAGCCATGGTCTTTCCCGTTCCGCTTTCACCGGCAAAAAGAACGCTGATTCCCATTCCTCGGGTCATCTTCTCGCCAAAGCCCCAGGTTCCATAGACCCGTGACCGTTGCGCAACCTGGTCGGCGACTTCCTGCAACACGGTTTGCTCGGCGTCTGGCAATACCAAGTCGTCCCATGTCACTTTGGGTTCAAGCCTCTGCGCCAGGGCATCCAGGCGCGGACGGGTGTTGGCCAAACAGGCCCGCCACAAGCGGTCGAATAGGGAGCCGGAGGCGCTGGCCGACGTATCGGAAAGAACCTCCGCGGCTACGCTCTGGATGGTGGGCAGGCTCAAGTTGAATTGTCCCGCCAGTAGTGCAGGCGAGTCCCCGGCCTGTTGCCCTAACGACTGTTGCCATGCGGCCTCTTGTTCTGCGGAGGTTGGCTTCGCAGCATCGACATGGAGGACCGTCTTGCCCATGGTCGGCCAAACCTCACGCGTATCGAGGAAGACGACGCCGTCGATGCGTTCCAGCAGCCGGTTGATGGAAGAGCTCGCTCCCAGCGGCGAGCTTTCGTTGGCTGCCTCAGCAGCATCAACATAGAGCGCCAGCGGCAGCAGCAGGCTCTCTCGCTGCCACAGCCGGACCATGGTCTCAAGATCGCCGGCCTGCGCGGGCAAAGTGCCGGCTGATAGCCGGTACAAATTGAGCTGTAGCTGGCTCGCGACTGCAGATGCCAGAAGTTGCTTGGTAGCCGTGTCGCTCCCCAATAGTTCAACCAGTGGCAAGCTCTGTCCCTTCTCCACCTGCTTGAACCGATTGATGACTGTATCCACATTCTGACGATGCGAAGGAGGAAGTTCAGAAGTGGACGCCACATTCAGCGAACTGAGCATCGGCGCCAGCCGGTCATCGAGATAGTTCAGACCCTTAACGTAGTTGACAATCCGCTCATCGGCTCGCAGTGCGCTGACGGTAAGCGGCTGGCCGCCTGGTTGGTTGATTTCAATCAACCGCCAATAGCGTAGCGGCCGTTCTGGAGAGAGAGCGTCCCAGGAAGGACTGTCGAACAAGGAAAGCGCCAACGCAAATGTCGGGTAGGGCCGTCCCGGGTCACGGTTGCAAGGCGCGCACAGAGCCGCGATACCACTGTCCAGTTCTAGGCCAACGCACAGCAGCAAAATCTGCTGCTCGAATGGTGACAACCCCAGCCTTTGCGTCAATAGCACCAAGGCCGGCGGCGGTTGCATCCCCGAAGCTGCGGCCTGCATTGTCGCGGCGGCTGCGGCCACCCGCTCGCTGCTGGTGAGCTGCGGAGGCGGCGGAAGCAAGTTCGTCATCTTCGCCGTGGGCGGGCCTGAGGACGGAACGTTCCCTTGCAGAAAGCTTTTCCAGATGGGGCGCTGTCCTGTGGATGGCGGGGACGGCGGCGCGAGGGGAAGCGGCAATTGGTCCTGTTGCTGCTGCTGCTGTTGCTGTTGCTGCGCACAGCCTTCGAGGCAGGTCCGCAACCATAGCAGTGCCGCAGATAGGTAACGGGCATTCCCTTCCTGCCAGTTGTCCGAGCCGTTCATGTGACGGTCACCTTCTGCGTTGTGTCAAAGACCGGCGGCGTTACGTTGCGATTCACCAGCAAGCTATCCACCCCATCCACCCGGAGCCGGACAAAGTACGGGCCCGCGGCAAGGTTCTGCGCGTTGAAGAGTACCGTATTGGTTTGTGAGGTGTGTGGTTGCGCGGAAACTTCCTGATCGCCAATCAGCAATGTTGCTTCTTGCTCCGGCCGGAGGTCCGGAATGCAGACCACGGTGTAGGTGACATTTGGTCCGGCAGCGCTGGCCGGCGTGATTGTAATCTTGGGCGCAAGAGCGACGGAAAGTAGATTGGTGGTTCTGCGATACGTCTCTCCTGGACGCTGCACCAGAACCTCGATGCTGTAAAAGCCCGCTGGCCAGCTTCCCGGTGAGCCTGGCGGCAATTGCACACTGACTTGTGTCGGTGTACTGCCTGCAAGCGGCGCAACTTCAACCGGCGCGGTCCATAGGGGATGACCGAATTGGACTCCAATGTTCGTGCCATCGAGATTTTGACCGGTGAGAACCAGCGTATCTCCCAGCAAAGCGCTGGGCTGCCTGTTTGGAATCTGGACCTGATCCAATGAGGGAAATGGAGAAAGTAAGCTGGCCTGGGAGAGGACGCCCTGGTCGGACGGACCACGGGTAAGGACCGGCAACGGCGCGCGCTTGCTTTGCGTGCTGTCAATTAAGGCGACGGAGACCTCATAGGCCACCGACAAACGATACTGGGTAGCTAGGCCTGTCCACAGCTTGGAGATCTCCTCCAGCGAGAAAGGCTGCATGGTAATTCGGACTCGTTCGATCTGCTTGTCGAGATTGCTCGTTGGAAGAGGTACTGCCGTGGCTGACTTGATTTCATCCGGTCCCAGCAGGGCATGGTCGTAAAGCACGCTCATGGCCTGCCCCAGAAGATGATGCCCAAAGGGCACCGTCGCATCATTGTCCCTGCCGAACGCAGTCAACAGATAATGCAAAGTCAGTGCCAGCGGCGGATTGCCGGTTTCCAAAGGGCCCACCTGGGTCGGAATATTCATGTTGCGCCAAGCTGCATCGGGTGAGACCTGGTACAGAAAAAGATTAAGTTGATTGGCGGTATTGCTGCCGCGCGCTTTGTCCAAGGGGAGCACGGTCACAGTAGTGTCAGTCAGGTCAGGATCAGCGGTGACACCAGTGCCCAGAATCGCCTGCATGGTTACCGTGACCGCGGCGACAGCCAGCGCGTTGCTCATTCCCTGCCTCGCTTGGTCCGCCGCCGCAAATATTCTTCCAGCCCCATGACCGCGGAAGCTGGTCGATCCGCTGCGCGGGAAGTACTGGCGGCCAGCTCCGCTCTCACCTCGACTCGCCCGATGGTCACATGAATGGACGGTTCTGCATCTGGGTGTAGCGGTTCGAGTTTCGACGTTGAGTCCTTCTTAGCGCGGGCCGTCATGGGAGTAAGTCCCAGCTCAGGGCGAATGCCGCGACTTTCAAATTGAGTTAAAAAGGGCACGGGCAGCGCCGCCTCATTCGGCCCGAGGGGATTGGCTGGGACCTTCGAGCGCTCTGTGCCCATTGATTTCGGCCCAGGCGTCACCGCCAATCTGGGCAGTGTCAACGCAGCATGCTGCTTCTCCATATTCAGCCTGCCATCACCATGAGCGCCCATCGTCGGCAGCCTAAGCAAGAGGTTTGGTTCAGGTTGAGATCGAAAAACCGTAGCTTTTTGAGTTCTGACTTTTTGAGCGTCGGAGAAAGATCCTGACGCGTTCTTCTCGAAGCTGAACGCTTCAGTGGCTTCAACAACCGGCATTGGCGAATAGCTCTGCTGAACCCGCGCAGGTGTAGATTGCGATGTCGACTCCAGCACCGAGTTCAGGCGCCGTGGCGAGTCACGTGCCGATCGAAGTTCAGTAAGCGCGTACGGAGACGCTCGTTTAGTCTCGCGCGACCGCGTCTCAGTGGCGATGGGATTTCTGCCCGGCTCCTCAGCAGCGCCGTGGGTTTCAACTTCAACATTTTGCACAACGAAGGTTTCCTTGACCGAACTGGATCCAGTGGGATCTGGGAACGTTTCGGGAACCATGCGGGCGGGCTCGAACACGGAGGCCAGACGAGGACGAATGCCGGTTGCGGGCGAGAAGCTGCGCCTGGCTAAATTAGTAAGAAAGTTGCTCATGCATTGCCATTTCCAGATAGCAGTGCCGCCGCCGCGGGTGGAGGTTTAGGATCTCCTCTTCACTCCATCCGTACGCCGACGCCAGAACGTGCACTTCTCTCAACATGCGGCGGGCCCAGGCATCAATCTCCGTCCAGAAAAAAGATACGATGTCGAAAACTTCGATCCACCGATGCCCACACCCGGCACAGGAAAGATTGATTTCCAGGTTCGCCTGCTGGTCAGCCTTGGCCATTTGTTCGATACCGGCCTGCACGATCTCTGGCGGTAGTTGCTCGGCAGAGACCTGTGCACCCTGCAGGGTGGCGGCAATTAAACAAGAGGCAAAAAGCTGTTGAGGAATCTGTCTAGCGTCCACGTCAGCACACGCTATCAGATCGGTGCTGTTGGGCAGCCGTAGTCGAATTTCGTAACCTGCAGCCGCCAGTAAAACCTCCGGAGGCGCGCCAGAATCGGTTGAATTCAGCCGCAAGTGAGAAGTGTTAAGACTCATCTCCATGGGCTGTCCGCAGTTCGCGCATACAGCGCTGCAGGTCATTTCATGGCCGAACGCCCATTCACGAAGCGTCAGCAAGGCGGCGTCCCGGCTACCGACGCTCAATCCGGCAAGGACTGCCGGAGAGGAATCCGGAAAGGCCGCCTCCAGTAGCGCCAGGGCGCGTTCTGGTGGCCGTTTCGCCAGTCCCCGCTCCCACACCGCGAGCAGATCCGCAGCCGACAGAGGAACCATGGCGATTTACCCTGCGGCAGGATTCGTGAAGGTAGGCTCACTCGGCTCGGGAACCTCCTGGTCTCTCTCCCAGCCTTCGTTCTCGAGCTTGATGTGTTGAATGGCAACCGCATTGGCGTTGGCATCGAAATCCGGAAACGCCTGGTATTCCGAAACCCAACAGCGGTGAATCTTGTAGGCAATCGCCAGTTGGCCAGCCTCGTTATACATCTCCAGGGTGATCTCCTTGCGAAAATCCTGGAGCGAGACCTCGGCGCCCAAGCCCGCGCCCACCTGCCACACTTTATTGGCCCATTGCTCAAACGCGACATCATGAGTTACGCCGCGCTCCAAGGTGATGGCATCGTACTCAGTCCGTCCGGGTGACTTACGGCTGCTGGAGGGATCGCCTCCTTCGCGGTGTTTCACCACCTCCGTGGTCCGCTTCAACATGCCTACCTTGCTGACGCCAGCCACGTACTTACCGTCCCATTTGACCCGAAACTTAAAGTTCTTGTAGGGATCAAAGCGTTGTGCATTTACTGTGAATTGCGCCATGAAATTTCCTCCTTAGGTCGCGATCTGCCCGGCCATCTGCTGGATTTGAATGATGACAAACTCAGCCGGCTTGAGTGGTGCAAAACCAACCACAATGTTGACGATTCCCAGGTTGATGTCGTTTTGGGTGGTGGTTTCCTTGTCACACTTAACAAAGTACGCATCTGCAGGCGTCTGTCCCTGGAAAGCGCCCTGCCGGAACAGATTTTGCATAAAGGCACCCACGTTGAGGCGAATCTCAGCCCACAACGGGTCATCATTCGGCTCAAATACCACCCACTTCAATGCTCGGAAGAGGCTTTCCTCAATGAACAGGGCCATGCGGCGCACCGGGACATATTTCCATTGTGAGCCGAGCTGATCGTTGCCTTGACAGGTGCGCGCGCCCCATATGACGGTGCCATATACATTGAAGTTGCGAATGCAATTGACGGCTACAGGATTGAGGAAACCGTTTTCCTGATCGGTCAACTGGATGGCGGCTCCACTGACCGCACTCAAGCTGGCCTCAGTACCCGCAGGGGCTTTCCACACTCCCCGCGAGGCATCAATCCGCGCATAGATGCCTGCCACAAAACCGCACGGCGGAAACGGCCGTATCGCGTTGCTCTGTTGTGGGTCCGGCGCGTTGATCCAGGGAAAGTAAAAGGCAGCGTTGGCGGCGTTATCTCCGGCGGTTAGGGACGCGTTCGGACCACCCGCAGTCTGAAGGCTGCTAAAGGTATCGCCGGATTCGCTGTCGATGATCAGCATTGCGCGATGATCATGGCAGAACTGTTCAATAGCGCTCAGGGTTGTGGGATCGCCTTCACCAGGTATGCATAGCAGGTTAAACAGATCCACGCGCTCCAGGAAGTTGTAACCGGCCCCAGTTGCGCTGAGGGCGTTCTCGAAAGCACCAGTGGTCGAGCCGGGACTGAGCACGTCGCCGTCCAAGCCACCGGTTAAACCGGGAGGCGGCGCAGTGGCAGTGTTATCCGCGGGCGGATTCGCTCCGGTCGCCGTAACAGTAATGACACTCGACTGACCGTTGATCACCGTCTGAATGTAGCGGCTGTCCGTGTTCGACATGGACAGATTTTCGGTACGATTCCACGATCACCGGTGTTGCAGGCACGGTGATGTCAGCCACCTGCAGGCGAAATCGGCCCGGCATGGTCGGATTTTTGATGATGATGCCGTAATTATTTCCCCAAATGCCTGGGCTCTGCGCATTCACCACGAGCGAGGAGCCGCCGGTGCCTGTCAGCGTCAAGGTGGCTGGGGCGGCCTTGTTGGCGCTGGTGGTGTCGACAAGGCGAATAATGTAAGCCTGTTGTCCACCATTTACGAAAAAGTCATACACCGCATATCCCAGGTAGCTGCGGGAGTCCAGACCGCCAAATTGACGGCTGTAGTCGGGCCAGCTCAGGACGAGTTGGGCATGGTCGGTCGGGCCCTGCGGAGCCCAACCAATAAAGGCGGCGATCGAAGTCGCGACGCCGGTGATGGTCCGCACCCCGCTGGGGAGTTCTTCGATGTAAACGCCGGGATAAGTCGGTGCTACTGGCATTGGAGTCTCCTTCGTAATTGAATGCGCTTCTAGATCCCGCATAGTGCCGCACGCTCTGCGGCAGGGCGGGGAAATTCTCAGTCCTTAATGGGAAGTACAAGGTGGGCCGGGTACGAATCGTGGCAACACCTGCGCTGGAAGAGCCGGGGTATCCAGGATCGGAGGTTTAGCATGCAGGGGCTGGATGCATTCTGCGTCCACCTCCACAACGAAAGCGCGCGAAATGGAATCGAGGGCAACAACCACCCGCGTCTTGCTCTGCTGTCGGACGAGAAAACCTTGCATGCCGGACATAACTCCATCACGAATCACCACCCGCTGGCCCACAGTTAGATACTCATGAGGCTCGAGTTTGCCTTGCTCGACTCCGCGCCGGATACAGGCAACTTCCTCCTCTTCGATCGGCGATGGGCAACTCTTGGTTCCCACCAGCGAAACCACGTTATGGACAAGGGCCTTGCCCCGCTCAAGCAGTGGCAAGCGTACAAAAATGTACCCCGGAAACAAGGGCAGCTCCAGCGTGACGCGACGGTCCTTCCAGCGGCGGACCGATCGATAGCATGGAAGGAAGTGCTCGATTCCGCGGATGCTCAAACTATTTGCGACATTTTTCTCCTGATGGCTACGCACATATAGGGCATACCATGGTGCGCGGCTGCAACCGCAGGATTCGTCACTGGTACTCGATGAAGTTAGGTGCATTTTTGGTTTTCAGTTTTCGGTGAGAGGCCAATTTCATCCAAAGTGAAGATGTAGCTTCGCCCCGTCACTTACAGGGCTTCTGTGGCCTGCCCTCGTATCAACATCTTTCGCCGGTGGCGGGGGCTTACCCTCTTCGCGTCACCCGATGCAGTCCCGCCAGCGCGAATCAATCACGATTCTTTCTCGCCTGGATAGGCCCTTTGCTGTGCAGAAAACGGATTGCCTCTGCCACGCGATTTGCCTTCATCCGAAACACCTTGGCGGAGCCGGCAGTCGTTATCTCCTCTAGAAATCCGTGAGAAACCAAGTACGCCATTGCAGTCTCGGTCTCCTGCACCGTGCGATGAATCCGCTCCTCCAACAACCGCCAGCGGGCCACTCCTTCAAGGCTGTCAGCCGCCTTTGGGTTACGCACGAAGTAACTCAGGACTTCCCTTACAACTTCCGACCCTGGCTCAGAGTCTGACTGCAATGGAAACCCCGCTTCAGAGCTCTTGCAGGAATCATGCCAGTCTGAATGTCAGGTACTTCGCCAATCAGAACAACATCTTAAGAAATTACGTAGAAACTCCCGAGCAATGGGTGGGACTGCTGCAACCCGCACTCTTAGGTGACAGTGCTAATCAAAAGTTTCCGTTGGCGGTCGTTCGAAAGTTGTTACGGGGTGGGACAGTAACGGCACGGGCGGGCCAAAAATGACCCAGCGCGATCAACCCCCGGATCGTTTTCCCGGGTTGAGCGGCTATTAAACTTTTGTTGACCAATAAACTTTCTGGTATGCAGTAAGTTGGTGTCGCCACTAGCCTTGTAGGCTACATTGGGTAATGTCAGTTTCGCCTATTTTGATTTATGAGGAGAATGGAGCGCATGGCTAAACCAACTAACTTCCCCATAACTATCGATCCCATGTGATAGTTTTTTGGTAAGCATGCCCTCAATTTCTTTAGCGCTCGACGGAAAAGCCGCCCTCGTTACGGGAGGCTCACGCGGCATTGGTGCGGCGACGGTCCGCCTGTTCGTTCGCGGTGGGGCCCGGGTGGTCTTCAATTACAAGAGCGCTCAATCGGAAGCGCAGCGGCTCATCGAGGAGTGCGGAGCCGATCTGTGTCATGCCGTGCGCGCCGATCTCACGGGTACGGCGGAAGCGGAATCGCTGGTGCGCGCAACCGTCGAACGCTTTGGGTCGCTCGATGCACTGGTTGTCAACCACGGTATCTGGCCGGAAGAAGCCGAGGTCGACAAGATGACCGATGAGCAGTGGCGCACCACTCTCGCCGTCAACCTCGACAGCGTTTTTGCGGTGGTGAAGCATTCGGTCGCAGAAATGAAGCAGCAGGCACGCGGTGGGCACATCGTCCTCGTCAGCTCAACCGCGGGACAGCGGGGCGAGGCCGGGCACGTTGATTACGCCGCCACCAAAGGCGCGCTCATTAGCATGACAAAGGGGCTTTCGACCGAGCTTGCGCCGCATGGCATACATGTCAACTGCGTTGCACCGGGATGGGTTGAGACCGACATGACCGCCGGCACGCTCGCCGATCCTCGTCAGCGGTCACAGATCTTCGCTGCCATTCCACTGGGGAGGGCCGCAACGCCGGAAGAGATTGCCGCGCCTATTCTGTTCCTCTGCACTAAGCACGCAGGATTCATCACGGGCGAGATCTTCAATGTAAACGGCGGCGCGGTGCTGGTCGGGTAATCGTGGCGAACGCCAATTTCTTCAGCTTGTGAGGTCGTAGATCTCCCGCGAACGGGTTCGCGCTAAGTCGGGCACTCTTATCGTGCCTGATTAACTAAATCAATAATTAAATTAACTAAATTAATTTCTACATTGACATTTTTAATTAATGTGCCTAAGATACTGGTGGAATTCAACCAATGGCAATCTCCAGAACAACCTGTCCGGAATGCAATCAGCCTTTCAAGATCACCCGGTTGGCCTGTTCAGCTTGCAATCTGGCAATGGAAGGCCAGATTGAGCTGTCGCCACTGGATCAGCTCTCTCCCGACGACCAGGCGTTTGTGATGGCCTTTGTTCGGCATCATGGTTCGATCAAGAAGATGGAGGAGGTTTTCGGGATTAGTTATCCCACGGTGAAAAATCGGCTGAATGCGATCGCCGCGCAACTAGACAAGAGCATGCAAGCCCCGTCACCCCGCGAGTACGTGCTGGACCAGCTTTCGCGTGGGGAAATTAGCGTGGACGAAGCATTGGAGAAACTAGTCTGATTTAGGAGGAATGACAATGTCGATGGAAACCAGAAAAGTACTTGAAATGCTCGCGGCCGGGAAAATTACCTCTGAGGATGCCGAGCGGCTGCTCGACAAACTCGCCGCGGCGAAAGAGCCGGCCGAAAACAACGCTTGTGAGAATCAAGAAGGTTCGGGCCCAACGCCCGCCCGCAAATATCTGAGGATTCTGGTGCAGGATGGCGACGCCAAGGACGTTAACGTGCGCGTGCCACTCGCCTTCGTGCGCTCTGGAGTCGGATTGATCGGCGTTCTCCCGCCACGCGTCGCCGAGAAGCTGACCGACAAAGGATTCAATCTGGAGGCGCTATCGGAGTTGAAAGGCGACAAGTTGAATGAGGCACTGAACGCGCTTTGCGTCCATATCGATGAGGGCAGCAAGCATGTGCGGGTCTTCTGCGAGTAGTTCAGCGCGTGAGGCGGGAGCCTATTCGTCGCTGGGCGACTCGGCAAAACCCATTTCGCCCAAGTGTGCTTCGGGAATGTCCACTAAAGCCTCGGTGGTGTGCCCCGTGGCGCGGAGCTCTCCCAGCATGGCCTCCACCTCGCTCTCGGGCAGCCCCCAAGTGTGGCGCAAGAACTCATCGAGACCATCGGCGTCGAAGACCCGCACCCACGAATTCGCGCCAAGGTTGATGTTCACCTGATATTGCGGTGGATCGGGTTTCAAACGGAATATATGTAACGTTCCTGCCATAAGTTTTCAGAAGCGGGCGACTGAGAGCAGAGTTCGAACGCCTGGCTCGACCCGCTGCATTTTATGATTACGATGGCTACTTAGGCAAGCGGACGCTCGAACAAAACGAGGGATTTCTATCCCAGCGCTGATGGATATGCGCTGACTTCAGGCTTCCATGCTCGATGCTTCAGGAAAGCGCAGCTTCGACTTGGACAACGATTTATTAAGCAGCTCCTCGACCTCGGCCTCTTCCCAATTTTTTGACATCGCTAACTCGCTCACCAGCAGATAGCGGGCGCGTTCCAGCATTTTCTTTTCGCGGAAGCTGAGTGCTTTGGATTGCGCCAGAACCAGCAGTCCCTTGAGGACTACGGCAACGTCAAGCAGAGAACCGGTGCGCATCTTGTCTGAATTTTCTTTGAACCGGTATTTCCAATCTGCGTGGTTCTCACACTTTCCATCGTTGAGGAAGTCTAAGATCTTCTGTACCTCGCCGTTGCGGACTACTTTCCTCAAGCCGACGCTGCCGACATTGTGAAACGGCACCATCACCTTCAAGCTGCTGGCCTTGATTTTTAGGAGGTAGAATCTTTCGACTTGTGAGCCGATCGTCCGACTACTGATCTGCTCGATTACGCCCACCCCATGGTTAGGGTAAACGACCTTGTCCCCGATGTTGAAACTCTGATTATTCATGAGGGCCGGACTATCACACCCAGAGACTGAACCTGGGATCCTGCGAGGGGAAACGGCTCAAACGCTGTCTACATTGTACCGCTGCTACCCGGAACGGGTCAATTGACGGGCAATGCAGCTTCTGATGCGCCGTCCGCTGCGACGGCGTGAGACTCGGCGACGAGTCCGGGGCGGCCATGGTTTCGTTGACAATGGCGGCTCTCGTGGTCTATTCTTAAATCTTTCGTGGTCCTGCGTTTGCCCGCCAGCAAGTTTCCTAGCGCGTCCAGCGCCAGAACTCAGCGGCTCTTTCGCGGCTTTTTCAAATATTTTGGGAGATTCACAGATGTCAACCTATTTCCCCAAGGGGGAAATTGCGCGCAAGTGGTTTGTCATTGATGCCGACGGCCAGACTCTGGGCCGGCTGGCCAGTCGTATCGCGCGCATCCTCTCTGGCAAGGACAGCCCCAAGTACACGCCCTTTATGGACTGTGGGGACCACGTCATCGTGATCAATGCCGAGAAGGTCCGCATTACGGGCCTCAAAGCCGACAACAAGGTTTATTACCACTACTCTGGATTCCCCGGCGGCATGAAAGCCGAGGAATACAAGAAGCGTTTTCAGCGCAAGCCAGAGCAGATTGTGGAAGAGGCCATCACCGGCATGCTGCCACACACCAAGCTGGGTCGTGCCATGGCCAGCAAACTTAAAGTTTACCGGGGCGACAAGCACCCGCACGCGGCGCAGAAGCCCGAAGCGATGGCTGCGGTCGCCGCCAAGCGCGCGTAGCGCGAGAGTTTGACACCAGGCGGGCTAAAGCCCGCTCGAATTTTAGGAACGAATTTTGACGGCGTGCCTGAAGGCACGCCCCTTCAGGGAAGGAATCAAAGGGAGCACACGTCTCCCGACGGACAAACGATGGCAGATCAGCTTCAGTACTACGGAACGGGACGCCGCAAGTCGAGCGTGGCCCGCGTGTTTCTTCGTCCCGGCAGCGGTGACTTCACGGTCAACGGAAAACCGTTTGACGCGTACTTCGTGACCGCGGCCCAGCGGATTATGGCCAAGTCGGCGCTAGTGCTCACCGAGACCGCGGCCACCTTTAACATTGTCTGCACCGTTGACGGCGGCGGCGTGAATGGCCAGGCAGGCGCCGTGCGCATGGGAACTGCGCGCGCTCTGCAGGAGTTCAATCCAGAATTGCGTCCCAAGCTGAAGGCAGAAGGCTTTCTGCGTCGCGACGCGCGTGGCAAAGAACGTAAGAAGTACGGACAGAAGGGCGCTCGTAAGCGCTTCCAGTTCAGCAAGCGGTAAAAAGTAGTTGCCAGTTGTCAGAACTGGAAACTGAAAACCGACAACTGAATTTCATTCTTCCCGCACTCGTAACAAAGGGCGGGTTACGGGAAAGCAATCCAGAGCGATCCGGTGAAAACCGCCGCAAAGGATGCAAGCCAACCTAGGAGGTAGCTTGGCAAACATTACGATGAAGGAGTTGCTCGAAGCTGGCGTTCACTTCGGGCACCAGACGAAGCGTTGGAATCCGAAGATGAAGGAATATATCTTCGGCGAGCGCAATGGAATTTACATCATCGACCTGCAGAAGACGCTCAAGATGTTCAAGGAAGCGTCCAAGTTCGTACAGGACATGGCGGCCGAAGGCAAGCTGGTACTCTTCGTGGGCACCAAGCGCCAGGCGCAGGACGCGATCGCCGAGGAAGCGACTCGCTGCGGCATGTTCTACGTCAACTCGCGCTGGCTGGGCGGCCTGCTCACCAACTGGGTGACAGTGCAGAAATCGGTGAAGCGGTTGAAGGAGCTCGATGAGATGGCCACCGATGGCCGCTACGAGCTGCTGCCGAAGAAGGAAGTCATCAAGCTGGAGCGCGAGCGTAAGCACCTGCAGGCCAACCTCGCCGGCATCAAAAACTTGAATCGCCTGCCCGACACGCTGTTTGTGATTGACTCCAACAAAGAGCAGATCGCGGTGAAGGAAGCGCGCAAGCTGGGGATTCCGGTAGTTGCGGTGGTAGATACCAATTGCGATCCCACCGAAGTGGACTATGTGATTCCTGGCAACGATGACGCGCTGCGTGCCATCCGCCTGTTCGCTTCCAAGATTGCGGATTCGGTCGTCGAGGGTTCGCAGGCTGCTACTGACAAGCAGATGGCAGACGTTGCTGCCGGTGTGCAGTACAGTCAGGATGCCGAGGCCGCCGCTGCCAGTCCGGAAGACGGCGAGATGCCTGTGGCTCCGGAGGAGTCCACCGAAGCTGAAGATGTCAGCATGGAAGAGGTTTTAGGCAAAGGTGGCCGCCGCGCCGTCGCTGATACCGGGGCGTAACAATAGTTTGAGACGACGAGTGGTTCCATGGCCCGCGCGTCATTGCAGCGCGGGCTGGTTTTTAGCTGTCAGCTTTCAGCCGTCGGCTCTCAGCTAAAGCGGCACTCATGCTACTAACATCCGCTGGCGGGACCGTAGTATCGGTTTCACAGCAATAACCTAAGTTTTAGCTGATGGCTGACAGCTGATAGCTTCCCGAGGAATTCCGAAAGATGAGCACCACAACCGTGAACATTACCGCCGCACAAGTGAAAGAGCTTCGGGAGAAGACCAACGCTCCCATGATGGATTGCAAGCAAGCATTGACCGAATCCAAGGGCGATATGGAAGGCGCCATCGTCATCCTTCGCAAGAAGGGCGTGGCCACCGCCGCCAAGAAGGCGACTCGCGCGACCAGCGAGGGTTCGGTGACGAGTTACATCCACGCTGGAGGTAAGATCGGGGTGTTACTGGAAGTTAACTGCGAGAGCGACTTCGTCGCCCGCACTGAGGACTTCAAGATTCTGGTGCACGATATCGCCATGCACATCGCCGCCACCGATCCGCGTTTCATCCGCAAGGAAGATGTGACGGTCGATGCCTTTGAAAAAGAGAAGGACATCTATCGCGCTCAGGCAGCCCAGACCGGCAAGCCCGCGCCGGTCATCGAGAAGATTGTCGAAGGCAAGATGGGCAAGTTTTATGAGGAAGTCTGCCTGTACGAGCAGCCTTTCATCAAGGACCAGACCATGACCGTGCACCAGCTTGTCGCCACCGTCGTGGGCAAGCTGGGCGAGAACATCTCGGTGCGGCGGTTTGCCCGCTTCAAAGTAGGCGACGTCGGTGAGACCATCGCCAGCAGCAAGGCGGGGGAAGCGGCCGCGGAGTGAGCGGCGGCCATTCTGACCGGATGTTTAGCAGGGGCGGGACAGATCCCGCCCTGTTCAACATAAGCTAACGCCTACCGCGTTTTCGTTGTGCTTCCCGCTTCCGCTATGTCCCCTTCACCGCCTGCAGAAAGGCTGCCCCGAACTTCTGCAGTTTGTCTGCGCCTATACCTCTGATGTCGGCCAGCGCATCCAGCGATGTTGGTGCGGTGCGCGCCACCTCGCGCAGAACTGAATCGTGCGCGATGCAAAAGGCTGGCCACTTCTGTTCCGCAGCCAACTCGCTGCGTACCTTCTTCAACCGCTCGAGCCGTAGTTCCGCTGCAGGATCGAGATGATCGTCGATTGAATTGGCTCGCTTAGGCTTCGTCAAACGCCGCTGCGCATTGTCGCTCGGCGCGCGGGCTGCCGGCCGCGACCGCATATCTCCCCGGCAAACGTCACATGCGCAATGAGTGATGGCGGTGTTGTCGCCAAAGTACTCCAGAATCGCCCGCCGCCGGCATCGCGCTCGATAGGCATAGTTGAATACCTGGTCAAGCTTCTGCCGGGCGTGAGCTTGCAACCTCTCAACCTGCGAAGGTGAAAGGTCGGTATTATTCTCGCCAATCTTGTCGATAAAGAACTCCTGCGTGAAGCGATCGCGCGGACTGCAATACAAGATGCACTGCGCGGGACGGCCATCGCGTCCGGCGCGTCCAGCCTCCTGATAGTAGGCTTCCAAGCTGGCAGGAATGTTGTAGTGCACCACGAAACGAATGTCGGCCTTGTTGATCCCCATGCCGAATGCGTTGGTCGCGACGACCACCGCACCAGCGTTCGCCATGAAGTCTTCCTGGCTCTTCTTGCGCGACTGCGCATCCATTCCCGCGTGATAGGCGCGCACCGTGCGGCCGGGACAGCGCTCTTCGAATAACGCCGTTAACTGCTCAACCAGCCGGCGAGTAGAGCAGTAGACAATGCCAGTACCCGGTTGCCTGGAGAGACCGTGCAGTAGTGCGGCATCCTTTTCAGCTTCGGTATCCAGGCGGCGGCAGGCATACGTGAGATTAGGGCGATCAAAACCAGTAACGTGCACCTTGGGAGTGCGCAAGCGAAGCATCTTGATGATGTCGGCGCGAACGGCTGGCGTGGCCGTTGCAGTCAAGGCCATGGTGACCGGTGATCCCAGTTGCTCGCGCACCTCGGCCAGCCGCATGTACTCAGGGCGGAAGTCGTGTCCCCAAAAGCTGAGGCAGTGGGCTTCGTCCACCACCAGGAGGTTCGGCCGCAGTCGCGACACGATCCGGCTAAATGAAGGCGCCGCGAACCTCTCGGGAGCGAGATAGAGCAATCCCGCGAAACCTTCGTTTAGCTGCTTGAGAACTTGCGATTGCTCCGCATGCGGCAGCGAACTGTTCAGCAGAAGTACAGGAACCCCAAGCGTCTGTAAGTGACGTACCTGATCTGCCATGAGCGAGATCAAGGGAGAGACCACGACCGTGAGGCCCTTCAGCATCAACGCCGGAAGTTGAAAGCATAGACTCTTGCCCGCGCCGGTCGGCATGACGCAGACGACATCGTTGCCTTTCAAAACATCCTGGATAATTTCTCGCTGGTAAGGGCGGAAGTTGGCGAGCCGGAAGACTCGCTGCAACAGGTCATCGACGCTGTCCGTGACAAGCATTCCCAGTCCACTGTATCGCAGTCACCCAACAGGAGTGCGAGCAAACTACTCACGCCAGCGTATTGCGGCTTGCATTCCCAACTCGGAATTGCCTGCGTGGTATCATAGCGCCGCCCGCGTTCATTCTCCCTGTAGCAACCCTGCTAAACTGAATCTGCAATTTTATTTCGAGTGTCTCCAAAAATGAACGCTCCAATTTATAAACGCATCCTGCTAAAAATCTCCGGCGAGGCGCTGGCCGCCGGTCAGGGCTTCGGGGTGGACAATACCCGTGTTCACGAGATCGCCGCCGAAATCGCCGACGTACATCGTCTGGGAATCGAAATCGCGATCGTGGTGGGCGGCGGCAACTTCTTCCGCGGCGTGGCCGAGCAAGCCAAGCTGATGGACCGGGTTTCCGCCGATCACATGGGCATGCTGGCCACTGTCATCAACGCCCTTGCCCTGCAAGACGCTCTGGAGAAGCAGAACGCCTTCACCCGCGTGATGACGGCGATCGAGATGAACCAGGTTGCCGAGCCTTTCATCCGGCGCCGCGCCATCCGTCATCTGGAAAAAGGGCGCGTCGTGGTATTCGCCGGCGGCACCGGCAATCCTTATTTTTCCACCGACACCGCTGCCTCTCTGCGTGCCATGGAGATCAATGCCGAAGCCATTCTGAAGGCCACCAAGGTCGATGGCATCTACAGCGACGATCCCGTGACCGTGAAGGATGCCACCATGTTCGACACCATCAGCTACCTGGAAATCCTGAAGCGCGGACTGCGTGTGATGGATGCCACAGCCATCGCGCTGTGCCGCGAGAACAACCTTCCCATCGTGATCTTTAATCTTAACCAGCACGGCAATATCCGCCGCGTAGTGATGGGAGAACGCGTGGGATCCCTGGTAAATCAGGGATAACCCTACACCGAAGGGGCATTTTCCGATCATCCCGAAATTCGCGTTAAGTGGGGCGAATTCAATCCGGAATCACGGCTTAACCGGGTTAGAATTAGTTCTGGTTCCCCAGAAAGTACTGGTATGGCTGAGCACGCTTACAAGCCATCAGAGAGGGTTCCGGTCTCAGGGGTGTATCGAGTCGAGCACAACGGCCACCGCGTCGGGCACGATGTCACCATGCTCGAAGGTGAGACTTTTCCGGTATGTTCGGTTTGCAACGACGGAGTGCGCTTCACTCTCAAGCACCGTTCGACCGGCATTCGGCAAGATCGCGACTTTCCTGGTCGTTGAGGCGCCCTGTCCCGGACGTAGGGGAAGCAGGCTTGTCGTTTTTTGCGCCAACCAAAAAACCCACTTCCCAAAGTACGCAACATGGGCTAACTTCGTAGTCCAACGGTAAGCAAAACTTGTAAGCCGGGGTTTCCGAATGGCGTTTCCTGCTGGCGCGCTAAAAGCACGCCTCGCTGCTGCCCTTTCCACACAACGGGCCAGGTTTCAGGTACAAGCTGCTGGCATCAAGAACTCGGGTCACGGCGGGCCGCGTTCCGATGGCCGCCGTTACCGGCCAGGAGATACGATCCGGCAATCTGGCATCTATGAAGTAATCCATGATCGTGATCACCGGGAAACTCACGAAGCCGTTATGATCGGCGGAGAACGCTTTCCCGAGTGCGAATCATGCAAGGACAAAGTCCGCTTCCGCCTGGTTCGCACTGCTCCTTACATCTTTCAGGATGAAGACTTCGAGGAAGAAGCGTAGCGGATCCGTCCTTGGCCATCGCCGCTGCTCCTAACGGTGTCTTGTCACGCAACGCAATCTCCGTCGCACCGGAAGACCGGCAGCTTAGCGGGTGGGCGTACAATCGAAATGTCTCTCCCGCACAGTCTCAGATCAGCTATTCGGCCACTATGCGCCAGATGACGCCGAGGTGTCTATGGCGGTACGCAAGAATCACGAAACTCCGGAAGATCAATTTACCCGGCGATCGGAAACCGAGAGCATTTGCATGTTCTGTTTCGCAACCGTTCGATCGGTAACCTCAGCCTATCTCGAGCTGGCGGAGGACTTACATTCCCAGACTTGTCCGCATCTCCGACAGCCATCAATCGAGAATTAGCCGACTGCCCGATTGATCTTCCATCCAACATTGGCCTCTGCACGGCCGATGGCGGGACTGGCGGCAGTTGAGGTTTATAATCATACGTTTCTGACTTCACCCTGAGGCGAACCGCATATGGCGCAAGTTTCGATGGCGGCAATTCCCGCGTTGAAGGACAGCTTTATTCTGCTCAAAACGCGCATGGACAAGGCGGTAGAAGCCTTCCGCAAGGAGATGGCCGCGACCCGCACGGGCCGCGCGTCGGTCCATATGCTCGATGGGGTGACCGTGGATGCCTACGGATCACAGATGCCTCTCAATCAACTCGCCAATGTCAGCGCGCCGGAGCCGCAGCTTATCACCGTGCAAGCCTGGGACGTCAGCCTGATTGGCGCTGTCGAGAAAGCCATTCGCAGCGCCGACCTCGGATTGAATCCTATGAATGACGGTAAGATTATACGCGTCCCTGTGCCCGCGCTCACCGAAGATCGCCGCAAAGAGATGGTGAAACACCTGCACAAAGTGCTGGAAGAGCATCGCACTGCGGTTCGCAACATCCGTCGCGATGGCAACGACCTGATCAAGAAGGCGATGAAGGACAAGAAGATCACCGAAGACGAAGAGCGCGGCGCGTTGGAACAGATGCAAAAGCTAACCGACGACGAAATCAATAAGATGGAAGAACTGTCCAAGGGTAAAGAGAAGGAAGTGTTGTCGATCTAGGCCGGACGAGTTCCGTCCGATGGCGACCCTTGAATCTGGCTTCAGTCATGCTGCTCGACCTCGGCGATCTCCGCGTTCGTCCGTGGCGCAAGGACGACCTCGACGCGCTCCTGCGTTACGCCAACAACCCGAAGATTGCATCTAATCTGCGCGATCAATTTCCTCACCCCTACACACGCCGCGATGCCAACGACTACCTCAACTTTGTGCGGGCGATGGATGTGCCCACTTCGTTCGCCGTGGAGCATGGGGGCGAGGCGGTCGGCGGCATTGGATTCAAGCTAGGCACGGACATTGCGCGCCTAAGTGCCGAGATGGGCTACTGGCTGGGTGAGCCGTACTGGGGACGGGGGCTCACGACCCGCGCCGTGCATGCTGCCTCCGAGTGGGCTTTGGACGACTACAAACTGGCGCGGCTCTTTTCCATGGTCTTCTCCCACAATGTGGGATCGATACGCGTGCTAGAAAAAGCCGGCTTCGAACGGGAGGGAGTCATGCGGCGCAGCGCCATCAAGAACGGAGTGATTCTGGACCAGGTACTGTATGCCAAAGTGCGGTGAAAAACCTCCTCCTGCGTACCTCCGCAAACACGACAAAGGGCGCGACCGGCGCGCCCTTGCAAGCAAATCGAAACCGGCCTCCTAATTCTCCTTGCACCGTTTCCTCTGTACGTACTGCTGTAGCTTGCCTTGCTTCTCCAGCGCCATCAGACTATCCAGCAACGGGTACTTCGCCGTAGGATCGAAGCGCTGGATGGCGCGATAGGCCCGCAACGTCCCGGCCAACCCGGCCGCTTGAATCGTCGCCGCGTTCTTTTCGTCGGGGTGCTGCAACAAAAACGCCGCCTGCGAATAAACCATCTGCATGCGCAATTGGTTGGAGTATGTGTTGTTCACTTTGTCGAGCGACTCCAGCTCTTTGCAGCAGGGATTGACCGTGAAGTCCGGGACCTCTACGATCCACTCAGTCAGCCACATTCTTTTTTCCAGGCCGTCTTTGGCGAGCGGATTTTCTTCCAGGCTGCGCACGTACTCGACCGCGCGCGCCCGTTCTTCTGCCGTGGAAGGGCCCCGCATCTTCGCCGCGGAAGGAAGCGATGCCGCAGTAGTGAGGACGATCAGAACTGCCAAGACTTTACTTACCATAATGCCTTCTCCCCTTGAAGTGCACGGGTGGGCCAGATGGGTGTTGAAATCATACTCCGGTTGGGGGTGGCTAACGCAAGCGGGAAGTGAAATGGTCAACAAACGCAGCTGCGTTTCATCCCGCTTGACCAGCGTTTTGTCCCAATGGGAGGTGCCGAGTGACTGCGGACCCGCCGTCGATGCCCTGCGGACGTTTCGTGACATAATCTTCCAAGCGGTTTTGCCTTATGAAACAATTGGTTCACGCCGCGTGTCCGCATGATTGCCCCGACGGTTGCGCCGTGCTCATTACGGTGGAGGACGGACGCGCTACCAAGATCCAGGGCGATCCCGAGCATCCCATCACCCGCGGTTTTCTGTGTGCGAAAGTTGCGAAATATCTTGACCGTGTCTATTCACCCGACCGCGTTCTCTATGCCATGCGAAGGACGGCGCCGAAGGGCACTCATGGTGACGGCGCGTTTCGGCGCATCGCCTGGGACGAAGCCTTCGATGAGATCGTCGCACACTTAAAGAAGATCAGCGCCGAATACGGCCCAGAAGCAATCCTGCCGTATTCCTACGGCGGCAATATCGGCGTGCTCAACGGCGGGGCGATGGACCGCCGCTTCTTTCATCGCCTGGGCGCGTCGCAACTGCATCGCAGTATCTGTTCAAAGGCCGGCGAAGACGCCATCATCTCAATCTACGGCCGCAAGGTTGGCACCGAGCCCGAACAGTTCCGTCATTCGAAATACATCATCGCCTGGGCCGCAAACATTCACGGCAACAACGTTCATCTCTGGCCGTTCATCGACGAGGCGCGGCGCAATGGCGCCAAGCTGGTCGTGATTGATCCCTATCGCACCCGCACCGCTCGCCTCGCCAACTGGCACATCCCGATCAATCCTGGCACCGACGTTGCCCTCGCGCTGGGCTTGATGCACATCATCGTTCGCGACGGTTTACATGATCGCGATTACATCGCGCGCTACGCTGATGGTTTCGACGAACTGGAAAAGCGGCTCCCTGAGTACACACCGGACCGCGTCGCGCGATGGACAGGCATCTCTCGCGACGACATCGAGCGCCTGGCACGCGAGTACGCCACAACGCGTCCCGCAGCAATCCGCCTGAACTATGGCATTCAGCGCTCGCAGAACGGCGGCGCCGCAGTCCGCTCAGTGTGCATGCTGCCTGTAATCACGGGTTCGTGGAAGGAAGTTGGCGGCGGGCTGCAACTATCCACCAGCGGCGGCTTTGAGCTGGACCGGGCTGCAATGGAGCGGCCAGATCTGATGCAGTTGAGTCCGCTGGGCCGCCCGGCACGCACCGTGAATATGGTGCAACTTGGCAAGGCCTTGACCGAACTCGACGATCCGCCGGTCAAAGCCCTGGTCATTTACAACTCGAACCCAGCCGCAGTCTGCCCAGATCAGAACCTAGTTAGGCGCGGGTTGAAGCGTGAGGACCTTTTCACGGTGGTTCATGAGCAGTTCTTCACCGACACCACCGATTTTGCCGATCTGGTTTTGCCGGCCACGACTTTCTTCGAGCACAAAGACTTGGTCCAGGCTTACGGCCACTACTATCTGCAAGTGTCGCAGCCGGCGATTAAGCCGCTAGGCGAGTGCAAATCAAACGTGGAGTTCTTTCGCGAACTGGCACTGCGTATGGGATTCGAGGACGATTGTTTCCGCGAACCGATTGACACCATGATTGATGCGGCGTTGCAATCAGGCGCGCCCCAGCTGAAGGGAATTACTCGGCAGCGCCTTGAGAGACGATCCGTATGTGCGATCTGAACCTGCATGGAGACGAAAGCGACCGTCCGTGGTTGCCCTTCGCAAATGGATTCGATACGCCAAACCGTAAGGCCCGACTCTTCGACCCTGCATTGATCGCGCACGGCATGGATCCGGTAGCTTCTTTTGTCCCGCCTGAGGAGTCGCGTCATCAACAACAGACACGAAGACTTCCCGTTGGAGCTGCTGGCTCGCAAGGCCGACAACTTTCTGAACTCCACGTTCGTCAACCTGCCCAGCCTGCAGAAGATGGAGCGCCAGCATGAGCTGGAGATTAGCGGCGCGGATGCGGAGCGTCGCGGCATCGCTGACGGCGATCGCGTTCGTGTTTACAACCAACGTGGCGAAATCTTCTTGCGGGCGCGGGTCGATGGCGCGGTGGCGGCCGGCGTGGTCGGCGCACAATTGGGTTGGGCAAAGCTGTCCGATGCTGGTCTCAACATCAACGTGTTGACCTCAGACCGGCTCACCGATCTGGGTGGTGGTGCTACGTTCTATTCCACCTTGGTTGAGGTCGAGCGAGTTCCCGAAACTTCCTGCCACAGCGAGGGTTAGGGATGCCATCCGTCGGAGACGAACGTGGTAATCGGTTTCCGAACCAGAGTGTGCGTACCGTATAATTGCGCTTTCATTAACCTGTACTGAGGTTTCGTCATTTCTTGCCATCTTCAGGTAAGACCCGCGGTCTTGTTTGTCCGCGGGACGCGTTATTGTGCTGCGGCGATTGGTCTTTTTTTCGCTTTCATTCTTCTTGCAGGTACATGCGCGGCGCAACAGGGCGTGATCGAGAGCATCGTTATCCAGGGCAACCGCCGGATTCCGGCCGAAACCATCCGGGCGCGAATGTTCACCAAGCCCGGTGACGTTTACGATCAGGCCGCCTTGGAGCGCGACTTTAATTCCCTGTGGAACACCGGCTATTTCGACGATCTGCGGATTGAGCGGGAGCCGTCGGCCAAGGGCTGGATCATCCACGTCTACGTCAAGGAAAAGCCGACCATCCGCGAGATCAAGTATGTTGGCTTGAGTTCGGTCTCGCAGAGCGACGTGCTCGACAAGTTCAAGGAGCGCAAGGTCGGACTTACGCAGGAGAGCCAGTACGATCCGACAAAAGTGAAGCGTGCGGAAGTGGTCATCAAGGAATTGCTGGCCGCACACGGCCATCAGTTCGCAACCGTTCGCTCAGAAGTGCGCCCCATTCCTCCTGCCGCTGTCGCCCTGACTTTCGTGGTGAAGGAAGGTCCAAAGGTAAAGGTGGGAAAGATCACCTTTGAAGGTAACAAGGCGCTCAGTTCGCGCGAGCTGCGCAGCGCGATGAAGAACCTGAAGCCCATCGGTATTCCGCACTCGATTTTCCTGGAAAACCTGTTTGCCCGCACCTACGATTCCACCAAGTTGAGCGAGGACGCCGAGCGCGTCCGCTATTACTACCAGACCAAGGGTTACTTTAAGGCTCTGGTTGCTGACCCCAAGACGCAGATCCACGACACCAGCGGTGTCAAGTGGTATTGGCCGTTCAAGCCTTCTCCCGGCAAAGCCGTCGATATCACGCTCCCGGTCGAAGAAGGCGCACGCTACCGTCTGAAGGAAATCACGTTCAGTGGCAACAAGGCGGTGACCAATACGGCAGGATTGCGCGCGCTCTTCAAGATTAAGGATGGCGACATTTTCGATACCGAAGCCATCCGGAAAGGTTTGGAAGCCCTGCGAAAAGCCTACGCTGCCCTTGGCTACATCAATTTCACGCCTGTTCCCAACACCGAAGCGGACGATGAAAAGAAACTCATCAGCCTGCGCATCGACGTCGACGAAGGCAAACAGTTCTTTGTTCGCCGAATCGAATTTCAAGGCAATACGACCACGCGCGACAAGGTGATTCGCCGCGAACTTGCGCTGGAAGAAGGCCAGGTTTACAACGGCAATTTGTGGGAACTGAGTTTACTGCGCCTGAACCAGTTGCAGTACTTTGAACCGCTCAAGCCCGAGCAGGACTCCGAGATCAAGCAGAACGTTCAGGACTCCACGGTTGACATTACTTTGAAAGTGAAGGAAAAAGGCAAGAACAGCATCGGCCTTACCGGCGGCGTTAGCGGGCTGGCGGGCGGTTTCATCGGCCTTAACTACACCACCAACAATCTGTTCGGCAAAGGCGAAAGCCTGTCGCTTCAGTTCCAGATCGGCCAGTACCAGCGCAACGAGACAATCTCATTCACGCAGCCTTACCTGTTTGACCGGCCACTGCAATTCGGCTGGTCGGTGTACCACAGCAGCTACAACTACAACCAGGCAGCACTCACTTCCATCCAACTCAACCAGACAGTAGCTCTGCCTGCGAGTTATCAGGCCCTACTGCAGAATTTTACCCAGACGAGCACCGGTGCAACTACTTCTTTGACCTATCCCATTAAGCGCTCATTCAAGCGGGTGGGCATCACCTATTCGATCGACGATTCATCGGTTACCACGTACAGCGCCGCGTCGGCAGATTACTTTGAAACCCTGGCATTCCGCGGCATCTCCGGCCCGAACGCCTTGAACGGAATCATCACCAGTAAGGTTATCCCGAATTTTTCCTATAACAAGATCGATAACCCGCAGCGTCCACACTCGGGACAGAGCTTATATGTGGCCACCGAATTTGCCGGCCTCGGCGGCAACGTGAATTACATCAAACCGGTTGCCGAGTATAAGAGATTTATTCCGGTCCACAAAGGTCGTAATACTTTTGGCTTCCGGGTTCTGGGTTCGTGGATCTCGGGATACGGAGGCCAGGTGGCGCCGCCCTTTGACCGCTTCTATATGGGCGGCGATACCGACATTCGCGGATTCGACATTCGCGCCATCTCCCCAGTTGCGTTCTTCCCCACTGCCGTTACAATTCCCCTGCAGAATCCCGACGGAAGCAGCGTTCCTCTGGATCCGTCGAATCCGCGGCGCGGGACTTACAACATCACCATTCCGGTTCAACAGATCATCTTTCCTGGTGGCGACACCAACCTGGTCAATAACCTCGAGTACCGCATTCCTATCGTAGGACCAGTCACGGTTGCCGCGTTTGTGGATACCGGACTCGACTTCATCTCCAATGAGTCGCAGTTACGGATTGCGGGACCTCAAGTCACTGCGTTGCAAACCACAGTTTTTGGCTGCCCTTCGTTGACCGCCAGTTTCACCTGTGCTGGGGGATCGACGATCCCATTCAATGCTGAACTCAAACCGGTCTCAGGAACCAATTACCAGCCGCGCATGTCAACCGGACTGGAGTTGCAAGTCATCATGCCAGTGGTAAATGCTCCATTCCGCGTCTATTACGCTTATAACCCTCTGCGCATTGACGAAACCGTCAGCTCGCCAACCCCTATTACGCGCAGCATGTTTCCCCGCGGGAGCCGCAGGCGATTACACCTACGCTCAGGCGATTTCGATTTACCAGCCGAGTTACCTGTTGCGCGAGCCGCGCAAGACCTTTCGCTTCACGGTTGCGACCACGTTTTAAAAGCTTCGCGGTTCCCACGGTTACTTCATGATCCCTATTGATGCCGCGGTTATTTTCCATTCTTACCAGCCGTTCCTGGTGACGTAACTTCGATTGTGTAAAAGGCGAGGGGTGTAAGTTGGCTTTGGTCTCACAAGCTAAAGCCCCCTTTGGAAAGGAGACTTACACCCATGGCGAAGGTTACACCTATCACTGAGCAGTTCCAACATTTCGTAAGCGAGCTGAAAGAGAGTTTTTGGGGCGACCTGCAGGGGCAGGTGCAGCACAGTCTGCGGAAGCTGTTCGAGTTGCTGTCGGAGCGGCAACGCGACCTGTACATGGTGAACCCGCGGCATAGTCGGCAGAAGCCGCGGCGGGATTACCGCAACGGCTACTATGAGCGCGATTTTGTAACCCGCTTCGGGACCTTGCGGCTGCGCATTGCGCGCACCCGCAAGCGGGGCTTTCTGCCCGAGGTTCTGAACAAGTTTCAGCGCCGGGCGGAAGAGGTTTCGTTGCTGATCCGGGAAGCATTTTTACGCGGCATCTCGACCCGGCAGGTGGGACGGCTGGTGGCCATCCTTACGGGTGAAGCGGTGAGCCCGCAAACGGTATCGCGCTTAACTCGCGATCTGGACCAGGCAGTACAGCAGTTTCATGAGGCGCCGCTGGCCGACGAATGGGCCTATCTGTTTCTGGACGGGGTCAGCTTGCGCATGCGCCAGCCCAGTGGTCGGCAGCGGGTGCACATGCTCGTGGCCTACGGGGTGCGGCGGGATGGCACCCGGCAACTGCTGGCCTTCCTGCGCAGTAAAGGCGAAAGCCAAAATGCCTGGGAGGGGCTGCTCCAGGATCTGTACCGCCGCGGCTTGCGGGGCGAGAACTTACTGCTCATCGTCACCGATGGTTGTCCCGGGCTGGCGGCGGCGATCGAGACCGTCTATCCCCGGGTCTTACATCAGCGCTGCTGGGTGCACAAGATGCGCAATATCTTGCAAAACGTTCGCCGCCGCGATTATGACGCGGTCAAAGCCGATGCGCAGGCGATCTATCGTGCCGACAGCCAGCGTCAGGCCGAAGCGGCGTTTCGCGGCTTCCGCCGCAAGTGGCAGCCGGTGTACGGCTCCATGGTGCGGCAGCTGGAGCGGGACTTGCCGCAGTTGCTGTCCTTCTTCAGCTTCCCCCGGCATCTGTGGAAGAAGCTACGCACTACCAACATCATCGAGCGCTGCTTCGTAGAAGTGCGCCGGCGTACTCGGCCCATGGTATGTTTCGTCAACGTAAAAAGCGTGGACCGGATCATCTACTCCATCTTCCAGCACTTCAACCTGGAATGGAAAACCCGCACCCTCCGCGTTTTTACACAAGCAGCTTGACGTCACCCCGTTCCTTATCAGTTTGACGCTGACGCGCGCGCTTCCCTATAATCTAGGGTATCCGCACCGCCGAATCTTCCGGCCGGGGAGTGGGCGAGGCTGCGTCTCAGCAGCGAACTCAACTCCGGCTGTCCAGCGCAGTTCGCAGCTTGATCGCGTTCGCGGCTGGAACATCTGAGGAATTCCCGGAGCAGTTCAAGGAGTTACACCAACTAATGAAGCGCACGCTCGCAAGCACCGCCGTGCTTGCTGTTGTTTTGACGATATCGGCATTGGCCCAAACCGGGTCGCCCGCACCGGGTGGCGCTGCCACTCCCTCCGCTCCCTCTGCCGCAGTAGCTGCGGCCCCTTCCGGTGGTGTCAAAGTCGGCATTATCGACATTCAGCAAGCCATCGTAGCTACCAATGAGGGAGCGCGTGATTTCGAAGCTTTGCAAAAGAAGTTCGAACCGCGCCGCACTGAGTTGCAGAGCCTCAATACTGAGGTTGAAAACCTAAAGAAGCAGCTCAACACCCAAGGCGACAAGATGAATGAGGACGCTCGCGCCACCTTGGTGAAGTCGATCGAAACCAAGCAGAAGAGCCTGCAGCGCTCGGCGGAAGACGCCCAAAACGAATTTCAGGCGCAGCAGAACGAGATTGCCCAGCGCATCCTGCAGAAGATGGCGCCGGTGATCGACAAGTTTGCCAAGTCTGGTGGCTACGGTCTTCTGCTCGATTCCTCGAACCCCTGGCCGCAGGGACCGCTGCTCTGGGCCACGGCCTCGGTCGATTTGACCAAGACCATCGTAGACGCCTACAACGCTCAGTCGGGGGTCGCAGCGCCAGCTGCTAAACCTGCGGGCAGTGCCTCGACCAAGCCGGCAGGCACGACCCCGGCTGCGAGTAAGCCGGCTGCCTCGGCGGCCGCACCGGCCACAAAGCCTCATTAGTTTCCCTGGCCCGATAGCCGAGGCCGCTCATGTATCAAGTAGCGGCCTTGGCTTGTCCACAGCCTTTCCTTTCCCGGTACTCGCTCTGGGTTACCTTCGATAACGGTCTTGCCTCAAGCACGGCGGCCACGCGCAGCCAAGAATTCCTCCAGACTGTGGAAATCTTTGTGCAAGACGCGTCCCGCGATAACGGGAGATCATTGTTCTTTCAGACAGTTACCTGTTCTGCCCACGTTCTGAGGCACATTCAACCGGAAGAAAAGTCAAGCAGTTAGCAGATGTGTAAATGTTGCATGAGTAATTCCCGGAGACACAGGCTCGGTTCCCCGGCCTGTCAGAGGTTTTGCACAATCTTAGAGACCTTCGGCTAGTAAGTAATGGGGCAAGAGTTACTGTCTCCCTGGGGCACACACAACGGCAGGCGTTACCTCAGAACGATTTCGGCCTCAGTCTTCCCCAACTCTGAGGACAGCCAGAAAAGCCTCCTGCGGGATGTCCACGCGGCCGATCCGCTTCATACGCTTCTTGCCTTCCTTCTGCTTTTCCAGTAGCTTGCGCTTGCGGCTGATGTCGCCGCCATAGCACTTGGCAATCACGTTCTTGCGCAGCGCCGCCACCGTCTCGCGCGCGATTACCTTGGCCCCAATGGCTGCCTGGATCGCCACTTCGAACATCTGCCGCGGGATCAGTTGCCTCATCTTGGAGACCAGCGCCTTGCCGCGCTCATACGCGAAGTCACGATGCACGATGATGGAAAGCGCATCCACCGGATCACCCGAGACCAGAATGTCGAGCTTCACCATCGGCGACTCCCAACTTCCGGCGAGGTGATAGTCGAGCGAAGCGTAGCCGCGCGAAATGGTCTTCAGCTTGTCGTAGAAGTCGAGCACGATCTCGTTCAGCGGCAATTCGTAATTCAACATCACGCGCGTGGAGCTTACGTATTCGAAGCCTTTCTGCTTGCCGCGCTTGTCCTCCACCAGCTTCAGAATGCCACCGACGTATTCCTCGTTGGTAAGAATGGTGGCCAGGATCACCGGCTCTTCGATCTTGGCGATCTCGCTGGGATCGGGCCAGCGCGACGGATTGTCCACTTCGATCACGCTGCCATCGGTGAGCGTGATCTTATAGCGCACGCCCGGAGCGGTGGTGATCAGGTCGAGATTGTATTCGCGCTCTAGACGCTCCTGGATGATCTCCATGTGCAGCAGCCCCAGGAAACCACAGCGAAAGCCAAAGCCGAGCGCTACCGAGCTTTCCGGCTCGAAGAAGAACGAAGAATCGTTGAGCCGCAGTTTTTCCAGCGCCTCGCGCAAGCAGCGTGTGTTCGTGCGCATCCACCGTGTAGAGCCCGGCGAAAACCATAGGCTTCAATTCCTCAAAGCCCGGCAGCGGCTCGATCGCGGGATGATGATCGTCGGTAATGGTGTCGCCGATCTTGCAATCGGCGACAGTCTTGATGGTGGCAGTCAGGAAACCCACTTCGCCGGCACTTAACTGCTCGATCTCGATCGGCTTGGGTGTTAAAACACCCAGCGTCTCCACGTCGAAGGTGCGGCCATTCGACATCAACCGAATGCGCTGGCCCTTGTACAGAGTGCCCTGAATGACGCGCGCCAGCACCACCACGCCGCGATAGGAATCGAACCACGAATCGAAGATGAGCGCCTGCAATTGATTGCGGGCCTGTCCCTTTGGGCGGGGGAATACGCTTCACCACCGCCTCCAGCACTTCGGGCACGCCCATGCCAGTCTTGGCGCTGATGGCCAGCGAATGCGAGGCATCGAGGCCGACGGCGCTCTCGATCATCTCCTTGGTGCGCTCGATGTCGGCACTCGGCAAATCAATCTTGTTGATGACGGGAATGATCTCCAGCCCATTGTTGATGGCGATGTAAGCATTGGCTAGGGTTTGCGCTTCCACGCCCTGCGACGCATCCACCACCAGCAGCGCGCCTTCGCACGAGGCCAGCGAGCGCGACACTTCGTAGCTGAAGTCCACATGGCCGGGCGTGTCGATCAGGTTGAGCTGATAGGTTTTTCCGTCGGCCGCCGGATACATCATGCGGACGGAATGCGCTTTGATGGTGATGCCACGCTCGCGCTCCAGGTCCATCGCGTCCAGCACCTGTGCCTGCATCTCGCGCGCGGTCAGCGAGCCGGTCAGCTCGAGCAGACGGTCGGCAAGTGTGCTCTTCCCATGATCAATGTGGGCGATGATTGCGAAGTTTCGGATGAGTGCTGGATCCATGCGAGATAGCTGAGCGCTACCTTGATTCTACAGGAGAAAATAGCGCCCCACGGCGCACGCAGAGTACGATGTTCAGTCATGCGCACCGCAGTCAGCGCGCTCGCTACAGCATTGTTCACGCTGTTCATGCCTGCCATCATTGCTGTTGCGATTCCGCAGATGTGGATCAAGCCTCCTGGCGCCGTCGTCGCCTCCGGAATCGCAAGCCGCATCCTGGGCACTGCGCTCATCGCGCTCGGAGCCGTCGGCTACTTCTGGTGTGCCACGCTGTTCGTCAAGGCGCAGGGCACGCCCGCGCCGGCTTTCCCAACGCAACAGACCGTAGTCGGCGGCCTATATCGCGTCAACCGTAATCCTAGGTACACATCGGTGCTGGCGGTCGTCTTCGGACAGGCCGTGCTCTATCGCGATGGGGCATTGGCAATCTATGGAGCGTGCTTGGCGCTGGGCTTCCATCTGTTCGTTATTCTGTATGAGGAACCCACTCTGCGCGCGCGCTTCGATGGCGAATACGAGGAGTTCTGCCGGGGCGTGCCCCGCTGGCTGCCGGGGCTGCGCTGGTGATCCGAATCGTCCGCCTCATTCACCCACCGTTGTGGCCGACAGCAGTATCTCGCAATCCTGACGGGCTTGCGCCGGAGGTTGCGCTGAAGGCTGGATATCCAAGGTGGCTGCGTCCAAATTCTTATCGACCACCGCTATCACGTTCACCAGTCCTTGCGACGTTGTCCAGGCCTTGGCGATGGAAGTGCCTCCGCCGTCGGTGAACGCAGCCATCGTTTCACCGCTATGGCGGTGCAGTCCGGTGCAATCATAGAGCGGGTGCGACGTGGCCGACTCCGGCGCGATGCCTTCATTGTGCAGAATATTTTCCGCCCGCCGCATGGCCCTTGCCTGAGTTATATCCTCGCCATCCTGCTGCGGATCGAAGAAGGAAAATACAAAAGCACCGCGATTCTTGCCGTCTTCGATGTAGCCGCGGGTCCAGACCGCATCCGGATCTTTGGCTTGCCAACGCTTCCACGTCGCGGGATGGCAGAGCGCCACATCTAGGTCGGGAAACATCGCCGGCTTAAGACTCTCGTCGGAGAGGGTGATGTCTTTCCCACCCGCTAGCTCGCCATCCACGTAAAATTCGGCACGATAGTTTCCGCTCTGCAGGCAGATGCGCGCATCGCTGGCCTGCAAGACGGAATAAAGCAGGCTGGCATGTCCAGTCGCGTAGAACTCCGGCTTCACCTTCCCAGAGATGGCAGGCAGTACTCGCCATGCTTTCCAATCCGGGCTATAGGCGTACCACAGGACAGCGAGAGTATCCAGCGGTCTGCCGGTTTCATCCAATGGAAGCGGCTTCAAGTCACCGCTCCAGCCCAGCTCGGCGGCCGAGCCCGTCATGTTAAGGCCGGTCAGCTTGATGCCCGAGCCGGCCAGCGTCCGTCCTTTGTCGGGCGGCCACGCCGCTGCTACCAACTCCGACTTCAATTTGGGCAAGTCGGTGGCTTCGAATCGTTTGCAATAGGCCGCTTTGTTCAGGCCCGTGCAGTATTGCCGGAAGACGTCAAGATCGGTAATCGCCCCGCCAATCACGCGCGCGTCGTTGGTTACAAACGGCGCTTTACCCGGATCGCTGAGCGCAACCGCTTGCTGATAAGTGGCAAGCGCCTCGTTCTCATTCCCTTCCGCAAGCTGGGCCACCCCGAGGTTAAAGCGGGGCACCAGATCGTTCTTGTCAAGGTCAATGGATGCGATGGTCGCTTGCCGGCCGAGTTCCACGGCTTTGCGATTGCCGTTGACCAATCCGTCGGCGTACGTGTTGAATCCGACATCGCCCACCAAGTCCATCGGCGGCGCAAAGCCCTGGTCGGTGAGAAGTTTTCTGGCGTCCCGTTCCGCCTGGGAAACTTTGCCCAAGGAATCCCTCGAGATCAGACTGACGAATCCGCCCTCGTTCAGCTGAGGCGTGCTAGCGCCATTGGTGGCGCGCGCGAAATACAAATTCGCTCCGGCAAATGTGGGACGAATCTGGGCGGCGCAGCCAAATTCTTTGGCGGCCTTGGTCAATTCGGCAGGATCGTCTCCCGAGCCTTCATACAGCACCCAGCCGCGCGCGAAGTGTTCCGCCGCCAAATCTACCAGGTCAGTGTCGGCAATATCATTGGGCAGACGGCAATCGTCGCTCGCTGGTTTCAGCACAATCGCTTTGTCTTCAAACCGAATGAACACGCCCCTCGCAACTCCGACAAGCACCAGCCCGCAAGCGAATAGAACCAAGATGAAGGCAGCGCTGGTTCGGCCCATGCCCAAGGCTTGTCCCAGCAGATATAGGGCGATGGCAAACAGGGTCAGCAGCGCCAGAAAGGTAGTCGCCTCGCGTTGATAACCGAGACTCATCTCGTTATTGGCGCTCCAGCGGGCCAATGCCTTCGCCGGATCATGGTAGCTCTGCGTGATCACCATCTTGCTGGGAAAGTGCACATCCTGTTCCGGCCCCTGCTCTCCGGTCATGAGCTTATGGATTTCCGGTTCCTTCTTCTCGAACTTCTCCAGAGTTTTCCGCCGCTGTTCCACCTGGTCCGCCGCATCCTTCTGGCTCAGCAGATCGGGTTCTTCCTTGGCCAGTTCCAAACGCTGCCGTGCGGCCTCGTAGCGAAGGTGATAGTCTTCGGCCGTCGCCACCCGCCCCACCATGTAATTCCACACCGTCACCTCGCGTGAGTTCAGGCGGAAAAGGTCGGCCTGGTCGGCCAGCGCCGCACTGGTTGCCTGAGATGACTTCACTGCAGCCCGGCTGTAGAAATATCCGCTGAGCGCGCTAAGTACAGCGCTGAGCGCGATCATAGAGATGACGAAGCGGCCGAACGTATGCGCCACCGGCGCAACGTGCAGACGCATGCCGGCAAAGAGCGCCGGATCGACTTCGGCAGGGTGTACAGGCTCATCGTCGTGCTCCTCGTCGTCACTTCTCGCAGGAGGCATGAAGTGCGCGAGGTTCGGATTGCAAACCGCGTCTTCCGCTTCAGCTTTCGCTGCGAAGTGAAACCTGCGCGCCAAGGGCCGGCCCAGCAGCGCTAAGATTCCAAATCCGGCGGTGAACATCAGGAAGTCTTTCCAGGCCGGAGGATCCACCCGCATGGCCATAATTAATCCCGAGAGGGCCAGCAGTCCTCCGATCCAGGTCAGTATTTTCTCGTTCCTTGGCTTTCGGTGACTCAGCTGCGCGAAGGTGAGAAATGCAAGTGCCACTACAAACAGCACAACCGCAATGGCAAGACGTAAGACTTTAGACTGCCCACGGGTGACATCATCCTCCAGTTTTTCCCATATGTTCGGGAAACTGCCATCATCCGCCGGCGGACCCCACACCGTGTCAAAACCGAGCGCCCGCACCCAAATGGCGGTCTGCATTGCGATCGAGGGCTCCAATGGATATGGCAGATAGACATCGAAATAGCTGAGGTATGGCCGAAGCGAGCGCACGTGCGCAGCTTCTTCCTCAGCCTGCAGCTTCTGCAGCGCCACCTGCCGCCGATCGAGCGGAGGCTGATTGGAGGCCACTTTACCGCCGTCGGCGGAGGGCGAATGCAGCGCGGCGCTGTTTTCGTAGCGGGTGCGACTGCTCAGTTTGCTCAGCAGCTCCTGCCGTTTGACCAGCTCGAGCATCTCGCCCTGCTGCAACCTTCTCTCACAGCGCAGGGTCTCCTGCTCGGCCAGCGCCGCGCGATAAGCCGTCACCGCGCCCAGCATGGCCACGACCGCCATGAACATGGCGATCGAGATCGACATCAGCTTGGATTCGGCCAGCTTAGCTTCTTTGGTCTTGGCCTCGCTAAGCTTGACTTCGCTGAGTTTGATTTCTTTAAGGTCGGCGTCGGTAGCTTGTTGTTCTTCCATGGCGCAACTCCGAGGGAGGGGATTTCCCGCATCCTCATGTGTCTGCGAAAAACCACGGGCGATGTAGGGGAAGTTGCAGAAATATAGCACAGGTGGAGTGCAGATGCTAAAGGTTAATGATCGTTTGGGAAATCGACCATCCGCGAACCCCGCACGATGCGCGGTTGCTTTGTTCAGGGTTCACTGAGCCCGGCCTCGCGTGCGCGGAATTTCCAGTAATCTCCTGCGGTCTCGCTCAGGTCGCCAGCGGGCTTCTCCCCGCGGAAGACGCGCGACACGCCGCGCACCACGCGCCGCATGGGTAGCTCGCCACCGTTGGCAAGAAACAACTCTCCGACCTTGATCGTGCGGTAGTACCAGCGCTTCAGCAGCGCAAGGTGCTCCATCCACTCCAACGCTGAGCGCAGGTTGGGAGCTTCGACAGCGGCAAGCGCTTCGCTTATGCGCGACTCCATCGACTGCGGCTTGGAAGCGAGCTGCGCGGCCTCCGTTTGCTTTCCGATAGTCAGTTTCACCGGGGCACAGATTTGTCCGGCAACAATTTTGAATAGCGCTACCGACTCCCGATCCGCCGAAGGCTGCACCAACACGCCATTCAGTTCGTCGAGACGACGCGCGATCTCCGGCAACTGCGCGGCGGCGGCTTTCACTTTCTCCAGGCGCGTGTGCAGGGCAGCGGCAGCCTCGAAATCGAGACCGGTCGACGCCTCGTCGCGCTGCCGCTCGATCTCACGCACCAGCGACTGGCCGGCGGTTTCGAAGAACTGCTGCACGCGCCCCACCTCCGCCACGTATTCCTCGTCGGTGCATCCCTTAAAGCACGGCGCCAGGCACATCTTCATCTCGGAATAAATGCAGCCGGGAAATGCGGGATCGGGATTCAGGTCGAAGGTGCAGCGGCGCATCTTGAACAGGTCGAGCGCATCGTTGGCAAACTTTTCGGCAGCAACCCGAGTGGCGAATGGACCAAAATATTGTGCGTTGCCCTTCACCGCCGAGATGCGCGTGGTGACCGTCGCGCGCGGGTAAGGATTGTCGAGGATCAGCTTGAGTAATGGCGCAAAACGCAGGCGCAGGCGTTTGTCATAGGTCTTTGGGAATTCGCGGCATAGGGTTCGGTAGAGCAAGAACGACGCTTCGAAGTCGGAGCCGATGGCGGTCCACTCTATCCAACGCACGCGGTCGCGCAGGTTTAGTTTGCGGGTTTGTCCATCGACACAGCCGAGGAGGCGTTGCAAGCGGCGGCGCAGGTTCGAAGTCTTGCTAATGTAGGGTTCGCCGGCTCCGTCGCCGCGTAGCACAAACACCGCCGCACTCGCCGACACAGCGGCGAAAACTTCTGAGTCGCGATCAGGGGCGAATTCGAGGCGCTGGGGTACCACCAAGAAGATTGTATTGCACCACGGAGCACAGGGAGGGCAAAACAGGCTGTCACCGTTGGCGCATCGGCTCACTTTACCCCACCGAGTCCGAACCCTCGTTTGTCACCCCATCGGGCCGGGAACCCAAGCGTGGAGATAACGAGGCTGAGGTGGCGTGGAAACAGCGCATCTCGAGCGAAGTGGGGAAGAGGTCTACAAAGAACGGCCGGTCGGCAAACAGAGAGTAATGTCGCGAGAGGTCTGATTGTTTGCGAGCGAGCTCAATCAAGCGGGCTTCCCCTATGTGCCGGGGCTGTCCGCGGTGGCGCGCCACTGTGATGTTCGTTCGCTGCTCGCTTGGCCCAAGGCACGTTGCACGCTGGCAGCATCGAAATCCTTTCCATAAACTGGGGTGCCGGGTTGTTGTTTCCAAGATTCATCCAGCCCACCGGCATCAACGCCATCGAACCCGAGTTCGTCGACAAGCCGCAGTACAACGGTCTTCGCTGTCTGGTCGTCGCCTGCGACTGGCAGGGCAATGCGTCCAGGTGTGCCTGCGGGCTGACCGAGTTCCATGAGGTGTTGAGCATAGATGTTATTGAATGCCTTGACTACCGGTCGGCCCAACTGCTGCTCGACCCATCGGCTCTCCGGCATACCGGCCTCAATCGCGTCGATGCGGCCATCGCGTCGTTGCGGATAATAGTTGCAGGTGTCGACAACCACCACGCTATCGGACACTCCTTCAAATAATCCGCGGGGCAGGTTGGGGAGATTTTTCATCGGAATCGTCACGACAACCACCTCTCCTTCGCGAGCCGCTTCCCTGACCGAGACGGCCATCGCGCCGGTATCAGCTGCAAAATCTGCGAGCGTCTCCGGGCCCCGAGAATTGGCGACGAAGACCTTGTGTCCCAACGCGGAGAGACGACGGGCGAGAGTTCCACCGATGTCTCCTGCTCCAATCATGCCGATGTTCATGTCTGCTCCCTGGTCCTCATGCATTGGTTACTAAGCTATTCCGCTCCAGGCACAGATTCAAGAAACGGACCACGGGCGTCCCGGTAATTTGGGTTCATCGATGGCGGACTTGCGATTTATTCCTCAACGCACGTTCCTCGCCCCAAGACCGGGCGCTCGCAATGACAATTCATCGATCACGAATCCATCCATTTCGCCTACGGATGTGTCACTATAGTTTGCGATCTTCAATGGCTGAGTCTGATGGACACACACACAATTTTCAATGGAGTTACGCTGCACGGCATGCCGGTGCACATCGAATTGCAATGGCCGTTTCATTCCTCCGGCGGCGGCAGCGACTGGTATGTGCTGCACGGGACGCTGCGCCTGGCTGACGGCGGCCCTTTGTATGCCGACATCGCGTTGAATCTGGCGCAGACCATCCGCGAAGTGCTGCCATCGCTCGATAGCGACCTCGCGTTCTGGCTTGCCATCAACACCGCGCGCAAGGCGCTCGACGACAAGCAATTGGAATTGCTGAAGTCGAGTAAGCGGCAGCCGGTGCCGGTGTCGAGCCGCTGCTACAGCATTCGCGATAAGCACTTTCGCTTCTGGCATGCCACACCGCAGCAGGTAGAGGAGTTTGTTGCGCGCAAAGTTTTCTGGTTGAGCGGGAACCAGCGTGATCCGGTGATGATTGCCGACCCGTGCGACGCGCAGTATCTGGGTGCAGCGGATCCAAACATGGTGGACAAACTGCTAGCCGCGGCCGCCGATTTGGCGGCACGCGGCATGCTCGAACTGGCGGGCGATTACGCTCGGGCCACCGATGGCTTGCTGGGGCAGGCGCAGACTTTTCATTCCATCAAAGATCGCGCCCTGGAAGAGCTGCACGCCAAGCACGCCTTTGAGCGCGCGTGAACGAAGCAATCTCGGATTTAGGGCCCACCCAAAAAACGGAGGAGACGCAGGAGCCGTACCTGCCTGTGACGGCTCTGCGCCTCTGCCGCACTGCAGTGCGTTGTTACGGACGCCGGCTGGATGATACGTGCGCGGCACGGCGACGATAAATTCCCAGCATGCCTAGAATGCCAGTCCCGACCAGTGCCAAAGTGCCGGGCTCGGGCGCGGGCACGGAAAAATCTACGGCCACGGGTGTGGTGACGAAACCACGGCTTAGATCTCCGGTGATGTTGCCATATCCAAAGCTGGGATCGTAATACAAGTTCACGTCGCCGACGCCGGGCACATTGAACAGGATGCCGCCGTTATCCACGAACAGCGGATCGGCTGGGTAATAGAGAAGGTTGTTGTAGATATAACTGGGATCGGCGCCCAAGGGGACGATACCGGCGATGGCAGTTCCGTTGTACGTGCCGGTGATACCGGTTACGGTCCAGGTGCCGTTTCCATTGCTGGTGCCGAACAGCGTGCCGCTGGCTGTGACTCCGTCACCGGCGTAGTTGAAGTTGATGGCGTCGGCTTGCGAGTATGCAGCAAACGCGAGAGTGCAACATAGAACCGCGAGGATTCCCAGGACATTCTTTTTCATAACAAGGCTCCTTTGTCTTTTTCTCCTCGTCATGGCCGAATGCACTGGGGTGAGTTCGGACAATCGCTTTCTATAAGGGCACGTCAGCCGCCAATGGGCACGCCCGCGCAAGTGGCGCGAAGTCCGTGGCTTGAGTGGAGCGTGCCGGAACGAGCGCTGAGCGATGTGCAAAACAGTGCAGAGTATGGGGCAGAAATTTTCGCGCGGGCAACGGTAAGAGTGCCGAATGTGAGCGGTTGGGCCGAAGGATGTCCCAAAGGGGAACGCGGGAAAGACCAACTTTTCTCAAGGCTCTTTGTGTTGCGCTGCGTGCCAAATGGTAAGAATCGTGACCCGGTTTCCTCGTACCCGGTAAATGATGATGTAGGGAGTTCCGCCGATTACCAATTCGCGGGTATCCGGCTCAGCGCCGGCCCGCCCGAGATAGGGATGAGTTCTCAAGGCTTCCACGACCGCAACTATGCGCGTTGCCAAGCGGTCCGCCGCTGCAGGCTTGTCCATTGCCACGTACGTATGAATTTCCCGCAATCGCACCCGCGCCAGGACAGACCAGACGATTTCTACTGGCACAGTGTCTCGTCGTGCGGCTTGCCGCACACGCACTTCGGCGGGGGTAACTCCCTATTTGTACCCCAAGACAGTAGCCAGGCCTTCATGTCCTCATGCTTAATGTAGTGGCCTTGCTTGACTTGACGGTCCGCCTGGCGGATCTCTGTTAACAAGCGTTCTTGGTCGGCGACGTAAGCCTCCACCGCATCCGCAATAAGGAAGTTCGAACTGCGCCCGGAGGCTTTTGCCAATTTTGCCAGCCGTTTCCTGGTATCAGGTTTCAGCCGAATGCTGAAGGTCGTACTCGGAGTGTTTGCCATGAACACATTCTAGTACAGCATTCATCGATTCGTATAAATCGGAGCCGAAATGTATTTTCCTAATCGAGCTATGCATCTCCGCTAAAATAGATTTATTCGGCCGCGTCGGCGGCCAGTGTGGGGTAGTTCGCTTGCAGCCGTCTTCATTCACCGAAACTTACGACGTTGTCGTGGTGGGCGCCGGCCATGCCGGATGCGAAGCCGCCATGGCCGCGGCGCGCATGGGCCTGAAGACCGCGCTGTTCACGCTCAACGTCGATCTGATCGCGCAGATGTCGTGCAATCCCGCGGTCGGCGGCATCGCCAAGGGACATCTCGTGCGCGAGGTGGACGCCCTGGGCGGCATCATGGGCGAGGTGACGGACGCGGTCGGCATCCAGTTCCGTCTGCTCAACACTTCGCGCGGGCCGGCAGTGTGGTCTCCGCGGGCGCAGTGCGACAAGCAGCAGTACCGGCTGAAGATGCGCGAGCTGCTGGAGTCGGAGCCAAACCTTCACATCAAGCAGGCGGAAGTGGCGGAGTTGATTGTTGAAGCAGCTAGTCAGTAGCATCAGTATGCGAACACGTCTGTCAGTCCTAAGCGAAGTCGAGCGGAACCGCTGCCTCTTCACTGACAACTGACAACCGACAACTGATAACTGGTGTTCGGCTGCGCGACGGACGCACCGTCTCCGCGCAGGCGGTCATCATCACCACCGGAACATTTCTGAACGGACTGATCCACTGCGGCGAGCAACAATATCCTGCCGGGCGCAGCGGCGAACCCAACGCGGTATTGTTGGGCGAATCGCTGAAGGCCCTGGGCCTGCGCGGTTGCCGTCTGAAGACCGGCACGCCGCCACGTCTCGACGGCCGCAGCATCGACTGGTCGAAGTTCAAAGTGCAGCCTGGCGACGACGACCCCACACCCTTCAGCTTCCGCACTCGGCGCGTGGCGCACCACGACAAGCAGGTGCCGTGCTACATCGCGTTCACCACGGCGGAGACGCACCGCATCATCCGCGAGAATGTCCATCGCTCGCCCATGTACAGCGGTCAGATCCAAAGTATCGGACCACGATATTGTCCCTCGATCGAAGACAAGATCGTCAAATTTCCCGACAAGGAGACGCACCAGCTTTTCCTCGAGCCGGAAGGCCTGAACACACACGAGATTTACGTGAACGGCATGAGCACGTCGCTGCCCATCGACGTGCAGCTTGCCATCATCAAGTCGGTCCCCGGCTTGGAGAACGCCGAGATGCTGCGCCCAGGCTATGCCATCGAATACGACTCCATCGACCCGACCGAACTGCAGCGCACGCTGGAGACTAAGAAGATCGCGCACCTGTTTCTTGCCGGCCAAATCAACGGCACCAGCGGTTACGAAGAAGCGGCGTGCCAGGGCATCATGGCCGGGATCAATGCTGCGCTGCAGGTGAAGTGTGAGCCGCCGCTCATCCTCGACCGCACCGAGGCCTACACCGCCATCCTCATCGACGACCTCATCAGCAAGGGAACGAACGAGCCGTACCGCATGTTCACCTCGCGCGCCGAGTTTCGCCTCCACTTGCGTATCGACAATGCCGACCGCCGCCTGACTCCGCATGGACGCCGCGTCGGGCTGATCAACGATGCTGCCTGGGCCGATCACTTGGCGAAGCAAGAACGCATGAATGCTATGCGTGATCTGCTGGAGCGCACTCGGGTAAACGCCGAGATGCTGGAAGAAGTTTCGAGTTTCGAGTTTCGAGTTTCGAGTGAAGAGGAGCGCCGGCGAGTTGAGACCGACAAGCTGGACGGTGCCCTCGGCTTAACGCTGGCGCAACTGTTGAAGCGTCCCGAGGTGGTGATCGAGCGCCTCGCGCAGCTGCTGGCGAGGCTGATGCCGGCGTTCTTCGAGCGAGTGGATAGTGGTCAGTGGATAGGGGATAGTAAAAGCGCTACGAGTAATGCTGTCATCCCGAGCGGCGAGAGCAACGCGAGCGCAGGCGAAGGACCTGCTTTTCTATCCACCATCCACTATCCACTACCCACTGTTGTTCGCAACGAGCTGAAATCCGTCGAGACTGAGATCAAGTACTCCGGCTACCTCGACCAGCAGAGCAAAGCCATCGAGCGCCTGAAGCGCTCCGAACAGCGTCTCATTCCCGACTGGTTCGACTACGCCCAGGTAAGCGGACTGTCGCGCGAGATGAACGAAAAGCTCGCGCGCGTCCGCCCTCGCACCATTGGACAGGCCAGCCGCATTCCCGGCGTCACGCCAGCAGCCGTATCGTTGATCAACGTGTACATCGAAATTCAGGCGCGGCGGCAGGCGGGCGCTACTGGCACGCCGATTACGATCGATAGCGCCTAGGCAAAAAATGGGGCCGGTCAATCGAGAGAGTGGATAGTGGATAGGGGCTATCTCATAAATACCGCACCCAGGCTAAAGGGTATGTGTGCATACTCGGTTTCGTTTTCGCCTGTGGAGTAGAAGGGGGCGGAAATCGAGCTCCGTAGGAGCGGAAGTGAAGTTAGCCCAGGACGGAGCGAAGCGGAGTCCTGGGTAGAGTGGAAAATGAGGGGCGAGTCCCGTAGGGACGGCACGGTTCTCACACACGCTCTAAAGTCCGTTCTATAGAGGCGGTTGGCGGCATGGCTGAAGAGGCGGGTGAAAAAGTCGAAAACAGCAGGTACCTCGCAGGCTGAAGCCCACTCCTGATGAAAAAATAGAGAGCTTAAGGGCACACCTAAAAGGTGTGCCCTTTCAAACCCTCAGCTCACACCGAAGAGGAGATAACAAATCCGATGCGTTTTGCCAGAACGTTGTTGAGCATCTTTGCTATTGCGATTTGCGCAGCGCTAGCTTCCACAGAGGCTGCGGCCCAGAACTGGCAGGTCATGAGCGCCGATTATGGCGTCCAGAACAATCGCGTCGATGTCACCAAAACCGTTCGGCGACTGGTGAACGGTCCCAACTTTCGGGTGAACAACACCACCATGGGCGTCGATCCAGCGCGTGGCAGGGACAAAGTCTTGCGCATCCACGCTCGCAACCCTAGTGGGCAAATGCGCGACTTCAACTATAACGAAGGACAAACCGTCGATGCCCGAATGTTTACCGGAGGCGGTTTCGGTGGGGGTGGCTATCCGGGGAATAACCCCGGCAATCAATACCGCAACCTGCGCATCGTGCAAGCCAGCTATGGCGCCGGGAACCGCCGGAGAGACGTCACCAACCGCCTGCAAAGCCTGGTACGCAACAATCGTCTCGACGTGCTGGTGAATAACAACACCATGGGCGGAGACCCGGCCCTCGGCCAGCCCAAGAACCTGCAGCTTACCTACGAATATCAGGGTCAACGCCGCAACACGAACATGGGCGAGGGAGGCAGGCTGACGGTTCCCTGAGGACAAGGCCAGTCTGCCAATCCGAGGGATAGGCCGGCGTCGGAGTCAAGCTAGAGTCGGGGGTGATGGTCACAAAACGGAAGGAAGCAAACCAGCACTCGAGTGCAAGTGTTTGCATCTTCATGATTTCCACCCTTATATCTTCCAATGAGTTAGCGCGGAGACACAATTGCAGCAGTGAGCTCAACGGTTCTGTATCGGGAAGCCTCCTGATGCTGCGTCAGTGGGAATTTCCGAGAGCGCCGATAGATAGAGACTCTTAGTTACGAGTCCTCCCTCGTTGAGCAACATTGAGCGCCTGACACCGCAAGGTGTCCCGGCTGGGATCCCATGAGCTGAGGCTCGGAAAGGTTAACCATGAGAAAAAGATCGATCGTTCTAGTCATCCTTGTGCTGGGCTTGAGCGCGTTCAGCTTCGCCAACATTTCACCGATGAGTTCCCAGGTTTTCTTGCAGGCCTCATCGCAAGCCGACCTGAGTTGTAATCCCGTAGTTGTTTCGAATGGCCAGTCGCAAGGGGTCACAGTGAATCCTTTGTCCGCATCGGTGAATGCGGTTTCGGTCTGCAATAACGCATCGGTTACCACATTCGCGGACGTGGAAGCATCCTGGACCAACGGAGGTAACGCGGGCTCGATAACTTATGGGAACGTCGGCTGGAGTACTAGCAACGTGGCCAATGGTTCAGCGCTCCCGAACCAGGGTCTGGATTACAATTACAGCTTTCTTGCCAATGCCAACGAGCCGTTTAACCTGAGCTACATGATCACCGGTGGCGGCGACGATCAGGGCTTTGGCTTGAATGGTTTTTCCGTCAATCTGAGTGGTCCGGGCGGAGGCTTCAACTTCCTGTCTATCAATACTTCCGGCATGCTGAGTTTTAACCTGGTTGCGGGCAGTGATTACTCGTTGACTATCACCAATGAAGCCAATATTTCTGGCGGCCTTGGAACCCGTAACGACTCGATGTCTGGACAGTTCAACTTTTCCACAGGTGCGGCGACGACGCCCGAGCCCTCCAGCCTGTTCTTGCTTGGAACCGGATTGGTCGGGGTCCTTGGCGTAATCCGTCGCAGGATCAACCTATAGTTGGGTGATCTTGGGTCTAAGAAGCCGGGGTAATAAGCCCCGGCTTTTTCGCGCTCATTCCTCACGCCCATAGTGTCAGCCGACGCAACACGAATACGAGAGAAAAGGGCAGACGGACGCTTCACCGAGGAAAGGCACCAACGTGATATTCAAGGGTCAGTCAGGCGTAGCTGATGGTCCACAAAACGGAAGGAAGCAAACCAGCACTCTAGTGCAAGTGTTTGCACCTCCACGGTTATCGATCACATATCTATCAATGAGTTAGCGCGGAAACGCAATTGCACTTTCTGGCTCGATGGTTTGTCTCGGGATGCCTCTGAGTTGTGCCAAAGATGGCGTTTCCGAAAAATTCCTGGCAATAAGCGCCTCTTCGTTGCGATCTGTCCGTTGAGCAGTATTGGATCTCTTGAGCACTGCAAGGTGTTAAATCTAAACGTTTAGAATCCGGCCCCCGTGAGGAGCGCAAGCTGTCTCGCGAGGTAAGCCCCTCAACCGCGGAGGACACGAACTTGAACAAGAAATCTGCAGGGTTATTATGTTTGCTGGCTCTCGCTGTCTGCGCCAGCAGTTTGCCGGTGATGGCTGACACTGCCTACAACAATACGCTTCCTAACCCCTCTAATTGCTGCGTTGGCTGGACAACCAGCGGTATCGACTCGCCTCCCGGACTGGTCGAAGACGCTCAGCTGTTTACGTCTTTGACGACCGGCATGGTCAGCGAGATTTCCGTAGATTTGGGCTTTGTGACGGGCGACAACATGGCCACCGTCGGTATCTACACCAACGCTGGTGGAGCGCCGGGAACGCTCATTGGCAGCATAGGAAATCTTCCCCCAGCTCCACCGGCTGGAGGATCGTGTCCAGCCTGTGAAGTAAGTGCGTTCGGCACCGGAGGCATGCTTACCGCCGGGACCTCGTATTTTCTGGTACTCGAAGCTGACGCCACCAGTTGGTATGCTTGGGACCAGAATGGAAACAACATCCTTGGGCAGCTTGACCAAAATTCAGGCAGCGGCTGGAACCAGTTCCCCGGTTCACTGCTGGGCGGCATGTGGATACAGACCAACACCAGTACCACCACTCCTGAGCCGAGCTCTCTACTGTTGCTCGGAACCGGATTAGTAGGGGCACTCGGCGTGATTCGCCGCAGGCTGAATCGCTAGTTTCTAAGCGAAGCGCTTCAGGGCCGGAGCTAACGGGCTCCGGCTTTTTAGCTTCTGCGGGCAGGGATAAAGGAAGCAATCCAGCACTCTAATGCAAGCATTTGCACCTCGATGTCTGCCATTCCTATATTTTTCAATTAGTTAGCGTGGCCATACAATTGCAGCATATCAACTCAATGGTCTGCCTTGTGGGTGCCTCCTGGTGCATCAGGTGGCGTCTTCGAGAGTGCCAGGCAATGAGCGACCCTTCGTTGCGAATCCGCTCGTTGAGCAATGCCCAGCTCCCCGTGGACACTGCAAAGTGTTCGAGTTAAGTGTTTAAAACCGCCGCCCCGCGAGCACCGGCAAGATCAGCTCCCGAGGCAAGGCTCTCAACCGCGGAGGATAGTAACTTGAACAAGAAATCTGCATGGATGTTATGCGTGTTGGCGCTCGCTCTCTGCGCCAGTTTGCCGGCAGTGGCCGGTACGTTATACAGCAACCTGGGCCCTCCGGGCGATCTGTACCAGAGCGGCACAGGTTGGACAATCGCCGGCACAGGCACCCTTGGCTTTTACCAGTCAGTAGCCGAGGAGTTCCAAGTCACCGGCAACGGCAACGTCAGTGAGATTGACGCTGGTGTGGGCTGGGTGACGGGCGACAATTCGTTCGTCATGAGCCTTATCGAAGGCAACACGCCGACTGGAACGGTATTGGGCTCGTGGACGCTGTCGAGTCCCCAAGTGTTTGGTGGTTGCTGTGGGTTGATGTCCCAGACGGGTCTTAATATCCCCGTCGTGACCGGTCAGAACTACTGGCTGATCGTCGCACCCACAGACTTCACCTCGACCCTGTGGGGAGCTTGGAACTTCAGCAATAGCGCCCTCGGCCAGCTTGATTTCTCTACCGACGGTGGTATGACTTGGAACAATGGTGGCGTCACGAACCAAGGCGCCTTCCAGATCCTTAGCGGTACTGCCACGACTCCGGAGCCCAGCTCAATGTTATTGCTCGGCACTGGATTGGTGGGCGCATTCGGCGTGATTCGTCGCAAGCTGAATCGCTAGTTTCTCATCGCTCACTTTGCCCAGCCGGAGCCAACCAGCTCCGGCTTTTTTCTTGTTGGGGCGGTGGGCTCCGGCCCCCGAGAGATCTGCTCTTCCCGCTGCCGCATTAGCTGAGCAGCGCCCCAGGGTTCTTGCGGACGATATGCAACAGCTTCAGCGTGGCCTGCCGCGGCTGGCGGACACCCTGCTCCCAGCTTTCGACTGCATTCGAGCTAACATTGAGCAGGTGCGCGAACAGCGCCTGGCTGGCATTCAGGGCCGAACGCATGGCCCGAATCTCCGCCGGTTTCAAGGGCCTGGGAGGCGACGGCATCTCGACCGAGCGCAAGTCTAGAGCGGTCGCGGATTCGTGTGAGGTAGTCGCTTTCTTGTGCTTACTCTTCCTGTCCTTCTTCTTGCTCTTCTTGCTCATGGGTCACCCGTTGATGCCACAATGTGGCATATCGGACAGTGTAAGAGACTAGTGAATACAGTGTAAATAGCTCTTACGTGTAGACCAGGCCCGCGAAGCTGGCGGTTCGCGGGGTTGCTGGGTTCCGCCGATTTTCTCCGTGCAGCCGTGGCGGACCTTCATTTGCCCGCAGGCTTTGCTATCGGCCGTCCCTTGTCGCCCATTTCCAGATAGGCCCATGGCGTCTCGTGGTCGTGGGTGAAGACCACCAGCCACTGCTCCGGAATCGCCACATCATAAAAGCGATGCTTGTTGGCGATACTCTCCAGCGGATAGAGATCATAACCTAATACCCAAACGGGATCGAGATGTTTCGCGTCCGATACCAGGTCACTGGGATAGCAAGCCACCCGGCCGCCGCTGCGCACCACCACCGCCTGCAAGTCGCGAGTGTGGCCCGGATAAACCTTCACCGAGATGCCGGCGGCAATCTCGGCGTCGCCCTTCAGCAACTGCATCTGTCCGCTCGCTATCAGGGGATCGTAGTTGTCGGTCACGTAGCTGACACGGTCGCGCTCGTGCTGTTCGCGGGCATGCCGCCACTCGCCTTCCTGCACGTAATACTTGGCGCGCGGGAACGTGGGCACAGGTTTGCCGTCTTTGTAGTAGGTGTTCCAGCCACAGTGGTCGAAGTGCAGGTGGGTGTTAATGACGATGTCAATCTCGTACGGCGAAATACCGGCCTCCTCGAAACTGTTCAGCAGTAGCGCCTGGTTCTGATAGATGGAGCGGCTTTTTTCGCTCAGCTTGCTGCCGATTCCGGTCTCGATGAGGACGTTCTGCGAGCCGGTACGCACCAGCAGCGAATTGAGGGCCAGGGGAATCGTGTTGCGCTCATCCGGCTGAATCCGTTTTTCCCACATCACCTTGGGAATGATGCCGAACATGGCGCCACCATCAATGCGATAGTTTCCGTCGGAAAGAATGGTGAGTTCAAAGTCGCCCAGCGTGGTTCGGTGCACCGCTTTGTCTCCGTGAGAAGTTGGTCGAACGATCATACCGAATTCGTACGACAGACCACAAAGCATGCATAGAGATGAAAAGCTTTTTCCCTGTCGTCCTGAGCGAGTGATGGACTCCTATACTGCCCCACGCACTCTCGCCGAGCGCGTTTTTCGACGGAGCGGGCGAACACCAACGCCAGTTCGCCGGCCCCCCAAAAGCCTAAAACCGTTTGACATTAACGGTTCGATTCGATTAAATCGAGAAACGCCGATCGGAGCTCATGGTGTTCGAGCCCAGGCGTGCTCGAGACCGGTAGGTCTCCGTTCGGGGGAGATAATGCCTGCTCAGCGTCACCGTGCATGTATCCTTGTTGCATCTCTGTTGTTCCTCTGTTCGCTCTCCGCCGTGGCTCAGGTCTCTGCAAGCTTGTCTGGTCGAGTCACCGACCAGACCGGCGCCGTTGTGTCGGGAGCCACAGTGACCGCGAACAATGTGGACACCGGGGTCTCGCGTACCACCATCACCGACCAGGCCGGCAGGTACGAGTTGCTTGCGCTTCCCATTGGCCGTTACGAGATGCGGGCGGTGAAAAGCGGATTCGCCGAGCAGGTGCGCACCGGCATCCTGCTGGTGGTAGGCCAGGACGCCACGGCTGATCTGCGCCTGCAGATCGGCAAAGTAAGCGAGCAGGTAAAGGTGGTTGCCGATGTTCCTATCGTCAGCACGACGACTCAGGACATCTCCGGCCTGGTGGGAGAGAAGGAGGTCAAGGCCCTCCCTCTCAACGGCCGCAGTTACGACCTGCTGCTCGAACTCAATCCTGGAATCGTGAACTTTACTTCGGAGAAGACCGGCGGAATTGGCGTTTCAAACTCCAGTACCGGCAATAATTTCGCGGTCTCGGGTAATCGTCCTCAGCAAAACCTCTTCCTGCTCAATGGCGTCGAGTTTACCGGCGCTGCCGAGAACAATATGCAGCCCGGAGGACCAAGCGGCAATTTGTTGGGCGTAGAAGCGGTGCGCGAATTTAATGTTTTGCGCGACTCTTATGGCGCCGAATATGGCAAGCGTCCGGGCGCGCAGGTGACCATTGTCACCCAATCGGGGAGCAATCAATTGCATGGCTCCATCTATGAATTTCTCCGCAACAACGCACTGGACGCTCCCAATTATTTCGACGCGGGTTCCGCTCCTCCATTTCAACGCAATCAGTTTGGGGCCGCTCTGGGAGGTCCGATCCAGAAGGACAAGACATTTTTCTTCGTGAACTACGAGGGATTCATCCAGAATCTGCACCAAACTTCGGTGGCCTTTGTGCCCGATCTTGCTTCGCGGGCGAAAGCCGTGCCGAGCGTTCAACCATTGTTGAATCTTTGGCCCACACCCACCGCCAGCGATCCTGACTTCAGCGGGATCGCGGCGGTTTCCAGCAGTCCTCTGCAGACGATTCGCGAGAACTTCGGAAACGCTCGCGTTGACCACATCTTCTCCGCGAAAGACACTTTCTCGGCCACTTACACCATCGATGACGGCAGAGATTTCACGCCAACGACGGCGAATCCCTACAGCACCGACGTGTTGACCCTGCGCGAGCAGGTAGCCACCTTGGAGGAGACCCACGTTTTTTCGTCCACGTTGCTGAACACTGCCCGCTTCGGTTTCTCGCGCGCAGGTTACTTCTTCACCGGCGAACCGACACCCGACACTCCGGCGGCCGGTGTCCCCGGCTTCCTGGTAGGACTACCCGTGGGCGCCGTGGTGGTGGGTGGAAGCGCGGCTTCTAATCCTCAGGCGCAGGTGGGGCTCGCAGGAAGTAACAACGGAAGCAACCTCAACATGGCCCGAAACCTGTTCACTTATGAAGACCGGGTCAGTTGGACACATGGCGCGCACCAGTTCAGTTTCGGCGCATGGTTTCAACAGTTCCAGTCGAATGAAACCCTGGCGCTCAGTCAGTACGGACAGGCAACATTCACTAGCCTCACCACCTTTCTGGCGGGAGTCACCAGTAGTTTCTTGTATGATCCCGCGCCGACGGAGATGAACTGGCGGTCTTTGTTTGGCGCGTTGTATGCGCAGGACGTGATTCGAATGCGTCCCAATCTCACGCTAAGCCTGGGATTCCGGGGTGAGTTCTCCACTGGATGGAACGAGGCCCATGGCCACGCCGCCAACTACACCTTCAGCGATGGAGTTATTTCCAGTGAACCTCGCGTCGCCGGCAGCGCATTCACGGTCAACAACGCGAAGCTCCTGCCGGAGCCACGGGTTGGCGTCGCGTGGAGTATCTATCCCGGTCAGACCGTAGTGCGCGCGTCATTTGGGATATACAACGACCTGCAGGACGCGCTTGGCTACCGAATGGACCAGAATGCGCCCTTTAATCCAACCTACAGCATTGCTTCGTTGCCGGTATCGAAGTTGCCGATCGACCCACTCGCCCCGGTTCCGCCCAAGGCATTGCTGGTTCCCGGGGGAGTGCAACCCAACCTGAAGATGCCGACCCTGATCTCTTACTCACTGGGAATCGAACAGGCACTCACGACCAACACCTCTCTCACCCTGCGTTACCTGGGATCGCACGGCTATCATGAAATAGTTGGGGTGGATGCGAACGAGCCGTTCCCGACCATCTGTCCGGCGACCTATCCCGCCAGTTTCCCAGCGCCGCTGGTGGGCTCACCCGTCCCTGCCGGCTCGTTCTACATTCCTGCAGGAACACCAAAGGCCAACCCGTCGCTGGCGAACACGTGGACCTGGTTTTCAGTGGGTGACAGCAGTTACAACGCTCTGCAGGTCGATCTGAATCATCGCTTCAGCCACGATCTTTCGTTTCGCGCTGTTTATACGTGGTCCAAAGCATTGGATGACGGCGATTCCCTGAATCAAACCACGGCGGGAAATGCGCCCGGCTTGGTGTCGAATCCCTACGACTTGCGCGCCGACTGGGGGCTTGCCACTTACGATGTCCGCAATGCCGCGGCAATCAATGCCGTTTATAACTTGCCCTTCGGCAGCGGAAAGAAACTTGCTGCGAATTGGGGAGGCTTCGCTAACGGATTAGTGAGCGGATGGTCGGTAAATAGCATCGTCATCCTGCAAGCGGGATTTCCCTTCACGCCGCAGCTAAGCTACAACCCTTCGAACAATGGCGACACTCGCAATCCGGTGAGACCATTTGTGAACCCCAACTTTACCGGACCCGTCATTACTGGGAATCCGAATCAGTGGTTCAACCCCAGTGCATTTCTACAGCCGCCACCCAACAGCGGATTCTATGGCAATCTAGGAAGGAATGCTTTGATCGGCCCGGGACTTGCCACATGGGATTTTTCTGCCGTTAAAGACACGCGCCTCAAGGAGCGCTTGACGCTCCAGTTTCGCGCCGAGATCTTTAACCTGCTGAATCGCGCGAATTTCAATACCCCTAATTTGATCGTCTTCACTCCAACCGGAGTTTCGGGGACGGCTGGAGCAATTACCAGCACTTCGACAACTGCCCGTCAGGTACAATTCGCCTTGAAACTTCTTTGGTAGCCTCTTATTTTGTCATCGCGAGCTGACTTTAGTCGGCGAGGGACCTGCTTCTTTGGTTTTTCAGCAAACTGTCTGACCCGGGTGCATCCGCGACTCGCCACTTTTGTCCTTAAGGTCGGCCCGATTGCTTACACCGTTACACTTTAGGAGGAGGGTGTGGCGATTATGCGGCAAATGATTTTTCTACTTCTGTTGAGTTCGACATTATGGGCGCAAAGCGCCGGCGGGCAAACTACTCCATCAACTCAGAACGTGCAAGATCCGGCGGACACTGCGGGACAATCCTCGGCGCGGCCAGCGCCTGGCGAAGCGGCTGACGACCTCGCGCAGATGCGCACCGATCTCGATCGCATGGAAAGCCTGCTCAACAATATGAGCAGCGAGATCACGTTTCTGCGGGACCAGAACCTGCAAATCCTGCTGAACACTAACGGCCGCATGTGGAGAATCCTGATCCGCGACCTGCGCATGCAAATCGATCGCGAGGAACAGCGACGCGGCAGCAAACCGGCTTCTCCAGCAGAACGCCCAAGTCCCCAAAACTAGAGCGGCTTTGGCGGACGCTCCTCATTAATTCTCGAATGCAAAGCCCGCGGGAAAGGGTCAGGGTTTGCGCGGGATAGGTTGTCGCCGGGCGGCGGGTGCAACAGTGAGACGCGAATTTTCCTCCACGCGCAAGACGGATTAATGCTTGCGTGGTCCTTATCTGCCAGCAGGATGACCCCAAAAAAGTTTGTCTCTCTGGGCACATCACAAATATTCTGGATAGAACAAAGATCACAATACCACTTCATCTGCAACAAGGAAGGCTCCCGAGACGAAGGGGAAAGTGGTTCGAGGCCCAGCGAAATCGCAGATCGCTGTGAGTGACGTTAGTGGCGAACCAACGCAAGTATAAAACCTGCCGATAGCTAAAATTCGTGACAGGCGAGAAAATTTTGAAAAATTTAACATGGCGCACCGCGTAAATTGTTGCCAATTTTTCGTAACGTGGAGAATTTCCTCGCCACGGGCGGCAACTCGGACTATAGTGCTCTGCATCAACGCAGGCTACTGCGATTCGGTTGTGGGGAACTCTGGATTTGGGCAATCAGCATGGGCTTCGTTTGAGGTCTGGCTCCCGCGCCTAAGCAGCCTCTCCGTTTAGCGCAGCGCAACCTCTCTGACCGACGTCGACCTTCGCTCTCTGACCGCAAGCTCCTCAGCTATGCAGCGAACGCAGGACTCTAGCGGAGGCCGGCATGATCGCGCAAACTGTACTTCAATCAGCCCAGGTTGTACTCCTGCTTTCTTTGGCTTTGACGTTCGTCCCGCTAAATTACACGGCATGGGCGCAGTCGGACTCACTCGATCAGGCCCACGTGGTTCCGCGCGCCCAGCCCGACGGAGTCGCAACAGCCGCATCCATGGGCACGCCGCCGCTTGGCCCTCGCACCAAGCCCGTGCGTGTCGACGTAGACCTGGTGCTGGTTCCGGTCACTGTCACCGATGCGTTGAACCGCCCGGTCATCGATCTTCCCAAGCAGAATTTCACGCTGCTTGAAGGCGGCGTGCCCCAGCCCATCCGGTATTTTTCCACCGAAGACGCGCCTATTTCTGTGGGACTCATCCTGGATTGCAGCGGCAGCATGAAGAACAAGATCGAATACGAGCGCGAGGCGGTGGCCGAGTTCTTCAAGTACGCGAACCCGCAGGACGACTATTTCGCCATCACCGTGTCGAGCCATCCGGAAGTGATTGCGACCTCCGACCAGTCGATCGGCACCATCGAGGAGAGGCTGGCAACCACCGATCCGCGAGGCGGCACTGCTCTCTACGACGCCGTTTACCTGGGCATATCGCGCATGAGTTCGGCCAGCCATCAACGCAAGGCGCTAGTCATCATCTCCGACGGCGGCGACAATCGCAGCCGTTACAGCCTGAAGGAGATCAAGAGCGTGGTGGAGGAAGCTGACGTGCTGGCCTACGGCATAGGTGTCTTTGACGGTGTGCCGATCCCGCTGTTCAAGACGATGGAAGAGCGTTGGGGCCGGAAGTGGCTAAGCGAAATGACCGAAGCCACGGGTGGGAGAACTCTGCCGGCCGACGACCGCCGCCAAATTCCGCAGATCGCTGCGCTGATCAGCCGCGAACTGCGTAATCAATATGTCTTGGGATACCGCCCGACCAATGTCGCGCATGACGGCAAATGGCGCCGGCTCCAGGTTCGGCTGACCCCATCCGCCACGCCGCTGCAGGTGCACTACAGACAAGGATATGTCGCGCCTGAGGAGTAACGGCGGATCAGTTGTCCTGCCCCCGGTTTCTCGACGCCTACGATCCAGGGCGAGAGCGCGAATACATTTCCCACTTTGCCCTGTATATGCCGTGCCTTATTGGCCACAACTAAACATTTTATGTCAATTTTTGGCAGGTTTACTCCACTTTGTTGATCCAGCCTCCGCTAAGGCCTGACACATCAAATAGTTCGGCTTCGGGAATGCCAACCACTCCCGGCGTGCGCTGCATCACAGCGCGAGGCTGCTGACAAAGCCGACCATAGTAGCAGCCGATACCGCGAGACAACCCCCATGTTGAACGTTAGAGATGAGTGCGATCTTCCCGAAGACGATGGCTACGACCTGTTCACCCGGGAAACCGAATTCGAACGGTACCGCAAAGAAAATCCGCAATCCCGGACGAGCTGCCGCGATGACTGTTGGGGACGGTCGAGCTTTCCCGTCCGCCCCCAACGGTAAAGCGGCTACCTACGGCGCGAAGTAGCTGGAGATGTCCAGGATCAGTTGCGTGATCCCGGACGCATAGGCATTGACGCTCCCATTCGTGGTGGGCACGATCGCCATGTTGGAGGTGATCCAACCGTCGATCGCATTCAACGTCGAGGCCGTCGGAGGCATACTGCCGTCGTCGGGCCACAGCGTCAGGTAGCCGAGTCCACCTTGCGGCACAACCGTGGCGTTGAACACGTAGGCCTGCGCCGCCGCCGGCGGCACACACGGACTATTCACCACATCCACCGGCGGACTCAGGGTTCCGCTGAAGGGCTGACCACTGCCCACCTTGCGCGTGTCGATCACCCGGCACGGCGCGACGGGATACAGCGACAGTCCGCCCTCTCCCGCCGCCGCGAAATAGCCGTTGATATCGATCACCAGGTCGGTGTCGTTGCTGGCCAAGGCGGTGATCTCTCCGACCGTGCCCGCCGGCACAATGGCGGCATTGGCCACGATGGTTCCCGTAAGGTTGTTGAGCGTGGAGACGGGATGTTGCGGCGTTTGGCCCGTCGGCCAGAGCTCCAGATAACCCAAGGGATACCCGAAGGTTGGGTACGGCACGACGGTGAAATTTAACGAATAGGCCTGTGCCGTGGACGGAATGTTACAGGTACTCGACAGCACCGAAAAATCACGCGAAGCTCCGCCGAACAAGTGCGGCGTACCCAGGTGATTGGGGAGGCTCTTGCGCGTGTCGGCCACGCGGCAGGGCGCCAGCGGATAGAAGGCCAGCGTGGAAGCCGATACCGGCGCGAAGTAACCATCGATATCGACCACGATATTGGTCGTGTTGGTGACGTAAGCGTTGACCGCACCTTGATAACCGGCAGGCACAATGGCGGCATTGGCCTTGATGCGGCCGTCGAGCGAGTTCAGAGTGGAGCCGACGGGCTTGTCTTCGCCGGTGGGCCAGATGGTGAGATATCCCAGAGGCCCAATCGGAACCACCGTGATGTTCAGCGAATAGGCGACCGCCGTGGAAAGGTCGGCACAGCCTTTCATTTGCGCCCAATGGCGAATGTCACCCGTTCCTGTGGTTCCCCCTTGAAGGGGGCCATTGCCGCCGTACAGCGGTCGCGAGTCATATAGACGGCATGGTGTGATGGGCACGAACTGCAGCGGATCGGCGTTGTCGTTGCTTATGACGGAAATCGTGGAGTCGCTATTCTCCACATGATACGGTTGGTCACCGGGTGGTTACGTTCGCACGCTGTCGGCAGTACCATTCCGACACCTATAGTGGTAAAGCGAATCGTCAGTCACCGTCGCATGAATGCGAAGCACCCGTATTGTCGACGCCGGGTTGAGGTCAGGAGATACGGCTTGTTGGGACTGCATCAGACGCCGTTCGCGGTCAGTTCTGGTCAGCAAAATTGTTGGCCCACGGTGAGAGTAGGAAGGCCGAGGGTGTCCCGAGAAAATCGATGATCGTTACAGGCGACGTGGAGCAGGCGCCGTAGTCGATCGTCTCCGATTACCAATTCTTTGTTGCGCAGCCCAGACAGGCTGCGTGAACTGAATTGTCCCGAAGCCGATTCCCGGCAGGGAAATGGTATTCCGGTAAGGTGTGGAAGAAAAGTCGATTGACGCTGGTACCGACGGCCAGGGGTGCCACCAAAATTATTGACGTAGGAATACTTTCGGTTAGTGACGGTATTCACCAACAGCAGTCGCTGGCGTTGACCCCAGTCACAGTCTTCGTCTTGGTATCGATTGGCCTGGGACGGATCACACTTACAGTGTCCCCACCAAAGTCAGTGGTGTAAATCATGTTGGTTGACCGGGTTGACCCTAGTCGAGTCGGGACGTAACTCCCACAGGTATCGTAGCCGTAACCTGATTGGTGCGCCCATCGATTACCGACACCTGTTGTCGTGTCCTGTTGGGTCCCCAACCGCCGTAAATCTTGTTAGTAACCGGATTCACATCCAATCCTGAAGGGTGCGTCCCCACGGTCGGATTATGTCGTGACCATGTTCGTGGCGCGCGTCGGTTACAGCTCACCGCGTTATCGGCCCGGTCGGATACGTTAGAGTCGTTGTTGGTTACCTTGTTGTACCAGATGTCCGGCGGATTCGACCCCAGCGGGAACCGTCGCAATAACGGTGTTCAAAGCGCCACGATGACGTTGCGGCCCAAAGGTATGAATCGGGCTCCCTTTCCCAACGCCCGCTACGTTTGGGTTGGTGCCAACAAAACAAGATTGCTCCACCGTCAATTTGGCCCCTGAATCGTCCGAGAGGACCAGGTCACCCGGGCCTTTCATGCGGGAGTTGGTTATCGTGACCGGCTCGGTCGTATAGATGTGTATTGCGGGAACGGTGTAGTCCGTGCTTTGCCAATTGCCGCTGTACGTGCCTCCCTGGGCGATTACGATAGGTCCGCTGAACGTAACGCCGGCATCGCACTGCTGCGCCCGCAATGGGCCGCTGGTAGTCAGGACGAGACTAGCGACGCCTCCAACAGCAGAACTCGCAGGTTGTTCGCGCGATGGCGCGCCAAGGTGACATAGCTACGTACGACGAGGCCAAGCGGACTAAGCGGACGTGGCGCATCAGGATTTTCACCTATGGCTCCAAGGGCTCAACGAGAAGTCATGCGAGAATGTCGCAGATCAGCCGGCTACATCATTCCACCACTGCGCGGATCGCCTCACATTAAAAAAGTCTTCGACATCGAGCTGGCTGTACCGCTCGAATAGAGCGCATCAGATCCGAGTCAAGATGTGCGCGCCTGAGGAGAAGAAGTTTAACCCAGTTCTGTGCTGTGTCAACAAGAAAGTTGTCGCATCAGACAGATTTTGAGCCCAGAATGGAACGTGGCCCAGAGAAGGTTGGTCGGTCTGAAACCCCAAGCTAAACCGCTTCTTTCACGGCTGCCACTTCTACATTTGGTTTGTTTGTCTTGCGGGCAGGCCTCGCTTTGCCTTCAACACCTCAAGAATGCGATCGAAATCCTCTAGCGACGAGTACTCGATCAGGACCTTGCCTTTGTCATTGCGATCGGTAATCGTGATCCGCCACCTGCCGCGCCCTATGGCGCGAAGTAGCTGGAGATGTCCAGGATCAGTTGCGTGATCCCGGATGCGTAGGCATTGACGCTCCCATTCGTGGTGGGCAAGATCGCCATGTTGGAGGCGATCCAACCGTCGATCGCGTTCAGCGTCGAGGCCGTCGGCCGCATACTGCCGTCGTCGGGCCACAGCGTCAGATACCCCAGGCCGCCTTGCGGCACCACCGTGGCATTGAACACGTAGGCCTGCGCCGCCGCCGGCGGCTCACACGGGCTGTCCACCACGTCCACCGGCGGACTCAGGGTTCCGCTGAAGGGCTGACCATGGTTCAGGCGGGTGTCGATCACCCGGCACGGTGCGACGGGATATAGCGATAGTCCGCCCGGTCCCGCCGGCGCGAAGTAGCCATCGATATCAATCACCAGGTCGGTGTTGTTGCTGGCGAGTGCGGTGATGTCACCGCCCCCGCCCGCTGGCACAATGGCTGCGTTGGCCACGATGGTTCCCGTTAAGTTATTGAGCGTGGACACCGGATGCCGCGGCATCTGGCCCGTCGGCCACACCTCCAGATAACCCAACGGATACCCGAAGGTTGGGTACGGCACGACGGTGAAATTCAACGAGTAGGCTTGCGCCGTGATCGGAATGTTACAAGTACTGAACAGCACCGAAAAATCGCGCGGAACTCCGCCGGACAAGTGCGGCGTACCCAGGCCATTGGGGAAGTGCTCTTGCGGGTGTCGGCCACGCGGCAGGGCGGCAACGGATAGAATGCCAGGGTAGAAGTAGATACCGGAGAAAAGTAGCCATCGATGTCGAGAATGACGTCGGTCGTGTTGGCGACGTACACGCTGATGGATCCGCCGGCGCCCGCCGGCACGATGGCCGCATTGGCCTTAATCCGGCCATCCAGCGAGTTCAGAGTGGAGACCGCCGGCCGGTCTTCGCCGGTGGGCCAGGTTATCAAGTACCCCAAGTATCCTTGCGGAACAACCGTGATGTTGAGGGAATACGCTGCCGCTGTGGCAAGACTGGCACAGACTTTCGCTTGCGCCAACAAGGGCAGGTTAAACGTCCGCGTGGTCCCGCCTGGAATGGGACCGCTGCCGCCGTAGTGAGGCCGCGTGTCATATACACGGCAGGGCTCGACCGCGACGAACTGTAGCGGGGCAGCATTGGCGCCGGCAATCACCGACACCGTGTTGTCGTGGCGATTTGCTATGTAAATTCTATTGGTCGACCGGTTAATCGCGATCGCCTCAGGGTCGGTCCCAACCCCGACCGTAACAGTATTATTCGTCGCTCCGTCAATCATCGTTACCGTGTTGTCGCCTTTGTCGACCACATAAATCTTATTGGTGACTGAATCTACATCGATGGCCACCGGTTGTTGCCCAACGGCAACGGGCGTGGCGCTATCGCTGCCTCCGTCGATAACAGTCACGGAATTACCTGCCCGATTGGCGACATAGATCCGGTTCGTTATGGGGTTGATCGCGATGGCAATCGGATCATTCCCGACATTCACGGTGGAGACGTTATCGCTAATCCCATCAATCACCGTCACGGTATTGCTGCTTTCGTTGCCGACATAAATGCGATTGGTTACCGAGTTAACCCCAATACCAAGAGGAGCGTTCCCCACAGTTATCGCAGACGTGTTATTCGTAACGCCGTCGATCACGGTCACAGTGCCTCCGCTACAGTTCTGGGGTGTACTGTTTCCGCAATAATTTGCGACGTAGATCTTGTTAGTGACCGGATTGACGGCAATCTGGTTAGGGCCTCCGCCGACGGTAACAGTCGTTGTCTGATTAGTAACTCCGTCGATGACCGTGACCGTACCCGGGCTGGCGCAGTTCGGGTCGTTTCCGCAATAGTTTGCGACGTAAATCTTATTAGTGACCGGGTTGACGGCAATCCCAAAGGCGCTTAACCCGATGCTTACCGTTGTTGTATTACTAGTGATCCCGTCGATTACCGTTAAGGTGTTGTCGCCTTGGTTGACTACATAAATCTTATTGGTGACCGGGTTGACCGCAACCTGAATTGGAAGCGCCCCGACGACAATGGTCGTCGTCTGGTCGGTAGTCCCGTCAATGACAGTCACATCGGAGGAGACAAGATCGCCAACGTAGATCTTGTTGGTTACTGGGTTGACCGCCGCGGCAACGGGACTCTGCCCGACGGGTACCGTGGCGACCACAACCTGGGCGAGGGCGGGCAGCGCCAGCAAATTTAATGCGAGAGACAACAACACAGCACGACGAAGACGCGGCATAGTTGGCACCCAATTCCCTTGATTTTGCGGTGAGTCAAGCTACCATAGAAAACCCTTGGCAGCAATGGCCATTTCTATCCGGTTTGCAAGACCTGACAAGCGATTGCGCGAAATCTGTGCTCGCTAAAGTAGGAACTATACGATCTTCCTTCAGTTAAGATCGGCAGTCGGTGATGGGCGTCACCAACGACATGTTCACAGAGACAGGCATCGAAGTGGTCAACAGCACCACTCCGCTTCCCATTCACGGCGGGTCTTGCAACCGCGCGCTTTTTGGCCCGGGCGTTAGTTCGCCTTCATCACCTCAAGAATCCGGTCAAAATCCTCCAGCGATGAGTACTCTAGCAGGATCTTGCCTTTGCCGTTGCGATCGGTAATGGTGACCCGAACGCCCAGCGCCCGTTGCAGCTCCTGCTCGGCTTCTTTGACGTTTGGATCGACTATTCGGACCTTTTCCGCCCTTTCGGGGGGGTGAATCAGATTAGTAACGGCCTGCTCGGTTTGGCGAACCGAAAGCGAAAGCGCGACGATCCGCTCCGCCAGCTTCTCCAGCACCTCGGGCGACTCCACCGCCATTAGCACCTTGGCATGGCCGAAGCTGAGCTGCCGCTTGTCGATCATGGCCTGCACGCTGGCCGGCAGCTTCAGCAGGCGCAAGAAGTTCGCCACCGTGGAGCGCTCCTTGCCGGTGCGCTCCGCCATCTGCTCCTGGGTTAGCCCGAACTCGCGCGACAGCCGGTCGTAGCCCCGCGCCTCCTCCATGCAGGTCAGGTCCACCCGCTGCAGGTTCTCGATGATGGTCATCTCCATGGCCTGCTGGTTCGAGACCGCCCGCACCATGGCGGGGATGGTTTGCAGGTGCGCGGTGCGCGCGGCCTCCCAGCGGCGCTCCCCGGCGATGACCTGATAGCGGCCGCCTGCCACCGGCCGGACGATGATCGGCTGCAGCACTCCCACCGCCTGGATGGAAGCGACCAGCTCGTTGAGCTCGGCAAGGTTGATAGACGCAGTGCGCGTCTGATAAGGATTGCGGTCGAGTTGGTGGAGCGGAATCTGCTGCAGCGTCCCGCCGGGCTGATCGTGCGAGGCTGGGCTGGGCGCCCCAGCCGAGCCCGTCGTGGGAGCATGAGGCACCTGCCGCGGCGGAAGCAGGGTCTCCAGTCCGCGGCCCAGCACTTTTCGCTTCTCAGTCATGAGGAGCTATTAGCATATAGCAACCGGCAAGTAGCAACTAGCAGGAAGATACCAGCCGGGTGCACCACTCAATCTACTTCTGGTTGAGTGGGTATTTTGCTCCTGACCCCATAACAAGTCCGCTCCGCAAGCTCGGCTTTGAACGCTCGCACAATTGTATGACTTCCCAGTCATTCGCAAAAAGCGCGAATGAGTGGGGCAACCGGCCGCTGTTCACCGCCAGTAGTTATGATCCCTTAAGAAATGCGACTCATTCCACGAATTCAGGGCGGTGCGCAAGAATAGCGCCGCCATCCTGGCATGACCCATCCTGCGGAAGCGTCGGTTGGTGGTGCACACGTTCCCACTCACGATTCCGAAGCGCCGCGGAGAGATTCGTTTGCTCAGCAGATAATCCTCGGCAAAGAGCGCGCTTTCGTTGAAGCCCCCCAACTCGTCGAATCTGCCCTTGTCGAACAGCATGAACATGCCAGTGGCAAATGGCTTCACCCAAGCGCCTGCGTACTGAAAGAGATTGTTTCCGCCATACAGGAGGTGGTCGCGCCAGTCCCCGTCCGGGCACCAGATGTTCGTGGTTAGACAATGCAGTTTGCGGCGGCGCATCTTTTCGAGGGCCCGCCGCAGCAGCGTTTTGTCATGCAGCACCACATCCGCATCGACAAACAGGACATATGGGGTAACAGCCAGGCGAGCCCCGGCGTTGCGACCGACTGACGGCAGGCCGCCCCGGATCACACTGACGTTGAGCCAATCGCGCATCGCGAGGGCGACGTCAACGGTGCCGTCCGTTGAGGCCGCATCAGCAACGAATACTTTGGTATGCGGCAAAAGCGGGTAGTCCTGCCTGCTCAAAGAGGTCAACAGCATCGGCAGGTGCTTGCTCTCGTTCTTCGCCGGAATGACGATCGTTAGTTCCGCCTTCATATTCATGGATGGCAACTCCTTCCTCACCGACTGTCACATAGGTCGGGCGGTGGTCGATCCAGGCGCCGGTGTTGTAGTAGTCGATGCCATCACGCTGCTGATGCATAGGCAAATGCGTGTGCCCGCAGAAGATGCGATCAATCCGTCCAGCTTTGGCGTAGGCCAGGGCGCTTCCAGCTACCTTGGAGGATAGCCGCAGCCAACGTGTGTTCAGCCGGTCAAGATAGCGGGAGAAGCGCTTGTTGCGCGTATCGAGCTTCTGTATGCGGTTGAAGAGCAGCTCTCCGGCGCGACTGAGTAATTCGTTGTGGAGTGCGAAACGGTCGAACTGGTGGCCATGAATGGCCAGGTGCCGCAGCCCGTTATAGGTCCAGACGTAGCGCTTGAAGACAGGAACTCCCACCAGGTGGGACATCACCTTGGAGAGTCCTTGGTCGTGATTGCCCTCAACCCAAACGATCTCGACGTTTCGTTTGCGATTCGAGAGTTTTCGGATATAGGAGAGAAACTTCCAATGGTCGCTATTGAGCCGTGCGAAGTTGAGGTCGGAGAAGATGTCGCCTAATAGGATCAAGCGGCGGAAGCCGCAAGACTTCAGCAACGCACAGGCATCCCGGGCACGGCTGATATCCGACCCGAGATGGATATCTGACAGGAGCAACGTATCAACCGTTGGAGCCTGCATGCTTGCATTGTGGGATAAGTGCGTAAAAGGATGATGAAAACTATGGGAGATTCGGACGGATACTTAGTGACAAAGGGAATGCCCCCTGCCGGTGCGTTTTCGTATCTGCGCCAGAAGGACAGGTCTAGTTGCCCAATCGAAGATGTGGTCCGTCTTGGCTATTTGGTGATTGCTTGGATCACGACCGAACCAGCAGTTATCGTCGGATGCAGTTCGGCGTGCGACTCATCCGCCGGTTGAACAGCGATTCACCCCCGAGGCCGGCCCCAATTGTTACCCAGATGTCTTCTTCCAGGGAGTGTGCTGTTGCTCGCGCTCTGATTTCCTCGCAGCCCTGTTTTTGGCCAACTCCGTCTACCCGTTCCTTCTGCGGTACAAACGAACCCGCCATGCGGACCCTTCTCCCACAAATATAACCACAAAATTCACACCATCAACGAAACTTTTGCTGGTGCCGCACATCCTTGGTCGCGAAGCCCCGACGTGGTTGGCCATCCGGCATGGCCGGTGAATCAACTGAACAGAGAGGACGTTTTCATGACAACGTATCATTACGCCAATGTAAGGGGACATAGGCTCTTCTATCGCGAAGCCGGATCCAAGAATTCGCCAGCTATTGTACTTTTGCATGGCTTTCCCAGTTCTTCACATATGTTCCGTGACCTGATACCGCAATTAGCGGACAAGTTCCACGTGATTGCTCCGGACTATGTCGGCTTTGGCTACAGCGATGCCCCCAGCGCGCAGGACTTCGAATATACCTTCGACAATCTGGCGGCACACGTCGAAGGTTTGCTGTTCGAGAACCTGGGCTTGAAGCAGTTCAGCCTGTATGTGCAGGATTACGGCGCGCCGATCGGCTATCGGATTGCCTCAGGACATCCGGATGCTATTCAAAACATTGTCGTGCAGAACGGTAATGCTTACGTGGAGGGTATCGGCGGTGCATTTGACCCGATGAAGCCATTCTGGGCCAACCGCAATTCCGAGACCGAGAAACCCGTGCGGAATCTACTGACAAAAGAAATGACCATCTTCCAGTACATCCATGGTGTCACAGACCCTGATCAAATCAGCCCGGATTCCTATACGGTTGACCAGTTCTTTCTCGATCGTCCGGGCAATGCCGCAATTCAGCTCGATCTTCTCTACAACTATCAGTCGAATGTCGCGCTCTATGAGCGGTGGCATGAGTACTTCCGCAGTCGACAGCCGAGAATGCTGATTGTCTGGGGAAAGAACGATCCGTTCTTCACGGTTGAAGGAGCCAAGGCCTACCAAAGAGATCTCCCGAAGGCGGAACTGCACCTGATTAATAGCGGTCACTTCGCGCTGGAAGACTCCAGTGGTTTCATTGCGGAGCGCATGCGGGAGTTTCTCGGTTGAGTCGCTCGGCTGAGGCGGCAACTCGTCTCTTAGGATTAGCGGAAAGGATTTGAGATGTGACAGTTCCTGGAAACATTACCGTAGTTGCGGTTCACGGAGCGTGGGCCGATGGGTCGAGTTGGAAAGACGTGATTCTCGGTCTTGAACGGGAAGGGTTGCGAGTGATCGCAGCTCCGATCCCGCTGACCTCACTCGCCGATGACACTGCCGCCTTGAAGCGTGCAATGGCCCGTACGGAGGGACCAGTGATTCTGGCCGGTCACGCTTATGCGGGTGCGGTTATCGCCACGGCAAATGACGAGCGCGTGAAGGCACTGGTCTATATCGCCGGGCTAGCTCCGGATGAGGGCGAGACCGTGGCTCAGGTCTTCTATCGCGATGAACGGCATGCCCTGGCGCCTCACCCCGCCCCGGATGGCGACGGTTTCATCTGGATGCCCGAGGAAGGCTTCAGAAATGCTTTCGCACAGCATGCGACTGCAGATCAAATCGCATTATCGGCAGCTGTACAGAGGCCAATCGCACTGAAGTGTATACAAGAGCCGGTTCCAACACCGGCGTGGAGATCCACGCCTTCTTGGTTCCTGATTGCTGAAGAAGACCGCATGATCAACCCCAAAACACAACACTTCATGGCGAAACGAATGGGAGCTACAGCACGGCCGCTCGCCGTGGATCACACACCGTTGCTCAGTGCGCCGCAGAAAGTTGTGGACATCATCCTGGAAGCGAAGCAGGCAGTGTCCTAGACACGATTCGAAGTCTATTGGTCTACCCGAACCCAACGGGAAAAGGAGACTTTGTGAATTCTGTCGCAATTGTTACTGGAGCCAGCCAAGGTATCGGTCGATCTACCGCGATCCGATTGGCACGCGACTTCTCGGCGATTGTGCTGGTTGCAAGGGACGCTGATGCGCTGAAAGAGGTGGCGGACACCGTAAAGAATGTGGGAGCAGAGCCTCTTACTTGCGACCTTGATTTGAGCAAAATCGAAGCTGCCCAAGCACTCGTCAAGACGACGCTTGATAGCTTCGGTAGGATTGATGCCTTGCTGAATATCGCGGGTGCAGTGCCACAAATTGATTTGTTTGAGATGACGGAAGAGCAATGGCGAGCAGGCATGGAGCTGAAGCTGCACGGTGCACGACGTGTGACGATATGGGCTTGGGAGGCGCTCAAAAAGTCGAAAGGCTCCGTCGTATTTATGTCAGGCAGTGCGGCCCTTGACCCCAAGCCCGCCTTCGCAGCGGTTGCCGCGACGAATGCAGCCATCACTGCGCTTGCCAAAGCCTTCGCTGAACAAGGTATTAAAGATGGGGTGCAGGTCAACAGCATCGTGCCGGGTCCGGTAATGACGGGACGGCGGCGCTCCTTCCTGGAGAAGTGGGCACCAGCGCACAACATGAGCGTTGAAGAGGCAACGAAACAATTTCCAGAAGAAGTCGGGATCAGTCGCTACGGACGTCCGGAAGAGATCGCCGACCTGCTCGCATTCATGGTGTCGCCCGCAGCGAAATGGATGACGGGTACCTCCGTCCGAATGGACGGAGGAGAAATAAAGGGTATTTAGGCGGAGAAAGGGTCTTTACGTTGCCGTGATTAATATGTTAAGCATCATTCTTGCATCCGGGAGAGATCGAATCCGCAATCGTGAGTTGGAGAATGTCCGGTCGGCCAGCCCGACGCTTCCTCAGCCCAGATCAGCGTCCAGAAAACGGACGCGAACCTGGGGGCATCAGGCCGTTTCCGTAAACAATCCTAGGAGAGGGCGACGATTCCCTATAGACTGCTTCTGTGATCGGTCTAAGGTTGATGGTGAAGTCATAACGGAGAGTGAATCATGAAAATCATGGGGAAGAACGTCGTATCAGCCCTGGTCGTAGTCAGCACGTTGCTTGTATGCAACGTATCCGTCATGGGTCAGCAGGCAGCGCAACAGCCCGCTGCGCAAAGTGCTCCGGGAGCAGGCGCACCGGCGAACAGCATCGATGACCAAGACATCGAGATGCTTCGGGCGAACCTTCGCGCTCAGCGCAAGCAGATCATGGCGGAGAACATGACCCTGACCGCCGATGAGGCCACCAAGTTCTGGCCTATCTTTGACCAGTACCGGCGGGAAGCCATCAAACCTAACGACGAACGGTGGGCGGTGATTAAGGAGTATGCCACGAACTACAACACCATGACCGATGCGCAGGCGGACGATTACATGAAGAGATCGACCGCTGTTGACCAGCAGCTCCTGGCATTGCGCATGAGGTACGTTCCGGTATTTGAGAAGGTCATCTCGGCGAAGAAGACTGCGTTATGGTACCAGATCGATCGCCACATCGACCTGCTGATCAATCTGCAGTTGTCGTCGCAGATTCCCATGGTTAATACCAGTATCAAAAAGTAGGCTGGGTCGAGGTAGTTGCCGGGCGGGTACCCTCGTGACGGCTGTGTGGGCGACGCGCCACAAGTTTCTTACAGTTTGTCGACGGCCGTCGCGGAGCTAGGCGGAGGGCCACAAAGAAACACCAGGTCCCTGGGCTCCGTTGGGAATGACACCTATAAGGTTTTTGGGCGAGGACAGGGGTCATTCGACCCCGGCCGGCTCAAACCCTAGCCGCCTCCGGTCAGGATGACAAACACGTTTTAGGAGTTCGCAAAAGCGGGCGGGCGCTCCCAGATTCACGTAACTCCCGCTTACGATTCGCCTTCGGCACACGTCCAATCGATAGCTGGAAACGGGCAATTTGGCGCGGCGTAGGCGATTTTCCTGCCACCTTCCTACTGGGCTAGCATCGAAACTGAGGTAGAATGGGAGCGAGAGTATCCCTCCCATCAGCGAATTAAACATGTCAAAGACCACCAAGCTTATCGTTCTCGGCCTCTCCTTTTTACTCGCCACGTTTGTTGTGGTTGGCGGACTGGGGGTTCGGGCCAATACCAACGACGACGGTTCTTATCGCCAGTTGGGTGTCTATAGCGAAGTTCTGTCGCGCATTCGTACCGAGTACGTAGAGGAACCGAACATTCCGGCAGTTACCAACGGCGCCCTGCATGGGTTGCTGGAGTCGCTCGACGCTAACTCCAGCTATCTCGATCCGACCGAGTACAAGGATTACAAGCAGCGCAAGGAAGGCAAGGCCGGTATTGGCGCGGCCGTTTCCAAGCGCTACGGCTACGCGGCGGTGATCTCGGTGATTCCGGGAGGACCAGCCGATAAGGCAGAAATCGAGAGCGGCGACATCATCGAGGCTATCGAAGGCAAGACGACCCGCGACATGTCGCTGGCAGAGATTGATGGGTTGTTGACCGGGCCTCCGGGGTCGGTGGTCAATGTCTCGGTGGTGCGTCCGCGACGCGCCCAACCGGTAAAGTCGGCGCTGACGCGCGCGATCGTTGCTGACCCTCCCATCACCGACAAGATGATGGAAGACGGTATAGCCTACATCAAGGTGGATGACTTCCCTAAGGGACGTTCGCAAGAGATCGCCAATAAACTGAAGGCCGTCGAGAAGGAAGGCGCCAAGAAGATCATTCTCGACTTGCGCAACTCCGGCGATGGCGAGGAAACCGAAGGCATTGCTACCGCGAACCTTTTCCTGAACCATGGCACCATCGCCACCTTGCAAGGCCAGAAGTATCCTAAGCAAATTTTCAACGCCGAACCGGACAAGGCGATAGTGACCAACCTGCCGCTGGTAGTGCTGGTGAACCGCGGTACGGCGGGAGCGGCGGAGATTGTGGCCGCCGCCGTGATGGAGAACGCACGCGGGGACGTGCTCGGCGACAAGACCTTCGGCTCGGGATCGATCCAGAAAGTGATCGACATGCCGGACCACTCGGCGCTCATATTGTCGGTGGCGAAGTACTACTCGCCGTCGGGCAAGGCGCTGCAGGACACGGCGGTCACGCCGAATATCCTGGTTGCCGATAACAACGATGACTTCATCGCCCCCGACGAGGACGAGAACGCGCAGGACGACGCGCAGCAGGAGAAAGAGAAAGCGAATCAGCCTGACGATCAGCTCAACAAGGCGATCGAGGTGCTGAAGAATGAAGGCAAGAAAGCGTAGAGCGGGTTTACAGAGATATACAGGCACGGAGAAGATCTTCGTGCCTTTTTCGTTGGCATGGATCGGCTAAAATGTGGTGCTCTCAGGAGGGCGGCGATGAAACGAGTTGTCGGACTCGGCGGCATCTTCTTCAAATCCAAAGATCCCAAGGCGCTATACGAGTGGTATCGCCAACACCTAGGTATTGAGAGCGCGGCCGACGGCTCCGGCGCAATGTGGCACGACGCCGACCATCCTGAAGTTCCCGTCTTCAATGTGTGGGCGATCTTTCCCCAGGATACAAAGTACTTCGAGCCCAGCCAGTCCAGTTTCATGGTGAACTTTCGGGTGGACAATCTCGACGAATTGCTGAAGACACTGCGAGAGGAAGGCGTGCAGGTAGATCCCAAGGTGGAGGACTACGAGTACGGGAAGTTTGGCTGGATTATGGATCCGGAGGGAAACCGCGTGGAACTGTGGGAACCGAAGTAAAGCAGGGGCTAGGGGTTAGTGGATAGTGGGCGAGTAATTTGTCAGTGGGTAGTTGCTCGCTGCTTACGGCTGGTCGCTTCTACTCCGTCCAGCGCTTGAAGACCAGGCATCCATTGGTGCCACCGAAGCCGAACGAATTTGATATGGCGTAATCCATGCTGACCTGGCGAGAGGTGTGAGGCACGAAGTCGAGATCGCAACCCTCGTCAGGATTATCGAGATTGACGGTCGGCGGAACGATCTGATCGCGCAGCGCCAGCACTGTGATTGCGGCTTCCAATCCTCCCGCGCCACCCAGCAAGTGCCCGGTCATCGACTTGGTTGAGCTGACCAGCAGCTTATAGGCGTGATCGCCGAAAGCGCGCTTGATGGCCGTGGCCTCCAACTCGTCGCCCAGCGGAGTGGAGGTCCCGTGGGCGTTGACGTAGCCAATTTGCTCGGGCGAAAGTCCGGCATCGCGAAGGGCGTTACGCATGACGCGATAGCCGCCTTCACCTCCGGGCGCCGGTTGCGTGATGTGATTGGCGTCGGCACTCATGCCGTAACCGACGACCTCAGCGATGATCTTTGCGCCACGCTTTTTGGCGAACTCAAGCTCTTCCAGAATCAGGATGCCCGCGCCTTCGCCGATGATGAAGCCGTCGCGTTCTTTGTCCCAGGGACGGCTGGCGTGATGAGGGTCGTCGTTACGCGTGGAGAGGGCGCGCATGGCGGCAAATCCGCCGACCCCCATGGGTGTGATGGCAGCTTCCGTGCCACCGGCAATCATCACGTCGGCGTCGCCGTATTTAATGACGCGAGCCGCGTCTCCGATGGAGTGCGCGCTGGTGGTGCAGGCGGTACAGGTGGCTTCGTTTGGCCCTTTGGCGTCGTTGCGGATGCTGACTTGTCCGGCGGCGAGGTTAACGATGGCCGCGGGAATGAAGAACGGTGAAATCTTGCGTGGGCCGCCGTTGAGGAGGTTGGAGTGCTCGCGCTCGATGATGTCGAATCCGCCGATGCCCGAGCCGATGTTCACCCCGGTGCGCTCGGCCATCTCTTCATTCTCAACTTTGTAGTTGGCCATTCGCAGGGCTTCATCGCTGGCCGCGATGGCCAGATGAATAAAGCGCGCCATCTTGCGCGCTTCCTTTTTTTCCACGAACTGTAAAGGGTCGAAGTTCTTGACCTCGGCGGCGATCTGGCAGGCAAACTGTGAGGCGTCGAAGGCGGTGATGCGTTCCACGCCGCTCTTGCCGCCCAGCAGTGCTGACCACACCTCCCCGGTGTTGTGGCCGACAGCACAGATAACTCCAAGTCCCGTTACGACGACGCGGCGATTCAATCTACTTCGATCCCTTCGCGTGCGAGTTGATGTAGTCCACGGCGTCCTTCACGGTGCGTATCTTCTCCGCATCTTCGTCGGGGATCTCGATCTCGAAGGCCTCCTCAAAGGCCATGACAAGCTCAACCGTGTCCAACGAATCGGCGCCCAGGTCGTCCACGAACGATGCGTTGGGCGTTACCTCGCCCTCATCCACTCCCAATTGTTCCACAATGATTTGTTTTACACGTTCCTCTACGGATGCCATGAGGTCAGCAATCTCCTTTCGACCCGCCTGCCGCGGCGAGCGAAAAACTTCTGATATGTCGGTTGACGGGGCCCAGGCCACTCCGCTTCGCAGACCCGGTGACCGGACTGGGCTACTTCTTCGCCTTGGCGTGCTGGTCGATATATGTTACGGCGTCCTGCACAGTGCGGATCTTTTCCGCATCCTCGTCAGGGATTTCGATCTCGAAAGCTTCTTCGAAAGCCATGACCAGTTCGACGGTGTCGAGAGAGTCGGCGCCGAGGTCGTCTACAAACGAAGCGCTGGGCGTAACTTCCGCTTCATCCACGCCCAACTGCTCCACGATGATCTGTTTCACCCGTTCTTCAACCGAAGCCATCGATTCGTTCTCCTGTGGTGCACCGTGGCATCCGCCGCGGCGGGCAAACCCGTAAGTTTAATTGCAGCCAGGAAGCCGTGTAAAGGATGCCGAAGGCTCTTTAGACAGCCGAAGCCCACCAGTGGCTTCGAGAGCGTTCAGATATATGATGCCCGATTCATCCTAACCGTTAGGGTTTGCAATGGTCAACGCGAGAGGGAAATTCTTTGCAGGCGAAGGTAGGCCGAGCCACGGTGTCGTCACCCATGGTTGTGATACAACGCTGCCATGCGCGCTGTCGTGCAAAGAGTGAGCCGGGCATCGGTAAAAGTGAAGGGTGAGCTGGTGGGGGAAATCGGGAAGGGTTTGCTGGTGTTGCTGGGAGTAGGGCAGGGCGACGCCGATGCCGACGCTGACTATCTTGCGGAAAAAGTGGCGGGATTACGGATCTTTGAGGACGAAGCGGGAAAGATGAATCTCAGCGTGGTGGAGATAGGCGGGGCACTGCTTGCGGTTTCGCAATTCACGCTGTTGGGGGATGTCCGGCGCGGAAAGAGACCGTCATTCGATGCGGCAGCGCGGCCGGAGCGCGCGAGAGAATTGTACGCGAGGTTTGTCGAGAGTGTGCGCGCGCTTGGGTTGCACTGTGAGACCGGACGGTTCCAGGAGATGATGGAAGTCGAATTGGTGAACAGCGGACCGGTAACCATTCTGCTGGATTCGAAGAAGGTGTTCTGAGTTCGGCGGAGCGAAGTGCGCGGAGGGGCGTTTCTATTTTGGATTAGTTTGATCGCCGGAGCTGCTGTTGTTCTGCTCCTGCTGTAACTCACGCTGGCGTTGTTTCTCCTTGCTGACCGGGGTTTTCTCGTTAGGGACGGAACAGTGTTGCGAGAGTACCTCAACCTCGGTCACCTGAAACCGCCGCGCTTCCTTCGCATTCGCCTGCACTGGCTGTTGTGGGCCCGCTTCCCACGAGCCTGTCAGTTTGACCTTGGTGCTGGCGTCGTTCTTCAAGTCATCAGGGCCAAGGACCTGCACCCCAGTGCGATGCTGCATGCTGGTCAATGTGTACTTGCCTTCCGCGTTGGGTCCGCTGAGACAACCGATGAGGGTGGTGGCTTTCGCGCCAGCCGGCTTGGTTACCTGATCGCCACTGATACCGCTATTGTCCTGGGTCGCGCTGGCTGCATTTCTCTGCTGCTCGGCAGGGGTGTTGCTCGGAGGGGAGGCCTGCTGTGTCGTGGCCGGTTCCTGGGTCGATGCAGGAATGCTGATGGTGACGAGCAACGTGAGGAGATAGAGCAACGACTTCATACGCGAACCTCAGCTAAGTATCGAGGATACCTGAGGGTTCGACGCAACGTCGTGGGCAGAAGTTGCAATGGGAAAGGAGTGAGCACCACAGAGGCACAGAGACACAGAGAATTTGGAAATCGAGAAATACTATTCCTGAACTGAATATCTCGGGCGGGGAACTTCTTTCGTCGTCTCTGAAAGCAGAATTTCTCTGTGCCTCTCTGTCTCTGTGGTGATCACAAGCCGCGGCGCCACCGCGGACGATGGCGCCTCGGGGCTAACGCTGGGTCTACTTGGTGCCGGCCTTACTGGCCCACACGGACGCGTTCAGACAGGCAACCACTCCGTCGATAACCTTGCCAAGTCCATCCTGAAACTTGTTGGGATCAACGATGTTCTTGTTGGAGACGGCATCCGCTGCACCCACGGCAGACTCTACGAATGAGAGCGCCGCAGCTTTTTTGTCATTGCCTGACTTGGCGCCGAATAAACCTTCGACGCCGTGAACGATGGCGGGAACGAACGCAATACCTTGCAATAATTTGGAAAGAAAGCCCATAGGAATCTCCTTTTTTCTGGTGAAATCGAGTTGGAACCGTAGGAGGCGATAGTGTCACGGGAGGGGCTTCCGTGGCACACCGTCACAAGGGATAGTCCACGTAAAGCAGAGCGGAATCGCGCGAGTACTTGGGCGGCGACGAGGCATCGTATTGCCGCAGGTAATAGCCCTGTACGCGCGAAAGACGTGGCAGGTTGAAGGTCTGCGTGTTGAAACGCCCGGCAAGATTGCCATCGCTTCCAGCGCCCCAACCGCCGTCAGAACGACGCGCTTCGATACCGCCACCGAGAGGCGGCGCGATGCCCGCGTCAACCGTGATCTCCGTCGCAATCACGTTAGTGACTTGCGCTGCGGTGAGAGACGGGAGATATAAAGACGACGACGGAACGGTCGTGGTGAACACCGCGGTGACCGGCTCGGGCAACGTCATGGTTTCGAACTTGAAGGCGAGCAGCTCGGCGGCGTCGTTCGAAAACCGAAGCAAGTACTCCGAGCGATCGTCGCGAAGTGAGATGACTTGCAGGTCCACCTCGCGAACGATGGCCGTGAATGCTGCTCCGCGAGACGGCGCTGACACTTGGACGGCATTCGTCGGGATAACGTCACCGATCGGCAGGAAATCGCTAATCACACGATATTCTCCGGCCCAGGCCGGCTGCACTGTATCGTCCAGCAAAGCCAGCGCGGCATTTTCACAGTCGATGGAAGTTGGAGCCAATGGCAGCTTCAATCGCCGGACGTAGCTGCGGCGTCCGCTGTCGTTCCCGTTGTGATGAGCAGCGATGCTGTTCTGGTCTTGCACCCGGGCCATGGCGCGAGCGCTGCTGCGATAAGCGACCACGACCTGCTCATTTTGCTGCGGCGGATATGGCGGATAAAACCGCAGCTCGGAGGACGAGGTCACATAACACTCGCCGCCGTCGGCCAGCGAATCGATCAGCCGAGTGCGAAACTGCCCGCCCGGAATCATACTTCGCACTTCGGTATCGACAACGTGCTGCAGACGCGTGAAGGACACGCTGACGCACAGGTTGGGGCCATTCGCCAGCGCGTAGATGGCGAAACCCGGAGGCGAGGGCAGTACGTCGTCGTACAACACGGTCGCAGGCGCCGCCAGCGTACCGGGATTGTTGGGATCGACATCGTGCACAGCGAGCACAACTCGCAACGCCGCGGGTATAGAGTCGCCTCCCCGCCCACTGCCCGCGGGATGGGTCGAGGATAAATAGGTCTGATGAATGCGATGGGCTTCGTTGCAAAATAGTTGAGTGGTGAACCCGTACACATGTCCGGGCACTGTCCCCAGAGAAGAGCCGACCCGACCGCCATTGATGAGTCCCTGAATCGAGCAGTTGGCGCCATTGGGCGAAATCGAGAATCCAGCGATGCAGTTGGGGTCGCCGACCGAGCCGTTATAGAGACCGCCGAAAGTACCGCTGGACGCGCGCGTTAAACGCAACCTGGCCGTGCTGCATCATGAGACCGCCGGCGAGTTCCAGTTGTTCGACGAAGCTGACGGTCGCCGGTCCACCATTGATTTGCAGTGCGCCTCCGCTGACTGAGACTTTGCCGTTGGGATCGGTAACACTCCACAACGTGGGCTCCAGCGACAGTCGCAGTGTAGTCCTCCAGGAAAACGGTGACCGCGGTCTTGCTGAACGGAGTGTCGAAAGATAGAAGCCCAACGTGGTGCCGTCGCCGAGGAAATAGTCGCGAACATAAACCATCGGCTCGAGCTCACCGATGATGGTTACGTCGTTCCGCAACTGGTCCGATTGCAGCAGCACTAACCCTTCGGGAACGAAATGTGCATCCTGCTCGCTGATCGTGAAGCTTTGCTGGCCAACCTCTTCAAAATAGAGTTTGCCGTCGTGAGCGCGGTAGCTGGCACGCGTCATGGTGGCGAGTCCCTGGACGTGCTCGGTCCAGGTTTTCTGCGGAACGATGACAAACTGGTTGACCGGGCTGACATCCTGCACTCCCGAGAGATCAAGCCCGCCGGGCAGAACATCATTGGCGAGCGTGCGCACGCCGTCGCCCGCGGCGCGAAAGGCGAAGGGTGTCCTGACCGGCAACGCGTTGTGATCGAGCAGACAGGAATCGTCTAGCGCCTGCAAGGCGTAGCGCCACGCGGCACCCTCGTGGCTGAAGCCAAGATATTGCTGCTCCGGCGCCGTAGCCAAGTAGCCACTGAACAGGCAAAATCCATCGCCGCGTTGCAACAGCACGCGCGCTCCGCTCACGGGAGGATGAAAGCCGGGATCGGCGGCCACCAGCCAAGCCGTCATGGTGGCTGCCTGATTCAAGCGTCGTGCGATCTTCGGCAAGTGTTCGGCATCGACCCAAGCGGTGTAATCCTGTTGTCCCAAACCGTCGTTATTGTCGATTAGAAGGTTCATGAGATATCCATTGAGGCAAAGCTGAAGAGGCTGCGAAAAAATACGCGAAGCAGATCCCTCGCGGGCTGACAAAAATAAAGAGCTTAACGGCGCACCCTTCGGCAAGCTCAGGGCAGACCCTGAAGGTGCGCCCTTTCAAAACCGTATTCAGAACACTGCTGCATCGGCTGTGGGAAAATAGCTGCGGTAGCAGAGCACCGTCTCACCGTCGTTGATGTCAACCGTGGGCAGAGCGTGCAAGCTCGCATGCAGCATGTGACCGAACAGAGGCGCGGTGAATTCCTGCCGGGTTTCCACGCCGCTCGCTGCTACCTGGAGCCGGGGATAATAGAAGCAGGCACGACCGCCGGTCTCTCCCACAATCACGAACAGGCCGGACCACTCCTGAAAGAAGCTGCTGCCTTCACGATCTACAAAGGCCACGACCTTCTGCACGCCCATGCCCGAGCCGGTGGGAGCGCCGAGCAATGGCTGTGCCAGTAGCAGGGAGGTGGATGTCTTGGACGAAACCCGCGAGACGTTAAACGTGACCCGACGAATGAAGTCCGATTGGGTGACAGGGTTCAAGGGGGACGAAAGATAGGCTGCCGGTGCACCGGCGCCCACATAACCGACCGTGCCGGTGTAGTCCGAATCAACAGCGACGATGTCGCCCACGTTGTAATTGGCGAGCTGGTCGGCGGTCAGGATCAACTCGGTGATGGTGGAACCAGGTTGCAACGGGGATGGCGGAAGCGCCGCGCCTCCTGAACCCTGCGGCGGAGTGAGCGGCAAGACAGCCAGCACGTTCATCTGCTGCGAGCCCCCGGCGATTGCCATTTGCAGCTTGCCCCAGGAGGGCAGGTCGAAGTCGACACGCGCCTCGGGCTGCGAGCGGTATTGCACGGTGATATTGCTGGTGGGTCCGCTGCGCAGCGCGTCGTACTTGGTGGCAGCGATGCGCTGAAAGTTTTCGATCCAGCCTAAGTCAAGCCAGGGACCGGGTACAGAGTCCAGATCGAATTGTCCCTGTACCGCGGGATCGAAAGGCACGCTGGCGCCACTTGGACGGTCCACAGGTGCGACGTAGGCGCGCACCGCACGGCCGACGGGCGCCATCTGCGAACGCCGGGCAACAGGATTAATGCTCATGTCTGGTTCACCTCGGGATAAAAGAACAACGTGATTGCGATCTCGCGGCCAACATACGGGCGACGTAGTTTTAGCCGCGGACAGCACGGGCTGCGTCCAGAAGATGGTGGATCCTAATGCCACCGGCGAACCCGAACTGTAATCGCACTTGTTGGTGTGCGCCGGAGCGCAGATGGCGAGCAGGTCGTTGTCCAGACTCGCCAGATCGCGCCCGCGATCGAGCCATCCATTCTGTTCGGCGCCGCTGGTGCAGTACGAGATGGTGCAGTCGAGCGCCATCATGGTTCCGACGGATGGCTGCACCGGATGCGCGCTGCCCCAATGCAGGTAGAAGGCATCGCACAACGGAGGAGAGGCGACTGGGGGTTCGTTCTCGGCGACCACGATGGCCGGTCGGGTGGCTCCGTCGATGATGATCGTGCGCTGCGGATCGACCGCCACCAGGCGGTTGCGCAGCTCTACGTAGAAACTATCTTTGGCTGGTTGCATGATTTCGCTACTCCGTCGCCATAATGTGGTAGAGGTACTCCATCCCGCCGAGATGGTCGCTGATGACGGTGTCAATGTGCATGAGCTTGTTGCGGAAAAGTATGCCTTCCGCTGTGAGCAGCCAGGTTGGAATGTCGTCCACGCCATACTGGTCTGCGATCGGTTTCACCGCTTTTGCGCTGAGCGTGACCTCGATCCGCTTATTGCCATCGGCGGTAGGCGCGATGGTCCGCACTAGCGCCGGCGAGATCGGTACGTCTTCCGATGTGGGAGGAGTGAGCCCAAGCTGGCTGTTGGTGTCGCCCGTGGAAGGATCGGCGATGCGCAGAGTAACTTGGGTTCCACCTAGAACTCGCACCATGGCGTCGGCGGCCCGCCGCACGCCCAGGCAGCTGTGGAGGGTGCCGAGCGGGATTTCGGTCTCAGACATTTCAGCCTACTTTCTGCGCCACGTAGGGCGCGAGCATGCCTTGCACGGTGGAATCGAGGAGGGTGTCGGAGAAATATTCCAAGTGCATCGAGTTCAGGGTGCCGAGGGACCCGGCGCGAACATTGAGCGCCGGGGTCGCCTGGGCATTTTTCACCAACTGCGCGCAGGCGAACTTCACCGGGTCCGGCACCTGGGAGAAGCCCGCGGTGTAGACCAGCTCAATCTCATCAAAAGCCAGGCCAAGTGGGCCTCCCAACCAGGACACCTCGCCGGTGTCGGCAAAGTAGTCGAAGGTGGTGAGGTCAAGGTTGACCCAAGTGCCCGGAAGCGAATACACCAAGGCAATTTGGGTGAGCTCCCACATTGTGGTATCTTCGCCACGCCGTGGTGGAGCATAGCGGCCCCTGCCCGATACCAATGGCGAGTTTGCGCCGGGTAAGGCGGCGAGCGGAAGGTTAGTGAGCTGGACATTGTTGCGGCCCGGAAACACGCGAATTCGCTCGGTGAACTCAATTATGGCGAGCGTGGGCCGTCTGCAATACGTGTTGATCAGCGAGGAGGCCGCCGCGACGAATGATTCCGGGGTGGCAGACTCCAGACCGTAAGTTTCGTATTCCGAGTCAGACAAATAGTTCATGGCGATCCGTTCATGGCTACGCCGCATGGGTTGCAGCGGAGGGAAAGATCTCGTTGCGAGATCGGGAAGCGAGCTGCCTTGGAAATCAGGGGGACAGATTTTTCCCGTCCCCCTGGCCGGCGCACGGCACGGCATGCACGAGAACCAGCGCGACGCTGCGAATCAACAGAACAGGGATCAATCAGCAACCTGGCTATTGGGCCCGTCGCGCCTGGACTGAGACCGGGCGGAGGCTACCGGTCGACGACTACTTTGTAGTGTGCGTAGCTGGCGCCCTTGACGACGATGCCGCCGAACTTCACTACCACCATCTGTGACGCCAGTGAGCTCGGTGTTCCAAGTTGGAAGACGCGCGGATCGGTACTGGTGAGCCAGTGATACTCGATCATGTCTTCACTGACGATGTAGCAGGGCAACACAGCTGTGCCACTGCCGGGGACGCCGGTGTAGGCAATCGACCAATCAGGAATCAGCGGCAGCTCTCCAGCCTGGGTGGAAAGAGTCTTGACGGTCAAGCCGCCCGCCACGGTCGTGCTGGCAAGCACCACGTTGAACTCCTGTTTCATCTCGCGGTCAATCAGGTCGAGCAGCACCGGGTTGCTGTAGATGGCCGTCGGTCGCACTTCGTAGTTGCTGTTGGCGACCATCTGCGCGATGGTGGACTTCAGGCCGTCCACGATGCTCGCGGTTGTCGCAATGGTGGTGACGTTGCCGCCGTCGGTGATTTGTCCAGCCGCGCCGTAATATTGCGGCGTGGTGGGATTGGTCAACGACGTGTCGTTTCCGTTCCATAGGGCCACGTCATGAGTGCGCAGCAGACCTTCGACGGAGTCGGCCAGGTCCTTGGCCTGTAAATAGGCGAACTGACTTTGCTGGGCACCGACCTCCATGTCGAAAACGTTGTAGTTGATCTGCGAAACCAGGCACTTCAAGGGAACGCTACGCTCGACACGGGTGGGAGTCACCAGCGTGGGCGTGATGTTGCGTGGATCGACGAAGGCGTTGGCAGCCGTGGGGGAAGGAATGGCCGTTTCCTCGAAGAAGCGCGATGGGTGGCCCGTGGCTGGAACTTGCTTGATGCGCTGGCCGAACGGGCCACGGCGGCGAACGATGTCGGTGATTTCGGTCTGGTAGCGATCGACTTCGATTGCGCCCGGGCCCATGTAATCAGCGGCGGCTTGCAGGTTGACGAATTGTGCTTTCATGGTGTCCTTTCGAAAGGAAATGGCGGTCCAAGCCGCCACGATTTATTGCAATGTCAGACATTGTGGGAGTTATTGCCTAAACGTTTCAGGAGCTGCTAACCAAAGGCGGGGTTAGACCAGGATTCCGGCGCGTGCGAGTTCGGCCTTTACGGCGATGCGCTGCTCGATGCTGAGACCAACCAGGGCCTTCTCGATCACTGGCTTATCGATAAGCGCGTCGCCTTCAACTCCCTCTTTGGCGAGCAGCGCGCTTACCATCGGCGATAGAGTCTTGCGGCGGGCGGTGTCGCTCTGCGCTTTGAGGTTGCGATTGGCGGTTTCCAGCTCGGCCAACTTGCTGAGTAATTCCTTTTGCGGTTGAGCGCTGGCCTGTAGGTCTCCGTCGTCTACCGCGGCTACGATGCGGTCGATTTTGGCGTGCAGTGACGCAAACTGGCCGTCCAGGTTCTTGAGCGCGTCGGCCAGGGACTGCGTGGCTTGCGCCATCTGTCCGGCTAGGGTTGGCATGTCGGTGGCGTTTGGAGCGGTAGTATCTTGGTTCATATTTTGTCCTCTTACTTTGTGGGATGTGGAAGAAGCAACTAGCAGCTAGCAGTTAGCCATTGGCAATTGAGCATCGGCTGGCTGTATGAGCGGTTAAGTTGTTGAATGCTGAGGGGGAGTGGCTGAACGTCGCTAGCTGCTAATTGCTAGCTGCTAGTTGCTTTTTGCTAACTCTATCCAGGTTTGCGGATAGGCGGCCTTGTCGCGACGCAACACCGCGGCGCCGGTGAATGTGAAACCGGTGACAGTCCAAATCAACGCGTCCTGATTGGGAACGCTGGCATCGGCGATCTCGTAAGACATGCCGAGGGTATTGCCCTGTTGAGCCCTGATCTCGTGGACTACCTCGGGAAAGTCATGTGCGAACAGGTAGCCGCCCACGGCGATCCGGCCGGTAGCGTTTGGCTGCCCTCCCTCGTGCAAAGGTTCGATTGTAGCCTCGGTGATGATGCCTACCTTGCGACGCGCATCGTGGCTGGCGAGCGCCGGAGCATAATCCAGCGCCATGCCCAGGAGTGAGGGCAGCGCCTCCTCAGTGGCAGGGCGCGTCAGCATCACGCGATGGCCGCGCGCGCCGCTGGGCGACCGTTGTGAGGCCACACCGACCAGGGTAAGAACTCCCTGGAAGGGTAGCCGGTTAGGATGGGCAGGGACATCGGGCAGGTTGAGCGCCATAGCGTCCAGTTGCAGGTTCATGGTTGATCCTTGTGAGTCTGACAGTGTGGGAGTGGACAGCAACTAGCAACCAGCAGCTAGCGATTAGCAATTGGCAAAAGGCAGAGAACCGCAGATCCTTCGACTCGCTACGCTCGCTCAGGATGACAGGAGCCAGTTGTCAGTGATCAGTGGCCGGCTCGGATCCTGGAGCGGGTCCAATCCGCCTCACCGTGTAGCGGTGGCTCGGAGGCAGCGGCCCGTGGCCACGCTGTCTACGCAAGCGTGGGCGAGTCACCGGTATGGGCTGAGTCGCTGTTCATTGCATCAGCGGCGCGTCCGAGAGGCCAGCCTGTTTTTCCGGAAGGGGCGGCAGGCCGCGCATGCTACGCACCTCGTTGACTGTGAGGATGCCACAGCCAATCAGGATTTGCTGAATTTGTGCCTGCTCCAGTTCGTTGGGCGCGTCTACATCAGTGAAGACGAATTCCAGGTCATCCCAACCCAGGCGCTTGCCTGATAGCGTCCCGCGTCAGGTGTTCGGCAATCAATCGAGCCACGGGCACGACCGCTGTGCGGAAGGCGTCGTCGTATTGCGTGGTCGCGGTGTTGCGGTTGACGTCGCGTTCCAGGCCGAGCAGCATCGGCGGCAGATCGAACGCGTCGGCAATGATGCGGATAAGGAACTCCTGCCACTGCAGCCGCAGGTCGGCATCGGTGCCGCCACTGAAGCGCAGCACTTCGGGCTTGGTCTCGACGGAGAGAATCGGCACTTTGCCGGTGCCTTCGATTTCATCCTGCCACCAGCGAATTAGCCGCTCATGATGCTGCGGGCTGAGATTCTGCAACCACAGCGCATACTGCACAACCGTGTTGCTGGCCAACCGCGCAGCGAAGCGGTGCGCGCACAGGAACTCGTGGATGGTTTCGAACGCCACTTCGAGTTTGCCCAGGCCGAAGGGAGTGTGAGTGCGTGGATTCAGCCGAATGTATGCAAGCTCCTCGTCGGCGAGCGTGACCTGCTCCTGGGGCGTGAACAAACCGGTGGCCTGCACGTAACGTGGTGACGAAGGATTGCCGTCCCAGTCGTTCCGAATACGAATGCTGGCGCCGTCCACCGGCCACAGGGTTAGGGGCCGCGCAGGATCGCCACTGAGATCGAGCTCGAGCGCGCCGAAACCCCCGACCAGCACGTCTTCCAGCACCTGCTCGATCATCGAGCGGAAAGAGTCCTGGGGATTGGGCTGCTCGAAGTTAAGAGTGAGCGCGGCGATCCGTTCGGCCGCATGGGGGAGATCGCCGAGCACGCGTCCGTGGCGCGGCTGGATGCGCCACTGCATTCCCGCGATGCGGTCCTTGATGGTGTTGATGGCTTTGCGCGCGATCGGCATTTCGGCGAAGCGGCGCAGATTAATGGGCGTAGGTTTGGGCATGACTCCGGCACGCACCAGCGTGGGCGCCCCCGGAGCGAATATGGTGGGCAGAGGCACCGTTCTGCGGGCGGGTAAAGCGCCGGTGGCGGCCAGCGCGGCGGGAGCAGACTGGCGAAGCGGCCAGTGCTGGTTGAGGAACGCGGATCCGGCCGAGCGTGCGCCGGCAAAGCGGCGCAGCGCGCCGCGAAACGTGTCTCGCATGTTCATGATGTCCCCTGAAGAGTGGTCAGTGGATAGTGGCTAGTGGATAGTTGCGGTATCCCACGTTGTGGGAATGCCAAGCCCTTGCTTGTGATCAAGAGCCGAAGAAATGGTGAGCTCCATTCTTTGTTTGCAGCCTCTACAAGCGCAAGTCTTCTCGCGCACGCTCAGCGAGGGCGGGCATCTGGCCGACGGTGGCGACGTCGATCCCATAGCGGTCGAGGGCTTCCAGCGCGAAGGCCACGGCCGGGTCCTTCCAGTCGAGCCCATCCTCGATCACCGCGTACAGGTTTGGGTCGGCGGTCTCGGCAAGAGCCATTTGGTCACGAAAGTTCTGATAGCTGAAGGCCAGTACTTTCGCTGCATTGACTTCGGTCACGAGCGAAACGGCGTGGAACATCTGGATCACATTCTCCGGCCGATACGCGCAATCGATCTTGAGCGGATCTCCGTTGCCCGCGTAGGTCGCTACCGCGATGTCCTTCCACATGACGTTCCACACGCCGGCCTGTTCGAAGGCGCCGCGCATGACGTTGTAGATGGCTCGGCGACCGACGGCCTCGCGCTGCGGGGCTCGGCGTTCAGACTCGAGGTATGCGCGCGCCAGGATGCCAAGCTCGGCCTGCGGCGATTCGGTCAGCACCGCCTCCATAGGCGTTAGCTGCAGGACGCCGGAAAACGATTGCTGCATCAGATCGAGCAGCCACTCGCGCCGCGACATCGGCACCTTGTAGTTGATGACCTCAGCGGCGCGCGATTGCAGCAGGCGGCGCAACTCGTCTTCGTAGGATTGCAGCAGCTCGATGTCCACTTCCGGATCGAAGCAGCGCACGCGGCGCCAATCTCGCGTGAAGCGCACCTCGGTGAAGCCGTTGTCCCCTTCTTCCAGCATCACCACGCCCACATTGATGAACTCCTGCTTGACCACGTCGGGGACGTAGCGGAGGAGGAAGAAGTCGCAATGTTTGTAGTCAGCCATCAGCCGTTAGCAACTAGCAACTAGCAACTAGCAATTAGCAATTAGCAAGCAGCAAAACCCTCCTAGGGGACTAATTGCTTGCCGAAGCGATCAGACTCGACCTTGCGAATGAGTGAGCCGAGCATTCTCTGAACCTCGACAGTTTGATCGTTTATATGTTCATAGGAGTCGCTGGGTATAAGTGCTAGATCCCGAGCCAACAGCAGGAAATACTCCAGCTCAACTGCGGATCCCATCGCAATGTTCAGAAAGCGGTGAAACTCGCCATTCCCCGAGCGTCCGCAACCCTCCGCTATGTTGGCAGCAATCGATGAACCCGATCGTCGCATCTGGCTTGTAATACCGTAAAGCTCTTCTTTGGGAAATCCCTGCGTGAGCCGGTACACACACAATGCGAGCAGGTGCGCTCGCTCCCAAACCTTCAGTGTCCTGAAGTCCTTCACGTTTACCTTTCATTTCTACGCTAGCACTAGTTGCTAGTTGCTAGCTGCCGGTTGCTGGTTCAGTTCACCATCTCGCGCCAGTTTGGGAAGGGGTTTCGAGATGAATTCCTGAAATCTTCGATCAACTGGCGCACCCGCGAGCGCCGCTCCAGCAAGCGTGACAACAGCCGCTCCAACTCGTCGCCTTCCGAGTTGTACCACTCCGGAGGAATCTCCTCGGCGAGCGGCCACAGCGAGCTTTCGGGGAAAGTCTCAATACGGCTAAGCCAGGGCTCGAAGCTGTCCCACGATGTGATACATGCGTAAACATCGTTGCGGCCGTATACGCCACGCAGAGGGGCGTCGGGAAAATTCCACTCCCCGGCGTTGAAGCAATAGCCCTGATCAATGAAACTGGCTGTGAACTTGCGTTCCCGCCCTCGCTTCCAGAAGGCTGCCTGGCGACCGTTGGCGTTGCAGGTCCACTTGTCGAGCGCAAGAATGCCGGCAAAATCGCGCAGGTTGCGGACGCGCGCGATCATGCTCTCAGGCAGGTAGTCGTAAACCTGACCTTCCACTGGCGAGACCACGTAGCGCGAGCCAAACGACAGCCCGGGAGTGAACATGGTGCGATGTCCGCAAAGTTCCATGCGGAGGTCGGGTGTGTGCTCCAGCAGCCAAGGTTGAACGTTGACGACGGCGGCCACCGGCACTGGCAGACCGACCATCTCAGCCAGGCGTGTGCCCAGCCAATCGTTGACCAGGACCCGCGCGTGCTGCGGATTGTTCTGAAATTTGACGACGTAGTAGAAGCCGTCGGCGCAGCGCATCAGATGACTCTGAGCGCCGCCGCGCATTCTACGAACGTGTTGGACAGCTTGCACGAACAAGAGACCAGAACCGCGTGCCCAGCGGGAGCGACAGGGCGGTCTCTACCACAGCGTGTCGTGGAAACCGCCCGCAACGGCCATTGCGGCCGTACATCACGGCCATCACCTCCGCGTCGCACGGCTAATCGCGTATACGAGGGTGCGCGAGTAGCCAAACCATCGCGGCAGTTTCCGCGTTCATGCTAACGCGGACGGACTGCCATTGCGCCGTCACACGTCACATAGGCGTGTGCGGTGGGAAAAACAGGGGCTGGGGGTTAGGGGCTGGGGGCTGGGGGTTAGTCATTAAAGCATGTTTCAATAATGGTTCTTTGAAGGCGCGCGGCTCGCGCAGTCGCTAATTGCTAATGTGGTGAATTAGAAATTCGTTTATCAATTTGCCGCGGCATTCGATTTTCGCCTCAGGGCCTAAAGGCCAATGTTTTCTTGGCGCATGTGCGGCACCGCTAAAGCCGTGCCCTGATACAAAGCTTTAGTTTATGCAATGAACTTCCGACTCAGGACACTAATTGCTAATTGCTCGTTGCTCGTCACGCGGTTTGCAGGGTCGCGAAATTGCACTCGTGCATCGATTGCGGCGGCTTCACCACAACTTCGGCACGTACGGCGAGGGCGATGGCCATGGCCATGACGGTGTCGTCATGCGCGCCGCCAGCCGCTGCCGAGGTGCCGTCCTGATGGCGAATGAAAGTCCGGCACTCCTGCAACAGCCGCGGGCTGAGAAACAGAAACGATGCGCTCGACAACACGGCGGCAAAATTCTCCAGCATGCGAGGACGCGACGCAGCCGTCGTCAACCATCCGGGCGGGGCGCCGCCAGGATATAAGTTCTGATAGCCGGCGCTCATGGCAAGATGCGCGATCACCGCGTGCCCATGATTGTTACGCTCGACGGCGACCAGTGCCTGGTTATATTTGCGGCCCAGAACCGCGACCCGCGCCGCCAGTTCCTGCGGCGTGAAATGTCCGCGCAACTCGGCGCACTGCAATCCGGTGGAGCGCTCAATCACCTGGGCGCAGGCATAATCGCCATCAGAGCCGCCCCCAGCCGGATCGACTCCAATGATGTATTCCTTGGGCGTGACCCCTCTGCCGCCCACAACCGGCGGGAAGAAAGTCAGCAGCTTGCCGTTGTCGGTCGACTCTGACATGACGGGAGGCTGTTTCAGGCGCTCGTCGAGGACGTCGCAATCGAATACGCAATCGCCGGAGGCGAGGAAACAGCTCTCGGGATCCTCGGCATATTCTTCCGGCGCACGATTGCCGAAGTTGGCGCGCATCTCGCGGCGGAAAGCGATTTGCCCGCCGTCGAGGTTGTGCTTCTGCATCAGCTCACGCTCCTGGTCGCTGAAGTCGACGATTTCCTGTTTGCGCCGATAATGCGGATCCCACCACCAAGGATAAAAATGGCGGATGTAGCCGGTCTGCGGGGCGCGCTGCCACTCGTCGTAGAAAGTGCCGCCCGCTCCGTTCGGGGTGGACTCCAGAAAGATCTCGCCGTCGGGCGGGACGGCGGCGCGCAGTGAAGCCAGCGTCTCCGAAACATCGCGCGGCCAGCGGGCGACCTCCGAACAATGCAGGTTGTGGATGGTCAGCCCGCGGCCAGCGTTGGGGTCCGCCGCGGTTTCCACACGATATTCGCTATCGAGCATGGGAAACACGATCTGACGGACATTGGCGCGCGAGGTCACTAGCACGCCTTGACGCAGCGACTCTGGCAGGTTTTCCAGAAGCCGGTGCACGATACGAAAAATTTCCTCAGCCGAGCGCTGATCGTGTGCGACCTGCACGCTGAGTGTGCCTTCCCGGGTGATGCAACTGACGAAGAAGCGCGCGGCAACATAGGTGGTGACACCCAACTGGCGGGCCTTTAGGACAATGTTGCGCTTGCCGCTGCTTCTTTCCAGATCGTGCTGGGCGCGGTTCAGGCGCAGCCGGAGCAAATGTCCGCGCTTGTCGCGAATCTTTAGCATGGCCTGCATGACAAGCTCACGAACGGACTCGATCCCGCGAGGTATGGGGCCAGTCCAGTTGATGAGGGCCTGCGGGTGTTGATCGAGGTTGTCACCGCATTCCTTCAGCACGGCAAGGGCGGTGTTGGGCGAAGTGCCAGATTCGCTCGGCGCCTCGCGCGTTGTCTCGAGGATTGACTGTGTGGCTGACCTCGATTGGGTGGCAATTCTTGTCGTTTTTTTTCTCCCCACAGAAGTACTCCTGGGCACAGGTGCCCGTTTGTCAGTGCTCAGGGCAAGCATGCCAATCAACGGCGCGGAAACGAACGTCGTCGTGGCTATAGGGGTCCTTCGACTCCTCGCTGCAACACCTCCGCAAGCACAAACCCGGTGCTTGCTGGGGACCCCGTTTGTGCTCGTCGCTCAGGATGACAAACGCCAGTTGCGGTTAGTTGTGATGGACGGCACAGTAATCTGACTGCTAATCGCTAAGCGCCAATTGCTAGACCAGTTTAGGTTTTGTTGTAGTCGAACCGCAGCCGAGTGCCGCTGGCTGAAGCCGGCTCAGGCGTTAAGGATCAGCCGGAACGCGGCGCTGAAGAGGCGGTTACGAAACTGTGTCGTCCCTACGGGACTCACGTCCATTTTCCACTTCATCCCAGGGCTGACGCCCTGGGCTATTATTTTTCCGCCCTTCGGGCTCGTTCTTTCACAGGTCAGGAGTCCTCCCATACCACCGCCATTCTTGAAGTGGACATTTCGTAACAGCCTCTGAAGCGCCGCTCTACCCGTACTCGCTCGACTACAGTAATTCCTAAAATGCTATAAGTGCCAACGCAAGGCTTTTTCACTGCACCGTCTGACAATAGAAGGTGGCGCCTTTCACCTGATCCGAAGCGACGCCGTTGAAGGTGAGCTTGATGGTGTCGGCGTTGGCCAGATTTTCGCTGCCGGTATTGCCATAGCTGCCACCGATGCCGATGGCGGTGCCCGCGACCACCGGGCTAAGGTTTACCGCCTGGGCTGAAAGCGACGAGATAGTAAGTACCTCAATGTCAGATGCGAGGTTCAGACTTGACGACGTGTATGCGCCATAGGCCCACGTTGTGGTACCTAATATCCATTTATAAGTAATTGACCCTGACGCTGTGGGATGTGTCCACTTGGCGTAGCAGTGGACGCCCGCGCCCACCCCGAAGGTCCCCGCCGGCAACGTCGCCGTATAGATGGTTTGATCGGCGCTGTTGCCGGTGAGCGATGCGGTGGCGCCTTGCATCGTTCCACTCACCAGGCGAGTGCCCGTGCCGCAGCCGGTGCAGGTGGTGACGTTCAGGGTGCCCACCGTGGCGGTCGTGGTATTGACGTCTGCAGCATAGATTTCGTCCCAGCGATAACTGGGATCGCCCAGCCAACGCGTGCTGTTATCACCGGTGACCTTGGCCGGAATAAATTCCCACTCCTGAGTGTTCGGAACGCCGCCGGGAAAAGCGTAGGTCATCTTGGCGAAGAGATCGGGCGTTTGGCCGAAGGTGGTGCGGTTGGGCATGCGGAAGCCGATGCCGCCGGTGCTGATGCTGGTAGAGGTGCCGCTGCCGGCCACAACGGTTTCGTTCGAACTGGTGGTACCGAAAGTTTCGGTGAGGATGCCGTTGCCCGAATGCGGCGACTGGATGAACGTATTCAGATCGAGAGTGAAAGCCTGGCCCGAGAGGAATCCTCCGGTGGGACCGTAGTAAAACGGCACCTTATTCATGTTGGCGGCCGCGGTGGTGCGGCTGTTGACCACGTCGTTCACCGCGTTCACGTAGTTCTGCACGTAGAAATTATTGACACTGATATACGGCGTGGTGCCCGCGGTCCCGTTCACATATTTGATGACATCGTTCACACCGGTGCGGCCGAAGGTGTAACCGCCGACGATGTACAGGCTGGGCTGGGCGCCACTTTGGCCGGTCTGGTCGATGGTAATCAACGGATCCTGGCCACTGATCTCTTCCTCGGTCTTGAATCCTACGATGGTCAGGGTTCCCGACTGGCCGCCATTGAGCCGCACAATCGAGGTGGTGTTGGAATCGCCGCTCAAGCCGTGCACCACTGCGACTCCGCTGAGGTTGTTGAAGTTGAATCCGTAGCGCCCGGCGCTGTTCGTCGTAATGTTGGCGATGTCTGACGGTGTGGCAGATGCCCCGGTGAAGAGAATGTTGTCAAGGAAGCAGCCGCTGACTTCAATGGTGCGGAGGAATGCGACCTCACCCATGTTCTCGATGTTGAAGCAGTTCCCGGCGGTTTGATTGGCGCCGTTACCGGTGACGCGCAGGTTCTCGAAGCCTCCCCAATGCCACCACTGGGCGCTAGAGCCGATTCCTGTGCCGACGGTGGAAGTCGCGATGAGATCGGCGTTGAGGCCATTCGCGGCGGTGATGATGGTGCCATGATTAGAGGAGGTGCTGGCGCCGATAAGCCGTGCTCCGGGCAGCGCAACGATTCCAGCCGTCACGACATTGTTGCCGTTGTTGTAAGTCACCGTGCCATTGATGGTGTAGGTGGTCGCTGCCAGCTGCAACGTCACCGAGTCATAGAGTATGAAGCCGGGGCCGGTATAGGGCGAAGTACGATCGTCGACGACCGTGCCCGGACACCGCGCCGCTGTTGTAGGCTGCATTGATGGCAGCCTGGATACTGGCGTAGCGGCTGACCAGGAACTCAACGCCCGGAATGTTCTGGAAGGTAAGCGCGGTGGCGTTGATGCTATTGGGCGTGCCATTGCCGATCGGCGGAGGCGAACTCAAGTTGGTGCTGCAGGGACCCCACGTCATAGGAGTGGCCCCGCCGCCCACCGAGGCCAGACACTGCCCGGAAGTTCCAGGCGTAGTCGGCCAGGTAATCTGGTACGACGTGAAGGCGGCACTCGAAGCGGACAGAGTAACGCCGCTCGCAATTCCTGATGCTGAATAAAAAGTCAGTCCGGTGTTGTTGAACTGGAATAGTGGAGCGTAAGCTGTCCCATTGACGCTACCACCCAGGTCCATGTGGTGCTGGAAGGGCACGTAGGGATTGTGGCCGTGGCCGGTGTCCTGCTCGTAGACGAATCCGCCGGCTAAACCAAAATTGTCGGGCGTGGCGTTACCAGAAACGTTGCTTTGATAGCCGAAGGGAAACGCGCCGCTGGAGTAGTCCTTGGCCCCCAGGGAATACGCCGGAGAGCGGTCTTCCACAACCATCGTCCCCGCCCCCTCGACTGTGTACAAGGTTCCTGAGTCACTCAAGATCCCATAGCGACCATCTCCGGTTGTAGTCGAGTCGCCATTGTCGTACGCCTCGACATTTCCCAGAAAGGTGTAGCCCGAACCATTGGTGACGTGGACGCAGTTCTGGTGCGCGAATTGGCACTGGAAGTTGGTTACCTTAGTGTGGAACGAGTCGTCCACCACCAAACCGCCAAGGTCGTTCTTCTGGTTGAGGGCGCTTCCGTAATAGCTTCCGCCGCTAACATCGGTGGCGGTGGCTCGGAGCAGGTGAATGCCCATCGAGTTGCTGGTGGAAGTGTTGCCGGCGGAATTTGTGAATGCCGCGGTGATGCTGTTCTGCGCGGCAAACGCGCTGGGATCGCCTTCAAGCCTCACCTGCTCCAAGCCGTTGTATGGGAACTGACCAGTGATGTGATTGCCGTAGCCATTGCTGCCATAAAGATTGCTAGTCGCTAACCACGTGACATGGTTGTCGGTGATCTGCGCACCGGCATTTTGCGTCCACGTCGGAGCCACGGTACCGCTCTTGCAGTCGCCCGTGCAGGCAATGACCTTGTAGTTGTAATTCCCGGGATTCCCGGAGTGTGGCGTGATCGAGCCGCACACTCCCTCGCTGTAGCAGCCGGGTTTGTAAACGGCCGACGCCGTCCAATCGCCGGGTATGCGGCCGTCAAGGTACGCGCCTCTGCCGGTGTTCAGGTCCAGCGTGTTGACCGAGATGGTATTGCCGCCGCCCACGACGTGCAGCCCATCGCAACCGTTGTAGGTGGATTCAATCTTGCCGTCGATGGTCCCATCAGTTCCCCACACGATGCCGTCGCAGCCCGCCCGCTGATAGAACCCATCGTGCATCTTGTTCAGGCCACCGGGCGCGAAAATCCCGTTCACCGTACAGCCATGAACGTTAAGGTTCTCGAAGCTATTGTCGCCCGAGATGGGCAGGAACACAGCAAAGGTGCCAATGCTGTTGCAGTCCATCTCCAGGTTGCTGATGGTCAACCCATCTGTCCCGCTCAGAATGCCTTGCACCATCGGGCATGCAGATCCGGACTTGATGACCGTCGAGGCGTAGCCGGTCGCGTAGCCTACTGTAGCTTGGCTGCCACCTTCCAACCATGAACCCGGTCCGGTTACGTTGATGCCAGGACACGCGTTGAGCGTCAGGTGTACTCCGGCAAGCATCACGTCAACGTTCTGCGGGAGCGTCAGCGTAGTGGTGCAGGTTTGCGGAGTTCCGGCGAAGCCGCGGGCATCGACGGTGCCACCGCTTGACACTGCGGCAATAGCGGCGTTGATCTTGGAGCAGGGATCCGCACCGGGAAACGCTGCCGCATTCGGAATGTTGTTCAAGGTCGTAAAAGTGGCTGAGTTGGGAGTCACGTTGCCGATAGGCGGAGGCGAAGCCAGATTGCCGGCGCCGGCGTTGGCGTCCACATAGGCCTTGTTAGCGGCGTCGGTGGGATTCTGCGGCGTGGGGACAGCAGGAGAGCTGGCGAACGTCTTGACGCCCGTGATGGTCTGGGTGGAAGCCAAGGCGACATAGGTGGAGTCGGCAAAATCGCGAGTGAGGAATTGCGCGGCTTGGCTGGACGGAACCAGTTTGCTGCGGATGGCGCCGATGGTGGTGGTGGCGGCGTTGGGCACCACCCAGTACTCGGAGTCAGTGGTGCCATCGTTAAGCTTGAAAATGGCTCGATAATAGGTTCCCACGGGACTCGCGCCAGTGTTGGGCGCAAGGCTGGCGTTGAAGCCGCCGCTGGCGTCCAGAGTGACGGTGAGCGAGCCTGGAGTCACGGCCTGTCCCGCGGCCGTGGTGAAAGCCGGCCAGGAAATCAGCGCGGTGCCTTGTGCCGGAGTGCCGTCGGCGCGATACACGGTGTCGGTGATCTGGCATAGCGTGGGAGTCTGTCCGTTTGCCGCGGTCGGGGACAACGCTGTGGCAAGAATGAGTGAAATGAGGACAGCAAAAAACCGCCCGGTCAGGCGGCTGATGGTCGGCATAAGGAATGCCTCTCTGCTGCCGGCCGGAGCCGGCGGGAAATGGTAAGGCTGGCGAAAATTGTTATGTCCCACAATGTGGGAGTCAATTACCTCGTAACAGGGAAGGCGGCGAAATATCGAGTTGTTCGGCGCTTCCTTTGCGGCGTTGCGGCTCCGCCGCCTGGTAGCGGCGCATGAACTGCTCGACGCTCTGCAGGTAGACATCGGCGAAGTCAACGACCTTGCGGCGAGCCTGAATCATATCCACGGCGTCGTCCAGCCCAAAGCCGAGGGCGCGCAGCACCGCCAGCGTCATCATGGGCGCGCGGTGTACGCCCGCGGCGCAATGGATGAAGACCTTGTTGTCGGCATCGTCCAGCGCTTCCAGCGCAAAATCCACGCCGCGCTGCAACAGCTCCGCAGGCTTAGGTTTAAAGTCGTCGTCCGTAGGGTTCCACAATACCTTTACGCCGTAGGGCTCGGCCAGCGCGGTGTCATCCCACTCGATCTGCATGTCAATAATGTGAGTGACGCCGGCGCGCACCACCTCGATCATCTTGTCATCGGTCCAGATGCCGCCGCCCACGGCGATGCGGTCGGTCACCCACGTCATGTCCATTGCGTCAGTCTGCTCCTCAGCGGAGCTGGCCGCCGCAGCGGAAACTCCACTTGCCATTCTACAAGGTGTGGTAGTCAAGCCCATAAAGGTGCGCCCCTTCAAAGGATGATGAATGCTTGCGAGCCAGTCAGGCCGCTACGTCCGGCTCAGGCTCCTCGTCCGACAAGGCATCGAGTCCGAGGGTCTGGAGAAATGCTTCAATCTTGTTGACTGGGGGCGCAGGCTTCTCCGGCGGCTGGGCGGGCATGGCCTCGGTGGCGGGCGGCGCAGCCGGAAGACAGTTGGTCGCAACGTCCTGCTCCAGTGGAGGCAGCGAGTACACGCCGGCAAACTCAAACAGGGTGCGGGCCGCCAGATAGCTGCCCGACTCCGCCAGCCGGATGACTGCTCCGTTGATTTCCTGCAGGTGATGCCAGACTTGCAACTTGGCGCGCTCGACGGCCTGCTGCCGGGCTTTCAGCGTGGTAAAGGCCCCGGTGTGGCGCTTGGCCCGCTTCAACGCATTCTTCGAAACTGGGCGCTTGGCGTTCTTTTTCGGCGCGCTCTTCTTCGCCGCCGGAGGTTTACCTTTGGAGACGGCACTGTGCGCAGCCAGAATCGCCTTTTTGGCGGACGGTATCGCGCTGGTTTTCAATGGCATGTTGGGTCTCCTTCCCAGGGGATTTAGAACGCTTTTGCTACTGGCGTAGCCTGACTGAGTGCCGTCGCCTCAACACAGGACATGGGGGTCTGAGTGAGAATTTGTTTTGAGTTGCTCTATGGCATGAGTTACGCAAAATCAAAGCCCGGCAGAGCCTAGATGTCCGCAGCGATCTAGCTTTATGCGAAACACCAAAAACTTTGCGCAGGCAGATGTAACCCTGTCGAATTCCACCATTCGATTTTGGGAGTCACATCACAGCCAAAATTTCCACCAGGGCTTCCTTCCGGCTGGGACAGCCGGAAATATCGAGACCATCTTGACCAGTTTAGTCCGATGAATAGGCTGGTTGCCCTTTTCTGACGTTATGAATTCCTCAGCCCCCGCAAACACGGCGCAGGCAATATGTACCGCATCAAGCCCCTGAATACCAGTCTTGCAGGCTTCGTCTAATGCACACTCCAACAATGCTTCACTTGTTGGTATTGACCGGGTGGTAGTCGTAAAAAAGAGGTTGTAAAACTCAACCTCCGCCGTCCGTTTATGGAAAGTGGCCTTAGGTAAAACTTCCAAGCGAACATAGTCACTCGTAACATATTCCCGGCCAGGGTCGGCCAGAAATGGGAGGGCCAGACCAGCGGCTGCGGTTGTACCTCTCGCCGCGAAAATAAGGACGCCCGAATCGATGTACGTAAGCGTCGGGGGCAAAGTCAGGGTCGACCTCTCATCTCATCGATTTCTCTCGTCAACTCTGCTTCGCTTTTTAACGGAACGCCAGATTCCTCTATCCGATGGCGAGCCGACATCAGGTGTTCTTTTGTTTCCGCCGTAACGAGCACAGGAGAAGCATAGACGACTCCAGAAACCTCGTAAGTTGGAGCATACGCCGAGTGATAATTCTCAATCGTGACAGCTGGCACGTCCGACGTTGAAACTGCATATCCGTTGCTGCTGGATCTAAGTAATTCTGTAATTTTGTTCTCATTTATCGACAACAACATGGATTGGCTCCTTGTTCATAGGTTGGTCATAATAGTGCTTCCGACTGATCCATTTGAAATTCTCGTGCTTAGTGATTGCAGCAATCTCAATAGGCCCGCCTACCATATTGGGCCCAGGAGAAAAGCGCGAGAACATGATTGCCGAATGCACTAAGAACCTAGCGAGATCAATGACGTCCTGAATTGGCATCGGAGCAAAAACTAATGGCGCCTGCATCTGGGCAGTCAGTACTGGCTGAAGCTGGCTAGCTAGAACTGCCGGATTTTGCGGTGGTTGAGTGACTGATGCTAAGATCGGAAAGAGTAGCGGACTAAAGCCCATAATTATCCGCTGTATCACTTCAGTCATTCCTCCCCAACTTAATCCCACTTCATGATCTGCCCTTAATTTTTTTGGTGGTTGAGAAGTCCCCTTTTGTATCTCTACAGACCAGGACTCACCAAGGTCTCCCGGCTTCGAATAGCCTCCCAAAAGAAATCCCATGTTCGTGTTACGTTTTATGGATTCCTCAAGCTTATCGCACTCGCTCCCCAGGAACTTAGCCAGAATCTTAGCAACTCCCTCCATAGTGTATTGCTCAACATCAAATTCCATCTCTTGCGGTGCGTCAGTAAGCTTTTTCCTAAGGTCTTTTATGAGCGTACCGATTGAAGCGTTCCCGATATTGCCGCTTCCGAAAGTGATGCAGCCAATGGGTTGCCCCTTCACCAAGTTGAAAATCTTATTTGCATTGTCGTACACGTTACCGACAACCTGCTGCCCCGGCGGGACCACAACACCTGGCGCGGAAGCGAAAGTCAAGGTTGACGCGCTGTCTGCTGCCAACACTACACCGTCATGAACGCCGATGATGATCGCTATACTCATCCTCTTGCTCTCGTCAGACGGGCCGAACCATCCCCGCCTACGTGGCGAAAGGGTAGCACACATCAGCCCAGCAGACCCACCAATAGTTTATCTTCTTGATCCGATCCCCGGTAAGCTGATGTCGAGTCGGCTTCATCTAGTAGGCCCAAAAGGGAACGCGCTGTCTTTCGTGTCCAGATTACGAACACTTCCTACTTTGGCGTCACGACCACGTTTCCATAGACAAAGTCGCTCTCGGGTAGAACAATGGGCACGAAGGGAGGTTGCGTCACATGGAGCCAAACGTTGCTTCCCTTATGAAAAGGGAAGTCACGATGAAAACCAGCAGTGGCACACATCAGGGCACGGTTGGGATTATCGAGGAAAACGGGATATGGATCACGCTTGCTCCCGGACGGCCATCGCCTGAAGGGAAGCCGGTCAGCATGAACCTCAAGATGTTTTTTCCCTTTGCTCAGATGCACTGGCTGGCGACTGCCGACAGGTAGACCGAATCTGGCGGGTGGAGCAGGAATCTCAGTCCTGCAATTGAGCACCGCCGAGGAAGAACCCTCGAGATCACGCGATACATGCTTTCCTCTGGTCGAATCATATGAAGTTTCATACCGGGGATGAAATATCGCAGCGGACCGAGGTCCTCAACGGTGAACTCAATTGGAAACCCTCAGGTCTCCTCCACCCAAACGGGCCAGAAACACGAAAGCCCAGCCGAAGCTGGGCGTCATGCCGAAGACTCCGGGTGGCCAGTGAAAGAGCCAGCCCAGAAACACGAAAACCCAGCTGTTTGGCTGGGCGGTGGGAAGATCTACATGACCAATTCCCCAATCTTTAATTCTAGTTTCACTATAGCACATTTTGGAGGGGTTTGACCACCATTTTAGTGATTTATTTCCAAGAATATTCACTTTACACAAACACGCCAGCAAGTGTAAGAATAGCATCACCTTGGCAAGGTTGCACTAGAAATTTGGCAAAGTAGGTTGGAAGGGGAATTGCTTATGCGATTACAGCCACATGGAGTTCGAGGCGTTTGGCTGTCCCTGGCACACGTGTTTGGCCTCTCCCTTCGTGACCTCTTCTTCCGTCCGGCATCGGCACACCGTAAGGAAGCACTTCATGCAGATTGATTCGATCATCCCGTCATCGGTGTAGCGGTGAGTGAAGGGCTTGTCCGGTCCTTGGACTTGCATTTGCGAAATATACGATTGTTGGGGTGGGGCTTGGCGGTGACGTGGGTCACACTTGCAGTACAACTTTGTAGTGACCGAAATGCGCGTTGAAGGGGAATTGCAAGAAATGGGCCTCCAGCGATCTTTGGCCGAGAAACAACTGGAGGCCGCGCCACTTCGTTTGAATGCCGAGAACATAGCACCAATAGCATTTGGCTGTCTGTCTGATGTCGGACGGAATAGCAAATAGCTGTCTGGCTAGGAGCGCTGTCGCTTCGCCATAGCAGTCTCGGGAGGAACCTTATCCGATGCGATCAGTCTGCGCTCCAAATGAGACTGTGGCCGGAATCCGCCAATGACTCGCTCGCACCGCATTCCGGGACCAGCACCGCACGTTGGGCAGCGCACATTCAAGGCTTCGGTTTCAATCAGCTTGCCGGATAACATTCGAGCATTGTTAATCCGCCAGGACAACGAAGTCTGGTCAATTCTGCACACGGGCGCGGATCGCTGTCTGTGACGGCG
>CAVREJ010000015.1:0-39745 GCA_963720135.1 uncultured Acidobacteriaceae bacterium
TGCTGGGCTCTCGTCGTTACCCTTTACGCCGTTCAAACACTCTCAGCACAATCGAACAATTGGGTCAATACGATCAAAGCAACGAGTCCGAGCGTTGTAACGATTCTGACCGACAAGGCACTGGGAAGCGGCTTCGTCATCAACGAGAAGGGTGTCATTGCCACTAACAGTCATGTGATCGCTGGTGCGCACGACATCGAGGTGAAAATGCTTAACGGCGAGGTCTACAAAGGCGCGGACATTCTTTTCACTGACCCGGACCGTGACATAGCGTTGATTAAGATCGCAGCAGTTGATTTGCCAACGTTGATGCTAGGCAACTCAGACAAGGTTTCGTTGGGCGAGGATGTTCTGCTGATAGGTGCTCCGATTGGTTTGGAAGAGACCGTTTCGACTGGCATCGTCAGCGGGTTGCGCCTGCACAGCGGAACGAAGGTGATACAAACCACTGCACCCGCAAGTCATGGAAGTAGCGGCGGCCCTTTGCTAAACCGGAGCGGGGATGCCATAGGGTTGATGACTTTTCTGGTGGAGGGCGGCCAAAACCTGAACTTTGCAGTTTCTATAAACTATGTGCGTGCAGCTCTCGAATCCCTGCCGCTCTCTCCCGTTAGCCACCTTGGTCCGCTGTCAGAGCAACCACACGTAGCCGCAGCCAAATCGGGCGGCATCCTTGTTTTCAGCTATCGGTCTCCCAAGCACGTCCAGTACAGTTCCGAGTCCGTATTCGATACCGTGACCGACGGAATCATGCTGTTCTTGAAATCTGAGGGAGTGCCGATGCGTCAACGACCGTGTAGGTCGAGTCCTTGCCTCAGCGACGCCCGCTTCCATGTACGAGCTGCTTTCAGCAGGCGAGAAGGCCAGGGCTCAAGGCGTGCTTTACATCACGGTTGACCGACCTGTTGTTGCTTGGCTGAAGGTGACCGCAAGATTCTATGACCCTACAGGCCATCTGCTTTGGCAAGAGGAAGCGGAAAAGAAAAGTGGTATTACCAGCGGTGGTTCTATAGAGAAAGTTTGTCACTCCTTGGAAACCAAGATGCGCCCTCACCTTACGCCCTTCGTTGGCTCTCAACCTCAGACTAATGGCACGAGGCCAGGCATAGTTGTAACCGATACTCCGCGTTAAGCCTCGCATCACTAATGTGTCTAGTGCGTGTGACTGCGCATCACTGGTGTGATGCTTGTCACGGGATACTGTAACGCTCCAATGGCCAGTAACCAGCTACTCCTTGTGGCAGCCTGTAATCGGTAATCCTCTCCCTGCCAAAATCAAAAGCGACTGGTATCGGAGAACTGCCGAAGTGAGGTACTGTCCTAATTTGATCCGACTTTACATCGGGAATGGCAACCGACTTACCCTATCTTAAATCCCTGCGCAGCAGAAGGCCGCATACTAGCAACACAACTCCTATAGTAATTTCGAGTTGGTTAGCTAGAGTCCAACCGGCCGAAATCCTCCCTACATTTTCGTATGTGCTTCCCCACATACGCCAGCCGGAAAACCCGAAATCCGCCGATCCGCTGCCAAGCAAGGTTAAGGCGAAGGCTGATTTCTTCATTTGGTCACTTGGTAGAGGCAGGCTTGATCTGAAATCTCAGAGTGACAACGGGATTTTTGCTGGACGCGTATCTGAAGAATTCATCGAGAGCGTATTGAAGCCTTTTCCTGTCCTCGGAATCGCGCTTGAAAAACTCCGATGGGCAGGACACATTGCCGCACCGTTCTGGCAACAGATTCTGATCTGTGAAGGGCACAATCGTACGCGTGTGGCACTTCGGGCATTCCGATTCTATAAAGGCGATGTCGCGCGGTTCAATGAACACGCGCTCTTCAGTGGTCATGGTGCTACCCTAGCAGTCAGAATTGCGAGCTTCTCCAATGCGTCATAAGCTCTTCCCCTAACTGCTCAATAGTTAGTGGTTCGTGGCGCGGTGTTTCAAAGAACGCATTGTCATTGGGGCCGATGGCTAAGGAGTACTGCCTTTGTCCTGCGCCACACTCAACCGTGATCGCATGGCTCGTGGGGTTGTAGGACACTTTCATAGGAAGCCGTGTACCACTGATAGAATCTGAAACTCGGAAGAAGTAGTGGCTGTCAACGCCACCGGATAGCTTAATGTCGTCCACTTTGAGAGCCTGCTTTCGTATTTGCTCATTGTAGGACTGTGCCTGTTCTGCCATCCAAGTACGCAATTGTCCGAAAAGCTCCATTCCACACACGTCCTTCAGGCGTGCCTTCCGTACGCTTTCTTCTCTTGCGATAGCGGCTTCCCGCTCAACTCGGAGTTGTTCTGTAGCTTCGCGTGTTGACCAATCCATTTTTCTATTAAACCACCGATGTCAAGCGATGAGCGTTTGGAAGGCGGCCAGACTGGTGTTCAGTGATTCCTGCCGCCATCGCGGGCGTCACCCGCAAGCTGGAATGCACGCGGCAAAAATTATAGTGTGCGAAGTGCAGTGAACATGCGGCTTTCAGGTTCTCCAGCTTTTTTGAGAATGCAGTTGGTGAGCCGCTAAAGCACCACTACCCACAAATGCAGTCACCCCCCATCGCATGTTAGTGAGGTAAGATTCTGAGAGCCGGATAGCCGGGTGCCCCACTCATTCGCGGGTTTAGAATGAGTGGGACCGCGAGGCGGAACACGTTATCCTGAGCGGCCATTCCTGACATTTCACTTTTACCAAGCCCTCTTCGCCGCAAGCATACGTCCGGAAGCTGCTCCATTTCCACTCTTCGGGTTCTTGAGTGGGGGCGCCCGGCGTCCGGAAACCGCCTCGACCTTCGTTACCGCCCGTACCTCAGCTTCTTCACAACTTTGGCGAACCCCTGCATGGCGGCGTCGTGCTGGCGACCTTGCTTCTCGGCTTGCTTGACCATGGCATCGAAGAACTGCCACGGCGGCTCCTGCAGGCGGTGAAGCACGACAGTGTCTTTTCTCGCGAGGACAAGGAACGCCGTCCCGGGTTCGATTGCGAGCGCCTTGCGAACAGGACCAGGAATGACGATCTGTCCGCGAGAAGATGCGGGTGGTAAAGGGGGTTCTCATAGTACCTCGGTGTAATCTTCTTACTTTAGAAAGAAGTAAGTAAAGTAAGATTTTTGAAGAATACCTTACTTGTAAGAAAATTGCAGGATATGCCGGGCGGGTGGCCCAGTCCCGCGACGTCGAGACCTGGGGACTTCCGATATCCATTCCGACTCGACACATCATTCCAGCCCGAACGGCGGGATGGTGTGAGCCCGACGCGCCAGCACCAGGTAATACCCAGGTCTCGAAAAGCGCGAGACCCGGGGCACCCGGTAGGTGCTGCTTAGCGGGGGGGGTGGTTCCATCCGCGCCATGATCACGGCTGAACGTAGATCGGATTGTTGGGCGATGGCGGCTCGTAATCCTGTCCGTACTTATTCTTGTGCGGCCCCGAAGCGGCCATGGTTACGCGCACGTGAATCAGACCCAGCGAATGAGAAGCCTCGCTTATCATCACCTCGCGCGAGAGCGCCTGAAGCGTGGCGGGCAGTGCATTCTCATTCCAGACGTGCAGCATGTAGCGCCCAGCGGGGACGGATGCGATCGAGAACACACCCTGTTTGTTGGGTAGCGCAAAATATTGGCTGGGCAGAACGACCACCACCGCGCTCATCTCGGGATGAATGTTGCAGAAGATGTACGACACTCCTTCGCGGTCGAAGTGAACGGTACGGCTGGTCCCGGCCTCATAGAGACCGAGATCGAAACGCTTGCCGTTGAACAGCGAAAACACATTGTGAAACCAGGGATCGAGGTTCGGGAAATCCACGGTCGAGCCTTTAGTGACGACCAGCAGGTGCGGCTGGAATGCTTTGTTTTTCTGTTGCAGCACCGCATGCATGGGAGCCACGACGGGTGGGTCGCCTGGACCCGCCCCGATGGGCGCCAACCAGACGACGGTAGAGCTCGCCGGAGATAAGTTGGCGCCTCCTTCGGCCACAACTCGACCGGATACGCTGATATCTTCTGACCACAAACCTGGTGTCGCGCACAGCGCTAACGCGATACCCCATGACATCGCGAATTGTCTCCCGATTCGCATAGTTCAGTTCCGCCGAAAACTATTCACCACGGAGCACACGGAGTTTTCTTTTCCACCGAGTTTTCTCCGTGATCTCCGTGCCTCCGTGGTCAATCTTGATTCTCATGGGTGGACTGCAGAGACTCTGTCGCAACCTCTGCCGTCCCTACGGGACTCGGTTTATCTCGCACATTACCCAGCGCTCAACCACCCCAATCCACGCAAAGACGGCGTGGATCGGGGACCCCGGCACGCGCTGGGCTAAGCTCTTTCGCCCCATTCGGGGCTCGCCTCGCCTCCCAGTTTTCCTCCCACTGTGGCAAACCCATTCGAGATTGCGACACAGTTCCGGGAAGCTTACGTACAACTCAGAAGAGTATCCCCATCGCCATGTTCAACTGGCCGGCCTCATAGCTGTGATTGTAGATGGAGAAGGTCCTTAGGCGCCGGTATTCCATAGACAACAGCAAGTCCGAGCGTGGCCGGTAGATGACGTTGCCAAACCCAGCCCGGTTGGCGGTCAAGAAGGGATTGGCGTAACTCTGGGCCTGCTCGCCAAAGTAGCGAATGTCTGCCGCAAAAGGGCTGTCCTGTCCAAACGCGGCATTGAACTCAAGCTTCGCTAGCGGCTGGTACTTCAACTGGGCCCATCCGCCAACGGAATTCAATGGAAGCACAGTGGTGTTCGGATCGGTGAGAGGTCCATTGTAGACGACGCTACGACTGAGGGCGGCGCCGAGTCCTCCGATGGCTTGTCCACGATAGAAGAAGCCGCTTAATGTGAACCAGCGGTTGAGCGGCAGATTCCAGTCCGCGGTCGCCGCATACCCATTCACGTTTCGATTGAAGCCCCAATACTCACGGCTGTAATAGCCGCCGACGCCGGCCGTGAAGGTCCTGCCTAAGAAAGGATGGGAATAGGCGACTCGCGCTGCGAAGGCCGGTTGGCGTGATTCTTCCCCGGCATCGGGAGCGCGGTACCAGACGTAGTAGACGTCGTTAGGTGTTTCGCCAGTCAGCGGATCGAGAATGCCGCCCTGTAGGCTCACGTTGGATTGATTCGAAAACTCGAAGCGGTGCTCGACGCGCAATTGCGGAGTCCACGACCACAGGTTGCCGGAGTAGGTTAGCGCAGGAACAATCAAAGACGCGAACGAAGTTGGAGGTTGCGGCGCCAGAAACAAACCGTCCTGGCCAGCGATTACGGAAGTATCCTTCCAATCGAGACGAACGGCTGCAGTCCGCAATCGCACCAGGCCCGAGTTCACGCCATTATAGGTGGCGGGAAATCCGCCACCAAAATCGAAGTTAACGTTGCCGCTGGAATGCGCCCCAAAGACGTCTGGTCCAAAGGCCTCGAAGCCGAGAATCGATTGCCGGAGGGTGCCTCCCACCGAGCCCGGCGAGTCCATAGGATCTGGTTTGACGACCCACGTCGGCACATCCTGATTGTCCGGATAGCCGCTATTGCCGAACAAATTGAAGAGCACGATTCCCGAAAAGCGCACGCGATACTTTGAAGCGCTCTCCAGCTTCGTCTGATATTGCTCGTTCACCTTGTCGGAGACTAATTGCTCGTCTTCGGCAAGCTGGTCCACACGATGTTGCAATTGCACAGTGCTCGACGAAGAGGCCGCCGGCGGCGATGGCTCATCCAGTGCCGACTCGGCGCCGGTTAAGTCGTGCTGGGCTTCCAGTTCCTCACGCAAGCGGGAGATCTCGGCGCGACTGGCCGTTGTCTGCCGTTGTAATTGCAGGACCATTTCCTTCAATTCGCGGACCTGGGATTGTAGTTCCCCCAGGGAGGCATTCACACTGGCGGCGTTGTCTCCCGCGGCGGAGTTAGATTGCACCGTCTGAGTGAAGCCCGGCACAGCGACAGCCAACGTGAGAGCCACCGGCAGCACCGAACTCAAGACTTGGGAATACCTGGTGAATTTCATGTCGCACCTCCACGCAATGATTCCTGAGGGTTCTGGACATATGCCGGCCTGGGTCAGCACGTTTAAGCAGGGAATGGTTGAGAGGCGTCCGCTGTTTTGCCATTCCATGTAACAATTTTCTTGCACACCCGGGGAATCACGATCTGCATCACCGTGCGCCCCGGTACCGAACTTTCCAGTTGTAAGGTGCCATCGTGGTCCTGCACGATCTTCTGCGCGATCGTGAGGCCCAATCCTGTGCCATTCTCCTTGCCATGGCTGACAAATGGCTGGAACAGTTTGTCGCGGAGAGAGGACTCTACTCCGGGGCCATCGTCGGTGGTGCGGATTTCCAAGTTCCCATTGACTTCAGCCACGTTCACCGCCACGTGACCGCCACGCGTCTGCGCCGCCTGGCAGCCATTCAGTAGCAGGTTGTAGAAGACGCGCTCCATCTTGCGCTGATCGAATTGTGCGGAGTGCAGCCCGGACGACTCAATGCTGACTGCAATCTTGTGGAATTGGGGGTGCGCTCGTACCAGTTCAATGGCGCGGCTGATGGTACGCTCGATTGGAGCTTCTACCAAATTCAGCGAATCGGCGGGCCGTGACAGCTCCAGAAGAGAATCCACCAAGTCGGTCAGCCGGTTCACGGCAATGCGGATCTCGAGATAAAGCTCCTCGCGCTGTTGCGAAGTGAGATCGGCATCGGCCAGAAACTCCGCATTGGCCAGGACGGCGGTCAGCGGATGGCGCAAGTCGTGTGAAATAGAGCTGGCCATCCTGCCAATGGTTGCCAGGCGTTCAGCTTCCAGCAGCCGCTGCTGCGCTTGATGCAGGCTCTCGCGCATGCCGGAGAAAGCATTCGTGAGTTCGGCGATCTCACTCGCGCCGCGTGCCTCGACCGGGTAACGAAAGTCTCCTTTGCCCAGGGCCCTGACCCCATCTACTAATTCTTCCAGCGGACGGGTGAAGGTTCTGGCAGTGACATACACCAGCATGCTTCCCACGAACACTGCACCCAGTCCCACGCCCAGCAAAAGCTGCCGCAGGTGGTTCAGGAAGGCGGTGGCTTCGTCATACGACTTCATCACGAGCATGGTGACTGGGGGCATATTATCGCGGTTCAATGCGAGCGACGAAACCACAAAACTTTCTCCACCGAGCCTCCAGTCGATTGGGCCTCGCGGAATAGTTTGGCCTTCCAGATACTTATTGACCTCGCTTCTCTGGGCGGCATTAAGGGTGCTAACGACCACCGTGGATCCGCAAACAATGGTCACCTGGCTGGCGGCGATCTTGCTCACCTGGCGGGCTACGGCGGCGTTCATCTCGTCACCCACCGCAACCACCCCAAGCAACGAGTTGTCCGTGCTGGGTCCGAAGTAGATTGGGGCCAGTACGACTTCATAGAGATGGCCGCCGGCAAACCACCACTGCAGGGGCTCGTCGAGGGGGTTGCGATGTTCCAGAAGTTGTTGCGCTTGCTCGCGGGTAATGCCGGGTGCTTTGGTATGAAATCCTACAAACTGGCTGGTCGAATCCAGTAGAGCGAACAGGTCGCCACCGGAAAGACGAAACATCTCGCCGGATGCATCCTGGATGGTGGGTGGATGCCGCGAGGTCATAAGTGCCTTCAGGCTGGGAAGATCGGCCATAAGTCTGGCAGAGCGAGCCAGCACCGCCTCGCGATCTTTTTGCGCATTGCGGAAAGTCTCAACCGAGTTCGCCAGATCGTTGCCGAGATCGCGGCGGACTTGGTTCTCCACCGTGCGCTGCACAATCAGCAGAGAAACCGCAGTCAGTCCCGCTGAGGTCAGCAGCATGGCAATCAGGAACTTAGTCCGCAACCGCACCTGACCCATCCCCAATCTCCTTCCGGATTACCGGACGAACTTGTAGCCCGTTCCGTGGACCGTACGAAAATGTACTGGATCGGCGGGGTCTTTTTCCAGCTTTTGCCGCAAACGCAGAATGTGGGTGTCTACCGTACGCGTAGTCGGGTAATTGTTGTACCCCCATACTTCATTGAGCAGTTCGGTCCGCGAAACTACACGCTCCTGGTGGTTGAGGAAGAAACGCAGCATCTTGAACTCTTGCGGAGTTAAAGCGATCGACTGACCACTACGATATAACTCCATCTTGGAGAAGTTCACTTCCACATCATCGAAACTAAACACATCCGATTTGTCCGAAGACTGGTTTAGGCGACGCATGGCCGCGCGCACCCGCGCCAATAGTTCGCGCGGACTGAAAGGTTTGGTGACATAGTCATCCGCGCCAATTTCCAGTAGCAGAACTTTATCCAGCACATCGCTGGCAGCACTCAATACCAGGATGGGAACGCTGGAGAATTCATGTTTGATCTCGCGGCAAAGGTCCTGCCCCGACTTACCCGGCAATCGCAAATCAAGGATGACGATTCGCGGCATGGTAGCCCGAAAAGTTTCCATGGCCACCGTTCCGTCGGTAGCAACCGACACCTCGAACCCCGCGGATTCAAAGGTCCGCCGCAAGGCCCGCTGCACAGCTAAGTCGTCTTCAATGACCAGAATCTTGTCCATTGCTCGCTTCCACACAACGTCTGAACTACAGCTAACAACACAATCCAACTGACAGTCAATGGCATGTTGACAATTCTGTGACATCCTTCCGAATCGATTTATTAATCCGCATCTAACCATGTCTCCAAACTTTGACAAGGTGTTCACTTTCCCAAGACAACTCCCCTTTCCGTCCTAGTTAGATTGCAGAAGACTCATGGCGACAGAGATTCACAGGACTCCGCGTTGCCGAAAGTAAATTCTCAATTTGAAATTGGAGGAACAATGCTTAGCACCAACAAGTCCAACAACACCGCCACTCGGCTGCCTCTGAGCGCGATCGCGTTGCTGGTAGCCGCTACCTTGTTTAGCCTGCCGGCGGCTGCCCAGAGCGTTAGCCCGACAATTCTTACATCCGACATCGCTAACATCAGCGTCAATACCGATGCCAACCTGGTCAATCCCTGGGGCATGTCCGCGAGCGCGTCGAGTCCCTGGTGGGTCTCTGACAATGGGACCGGCCTTTCCACCCTGTACAATGCAGCAGGAAATCCCCAAGGCTTGGTTGTAACTATTCCCTCGGCAAATGGATCGGACACGGGAACTCCCACGGGACAGGTTTTTAATTCCACATCCGATTTCAAGATTGCCGGAAATTCCACACATTTCCTCTTTGCAACCGAAGACGGAACCATCTCCGGGTGGTCCAGCGGCACCAGCGCAGTGATCGCTGTCAACAACAGCCCTGGCGCGGTCTATAAGGGACTCGCATTGGCGTCGGCGGACGGCGCCAATTACCTCTATGCGGCAAACTTCAGAAATGGTTCGGTGGATGTGTTCGACGGGACCTTCAACCCTCACTCGTTTGGCGGAAGCGCATTTCAAGACAGCAGCATCCCGGCCGGCTTCGCACCTTTCAACGTCGCCAATATTGGGAACGGCAAACTGGCTGTGACCTTCGCCAAACAGGATTCGGCCAAGCATGATGACGTGGCGGGTCCGGGACATGGTTACGTCGATATCTTTGATACGTCAGGCAATCTGCTCATGCATTTGACGCACAATTCTTTCCTGAACTCTCCCTGGGCGGTGGTGGTGGCTCCGGCAACCGGCTTCGGCGTATTCAGCGGAAAGCTTTTGGTTGGGCAGTTCGGTAGCGGTGCAATCGCTGCATTCGACGCTACTACTGGCAGCTTTTCATCCTTGCTTTTAGACCCCAATACCCTGCAGCTGCAGATTAACGGGTTATGGGGGCTGGGATTCGGGAACGGTGGCACTGCCGGTCCCACAACCACTCTCTTCTTTACAGCAGGTGTCTTCGGGGAAGCGCACGGACTCTTCGGTTCGATCGTGCCGCTTTCCGCTAGTGGCATTCACTAACTGTGATGAACAAATCCCTAATCGAGGAGGGCGAAAGCGCCCTCCTTGTTTTGTTGCCGGCATATCTTGAATTCGGCTTCCAGCTTAGAATCAAGTAATGGGCAGACAGCAATTCCTTTGCCGGATGGCGATTTGCGGCGCATTATTTTTTGTTACCAACGCTGTCTTCGCCGCTGCCGCGCAGGTCGAGCGAATCGGCTCCGCGACTGTACTCGGAGCGTCCGAGGGGCTGAAGCAGGCAGTCGAAGAAAAGGGATACCGTGTAACTCTCGACGGAGGTTGGACGGCGGAATTCTGGTTTGCAAAGCAGCTTAAGACTGCGGCGAAGAACGTTCCAGCCGCTCTCTATCCCGAACTGGAGAATGCCGAGTTCGTTGGGGTGGTCAATCTGCCCAAGGGCATGACCGACTTTCGCGGACAGAAAATTCCTGCGGGCGCATACACGTTGCGCTATCAACTGCTACCACAAGATGGCAATCACATGGGCGTCGCGCCAAATCCTGATTTCCTGTTGGCCATTCCTGTAGGGAGCGATCCTGATCCAGACCAGACTTATGTTTACAAGAAGCTGGTTGTGCTGAGCGCCAAGACCACCGGCACGAACCATCCAGCGGTAATTGCGCTCGACACGCCAGGCGACCCTGGTATCGCCGTCGGTGATACGCAGGGACCGGTGGTGTTTACCGTAACTCTTCCATCGTCAGGTGCGAAGGCGGCGGAAAAACTTGGCATCGTTGTAAAAGGTACCGCCAGCCAATAGACATGGATGACGACCTTTCGTCGCTCGGCATACTGAGCGACGAATGCGGTCGCGATTGGCACCGGACGAGAGGAGTCGAAGGACCTCCTGCACTGCCTACCTACTCGCCCGGCACGTTTTTTTGACGGGGCCAGCCTCTTCGACATTCTCCGCAGCCCATACATGTCAGTCGCATCCCGTTTTTCCGGAAAATAAATCTTCCAGGGTCTATTCTCGACCGCTGTTTTTCTCCTCAGCGGTGTTGCGTAGTGCATCACGCGATGAAAATTGCAACACCTACTCTCGGCGCTCTCGAATGCAAGCTATCTCACTGCCTCCGCTGGCTATAGACAATGGTAGGGAGCGCTGAAGGCGACATTCCACGGATTTCCAGTTGCAGAACGCAACGAATCACATGGTTGAATAATGCAACTCCGCCGTCGATGCGATTCGCAACAGAGCCGTACAAGGCAAACATTCGACGCCACTTGTACTCACTCATTGCAGCGATTTTCTCCATTCGCCAGTTTGGTATGCCAAATGCCTTAAGAAAGGTGTCAAGCGCGATGTAACCGAAGCGCGGCAAGAAGCCCTCGGATGCGAGGCAGGAGGCGGTTATGACAGTTCTTCTAGTTCTCATGATGTTTGCAATCTTTCTTACGATTGATTTCTTCTACTCGAAAGCAAAGCACCCCGTACTGCAAGTAGCCCCGGCAATGCGTAAACAGGACGCGACTGCAGCTCGTTTGAGACCAAGCCTGGTTGGCGGCTTTTCGGTCCCCGACAATCTTCGCTATCATCCCGGACATACCTGGGCGCTGAGCGAGAGTCCGAACCTGGTACGAATCGGAATCGACGACTTCGCCTCCAAGCTGACCGGCAAGGTTGAGCACATCACGCTTCCGCAACGCGGCCAATGGATTCGCCAGGGACAAAAGGTGTGGAGCATCGTCCGCAACGGCGTCAAAGTTGACATGGTCTCTCCAATCGAAGGCAGCGTGGCCGACATCAACGAAGCAGTAGTCAACGATCCGGCGTTGGCGACGAAGGATCCCTACGGCGAAGGCTGGCTGGTAACCGTACAGTCACCCGATGCTAAGACCAACTTCCGCAATTTGCTGGGCGGCGCAATGGCGCGGTGGTGGACCGAAGAGTCTTCAATGCGGCTGCAGCGAGTCATGCCCAGCGCGCTTGGCGCCCTGGCGCAAGACGGCGGAGTGGCCATCGACGATCTCGCCAGCACCATGCCCGACGAGCAATGGACCAAGATCATCCGCGAGTTCTTCCTGACATAACTGCAAGTCCGAAAACTAACGCCCCGGAGTGCACCTCCTGCTCCGGGGCGTTTTTCGTGCGCCTGTTGACCTCGATCAGAATTAATCGTCCTGTAGCTGTGCCACCGTTATGATAGGAACCCAGCAACAGGAGCCCACCATGAGCAATGTTCTTGTCATCGGCAAAGACTCGGAGACGACACGCTCCATCCTGCAAGCCCTGGTCGACAGGCATTGTGCCGCGGAATGCGCGCATGGCGGTGCGCATGCCATCCGCCGCTTGCGGCATCAGTCGTTCGACGTGCTCGTCACTGACCCCGAAACCACGATTGAGGAAGATCTCGCACTGATCGAGGAGGTGCGCCAAATCCGGCCCGGCGTGAAGACCATCGTTCTGGCTCCTCATGCCACGCCGGAGGAGGTGATCGCCGCGCTGAAAGCTCGAGTTTTTGTCTGCATGGGCGCCCCCTTTGATGCCCATGAGATTGCCAACTTCGCGGCTGAAGCTATCTCTGACGCCGACTGGCGCACCGACATCGAAGTCTTGTCGGCGCAGCCACAGTGGGTGTCGCTGCGTGCCAACTGCCGCATGCTGACGGCCGAGCGCGTGGTGAGTTTCTTGCGTGAGCTATGCTCGGAGTTGCCGGAAGACGCCCGCAACGACGTGATGATGGCCTTCCGCGAAATTCTGCTGAATGCCATGGAACACGGCGCGGCGTTCAATCGGCACAAAGTGGTGGAGGTGTCGGCGGTGCGCACCGAGCGGACGATTGTCTTCTACGTGCGCGATCCAGGAGCAGGGTTCCGCCGCGATGCCGTCGCTCATGCAGCGGTGGCGAATGGTCCCGACGATCCTACCGCTCATATCGAACACCGGGACGAACTGGGCATGCGCCCCGGCGGATACGGCATCCTGCTGGCGCAAGGTGTCGTGGACGAATTGATGTACAGCGAGGTGGGCAACGAGGTGCTGTTGATCAAGCACACGGCGTGAGGCCAGGCTAGGATGGCAGTCACGCGACTGCCCCCGCCCTTCGACTACAATTACGGTTGCTTGACCGCGATTTTCCAGAATTCACCGCAGCTCGGCATACTCACCTTTGGCTTGGCGGTAGACAGGAATATCAGGATCGGCGTCCTTCCAGAGCGTGAGAAAGTTCTGATACGCCGCGCGGGCCTTGTCGCGGGCGGCGGGGTCTTTTGCGGCGTCGAACGCGTAAGCCCGAGCCAAGCCGAGGCGGGCCAGCGCTCCCCAGGGAAAATTCCCTACCAGTCCGTAGTGGTCGATGACCTTCTGAAACTCCGCTGCGCAGCGGTTCCATCATGCAGCATGAGATAGGCCTCTCCCCGCACATAGACGGGACATAGGTACACATTTACTTGGGTAGGCTGTCCGAGTTCGATCCCGCCAGCAACCTTTAGCAGTTCGACGGCGCGATTAGGGTCTTTGCGCTCAAGGGCGACGGCAGCCCGGATGGTGGGCAGCCAATACCTTTGAACTATCGTGTCCAGGAGGAACGCGTTGTCGAGTTCGTCCGCCAGCTTCTCCGCACGTGCTGTCTCACCTGCCCGCGCCAGAGCCAGCGCACTCATCGCTCGTACGTCGCGATTCGGAGCCAGTCTTAGCGCAGCATCGGCGTCTTCACGGGCCTGAAGTCGATTTCCCGACTCTACCTCACGCAGCGCCGCTGCCGCCTGATAAGTTGCGGCAGTCTCTTTGGCGTTACTGCGCTCGGCTGAATCCATCGCACGCCGGGTCAACTGATGTGCGTTTTTCAACCTCCCATACCAGCCTTCCGTATCCGCTTGCGCAGCCAGCAGGAGATCTTCGGTAGCGGGTTTGCCCGAAGCATCCGAGACCAATTGCGTCATCCCGGCCGCATCGCCCCTCAGAAAGGCCAACATGTAGTGATTCCAGAGCAGAACCTCGTTCTCCACTATCTTGCGCTGCTCCGCCTCCTTGTACACGGCCTCCGCTTCATCCAGACGGTTGAGATTCTGGTAAGCGCCGCCGAGGTCGAGGTAGTTGACTGGTGACGCACTCGAGTCCAGGCGCATTGCCTCCCGCGCTTCCCCCAACGCCTTGTCCCAGCTTCCAAGGCTTCCGTAAATGAATACCAGGTCAAAGTATGGGATAGCGTCCCGCGGGTAGCTCTGCTGCCAGGTTTCGTACACCTGCTGCGCTTTCTCCAATTCTCCGGTTGCGATCGTGTAGTAATACGACTCTATTGTGAAGCGCTCCCGGTCGCTCACTCTTGTTCTCAGCGCGTAGGCTTTTCGTGCATTTTCCGCCGCCCGCTCGACTTGGTCGAAGTTCTTGTAGATGCCCGCAATGGCAGCGTAAGCTGCGGCGAAATTCGGGTCGAGTTCCGCTGCACGCTCGAAGAAGGGTAGGGCAGCGATTTCGCTTTTCGCATCGAACGTCTTCCGTCCCAGGCTATAGGCTTGCAGTGCCTCCAACGACGGAGTGGTCGCTTCCGCCAACGGCGTGGCGTATTTCTGTACCGAGCTGAGGGACTCGCCTAGCTTGCCGCGCAGAGTTAAAGCCGCAACATCCAGAGTTTTGAGCACCGCTTCCTTGCCCGCCGCCTGCTCCTGCACCTCCACCAGCACGTCTCCCGTATCGCAGTTCAACACCTTCAGGCCAATTACATATTCGTTGCCCAGCCCGGCGATCGATCCGGTCACCATGGCCTTGCTGCCTGTACGCTGGCAGACCTCGCCCGCTACCTCCCGAGTTAAAGGGGCGTCAGGGGAACGCCCCATCAGCTTTAAGGTCTGATTCACCTTGCCTTGGGGAATCAGTCCAAGGAATGGCGATTGCTCCAACTGAATCGCCAAGCCTTGCTTCAAAGTGTCATCGAATACCGGATCGCCCGTCTTGTTGTCGAAATCGGCCAGAACGATTGTGTCTTTGTCCGTGAGCACAGGTGCCTTGTGCGCGCGTACACGCCAGTACAGTCCTCCGCCTGCGGCGGCAACCAGCAAGATCACCACGCCAATCGTCGCAACACGGGCGCGCGACCATCGAAATCGTATCTTCTGAGTAGGTGCAGCGTCTGTCTTCGGCTCTGCTGCCGCTATTTCACCGCGCACAACAGAGGGCTCATTTGCCGCTGCTATTTCTGCCATGGCCGTGGCCGCTTTCGTTCTGCCCCCGATCAGGACTGGAAGCCGGCTCCGTTCGCCAGACTCGGACTCGGTCACCTTGGGTTGCGGCGCGGGAATGGTTTTCGAAACTACGGGAGCAACGAAGCGGTATCCGCGGCGAGGCAGCGTTTCGACGTAGAGCGGATTGTCAGCATTGTCGGCGAGCACCGTCCTGATCTGGTTAATGCACTTGTTGACCCCGTGCTCGAAGTCGACAAAGGTTTCTCCGGCCCAGAGCTCCTTTTGAATCTCGTCACGAGTAACGGCTTGGCCGGCGCGACTGGCAAGTAAGACCAAAAGTCTCAGCGGTTGCGGAGCCAGCTTGACCGGTATGGCGGATTTGAACAGCTGTTCGCTATTGACATTTAGTTCGAAAACCCCGAAGCGAAGTAATTTTTGCGTGGCGCTCACAACAACCCACCCTAGGGGCAAGACTAATGGGCGCGATTATACCCCCGTTTTTGTCCAGCGCTACGGAAATCCCTGGTTATCTCGCCCCCTAAGCCTCATCACAGCAGCAGCTTAGACGGTGTCACCGAAGGTATCTAGAAGTGAGCCGTTGGGCATTGCCGCGAGCGGCGAGCCGTCCTACTGTGCACCCACGAGATGGGGTGAAGCCGAGCGCAAGCTTGACCACTTGTCTCCTGGGCAAGGTTCCTGAGGCGGCGGAAATCGCGCCACTCGGTCAGCAAACATCAACCCTGTCCAAATCTGAAGACGAAAGCCACTATGGAGGAAGAAGATGAAAAAGCTATCCCTGCTGTTTGTCGTGTGCATGGTTTCCATGCTCGCTCTTGCTCAAGCAAACTCACCATCCCCAGACGAATCGTCCGGAGGGGGGATCGTCAGCCATCGGCAAGGGCTCTCGCAAGATCTAGCTTCTGACGACGCGCCGGCGCCGGGCGACGTATCATTGAACCCGCCCAGTTGGAATTTCGGCGTAATTGCGGTGGACTTTGCCTATGATAAGGTGTTTACCCTTACCAACAATCGGTCGAATCCCATCACGATCACGAGTATTTCCGCTTCCCCGGACCCTTTTTCGGTGGTGTCCACCACTTGCTTGAGCTCGCTACCGGCAGGCGGTTACTGTTACATCACCGTACAAGCCTATGCGCACCAGGTAGGGCAGGGACTAATAATGGGTACATTGGAGGTGGCTTGTACAGGCGCCCCAGGTTGCCCGTTTACTGCCCCTCTAACGGCTACCAGGGTGCATGACGTCGTGTTGACTCCGAATGGCTGTAACTTCGGAGACGTATATCTGGGCGATTCGGGTTATTGTACAGTAGCGCTGAAAAACAACGATCCGGTACCCCTCGCTATCAGCAGCATCTACGCTGGCGGTCCTCCCTTTTCCCAGACCAACAATTGCGCACCGTCGGTGCTGGCGCTTGGCACCTGCACCATTAATGTGAAATTCACACCTACTTATGTGGGGCAGGCATCGAGCAATTTAACGGTGAACGACAACTCTCCTGAAGGCACGCCGGCGCCCGCGCCCCTGGTAGGCTATGGGCTATACTGCAACCCGAAGTACTGTCCGCCACCCTCTGACTAATTTCCAACCGCTGCGACTCCTTGGGACACCTTTGAAGTGAGCCTTAGGATGAGCAGTTTTTCCCGCGAGAGGGTGGACGTAGGCCCACCCTCTAATTTCCTCCACTCTGACTCTATCTCCACCACACCCTCTACTCCGTCAGATAATGCAGTCGCCAGTGATACTCTGTCATTCCCGGCCCTAGCCAAGATCGGGCCAGAACGGGGCACCCAAGCCTCTTTCAACGGTTGTGCCGGGATGCCCTCATGGGTAGGCTGGGCCGCCCGCCTTCGAGCCGTCAGTGCTCATCCGTCTGATCAGCCGTACCGTCCGACCACTTGGCGACCGGAATCATGAATATCGTCAATCGGTCCTGCGGGTCGTCAGACGCCAAAACGGCGAACCTGGCAGGTCTGCGCCCCAAGTTCCAGCCTCCGTTCGCGGAACGAAAAACATCAGGTGCGGATGCCAGCGCCCGACGCGATCGTTCAGATACCCTTGCTTTGAGAGCATATAGCACATCGCGCCAGGTTCCAGCGTGGGCAATTCCTTCTTGTCGAAAGCGGCTTTCATGCTGTCGACCATTTGATCTTTGGATTGTCCAGCCAATACCAACTCGGTCTTCTTGATGGTGAGTGGAAGATAGGATCGTGCGGCTGGCGCGTTGAGGCAGAGGGGACCACGCAGCTTGGGGTTCCAAAAGTCCGGATTGTCGATTCCAGCGGTCCACCCTCGTTCCACGATGCACACGAAACCGTTCTTACCTTTGACTGCGGTTTCGTAGCCATGCCGTCCGAGGACCAGGACCTCGGCATCGCGTGAGATGGATTCCGGGGCCGCGCTGCGCGCCAGGGCTATCTCAGCATTCCGATCCGCAATCAGATATTGCTCAAGCGGGGCCATGCTCGGATACGGTGTTTTGGCGTCCTGTCCTTGCGCCTGCCATGCTACGCTCAGCAAAACAAACAGCGCGAAGCTTCGTACTGTGATCATCCTGACAATCTGCCGCTGTATTGATTTCTCCTGAGATACAGGATCGACCCACATCGATGACAAACCGCGAATGTGTTTTGGGTTCATTGCCGCCTCCGTTGATTCGACTCGCGAGGTGGAAAAAGGGTTAGTTGCAATCTTGGAGACGTGGAGCAGACCCTAAGTTTTCTCCAGGCGATCAGGATCGCGTGGTTGGTCATGCCAGAGCACGTGCACCTTCTGGTCAGCGAGCCGACCGCCGGAATCGGCTTGGCCCACAGTTGTCGCGCCGCTCTTACAACCATCCCTTGGCGCGGGCGACGCGCGCGGCCTCGACACGGTTGGCGGCGCCAAGTTTGCTGATGGCTTCTGACAAATAGTTGCGCACGGTGCCTTCCGACAAATTCAGGTCAGTCGCGATCTCGGAGCTGGCTTTGCCTTCTCCGGCGAGACGCAGTACCTGGCGCTCACGCTCGGTGAGCGGATCGGCTTCGTCGGTCCACGCCTCGGCGGCGAGTTGCGGATCGATGACGCGAAGTCCGCGATTCACGCGGCGCACGGCGTCGGCGAGTTGTTCTGCGGGCATATCTTTGAGGAGATAGCCCGAGGCTCCGGCGTCGAGGGCGCGGCGCAGGTATCCGGCGCGCGCGAACGTCGTAAGAATGATGACGCGAACGGGAACGCCGCGGCGCTTCAATTCGGCCGCCACCTCCAACCCCGTCAGCGTGGGCATTTCGATGTCGGTAATGAACACGTCGGGCCGGACTTGTTGCACGGTGCGCAGCGCTTCGTCGCCGGATTGCGCACGGGCCACGACCTCAATGTCGTCTTCCATTTCGAGTAACGCGGCAAGCGCACCGAGGACCATGGCCTGATCTTCGGCGAGGACCACCCTGATTTTGTCGCGCTTAGCGCCGGCCATGCTCTCAGTTTCGCAGAGCCGAGGCCATTGGCGCGAGAGGCAAATGAATCACCAGGCGGGTCCCGGCGGCAGTCTGACGCTGGAGGGAGCCGCCGATCGCCTCCAGCCGCTCGCGCATGCCGCGCAAACCGTTACCCTCCGGGGTATCGGCGCCGCATCCGTTGTCGGCGATCTCCAATGTGCAAAGCTGTTCGTCACGCCCCAGGCGGACGCTGCAGGTTTGCGCTTGCGCGTGGCGCACCACGTTGGTCACGGCTTCGCGAAGCGCAAGCGAAAGAACAGTCTCCTGTGCCGGGCTGAGCGGAACCTCCGAGGCTTCGCAGTCCACGGCGATGCCGGCGGTTTGCAGCGTCTGACGGGCGTGCAGCAGTTCGGCGGCGAATCCCTGACCACGATACCCGCTGATGGCTTCGCGTACGTCAGCCAGTGCAGCGCGCGAAGTATGCTCGACGTCCTGCATCTCCTGCTTGGCGCGCTGCGGATCGCGGTCCACCAGCTTGCGCGCCAGCTCGGCTTTCAGAGTGATGAGCGACAGCGTGTGCCCTAGGAGATCGTGCAGGTCGCGTGCGATGCGTTCGCGTTCAGCGATCTTGGCGAGATGTTCGATTTGGTCCTGGGCACGCTTAAGCTTTTCTCCCGCACAGTGGCTGATCGCCGAGTAATGGCATCCGAATCCCACGACGGCGATCAACAGCAGCAGCGATCCCCAAGCACCTATGGGCAGATGAAGCCTGTAGGCGTAGAAGGCGAGAACGACGACCTGAAGGCCGATCAACAGGGACACTCTGCGCAGGTTGGGATGGAAACCGCCCGCAGACGCTGCGTAGACGAGAAATGCCGTGGCGCCCCCGTTGAGTGGGATGAGGATTGCCGCCGTGGCAGTCATGGCCAGAACGAACATCAACCGGTACGGGTCGGGACGAGAATACGCCTGCAGGTATAACAGGATGAAGACGAGTCCAAAAACGGTATTTGCCACCCAGCCGAGCGGACCAGTATGCCTTGACGCCGGGTCCACGAAGAACCAGATCATGAAAGGGAGCCATATGAGCGGCATCCAGCGATGCCGGTCGTCGGTGGGGTAGATCTTCCACCAGATTGCGTGAAGGGTAGTCATCGTGTGCTCGATCATTATTGTTGTCTGGAATGGGTGCTGGGCACAACCGTGTACCAAACGATTGCAACGGCCGTGATCGCCAATCCCAGCCAATTTCCGTGACCGCTCAGCGTGATTACCGAAAAGATAATCATAGCGACGGCCCAGAGAATCCATTGTGCGCGTTTGCTTTTCATAACTTAGCTCCTGGCTCGTTGCGCTTTCTTCGTCGTTTCGTGAAGATTTCGGTATCGGCTTACGTTAACTACACTGTCAAACACTAGCACTAGCGTACAATTTTTACCCATACAATTTTCCCTCATCTCGCCAGTAACCCCAGGCTGCCAATCCCAGGCAAACCAAGGTGAACGAAATCAGCCCTTCGACGTGCCGCCAAGTGGCAGCCGGCACCATGCCCAGGCCGACCACGTTCAGTGCAAGCTGGCTCATGTGGAAGGGAGGCAGGACGTTGGCGAACATGCGCAGTCCATGGGGCAGCATGAAGAGCGGAATCCACAGTCCGGAGCAGAATGACATCGGTAGATAAATCAGATTGACTAACGCGGGAGCGGAATTCGGCTTCGCGAAGTATCCGATCGCCAGCCCCATCGAGCTGAAGGGAATCGAACCTGCGATCAGAATGCCGGCCAGTTCAGCGGCTGTCGTTAGCGGCAGACGCACGCCACCAAACGCGGTTCCGACCGCGAGCAGAAGAAGCACGATTACCGTGCTGAATACGATTGCCGAAAATAGCTTCGCAGAGAAATAGGCGGCAATCGGCATGGGTGAAGCGCGCTTTACTTGCAGCCAACCCTGGCCACGCTCGATCGCGAGGCTGACACCGAAACCAAACAGCGAGACCGCCATCACGCCGAAGCATCCCATGGTCGCCAGCATGTAGATCGCGGTTTCATTGCGATTGGCGGGGCTGCCCTGTCCCAGCACGATGCCGAACAGCACGTAGAACATCAGCGGAAACGCGATCGTCGAAATCGCGTACACCGGGATGCGCACGTTCTTTAGCAGTTCATACTTCGCTTCCTTATAGAAGAGCGCGATGGTTCTCGCCGGCGAGCGGCGGGTTACAGCGAGAGTTGCGGGAAATGTGGTGGCGGCCATGTCAGATCCTTTCCTTCGAGGCGTCGGCGTTATTGTTTTGCGTTAGTGCGAGGAATGCTTCTTCGAGGCCCGCGTTAGTGACTTCTAAGTCAGCCAGCCATGAATCTCTTAGCAACAATTCGCGCACTACCGGTTCAGCGGCATTCACTTGCAGCTCAAAAGCATTGCGGTCGGCCTTGGCGCTGAGCACACCGGGGATCTGTCGGACTTCTTCGAGCGAAAGCCTGCTGGTACAGCGGATCTGCTTGCCCATGGCACGCGCTTTGATTTCGGCGGGCGTGCCCTCAGCGACGATCGCACCTTTATCGAGCACAAGAATGCGGTCCGCCAGCGCATCAGCTTCGTTCAGGTAATGGGTGGTAAGCAGTATCGTCTTGCCGCAGCCGATCAGGGTGCGAATCTGTGCCCACATCAGGCGGCGGGCTTCCACGTCGAGACCGACCGTGGGCTCGTCGAGAAAGAGCAGGTCAGGATTGCCGCAGATGGCGATCCCGAACAGCACGCGCTGCCTCTGGCCGCCGGAAAGCTCGCCGTACGGACGATTCTTGATGTCTTCGAGCCCCGCGATCTTCAGCGTTTCGGCGATAGGCAGCGGTGCAGGATAGTAGGACGAGAACAGGTCAATGTGCTCGCGTACTTTGAGCGTCTCGGGTACGCGTCCAACTTGCAGCATGGCGCCGAGACGAGTTTGCACTTGCCCCGTATGAGGGTCAAATCCCAGCACCGAAACCCTACCGGCGTCGGGCCGCGCCAGGCCGAGCAGCATTCGCACCAGCGTGGTCTTGCCGGCGCCGTTGGGACCTAGCAGTGCCAGCAATTCGCCGGCATGGACCTCGAGGTTCAGATCGCGCAGCGCGACAATTTGTCCGTAGCTTTTTTTCAGATTGCGGCACCGGGCCACACTGGCTGGCCGGTAGGCTGAGCTGACACGCGGCATTTCGGCTAAAGCGGTTGACATCGTTGGCTCCCGTGGCCCCGGTTGTTCGGCCACGGTTGCGATCATCGGTCATGCTCAGTTCAGGCGGTAGTGCGGATTGTCAGCGATGGGGGATGACAAATGTCATGGGGGTCGCTCCTCGCTGTTCGCTCTTGGCTCTTCGCTTTAGCTCTTCGCTCGAACCATAGCGTGTTCCCGCACGCCTCCCTCCGACCGTCACGGGGGCTCTTAGCTCATCGTAAAACTGCCGGGCTTCGGACCGCCCTTAGCTTGCGTTTCGTGTACTCCGCCGTTTCTGTGTCGACCATCGCAGGTAGATCGATGGCATCCTTGAATGCCCGAGTTCCCAGCATACTTGCGTCCCGCTCGCTTCGACGTGCAAACTAATCACGCGTGAAAGCCGTCATCAAATCCGACCTCTTCCGTCTGCTGCCGTCGATCGACGACCTATTGCGCACTCCGCCGTTCGAGGTGCTCGTTGTACACGAAGGGCGCAGCCCAACCATCGAAGTCACCCGCGCGGCGCTGGAACAACTGCGCAGCGACATTGCGATAGGCAAGCTGGACGAGGCGCAAATCAAGTCGAGGCTCGACGACTTGCCGCCCGAGGTGGAGCAAAGACTACAACAATCTCTGGCCTACTCGCTGCGACCAGTGATTAATGCGACGGGCGTTATCCTGCATACCAACCTCGGACGCGCGCCGCTCAGCCGCGCAGCGTTACAACATATCGCCGAAGTTTCTGAGGGATATTCGAATCTCGAATTCAACCTCGGCACCGGCGAGCGGGGCAAGCGCGACGTTCATGTCGATCGTTTATTTGCAAAACTGCTGAACACTGTCGGTCGCGAAGTCTCGACCATCGTCGTAAACAACAACGCCGCCGCAGTACTGCTGGCGCTGAACTCGCTTGCTGAGGGCGGAGAGGTGTTGGTCTCGCGTGGGGAACTCGTCGAGATCGGCGGGTCGTTTCGCATTCCCGACGTTATGGCGAAGTCAGGCGCGGTGCTGCGAGAAGTTGGGACGACCAATCGCACGCGCATCGCCGATTACGCGGGCGCGGTGACGGACCGCACGAAGCTGCTGCTGCGCGTCCATCGCTCTAACTTCCAAATTGTCGGCTTCACGGAACAGCCGTCGTTGGAAGATCTGGTTGCGCTCGGACACGAGCACAACATTCCAGTGATGGAAGACCTGGGCAGCGGAGAGATCTTTGACCTCCGAAGTGTAGGTGTTCACGGCGAGCCGATGATTGTCGACAGCCTGCGCGCGGGCGTGCATGTCGTGACTTATAGTGGCGACAAGTTGCTGGGAGGCCCGCAGGCTGGGCTGATCAGCGGCGATCCGGCATTGGTCGCGAAGCTCCGCAGCAATCCGTTGTTTCGGGCATTACGCGTGGACAAGATGTTCTCTGCCGCGCTGGAAGCGACGTTGCTGGCGTACCTGCGGGAGGACTACGATTCGATTCCAGCGTTGCGGATGATGCGCATCTCTGGAGAGGTGTTGGAGGAACGCGCGAAGCAGATAGCGGAACGATTGCATACAAGCTCCGCGGACTTGCAGATCGAAATTGTTGAGTCTCGCTCGGTGCTGGGCGGCGGTGCTGCGCCCGGATCGACCCTGCCGACGCGCGTGCTTGCCGTCACGAGCGAAGGCATGAGTGCCGATGAACTATGCGCCCGGCTACGTCGGTGGGAGACGCCGATCATCGCGCGCGTGGAAGAAGGACGTGTGCTGCTCGACCTGCGCACAGTTGAGCCAGAACAGGAGCAAGCTATTGTCGAGGCTCTGGAGAGCATCTCGAAGTAAGTGTTTGAAGCGTATGTAAAAACTGTGCCGTCCCTAAAGGGACTCGTTCGGATTTTTCGCATCCCACCCAGGGCTTCCGCCCTGGGCTAAAACCAATTTCGCTCCTGCGGAGCTGGATCTTGCGCAATCGTTTCATCCGTGCCAACTCAAAACGCGTTCTTACTACCACTCTGAGTTCACGAGCAATCAGCCTGCAGGCGGGTAAAGGCAGCTCTACGTGAATGGCAACGATTTACACTATCGGGCACTCCACACGTACCTTCGAACAACTTGTGACAGCGCTTAAAGCGCATGGCATACGCACACTGGTGGACATCCGCTCGTTCCCCATGTCGCGCCGGATGCCACACTTCAACCGCGAATCGCTCGAAGTCGAGTTGCCCAAGCATGGCATCGCCTACGTCTGGATGAAAGAACTCGGCGGACGGCGCAAGAAGATTCGCAACGATTCGCCAAACACTGGTCTGCGCAACGATTCGTTCCGCAATTACGCCGATTACATGCTCACCCCTGAATTCGCGCAGGGTGTGAAGCGGTTGGTGGAAATTGTCGAGAAAACAGCAGGTCCCTCGACTCCGGTGGCCAAAGACGGGCCGCCTACGCTCGGGATGACAAGTGAAAAAGGAGACGCGACAAATACCGCCATCATGTGCGCCGAGCGCGTGTACTTTCAATGCCACCGCATGCTGGTGAGCGACTATCTAACCGCGCACGGGCACACCGTCTTGCATATTGACGATGATAAGCGGCCCTTGCGCCAGCACAAGCTGATGGCCGAGGCGCGGGTAGTGGGTGGAAAATTGCAGTACAACGCGCAGGAGTTATTTTGAGTGTTTCGTAGGTTCTCGTCGGCTCTTAGCTTTTTGCTCTTAGCAAAACCGCTCGCACATCCAATCGGCTAAAAGCCAAGAGCTAGGAGCTAGGAGCTAAGAGCTAGGAGCTAGGAGCTAAAAGCTAAAAGCGAAGAGCGAAGAGCGAACAGCGAACAGCGAACAGCCTTCCTTTCTTGCGCACATCGCGCGATTGCCGATAACCTAGATACTCGCCTATGAAACAAGCCGTCTTCCGCGAACGCAACAAAGGCTACTATCGCGTTCTGCACTCTCCCATCTGGATTTGGGTCTTCTGGGTTCTCCCCGGATATCCACTTACCTACGACCTCTATACGCGCGGGCCGGACCGTCGCCATTGGATTTGGCTGGCCATCGTGGTGGCGTTCGTGGCGTGGCGCGGTTTCAAAGGGCGCATTCCCGGGTGCGAGCCGGCGCCGTACATCACTCATTACGGCGTGCATCAGCCTAATTTGTCCTATCGGGTGGTGTGCTACACGGCAGCGTGGATCGATATCATCGTGCCTTACTTGCTGAACCTTATCGGGTTGATCGTGGCTTCCATCAATGGTCGCTGGCTGCTGCACGATCTTTATCGCTACGGCTATTATCCATTGGCGCTGGCCGTGGTGCTTGCGACCGCCTTCGACTGGACGCCACGCGCCAAGCGCGACACCGTCGGCGAGGGTGCCGAGCGGGCGTGGTTCTACATCGCGATCTGGACTGTGGTACCAACACAGGTCATTAACTGGGGCGCTTGGCGCTTCGGTAAGTTTATGGAGCTGGCGCCGCTGCCGCTGGCGCGCCTCCGCTTGGCGATCTGCCTGATTTCGACGGCTCTTTTCTTAGTCTTGGGTTACGCAGCGAAGTTGCCGCGCACGCAGCGGCATTATGAAGGCGTAGCTGCTGCGGGGGTGTGAGACCAGTCGGTGGTGTAGTTTACTTTGGCAGCGGAGCCGGAGTCAGTCCCATGAACGTTGTTCCCAGAAATTTTCCCTGAGCGTCAAAGTTCCAGGTGAACAATGCAATTCCAGCATGGGCGCAGGCGTGGCAGCCGTTAATGAGGGGATAGCCCAGGATGAACTGAACTCCGCCGTTGGGTCCCGGTTGGGTGTTGGGCCAGGTGGTCCCGTCGCGATCGCCGGGCCACACGCCCACCTTGGGAAACTGATTCTGCAGGTCCTGAAATTGAAAGCTCTGCTCCATGCCCTTCTGGTCGAGGAGCTTCAGATCTTCGGCATTCACAATTTTGGGCGAGCCATTCACCAGCAGCAGGCCGTTGTTGGTGTTGGCGCGAAGAGGATAAACGATCCAGGCTACATCCACCGGGCCCACCGGATGGAACCCACTGAGGATGCCTACGTCACCATCGCTCTTCTGGTAGAGCAGCTTGGTAAACGCCTCCGCTCCGGCTGGCGCCCCGGCCTTCGACATCTGGGCCATGAAGCACTGGGCAAAGCTGGGCGGCTGCGGAGCGTTATCGCAAGCTTTGTGGGCGTTGGCGAGGAACGTCGGCGGCATTTGCCATATATCAGCGGCGCCAATCTTGCCCATGGAGGCCGCCTGTACACTTCGTGGATTTGTCGGATTCTGCGCAAGCGCCGAACTAAGTAAACCGGCAATAATGGCGAATAACAGCGCTCTTCGCATGCGGTGGGCCTCCAACGGCAGGTGGTAATTGGTTATAGAGGAATGTACCTCACCGGCTAATCCGAGTCGAGACATGTTGCGAGATGATAAAGAACAAGGTAGCGAATGCGGCACGGCGGGCAGAAACGGTCAAAGCTTCAACGTCAAGAACATGGTTGCCGAATACTTAGAGCTGACGCTGATCGGGCAACAATAAGAAAGGCGGCCACTTGGCCGCCTTCTGCCAAACTCTCCGCTCGGGACCTTAGAGAACCTGTACGTTCTCAGCCTGCCAACCCTTGGGCCCTTTGACTACGCTGAACGAGACAGCCTGGCCTTCCTGCAAGCTGCGGAAACCGTTGGTCTGAATCGCAGAATAGTGAACGAATACATCTTCTCCATTCTGACGGCTGATAAAGCCGTAGCCCTTCGCGTCATTGAACCACTTAACTGTTCCTTGTTCCATGATGATGCAAGTTCCTTCGATGTTGATATAGCACAATTCGATCGGGATGTGATGCAGGCAGGGATTGCTGCTAGGCAGGAAACTGCTGCGTACAAGTCGATCAATCGAGCAACCTCATCATACCAGCCAGAGAGGTAATTACGAAGCAATTTTGCGGCGCGGACCGGCGTGGCCCCAAGTAATATTCCTGTTATCAATGTGTTACCTTGGATGCGCGGTTCGCTGGTCGCTCTTCGCTTTTCCCCCGAGCTGGTGCAAGCTACGGGCCGAAGCGAAACCGCACCCTCCGGCGAGGGGTCAAACGTCACAGACTGGGGCGAAGCTGGTCTGCATTCTGGCGAAAGGTGAAAGGCGAAGAGCGTCTTATGATCGTGGGAACCGGTATCGACATCGCGGAAGTGGATCGCATTAAGGCGTCGATTGAGCGCTTTGGCCGGCGATTTCTGGAGCGAGTCTTTACCTCCGACGAAATCCGCTACTGTGAGTCGAAGGCCAATAAGGCGGAGCGCTACGCCGGACGCTTTGCCGCCAAAGAAGCTGCCATGAAGGCCATCGGAACCGGTTGGAGCCAAGGGGTTACCTGGCACGATGTGGAAGTGAAGCGCGCGCCGGGCGGACGGCCCACAATGGCCTTTCAAGGCAAGGCAGCCGAGTTTGCGGGGAAACTCGGGGCTGTACGCGCCCACCTCTCGATCACGCATACGGCGGGGCAGGCTATGGCACAGGTGATCCTGGAGTCCCAGGAAGAGCGGTGAATCTCGGGCAGTCTTGGATAGTCCGTTAGCTTCTCAATTGCCAACGATGCGAGGGTGAGTGGCGAGAAGGGGTTTAGCGGTACCAATCCCGACTGAAAAAACGATAGCTTCCGGATTGCCCGTGACTCGGGAGCAAAACGGAGAAGGGTTGAGCTTGTACGAAGCTCAAATGAGTGCATTGGCGATTTTGAGTCAACCGAGGAAGCGTTCTGTTGTCCAGATTTCAGAGTCACGACCTGGGCACTTTGCATCGATCCACCGTTTGCCAAATTGATTCGGGGTAGCTGGTTTGCTAAGGTCGTCGTCATGTCCGAGCGTTCCACCGAGCAGATACGCGAACTGCTCGACTCCCTTTATCGCGTGGATTCGGGACGAATCCTGGCAACTCTGATCCGCTTGCTCGGTGATTTTGATCTTGCCGAGGAGGCGATGCACGAAGCCTTTGCGGCTGCGCTGAGCCTGTGGCCGACCAGTGGAGTACCCGGCAACCCGCGACCATGGTTGATTTCGACGGCCCGATTCAAAGCCATCGACACTCTGCGTCGACGGGCAAGATTTGATGCGTCGCAAGACGAGCTGGTGCGATATCTCGAAGCGCAATGGAGTTCGGCGGAGAAGATCCAGTGAAGAAGACAGTGTTGAGGATGATCGGCTGCGCCTGATTTTTACCTGCTGTCATCCATCTCTAGCGCCGGAAGCGCACGTTGCGCTCACCTTGCGTGAGGTGTGCGGACTGACCACCGAGGAGATAGCCAAGGCCTTCCTTACCACTCCGCGTACGCTGGCGCAGCGCATTGTGCGCGCCAAGGCAAAGATTCGAGAGACACGGATTCCGTACGAGGTGCCGACACCGCAGGAATTGCCGGAGCGACTGGGCGCGGTGCTTCAGGTCATCTATCTCGTCTTTAACGAGGGCTACTCGGCTGCGGCGGGAGCGGAGGTGACGCGGGCCGAGCTAACCGGCGAGGCGATTCGACTGGGCCGGTTGCTGAGCGAACTCCAGCCAGAGCCGGAGGTCATTGGGCTGCTTGCCCTGATGTTGCTACAGGAATCCCGTCGCGCCGCGAGAACCTCTCCGGCCGGAGAGCTGATTTTGCTGGAGAACCAGGATCGATCGCTCTGGAACCGGGAGCAGATCGCGGAGGGAGTGGCATTGCTGGAGAAGGCCGTGAAGTCTCGCCGCTTCGGCTCTTACACACTGCAAGCTGCGATTGCGGCCGTTCATGCGGAGGCGGAATCGGTCGCTGTGACCGACTGGCGGCAGATTGTTGCGCTTTACGACCAATTGGTACGAATTCAGCCTTCGCCGGTTGTACAGCTCAATCGTGCCGTGGCCATTGCCATGTGCGATGGACCAGAGGCCGGTCTGGCGCAGATCGACGCGGTGTTGGAACATGGCGAATTGGCAAATTATTACCTGGCGCATTCAGCCCGTGCAGATATGTACCGCAGGCTCGGCAGGACAGCTGAGGCTCGGTCCTCTTATGAGAAAGCGCTGGCGCTGACCCAACAGGAACCGGAGCGGCAATTCCTGCAGGAGCGGATTCGACAGCTGAAATAAAAAAATGGAGTGGGCGGGATGGCCCAGGGTTTTGATCTCGCTGGCATCACTAGCACAGCGGGTGCCCCGTTCCTTGCGTTTTTTGGGTTTGGAAATGCCGGCTAACTATCCAATCTTCGACTCAATCACCTTAGTAAGGAGCGCAATTTCGCTCGTAACCGCTGCGTATTCCTCCGATACCTGCTCCTGGCTCTTGTTTGCAAGAAAGGACAATTTCGAAGACGCGGCCTCGATCAGTTCCACAAGCTGGGACTTGGGATCGAGGTGATTTACGCCAACCCACCTGTCGATTGCCTTTCGCGACAACCCAAACAGCTCTTCCTTTTCCCACTCCTTCCGGTTTACCACCCGAAGAACACGTCTTTGAGCTGCGATGCGGTTGTTAAACTCACTCATGTTGGTTGGCCCTTTCCACAAGCTTGCTCATCCAATCGTGCACTCTGCCAAGTTGCCCCAGCGAGGATTCAAACTCTTCATTCGTTATTTTCTCTCCATACCCTCTCGTACACAAGAGGCGGGCTCGCTCCAGAACCTGATACGTCTGCCCCGGCAGTGAAATGCTATTCGCTCCCAGCCGCAGAGCAGAGCTTCTAGAGAAATCCGGCCGACCAGTGACACCGAGAGAAAAACAGGTGGCTATATTCCTTATGCTCAAGAATACCGTAGAGAGGTCGAATGTCTTACTCTTGCCGCCAGTAGCAAGCGACGCACAGGCGTCGCGGAAGAGCGCGAAGAACCTCTCACAGTCGCGGCTGCAATGACGGTAGGGGGACGGGCTTCCTAGCGCTTGCAAGAAATCGTGCTTGTCGGACGAGAACAGTAGTCGGGACTCAAGCGACAAATGCCACGCAAAAGGATTACCTTCGTCCCACAGGTCTCGGATCCTTTCGTACGAATAGATCGAGTACAGGTCAGGATCATATTGGGAGTGGTCGTCCCCTCCAATCACGAGAAGGTCGATGTCTGAGCTTGGACTTATTTCGCCACGGCAGATTGAACCAAATGCGTAGATGTGCATTATTATCGGCGATTAAACCGTTTAACGATAATTGCTGTTAGTAAGCCGAACACTCCCAGTTTGAGAAGCATTATGAGCGTTAGGCAAAGGCCAGGATAGGAGGCTTGAGAAATCGTACCGAGGAAAATCTGCGGCGCATCCAGGAGGGCGCGACCATAGCTTGAGAGTTGGCTACTGTCCCTAAACGCAATTGCGTCGACCATTGAGACCGCAAAGAGGGCGACAGCTAGAGCATTTTCAAAGTTATTGTAGACCATATCCGCAATGAGAGAACCAAGCTAAGGCGTTTTCGGCAGTAATGGCTGCCAGGGCTTTCGCAATTGCGTTTTCCAGAGCATCCGCGGTGCGGGCCTTGGCCGAGCGCAGCAACTGCTTGATCTTCGACCAGGCTTGCTCAATCGGGTTGAAGTCGGGGGAATAGGGCGGCAAGTACAGCAGCCGCGCCCCGGTGGCGTCGATGAGCTGCCGCACTCCAGCTACTTTGTGAGCCGCCAGATTGTCCATGATGACCACCTGTCCGGGCTGGAGCTGAGGGCACAACACCTGTTCCAGATAGGCTAAGAAGACATCTCCATCGGTTGGCGATTCGATGGTCATGGGTGCCCGCAAACCTTGGGTGGTCAGCGCCGCCAGCATGGTCAGCGTGCGCCAGCGGCTGTTGGGCGTCCCTTCCGGCACCCGTTCTCCACGCGGAGCGCGGCCATAGTTCCGCGTCATCTGGGTGCTGGCGCCGCTCTCGTCCAGAAATACCAACTGCTCCGAGTCGATCTGGGCTAGGGTTTCTCGCCACGCTTGCCGGCGCTGCTGCGCCTCCGGCGTTTCTTGTTCCTGGGCGTGGAGTGACTTTTTTTAAGCCGCAGTCCCATCTGTCGTAAGGCCAGCCACAACCGCCCGATGCTCAAACCCACGCCCTTGACGTTCTGCAGTTGCTCCCGCAACTCCATCAAGGTCAGATCCGGCTGCTTGCGGATTTGCTCCCGCAGCCACGTCTGCACCGCAGCCGTCACCCGGCTCTCTGGGCCACGTCGCCACGGCGGCCGCTCAACCTGCCCTGTGCGCGTACGGGTGGCGGAGATCTTCTTGGCCCAGCCTTCGCTCACCCCAAATTGTTCCGCCAACTCCCCCAGTGTCCCTTTGCCCTGCTCATAGGCCTGCAAAAACTTTCGTCGCAAATCATTTGCATAGGGTCGTGCCATCGGGCGGAGCGGAGAATCGCCACCCTCAGTCTACACTATCTATGAAAATGCTCTAGTGCCCTGAGTAACTTCCACACGCTCTCGCCATTTCCCCATAAAACATCGAGGACCTTGAACGCGGTCCATTCACTAAATACTTGAATTCGTTTGTATCCACTATACTTATTTCTGTAGTAGGACTCCGGCGATCTCCACGCCTTATGCAGGTGCGCTTCCGTAGCCTGCAGCTCGACCGTGATCGCCTTATTAACGGACTTCGCGTCTCCTAGCTGCTGGTAGTTCATCCTTAACGAGCGGGCGAATCTCATCTTTAGATTTTCGTGTCCTGGGCAGCCCCCACTGAGGATGTCGTTATCGATTGCAGTCCTTTCAAACGTCGCATAATCAAACGTGCACCCCAAAAAGACGGAACCGCCTAGATTCGATCCGATGAATCGACACCCGGTAAAATTGCACGAATCGAAGACACACTTTCGAATGTAGCAAGAGTCAAAGATCGATTGCGTGAAGTTAACGTTGGTGAAGCGCTTTTCCTTTGCGATGAGCCGCATAAAGAGCTGATTCGAGAACCGTTGATTAGAAACGTCCCCGTCGAACTTCTTATCGATCTGGCTAGCCAGGTTGCTGTTAGAGAGCATGGCCCCTGGCGTCCTCTCTCTTATGCTGCCGCATGAGCTTTCCGATTCTAATGTCTTCTTCCTATTGGCGACAACGTCTTTCGGAGGGGCACCCGGCCTTCGGGCGTATTACAACAGACAGCATTTTATTGAGAGTCGGCTTTGCGGGACGCGGCAAGCTTGCGGCCTTGCCGCTTCATTTCGGCCACGCTCCACGGGCGCGGCGGGCCGCTTTCCAGACCTTGACGGATGTCGCGCCGAAGCCGTTCGAGTTGAAGAGCGTGCAGCTCGTTCTGCGTCTCCATGAGGCGCAGGGCTTCGCGCACCACCTCGCTGGCGGAGTTGTAGCGTCCGGATTCGACTTTCTGGCGAACCAGCTTTTCGAGTTGCGGGGTCAGGTTGATATTGAGTGTCAAGGTGGTTCAGTCCGTTCAGCTTTCAAGGTATTGCGATTGGCAAGGATTGTCAATCATTGGCGATAGTCTTTTTCGTCAATCGAGGATGTCAAAGGCCTACCCAAGCGGAGCTTGGACGGGCACCCTCGGCGTCTAGGCCGGTCCACCCGCCGGATATTGAGATGAGCAGGCGCAAAGCGTAGTCCTAAAGCGCGGAGGAAAAATTTCTTGGACGAGTTGTCGAATTCCACTCGGCCGTTCGACTATATCGTGAAGGCAGGGCAACTGGCCCGCCGAAGACCATTACAGAAACCAAAGGAGAAAAAATCATGCCACAATATCTGGTTGCTAATTACCTCCCCGACGACTTCGACCCGTCCACTGTAACCGAAGCGATGATCGAAGAGATCCACGCGCTCAACCGCGAAATGATTGCTGCCGGCGTGAGGAAGTTCGCCTGCGGCATTTCGCCGGCCGCCAAAGCCAAGACGGTGCGGAAGCGGTCCGACGGCACGGTGCTCGTCACCGATGGGCCGTACACCGAGACCAAGGAGCACATGGGCGGTTTCTGGATACTGGAAGCTGCCGATATGGACCAGGCACTCGCGTGGGCGCGCAAGGGTGCCATCTCCTGCGATGCGGTGGGCGAGGTGCGCGAACTTCTATTCTTCCCGGCTCCGGAGGGAGCAACGGAATAGTCTGGCCCGACGCGATCTTCGAAACATGCGCCGTAGTGATTCTGGGTTGGACGAGCCAGCGCGAAGCTACGCCGCTGGCTCCCATCCGGAGAAGAAGATAAGGAGCAGAACGGTGAGATACCTCTGTTTTGGCTGGATCATGGCCCCAGTGCTGGCTATCAGCATCGGTTTTCTGGTGCCGAATGCCACAGCACAGTCGGATCCGTACCCGAAGATGGCGCCGGTCGACCAATACTTGATGGAAAAAAACGCCGAGATTCAGTTGGCGCGGAGTGCCGCTCCCGATTCCATATCCCGCGACGCGACGATCCTGGTTCTGGGACGGCAGGGCTACGAGACTGCGGTCGAAGGCAAGAACGGCTTTGTCTGCATGGTGGGACGAGGCTGGGTGGGAATGTTTGACTGGCCCGAATTCTGGAGCCCGAAGGTGAGGGCCGCGGATTGTCTGAACCCGCAGGCTGCGCGTTCGATTGTGCCGATCATGTCTCTGCGCGCCAGAATGGTGATGGCAGGCCGTTCCAAGGCGGAGATTGTGTCGGCACTCAAAACTGCGTACGAGAAAAAACAACTGCCGAGCCTGGAGAGCGGCTCGATGGACTACATGATGTCGAAATCGTCCTATCTGACAGACCAGGGGGAACACAATGGACCTCATCTGATGTTCTATACCCCGCTCAAGGACGCTAAGGATTGGGGTTCTGGCGCGGCGGACTCGCCGGTCATGTCGGCCCCCTATTGGTTCTTCTCGTCGAAGGAACCATCCCAAATGAAAGGGCTGCCACCGATTCTTGTGTTCTTAGTCGGGGTGGCGGATTGGTCCGACGGAACGCCTGTAGGACAGCATCATGACTGAGACAGGCGCGTCCAGTGCGAACACATGGGGGCTGGCCCATCCTTTCGTCAGTTCCAGAATCGAGTTGCCCCATCCTTGTCGCGCTGTCTGCGACAGGCCTGAAGGCCCGCTCTACCGGTGACGGCACAAAATCAGATAGGACTCGAAGGAACTCAGTCATGAGAAAAATCAATGTGCTTGAATTTGTCTCCCTTGATGGCGTCATACAAGCCCCAGGCGGGCCCGAGGAAGATACCAGTGGCGGCTTCGCGTACGGCGGGTGGATAAGTCCACATTCCGACCCTGTTGTTTCAACGGCCATAAAGAAGCAGATGAACCTGCCGTGTGACTTGTTGCTAGGGCGCAGAACCTTCGACATTTGGGCACGATTCTGGCCGCAACATGGTGACATGTGGCCCGCCGTCAACACCGCCACCAAGTACGTCGCCTCGAATACCATGACTTCTCACCAATGGCAGCCGTCCGTGTTTCTCAACGGAGATATTGCGGAGAAAATCACCAAAATCAAGCAGCAGGAAGGGCCGGCTTTGCACGTTTATGGAAGCGCAAATCTGGTTCAGACACTCATGAAACATGATTTGGTCGATGCGTTCTGGCTGAAGATAATTCCGATAACGTTGGGCAGTGGAAAACGATTGTTTGCCGAGGGCACGATCCCGGCGGCATTCAAGGTGACGGAAAGCACAGTCACCTCGAAAGGCGTCATTATCGTGAATTACGAGCGTGCAGGCGCAGTCCCAACCGGAAAGCTATGAACATTCGGCCGGGTGGCCCGGGCTTTTGATCTTGCGGTAGCTTCGGCAATTCAAAGGCTGGCCCACCCGCCCTAGTGTCTGGAGAATGCTGTAGATGGCGTTGGGTCCGACTCTTTTCGCTTTTCTTGAGGTCCATGCGTTCAATGAGACCGTTCGCGATGGCATAAACGTGCCACACCTCGCTGTCAGAGAGGACATCGCCACCAAGGCTTTTCACGAGTTGATGAACTTTGACGTTGGTAATGCCGCCTTCCTGGTCGATTACCTCAAGCGGTTCCACGTGAGGATCAAACTCCTTCCACTGACGGATCCAGTAGGACCGGATCTCTTCTTTCCCGACGACACGCCCGCCTTCCGATGCCTTGGGCCAGCTAACGTTCTCACTCATGAGCGCCACGGCGCTTTCGATATCCCGATGATTGAAGGCAGAGTAGGCCTGAGCTATCAGTGTCTGTGTGTTCGCCATGAATCCTCCGGAGTTCATATTTGTACTTTACACATGGATGCATGAAATGCTGTGGGAAGCTCGTCCGGGTGGCCCGAGCTTTTGATCTCACGGGCATTGCCAACACAGTGGGCACTGAGCGTGCCCCATCCTTCGCGTTTCTTGCAAGTGCGAACGATGCAGGCAAAGATCGTTAAAGGCAGGCCACCCGCCCAACATGCGCCTCTGCACTCGTAACGGGGATGGCAGTAGAACAATGTAAGGATTATGGCTTCAGCGCGCCTGAATCGGCAATTGGCGGCGTTAGGTTGCGACCCGTAAGAGTGCAAATACCGAGAAATCGAACCGTCGCGATCGCATGCACAAACACCGGTATCCACATGCCGTTCACGGCGGCGAATTGGACGGTGATGTGGAGATCCTTGATCCAGAAAGAGGGACTCTTAGCCGGGACTCCCACAACCTGACGGATGTGGTAGGTCTTGGCATCCACCCAGATGTCGCCGAGGAACAGGCCCTTCTCCTTACGTTTTGGAATGATGTGCAGAATGTACTCTGGAGCTGCTCCGAAGTTCTGCTCGGCCACGAAAACGAAGTCATAATTGGATCGGTTGATGTCCCCTCGATATCCAGCCTTGGCAGAAGCTACTTCCTGTTCCAAAATGGCATCTACGATCTTGATGCCTTTCGATCCACCCTGCTCTTCGGTAACTTTGAAGGTTTTGGTGTCAGGGGGAGTAGAGCTGATGTGAGCGGTTGCTTCCGAGTAAGGCTGGGGATCGTCGCCGCGGAATACTTTATATTGCCGTATCACTTCGTAAGGCTGCGAGAGGGCAGGGTTCTGCGCCTCGGTTTTCTCCAAAGCGTCTAGAATTGAGTTTAAGTTGGGCGGGCTCGCGTGTAATTCTTGTGCCTTCAGCGAATAAGGCAACGCGCAGAACATTCCTCCCAGAGCAAGAAGAACAACGGAGTGGCATCGATTCGCCATCTTCCAAGCGACTACGCGTCCCTGCTTAGCCGCCGTATGCGAAAGCAGGCAGTGCTCACTTGCCGACATGAATGTTTGAGAAAGCCTGGAAAAGCCCGAACAAATTCAGAATCCAAATGACAACCGCAATAACGACAACCGCGTTGAGGATCGACTTGATGGTGGATTGCATGGGAATGAAGCGATTCACCAGCCACAAAAGAACGCCGACCACGATTAGGACAATTACGACTTGGAGCAAAGGCATGCCGATGACCTCTTCTTCGCTTTAGGTTGTGCCGCTCGAATTTGGGTTACTTTCCGCTTTCCGACTCCCAGGCGATAGTTCAGTCTTCGTTCGCTTGTCGACTGGTGCCGCGGAAACGGTTTGCGGCATCAAGGCTCACTTTAGGGCCAGGATTGAGGGCGAACACTGTAACTCAGAAAGCTCCCGCGTCGTAAGATGCTAGTTAGCCGCTCTCGGAAGCCTGAGCTTCTATTTTTATGTTTGACGAAATGCCGCCCCGGCGGGTGGCCACGCAAGAACTCAGCTAAGCAAATGAACATCGGGTGCCCCATCCAACCTTCTTTTGGTGGGTGGGGATTTCGACTTTCATGGTTCATAAAACAGGCATGACACGGCCCGCGAAAACCCCACCCAAGCAAACCCAGCTTGGATGGGGCACCCTCAGGATGGTAGGCTGGGCCACGCGCCGCTGGAGCAGCTTCCGCGCTTATGCCTATCAGGAGAAAGGGGCCGTCTGTCTAAACGAGTGGAGCGCCCACAAGCTGAAGTTTCAAGAAGTGACAACTTTCCCGCGGTGAAGTGTCGCACTTACCCAGGTCTCGAAAACCGCGAGACCCTTCGACAAGCTCAGGGCAGGCTCTGGGCCACCCCGCCGGCGAGCTCAATGTGGTGCCGGCGGTGTTCCTCGGTGTATCCTATTCGTGGGGAAGGGGGTCACATGGCCAAGAATGAGGTGTATATCGAAAGGCGCGAGCAGGGAGATTTTGCGGTAAGAAAACCAGGTTCGGAAAAGGCCAGTGCAATACTCCCAACCCAGGATAAGGCCATTGAGCGGGCTCGTAAGATGTACCCGGATGCGGCAGTTCACGTTGAGCGTGTCCGCGATACGAAGGTTGGCGGCAGGGACAAGTGGCGGAAACTCTAAAAGCTAAATGCGTCACCGCGTCATTTTAAAGAACCGCCCTGCTGCTCCGCATCGTCTCGGTTTGAATTTCCGGTCTCGGCCTAGATTTTAGCCGAGGTCCCAACTACCTTGGAGTAACTATTCTTGATCCGGGCTGCAGCCTTGTCGATCTCGGGGAAAAGTGTGCTTTCGTTGATGCCAAGATTTGCGAGTGCCCTTCGAATAGCTTCCTTCGCCTTCTGAGGAACAAGGAATGGTGTCTCTTCAATCTTGTACGGAAAGAATATTTTCTTGAGTGGATCTATGCCGTAGAGGATGAAGGCGCCCGATTGTGCCAGGATTCGCCTATTGCTCATTTTGGGATGAACATAATACGGCTTAAACAAGTCTATTGGGTTGATAATTGGTTGAAAATATGATTTTTCTGACCTAATAAATTGCTAATAAATTGATGAAGTCGTTTTATAACGCCATCTTCATTGAATTTCGTGATTTGTTCGTCTTCAGGTAGTTCTATTAGGGAAACTCTGAATAAGCACTGCTTCTGAGGCAGTGCATCACCAACTTGTCGATTCCGAATCGTGAAACCAGTTGTTGAGGGCGTATTCTGTCGCTTCCAATCACGCAACCTGCGCAGGAGATCTACTTTCCGTGGCCTATACTGCCGCCAAGCGCAGCAGCTTCTTGCGAACCAGAAACAGGTTCACCAAGGCGCAGCTGGCAAACAATCGATTGGCGTTCTTCTGCAGTCCTCGGTAGCGTACCTTCACGAAGCCAAACTTCAGTTTGAGAATTTGGAACACATGCTCCACTTTGGAGCGCACGCTCGACTTGGTCCGGTTCTTGGCCCGCTCCACTTCGTCGATGCGGTCTTTATAGCGATACCGGCGATGGGTGCAGTCCCGGGCCCGCGGCGCTGCTTCATGGATGGCGTCGGTCTGCCCGACATAGCCCTGATCGCCCCACACCCGCGTCTCCTCTCCGTGCAGCAACTCCGGCAGCACCTTGGCATCGGCCACATTGGCCGCCGTCACTACGGCCGAGTGGATGATCTTGGTCTTGCTGTCTACGCCTACATGCGCCTTCATCCCGAAATACCACTGCTTCCCCTTCTTCGTCTGATGCATCTCCGGATCGCGCTTCTCCTCGCGGTTCTTGGTCGAGCTGGGCGCATGAATGATGGTGGCGTCCACAATCGTACCCGTCGTGATGCGCACTCCCTTCTCCTGCAAGTGCACGTTCACCCTCTCCAGCATCTCTCCGCCCAGCTTGTGCTCTTCCAGTAAGTGGCGAAACTTGCACACCGTGGTCTCGTCGGGCACCGGCTCCTGCCCCAGATCAATGCCCACGAACTGCCGCAGCACCACCGAGTCGTACAGCGCCTCTTCCACCGCCGGGTCCGACAGGTTGAACCACTGCTGCAAGAAATAAATCCGCAGCATCCGCTCCACCCCTACCGGCGGCCGCCCGTTGCCGGCTTTGGGATAACAGGGCTCGATCAGCGCACACAACTTGCGCCACGGCACCACCTGCTCCATCTCTTCCAGAAACAATGCACGCTTGGTCTTCTTGCTGTACCGCTCAAAGCCAGTCATCATCGCCAGTGTCCTCTGTTTCATGCTGGCGTAACTTTAACCTATACTCCTGTGGAAAGGGAGAGCTTAATCAGAGTCTCCTTAGCGACTCTTTCAATCGAGAGATCTCGTCCTTCTCCTCAGAAGTCATATTGGCCAAATTGGCAATGCAACTTACTGAATCGCTGTCAAAGTACTTCTCGCGTTCCGGCGGAATTGCGAAAGCTGTGACCATACCGTCACTCGGTTTGCTACCATCAGGGCCTGGGTCGGTTGCAAAATAAAGCGCGACCAGTGCATTCAGCGAAACGTCCAGCAATCGAGTCGGCAGTCCAAAATGCTGCATCCGGACGAGCTTATCGAACATGGTTTCGTCGGATGCAAACTCATGAGGATGAACTGAGATCAGATCACGAACTGCCCTTTTCTCGTTCTTAAGAAGCTCTTTGAGATCAGGTCGGAATATACCCGCTACGTTTGGCCAAGAGGAGTCCCGCTGGCCGCGATAGCATTTCAACGTAGTTAGAGCCTCGACGAGTATCGCGCAAATTCCTCTATGAAGTCAGTGAGAGTTCGCGGCGCGACAGATGTGGTCGTGCTTTTCTTAGCCATGGACACCTGAGATGGTCCGATACAGAAAGGGAAGCGTGCAGCTTTCTGAACCAGCTTTTTATAGTAAATGGCAAAAAACAACGTCTGCAATGGCGGGTGGCCCAAGTCTCGCGGTTTTCGAGACGTGGGAGGGTCCACGCCAGGATCTTACCGGTCCTCCAGAAACGAGGGGGCGAGTGATCCTTCTGAGGTGGCACGGCTCAGGCCGTCAACCTGTGTTCACCCGGGTCTCGAAAGTCGCGAGACCCGGGGCACCCTGCTTCCGTCTCCGGAAACCGCCTCGACCTTCGTTACCGCCCGTACCTCAGCTTCTTCACAACTTTCGCGAACCCCTGCATGGCGGCGTCGTGCTGGCGACCTTGCTTCTCGGCTTGCTTGACCATGTCGTCGAAGAACTGCCACGGCGGCTCCTGCAGGCGGTGAAGCACAACAGTGTCTTTTCTCGCGAGGACAAGGAACGGCGTCCCAGGTTCGATCGCCAGCGCCTTGCGAACAGGACCAGGAATGACGATCTGTCCGCGGGAAGAGATGCGGGGTTGTCCCATCCTTGGGTTTTTTGCAAGAGCCTGCGGGTGCCCCACTCATTCGCGGGGTTCGAATGAGTGGGTTCTGCCAGTCACAGCCTTTGGGTACGTCCCATTACAGAAGAGGAACGATCGGTCGGTCGCCCGCGACCAGGTGTCCCAGCATCCCGGCCAAACCGGAACAACCCCAGAAACCCTCAGGCCTTCCCACCCTTCCCGGATGGCGAGCCTAGAGCATT